>NZ_LLWK01000001.1 GCF_001529295.1 Flavobacterium sp. TAB 87
TGTTTACCTCCTTGTTTGCATATTCTGACTCGTCCTCTTATACTACTTCCACTTTGATATTCGGTCGGACTCAAACCGGCATAAGAGATCAATTGTTTATAAGAATTCATGTCTTTGAACCCCTTGGTATAGATAATTAATTCGGCTGAAGCCCTACTTCCAATTCCTTTTACACTCTGTACTAACTTAAGTGTTTCTCCCTCCCATTGAACTAGTTTCTCTTGTAATTCAAGTTCTATATTTTGCTTCTCTTGTCTTAGTTCTTTGATGATTTTTTGAAAGCTTTTTTATACTGATTTTGTATCAAAAGGATACTTTTTTAAGCTATGAATCTGATTGCTAAATTTGGTTATTTCCTTGGTTAAATCATGTATAGCATTGTTTAATGAACGGCACTCAAAGTAAGTGTGATCAGGCATTTGATACAATTCTGGATTGCGATTCAATCCATATTCATAGATGTGTTTGGCATCTTTTTTATCGGATTTATTACGCTCTAAATACATCTGGATATAACGCTTGATTTGAAGTGCATTTACCACACTGAATTTTATATTTTTTTTATTCAAAAAGAAGATAAATCGTAAATGATAAACTCCTGTAGATTCCATAACAAAATGGGTCTCTTTATCAGATTCTTTGAGCAATTCTCTAAATCCAGCTACCGAATTGGACACTTGTAAATGTTGTTCAATTCCCTTCTTGTTTTTAAAATAAGCATCTAAGGTTTCATTAGAAACATCAATACCACAATAGTTGTTTTTCTCTTCCATTTTATATAATTTTATTCTTAATTAAGAGAACAAACTCTTGCACAACAACCAACGATCCTAACACGAACTTTATGTTCAAATAAACTGTACGGTTTGAAGCAAGAAATGAGCAGGGATAATCATGTTAGTGAAGCTATAATGCCTAAGCCGTTTGCCTATCTTGCTCTGCTCATTTTGTTCTTTCTTATCTTAACTTTTAAGTACTTAAATATATGAATTTACAAACATAGGAG
>NZ_LLWK01000002.1 GCF_001529295.1 Flavobacterium sp. TAB 87
AACATGAACTGTGTAAAAAAACTAATTTTTACGTCGTTTTTTGCAAATAAATATCCTGGTATAAAGTTCTGTTTTTTACTACTCCAAATACAATTTTAAGCAGCTTGTTGCATACGGCAATTAGAGCTGCTTTTTTGTTCTTCCCTTTAGCCACTAATCGATCATATAAATCACGACAATGGGAGTTGGTTTTCTTCGCATTTAAGGCGCACATATATAAAATATTACGCAGTTGTTTACCTCCTTGTTTGCATATTCTGACTCGTCCTCTTATGCTACTTCCACTTTGATATTCGGTCGGACTCAAACCGGCATAAGAGATCAATTGTTTATAAGAATTCATGTCTTTGAACCCCTTGGTATAGATAATTAATTCGGCTGAAGCCCTACTTCCAATTCCTTTTACACTCTGTACTAACTTAAGTGTTTCTCCCTCCCATTGAACTAGTTTCTCTTGTAATTCAAGTTCTATATTTTGCTTCTCTTGTCTTAGTTCTTTGATAATTTTTTGAAAGCTTTTTTCTACTGATTTTGTATCAAAAGGACACTTTTTTAAGCTATGAATCTGATTGCTAAATTTGGTTATTTCCTTGGTTAAATCATGTATAGCATTGTTTAATGAACGGCACTCAAAGTAAGTGTTATCAGGCATTTGATACAATTCTGGATTGCGATTTAATCCATATTCATAGATGTGTTTGGCATCTTTTTTATCCGATTTATTACGTTCTAAATGCATCTGGATATAACGCTTGATTTGAAGTGCATTTACCACACTAAATTTTATATTTTTTTTATTCAAAAAGAAGATAAATCGCAAATGATAAACTCCTGTGGATTCCATAACAAAATGGATCTCCTTGCCAGATTCTTTAAGCAATTCTCTAAATCCAGCTACCGAATTGGACACTTGTAAATGTTGTTCAATTCCCTTCTTGTTTTTAAAATAAGCATCTAAGGTTTCATTAGAAACATCAATACCACAATAGTTGTTTTTCTCTTCCATTTTATATAATTTTATTTTTAATTAAGAGAACAAACTCTTGCACAACAACCAACGATCCTAACACGAACTTTATGTTCAAATAAACTGTACGGTTTGAAGCAAGAAATGAGCAGGGATAATCATGTTAGTGAAGCTATAATGCCTAAGCCGTTTGCCTATCTTGCTCTGCTCATTTTGTTCTTTCTTAT
>NZ_LLWK01000003.1 GCF_001529295.1 Flavobacterium sp. TAB 87
CAACAACTTGCCGATAAGGGACTTGCACCCTCTAGATAAATTCCTTACGTTTGTAGGAATAGAAGTGCATGCAAGGCACACACAGCCGATAAGCAAGATTGGTCATTAGTGATTTCTGAATTATTGTCTTGTGTTTGCATAATTTGTGTTTAATTTAATTATTGTTTTTTATTTTTACCAACCTCGCCTATCGCCAAAACGTTACTAGCAAGCGCATCGCACCGGAATATAACACTGCTTAAAAACACTAAAAAAACCTCTAAATACTAATCAGTTTTAAAGTAATTCATAAACATTTAAAGTATTTTTGATAAAGAAATTAATAGTTGAATAAATGTGAATTATGATGAAAAACATTGACAAAAAGAGTTTAGAAAATGCTTATCGCTTATTTGAGTCAGATGATATTAATAAAATTGAAATTGGAACTACAAAAGGTTTAACTCAAATACAAAGTTATTTATTTAAAGGATTATATGATTTTGCGGGTAAAGTACGTAATACGAATATATCAAAAGGCGGATTTAGATTTGCAAATTCTTTATACTTAAATGAAATTTTAGTCAAAATTGAGCAAATGCCTGAAAATACTTTTGACGAAATAGTTGCCAAATATGTAGAAATGAATATTGCTCATCCTTTTATGGAAGGTAATGGGAGAACAATGCGAATTTGGTTAGATATGATTTTGAAAAGTAGACTTAAAAAATTAGTAAATTGGCAATATGTGGATAAATCTCTTTATTTACAAGCTATGGAAAGAAGTCCAATTAATGATTTGGAACTGAGAACTTTATTAAATAGTAACTTAAGCGAAGAAATAAATAATAGAGAAGTGATTTTTAAAGGAATCGAACAATCATACTATTATGAAGGTTACCAGAAAGAAGATGATGAAGAATAATTTATATTATGGATAAAGCGCCAGCTAGTAACAGCGGTTTTACGAGATTGCGAAATATGTGATAAATTCAAATTTATCTTTCGCAAGATATTCTATCTTAGCCGAAAGAACTCGGTTACGAAGTTCGCAACCTCGCAAAGCCGCGAAACGTTGTGCAATATATTACGCTAAAACCAGAAATAACAATGAAAATCAGAATTTTAACTTTCCTGTTTTGTGGAATAACTACATTAATTTTTGCTCAAAAAACAAATTTCAATATAAAATATTCTGAACAATTAGCAGTTTTTACTTTTATTCAAAATTTAT
>NZ_LLWK01000004.1 GCF_001529295.1 Flavobacterium sp. TAB 87
TTTTGTCTTCTAAAAGGATTTTATAATTAAATTCATTGTCTGAATTGAATTTCCAATTATTAAGTTCTTTAAATTCTTTTTTTATTAGGTTTAATTTTTCCTTGTTGTTTTTTGAAACAACAATCAATTTTGTAAGTGATGTTTTTTGCATTTTTTCAATTGTACTTTTTGTAATTTCAGTTTCATATTCTGTTCTTGAACGATAACGATATTTTTTCTTAATTACGTTAAAGTCATTTTCGTTTTCAGAAATAACATATCTGTAAGGCATTAAGTTATCGAGTTCGTTTATCCAATTGGGAAAATTTACTTCATAAATAGTAATGTAACGATCAATGAAATCTTTATCTATTGGTTTCCTTTGGGAAATATATTCGTTAATCAATGGATATATTTCTTTTGCCATTAGATTTATATATTTTTGACTATACCAATCCCGTGTGTCAATTTTTCCATCAATATTTTCAAATACATATCCATTACCTAATGAAGTGGCTATGACTTCATTTAGCAACAAGTAAGCATAATTGCTATATTTTGATTTGTTCTCTTTAAAATTTTTATCAATTTCTGTTTTAATTTCAAGTGATTGTTCGTAATAGATAATGTGAAATGTTTCGTGTAACATTACACTAAACAAGTCTTTATAACCTTCTAGGTCTGTTTTAATACCACAAATGAAATTATTATAAAAAGATTGGGCTGTAAAGCCCTTTGAATTTGGTAATGGATAAAATGCAATATTAAAAGGAATTGAGGTATCCCAAGTTGAATTGTAAAATATTATTCCAGTTTTAAAATAATTTTCTATATCATTTTTAGTTGAGTATTTTGTAATTTCTACAATTTGTTTTTCAAATTTTTCTTTATTAGGGTAGTATATTAATTCATTATAAATAGGAGTAAAAAGTGCAATGATTTTTGTAAGGTCATTCAATGTTTTGTTTGTTACAATTCCAATTGAGCGAATTTTAAAATCATTTAAATTTTCAGTTTCGATTAAGTTTTTCTTCAAAAAATCTATTGATTGCATTGATTTTTTAGAACCGTCAGGAAACTCTTCAAATTTATAACTATACTCAATTGATAATTTGTCAAATTCTGATATTGCATCTTTGAACTGATCAACATTATATTTTGATTTTTGAAATTCGGTTTTGAAAACATTTTCTGGATAGTTTTCAGATAAATTTTGAATAAAAGTAAAAACTGCTAATTGTTCAGAATATTTTATATTGAA
>NZ_LLWK01000005.1 GCF_001529295.1 Flavobacterium sp. TAB 87
GGGAACAATACCCTCTAATAACCACTGCATTTCAATGTTTCTCAGGCATTCTTTTCCGAGTTTTCGCGAACTACGAAGGCCGTTGAGATAGCCGTACAAATAAAGCTTGAGAAAAATATTAGTTTCAAAACTAGGCCGACCTTCGGTTTTTAGTATTTGTACTTCAAAACCTAATGCTTTTAAATCAATATGCTCTACAAAAGCATCGATGAATCGGATGGGATTATCTGTAGAAATGCTAGATTCTAATGAAGAAATGGTCATTTGGTTACGGGAAATTCCTGTGATGTGTTGCATTCTTAAAAATACGAAATTTAGTACTTTATTTCAACTGTTTTGCTATATTTGTTTGAATAAAAACGGAGGTTTTTTCACAGACTGACGTTACCAGCAATTAGACATAAAATGATGAGAAAATTATATTTAATTATTATATTAAGCACATTTAACATACATTCTCAGAGCATTTTAACTGCTTTAAATTTTGGGAAAACAAATATTTTCTATTCTGATAAAATTGTAAAACAAACTACAGAAGAAAATACTTTTTACAATTCTAAAAACATTGAAAAAACTAAAAATATTATTTATTTCAACAATCATAACAAAGTAACATTAGAACTTAGATTTGATGAAAATGATAATTTAAAACAACGTTTAACAAGAATATATGATAGTACTGGAACTCGCAGTCTTGGTAGAAAAATTGAAAATTGGCATCCTCTTTTAGGTCATTTTTCTGAAACTGCAATACATCAATATGACTCAAATGGTTTTTTGAATAATATTACAGAAAAAGATAATAATCAAAATATTATCAGTCAGACTATTATAATAAATAATGAGAAAGGCTATCCAATTGAACTTAGTAATTTCAATAGAAATGAATCTCAAGGAAAAGAAACTGCTGATTACAATTATGACAAAAATGAAGCATATATTAAATACTTCAATAAAAATGGGGAACTTATAAATTCCGAAACATCTAAAATCGAATTTAAAAATGGTAAACCTGGAGATACCTTAAGTCAATATGGTGATGTAATAAAATCAGATAAATATGAAATGGAAATTAAATATGATAAATATGGCAATTGGGTTAAAAAAATTTACTCAACCATTTCAAACGGACAACTCCAAAAGAAATCTGAAACAATAAGGAAGATTATTTATAGTAAATAAAACTAACTGCTGGTAACATGAACTGTGTAAAAAAACTAATTTTTACGTCGTTTTTTGCAAATAAATATCCTGGTATAAAGTTCTGTTTTTTACTACTCCAAATACAATTTTAAGCAGCTTGTTGCATACGGCAATTAGAGCTGCTTTTTTGTTCTTTCCTTTAGCCACTAATCGATCATATAAATCACGACAATGTGCGTTGGTTTTCTTCGCATTTAAGGCGCACATATATAAAATATTACGCAGCTGTTTACCTCCTTGTTTGCATATTCTGACTCGTCCTCTTATACTACTTCCACTTT
>NZ_LLWK01000006.1 GCF_001529295.1 Flavobacterium sp. TAB 87
CTTCAATATATGCCAAGTGTCTCTCTATTTTCTTTTGGCTGAAGTTGGCTTTCTTGCTGTTATGTGCTCGGGACTTTGTGCCGTCAATGGCGATGGTTTCTCCAGCAATTAAATCGGCATCTTTCAAAAAGGAAACAAAAAGTTTGAAGAGTTTTTTTAATCCTGTTGGATTGCATTTTCTAAAGTCGGATATACTGTGATAATTGGGACGAATATCTTCTAATAACCACTGCATTTCAATGTTTCTCAGGCATTCTTTTTCGAGTTTTCGAGAACTACGAAGGCCGTTGAGATAGCCGTACAAATAAAGCTTGAGAAAAATATTTGTTTCAAAACTAGGCCGACCTTCGGTTTTTAGTATTTGTACTTCAAAACCTAATGCTTTTAAATCAATATGCTCTACAAAAGCATCGATGAATCGGATGGGATTATCTGTAGAAATGCTAGATTCTAATGAAGAAATGGTCATTTGGTTACGGGAAATTCCTGTGATGTGTTGCATTCTTAAAAATACGAAATTTAGTACTTTATTTCAACTGTTTTACTATATTTGTTTGAGTAAAAACGGAGGTTTTTTCACAGACTGACGTTAGCAACCATTAATACGATGAAGAACATTATCTCTTTAATTATATTTCTCTGGTCATTAAATATGGCTGCCTGTGAATGCATGTCAACTGGACTAATGAATCAATTGGGCCAAGCTACTTTTGCTGCAAAAGTCAAAATACTAAAAATAAATTTGTCACAAAATCCTGATTACTTAGATGCTGACATTGAAATTTTAGATCTATACAAAGGGCAAAGAACGACCACAATTAAAATTCACAATCCGAGCGACAGCATGTGTAAAATTTCTCCGGCTGAAGGCGAAATATGGCTAGTCCTTACACCGCTTTGGCAAGGCATTTCTAGCGTTATGTATTGTTCAGGTTCTGTTCAAATTGACAAGGATTTCTCACCTTTTAAAGACAAGTATCCAAATGCAGAACTAAATCATATGCGTTCGATTAATAAAAAGTTGTCAGTTCTAAAGTATCTAAAACAGCATTCAATAGATGTATCAAATAAATTTAATTTAGATATAAATACAAGTTGCGATTTAACTGGTTATGAAACAATAGAAGAATTTGCAATTTATCGAATTACTGTTCGAAAGGATTTGTCAATAAGAAAAATTACAAATTTGAAAGGGTTTGATAATGCAACACTATCTGAAACAATTACAAAGTGTCTCCAGACTTCTGCAAGAGTTGGAATTTTTAAAAAAGAAAAAGTAATACCTGAAGAACATGAAGTTATTTTAGCGTTATATTATTATCCTAGTGACGAAGAACATCAAAGCTTTATCAGTCCAAGAGATTTTTAACGGATGCTAACACACGCTAAGCGCCATTGCCAAAATTTATCTAGCCGGAACATTTGTTTTCACGAAAATATTTTATCTTGCCGAAAGTTCTCAGTTCGCTTTCATTGGCAACGGACGCCTAGCGCGGGGACGTCAGGCTGTGAAAAAACTTCTTTTTCCTCTAATATGCCCTCA
This sequence comes from Flavobacterium sp. TAB 87, assembly GCF_001529295.1. GTDB lineage: Bacteria > Bacteroidota > Bacteroidia > Flavobacteriales > Flavobacteriaceae > Flavobacterium. Next base: position 1,544 of record NZ_LLWK01000006.1, read on the forward strand.
CATTGCTATTACTACAATCCAAATAAAGCCTTTTAAGAAGCCTGTTTTTTTAGACTACAAATTGAAGTGGAAAGAAAACAAATCCTGATTTCGGCTTTAAATAGTCTGTTTTTAATAAAAACAAGACTTTGATCTTGTAGGGTGACTTCCAGTTCTTGATTT
>NZ_LLWK01000007.1 GCF_001529295.1 Flavobacterium sp. TAB 87
AAACTAACGGAGTGCGCCTCTCACACCACCGTACGTACGGGTCTCGTATACGGCGGTTCGCAAAGTGATGGGTTGAGTTCCATGTAAATGTCCAGCATCGATTGATAGCCTTTCTTCTTGAGCCGTTGTAGGGTAATTGTAGTGGTTAGAATCGGACTTTGAGCAATACGCCAGCCTCCTTTTCTTGTTCTGCTCCAAGCATAGGCGTGGTCTTTGTCAATACCCAATCGCATCAGGTTTTTCCTTTTACGTTCGGGTTTCTTCCAGTCCGTCCAAATGCAATATCGCAGTCTATTGCGCAGCCAACCATCCATATCTCGTAACTTTCCTTGAATACTCGTCCCTCGAAAATAGTTTAACCATCCTCGTTGGATTTCGTTGATTTTACCGATGCGTTCCTCGAAACTTCTCGGTGCGGTTTTGCGTGTCACTTCTTTTAGATTTTGCTTGAGTTTTGACCAAGCTTTCTCCCCTACCGTTAGTTGATACCTGCCTTTTACTCCTTTTTGATAAGTCGATGCAAACGAAAATCCCAGTATCGTAAATTGAATGGGTTTTCTAATCCCGCTCTTTTCTAGATTAATGGTCAGTTTGAGCTTATCTCTCAAAAACAGAAAGATAGCATTGCCGACCGTTTGGGCTTGTGTTTTCGATTTGGTGTAAATACTGAAATCATCGGCATAACGGACAAACTTCAAGCCTTTTCTTGTCAGTTCTTTGTCCAATTCATGGAGCAAAATGTTGGATAAAAGCGGGCTTATCGGGCTTCCTTGCGGGACGCCTTTTCTGCGTTTGACTAGTTTACCTTTGATGAGTATTGGTACTCGCAACCATTTGCGGATTAATCGCAAAGTCGTGGGGCATTTTACCTTTTGGTAAATTAGGTTCATCAACAAGCAATGGTCTACCTGGTCAAAGAAGGTCTTTAGGTCAATATCTACAATATAATTGTAGCCTTCGTGAATGTTTCCCAAGGCTTTGCCTACCGCTTGGCGGGCGTTTTTATTGGGTCGAAATCCGAAGCTGTTTACACTAAAATCCTTTTCGAATCGCGGCATCATCGCTTGCGATACGGCTTGCTGAAGCAGTCTGTCAACTACGGTTGGAATTCCTAAAAGTCGGGTTTTACCGCCTCCCTTTGGAATCTCTACTCCAAGAATAGGTTGTGGCAAATAACAGTCATTCTTAACAGTTTCCAATAATGCAGATTTGTGTTCACGGAAATAATCCGCCAGTTCAGTGGTTTTTAAGCCATCAACGCCAGCACTGCCTTTATTGACTACTACTTGGTGTAGCGCCTTTTGGAGATTGTAAGGATGTGTTACTTGTGCAATCATTCTTGTTTGTTTTAATCTGAATTTAGTTCAGATTCTCTTTTAACCTGTTCCGCTTTTCTAGGGCTATAACTTGCGTTATTCCGATAGAAATTAAGAACCACTTGCGTTCAGTCCTTCCTTGTTTGTGAGCCCTATGCGGTATCTATTCGCAACTCGTTACCTCAAGTACTATGACTTCTGCTGACTTCTCCATAGGATTAACTCGTAATCTAAGAGACCTCCCTCGGTAAGCACTTCTTCTTTCCATCTATCCCCGACGCATCTACTAACTAAACCTGTTGTCTAAAGGCTTTGCATTGCTGTGCATACTTACCCAATTTAGTTAGCCTCTTATGCGCTTTGTGTTCCTCGGTACAGACTTTTGCCGTTGGGCTTCCTTCACTCAAAGAATCACTTCTTCCGAGCTTGCCACTAGCTAATCGGCTCAATATAATC
>NZ_LLWK01000008.1 GCF_001529295.1 Flavobacterium sp. TAB 87
CTAGATAATTCCTTACGTTTGTAGGAATAGAAGTGCATGCAAGGCACACACAGCGTATATAAGTTATGTTGGTTCGTGCTTTAACAAGCCACAGCTCATATACATAAACGTTGGTGGCAATTTTAAAAATCCGCGGTTGTAACAAACTATTTCTTTTAAAGACTAATTACCAAAAAGAAAATATGGAAACGAACAGACGACTTTGGCTGAAAAAAATCGGAATTGGAGTTGCTGGAATTGGACTTACAAATTTCAATTCATTTGCCTCTCCACTAGTATCAGAAAATTTAATTAATAGTTTTGAAAATAATAATAAATTAATTTTTTTACGCTCAAATGAAAATCCATATGGTCCATCTCCATTAGCAAGGAAATCATTTTTAGACAATGCGAATATTAGTAATAGATATAATTGGGATATTGCTGACCAACTAATTTCTGATCTTGCAAAAAGAAATAGTGTAAAAGACGAAAACATATTATTAGGAGCGGGTTCAACTGAAATTTTAGATTTGGTCGCAAAATTCGTAACACTAGAAAAAGGAAATTATGTAATCGCAGATCCAAGTTATGAGTATTGGACAGTTACATTAGATAATTTAGGTTTAACGAAAAATAAAGTACCACTTACAACAGACAAAAAAATTAATTTGCAAGCTATGTTGGAAGCGGTAAACCAAGATACAAAACTTGTTTATATATGTAATCCAAACAACCCAACAGGAACAATTTGTGAAAGAGAAGCATTAGTAGAATTTGTAACCAAGATTTCACAAAATACAATTGTACTAATTGATGAGGCATATTTGGAATTTACTAAACAGCAATCAATTAGTAATATCGTAAATGAGAATAAAAATATTATTATTACCAAAACTTTTTCCAAAATATATGGTTTAGCTGGAGCACGAATTGGTTATGCAATTGCGCACAAAACAATAATTGATAATTTAGGAAATTTGCAATCTAACACAAATAATAGTGTTAGTGTATTATCAAAACTTGCCGCTATAGCTTCGTTGAAAGATTATAAATTTGTTTCAAATTGCTATCTGCTAAATGAAAATGTAAAGCAATATACTATAAGCAAACTCAAAAAATTAAATTGTGAGTGCATTTCTTCAAATACAAATTTTATATATTTTTCACTTTCCTACTACAAAAAGGATTATTTCAAGCAATTAGAAAATAATAATACTGAAGGAGGAAGAATATATGAAGAACAAGGTAAATGGACAAGAATTACAGTTGGTAAAATGGACGAAATGAAAAAATTTATTAAAGCACTGGAATAAAAAACTGCTACCAATCAAGTAGACGGCTCCGCCAGTAACTGACAGAGTGTTCCTCGGTAAAGACTTTTGCCGTTGGGCTTGCTTCACTCAAAGAAATACTTCTTCCGAGCTTGCCACTAGCTAATTAGCTCAATATAATCTCAACAACTTGCCGACAAGGGACTTGCACCCCCTAGATAAATTCCTTACGTTTGTAGGGGTAGAAGTGCATGCAAGGAACACACACCACCTATCCAAAAAGCGGGGCTTCGTTTTCCAATACTAATTTTATGTTTAATGGAAGTTTAGTTTTGCAAATTAAGTTTTGTGGTAAAAGTCCCGCCCTTCGGGTAGCTGCAAACCGTTTGCGACATATTAAAATACAACCAGAAATAACAATGAAAACCAGAATTTTAACTTTCCTATTTTGTGCAATAACTTCATTAATTTTTGCTCAAAAAACAAACTTCAATATAAAATATTCTGAACAATTAGCAGTTTTTACTTTTATTCAAAATTTAT
>NZ_LLWK01000009.1 GCF_001529295.1 Flavobacterium sp. TAB 87
TACGGTGGTGTGAGAGGCGCACTCCGTTAGTTTCTAGCGGAGCCGTCTACTCGATTGGCAGATCGGGCGTTATTTTATTTTATACTTTGTGAAAAAGCGGATATTTAGATTTACGTTTAAGTTTCTCTAAATTCCGCTTTTACTTTTAAATCGATGCTTAACTGTGTTTAATTACAATTACCACCGCAGTCTGTTGCATTTTGATAATCCTCGGGAGTTATATAATAGACTTCATTTGTTTCATTACTAAACTGTGAATTAAAAGGATTACGATTGTTTTCACTGTATTTAATGCCAAAAGAGTTATTTGATATAGTTGGACAATTTGTACATTGTTCAGAATATATACTAAAAACATCAATTTTATCATTATCGTAAACGAACGCAACATAACCAGAATTGTTAGGTAGAAGGTTACTCATTGAATAACCCGCACCACCCGGAGGAGTATATCTATATTTTTTATTGATTTTATCACCTTGATTTAGTTTGATAGCATTTTGCAAATCCTTATTCCCGTTTACATAAGGAATTATGGTTACAGTTTTACCTGAATTATTTATAATTGTATAATCATAGTCTATTATATGTCCTGGTTCACAAGCACAAATAATCAAAGAAGCTGAAATTAATAATAGTAGTTTTTTCATAATATTAATCTTGCCAGTTATTAAAGAGTTCATCTACGAATTGTTCTGTAGGATTATCGTATTTGTTCTTTAAATTATCTCTCCATTGACTCCAGTATTTTGCACCAATCAAAGATTGTTCTAATTGTTTCAGAGTGTATCCGTTTACTCGGTCAATTGGGTAATCTAAACCATAAAAATCTCTTTGATTAAAATTATCGATTAAATCAAAACCTCCAGAAGTATAGTCATTTACAGCAAGGATAGTTACAAATTGTTTATTGTTATTTCTATATTGGTAATTAGGATTACCAAATTTAGTTCTATACCTTTCGAGCGTCATCATAATTTCGACAGTAGTAGGCCAAGTTTCTAATAACCTTCTATTTCTTTTTTGAACCGAAGAATGATTGTCGAGAAAAGCATCTCTTACAATATTATCATAAGAACCTCTGTCCAAAACAGAATGTAATGCGTGACTTAGTTCGTGTATAGTTGTTCCATAAACTTCATCATCAGGAGAACCATATTTTTTTATGTGTATTTGAGCCGATAAGCCATAAGTTAAATCACTTCTGATATGCGAATAGGAAGATGGGAATCCCCAAGGTGCTGTTTCACGAGCAGCAATTTTCATTTGACTTTGTCTTCCAAAGGAGTAAAGATGATTATTCATTGGTGGCGAAATTAAGCCAAAGCGGTGTCCGTAATAATAATCGTGTGCAGCTTGATGTATTAATGCGTGGTATTTGTCATCACCACCAGTAATGTTTAAATTCCAAGGAACATCTTTTTGTTCTGTTGCACTTTTTGTTTCTGCTTGGAAAAATGACCCGTTTCTTATACTGTAATTATATCGTTCCCATTGCAAAACATACCTAGCGGAGCCACGAATTGAGGAAGTACTAAAATTCCCATTTTCATCTGTAATACCTTGTCTTACAGTGAACCATTGTCTTATTAAAACTTGTGCACCTACAACAGGTTTGTTTGCTCTTGCTACTTCGTCGTAAATGGTTATTGTACCACTTGGCCACCATCTTTTACCAAAAATCCATTTAGCAGTTGCGTTCGTTTTTGCTAGTTGATTTTGACGTTCGTTCCCCGTTATTTTAAATGCTTCATCAAGAAGCTCGTCAAGTAAAGTTTCCTTTTGAGTAGATATTTTTTGTTTTGCAGATAAATTACTTCCAAAATAAGGATCTTCCTCGGGAATATATAATTCTTCTAAAATTTCGTATTGTGCTTCGCTAGCTGTTTCAGAATCTATTTTAATTGCTGTATAATAATTAGGAAATTGATTAGATAATAAAGCTGGTCTTGCATCAAGTACTTCTTCAGTAAATTCATAATCCAAAGGATAATCAAAAAGAACTACTGAACTATCTTGTTTTAAAACAGCTTCTTCTGCTTCTGTTTTTGGTTCAAACTCTACATAGAGATAATTGGGCTCAACATCAAAACCAGCATCAATTGGAGCTTCTCTTGATGTCAATGAAGATTTTTTAGCTTTTAAATTTTTCAAAGCCAATCTCATATTTTTGATAGAATATGGATTCTCTAATTTTTTCCCTAGCTTAACCCAATCTTCTTGTTTAGATTGAGATTCAGTTACGGACAAATTTGGCTCATTACTACAAGAGACAATTGTAGTTAATAGAGCTACTCCAAGCAAGAGATTTAATTTTTTAATTTTGTTCATAAATATTTAATTTTAAAGGTTACGTTTTTTTTAGCAGTTGCTTTCGCTTGTCTGCCAACGTCAGTCTGTGAAAAAACCTCCGTTTTTATTCAAACAAATATAGCAAAACAGTTGAAATAAAGTACTAAATTTCGTATTTTTAAG
>NZ_LLWK01000010.1 GCF_001529295.1 Flavobacterium sp. TAB 87
GATATTTATTTGCAAAAAACGACGTAAAAATTAGTTTTTTTACACAGTTCATGTTGAACTAAACCTTCGGTAGTGTTTTGGGTGAAAATGTTAGTCCTTTGTAAAAATACTAAAACTTTTTACATGGTTACAAAAAAAAGCATCCTGATGCTTTAAGGGAAAACAAAATCCTTAATCAGGCAATTCGTGAGGTTCCAAATTTTGAGGAACTCTTGCATCGATTTGAACGTACGATTTCTGTTTTAGGCAGAAGCCAAAGTACCTTTTCTAATTATGCTCGGCATGTAGCTTCTATGGCTTTGCATTTTGGAAAAATCCCCACAGAGCTTGATGTAGAGCAAGTGCAAGAATACTTGTTTATGCTTCAAAAGCGTTCCAAAACACCTTCACAAACCTATTTCAAGCATTGCGTTTACGGACTTCGGTTTCTTTTAAAATCCGAAGGACTTCCTTATGAATACCTGCATTTACCTTCTATAAAGCACGAGAAAAAACTTCCAACAGTTCTCAGTAAAGAAGAAGTTTGGCGGTTGCTCCATAGTTGCCAACTACTTAAACACAAAATGCTTATTGGACTTTTGTACGGTTGTGGATTGCGTTGTATGGAAGTACGAAGTGTGCGTTTGCAAGACTTGGATTTTGATCGCGAGCAACTCAAAGTGGTGCAAGGCAAAGGCAAAAAAGACCGCTATGTTCCACTATCCAAACATTTAATCCGCGGACTCAAAACTTACATTGAAGCTGAAAAACCCAAAGCCTATCTCTTTAACGGTCAACCTGTTGAACGAGCTGGAGGAGACTTCGACAGCCGCTATTCCCAACGTGGCGTACAATGGGCGGTTAAACAAGCCACTAAAGCTGCTGGAATTACTAAAGAGGTTTGCGTGCATACGCTTCGACATACTTTCGCTACCCATTTACTTGAAGACGGACTAGATATTATCACATTAAAAAATCTTTTGGGACATGAGAATATCGAGACTACAATGGAATATTTGCATATTGCTCAACTTGACACTATAAAAGCTTTTAGTCCGCTAGATACACTTTTCGAAAAATGCAGCCGCAAGTAGCTGCTAAGCGAAGTGGAATAGCCTGCATTGAGCGGAGTCGAAATGAAGTAGCTCATGTACTAGAAAAACTGGGAAGCAAAGTAGAGAATCTAGGACTCAATACCTGGCAATTGCGGACTTTATCAGCCGTGCGAAGATGTAGAACGGCAGCTTTAGGCGGTCATATTGATGCGTGTGATCAATGTGGTAAAATTAGTATTAGTTACAACTCGTGTCGCAATAGACATTGTCCCAAATGTCAGGGAAAAAACCGAGAAGATTGGGTACAAGCTCGTCAGAGTGAACTCTTACCAGTTCCATACTTCCATGTTGTTTTTACTTTGCCTGATGGCATTAATAGTCTGGCTATTTATGATCCAAGATTAGTGTATGATTTACTTTTTGAGTCGGCATGGGAAACTTTGAAAACCTTTAGTAAAGCCGCAGCAATCCAAAGCGGAATGATTGCTGTTTTGCACACTTGGGGACAAAATTTATCCCTTCATCCACACTTGCATTGCATTGTTCCAGGCGGAGGTGTGGACAAAAATGGCAAGTGGCAAAACATACCAGGCGATGGTAAATTTTTGTTTGCAGTCAAGGCATTGTCCAAAGTTTTTAGGGCAAAATATTGTGAGAAACTAAAAGAGAGAAGCCCTGATAATTATACCAAAGTCAAGAAACAATTGTGGGAAAAGCAATGGGTAGTGTTCGCCAAAAAGCCTTTTGGAAGTCCAAAATCAGTAGTGGAATATTTAGGAAGATATACCCATAAAATAGCCGTTAGCAATAACCGAATCCAAAGTATAGACAATCAAAACGTAACTTTTAGCTACAAAGATTACCGTCAAAACGGATTTAAGAAACAAATGACACTTACTCACGAAGAATTTATCAGAAGGTTTGCGTTGCATATTTTGCCTAAGCGTTTTGTTAAGCTCCGTCATTATGGTTTTTTGAGTAGCACTTGGAAACGGGAGAAACTAAAAGTTTTACAAGAAAAACTAAAGGTAAAAGTGCTAGAAAAAGTAGAGAAGAAACCTTTTTTGCCCAAATGTCCTTGTTGCAAAATAGGCAATTTACACCGGATATTGGTTTTTGATCAGCGTGGTCCGCCTGGTTGGTATCTTGGCAATAGCCAAAGCTCAATTCCCTGTACAAATTAACTTTATGGGTAAGGGATTTTATGCCCAATCCCGAAGCTTGGAGTGAAGGAAATCACTATAAAAACCATTCTGTTTATACTGCAAAAAAAAAGAGACGTTTTAGCCTCTTGTAATCTCTATACTCATTTTACGATAACTCCATAGTGTTGACGGAATGTAATCGGTTCCGTTCAACCGCGGCTTCATTGTTCGTCTTTCAGACGCAACGAAGCCTTAGCTGTTGTGCGATGTATTTTCTATTTAGTTTCTGTTTCCAGTTTTTTGATTAGCGTTTCTGTTGTTGACTTCTTTTGGTTTATAATAATCAATTGGGTTTTGTCTTCTAAAAGGATTTTATAATTAAATTCATTCTCTGAATTGAATTTCCA
>NZ_LLWK01000011.1 GCF_001529295.1 Flavobacterium sp. TAB 87
GTGATGTGTTGCATTCTTAAAAATACGAAATTTAGTACTTTATTTCAACTGTTTTACTATATTTGTTTGAGTAAAAACGGAGGTTTTTTCACAGACTGACGTTAGCCGTAATTATAAAAAATCGCACTCAGAAAAAATCAATTTAAAAGAATGAATAAATCAATTTTTATCTTAAGTTTCTTATCTCTAACAATTTCCTGTTTTAGTCAAAAAGTAGAAAGCTCAAAAAAAGACTTAAAACAACAAATAGACAATTATCTAAAAGAAACAATTGAAGTTAACGAAATTCCAGGTTCAGCTGTTGCTGTTATAAAAAATGGAAGAATTATCTATGAGCATTATTATGGAAAAAGTTCAATAGATGATAATACGTTAGTAGATGAAAACAGCATTTTTAGATTATATTCAACGACTAAATTAATTACAGCAGTTGGAGTTTTTCAACTTATAGAAAAAAGCAAACTATCTTTAGAAGATAAAATCTCTAAATATTTAGATAATCTTCCTAAAGAATGGCAAGATGTCAAAATCAAAAACCTAATAACTCATTCATCAGGTTTACCGGATATTGTGAAATTTGAAGATATTCCGTATAATTTAGATGAAAAAGAAAAATGGATTCGCTTATACAAAAAGCCAATGGATTTTGAAACAGGAAATCAATACAGTTACAATCAAACAAATTATTGCTTACTCACAAAAATTATTGAAAGTGTTACTGGATTGATATTTGAGGATTATATATTAAAAAACCAATTTCCTACTGTGAAGAAAGGAGTGGTTTATTCTGCAAATGCATCAGAGTTCATTTCTAACAGAGTTACTCACCACGTGTTTAATTTTAAAAAGAATAAATACGAAAGATTTAATGCTGACCACGGTAAAATTCATAATTCAGGAAGTGGATTAAATATTACACTCAAAGAATTCATTGCTTGGAATGAAAGACTAGATAAAAATATTCTTTTAAAAAAAGCAACTAAAAGCTTAATGTGGAAACAATTTGAGTTTATTAACAAGAAAGATGACTTTCTTTATGGTTGGAGCATATATTCAACAAATAATATAAAATCATTTGGATTTAGTGGTGGTTATATGACAGCATTTAGAAAATTTACAGATAAAAATATAACAATAATATTTTTATCAAATGGCTACAAATTCTTCAATGTAGAAGAAAAAGTAATTAATCATTTAGCTGGAATTGTAGATGAAAGCTTAATAGATAAAAAATTGTTGGTCGAAGAAGAAATAACTACAGCATTTTTTAAAAATGATTTCGCAAAAGCGAAACAAACCTACTTTGTACTAAAAGATGAAAATTCAACTTTACATTTTGAAGATGTGTTGAATATGATCGGATATACTTTGATGAATAATGATAGATTAAACGATGCAATCAAAGTTTTAGAATTTAATTTAGAAGAAAATCCGAAATCATTCAATGCTTTTGATAGTTTGGCAGAAGGCTATTTTAATAATGGACAACTGGAAATTTCAAAAAGGAATTATCAAAAATCATTTGAATTGAATCCAGAAAATACTAACGCTAAAGAAATGATAAACAAAATTGATGAATTGTTGAAAAGCCAATAACTACGGCTAGTCGAGTAGGCAAAGGGGAATTTCACCCCTAAACCTCTCACAGAACCGTACGTGAACCTCTCAATTCATACGGCTCTTGTTATACAGTCGATAAAGTCTAAATAAATTTAGACCAATTTGTATCCCAATTCCCAATGATAGAACAGATTTGGATATGATTTTGTAATAAACCTAAGCCATTTTACGGCTTTGATCTTGCTTCCCTTGAAGCTTTTGTACTTGTTCAATATCCATCTGATCATACGATTGTGCAGGTAATAGAACACTGGTTGCAAGCTCCTACGACTTATCTTTCCATAATACTGAATCCAACCGCGGATCTTGGGGTTCAGCAGATTTGCTAAATCCTGTATCCCACGCTGGGTTTTATTATGAAAATCAAGTTTACGGAGCTCTCCCGTGATTCGAACTTTGGACTTTCGGCTCATTTTACAATCAAACTGAAGGAAGCTTCCGCCCTTTTTCAATCTGAACCGTATCGGCTGAAAACTAAAACCCAAGAAATCGAATTGCACAGGATAACCTTTGAGGTCTCTGCCCGCTTTCTTACAGTACACTATTTTAGTCTTCGCAGGATGTGCGGTCAAACCGCACTCTGTAAGACGTTCTTTTAGAACTGCAAGTGTATGGACAGCTTCCTCATGGCTTCTGCAATGGACAATCAAGTCATCTGCATAACGTACCATCTTTACCAGTGGATAGTATTTCTCTAACCATTTGTCCACACAATAATGCATGTATAGATTAGACAGCAATGGGCTGATTACCCCTCCTTGAGGTGTTCCTTTGCCCGTGGATATTTTAACTGTTCCATCTTCCAGTATTACTGGAGCTTCCAGCCACCGTTTGATGTAGAGCAACACCCACTTCTCCGAAACATGACGTTCCAAAGCTTTTAAAAGAAGGCCATGGTCTACATTCTCAAAGAATTCTTGTATGTCCAGATCTACCACCCAACTATATCGTAGCACGTTTTGACGTACAATCTCAATAGCTGTATGTGCACTCCTTTTGGGACGGTACCCATAAGAATTATTCGAAAATATGGATTCCAGTCTAGGTTCAAGGTACTGCTTTACTACTTGTTGTGCTATCCTGTCGCTTACAGTGGGTATACCCAAAGGTCGGGTTTTACCTCCCGCCTTAGGAATATTAACTCGCTTTACCGCAGGTGCAAAATAACTTCCCGATGCCAGTCTATTCCAAACTTTGTACAGTTCCTTGGAACGTACACTATCAAAATCCGATAGGGTTTGATGGTCTATTCCAGCGCTTCCTCTGTTACTTTTCACCTTCTTGTAGGACTCCCTCACCATCTCCTTGGTTATGGGGATCGACTTTGTTTGTTCTTTAAAAATCATCCTTACAATTTTAAGTTGTTCCTAAATTTAAACGGTATAACTGAAGTCCTTCGCTCCACTCCCATTACAGGAGTTTCAACACTACTACAACTTCATCCGCAACCTATGTACTCATTAGTAATCAACTTACAGGTATTTCCTGCTTGTGTTTTCCTTTTCGCATAATACATAGGCTTCCTGTGGTTCCACAATAAAGCCTGGATAGAAGTCATGCCCGCTTTATGACGGTTGCCGTATAGACAGTAATTAGGTGCCCTCTATACTTATCCCTGACTCCTCGATATAAACCAGGTTTTGACAACAACTGGTCATTTCGTCACTTCTTCGCAAGGTTCGCTTTCGCTCATCTCTTCTATCCTTACCTGACTATTTAAATAGCCTTTTCTTCTATCGCTTCACACATCTTTGTTGCCTTGGATGCGTCATAGAAGTGGTTTGATGAGTTTTCCTAAAAACCCTCATCGGAGGACCTACCTCCATCTTTATTATAGCTTACACAGCACACATCGAGTAGACGGCTCCGCTAGAAACTAACGGAGTGCGCCTCTCACACCACCGTACGTACGGGTCTCGTATACGGCG
>NZ_LLWK01000012.1 GCF_001529295.1 Flavobacterium sp. TAB 87
ACTCAAAGAATCACTTCTTCCGAGCTTGCCACTAGCTAATCGGCTCAATATAATCTCAACAACTTGCCGATAAGGGACTTGCACCCTCTAGATAATTCCTTACGTTTGTAGGAATAGAAGTGCATGCAAGGCACACACAGCGGTTTTGCGAGATTGCGAAATAAGTGGTAAATTCAAGTTTATCTTTCGCAAGAAATTTTATATTAGCAGAAAAATCTCGGTTACGAAGTTCGCAACCTCGCAAATCAGCGAAACGTTAACAATAATTATAAACCAAATACAGAAAAAAGAGAATGGACATAAGTAATTTATTAATTATTATTTCAGCAATCTCAATATTCATTTCAATATTTTTGGTAATTTTTCTGTTAAGTGTTAAAACAAAACACAAATTAAGTAATGCTCTTTTTGCTCTTTTTTTAATAATTACTGCCATAGATACTAGTGAACAGTTATTCAACTTAACAGTAAATGGCCCTTCAAATCTGGGAATGTTAAGAAATACATTTGCATATTTACAAATTCCTGCATTTTACCTTTACATTTTATCAGTTTGTTACTCTGACTTTAAACTGAAACCAAAACACTTCCTGCACGTACTTCCATTTTTAATTGCGAATGCAATTTTAATACCGCGTTTTTATCTCGTAGATCTTGCTTCTAAAATTAATTTTATTGTAAATCGTCAAAATAGGATAGAACTGCAATTCAATCATGTTCTCTTCCATATTCAAATAATTGTGTACATTATTGCTGTTTTTATGGTCTTAAAGAAAGCAAAAAAACTATATCTAGAAAATCATGCAGGAACAAGTATAAATTCCTATAATTGGTTGTTTCAGTTTACGACAGTACTGACTTTTTTATATTCCGTTGTACTTATTAAAAACATTTTTAAATTTTCTGAATATCAAAATATCTCTGAGTGGATAAAAATTGCTGTACTATTATTTCAATTAATTTTGATTTGCTGGTACTTATTTAAAGCATTGCAGCATCCCAATTTGTTTCGGAATATAGATTCAAAATTAAAATTAGTTTCCGATCTTATTTTAGAAGAAAAAAAGAAGAAACAATTAATCACAATTGACAAAAAAGACAATGAAGACTTACTGAAATTGCAGCAATATATAATTGAGGAGAAACCATTTCTTAATCCATCACTAACAATTCAAGATATTTCTAATGCTCTTGAAATTCCGGTTCGTAATTTATCCCTATTAATTAATCATCAATTAAACCAACATTTTTATGATTTCATTAATGCCTATCGAATTGAATATGCCAAGAAAATTTTAAAAGATACCACAAAAAATGACTTAACAATTTTAGAAATTCTGTACGAAGTAGGTTTTAATTCTAAATCTTCTTTTAATACGGCCTTTAAAAAATACACAAATTCCACTCCTACTGAATATCGTAAAAATCTATAATTCAGTTATTTGTAATTACTCGTACTTATTTTTATCTGCAAATGCGTTCGAATACATTCACTCGGTCGCATAGAATTACTTTCTCCCACATATTTGCATCGAAATAATTTTTAACCATAAAATCGATACAATGAAAATTTCAATTTATTTACTAATTCTGACAGTATTATTTTCGAGTTGCAAAACGAGCCTTAAAACTTTTCCAAAAAAAAACTTCAGTTACCTTACTGAAAGTTTAAACATAGACCAACAATTAAAAGAGAACAAACTCGCAGGTTTTAGTATTGTAGTTTTTGAAAATTATCAAGTAGTTTATTCAAATCAATTTGGAGTAAAGTCAACCAATTCAAATGAGAAAATAGACCAAAACACAGCTTTTTCTACAGCATCCATTTCAAAACCAATAACATCAATTCTTTGTCATATTCTTGAAGAGAAAGGCTTACTTAATTTAGATGATCCAATAGACGGTTATTTAAAGCGTTGGCACTTACCAAAAAGTTCGTTTACAGAAAATAACAGTCCAACTTGGAGACAATTTCTAAATCATACTGCCGGAACAAGTCAGAGTGGATTTGCCGATTATTATGAAGGAGATACAATTCCCACAATAAAGCAAAGTCTTTTAGGTCAAATACCAAGATATGATAAGGAAATTGAATTTTTGTTTACTCCAGGCACTAATTGGCAATATAGCGGTGGCGGTTATGTAATTATACAAATGGCATTAGAAGATACTTTTAATACCTCTATTGCAACGCTTGCAAATGAATATATTTTCACTCCGCTTGGCTTAAAAAACACGACAATGATTCAGCCGAATGAAAAAGGGTTTTTATCAGATGTTGCACTTGTTCACGATGAAAATGAAAAAGTTATAAAAACAGGATTACCTATAACACCGCAAATTGGAGCATCAGGATTATGGTCTACGCCAAATGATTTAGCACAATTAACTATTGAAATTCAAAATGCATTGCGTAATAAGAATAACAAAGTGATTTCTCACCAAGTTGCGAAAAAAATTACGGAAGTAACAGCATTAAAAAATGCAGTTGGTGGTTGGGGTTATGGTCCACAAAGGTCTTTTGGATATAACAATTTTGATTGGATTAGATGTGGCGGTTCGAATACTGGTGTTGGAAGTGAAATATTTGCAACAATGACCGATGGAAATGGATTTGTTTATATGGCAAACGGGGAGAAACCAAATCGATTTCCAGTTTTTCAGCAAACTCAAACTAATTTATTGACGCTTCTAAATTGGAACAAAACAACACCAAGTCAAAAAACTCAGGAAATTCCTTTGCTTCTTCAAGATAAATTAGTGGGAACTTATGATGATTTCCTTTATGGTCAAGGAATGAATACTAAAATCATTAAGAAAAATACTAAACTTTACGTTGAATCTCCATTACTGCAACTTTATAAAGGGAAAAATGAAAATGAGTTAATATATCTAAAAAATGGCTTGTTTAAAATTGTAGATTATCCAAACTTGTTAAAATTTAATTTTAAAGATGGCAAGTTAAATTCTGTAGTATTATTTAGAGATAACTTGAAAGTTGAAATGCTCATAAACAGAAAATAACTATTGCTAACAGCTAAGGCTTCGTTGCGTCTGAAAGACGAACAATGAAGCCGCGGTTGAACGGAACCGATTACATGCCGTCAACACTATGGAGTTATCGTAAAATGAGTAGAGAGATTACAAGAGGCTAAAACTGGATATGCAAATAAAACCTGCAGTATAAGTTAAGCTACATTTTTGTAATTAATTTGATTGTTAAATTCTTCAATAGTTGCATAATTCAAAGCAGAGTGTCTCCTTTTTCTATTGTACCAAATTTCAATGTATTCAAAGATCTCCAGTTTCATTTGTTCTTTAGAAATCAGTTTATCCCCATAAATCAATTCCGTTTTCAAAGATTTGAAGAAGCTTTCCGCCACAGCATTATCCCAGCAATTTCCTTTACGACTCATACTGCGGGTTATTTTTTTATAGGAATCAAGAACATTTACAAACTTTTTACTGGCATATTGGACACCTCTGTCAGAATGAAAAATCAAACCTTCATCGACATCTCGGTTTTTAACCGCCATTTTCCAAGCTCCAAGCGTAGTTTCTTCTGTATTCATTGCGTCACTTAAACTCCAACCAATAATTTTTCTGTCGTATAAATCCATAATAGTGGTCAGGTATACAAACCCCTCTTTAGTTTGGATATAAGTAATATCCGAAACCCAAACTTTTGAAGGCATTTTTACAATAAACTCTCTATTTAATACA
>NZ_LLWK01000013.1 GCF_001529295.1 Flavobacterium sp. TAB 87
TACATTTGCACCCCGCTAAAGGCGCAAGTTATTTGAGATACTGACAAGGAAGAATGGTTTTAGAGTTTGTAAAAAGGCTCAAAATAAATTTCATTTTTTTCTTGTGAGATTAGAAAAGAGTTTGTACTTTTGCAGCCGCCTTGAGAGACACTTAAACAAGTGAGAATTGAGGTTTTAAAATACAGAAGAATACGTTCCTAGACATATTGAATTGACAGCCGTTTTGAGAGAGATTTCAAAACAAAGAATAAGAGTAATAGAATCGAAAGATTTTGAGAATAACCACTAGATAATTCGGAGTCAAAAATAAATAGAGATAGATTTATCTGTCTCGCACAATATACGATGAAGAGTTTGATCCTGGCTCAGGATGAACGCTAGCGGCAGGCTTAACACATGCAAGTCGAGGGGTATAGGTAGCTTGCTACTTAGAGACCGGCGCACGGGTGCGTAACGCGTATGCAATCTACCTTTTACAAAGGGATAGCCCAGAGAAATTTGGATTAATACCTTATAGTATTACGACTTGGCATCAAGATGTAATTAAAGATTTATCGGTAAAAGATGAGCATGCGTCCCATTAGCTAGTTGGTATGGTAACGGCATACCAAGGCTACGATGGGTAGGGGTCCTGAGAGGGAGATCCCCCACACTGGTACTGAGACACGGACCAGACTCCTACGGGAGGCAGCAGTGAGGAATATTGGACAATGGGCGCAAGCCTGATCCAGCCATGCCGCGTGCAGGATGACGGTCCTATGGATTGTAAACTGCTTTTGCACAGGAAGAAACAACGCTACGTGTAGCGTCTTGACGGTACTGTGAGAATAAGGATCGGCTAACTCCGTGCCAGCAGCCGCGGTAATACGGAGGATCCAAGCGTTATCCGGAATCATTGGGTTTAAAGGGTCCGTAGGCGGTTTAGTAAGTCAGTGGTGAAAGCCCATCGCTCAACGGTGGAACGGCCATTGATACTGCTAGACTTGAATTATTAGGAAGTAACTAGAATATGTAGTGTAGCGGTGAAATGCTTAGAGATTACATGGAATACCAATTGCGAAGGCAGGTTACTACTAATATATTGACGCTGATGGACGAAAGCGTGGGTAGCGAACAGGATTAGATACCCTGGTAGTCCACGCCGTAAACGATGGATACTAGCTGTTGGGCGCAAGCTCAGTGGCTAAGCGAAAGTGATAAGTATCCCACCTGGGGAGTACGAACGCAAGTTTGAAACTCAAAGGAATTGACGGGGGCCCGCACAAGCGGTGGAGCATGTGGTTTAATTCGATGATACGCGAGGAACCTTACCAAGGCTTAAATGTAGATTGACCGGTTTGGAAACAGATCTTTCGCAAGACAATTTACAAGGTGCTGCATGGTTGTCGTCAGCTCGTGCCGTGAGGTGTCAGGTTAAGTCCTATAACGAGCGCAACCCCTGTTGTTAGTTGCCAGCGAGTCATGTCGGGAACTCTAACAAGACTGCCAGTGCAAACTGTGAGGAAGGTGGGGATGACGTCAAATCATCACGGCCCTTACGCCTTGGGCTACACACGTGCTACAATGGCCGGTACAGAGAGCAGCCACTGGGTGACCAGGAGCGAATCTATAAAACCGGTCACAGTTCGGATCGGAGTCTGCAACTCGACTCCGTGAAGCTGGAATCGCTAGTAATCGGATATCAGCCATGATCCGGTGAATACGTTCCCGGGCCTTGTACACACCGCCCGTCAAGCCATGGAAGCTGGGGGTGCCTGAAGTCGGTGACCGCAAGGAGCTGCCTAGGGTAAAACTGGTAACTAGGGCTAAGTCGTAACAAGGTAGCCGTACCGGAAGGTGCGGCTGGAACACCTCCTTTCTAGAGCCTAAGTGTTAGCAATTTATTGCACTCTTGGGAAAAAGACGAAGATTTTTATTGGTTTCAAGAAGGATTTATTTTATTACTCTGCTGTTAGTTCAAATAATACAATTAAGTAAAAGGTACAGATTTATGATTGTTTAATGCTGATTTTCAGCCCTAGATTTTAGGATCTAGAGCAAAGGGAATCAAATCACTTAAATCAAAAGATCATATTGTCTCGTAGCTCAGCTGGTTAGAGTACTACACTGATAATGTAGGGGTCGACAGTTCGAGTCTGTCCGAGACAACTAATTACTTAAAAAGAAGAAGAAATTCTAGAGTTGAGGAGTTATGAATGGTATTCATAATTCATAATTCACAATTCATAATTAAATTGGGGGATTAGCTCAGCTGGCTAGAGCGCCTGCCTTGCACGCAGGAGGTCAACGGTTCGACTCCGTTATTCTCCACAGTTCCGAAAGGAAAAAAGTTCATTGACATATTGAGATAAGAAAATAGTAAAAAAATAAGTAGAAAGAACACTTTTTAGTTATGAATGAGTAAGTTTTATGTATTTAGTGTAAACTTAATACTTAGTACTTATTTCTTTAGACTTAAAGAGTAGTACAATAAGCAAAATAAGGGCGTATGGGGGATGCCTTGGCTCTCAGAGGCGATGAAAGGCGTGATAAGCTGCGAAAAGCTACGGGGATTGGCACACACGAATTGATCCGTAGATACCTGAATGGGGCAACCCACTATGTTGAAGACATAGTACACCGATAGGTGGGCAAACCCGCTGAACTGAAACATCTAAGTAGGCGGAGGAGAAGAAAACAAAAGTGATTCCGTAAGTAGTGGCGAGCGAACGCGGATTAGCCCAAACCAATGTTGTTACGGCAATATTGGGGTTGTAGGACCACGATATTTCTTGCATGAAGAATTAGAATCTACTGGAAAGTAGAACCATAGAGGGTGATAGTCCCGTATAGGTAATGAATGTAAAGGATAGTGGTATCCTGAGTAGGGCGGGACACGAGAAATCCTGTCTGAATTTGGCGGGACCATCCGCTAAGGCTAAATACTCCTGAGAGACCGATAGTGAACCAGTACCGTGAGGGAAAGGTGAAAAGAACCGTGAATAACGGAGTGAAATAGATCCTGAAACCATACGCTTACAAGCGGTCGGAGCCCTTTCGTGGGGTGACGGCGTGCCTTTTGCATAATGAGCCTACGAGTTAACGTTGCTGGCAAGGTTAAGTGGTTAAGCCACGGATCCGTAGCGAAAGCGAGTCTGAATAGGGCGCTTTAGTCAGTAGTGTTAGACGCGAAACCGTGTGATCTACCCATGGACAGGTTGAAGCTGTGGTAACACACAGTGGAGGACCGAACCCGTTGACGTTGAAAAGTCTTGGGATGATCTGTGGGTAGGGGTGAAAGGCCAATCAAACTCGGAAATAGCTCGTACTCCCCGAAATGCATTTAGGTGCAGCGTTATGCGTAAAGTTATATAGAGGTAGAGCTACTGATTGGATGCGGGGGCTTCACCGCCTACCAATTCCTGACAAACTCCGAATGCTATATAATGTTTCATAACAGTGAGGGCTTGGGTGCTAAGGTCCAAGTCCGAGAGGGAAAGAACCCAGACCATCAGCTAAGGTCCCCAAATATATACTAAGTTGAAAGAACGAGGTTCGTCTGCCCAGACAGCTAGGATGTTGGCTTGGAAGCAGCCATTCATTTAAAGAGTGCGTAACAGCTCACTAGTCGAGCGGACGAGCATGGATAATAATCGGGCATAAGTATATTACCGAAGCTATGGATTTACAATTTATTGTAAGTGGTAGGGGAGCATTCTAACAGGGTTGAAGGTGTGTCGTTAGGCATGCTGGACTGGTTAGAAAAGAAAATGTAGGCATAAGTAACGATAATGCGGGCGAGAAACCCGCACACCGAAAGACTAAGGTTTCCACAGCTATGCTAATCAGCTGTGGGTTAGTCGGGACCTAAGGCGAACCCGAAAGGGACAGTCGATGGCCAACGGGTTAATATTCCCGTACTACTGATTACTGTGATGGGGTGACGGAGTGATGAAAGCGCCGCGAACTGACGGAATAGTTCGTTGAAGTACCTACCTATAAGCTGCGCAGGCAAATCCACGCGGCTTGGG
This sequence comes from Flavobacterium sp. TAB 87, assembly GCF_001529295.1. Classification (GTDB taxonomy): domain Bacteria; phylum Bacteroidota; class Bacteroidia; order Flavobacteriales; family Flavobacteriaceae; genus Flavobacterium. The sequence continues at coordinate 4,011 of NZ_LLWK01000013.1, forward strand.
GAAATACGATAGTACTAGGAGTCTTCGGACAAATAGATAGTGCGCCTAAGGGCTTCCAAGAAAAACCTCTAAACTTCAGGTAATTAGTACCCGTACCGCAAACCGACACAGGTAGTCGAGGAGAGAATCCTAAGGTGCTCGAGAGATTCATGGCTAAGGAATTAGGCAAAATAGACCTGTAACTTCGGGAGAAAGGTCGCCAGCAGCAATGCTGGCCGCAGTGAAGAGGTCCAGGCGACTGTTTATCAAAAACACAGGGCTCTGCAAAATCGTAAGATGAAGTATAGGGCCTGACACCTGCCCGGTGCTGGAAGGTTAAGTGGAGATGTTATTCGCAAGAAGAAGCATTGAAATGAAGCCCCAGTAAACGGCGGCCGTAACTATAACGGTCCTAAGGTAGCGAAATTCCTTGTCGGGTAAGTTCCGACCTGCACGAATGGTGTAACGATCTGGACACTGTCTCAGCCATGAGCTCGGTGAAATTGTAGTAACGGTGAAGATGCCGTTTACCCGCAGTGGGACGAAAAGACCCTGTGCACCTTTACTATAGCTTAGTATTGACCTTGGACAAATGATGTGTAGGATAGGTTGGAGACTGTGAAGTGGCGTCGCTAGGCGTTGTGGAGTCATTGTTGAAATACAACCCTTTGTTTGTCTGAGGCCTAACCCCGTAATACGGGGGACATTGCTTGGTGGGTAGTTTGACTGGGGTGGTCGCCTCCAAAAGAGTAACGGAGGCTTCTAAAGGTTCCCTCAGTACGCTTGGTAACCGTGCGTAGAGTGCAATGGCATAAGGGAGCTTGACTGAGAGACATACAGGTCGATCAGGTACGAAAGTAGAGCATAGTGATCCGGTGGTTCCGCATGGAAGGGCCATCGCTCAAAGGATAAAAGGTACGCCGGGGATAACAGGCTGATCTCCCCCAAGAGCTCATATCGACGGGGGGGTTTGGCACCTCGATGTCGGCTCGTCACATCCTGGGGCTGGAGAAGGTCCCAAGGGTTGGGCTGTTCGCCCATTAAAGTGGCACGCGAGCTGGGTTCAGAACGTCGTGAGACAGTTCGGTCTCTATCTACTGTGGGCGCAAGAAATTTGAGTGGATCTGATTCTAGTACGAGAGGACCGAATTGGACAAACCTCTAGTGTATCTGTTGTTCCGCCAGGAGCATCGCAGAGTAGCTACGTTTGGAAGGGATAAGCGCTGAAAGCATATAAGCGCGAAACCCACCACAAGATGAGATTTCTTTTAAGGATCGTGGGAGATGACCACGTTGATAGGCTATAGATGTAAAGGCAGTAATGTCATAGTCGAGTAGTACTAATAATCCGTAAGCTTATGTACACTTTTCCCCCGATGCAAGTCGGGGGAGGAACCTTTCTAATACTATTTACGTTTCTTTATCTCAGTATGTTAAGATATTGTTTAATTGATAATTAACAATTTATAATTGATAATTAATAATTAAGTTATTGCCCAAAGCAATTATAACTCCTTAAGGTGGTTATTGCGGCGGGGCTCACCTCTTCCCTTCCCGAACAGAGTAGTTAAGCCCGCCTGCGCAGATGGTACTGCAGTTATGTGGGAGAGTATGTCGTCGCCTTTCTTTTTAAAACCCTAATTCTAACGAATTAGGGTTTTTT
>NZ_LLWK01000014.1 GCF_001529295.1 Flavobacterium sp. TAB 87
TACCATCGGCACTTTATGCTTTTAATGTTGGCGAGCAAACCTTGAAAATAAAAAACACATCATACTAAAATGCCATAGGTCAGCTATTAGATTTTTTGCTTGACAATTGTGGCAACGATAAAGTATTGCTACTTTACAAAAAACTATGCCGATATTATTGGGAAATCGCCCATTAGAAACTTCTTTCTATATACTGTCTTACAGAGAAAAGTGGGATCAGGAAACCGGTGTAGACAAAATTCAGCAAATTAGACAGCTTAGAAACACCTAGACATCAATTCTTTAATTCTTTAAAAACAATGAATATTCAATATTGTTCCGATCTGCACTTAGAATTTTTAGATAACCGTAAATGGGTTTTGGATAATCCAATTGATCCAAAAGGAGACATTCTTATTTTGGCTGGAGATATTGTATTGTTTAAAGAAATGCACCAACATCAAAAATTCTTTGATTATGTTTCTGAACATTTTGAGCATACTTTTTGGATACCTGGCAACCATGAATATTACAATTCTGACATTACCAAAAGAAGCAGTTCATTCGAGGAACAAATAAGGCACAATGTTACTCTTCTAAACAATACTGTAAAAACCATAGACGGTGTACGGTTTGTGTTTTCAACTTTATGGTCGCAAATTTCAACCGAAAAACAATTTATTATTCAACAGTCTCTTTCTGATTTTCGAGTAATTCGAAATAATGAAAAACGGCTCACAGTGGATGATTATAACCAAATCCATAGTGAATGTAGGCTGTTTTTGGAAGAGACATTGAAAAATAAAACTAAGATCCCAACGGTTGTAATCACACACCATCCTCCAACATTTATGAACTATCCTGAGAAATATGCCAATAGCACCATAAATGAAGCATTTGGTACAGAAATGTTCAATTTTATAGAAGATAGCGAAATTGACTACTGGATTTACGGTCACCATCATTGTAATGTATCCGATTTTACTATTGGAAAAACAAAGCTGGTTACTAATCAATTAGGCTATATTAAATACCATGAGAATGAATATTACAGAAATGATGCCGTTTTCTCAATATAAAAATTAGAAGTTAGTTTGTAACTTGATTAATTTTGTTTTAAACACCATGCACTAAAATATGTAGTAGTAATTTTGTCGCAAATATTTACTATTTACGCGTCAAACAACATATGAAAAAAATTAATTAAAAAATTAATTTACTAAGAATTAACAAATTAAAAAACGCCAAGAGGGGCCGCTAAAAATAGAAGTAGGATATCGGGGTATTTTGTAACAAATTTGGCAAAAATTTGTTACAACTTTAAAGTTAAAAATGAAGAACAGTTGGACAGCTACTCATCTTCCATTAATTTAACAGTTACAGTACCTACTAAATTATTTCCCTTGGTAACCAATTGAGAAAAACAATCATTTTTGTCAATTTTTGAAACACGTAAAAATCCTTCTAACATAGTACCTTCAGGTAATAAGCCTTCAAAAAAAGGAGATAAGGATTTATAACAATATTTTTTATGGCTTACAGGCATGGTTAACGATACTACTTCGCCTTCATAGTTTTCATCATACTCAAAATGATACTCGTTTGAAGCTATTTCAGTCAAAATCCCAGCTCTTTTTCCGTGAACGAATACGATAGCTTTCCTCATGATTATTTAGCTAGAGTTAAAAAAACATAAACAAAATTTTTTATGTTTGTGTTATGAATTCATTAATACAAAAATGCAAAGGTATCCATCCTGGAATTGTATTGGAACGCTTACTGAACAAAAAAGCGATTTCACAACGCGCTTTTGCTCTTTCCATTGGAGAACACCCACAAACCTTAAATACAATTACAAAAGGCAGAAGAAGACTTAATATTGCTTTAGTATTGAAGATTGAAGAGAAACTAAACTTAGAAGAAGGCTCTCTTCCTTTGCTTCAAACTTATTATGACATTAAAGAACAAAAGAGCAAGTCAAAACAAAACACTCCTGACTTAAAACTCTTAAGAAAAGTTCTGTTTTGGGATACAGATTTTGATAAAATTGATTGGCAGGAACAAAGTACAGCGGTCATTATAAGAGTGTAGGAACGAGGAAATGATATTGAAAAAGAAGAAATCAAACGTTTCTATAAAAGTGAAATAATTATCACCACGCTTGAGCAAAATACTCGTAAGCCTTACACCATTTATACTAATAAAGAAAAAATATAATGCAACTGACCGAATGAAAGGAGCATTAATAGACCATACAAATGGTTTTCAATTTGAAAACTATTTGATACCTTTGACCAATGAATATAATCAGTAGAAACACCATAATTTATTATACTCAAAAATACCCAATTGCAAAAAATCAATTATTAATGTGGTATAGCGAAGTTTCTAAAAGGGATTTTGACAATTTTAATGAATTAAAGGAAGTTTACGGAAATGCATGTTTAGTAAACAATCAAAGAGTCGTTTTTAATATCAAAGGAAATGATTTTAGACTGGTTGTTTCATTCAACTTTAGACGAAGAACCTGCTATTCCATTTGGTTTGGAATACACAACGAATATGATAAAATCGATGTCGAAACCATTGAATTTGACGAAAAATTATAGCACTTAAAAACTGGAAGAAATGAACTGGAAAGTAATAAAAACCGAAGCAGAACATAAAATAGCTGTAAAGCGTGCAATGCAAATATTTCACGCAGAACCCGACACGCCAGAAGATGAGGAACTAGGTGTTTTACTTATTTTGATAAAAGATTTTGAAGATAAAAATTATCCTTTGCCCGAATTGGATGTCTTGGAAGTTATTAAAATAAAAATGCAAGAAATGGGAATGAAAAACAAAGATTTAGAACCTATTATTGGGAGTAAAGGACACGTTTCAGCAATACTTTCTGGCAAGCGAGAAATTACGCTAAAAATGGCTCAAAAGCTTAAAAACTATTTTAATATTCCAGCAGAAGCCTTTTTTCATAATGCGTAAAACAGTTTAATTGTGGATTCATGTACACAAATCGTTTTAGGTATTGCCGTTGCAGAAGTATGTGCGGGCAAAGCGCTCAAAAATAGGACTTTTTTGTATGGTGCTATATTGGGAACAATGCCCGACCTAGACGTCCTCGTCGGTTTATTTATGGATACTGTAAACGGCGTGATGATTCACCGCGGCATCAGCCATTCTTTATTTTTATATGTGATATTGTCGCCGTTTTTGGGCTGGCTAATTTCAAAATTCGAACATAAAAAAATCAGTTTTAAGACCGCCACTTCAATGGTTTTTTGGTGTTTATTTACCCACGTTTTGCTCGATATGTTTACCTCTTGGGGCACCCAAATATTATGGCCGGTCGAGACTCGATTCGCCCTAAAAACCATATTCGTCATCGATCCGCTATACACAATTCCCTTGTTAATCAGCGTAATAATGGTTTGGCGAACAAAGGACTTATTGCTGCGTAAAAAATACATTCTACGAGGCTTAATCATAAGCAGCAGTTATTTGTTGCTTTCGTGCGGAATCAAATTATATGCGCTAAATCAATTTGAAAAAGCGCTTATAAATCAAGGAATTACCTATTCTGAGATCATTGTAAAACCCACCGCTTTCAATCTTATTTTATGGAACGCCAATATTGCGACCGCCGATGCGTACGTATTGGGCGATTATTCGCTTCTTGACAGTCAACCAATTTCGTTTGTTCGATACGCCAAAAACCCAAATTTGGAAGCTGAACTCAACGGGAATTCGGATTTCAAAAAGCTTGAAAAAATAAGTGAAGGTTGGTATATAATATCAAAAAAGAATGGCGCGCTCTACTTTAACGATTTGCGTTTCGGACTATTAAATGACACGCCAAACAATCCACAATTCGCCTTCAGTTATCAATTTAAGGAAACGAACTCTGAGTTGAAAGCCGTTGAGGTTCCTAAAGAAAAGCGGGATGGTAAGAGACTGCTTCAAAAAATATTTACTCGTTTAAAGGGCAATTAAAGTCATTTAATATTGATGCTGCCAATTCAGGCTATCCACTTCAAGTCCGCAGTCACCGTCCATAAAAACATAAACCCAAAACGAGCTTCCGCTGGTCGCTGTTTTGGGTTTTGTTTTTTAAGGCCGCTTTCCTTTGCGGGCTTTTCGCTGCTATCCTGGGCAGGGGAGAGGTGTTTTACCTCAAACCCTAATACTAGTACTAAAATGGGTAGTACATCAATACAGTCTCCTGGTCTTGCGCTTTGCTACAATTGATATAGTGACTTTACCAAGCATCGAATTGCAAAGTTATTCTATCTTAACAATAAAAAATTCACTTCTTCTGTTCAATTGATGTTCGGCCTCTGAACATTTTACGCCGTCTCCGCATCCATTTACTAATTTACTTTCTCCATATCCTTTTCCAGTTAATCGATTGGCTGCTATTCCGTTTTTGATCAACCATTTTATAGTCGATTGTGCTCTGTTTTCTGACAAAATACTATTGTACTTAGCAGTCTGTCTGCTGTCTGTATGCGAGCGAACGTCAATCTTCATCTTTGGATATTGCTGCAGTACTGCTAGAATTTTCTCTAGGTGAAAAGTTGCCGCTTTTGTGATTGCCGATTTATCTAAATCAAAATAAATAATCGGTATGTCTAATGTTTTAGCTAAATCTGTTCCAATTTCTATTGGTTTGATTCGCTTCTCTAAGGCAATTTTAAGCTTTGTTTTTCCAGTAGATTGCTCTATTGTCACTGGTATTTCTTTCGTTTCAAATTCTTGCTTGGCAGCTCTTACATAATACGATTTCCCGCAAACTACCTGAAAAAAATACCGTCCATCTGAGCCTGTTTTTATCTCTTCTAGTTTAGTGAAGTTTTCGTCTAGTAAAGTGACTATAGCTGTTTCCAACAGTTTATCTGTTTCAAAGTCAGTCACTGTTCCGATTAGGTATTGTTCGCAAACTAATTTTTTAGTCTCCGTAAAGCGGTAAATGTCATCGTAGCCATTACCATTATCTCTGTTTGATGAGAAAAATCCGTTTTTTGTTTTACTATCGATTACAAAAGCAAAGTCATCTTGCTTAGTATTAATTGGAGCGCCAATATTTTGAATTTCTCCAAAACCTCCGTTATTATTTATAGTAGAAACAAAAACATCAAGACCACCTAAACCAGGTCTTCCATCGCTTGAGAAATACAATTCGTTATCAGAAGAAATAAAAGGAAAAGTTTCTCTTCCCTCCGTATTGATGGTTTTTCCAAGGTTTTTTGGACTTCCAAAAGTTCCATTTGCATTTATAGTGACACTAAACAAATCAGATTGACCTAAAGTTCCAGGCATATCTGACGCAAAATATAAAGTTTTTTCATCTGCACTCAACGCCGGATGTGCAACACTGTACTGGTTACTGTTAAACGGTAGTTCGGTAATGTTGGCCCATTTTCCATACATAAAATTAGCTTTGTAGAGTTTTAACAAAGTGATTTTTTGATCATTTTTTCCTCTTTTACCTTCTAAGAAGTTGTTTCTAGTAAAATACATCGTACTGCCATCCTTTGTGAAAATGGGAGTCGATTCATTAAATATCGAATTGATTTTTTTTTCAAATCTTTTCGGCTTACCAAGAGTTCCATCTGCCTCCAATGGTGCAGAGTACAAATTTGTAAATGATTTATTAGTCCATTTAAATGTTTTTCTAGCTACACCGCCCGTATCTCTTGCCGAAGCGAATACCAGTTGGTTCTTATAAAAAGCACTTCCGTAATCAGAGTAGGGGGAGTTGATACCTGCATCAGCTATTTCAAATCGTCCTGAATTTAATTTTATTTGCTCTAAGTAATTTGTATTTTTAGCAAACAATATTCCTCTAGAATCCGTTTTTGTCTTTTGATTGAAAAGTGCTAGCATCTGATCTGCTTTCCTGTAATTCTCAACTGCTTTTAAAGCTTGTGCATACCGATAATAGTATTCTGGTTCCTGTTGTGGATTCATTTCAAAAAGAGCAGTATACCATTTTGAAGATCGTGCTAGCTCTCCATTAAAATAATAGGCATTTCCTAATCTCTGAAACATTTGTTCGTCTTTATAACCTTTCTCCGCTACTTTCTCGTACGTAGTAATAGCGTCGATGTAGGCATATTCTTGATATTTACTATCTGCAGTGGAGAGGGTACCGCTTTGTGCAATTCCACTTACTGCCAGAAGAACGAGACAACCCGTATAAAGTAATTTTTTAATTTGCATAATCGTAGGTTTAGAAGAATCGAGGTGAAGTTATTCGGCTGTAGTTTTTTAAGAATTCGAATCGTAAGAAAATTTCGTGAGACCCCGAGTTATAGTTGCTTAAATTGGTAGTTTCTTTATCATATCCATAACCAATAAACAATCCATCAGTGACTTGAAAACCTGCCATAGCACTAACAGCAGCGCTCCAACGGTAAGCAACCCCTACAGTAAATTTATCATTGAACATAAAATTTCCAGAAACATCTACTTGTAAAGGTGAGCCTTCAATCATTTTTGTTAAAAGCGCTGGTTTAAATTTAATGTATTCGTAACGATCTAGATTAAATACGTAACCTGCGATTAGATAGTAGTTAATTTTATCTTTAAAAATAGCAACATCAGCATCACTATAACGATCCGTTTCTATAAAATTTGGTATCGAAAGACCAATATAAGCTTTGTCAGAATGCCAATATATTCCAGCTCCAATATTAGGAGAAAATTTACTTGAAAAATCTTGAAACTGAGGATCTCCTTGGCTTTCAGGATTCAATTTATTGATGTCTAAATTAAATAGATTCGCGGTAGCTTTAAGACCGAAAGAAAGCTTAAAATCAGGTGAAGTTGGAACAGTATAAGACAAATCTGCAGAGAAAGTATTCTCGTTCGTTGGTCCAATTTTATCATTAATCACAGAAACACCTAGCCCGATATTACTATTGGTGATCGGAGTATTTACTGAAAAGCTACTGGTTTCTGGCGCGCCATCTAATCCGACCCATTGTGTACGATGCAATCCAAAAATGCTTAAAGCTCCTCTTGATCCTGCATAGGCTGGATTTATATTGATAGTATTGTACATGTATTGTGTAAACTGAGCATCTTGTTGTGCAAACAATGCACTTGAAGAAAACAGAAACAACAAAATAATTTTTTTCATAATTTTAATTTTAAATATGGACTCATTGGTTGTAACGTTGAGTCCATATTATTTTACTTTGTTATATATAAATAGCCCGCTTTTTGATTTGCTTTTAAACTGCTATCCTTGTATTTCAGAACATAGAAATACGTTCCAGCTGGTAAACCACCTGTTTCTTTTATAGTTACTCTTCCTTCAGAAAATCCTTTGAATACAACATTTACATTATCGTAGTTGCTTTTTTCAAAAATCAATACTCCCCATCTGTTGTAAATTTCGACAGTATTATCAGGATAACATTCAATTCCTTGAATATAGAATCTTTCGTTCGTGTTGTCTCCGTTTATTGACAAAGCGTTGAATATCTTAATTACACAACTTTGAGAAGGAAGAACAGTTGGATAATCTTTGATTGCATCTTTATAATCCGAAGAATCGTCTACTTGAATTCCAGAGTTGGTAAATCCAACTACTGTTGCTTGACTGGAGATAGTACCTTTATTAATGTCATTCTGAGTTATAGTGTAATTGGCACTAAATGAATTAATGTCAATTTGATTAATTCCTAATGTGATTGGTCCTCCAAGTATGATCAAGCCTTCTAATGAATCTGTAATTTGTATGTTTTGCAAGGTAGTATTTCCTGTATTGGTAACGGTAAACGAGTAGGTAATGGTCTCCCCTGAATCGACAACGCCATTTCCGTTTTCATCATTAAAGGTCACAGTTCTTACCAATGTGATAGCAGGTCTTTCTATAAAAACAGAAACTTTTGCTGTTGCACAATTAGTAGTATTTGCAATTTCGCAAATTTGATAATCGAATGTATAGGTTCCTCCGGCAGTATTGGGTGCTACATCTAAAGTTCCGTCAGCATTTAAAACTATTCCTTTTGGAATGTTATTCGAAACTAAGGTGATCTGCGACGGATTAATCGTGGCTCCGTTCAAATTATCATTGCTTAGCACATTTAAAAATGCCACTGCGCCGTTGATTCCGTCAACCGTTACCAGACCATCGTTATTTGCATTGATACCTGGTGCTTGAACAGTCACTTTTACTGAAGCTGAACTGCAATTTGATGGATTTAATTTTTCACAAATGGTATACTCAACAGTATAATTCCCTGCAGGAGTATTGGCATCTACTGTAATTGTTCCGTTTGGATTCAATTTAATTCCAGTTGGATAAACACCTTTTGGAGTTAAATCAACTTCTGATGCAACTACTGGTTGTCCGTTTAGCGTATCATTCTCTAAAACAGAAGTTGTAGTGTTTCCACCATCTTTCCCGTTGATTGCCGCTGGCGTATCTTCATTTGCTTTGATTACTGCCGCTTTAACCACCACAGTTACTGAAGCTGTACTACAATTTGTTGAATTTAATTTTTCACAAATTGTATACTCAACAGTATAATTCCCTGAAGGAGTATTGGCATCTACTGTAATTGTTCCGCTTGGATTCAATTTAATTCCATTTGGATAAACGCCTTTTGGAGTAAAATCAACTTCTGATGCAACTACTGGTTGTCCGTTTAGCGTATCATTATCTAAAACAGAAGTTGTAGTGTTTCCACCATCTTTCCCGTTGACTGCTGCTGGCGTATCGTCATTTGCTTTGATTACTGCCGCTGTAACAACCACTGTTACTTTAGCAGTACTACAATTTGATGGATTTAATTTCTCACAAATGGTATACTCAACAGTATAATTCCCTGTAGCTGTGTTTGGATCAACAGTTACTTCACCAGTTAATTTGTTAAAATTAATTCCTGATGGTAACAGAGTAGTTACTTCCAATTGCAGCTTACTTGTTGATGCAGTAAGACAATTCAAAGAATCATTATCTAATACATTTGAAACTGCAATACCACCTACATAACCATTTACAGTAATTCCTATATCATCATTTGCTATAATTGGTCCAAGTATAGTAATGACTTGAGTACAAGTTGCAGAAGTATTCCCAGCTGCATCAGTTGCAGACCAAGTAATAGTTGTTGTTCCAATTGGGTAATCCGCTGTCAATGCTAATGCATCAGAACGCACTGCTGTAAAAGTAAAGGTAGTCGAACAATTATCAGTAGCCGTTGGATCTGCAATGGTAACTTTTGCCGTACATTTTCCTGTATCTGTATTTTGAGCAATCGCAGTTGGACAAGTAATAACTGGAACTTCTTTATCAGCAATCACTACATCT
>NZ_LLWK01000015.1 GCF_001529295.1 Flavobacterium sp. TAB 87
GGGAACAATAAGTGAGCCCACGCCTTAAGACGTGAGCATCGTACTTATCTTCTCGCTCCTATAAATTACCAGTTTTCTGATACGAGATTCTAAGCGAATGCTTCACTTTCAATTGAAGAATCGCAAAATGTTAATTAATACCAGCTGTATCTAGTTAAGATGCTGAATATTAAATCAAATGTATGAAAAATTTATTACAATTGTCAAATTTGACAATTTATTTTAATTCAATTATCTGAATTTCACATCGTGAAGGATATCAGGTTGAAATATTACAAAGCTTTTGGAGTTAACTTAAATAACTTATTAGTCAAACATAGTAAAGATGTTATGACCGTTGCTTCTGTAGGAAAAATTGAACCTAAGCAAGTCTATAGAGTTTTAAATGGTGAGCATGGAGCTTCGCTTGGTACTATTATATCTTTAGCTAAGGGTTTAGATATTGAACCAGCTGAGCTATTTAGTTTTAATTTTGATATGGAAAAAGAATAATCAAATTAAATTTCCAAACCTCTCTAGAATTACTAAATATTCTTATTTTCTAAGAAAAAATCCAATTTTTAAACTGATTCACCCCCGTAGCAGAGCAAATAGCTTTAACTATCTTGATAATAATCAATTGTCAATTATATATATAGAATGTGCGTTTTACAATTAAGAGTTTCAAAGTAAGATCATTTTTCATAATTCTATTTTTTCTGTCAAATTTCGATTAACTCCACACAATAAACAATACCAATCCTATTGAGAGAATTAAAAACTATCTTTCTTTATGGTTTTCCACATTCAAAAACTTAATTTTTTCAATATCTTAGCCCAATGCATTTCATACAGAATTGACAATTATTTCAAGTAAGTAAGATTTTGCTACTTTAACCTCATACAATTACATGGCAGCCGAACAAAAACAAAAATTAGAACAACAACTCTGGAATATTGCAAATACCCTACGTGGTAAAATGGATGCGGATGATTTTAGAGATTATATATTAGGTTTCATTTTCTACAAGTACTTGAGTACAAAAATGGATATGTATGCCAACCAAATACTACAACCCGACGGATTAACTTTTAGTGATATCATTGGACACGCTGACGAAGCATTGTTGATGCAAGCAGTTAAAGAATTAGCCATTGATAAATTGGGGTTTTTCTTAGAACCCTCAGAGTTGTTCTCCGAATTGGCACATAGAGGAAATGCAGGCGGAAAAAACAACTTTATCTTAGGCGATTTAGCCAAAGTATTGACTCACATTGAGCAAAGTACGATGGGATCGGAAAGCGAAGAAGATTTTGGAAACTTATTTTCCGACCTCGATTTAACCTCTCATAAACTCGGAAAATCAGAAAGCGATAAAAACGAATTGATCGTAAAAGTCCTAACCCATTTGGACGAAATTGATTTTGATTTAGAAAACACCGATTCCGATGTTTTAGGTGATGCTTACGAATATCTTATTGGACAGTTTGCCAGCGGAGCAGGAAAAAAAGCAGGCGAATTCTATACGCCACAGCAAGTCAGTAGTGTTTTGGCACAATTGGTTACGGTTGGCAAAGACAAACTAAAAAGTGTTTACGATCCTACTTGTGGTTCGGGATCTTTGTTGTTGCGAGTTGCCAAAGAAGTCAAAGACGTAAGCGAATTTTACGGACAAGAAATGAATCCAACGACCTACAATCTTTGTCGTATGAATATGATTATGCACGATGTGCACTACAAACGTTTTGACATTAAGAACGAAGATACTTTAGAACGTCCGCAACATTTGGATATGCGTTTTGAAGCCATTGTGGCTAATCCGCCCTTTTCGGCAAATTGGAGTGCGAGTCCACTTTTTATGACCGACGAACGTTTTTCGGCTTACGGGAAATTAGCACCAAGTTCTAAAGCCGATTTTGCTTTTGTACAACATATGGTGCATCAATTAGACGATAACGGAACCATGGCTATTGTATTACCGCACGGCGTTTTGTTTCGTGGTGGTGCCGAAGGTCACATTCGTAAATACTTAATCGAAGACAAAAACTATTTGGATGCCGTGATTGGTTTGCCAGCGAATATCTTTTACGGAACCTCGATTCCGACTTGTATTTTGGTATTGAAAAAAATACGCCAAAACTCCGAAGATGTTTTGTTTATTGATGCCAGCCAACATTTTGACAAAGTAAAAACCCAAAATGTACTGTTAGACGAACACATTGCTAAAATTATCTCCACGTACAGCAACCGCACCGAAGAAGAAAAATACAGCAAAATAGCGACGCTTGATTTCATTGCGGCACAAGACTACAACTTGAACATTCCTCGTTATGTAGATACTTTTGAAACCGAAGAAAGCATCGATATTAATGCTATTGCAAATGAACTTCAAGCTGTTGACCAACACATTAGCGAAACCGATAAAACGATTGCTTCTTTTTGTGCCGAATTGAATATTGTAACTCCTTTTTAGATAATTATAGATGAAAGAAGAACAAGAAATCATTATTTACAATACCGAAGACGGTAAAGCTTCTGTAGCATTATTTGCTAGAGAAGGTGACATTTGGATGAATCAAATTCAGTTGGCAGAACTTTTTGACACCTCTAAGCAAAATATAAGCTTACACATAAACAACATACTAAAAGAAAAGGAGTTAGATGCAATTTCAGTTGTCAAGGAATACTTGACAACTGCTGTTGACGGTAAAAACTATAACATTACTTTCTACTCACTTGATATGATTCTTGCCATAGGTTTTAGAGTTCGAAGCAAGAGAGGAACACAATTCCGTCAATGGGCAAACTATAACCTAAAAGAATATATGATTAAAGGTTTTGTAATGGATGACGAACGCCTTAAAAACCCAAATGGTAGAAACGATCATTTTGATGAATTACTGGAGCGTATTCGTGACATTAGAGCCTCCGAAAAAAGATTCTACCAAAAAGTAAGGGACTTATTTTCTTTAAGTAGCGATTACGACAAAACCGATAAAGCCACACAAATGTTTTTTGCCGAAACACAAAACAAATTATTATACGCCATAACAGGCAATACGGCTGCCGAAATTGTGGTAATACGTGCTAACCCTAACCAACCCAATATGAATTTAACCAGTTGGAAAGGTGCAGTAGTCAGAAAGCAAGATATTTACACCGCCAAAAACTATTTAACCACTGATGAAATAGACAGTTTAAATCGCTTTGTAGTCGTATTTCTTGAAACTGCCGAATTAAGAGCCAAAAACAGACAAGATATTACTATGAGTTTTTGGAAAACCAATGTAGATCGCATTATTGAATTTAATGATAAAAATTTACTAAACCATCTTGGTACAATAACGCATTTGCAAATGGAGAAAAAAGTAGATGCTGTCTATGAAAAATTCAAAACGCAAAGAAAACAACTGGATGCCCAAAAAGCAGATGAACAAGATTTGGAAGAACTAAAACAATTGGAAAACCAAATTAAAAATAACCCCAAAAAATAACAATGGAAAATCGACAACCAAAATTGCGCTTTCCTGAGTTTTCGGGGGAATGGGAAAAGAAGAAATTAGGTGCAATTGCGACTATAACAACTGGAAGTACTCCAAGTACTCTGATTTCAGAATATTATAATGGAAATAAATTATTTGTTTCCCCAGCTGATTTACAAGGAAACAGATATGTTTATAGTACAAAAACTAAATTAACTGAATTAGGATTTTCAAAAGGTAGAAAAATTGACAAAGGAAGTGTTGTATTTGTTTGTATAGGTTCAACTATTGGTAAAGTTGGAATAACAACAGAAGATTCTCTAACTAACCAACAGATAAACTCTTTAAAAGCTAAAACTGATTACAGTAATAATTTTATTTATTCACTATTGGAATTAAATGGTCAGAAAATTAAACTTTTAGCAGGAGTCCAAGCAGTTCCTCAAATTAATAAGACAGCCTTTTCTAATCTATTATTTCACTTTCCTAACATTTCAGAACAAACCAAAATTGCCAATTTCCTAATCGAAGTCGATAAAAAATTAACCGCCTTAAAACAAAAGAAAAGCCTTTTAGAGCAATACAAAAAAGGCGTAATGCAGAAAATTTTCTCGCAAGAACTCCGCTTTAAAGAGGATAATGGAAATGATTATCCAGATTGGGAAGAGAAAAAGTTGGGGGAAGTTTGTGAAATTGCAAAGAGTGGAGGAACTCCGACTTCGACAAAGAAAGAATATTACAATGGAGATATACCATTTTTGTCAATTAGCGATATGACATTACAAGGTAAATATTTAAATTTCACTTCTAATCACATTAGCGAATTAGGATTAGAAAATTCTTCTTCTTGGCTTGTTCCTATTAATTCAATTATCTATTCAATGTATGCTTCTGTTGGATTTGTAGCAATTAACAGGATTCCATTGGCAACTTCTCAAGCAGTTTTAAATCTAATCTTAAAAAAGAAATTAAATTTAGAATTCATGTACTATACATTAGTAGATTTTCAAAAAAACATAGCTCAATTTATAACAACTGGAACTCAGGGAAATCTAAATGCAAATAGTGTGAAAGGTTTTTTAATTCAAATTCCATCATTAACCGAACAAACCAAAATCGCAAATTTTCTATCGGCAATCGATGAAAAGATTAACCATTGTCAAAAACAAATAGAAAAAACACAGGTTTGGAAAAAAGGATTGTTGCAGCAAATGTTTGTTTAAAATAAAGCATAATGACAGTAGTAGAAAAATCACAATACGATTTTATTCAAAATGAGATTTGGATCTTGACTTTTGGAGGTGCTTTTCAAAGAGCAAATATTTATATAGCTAAAGATCTGGCTGAACAAAAAAAAAGTGACTTCAAAAAAGGAATTAGAGCTTTTATTGAAAGTACTATTTTGGATAATTATAAAACTACGCTTGTAAGTGATGAAAATCATATTCAAAATATTAAAAAAGTAAGCGATTACAGTGCTAATTTTTCGGAGCTTTTTAACAATGAAAAAATAAATTTTGGGATAGCTCAGAAAATGCTAAATCTTTATTTAAAATACAGGTGGTCTTTAGGACACATTCAATCTCCACCGCATTTTCCAGTAGATCGGATTATTCAAGAATTGCTAAATAAAGAACTGAAAGCTATCGGAATAAAAGGAGAGGAATTAAAAGCTTGGACACAGTTTACCGATGAACATCATTATATAAAAGTGATCAAAAATGCACGTGAATTGATACTTAAAAAAGAATCTTTTGCTAATCACAGTTTGGCAGAATTAGAATTATCATTATTTCAAAGAAGATAACTATGGCGCATCAATCGGAAGCACAATTAGAAAACAACCTAATCCAGCAATTAATTGGTTTAGGCTATGCCTCTGTAAAAATTCAAGATGGAGATGCTTTGGTTGCCAATCTAAAAAAGCAACTCGAACTTTTTAATCAAACTAGTTTTACTGCCAAGGAGTTTGATGCCGTTTTGAATCATTTGGCAAAAGGCAATGTATTCGAAAAAGCCAAAAGTTTACGCGATCGTTTTCAATTGACCAAAGAAGATGGCACTTCGTTTTATGTTCAGTTTTTTAATAGTGAAAATCCAGCTGTAAATTTATACCAGGTAAGCAACCAAATCAGTTTAGAAGGAAGTTACAAAAACCGTTTTGATGTCACGCTTTTGGTCAACGGTTTGCCTTTGGTACAAATCGAACTCAAACGTTCTGGTATTGAAATCAAAGAAGCTTTTAACCAAATCAATCGCTATCAAAACCATTCGTTTTGGAGTACTCACGGTTTGTTTCAATACGTGCAACTTTTTGTAATTAGCAATGGCGGAAACACCAAATATTTAGCCAATAATAAACTGCAATCAGTCAAACAAACCTTCTTTTGGGCAGATGCCAATAACAAAAATATTACCGAATTAAAAGATTTTTCAGCAGCCTTTTTAAACCCCAATCATTTGGGTAAAATGATAGCGCATTATATCGTGATCAACGAAACCCACAAAGTGATGATGGTGTTGCGTCCGTATCAATATTTTGCTACTGAAGCCATTATTCAGCAAGTCAAAAACAGCAATGATAACGCTTACATTTGGCATACCACAGGTTCTGGAAAAACTTTAACTTCGTTCAAAGCCAGTCAGATTCTAATGGATTTGCCCGAAGTCTATAAAGTAGTTTTTGTAGTCGATCGAAAAGATTTGGATTTTCAAACGATGAACGAATTCAACGCTTTCAAAAAAGACAGCGTTGATGTAACCGACAATACGCAATCTTTAGTAAAACAGCTAACAGATAATACCAAACTGGTTTTAACGACAATCCAAAAATTAAACAATGCTGTTTCCGACCGTTTCAAAAATAGTCTTGAAGCACTAAGACATCAGAAAATAGTATTCATTTTTGATGAATGCCACCGTTCACAATTTGGAGAAACCCACGAACGCATCACCAAGTTTTTCGATAAAAGTCAGTTAATTGGTTTTACGGGAACGCCTATTTTTGCCGAAAATGCTTCTAAAAATGAATTCGGAAAACGAACGACCAAAGATTTGTTTGGAAATTGTTTGCATAAATATGTGATTACAGATGCCATTCGAGATCAAAACGTCTTGCGTTTCGGAATAGAATATATCGGAAAATATAAGAGTAAGAGCAATACTTTTATTGACATCGAAGTAGAAGAAATCGACAAACAAGAAGTGTTGGATTCGACCAAACGCATTGAGAAAATTGTCGATTATATCATTGCGTATCACGATCAGAAAACGTTCAACAAGCAATATTCGGCACTATTGACGGTCAGCAGTATCGAAAATGCCGTAAAATATTATGACCTTTTTCAACAAAAGAAAGAAGCCAAAGTACACGATTTGCGTATTGCTACTATTTTTACTTTTGGTGCTAACGAAGATTCAGACGAAGCGCAAGATTTTCTTCCAGCCGATGAAGATTTTGATATGGCAGCCGAACCCAAAACAAAGTATGTTTCAAGCCACAGTCGAGACAAATTAGAAACCTATATTGGACATTACAACCAAATGTACAAAGGAAGTTTTACCACCAAAGATCCCAAATTATTTGAATCCTATTTCAAAGACATTAGCCGACGTTTGAAAGAACGAGAGAAGGAAAACTTCAATGATGCCAAAGACCGTTTGGATATTGTTATAGTTGTCAATATGATGCTTACGGGTTTTGATGCCAAAAAAGTAAATACTTTATACGTTGATAAAAACCTCAAGCAACACGGCTTAATTCAAGCCTATTCAAGAACGAACCGAATTTTAGGAGAACAGAAATCACAAGGAAATATTCTATGTTTTAGAAACCTCAAAACAGCTACTGATGATGCTATTACGTTGTTTTCTAACAAAGATGCGATTGATGTTGTAACAATGCCCGGTTATGAAAAAATTGCAGAAAAGTTCGATGAAGCTTTAAAAAACTTGCGTGAAATTACGCCAACCTATCAAAGCGTAAATGATTTAGAAAGCGAAGAGGACGAAACTTTGTTCGTGCAGGCTTTTAGAAAATTATTGCGTACGATGAATGTCTTGCAATCCTACGCCGATTTTGATTGGGACGATTTACCAATCGACGAACAAGAATTTGAAGATTACAAAGGCAAATATTTGGATTTATACCAAAAAGTAAAGCAAGAAAGTCAGGTTCAAAAAACCTCGATTCTGGATGATATTGATTTTGAATTAGAGTTGATTCACAGAGATAAAATTGGAGTGGCTTATATCTTGAAATTAGTAGCACAAATGAAAGGGACAAATACATCAGAAGCCAAAGCCCAACGAAAAGCCATTATCGATTTGTTAGGTGGTGACATCAAATTGAGAAGCAAACGAGAGTTGATTCAGAAATTCATTGACGAAAATATGCCACACATTAAAAATGGTGACGACATCGAAGAGGAATTTGAAAAGTTCTGGCAAGAACAAAAAGTCTTAGCATTAGGAAAACTATGTGAAGACGAACATCTGGATAAAGCGCAATTCAAAGCCTTAATTGATGCCTACATCTACAGCGGTCGAGAACCTATAAAAGATGAAGTTTTTCAATGCCTTGATAACAGACCAAGTATTTTGCAAGCTAGAGTGATCGGTGATCGCATTATTGCAAAAATGAAAGAGTTTGTGGAGGTTTTTGAGAAGGGGATGGTGGCATAATTGAGATTTTATGAATACAGAGAGAAGCATAAGAATTAATAAAGTTCTTCGAGAATTAAATATCAGCCTAGAAAGTGCGGTGAACATATTTAAAACTGCAGATATTCACATAGAGGCTAATCCCAATTTTAAGATTAGTGAAGATGAATATAATTTTCTTAGAATTTATCTTGGGTTGAAAAAGTATGTAAATATTTCTAAACCTCAAATTACAATACCTGAAATCGCAAATAGAATAAGGCAAAGTAAAGGTATTCCTGAAACAGCTTTTAAATATTTTGGCACTGAGGATTATCATTTATCCTCATTAAGGGATAAATATCTATTTTATTCTGAGTTTACTAGTTTTAACGATCCGTTTGATTGTAATGTGGAACTAATCGATTTTCAAAAAGTAGGTAAATCTAAAAAAGAAAAAACTTTAGAAATTGCTATAAAAGATAGGTTTCCGACAATTGGTATCTGCTGTTTTAGCCGGAAGCATAATTCCATTTTAATGTGGTCTCATTATGCTAATAACCGTAAAGGATTTTGCTTAGAATTTTATACGAACAAAAGTCAGAATGGTTTAAATCCATTAGATGTAAATTATACTGATTCATTTGTCAAAGCTAATTTTTATAAGGAAAAGGAAACAGCTTTATTTCATATGGCTTTCACAAAAGCAAAACACTGGGAATACGAAGAAGAGTTAAGAATTATAAATACTCATTTTACAGATTTTGAATCAAGAAAGTTTAGTTTTTTGAAAGAAGATGTAAAATCGATTTACTTAGGTGTTAATTGCGATCCAAAAGTAAGAAATGATATTTTATCTATAGTCGAACGTATTTATGATAATAAAGTAAATGTATTTGCAGGTTCTCTTTCTGGTAATTCTTTTGAAATTGAATGGAAAGAAGTTATAATAAGTGTAAAATAATTAAAAACAGTAGTCGATTAAAGCAATATGAAAGCCAACGAATTACAAATAAATAACTTTTTACAAGCATCCAATTTACAATTTGTAATTCCGGTATATCAGCGTAATTCCGATTGGAAAAATTTAGAGTGCAGTGAATTATTACACGACATTATTGGAATAGAAACCCAGAAAAAATGAAGTTTTTCAATGCCTTGATAATAGACCAAGTATTTTGCAAGCTAGAGTGATCGGTGATCGAATTATTGCAAAAATGAAAGAGTTTGTGGAGGTATTTGAGAAGGTGATGGTGGCTTAGGGCAAGAAATTAATTATATATAAATTTAAATTATAAAAGAATGAGAGAAAAAATAAGTCAATATCTAACAGATATTAAAGAATCAATTTCAACAATTTCATTGGATCATTTTGAGCAAAATTGCATCAAATTTAATTCAAGAGAACTGCCGGATGCACACTTAAATCGTGCCGAACTTAATAAAACACCACTACACCAGAGATTAGATGAATTGTTTTTAAATGATAAAGAATCTCCCTTTATTTATTGGTTTGAATTAAAAAATGAAAATAAGAAAAAAGTAATTCTGGACGCAATTAAGACTTATTCAGAATTAGCGGGTAACAATGTAACCGTAAATTCGGAAAAAAGTGACTTGAAATATTACAAAACACCTGCAATTAAAAAAATAATTAGCGACTCTAATATACTGTATGTTGGAAAGGTGAATCGTGACTTTATTGGGAGACTACAACCACATTTAGGATTTTATGTAGCGTCAACCAATACATCAGGATTGCAATTGCGTTATTGGGCAAAAAAATTAGAGATAGATATTGAAATACATTATGTAAAGCTTCCTAAAATATTAGTCGGATTGACTGGACAACTAGAAAGAGAATTAGCTAAAGAGTTAAAACCTATAATTGGTAAACATCGTTCTTAGAACTTTAGTAACTTATTATCTACTAAATGGAAATTCTTGTCTTTCATATCATTTGAAAAAAGAAATTTCAAGCAATTCCTTCCAAGCAGGAGTTGCTTTTTTTATTTGCTCTAAAATTGTAGTGTATATTAGAATTTGAAAATGCGGAGTATAAACAACTTATTCACCGCACTTTTTGCGGAGAATATAAAAATACCTGTACTCTACTTTTCAAAAACCTCAAATATTTTTCTTTCATATCATTTGACAAAAATGAAATTTCAAGCAATTTCTTCCAAATAGGATGTTTATTATGTTTATGCAAAAAAAAAATAAGCTTCTAAATTCTAATAAATTTCCTAATCACCCCTAAAAAACACAAAATAGATATGTTTGAATCAGCTTATTTTTAATATTTTTGTCTAAATAAGTGTTTTTATGAAAATATCAAGTATTATTCCAACAGAAAAAATTATAGAACGTTTGCACTACGAAAACCCGTGGTGGGTTTCTAAAGCAGTACATTCTGCGTATCAAAATATGCAAAAGCGTTTGTATTTTGATTTATTTTACCCTTTTGTTAAAGAGAAAGATATTCGAAGAGCAGTTGTTTTAATGGGACCTCGCCGTGTCGGTAAGACTGTAATGATGTTTCATTCTATTGACCAATTAATTCAAGACGCAATAGATCCGCAAAAAATATTTTTTGTCGGCATAGATAATCCTTTATACTTAAATTTAAGTTTAGAAGATATTTTATTGCTCTGTAAGGATGCCGTAAAATTACAAAACTTAGAGGGGTGTTATGTGTTTTTTGATGAAGTACAATATTTAAAAGATTGGGAACGTCATTTAAAGGTTTTAGTCGACTCCTATCCCGATACTAAATTTATTGTTTCTGGTTCGGCTGCCGCAGCTTTAAGATGGCACAGTACCGAAAGTGGAGCTGGACGTTTTACTGATTTTATGCTGCCACCGCTAACTTTTCAAGAATATATTCATTTAAAAAACATGAATCATTTAATCTTGAAAGGTGAAATTGATTACGCAAATCGGAAAATGCCTTATACGATAACACATGATATAAAAGCCTTAAACAAAGAATTCCTAAACTATTTAAATTTTGGGGGTTATCCTGAGGTTGTTTTGTCTGAAAAAATACAAAGTGATATGGGTAGGTATGTTAAAAATGATATTGTAGACAAAGTTCTTTTGAGAGATTTACCAAGTCTTTATGGAATTAAAGACGTTCAGGAATTGAATC
>NZ_LLWK01000016.1 GCF_001529295.1 Flavobacterium sp. TAB 87
GTAATTGGGGACTTGTTATTTCCACCTCTCTTGCCAGTTCTGATACATTTGTTCTATCATCACTTAATTAAAAACTTTCTCTTAAATTTTACGGATTACATTTAAGGTTATTTCTTGACCTTTTATGATTTTTTAATTAGTACGTACAAATTTTTCATTGACTAATTCACATTCCGAAAAACAGATGAATCCCCAACAAGACATCCAAACCAAATTCATAAAGCCAATGAAAGATAGTAACTACATAAAATAAGCCAATAGCTTTAAATCCTCCATAAAAAGGTGCGTAATTTGTCCTTTTGGGGTCACAAATTAAATCCCTAATATTACTGAAAATCAGTGATTTAGGGATTTTTTATTTTATAAATTGTACAATTTATGTACAGTTAATTACTTAGAATTGCAATTGATAATTAAATCCTCAAAATTACTTGCTAAACCTATTACCTATTTATCACCAAGGTAAAAACACAATAAAAGTACGGGGGGGACACCAAAAACTTTGTCGCAACACTAAAAACATTTAAGGTGGCTATGTCCCTGTAGAAGGAGAAATATATAAATTTAGGTATATGTAGTATAAGTGTATTAATATACAATATCATTAAACACTTAATAGACCTACTATTTAGTATCATCAAACGTACACACTACAATAAACAAGAACACATTAACTACTAATTAATGAAATAATTCAAATAGTTAATAAGCACTTTCTACTTAAACAATAAAATATCTTCAACAAAAAACAAAGAAAATACTTGCGTATATCAGATATTTTGTTTACTTCTGTACCGACAAAAATCAAAACTGTGAAAGTAACTACACACCCAGAAAAAAATAGTCCAATTTTATCTATTATGGATACTATTGAATTTATGAAGAGAATTGATTTAGATGTAAAAAAATTAGATCTAAAAATTTTACATAAAGCCTTTAAAGATTTTAGGTTAGATTACCACCCCGAGACAAATCAACTTCTACAACTTATGAAGCTTCCATAATAGCCAATAATGGTGTTATTACCACTACAGTGAATTTTACGAAAATATCATCTACAAAAATATATTGGAATGCGTCAGGTGTTGATTTAGAACTTGAAAAATTAAAATAAGAAATATATAAAAATATGATTTGGATTATTGTAATAGTAATTTTCCTTGCTTTTATTTTTTTTTCAGATAAACAGCAAGAAGCAAAAAATGTGCAACTGAGCGGTGGTTTCTATGTTAAATATGATGAATTGATAGAATACTTTTATACCATTCCAGAACTTGTAGTAGAAAATAAGGAAAAGATGAGGATAACTTTTGTGGCAAAAAATTATTCAGCCGTAACTCGCTTTACAGTAGCTCATGGCTTCGAGGACGTCACAATTTATTGGAGTCATAATAGCTCAGAGTTTGGTCAACACTCACTTCATTGGACATTTCCAGAAACTATGCCACAGAGTCACATGATCAGTTTAATTGAAAACGAAGTAAATCTTTATCAAATTAATGTTGTTAACCAAGTAAACTAGAAATGGATAAGTTCACTCCAGTTGGTTCAGTATATGACGATAGCAAACCTTTATCACAAGAACAAAAAAGAGCTACAGTTTTGTTTTTATTTTATCTTCTTGTTACTACTTTTTCAAAAGAAAACAGAAAATTAAAAAGACTATTTATTGAAAATTATGCTAAAGAAATTGGTATTAAGACCACCGACTGTTTGGAACTTGAAGGATTAGGATTTTTATCCATATTGAAAGATCTACCCGATCTACAGAAAGAATTTCTATTCTTACTCGTGTTTGAATATGCCAACTGTAACGGAATACCTTCTAGTCATGAATTATCAATCATTACTAGATATTTAAACCGACTACAGTTTAATGAAAATATTCTATTGCAGACAATTTACAAGCACAAAAAGATTAATGATTTAATAGAATAAGTCTATTAATAAGCACACAAAATTTACACTCTAATTAAAAAATTAGTACTCATGAAAACAAATTTGATTTTAACCTTAATACTTTTCTGTACGCTCTTTTTAAATTCATCTTATAGTCAAGGATCTTCAAGGAAAACCGATTATGAGACAAGCTACAATTATGCATTAAAATTATTAATTAATGGAGATTATGACAATTCCTTAGTACAGATAAATAAATCTCTAAAATTAAACCCTACCAATGCAGATTCTTACTATGTAAAAGGCAATATCTATGAAGGCAAAATGGACTATCAAAATGCATTATTTAACTATAAAAAAGCAATTCAATTAAATTCTAATCATATCGATGCAACCATGAAAGCAGCTATCATATATGGAAAGATGAATGATAAGCCAAACGCTTGTTTATACTTTAAAAAGGCATGTAATTTAGGAAACGACGATGCTTGTACTGGATATAAAAGATTTTGTAATTAGCGATTTATTTGCTATAAAATTTAATTGAAAAATAACGCTAAAGTCATCATGGGAAAGAAAAACAGAAAAACAGAAGATTACATACCAACAAAAACAATTATAATCAGAAAAAGTTCAATAATAAATCTAATAATATCTTTTGTTTTTGGGTTTGGGATATTATTTGGACTTGAACATTTAGGTGAATTCAGTTACAGACCGCTCAATGATGGAACTTTGTTGTCAATAAACTATGAAACATATTTTGACAATGAAATTGAGACTGAAGGAAATGGATTTCAAAAGATGGACATATATTATAAAAATGGAGAGTTCCATAAATATTCAAACAAGTTGTATTATTACGTAGAATCATTTAAGAAAGATGCCAAATTTGGTTTTCTAATATCAATCACTATCTTTTCCGTACTTTGTTTCTTTAATTATTTTAATTTCGAGCTAAAATAATCCATGAAAAAGCATATTTTATTATTTTCCAGTTTATTGATTGTTTCTTGTTTGTCTCAACCCAAAAAAGAAAACAAGAATATTACAATTGAGCAAAATGAGGTTATTGAAACAACTTCAAAGTTACCACTTAATTTAGATACGACTTCTGATCAATTAGAAAGCACTAACATTACAGATATCGCATTTGACGATACAAGTCAAGAAATGTCTATTAAAAAATTAGAATATTTACTGAATATGAAAAATGGAGATTTTCTAGATTGGTCTTCTAATAATAAATATTTATTCTATTCCACAAATGATTACGAGTCATTTAAATCTGTTGTCTATAAAAACGATACAAAGTACATTTCTTATGCAATGAAAAATGGAACTTCAAATTTTTTTTTTGGTAAGCTTCCAGACAACCGATTTGTCTGAATATTTATTAATAAAAAATAGTTGTGAAGATAATAATTACAAAGAAATTAAAACAGAAAGTTTCGAAAACACAATACTTTATTACTATCAGAGTAATTCCTTTAAATTAATGTTTAATTCTAAATTAAAGGAGAATTATACTGTTTACGCTGTAACACTAGAAAGGTTATAACTAGAATTAAAAACTAATAATAGTCTTGCTTATTTATTATGTAAGATTATGTAAATACTAACTTAAAAATTAAAAACAGCATCAACATAATTATCTCATGAAAATCAATTTATCCGTAAGACAAAAATACTTGATGATCAGCTTTTTTTTTGTTTTAGCTATAGCTGGATTTATGTTAAAACTACCAGTACCTTTTAGAAAAATTGATAAACAACTACATGCTAGTTTCTATTTCATAGCCGCTGCTTTTTTTAATGTATTATTCTTAAATACCAAAATTTTAAAGCACATAATAATTTTTATTGGATTAGCAATTTTCGGATTTATCATAGAGTTAGGTCAGGCATATTCTAACAAGTTTTTTCATAAAAAAATACACGGTCGCTTCGATATTCACGATATTAAGTGGAATATTACTGGTTTAGTTATTTTTACTTTCCTCTGGATGTTAATAGTACTAAAAATGTATTTTACTAAAAAAAACGATTTTCAAAATAAACAGTTTTAAAATATTATTTTGAGTATTAAATATCTTTGATCAAATTACTGATTCAACCTACTATATACCTCTTTTAACATATAACTCTTTACAGCTGCACCGAATTCTTTATCATTCATCATCTTGGCAAAAATATCTTGATTCTGCTCCATCCTTTCTATTGATTTATCTAAATATTTGTCATCAAAACCAAATTTAAAATTATCGATTGTATTAGATTTTGCTTGTAAAGACAAAGACTTATCTGCAACTAAATCTTCAATAATCTGGTCAAAAAATAGCTTATCAGCTGTACTAAAATCTGTTCCAAATTTTTTATTCAATACGTAAATTATTTCCGATAGTGCTGCTTCTTCCTCTTTTGACATTCTAATTCCAGCTGCTCCCCCACCTTCTAGTTCATAAACGGCTTGATCCTCCAATAAAATGTTATTGTCGGCTATTTTTTGTAATCGATAATACTCTAATGATACTTCATCACCTAATTTAAATTTATCGTTTTCACTTGTCCTAGGTAGTTTCTTAATTAGAAACTTAGTGTAGGTAAATAATTTCTCTAACTCGATATCTGTAAACGGCATTATTTGAGTTAAAAACGAATAGGTTCTAGTAAATACTTGTAAGGTGTTTTTAAGGTCTTCTTGTGTTCCTTCTGTTCCAACTACATTATCTTTTGATGCTTCCTGTGGTAATGCTTTAAATCGCTCTACAGCTGGATCTACATATGAATTTAATTTACCTTGCTCTGAAACCGATAAAGATTTAGCTGATTTAAAAAATACATTACAAAAATTATCTACTTCTGATTCCCAAATGATTTTAGAGTTATCAATTAATGATTTTAAGTCGTATAAATGATTGGGGTCTGAGTTTTCTTTAATAGTCGTTAACTCATAATACGGTTGAAACGAGTTTAGAATATCTTCATTATCATTAGCAAAATCCAGTACAAAAGTATCTTCTTTTCCAGCACACATTCTATTTAAACGAGATAAGGTTTGTACTGCTTTTACTCCAGATAGCTTTTTATCCACATACATAGTATGCAACAATGGCTGATCGAAGCCTGTTTGATACTTATCAGCTACCAGCAATAATTGATATTCATCTGAACCAAATTTCTTAGGTAATTCCTTTTCAGCAAAGCCATTTAATTCTACTTCAGTCACACCAGCTGGTGACATATCATAAATTACTTTACCAGAGAAAGCAACAATGGTTTTTATATCCGTGTATCCCTTTTCTTTGATATATTTATCAAACTCTTCTTTGTATCTTACAGCATGTAGTCTTGAACTACTTACTACCATAGCCTTGGCTTTACCACCTATTTTTTTTGACACAATCTGTCTAAAATGTTCTACCATTACCTCCGTTTTTTGGGCTAGATTATGAGGATGCAATGACATAAACCGACCAATGGCTCTAGCTGCTTTTTTCTTGTTCACTTTTGGGTCATCTTCAATTTCTTTAGATAACTTGAAATAGGTTTTATAAGTAGTATAGTTTTTTAGAACATCCAAGATAAAACCTTCTTCAATGGCTTGTTTCATTGAATATAAATGAAACGGTTCTGGTTTATCATTAGCTCCTTTTGTACCAAACACTTCAACTGTTTTTGGTTTTGGGGTAGCGGTGAAACCAAAGAAACTTAAATTATCTTGTTTACCTCTTGCGAGCATAGATTTTCTTATTTCGTCTTCGGCATCTTGTTCCAGTCCTGTGTAGGCTTCATCTTTTTCTGCTTCCTCCAATGATTTAGATGATAGTACCTCCTTTAGTTTCTTAACACCTTCACCACCTTGTGAACTATGAGCTTCATCTACAATTACAGCATATTTTCTGGCTGGTAATTCGCCAATTTTCTCTAAAATAAACGGAAACTTTTGTAAAGTAGTGATAATGATATTTGAACCAGCCGTAAGTGCATCAGCTAGTTGTTGTGAATTTTTATCTATTTTTTGAACCACACCATCTTTATGTTCAAATTGATAAATGGTATTTTGTAATTGTGAGTCTAATACTTTTCGATCCGTAATTACAATGACTGAATCGAATATTCTATTGTTATCAGCATCATGAAGGCTAGATAAACGATAAGATAACCAAGCTATTGAATTAGATTTTCCTGATCCAGCTGAGTGTTGAATTAGATAATTTTTTCCAGCTCCATTTACTTTGGCATCACTGGTTATTTTACGAACTACTTGCATCTGGTGAAACCTCGGGAATATGATAGTTTCTTTTTTCTTCTTTATACCATTAAGTTCAAAGTCTTCAACACTAAGGTGAAGGAACTTACCAATGATGTCCATGAAGCTATCTTTACACCAAACTTGTTCCCATAAATAGGATGTTCTGTAGCCGTTTTTATTAGGTGGATTACCTGCACCGTTGTTATACCCTAAATTAAAAGGCAAGTAACGTGTTTTCTTCCCATCTAATTTGGTGGTCATGAATGCTTCATCCGTATCTACAGCAAAATGTACTAGTGTTCTTTTTTTAAATTGAAAGATAGGTTCATTAGGCTCACGGTCATACACATATTGTTTTTTAGCATTATCTACAGACTGACCAGAGAACTGATTTTTAAGTTCGATAGTAGCAATTGGTAGTCCATTTAAGGACAAAACCATATCGAGGGAGTTCTTGCCCACACGCTCGTAATAAAGCTGTCTAGTGACCGATAAATGATTTAATAGATATTGTGTTTCTGCTTCAGGATTAAGTGAACTTTCAGGCTTAAAATAAGCCATTTGAAACTTTACCCCATAATC
Source organism: Flavobacterium sp. TAB 87 (assembly GCF_001529295.1). Taxonomy (GTDB): domain Bacteria; phylum Bacteroidota; class Bacteroidia; order Flavobacteriales; family Flavobacteriaceae; genus Flavobacterium. The sequence goes on from NZ_LLWK01000016.1 coordinate 6,737, forward strand.
AGTAAACCCTTTTCTTATTACATCCAGAACACCACGAAGTTCAATTTCTTTTACCAATCTTTGAATGACTTTTTTCTCTACTTCATCTTTATGAATATTGGCTAGTTTACCCCAAGCCACTGCTTGTGATGTTTTAAGAAAATCAGTGATATAAGTAGGAAACAATCCTAGTTGCGTATCAAAATCTAATGATAGTCCTTTGGTATAACCTCCAAAATCTAGTAAAGATTCTTCAATTGCTGCTTCAAAGGTCAGTTCTGTATGTATTCCTTTTGCCATAATTCAATCTATTTCTTATTCTTATTGCTCTTAGAGAATTACTAAAATATACTCCAAGTATAGCTAAAGTATATCTAAAGTATATCTAATTTATCTAAACAACCATGCTTTTTAGCTATACTTTCTTCCAAACAGGATATCTGTTAGTACCTGTGTTTACAATGGTTTGATCTTTCTTTGACATTGCATGTACTAGATTTTTAACTTTATTTGCTTTTTTATTTTCATCTAAAATATCTGGAAGTATATCTAAAATCAACTTATCAATATCTTGTTTTGTAGCTGTCTTATATTTATCAAGAAATTCAAGTATCATTTTCTTGTAATGATCATCTTTCAACCCTCTTAGTTTAATATAATCACTACGTTCTCCTGTTACATTAGCCATAGATGCTGAGATATGCAAATTAGATTTTCTTCCTTCAATTAGTCCTAGTTTTTTTAGGTGTTTGATTTCATCATCACTCATCGCAAATGATTTCTGAAATCGATCTAACAGAACAACTGTTTTTAAATCTAAATCTGTTTTTGCCATCAGTAACTTGGTGTAATTCTCATCCCAAATTCTACCAGCTATTTTAACCACTACTTTTTTTGTATCAGACAAATCAAAATCAGGCATCGGGAAAAATCGATTTTTTTGTGTAATAAACATTCGTTTTATACCGCTACCAATGGTATCAATCATATTTAAATTTACCATTGCATCAGCCAGAAATTGATTTCTATAATATTCTTGTGGTGCATCTTGCTGTATAACCGTTTCTATATTTTTAGGAAGAAAACTACCAACGTTAGAAAATATTAGTTCATCTGGTTTTTCAACAACCGTAATGCGTCCTTGTAAATTATAATCTTGATGAGCAATACAGTTGTGCAATGCTTCACGTATTACAAAAGAATCATACATTTTAACTTCGGTAGGAAAGAGTGAATCATCTTTTATGTATCGATAGGTTAAGTTTCTAATCCTTGAGAAAACTTCAGAAGAATTCAGTAAGAACGGAACACTAAAATGTTCATAATCTAACTCTAGGTTATGCTCGTCTTTTAAAATCCAAGAAATTTTAGCTACTGCTGGATTGATAAAATGGGATGCTTCTTCTCGTCCTAATAATAAAATAGCGGTATTGGTAATTTTACCTTGGATTGTGATTTTTAATTTGTTTAAAAAAGTAATATCGTCCCAAGTCTCACATTCAGTTGCTTTTTTTGGATTTTTCTCTTTGTATTCTTGTCGAGCTTTACCAATTGCTTTTGGGTCTAAGTCGTCTATTGTTGCAGTAGGTATTATTTGTGCCGACCAATCTATTTTAGTACTTTGACTCCTAATAGTTTCTAATTCAACCAAATTTAAAGCACCAATTTCTTCACCATCACGACCAAAGTAATGCCCTTCCCAAGCGACGGGAATACCTTTTGGTGCTGGTGGAATTTGAAAAGCAATTACTCTGCCTTCGGGATAAGTAATTTCGTGAATTTCAGTAAATGTGATTCGATTGGTAATTTTGTTGGCTATTTCGGCTTTTAAACTATCTAAATCTGCTCTGTTTTTTCTATATTCTGAACCCACTATAAGTCTTGGGACTGGTTTGTCTTTAATTCCAAAAAGCAACCAAGCTGATTCTTGATTTTTTAGATTGGCTTCGTTAGATAGTGCCGAAAAATATTTACCCAATTTACTAAAGTCATAATTCGTTTTGGCTTCTTTGAACTCCACACACTCCGTTTCCGAAATTTGATTTCGAAAATGATTTATCAATAATTTTAAATCTGCTTCACTCATACTCTTTCTCTTTAATTTAAAGCAACATCCCTAACATCAACTTTACCAGTAACTACTTCACTAATCAGTGCCGTTTTGTATTCTTTTAATAACTCGATTTCTTGTTGAGATTTTTCAATTAATTTCACAATTTCAGAAGCTTTATCCTTAATATAATCTGCAATTGCTATTTGTTCGGAAATAGGTGGGACTCCAACATATATGTTACTAATAAACTTATCCCAACTTGCTCTTGGCATTTTACTTCCGTAAGTTGAATTATCTACAATTGTGATAATCATCTCGGAAATTAGCCGCTGATATAAAAAATCAGGTGAAACATCATTTTTTGCTCTTAGTACCAATAATTCACCAACGCATCCGCCATCTCTACTTGTTTTTACAACTTTAGCTAAATACGGTCTGAGTTTGTTAAATAATATATCATTGGTCTCAAATAGTATAGCGTCACCTTCCATCTTATTTTCAAATGGATTACCAATGATTTCACCTGTCCAATTTGTAATATTTTCTAGAGCAAGAACATATTCAGGTTTTTCAGTTGCTCTAACATTAATTAAATCACAGATATATTTGATTTTCTTCACCTCCCAATGCTCAGGAATTTCACCTAGCCATTCAATACCCGAATCCTTCATCTTAACAGTTGGGTTAAGACCTTTCGTTACGGCTTGGTTAATCACTGCGGTACGTTCTTCTTGTAGTAATTCAATGAAACGCTTTTTTTTATTGATGAGTTGGTCTATTTGTGTGGTTTTTTGATCTAGGTAGTTGGCTATTGTAGTTTGTTCGTCTAACGATGGAATGGTTAGTAGTAAATTATTCGTTTGAGTTTGATTAAAAATTGGCAACGTAGCTGACGAAGCTTCCATAACTATTATATCTTTTATGGTTGATAAAAAATACATGTAAAATTTAGGAATATATTCATTCTTTAGAATAATAGCATTTATTTGTTGATTTGAAGAACAAGCTTCTGATACAATCCCAATTTTGCCAACGGTGGCTCCAATGCCAATTAATAAAATAGAATGAGCTGGGAATAATTTACATTTATTTTCATTAATAGCTAATTGTGATATTTTTCTCTTTGAATCCTCTAATATTAAATTATCAAAATCACCAGGACCAAACCAATTAATTTCTTTTGGCTCAAAATATTGTATTTCTTCTGAAGGTGGTGTAGAGCCAGTTTTTACCGTTTCTACAATATGTTTAAGACGTTTAACTTCCCAATGTTCAGGAATCTCCCCAATCCATTCGATTCCAGAATCTTTATAGTTATCGTATTTCTTTAATTCCATAACGGTTCATTTTCCCAGTTAAATAATTTCGCTTCCATAGTACTAGGTATTCCCATAAATTGGATCGGTGTGTCAGGATATTTTTTTATCAAATCAATAAAGTGCTGTTTGATATGATGTGATGGGTTGGCTGTATTCAATAAGTATTTAATAATACAAAGTGCGTAAAAAGTTCGATTGGTTACATTTTCGAATTCACCACTTATCCATGGCATTTTTGGTTTTAGTAACCACAACGGCTCTATGGCAATTTCTCTGTTCCAAAGTCTTCCATGATGTCCACAAATATTTCGAACATAGGTCAAAGTATGTAACCATGAAGAAAAAACAGCATGGTGTACACCAAAGTCAGTAGCGATATTTTGTTTGTCTACATTATCTTTTAAACCGTTGTATAGCTTTGATAATTGCCCTAAAGTTAGCACTTCTAAACACATCCATGAAGGTGGGTTTGTAGGCTTATTATAGGTGTTTTTGTAATGTTTAATAAAGGTTTCAGGATGTTTTTCCTTGGTGCTTTTGCCAATCATGTCTTGTATTTCACTAAAAATATCAACGGTAAAAAATTCTCCTGTTTTTCTGTTTTTTAATCGGTGCGGATCTTTATAGATTTTAGCATTGTCTTGCCAGTGAGATCCATACTTATGGGACAACTGATACACCATTCGAGCTCTAAAAGACACTTCTAATCTTTCGATTGCATTGAAAATTATCAGTCTTAACTCTCTGTCAAAAAGGTAAAGATTCAATATATGAGAAAAGGAAGCTCCCTCATTGAAAACATCTTTGTCATTTTGAAATGGAATCGCATAAGCACTTAATCGGTAATAGCTAATGTTAGTTAAGTATCTTATAGCACGTGACCTATCCTCTAGCTTTAGACCTCGACTTTTCCAAAGTTCAGCTTGCTCTAAATGGGTTAATGGGGGTTTGTTATACTCCATAAGTCAATCTTTTAAAATGAAAAAACCTCCCAAGTGTGCTGTATAAATACAAGCCTGGAAGGTATATTATTGTGAATTCGAAAGAATAGTCTATGTGAAAAGAAGCTACTGCTTCTAAGCGGGGTGCAAATGTATAACTATTTTTTATCATTATCTAATTTTTTTATTCCAGCTATTAACCAATAACATTTTTAAGTAGACCATCTGTTTCTTGCTCAATCGCCATGATGTCCTTACGAATTTCATCCAATGAACGCAAAGGTTTGTATTGGTAGAAATACTTAGTGAAATTTATTTCATAACCAATGTTGGTTTTAGTTTCATCAATCCAAGCATCTGGAACATGTGGTAAGACTTCTTTTTTCATGTATTCTTGAATGTCCATTGTTAATGGGATATTCTCAGTATCACGTAAGGAAGAGTTGGCTTTTGGATTGCCTTTTTTGTCGGTTACGATTTGCCCTTTGGCATTGCGTTCTGGTCGCTCTACTGTAACCTTGGCATAACCAAAATCTTTGTTATTAAATATCTTAGAATACTCGTTGGGTTTGAAATCACCGTATATTTTAGTGATCTCAGCTATTTGCTTATTGCTTATCTCATTACGTTTATTACCCAATGATTTACTCATTTTTTTAGAGAAATCAATAGCATTAATCAATTGAACTTTTCCTTTACGTTCTCTAGGTTTTTTATTAGACACAACCCAAATATACGTACTGATTCCTGTATTATAAAACAGTTGATTAGGAAGTGCAATAACAGTCTCTAAGAGGTCGTTTTCTATAATCCATTGACGAATACTACTTTCGTTTTTAGACTTGCTAGGCGAGCCAGAAAACAGTGGCGAACCGTTGAACACTAATGCTAGTCGTGAACCACCTAAATCAGCTGGTTTCATCTTAGCCATTAATTGCATTAAGAACAAAAATGAACCATCACCTACAGAAGGTAATCCCGCTCCAAATCGTCCACCATGACCAAGTTCTTCATGTTCTTTCTTTACTGGTTTGGCAAATTTTTCCCATTTTACACCAAATGGTGGGTTGGTTATTAGGTAATCAAATTTATGATTGTCTAATTGATCATCAGAGATACTATTCCCTTTCTTGATGTTAGAAGCATTTTGCCCCTTAATCAGTAAATCTGACTTACAAATCGCATAGGATTCTGGGTTGAGTTCTTGACCAAACACCTCTAAACGGGCATCAGGATTTAACTCATTTAAATATTCTTCGGCTACAGATAACATCCCACCAGTTCCAGCACAACAATCATAAATAGTTTTAGTGATTCCCTTGGTAGTTAAAATCTCTCTATCATTAAGGAACAAGATGTTTACCATCAATTTGATTACTTCACGAGGGGTAAAGTGTTCCCCAGCCGTTTCATTAGAAATCTCGGCAAACTTTCGAATCAGCTCTTCGAACATATAACCCATTTCCATACTTGAAATACGGTCTGGATGTAAGTCTACTTCTTGAAAACGCTTTACTACCATGAATAACAAGTTATTGTCATCCATTTTATTGATTTGGTTATCAAACTCAAATTGTTCGATTATTTCTCTAGCATCCTCAGAGAATCCATTGATATAGTTACGAAGGTTGGCAGCAATATTATTAGGGTCAGCAACCAGTTTATCAAAGCTGAATTGGCTGCGGTTATGAAAATTGTATCCAGCAGTTTTATTAAGAATTGGGTCTAGGTTCTCAATAGTAGTAGTCTTAAGTTTATCAAATTTCTTTAAAACATCCTCTTTGCTTACCTCTAAAACACAATCTAATCGTCTCAGAACGGTTAAAGGAAGTATGATTTTACCATAGTCACTTTGCTTATAATCACCTCTTAACAAATCTGCAATTGACCAAATAAAATTGGCTGATTCTTTAACGTTTTTCATATTTTATTTTAAATTCTAAAAAGGTAAATATAGCATAAGTTAACGATTTTTTGACTGTATATAATTACAAATCATGTAAATTATCCTACTACATTATCATTTGATAATAGGTTAAAGAAATTATTTTAAGATCGTAATACCAATACCCACTTTTAATGATATTTTGACTTAAAAAAACAAGCTTACCATTTTTTACTTCCAAACTTCTGATTTAATCGTGGGGATAAATCCAAGCTTGGATATGCAAATAAAACTTGCAGTATAAGTTAAGCTACATTTTTGTAATTAATTTGATTGTTAAATTCTTCAATAGTTGCATAATTCAAAGCAGAGTGTCTCCTTTTTCTATTGTACCAAATTTCAATGTATTCAAAGATCTCCAGTTTCATTTGTTCTTTAGAAATCAGTTTATTCCCATAAATCAATTCCGTTTTCAAAGATTTGAAGAAGCTTTCCGCCACAGCATTATCCCAGCAATTTCCTTTACGACTCATACTGCGAGTTATTTTTTTATAGGAATCAAGAACATTTACAAACTTTTTACTGGCATATTGGACACCTCTATCAAAATGAAAAATCAAACCTTCATCGACATCTCGGTTTTTAACCGCCATTTTCCAAGCTCCAAGCGTAGTTTCTTCTGTATTCATTGCGTCACTTAAACTCCAACCAATAATTTTTCTGTCGTATAAATCCATAATAGTGGTCAGGTATACAAACCCCTCTTTAGTTTGGATATAAGTACTATCCGAAACCCAAACTTTTGAAGGCATTTTTACAATAAACTCTCTATTTAATACG
>NZ_LLWK01000017.1 GCF_001529295.1 Flavobacterium sp. TAB 87
GTGATGTGTTGCATTCTTAAAAATACGAAATTTAGTACTTTATTTCAACTGTTTTACTATATTTGTTTGAGTAAAAACGGAGGTTTTTTCACAGACTGACGTTGTAGGCAATCTAACAAAAACTGAATGGCAAGAGTAAAAATCGACATAATAATAAGTGCCTTTGCTTTGCTAGAAAGTCAAATCAAACTGTATTCCCATCTGAATCTTCAAGATATAAATATTCATTTGGAAAATATTCTTAGGGATATATTAAATATTATATACTCAGACCGTCATTTTATTAATTTAAATACAGAAGAAGGTAATTTTACTTCTATTGATTTAGGAGATAACATTAATGATATTGCTTTTCAAGTAACATCTACAACAACGCCTAAAAAAGTTCGAGAAACAATTTCAAAATATAAAGATGAGTACAAATACAAAAAAGTAATTATGTTATTTGGTGTAATACAAAAACCAAAAAGAACTATAACTTTCGACACCGAAATTAACGGACGTTTTGAATTTGAAGAATGGGATTTCAGTATGATAATTGAAAAAATCAATGACTGTAAAAGTCATGAAATTGACCAAATTCAACAAATCTTGATAAATGAAGTAATTCCTAAAATTATTACCAAAATAAAAACAGAAGATGATTCAGCTACTGAACTATGGGATATTTTAGAACAAAAAGATATTCGGAATTTTAAAGATAAATTACTAGACGTAAATTCAAATATCCGTAATGCAAGAATTGAAATGTATTGTAGAGAAATTGCTTCGGGAAAGGTGGAATTAAGCAACTATTCAGATAGAGAAATAAGTGCTATGAAATATAGAGTTTTTGAAATTTGTCAGAAAGAACTTTTAGACTTCTGTGATGAAAATGAGAAAAAAGAATTATCACATACAGACATCAATAACTTTATCACAAACTATACTGAACAAGCATATAAAGTCATAGAGGAAAGAACAAAAGATTACTCTTATCCATTTAAAAACAGAGACACATTAAAAAAAATAGTATTAGCATTAATAGATGAATGCTATCTTTCTTTTGATGAAAAAGGTATTTACATATGATTGCTACAAAAGAAAACGCAAAAAGAAGATTGATGTATATCCAGAAAGAGGATTACAACTTTCTAGCATACAACATTTTACTTGTGTTAAATCAATTTAATGCCAACTCTGAAAGTTCAAGTTTTAAAGACTTTAGGAAAATTGCCTATCTAGTTCATTTTATAAATTTGAACCCTAATTTTAATAGTTATGACCAAAATGAATTGGCTAAAATATATTCCCAAGCTCAATTAAAAAAACAATTAATATCTCATCTTTTAATTATTCTAAGAAACAGGAAATTTATTGGAATGAGTATAAATCACATTCACCAATCATTTGATATTTGGATTAATGAAGAGAATATTCCAAAAGATTTTTTGGATAAAACCTTCTTTGAAAACGAGATAAATAATATTCAGTTTTTACAATCAAATATTAGTAGATTAAAAGGAATTACTGTAAAAAAAATGGTTGACACAATTTTCACAAAAAACAATATTATTACATGGGAAGTTTAATCATAGAAAAAGTTAAATATTCTGGTGATAAATATGTTTATGAATCACCATTGCTTACCAACGGCATAAATTTGATTGTTGGAGATAATGGCTCAGGGAAAAGTACATTCACGTATTTTATAGAATATTGTTTAGGTAATAATATTAAGTATTTTGAAAAAGATCACAATAAAAAATATACCGAAATAGTTAATGATACAAATAATTTTGTAGAGCTAGATATTCTAATAAATTCTAAAAAATATCAGCTTAAAAGATTCATTAATAAAAATGATATTTTCATTAATGACAATGGTGAAATCAGCATACTTCCTATTAAGAGAAATCAAAATAAAATATTTTCCGATTGGTTATTAGAAAAATTAGATATTTCTATTTCCGAACTCAATATGGGGACATATTCTTGGAAATTAAACTTTAGCGATTTATTAAGGTTAATAATTTATGACCAAGACACAGAATCTAAGAAAATATACAAAGCACCAATAGATTCAAATTTCGTTTCTGATTCATTAATAATCAGAAAAACAGTTTTTGAAGTTTTACTTGGGATATCATCTGATGAATATTTCAAAAAACATGATGAGTTAAAAATAATAACTAAGAAAAAGGATTCTGCATTATCTTCATTAAATGATTTTAACGAAAAATATAATGGTGTAGATTTAGAAAAGAATGGAATTGAAAATAAACTTAAAACTTACAATGAAACACTAGAGAAAGTGTATTCAGAAAGAAAATTATATTTAAGTTCAAATACAAAGATTGACGAAAAAGCTGAATTTATTAATGGAGTTCAAGATGAATTAATTCAAACCGATTTAAAAATTTCAGAAAATAATATAAAACTTAATGGTTTTCAAATTGAGTACAATAACATCTCAAAACTATATGAAAATCAACAAAGTGAAATTAAAGAAATTGAGAAAATAATCTTCACTAATGATAAGTTAAATTTATTTTCATTTAAACTATGCCCTTTTTGTATGTCAAATCATGAACCTAAAACAAATCATTGTCTTTGTGGTTCTGAAATTAAAGATGAGAATTATGAAAAGTTTGTATATAATTCTAACGAATATGAGGTTATTTTAAAACATAAATCCAAAAGCATAGAAACTCTTCAAATTGCCTTAGACTCATATTTTAAACAAATAACAAGTATTAAAAATGAATTAATAGCTTTATCAAAAAAATCAAATGACTTAACTATAAAGCTAAAAAAACTTATTAGTTCAATAGAGTTTTCGGGAAATACTGAATTAGTAGATAGTTTGAATGATAAAATATTAGAAACAAAAAAGGATGTAGATAAGTTTGAATACCTTTTAGAAATTTCAATAAATAAAGAAAAATTAGAAGAAACGTTTGATTCTATAAATGAAAAATATAAATCTAAAAGCAAGGAATTTAGAGCACTTCATCTTGAATTTGTTTCACAAAACAAATCTTTAATTACTGAATTCAACGAAATCTACTCTGATTTACTTCAAAAATCTTCAGCAGGTGCAGAAATTGCGGAAATTGATGACGATTATATGCCAATTATTGATGGAGGAGTTTATAAAAACAAAAGCGCTGATGTTCCTTTAAGATTAATGTATTATTTTACAATTTTAGCTTTATCCTTAAAAAATGAATCTGTAAAACATCCAGGTTTATTAATCATAGATACACCTGAGGATTCAGGTATAGATAAAGATAATTTAAAAAAGGATTTAGATTTACTCAATTTTGCTATTGAACAAGGAAAAAATAGTAAAAAAGAGTATCAAATAATACTGACAACTGGTTTAAATAAATACCCTGACTCTTTCAAAGATAACATTAAAGATAGGTTTAATAAAATTAAAGGAATATTCATACTAAAAGAAAAGAATGCCAATAACAATGTATAAAAAAAACAGGCGAAATAGTAGTAGATTCAATGGTTTGGGCTCGTATCAAACTTTGTACTTAACCGAAAGTTTAGCACTTCGAAATCGCCTACTTTTCATATACTAAACGTGTGTAACCTTCCCGCAACAGTTTAAAATTAATCATATAATTATTTATAACACTAAAAAACAATATTGCTAATAACTTCGTATTTTATGTTTAAAGCAGATAATATTATTATAAAAATAGCAAACTCAATTGACTTAGAAGGGATTGTTAAACTTCAATCTGAAAATCAAAAGTCCAAAGGAGGAACTTTATCAAGCGAATTGAATATAAATCAAATTGAAGAAATGATGAAAGTATAATACCCTTGAAAAATTGGACCACTATTTAAGTTGAAATTATTAACTTTAAATAGTCGGAAAAAACATGAGAAAAACGAGAAGAAAATTTGATGGTAGTTTTAAAGCCAAGGTAGTAATCGAAGCTTTAAAAGAAAGAGAAACACTGCAGCAATTGGCATTGAAGTTTGAATTGCATCCCAACCAGATCTCTATCTGGAAACAAGAGTTTTTACAAAATTCTGCATTGATATTTGAAGAAAAAGTCCAAAAAGAGATTCCGGAGACAGATGTTTCAGAGCTTTATGCAAAAATTGGTAAGCTGGAGATGGAGAAAGAATTCTTAAAAAAAAACTTAAAACGCTTGGGTCTATGATAGATTTTAGAGTTTTAATTGAACAAGATTCTGAAATAAGTATTCGGGAACAGTGTGAGCTTTTAGAGATCAACAGGTCTAGTTTTTATTACTGTGCTAAAGGTGAAAATCCTGAAAACCTGGAAGCTATGAAACTTATGGATCAGCATATCATGCAGGAACCTACTGCGGGAGTGATTACGATGAAGTGTATGCTGAAAGAAAAAGAAATAAACATGAGCTACGAAAGAGTTCGTCGGTTGATGCGAAAGGCGTCTATCATGCCGATCTATCCTCGAAGGATGCTCACACAAAAAGGGGAGAATAGATATATTTATCCGTATTTATTGAGGGATTTGGAAATTTATAAACCCAATCAGGTGTGGCAAATAGACATTACCTACATACCCATGAAAAATGGATTTATGTACATGACAGCAGTGATAGACGTGTACAGCAGATATATTGTTGGTTGGGGAATTAGCAATTCTCTGGAAGCTTCAGAATCCTTAAAAGTTGTTCAGGAAGCCATAAATATTCATGGTAAACCGGCTATATTAAACTCCGACCAGGGCACTCAATTCTCTTGTCACAGCTATGTAGAATATTTGAAAAAAGAAGATATAAAAATATCGATGGACGGGAAAGGCAGATGTTTAGACAATATCTTCATTGAGCGGTTTTGGAGAACATTAAAATATCAGCATATATTTTTAAATCCTGCGAAAGATGGATTAGAGCTTTATCTGGGAATACAAAAATGGTTATTGAGATATCACAACAGAAGTCACCAAGGAATCGAACTTAAAAAGCCATTTGAAAAGTATAAATTAGCAGCATAAAAACAATTAAGAAACAACTAATTGTGGTCTAAAGAAATGAGGGTAGAATAAAAGATATGCCTCAAATTGTAGCATATATAAATCAAGAAATAGTTGGTTTTCTTTTAGCAACATCACAAGCTGTTCATGAAAAAAGGAATGTTCCAATTGTTGATGAAATGTTTAAGTCTTATCAAGGTAATATTGACTCATATATTTATGGCCCTGTCTGCGTTAGTAAAACACAACGTGGAAAAGGAGTTGCTCAACTTATGTTTAAAGAACTTTTACTTCAAGAACCAAATCGGGAAGGAATACTATTTATTGAAAGTAACAATGAAGCTTCTTTAAGAGCGCACATAAAAATGGGAATTAAAAAAGTTGGCAATTTTAACTTTAATAATAAAGACTTTAATGTGTTTGCATATTAATTTTCGCCAAGTGCACGTAAAAGTGGCTACACGTATTTTTAATATCTAATTGATATAATTTTAAAAGTTTTTTCTGTATTTTCCAATTTCAGTATTGCAATGTCACCTACTTTTTTATCTATCATAATTTTTGCTACAGGAGAGTTAAATGCTATTTTCCCTTTTGCAATATTTGCCTCATCTACCCCTACAATTTTATAGTTATTAATTTGAGGATCTGAGTCTACGCAAAAGAAGACTTCAGCTCCAAAACAGACCTTGCTTTTTGGCTGCTTTGAAGTAATAATTATTTTAGCTGTTGTAATTCGATTTGAAAGCAGATTTAATTTAGCGTTAATCAAATTAATAGTTATACGCTTTTCATTTTCATCTGGAATAAAAAGATTATCACGCTCGTATATCATATTTTCGCGCTCAAGCAATAACTCTTCATATCCAGTGTCTGTTACGTAGTTAACTAAGTCTGATGGTAAATCAGCACGTGGTGGAACTATTGGTAATTCCTCTTGGTCGCATTCCCTGACAAATCCTCTGCTCATATCCTTTTGTTAATCGCCGTTAGGCAGTTTATAACTAATTTAGTAATTTGAGGTGGTTTTAAAAAATTTCTTAGGAAACTTATTTTTTTTATAATACGAGATCTTGAAGCTAACTACTTTTTATAAGATTGATCAAGCTGAAGAATATTAGGCAACATAAATGAAGTGGAATTAATCTCAATCTATGTAGATCTTTTACGTAAGTTATTATTCTGCATAATTTCGCAGTAACTAACCACTTTGTAAATTTTTGACTTTAACAATTACTTCGAAAAAATAAATTCTTCTCTTTGCACTGGTGCTTCGCTACAAATTTTATTAAATTCTTCTACCGAAGCAAATTTTAACTGTTCTACAATCTTGTATTCATAAAAAACGGTAAAGGAGTTCTCTTTGAAGACCCAAGGCTCTAATGATATGACCTTTTCATCTTTATAAAAAACCTTATTTATATCTCCATCGGGACTTTCAGATACTTCCATTTTTCTACCTTCAGGTTGAATCTTATCCAAACAAATTAGTAAAGAAAATGCATCGCACCATTCAACTAATCTGTATAAACGTTCAGAATACTTTTTATCAATATTAAGGTGCTTTAGTATTTGTTTACGATTAGTTTCTTGTTCCTTTAGAAATAAATTTAGCTTAGAATCATTTTCCTCATTAATGCCACCAAAGATAAAATTTAAATGCATAGAGGTTAATAAGGCGTTTAACTGGCATTTTGAAGTAGCTAGCTCCATAACGTTTAAATATTGCTTTAGTTCAGTCTTACTTGAATTATCACTTACTAAAAAATTTCTAGGTGCTCCAGCGTCGGTTAGATTTTTGTTTTCTAAAGTTTCTGCAACACCATCATCGTGTTCCGCTATTGCGATAAGTGTTGGAACAATTACATCATTAGGTAATTTAATGTCATATTGGTAAGCAATCATAGCAGCTAGAAGGCCATGAGAGCGCTGAGTAATAATTCTCCAACCTTTATTGTGTGATGCTACAATCATAATTGAATATCATTAACGTTTACATTAAAAAAAAATTTAGTAATTGAAGGGGCTTTATTCAAATCAGCCAATTTAATCATTATTTCCGAAAAAAAGAATTAGCAATATGAAAATTTAAAAGTCAACCAGAGCCTCAATTTACTTCGAAAAGCAGAAACTACGATCCTTTACTGACGAGGCAATAGAATTATTTAAATTCACCTTACAATTATTTTAAAATGTCTGCTGTTAAAGATTTGTTTAATTCAGTACAGAAATAGCTTGGGGATATCCCTGTACGGGTTTTAAATGCTCTTGTGAAGTTTTGCGTAGAGCCAAAGCCAGCTTCGTCTGCTAAGGATTTGTTTTTGTAAATACGGTATTTATTTTCACTTTTAAGCAATTCTATGATATGATCAATTTTAAGATCAGTGATATATTCAATGGTTCCTTTGTGACGGTATTTTGCAATTATTTTGTAAGCATATTTGGTATTTGTATTTAATAGAGAAGCCAATTTTAATAAATTCATCTCTTTTTCGAGATACTTTTTACTGTATTCGAATTTTTCCAATTTTTTTAGAATTGCAGCAACTAGTTCATGATTGATATCGAGTTCTTTACTTCCGTTTGCTACAAATAATTTGGATGTTTCCGGTTTCCGGTTCATCAGCTCTTGGAATAATTTTTTATTTTTATTGTGTCTGTGCGCCAATAGCGCTATGATCGCTGTCATTACTGTAATTATAATGCAGATTATAACTGTCCAGTATTGTTCAATGTTTCTTTGCCTTTGAAGTAATTTTTTTGTGTCGTATTCTTTGTGTATTTTGCCTGAAAGGTATTTGTAATCCTTTAGCAGCACTTGATCCACTTCTAAAAGACATTTGACATAATATAACTCTAATGCTTTGTCGCTTTGTTGCTGATAATAATCTATTAATATTTCATAGGCTTCCCGCAAATGAGGACGTATGTACTTTTGTTTTTGGAACGCTTCATCTATCTTTTTTAAATAGGGTAGTGCTTTTTCCTGCAATTTTTGATCCCAAAAGCTTTTACCGATATAAAAATAAGCGGTTGTTTCGTTTATAAAGTCTTTATTATCAATTACAATAGGCAGTACTTTTTTCAATTTTTTTATTGCGTCCGTATAATTGTGTTGGAAATACTGATTTACGCCTTCCGAGTGAATAAAGTAGGACTGCATTTCTAAATTTTTAAAGCGCAATCCCTCGCTTATTCCCGTTTGATTGATCTGGCTACACAGCTTATATTTACCTATTCGGTTGTAACAAAGTCCTAAAGAATGAAGAGAATTCAGATAGGCACGGTCATTTTTTCCCTTGAAATAGTTGACGCATTCTTGAAATAATGCTGTTGCCTCATCGTAAAATCCAAGGTAATACTTGACCTGAGCAATAACATATTTTACTTTATATATTAGATAGTGGTTGTTTGTCTTTGAAATATATTCGTCTGCTATCAGATAGCTATCGAGCGCATTCATGTGTTCTTTGCGATCGTACTGTACAATCCCTTTTGTCATGTATGCCGATCCGATTAATTCGATGTCAGCTGTACTTTTCGCTGCTGTCAGCATACTATCGGCATATTTTAGTTGTAGTTTATTATCGCTTGAATAAATTAAAGCTTTATAAGACTGTGTCATTTGACAGAAATTTTTCTCTCGTTTTGCTTTAGCTAACCAAGATTGTGCATACAACCTTTCTTTGATGCTATCTTTTTCCTCATATCGTATGTTGTTGCTAAAATATTCATAGTTTTTAGCGGAAAGACTGTCTGAAATCACCAAATTATTTTGTTGCGTATAGGCATTATGAAACAGGCCTACCCATAGTACAAGTAAGTATTTTTTCGTCATATATCTAAGAGATTGGGGGCTTACTGATTAGAAAATACAGGACTTGTTAACTACGTTATTCTATTCCTATGCACTAAATGTAACTAAAATAAATTAATTGATACAAGAATTACCTTAATAAAGGATTTTTTCATTTTCTGGAGTATAACTTACTGTATAGTTGTTGTTTAGTGGTAAATTTTCTGTGTTCAATTCTGGAATTACATATGTTAGATTCCCGAATAGAACAGTTGTGGGCTTGCTTGGAGAGAAACGAGCCATTAGTTTTGCCCTGAATTCAAACGGTTTTGTTATGAGTAAAACCAACACCAACATTGTTCAAATTACCCCGGGAGAAATGAACTGATGAAAAAAAATAATCAGTAACATTTAAAAACATTAACCAAAATGAAAAAATTCAATTTATGTTTTAGCACTACACTATGCGTTTCCTTTTTATTTGCACTTAATTCCTGTACTACCGATTCGGTTTTTGTATCAGATGATACTTTAGATAAGGTAGGTGGGAAAAATGAGAATTCTTATCATGAACCCAAAAAAGTGGATTTGGTGTCCAATAAAAGTGCGGTCAAGGATGCATCAGGAGTGCTTAGCCCCGCTACGTTATCTGAGGCTTATCATATACCGGATAGCATTACGACTTATTCGACCACTGATGAAGATGATATTATTGACCCTGACTGGAAAAAGCTTATCACCCGTTTAGGTAACGAGTAGGAACTAGCTTTCAGTTTTATTATAGACAGTTTATACAGTCTGTTGTAACAAGGTTACTCATTTTGAGTAGCCTTTTTTAATTTTCATCTGCTTCGTCCATACGGTTGATGAGTTTGTTTTTGAGGGTATTTATGAATTTGGTTTTTTCCATTTTTCTGTTGCGGATTTCGATGAAAACGCGGTGGAATTGCCCCAAGTCTATATCAAAAGCGGATTCAAAATAACTTACCACTTCTTTTAGACTGGATTTTCCATTATTAAAAACACCTTCTGTATGTAATGCGTAGATTACTTCAATTAATTCAACTTTTGAGCCTGTCCATTTCTGTTTTTTGGAAGATAGAATAGTTGGCTGTAGCTGGTCGCTGTTATGTCCTAACTTTGTAATTTCCGATTCTATGTAGGATTTAATTAAATCATTGGCCAAAATTTTTGCCAATTTATAGTCATGTGAAGTTGAGAAACTCTGGTCAGCTTGAAAGTAAAAACTATCCAGTGTGAGTTTAATGTCATATTTACCTCTTACAAAATACTTTTTGTCAAGGCATCGATTATTTGTACGGTGGTAGCGGTAAAATTCCTGATTATCTTCGAAGAATGTTTTTAATTTTAATAATTCATTGTTGTAGTATTTACGAAGGGTTTTTTTAGAACCGTAGGGTTTATTGGTTTCAATAGTATAGATTTCATTATAATAAATGAGCTTTGCAGCAAACATAGGTTTGATATTCCGGAAAAATTCAATCTCCTCATTTTTATCTTGGAATTTGTATTTTAGGCAATATGTTTTTAGTTTTTCTAAAATGGATATCGTAATCTTTATAGCCTCCTCCGCATATTGGACCGGCTCTTTCATTTCCAGATGTATTTTGTCTAACTGATGTTCTAATTCGGATAAGAGGGATTGAGAAAACAATTTCATTTTAGGTTATTAAGGTTTGCCAATTGTACTGATGTGAGTATTAGATACTTTGACAAATCTATTGGTCTGACAGCAAGGGTACAAATGGTTCTGTATTCAATTCCCGAATTGAATATTGAAATTCCCGAATTGCATAGTGGAAATTTGATTGAAATATTAGACGATAACGCCTAATAAGCAGAGAAAAGTCTATTCACCTTTGATTGAAATACTGAATCTGTTGCTATACAAATATTGACGTCAATAAGTCGCGTTACAAATGCTTTAAAACGTTTTAAAAGGAAGTTGGTACTTGTTGTAAACGTACACTAGACGGTACTAAGCCAGAAGACTTCGTACCGTATTCCATGTTTCGATAATGTTTTAGTGAAGACTTCGAATAGCGGGTACTGAATGCAACTATGCGCTAACGAACCGATTGATAACTAACATATCCGAGCGATCGGGGAAACCTCGAAGAGCAGGATAAATAGCTTAATGTATAATGAAATTGCTACAATGAAGTACTTCGAATACTATCTGAATTCTAATAGACATGTTACCAACTATGTTGATAAAAATTTTAAAATTTTAGATGTGAAAAATGGCATAAAAACACTCACTTTTTGGTATTAATGGGGGTGGCTATTGCGCATTTTATTGTAAATAAAGCATCGTTTTGAGCATTATTCGGTACATTGCAAATTCTAGTTATATTGACCACCCAATTCCAACTTAAAGTGAGCAGTAAATTATAGTATGTATAATCATTGATAGTATGATAATAAGACTCTAATTTTCAGAGTTATAGCAACAAATTCAATAGATGTTTGATTATTAAATTTTAAAGGTCAATACAAACTGGAAAATGATGGTCAGGCTCATCGTTTTTTCTACATGACTTCAAAACATATTTTAAAATGAGTTGTTAAATTTTCGTTTTTATTTGATACTAGGGTCCACTTTGTGAAAGTTTTAAAAGCATCATCTGGCGAATAAAGAAACATGTCTTTTTTAATATTCGACATACGTTTTATTAATTTTTTTTCAGGCAGAGGTTTACCAAATTTTGTGGCATTCATACTATCAAAAATAAAATACAATAATTGAGAGTATAACTGATACTTTTTCTCTGATAGTTGGCTTTAAATATCTTTAATTTTATCTTTTTGATGTTGAACTCTCCAAATTAAAATGCACTTAACAGTACCTAATATTAGAAGTAATATTTCAATATATGGAATTTCGTTGCATAGTACTTTGTCCATTTTATTTTTATGTAATATCGCACAAGCATTCAAAACAAACTATTACCAGTTAATAAATAACTCCTTCGAGTCAATTTAATAATACATAGATCGTAATTTTGCAAAATTGCAAAGTTAAAAAAGTCATTGTGACTTTCTAATTTATTCCGAAAGATTTAAAAATGTCGTTCGCAATTACTTAAAAAAAAACATGATTTCAGAAAAAATAAAAGACAAATACCGTATAAATAAGAAGCCAGACAAATATGATTTGAGAGTTTTAAGGGTGACTTGGTTTGGTATTGGTTTTGTTACATCTTTCATTGCAATAATGATAATACTCTACTGCTATGGGAAAATTAGTTAAAAAATCAAGAGAAGTAAAAGAGCTTGTCTCAGACACTACTCGCACAAAAATCATAGAGCAATGGCGTTTTAGTAAATTAAATAGTATCTCGCAAATAGCTATAGAATTCGATTTAAAAGAAACCACAATTAATACGATTATCGATAACTATCTATCCAACAAAACTCCAACTTGACTGGAAGGAATTTTTATTTTATTACATGAGAACCAAATTGATCACATACACTAAAGAGTAGTTTGTGTGATTTTTCAAACTCTTCGATTGTGATCTCGTTGTTTAAGAGTTTTAGAATCACACTTTGAAAGTTTTCTTCGGCTCTTTGTATCTCGGGTACTTTGGTAAATGTTTTTGAAGGACTTGTCATGAGGTTGTGATTTTTTGTAAAATTAATTCATTATCCTTCTTCGGCTTCTGGATATCCTGTTCTAAATTGTAACAATATTGCTACATTATAAAAAATTATTTATTTTTGTCAAAAAAAACAATGTACGATCACACTCTAATTTTATCTACATCGAAGATTGACATGCCCGAAGGTGTTAATGCCGACTTTATACTAAAAATAATTAATCAAACGGAAATTACTACTGAGTATTTTGGAGTAGAGCTTGATAACCCAACGGATTATGAAAATGAAGAAATGAAAGCAGCTGAATCTGCCAAATCATTTTTTGAGTTCTATTTCAGTACAGTTCAAGAAATGGAATATCATTTATTAACTAAAGAAGAAGCTAGACATTTATTAGACACCCTTTTTAATACTGGTGCTAAAAGTGAAATAATGGCGGGTATTAAAGACGTTACAATTTATATTTAAAATATTACTCGACATCGTTATCTTCACCTTTTTCATTAAATTCAATGTAGGTTACTTTTACGTCTTCATAGTATTTGTAAATTAACGGCTGGATAAGAGGATAAAGCTCTGCAACCTTCTGATCGTATATGTAATTAATTTCGTCCCCTTTCATAATTATCCCTTGTTCATAGATTGCTTCGTTAATTGTTTCTCTCACATAATCTGTTAGAATATTTTGACAGCGAATGACATGATCATCCATCGCATCTTGTGGTTCCATAAATTCATGCGGATAAGTATACTGTGTCAACTCCATTCGACAATGCAGATCGACTAAAAAATAAGCAATAAAATCATCATTGGTAACACCGTTAAAATGGTCCATAAGTATTTTTTTAAGTTGTTGGAAAAGCAATCAGTGGAGCTTCGTAAGGAAAAGCAAACTGTGAAATTTGTGGACTTCCACTAAGCCATTTATTTTCGTCTTCTTTTTTGAGCATTACGGTCATTCTTTTTTTAACATTATCAACGTACCTCATTTTTTCATTTGCCTCGGTGGTAATCATGGTAAAAGTAAGTTTCTCCTCCCCCTGTTTCTTTATTTAACCAATTGCTATACAATCTTGTAAAATTAAATATTTCTTCCTCCTGAGCGCTTATTCTAATTTTCTGTTTGGTTTTATCTTCGTAGTGTCTCGATTCGTAATACGCAGTTGACGGAATGTAATCGGTTCCGTTCAACCGCGGCTTCATTGTTCGTCTTTCAGACGCAACGAAGCCTTAGCTGTTGTGCGTAGTGCTTTTATTAATTTTTAATTTCACGTAAAGTTAGAATATCAATCTTTATTCCATTCTGTTCTATTGATATTACTCTACAATGTTTATTTGCGGGATTTTCAACCAATGAATATTCTTCCAATTCCATTTCTGTAATTATTCGTGTACATAATTCTCCAAAATAAAGTTTACCTTTTATGTGGTCACAATCTCCTGATTTTAGATTACATATGGAGCAGTGACTTTTCTTAATTAGACCTCCAACACTTTGAAAATGAAAATTCGGAAATAGCAAATTTTCATAATCCTCTAATCTATTTAAATAATTATAGTGAGTTTCATACTCAAATAAAGAATTTCTAATAACATTACCATAAATTACTTGCGCATTAACTAAATTCTCCCAAGCTTCTGCCATCTTGTCTTCTTTGATGTTAACAAGCATTTGTAATTCATATTGTATTGCTAATAAAGACTTTTCTATACAGTAAACAAGATTTGCTTCGTTTTCTAATTTTCTATTAACATATTCTTTTTTTAAAATAATAAGGCCTTTAATATAATTTTGTACAACAATAATTTCATCTTTTTGAATTTCTACACCAATTGTAATGTATGCTTTTTTTTGAGCGCTAAAAGCTATTTCATTAAACTCTTTTACAAGTAAGTTTGGATTTTCTAAAAAAAACTAACATTATAATAATTTTATTATGTTCTCTAATTCTTTCAAACCTTCTGCACTTCCTTTATAATCTATTTTAGTGATTTTTCCCTTCTCTTTTTTCTCTATATAAAACTCAATCTTCGCTGTCTTTGTACCAATTTTTCCTTTTAAATTATCATAAATATAACTTGATACAACATTTAGTACAACAGAAACTATATTTGGATTTTCGGCAAATGCAGAAAAGCCTATAAAAATAGCTGGAAGGTAAATGTCAGCGCTTTTTCTGCTTCTGTATATTTCGGAACCTCCCTCTAAAGAAATAATCTTTACATTGTTTAATTTAAAATATTTATTTAACTCTATTAAAGACTCAGTAAATATAAAATCGTTTTTCGTTGGTGCTGTTTCAAAATTTTCTGGCAAAAAAGTTAATCCATTTACATTTTCTATTAATGTTCTATTGTATTGATTTTCAATTTGTAATTCTTCAATATTATAATTCATATTATTAGTTAATTTATTGAATTCTCTTCGTTTTTTTTAGCATTACGCACAACGTCAGTCTGTGAAAAAACCTCCGTTTTTACTCAAACAAATATAGCAAAACAGTTGAAATAAAGTACTAAATTTCGTATTTTTAAGGATGCAACACATCAGAGGAATTTCGCGCAACCAAATGACCATTTCTTCATTAGAATCTAGCATTTCTACTGATAATCCCATCCGATTCATCGATGCTTTTGTAGAGCATATTGATTTAAAGGCATTAGGTTTTGAAGTACAAATACTAAAAAGCGAAGGTCGGCCTAGTTTTGAAACTACTATTTTTCTCAAGCTTTATTTGTATGGCTATCTCAACGGCCTTCGTAGTTCGCGAAAACTCGAAAAAGAATGCCTGAGAAACATTGAAATGCAGTGGTTATTAGAGGGTATTGTTCCC
>NZ_LLWK01000018.1 GCF_001529295.1 Flavobacterium sp. TAB 87
TTTGCTTAATTTACTTCGCAAGCCAAGTCCTTTCATATATTTTGCAACTGTAATTGCTTCGCCTGTTCGAGCAAGCTCTCGGGTCTTGAAACTTTATAACCTAAATGCTGTAATTCCAATGTTATTCTAGGACTTCCATATCTTTGTTTCGCTGCAAAATAAATCAATGTTATCCGTTCTTTTATAATAATTTTTAGCTGTCGTCTTGCGGTAATTGATTGTTTTTTCCATCGGTAATAACTTCCACTACTCACTTGTAGAACTTTGCACATTTTTTCAATCGGGAATACTTGTTCATTGTTTTTAATGAAACTATAAATCATCGACCGCTCATGGAAAAAATGCCGATTGCTTTTTTTAATATATCACGTTCTAACTCGGCATCTTTGAGTCTTTTCTTCAATTCGTGGATTTTTTCTTGCTCGGGAGTGAGTTTTAAATTTCCTTTCCCAGGAAAACTTCCTTCTCCAAACTCCTCGTACTCTTTACGCCATTTATACAACTGTGGTGCTGTAACTCCTAACTATCTGGCGAGTTCTGATACATTTGTTCTCTCATAACTCGATTGAACGGCTTTTTCTTTAAAAGCTTTGTCATAACTTTTGCGGACTTCTTTCATAGGCTAAAATTAAGATTATTTCTTAACTTTCTGTCTAGGCTAAGTTAGCATGTCCAGATTTTGAAAGTGTAACCATTGTGTTATCAATGTGTGTCTTAAAGAAAAACGATACTCGTATTTCGACTTTACATAAAAAACATTTAGTTTGTTTTTTCTCCTACAAAAATACAAATTTAAAATTTTAAGTACCTAAATGTGCTCGAAAACACAAATTTAATGTGTTCGAGCACATTTTTTGCTTTTATATTTGTTTAAGTAAAATTAAATATATAGTTTCGTAATGTTAAAGAGAATTAAAAAAATAAAAAACACATTTAAAAATAAATTTCGTTACCATATTCCCGCATTTAACAACCAAAAAAAACACAATGATTAAAAAATAGTTCTAATAGAAGAATTATATCCAAATACCATTATTGAAGTATTTCGATAATTTTAAGAGCTATTAAGATCAAGACTAAAAAAACTAGACTACTAACTATAGTTTAAGAATGGTTCATACATTCAGCAATCAGAAATAAATGAATATTTGAGCACATTAACTCAAAACCCATAGAAATAAGTTTTTTAATTAGTTCCTTAACCCTTCTAATATTGGGGAATTTAGAAGGGTAATTGTAAATTAAAACAGAATGCCTTGCGGCATTTATAGCAATATGAAAATGAAAAATATATTTTTTTTACTACTCACTTACTTTTTTGTGTCCTCTTGTGGAAACGTTTCGAGTACTTTTAAAAACAAGTTGACTGATAACGATTTGACTCCAATAGCAGCACCAACAACAAAAATTTCAGTGCCTTTGGCAGGAAATGCATACAGCTCTAAACATATTGACGGAAAACGCACAATTACAGATAATGGTATTGAAAACTGGACTAATGCAGAAGAATCTTTTACGGTGTACTTTAGAGTTTCAAAACCTGGAGCTTTTCAAATTTCAGTAGAAGAATCAGTCGCAAATGCTGGAACATCGGAATTGGAATTCACCATTAACAAAGAGTCTAAGCGTATCAAGTTTAACGGTTCCAATCAAAAAGTAACAACTGTTGGAAAATGGACTGTAGACCAACCCGGCTACGTTGGAGTAATTATAAAAGGAATCAATAAAGCAGGTGCTACTTTCCCTTCAATAGAGAATTTAATTATTACCAGTTCCGACTTTGATGGTACTATTGCTTACGTCCCTAATAACGAAGGAAACTTTTTTCATTGGGGAAGACGCGGACCATCAGTACATTTAAATTATCCGCTTCCAGAAAACAAAAATGCCGAATGGTTTTACAACGAAATTACAGTACCTGAAGGCGATGATATAATTGGTTCTTATTATATGGCGAATGGTTTTGCAGAAGGTTATTTTGGTATTCAAGTCAATTCGAAAACAGAAAGACGCATTTTGTTCTCTGTTTGGAGCCCGTTTACAACCGATGACCCGAAAAGCATTCCGGAATCACACAAGATTAAATTACTAAAAAAAGGAGATAAAGTAACCACAGGCGAATTTGGAAATGAAGGTTCTGGAGGTCAAAGTTATTTGAAGTACAATTGGAAGGCTGGAACTACCTATAAATTTTTATTAAGAGGCACTCCACAAAACGGTAACTCGACCAACTTCACCGCCTATTTTTATGCTCCCGAATTGGGTAAATGGCAATTAATTGCAAGCTTTAATAGACCTCAAACAAAAACCTATTTAAAAAGAGTACATTCTTTCTTAGAAAATTTTATACCAGAAAAAGGCGATCTTTCTAGAAAAGCAATGTTTGCCAATCAATGGATCTGTGACGAAAAAGGAAATTGGCAAGAATTAAACACGGCCTCTTTTTCTGTTGACAACACGGCCATACAAGGTTATAGAATGGATTACTCAGGCGGTTTAACCAGCAATGAATTTTATCTAAAAAACGGTGGGTTTTTTACCAATTTTACAGAACCAAAAAGTACATTTAAAAGAGAATTAACAAACAAAAAACCTGAAATTGATTTCAACAAACTTCCATAGACTTATAGTTATTGGATATACAGTTGAATAAAATTACGCTAAGAAACAGCACTAAGTTGAATTTAAAACAAATAAATTAAATTATGAAAACTAAATTTTTGAAATCTCTCGCAATAGCTTGCCTATTGTTTGGATGGTCTGTAGCATCGGCTCAGATGATGAAAACCAAGACTCCTACCCGTTCAAAAGGACAAACAGACGTACTTCAGCTTGCCACCAAACCATTACCAACCGTTCGAATTGCTTTTATAGGTTTAGGAATGAGAGGCCCTGGAGCAGTAGAACGAATGACACACATTCCTGGTGTCGAAATTGTCGCACTTTGTGATATGACTCAAGAAAAGACATCAAAAGCAAATGAAATTTTGACTAAAGCAGGTCTTCCGAAAGCACTAGAATTTTATGGTGAAAACGAATGGAAAAAAGTAACAGCTTTAAAAAATGTAGACTTAGTTTACATTGCGACCGATTGGAAAAACCACGCAAAAATGGGAATTCAAGCAATGAAAGATGGTAAACATGTCGCTATTGAAGTTCCTGGTGCCATGACTATGGATGAAATTTGGGGCTTAATCAATACTTCTGAACAAACTCGTATGCACTGTATGATGTTAGAAAACTGCGTATATGACTTTTTTGAATTAACCACATTAAACATGGCACAGCAAGGTTTGTTTGGAGAAATTCTTCATGCTGAAGGAGCTTATATCCATGGTTTACAACCATTTTGGGGAGCTTATTGGGATAATTGGAGAATGGATTATAACAAATCACACAGAGGAGATATCTACCCAACTCACGGTATGGGACCAGCTTGTCAAGCTTTGAACATTCACCGTGGTGACAAAATGAATTACTTAGTTTCTATGGATACTAAAGCCGTTGGAAATCCTGCCTTCATTAAAGAAAAAACAGGAGAAGACGTAAAAGATTTCAAAAACGGAGATCATACAATGACTATGATTCGCACTGAAAAGGGAAAAACAATTCAGATTCAGCACGACGTAACTTCTCCTCGCCCATACAGCCGTATGTACCAAATTAGTGGTACAAAAGGTTTCGCAAACAAATATCCACAAGAAGGTTATGCTTTAGACTCGAAAGCGATTGGCGCTGACGTTGCTCCAAATCACGAAAATCTTACGGCACATAGTTTTGTTCCAGAAGAGGTTAAAAAAGCATTAATGGAAAAATACAAACACCCAATTTCTAAGAAATTAGAAGAACAAGCAAAAAAAGTAGGTGGTCACGGCGGAATGGACTTTATCATGGACTACCGTTTAATCTATTGCCTCCAAAATGGACTCCCTTTAGATATGGATGTATACGATTTAGCAGAATGGTCTTGTTTAGCACCATTAACTGCAATTTCACTTGATAATAGTTCTGCTCCAGTTGAAATTCCTGATTTTACTCGTGGTGGCTGGAATAAAATTAAAGGTTTGAAATTTGCCGAATAGGTAACGTAGTGGTTAGGTTATTTATAAATGCGGAAAAGGGTTATGAAAATTTTTCATAACCCTTTTTATTTAAAGAATAATCTCTTCTAAAATTACTTCCAGTTAAACGTAATGCGCTTTTCAATGGCGTCATTCAGACTTAAATAAACCGGACATGTTACCGCGGCTCTTTCTAATATCGTTCTGTTCTTCTGCTCTGCTACTCCAACCATATCAAATACAATTTCGATAGCTCCAATTCTTCTTGGCTCGGCGTTCATAATCTTAGTTACTTCGGCAGTAGTGTTTTTTAAATCTAAATTTAAATCGCGTGCTTTAATTCCCATAATGGTCATCATGCAGCTTGCCAAAGCATTGGCTACCGTATCTGTTGGAGAAAAAGCTTCTCCCTTTCCATTATTATCTATTGGTGCGTCCGAAATAATTTCGTTACGCGATTGCAAATGTATAGATGATGTTCTTAAATCACCTAGGTACGTTACTTTTGATGTCATTAGTTGGCTTCTTTTATAGTTAAATCAGTATCGTAATATAAAATGTAAACTCCTCTATTCGCATGTCCACCATCTTCTTTATTAAAAAACTGAAATTTATTATCTACTTGTTCTGTTGTCACTGCATTCGCTGTTTGTTGGTAACTTCCGCCTTGTGCTAAACGCATCATGGTATCAAACGTCACATCAAATCCGCGTGTTGCAAAAGTATTCGGACTGACATTATTTTTAGCTCTGTACGATTTTCTGAAATTTTTAGCTCCATCCGATTCATTTTTTCGATTTACCGACGGATACATTAGACGTAACTTTGTTAAGTTAGTAAAGTTAATTTCATCGGTTTCTAAAGTTTCATTTGGTTCTAAAATTACCAATTGAACTTGATGCGTTTTCATCGCATCCAATAAAGTTCTGATGGTTGTCTTTATCATCGATGTATTTCCGGTTTCCATTACTACATAATTCATTTTTCCAGGAACTAATAATCGAGTAATACTTGCAGCATCCAAAGAAACTCCGCTAGAAAAACTGGCGAATGGAATACCGCTTTGAAACGTTTTGATGTACTGAATTATAGATTCTTTTTTAGGATCTACCACTGCAAGTATGTTTCCACTTTTACTTCGCATATAATCAAACATTGCATTTTTAACTACATTATTTGTTGGAACGGTTTGATACAAATTATCAATCGGATTGGCTCTGTCTTTCGACAATGGCGAAATCACAGGAACATTGTACAATCTCAAATAATTGGCTGCAGTTTCTGCATTATTTTGATAGAATGGACCAATAATAGCATCTGCTCCTTGCAATTTATTCTGTTGTAAAATTTGAGACACATTCGAACCATTTTTATTTTCTTGCGAATCAAAAATGGAAACATCAATTGGTAATCCTAACACTTTTGCGGAGTCAATAGCCATCAAGGCACCCGAATAAAAATCGAGCGTCATGTTTAAAAACTTATCTCTTTTTAATCGATCTTGTAAGGAATTGTCTTTATCACTTTCTAATGCCGAAATATTAAAAGGCAACAACAAAGCAACTTGCTTTCGATCGTTCATACTGCTTTTTTTAGTCAAAACAGACGTTTCTTTTGCATAATCTTGAGAAACAAAAGCAGTCGCATTTGCGGGAACTTTTAATAACATTCCTTCTTGAACGCCAGTTGATAAAGCAGGATTTAAAGCAATTAATTCATCTTGCGACAATCCAAAACTTTTAGACAAGCTGTATAAAGTCTCTTTTGGCTTAACTTGATAATCAGTTAATTCTGGCTTAGGCGCAACTGGTTTCGTATGTACCTCTTCCGTTTTCAAAACAGTACTATCGTATTGTTTTGGAGGAGCTCCTTTTATAGTTAATCGAAAACCAATTGGTAAATTCATAATTACCGCTGGATTTCTACTTTCTAAATCTTGTACTGAAGTATTGTACTTTTTTGCAATAGAATATTTCGTTTCTTTTGGCTCGACATCATGATAAACGTACGATTCTTTCTCTTTTTTCTTATCCTTTTTTATTTGTTCGGCAGGCGCACCAACAACAGGAATAACGATCGTTTGTCCTATTTGCAGTCCGTCTGTTTCCAAAAAAGGATTTGCTTTTTTCAGCGCTTCGTCGCTAACGCCATATTTTTTCTCAATGCCGTACAACGTCTCTTTTGGCTGTACTTCATGAGTTATAGCTTTCTTTACTTTTTTAGAATCTTCTTCTTTTGTTGTAGCAATTTTAGAAGGACTTTTTGAAATAAGTAAAACAGTTCCTGGCTTTAAACCATTGCGAACATCTGGATTTAATTGGTAAATATCGTACGGAGTGACCTGATATTTTAATGCAATCTGATTGACTGTTTCCTCTTTGGACACGGTGTGCTTAATAGTCTTGTCTTGCGAAAAAGCAGCACAAGAAACCAGTAAGGCACTGACAATTACTATTGAAAAGTATTTCATAAAAATTTTCAAAATTTTATTTTTTAAAATAGTAAACAAGGTAGTATTTCTAAAGAATTGCTTGTAAAACTATTTTGTTAATTGTTTGTTATTACTTGTAAAGCTGCGAGCTGACCACAAATGCATTTTTATAAAGCGGCTGACTTTCATTCTGTTTCAACTTATACAACGCTTCTTCTATAAAATCGTAATCATCACAATATACATAATAGTTCAAGCTGTTTACATTAAAAAAGAAACTGGCATTAAAATCGCCTGCATCAATCAACTTCATAATAAATTCATCGCGTTCTTTTGCTTCTGTAAAGATACCTAAAACTAAATAGTAGCCGTCGGTAACTTCTTTTAAATTATCTAATGTTTCAACCTTCAAACTGTTTTGGTTTAGTAGCGGATTGGCTTTTAATACTGTTTTTATGGTATTCAAATTTGAAATAGCACTAGAATCTGTCGCAATGTTTTGACTTTCAGCTGCTTTAATTTGGTATTTTTTTAATTTAATTAAAGACAATTTATCATCAAAAGTACGTGCTTCTGCACTGTAAAAAGTTGCTTTACTAATATGACGCTTTACTTCAATTTGTTTTTGCAAATCCAACGAATCTAACTTAGCCAATAAAAGCTGGTTCTTAGCGTCATCTTTTTGTTGCTCGACTTTAAATTGCTTAATTTCTTCAAAAGACAAGCGTTGCATTAGCGTTTCGCCTGTTCTATTTTTTTCGTTGCTTCGTACTTTTTTCTTATACTCCTGATTTTCCTCAACCGCAATTTTTTCAACTTTATTCATCATTTCAGCATACGAATTTCTATTCTCAGCCAACTCTTTTTTCAAGTCATGTGACAGCTCATTGGTTTGTCTAATGCTTTGATACGATTCTTTTTCCAGCCTTTTAGATTCGGCTAAATTTAGAACTGGTAATTTTTTCAATTCTACTAAATCAGCATTCATTGTCTCCACAAGCGAATCTAGCTTTGCCATCAAAATAGTTTGAACATTTTTATTCGCTTCCAATACTAAACGGAGCTTTTCTACAGATCCAGCACCACCAATTTTATTCAAATCAACCTTCAAATCATTTATTTTAATTACTTTTTGATTCATTTCTCGTTGAACAATCAACCGATCCTTCATATCATCGAGTTCTGCAGCTTTAATCTTAGACTTTTCGGCAATTACTTGCTTTTCAGCCAAAACCAACATTAATTCTTCGGTATCATTAGCCGGTTTTATTTCGTCTTTATTAATGGCTAACTTATTTCCTTCAATCAAACCATTGATAATTTCTGGATTTTGAGCTTCTAAATGTTCAATAGTAATGCCATACTTTTTAGCAATAGCATATTTAGTCTCTTTTGGAGCGACCACATGAAAAATAGTTTCATGATTAATTACACGCACTCGACCATCTAAGGTTTTCTTTTTATTGGGAATAAAAATAGATTGACCAATTTGCAAGCCTCCAAGTAATACCTCTTTATTCTGATTTTCTAAATCTTGAACCGAAACATTGTACTGGCGCGCAATGCTAAATAACGATTCTTTGGCAATCACTTGATGTACCATTCGACTGGAGTTATTTATAGGTGCAGGTGAATTACGCTTCTCTTTTACGCTAAGATTTGAATTAGGAATAACTAAAACTTGGCCGATTTGTAAGCCGCTAGCTAAAATCTCTTGATTAGTTTCTTCGAGTGCATTAACGCTTATTTGATACTGTTTTGCGAGTCCAAAAAGTGTTTCTTTGGGCGCAACAGTATGAGTTTGTTTAGTTAAATTGTTTGGTATCGAATGAACGGGAATTTGTATAATTTGATTGTCTACCAGTCCATTTTGAGAGTTGGGATTTAACTGGTATAAGTCTTCTAAAGACACTTTATATTTTTGGGCTATAAAATATGCTGTTTCCCCTTTTTTAATTTTGTGCTCGACAACA
The DNA here is from genome assembly GCF_001529295.1 of Flavobacterium sp. TAB 87. Classification (GTDB taxonomy): domain Bacteria; phylum Bacteroidota; class Bacteroidia; order Flavobacteriales; family Flavobacteriaceae; genus Flavobacterium. The sequence goes on from NZ_LLWK01000018.1 coordinate 8,466, forward strand.
GACTCTTGACTGAATAATTTGTTAAAAAGCGATAAAAAAACAAATAAAATTGTTAATTTTTGTCTCATGTGTGGTAGGTTTAAACAATTAAGGCGCTACAAATGTAACGCCTTAATTTTAAAAATAGTATTATTCCCACTCTATTGTTGCGGGCGGTTTAGAACTTATATCGTAAACTACGCGGTTCACACCTTTTACTTTATTAATAATATCGTTTGAAACTTTCATTAAGAATTCGTACGGTAAATGTACCCAGTCAGCAGTCATTCCGTCGGTAGATTCTACAGCTCTAAGCGCTACTACTTTTTCGTAAGTACGCTCATCACCCATAACTCCTACACTATTTACAGGCAACAGAATTGCTCCCGCTTGCCAAACTTTATCGTACAATCCCCACGATTTTAAGCCATCAATAAAAACAGCATCAACATCTTGTAAAATTTGAACTTTCTCTGGCGTAATATCTCCTAAAATTCTAATTGATAATCCAGGTCCAGGAAAGGGATGTCTACCTAATAATTCTGGATCAATTCCTAACGAAGCTCCTACTCTACGAACTTCGTCTTTAAACAACATTCGAAGCGGTTCTACAATTTTCAATTTCATATAATCTGGCAATCCACCAACATTATGATGTGATTTAATAGTTGCAGACGGTCCTTTTACCGAAACCGATTCAATAACGTCTGGGTAAATAGTTCCTTGCGCCAACCATTTTACACCTTCTAATAAATGTGATTCATCATCGAAAACTTCAATAAAAACGCGTCCGATAATTTTACGTTTGGTTTCTGGATCACTAACTCCTGCCAATTGTGACAAAAAGCGGTCTCCAGCATCTACACCTTTTACGTTCAATCCCATGTCTTTGTATTGATCTAATACACTTTGAAATTCATTTTTACGTAATAATCCGTTATTTACAAAAATACAATACAAATTTTTTCCGATCGCTTGATGTAATAAAACAGCTGCTACAGTTGAATCTACTCCACCAGAAAGTCCTAACACAACTTTGTCGTCGCCTAGTTTTTCTTTTAATTCGCCCACCATTTCTTCAACAAATGCATTAGGAGTAAAGTTTTGAGGAACTTCGGCAATTTTCACCAAAAAGTTCTCTAACATTTTGCTTCCTTCAGTTGAATGAAAAACTTCGGGGTGGTATTGAATTGCATATGTGGTTTCACCTTCAATTTTGTAAGCAGCAAATTCTACATCATGCGTGCTTGCTAACTTTACACCATTGGTTGGTAACGTTTTTACACTATCACTGTGACTCATCCAAACTTGACTGTTTGGAGAAATTCCTTCAAAAAAAGTTTCATCCTCCTTAATGTATGACAAGTTTGCTCTACCGTATTCACGAGTGTTCGAAGCTGCTACTTCACCACCACTAAAGTGCGCTAAGTATTGTGCTCCGTAACAAACTGCCAACAAAGGCAATTTACCTCTAATTTGAGATAAATCTGGATGTGGCGCATCTTCTCCTCTTACAGAAAAAGGGCTTCCTCCTAGAATTACAGCTTTATAACTTGATAAATCATCTGGAAAATGATTATAAGGAAAAATCTCGCAGAATATATTTAATTCGCGAACTCTACGCGCAATAAGCTGAGTATATTGCGATCCGAAATCTAAAATAAGTACGTTGTGTTGCATGCGCGCAAATTTACTTTTTATATTCGAATTTGAAAAATCCGAACTATGAAAAAAAAATATTTTTTTTTACCGTATGTATTTGCGGTCGTAAGAGGTTAAAATAGAATACCATTTCTCTATTATAAAATCAAATTCTTTAACAAAATTCCTGCACTTTTAAACAAGTCAAATTTTTTAAAAAAAGATTGAAAAAACAAAAACAAACTCCTTATTATTATTTAGTCGTCACGACTGTAGCAGCAATGATCGCGTAGTATTCTACAATAAAAGAATGAATTCCTGATCATGTAAAAGATACTATTACAGCATAACAAACCGCAAATGTAAATTTGCACGTAATTATAAAAATCAAGTATTGAATTGATATTGAAGCATGCAACCTTTACTTTTTTGGGATTCTACATCAACTGAATAAGACTCCGTTGCAAAAAGCAAAGTAGAAATCGATTGTGTGGCATATTTTATAATAAGCTAAAGCCGCTAAATGTAAAAGTTTACTCTTCCTTAATGACTAAAATAGACGCTTTAAAACCAGTCGCTAAATTGTCCCAGTAATCATTAGCCATTAGTATATTTTGATCGTCGTAGATTTTTATTTCCGCAGTATTCCCTCCCAAAGTTCCGATGTTTAATGCTTCAAAATCCATCTTATTAAAGCCAGGATCGAGCATTATTTTTACTTCTCTAAAAGCACTTTCTAAAAATAACTGCGCAACAATTACCTTAGAATTCGAAGATACTTTGACTAAATCACCATCGATCGCTCCAAAATCTCTGAGCTTGATAATAAAATATTTTGATTTTGTTTTAATCTGCCCAAAATCGATGTTGCGCTTTACTAATTCGCCGCGACCTTCCTTTAATCCTTCTGCTCGCAAACTCTTATTTAAATCTTTTTCCATTCCGGCTACATAACGGTCGCCAGGATTTGCAAAATCATTTTCGGTTGACATACTAAAATTGCTTTTTTCTTTGCCAATTTGATAGGTCGATGTTTGTGGTTGTTTCGGAATTATACTTGTACTATTAAAAACATTTGGCGCTTTAATGCTCGGCATTTCGGGAGCAAAACTTGGTTCTGGCTCTGGTTCCTTCGGTTTTGTTTTGTTAATAGGCACGCCCATATTTGCAGGTGGAATAGGTTTGAATTTTGAATTTGACTCAAACTGAGCATTGCTTTGAATACCAATAAAAAGAAAAAATATAAATAGTGCGATGTGCTTCATTTTGAGTCGATTTTTAACAAGCGATTGTAAAACTTTAGATCTAAAAAAGTCTAAAAAAAAATATTTGTTTTTAGAATTCTGAGTTTCACTGATAACAAAAGGTAAATCAACAAAAAACATTCCAAAAGTTTCCTTAAAACAAAATTAAATATTTACCAAAATTAAACCTCCCACATTCTACGTGAGCAATAGCTGCTAAAATGTCATAATGCCACAAACTAGCAATTAGATATCGTAACGACTAGCATGACCATTTACTTTTGAATGCAAATGCTTAAAATACAGTTAAAAGGTAATTTAATTGTCTACTTGTTTACAACAATATAAAGTCATTTTTCGCTAAAATTGCAATTGAAATAAGCAATTACAGATGCAACTGAAATGAAGTGTAAAAGACTTCAAATGTTTCAATCGTCACATTTTTTTTTCTTTAAATTAAAATCTATATTTGCTACTCAATTAAAGGATTTTATGGAACAATTTGTAGTGTCGGCTCGTAAATATCGTCCACAAACATTTAAGGATGTTGTAGGACAAAAAGCCATTACAAACACTTTGTTGAATGCTATAGAAAGCAACCATTTAGCGTCGGCGCTTTTATTTACAGGTCCGCGTGGCGTTGGTAAAACAACTTGCGCACGTATTTTGGCTCGTAAAATTAACCAACCTGGTTACGACGATCCAACCGAAGATTTTGCTTTTAATGTTTTTGAACTAGATGCAGCTTCGAATAACTCGGTTGATGACATTAGAAACTTAATTGATCAAGTCAGAATTCCACCACAAACTGGTCAATATAAAGTATATATTATTGACGAGGTACATATGTTGTCTTCAGCAGCTTTTAATGCTTTTTTGAAAACATTGGAAGAACCACCTAAGCACGCCATTTTTATTTTGGCTACTACCGAAAAACACAAAATTATTCCGACGATTCTATCACGTTGTCAAATATTCGATTTTAAAAGAATAACGGTAAAAGACGCCAAAGAACATTTGGCTGAAGTTGCAAAAAGTCAAGGTGTAGAATTTGAAGATGATGCGTTGCATATTATTGCGCAAAAAGCAGACGGCGCCATGCGCGATGCTTTGTCGATTTTTGACCGTGTAGTTTCGTACTGCGGAACTAACTTAACACGTCAGGCCGTAACCGAAAACTTAAATGTCTTAGATTACGAAACATATGTCAACGTAACGGATTTAATCTTAGAAAATAAAATTCCTGATTTATTAATGGCTTACAATGAAATTTTAGCCAAAGGTTTTGACGGTCATCATTTTATTGCAGGATTGGCTTCACACTTTAGAGATTTATTAGTGTGCCAAAATCCAATTACGCTAGAGCTTTTAGAAGTAGGAGAACAAGCGCAAAAATTATACGGAATTCAGGCACAAAAATGCAGCTCTAGTTTTCTTTTGAAGGGAATTGAAATGGCCAACGATTGTGATTTAAAATACAAACTCAGTCAAAATCAGCGACTTTTAGTTGAACTTACTTTAATGCAATTAGCCTCTATCACCTTTGATGGAGAAAAAAAAAAGCTGAACAATTTATAATTCCTCCAACCTATTTTAGAAATAATAGTTATTCTATCGTTGAAAGTCCAAAACAAGATGAAAGTCCTGTTACTGGTAAAGAGATAAATTCTGGTGCTTCACATAAACAATTAACTACAGAAGAAAATTTAGCAGCCAAAGCAACCGAAAACAGAACTGTTCCTGAGCCAGTAAAAATAGTAACTCCTCCAGCCTCCATTGATAGTAAACCTAAAGTCTCTGCACTTTCTTTATCCAGTATTCGCGCCAAAAGAGTGCTAGAAGAAAGCTCTAGAAATTATGTAAAACCTACGACAACTTTACCGACAGAATCGTTCACTGAAACTGAAATGTTATTGCACTGGAACAAATATGCGCAGCGTTTGGGAGAAAAAGGATTTCGAATTATGGAGTCTTTATTACTGATCAATGATCCTAAATTAGAAGGTGAAAGTAGAATTACTCTAGAATTACCCAATGAAGGTTCTAAACTGGATTTTGAAGGTCAAATCCATGGTTTATTAGGGCATTTAAAAGGACATTTACACAACCACGACATTACGATTGATGTTATTGTAAATGAAAGTTTTGAGAGTAAACGTAGCTTTAACGATCAAGATCGATACAATCGTTTGATGGAAATTAACCCCAATATTGAATTATTGCGAACTACTTTTGGTTTAGATTTGCAGTCGTAATTTTATATACCTTTTTTTTAATACTTACGTCTTTATAAGATACGAAGCCACGAGTTTAAATAAAAAAAACGTAGCTTCGAACCGTACTTTAAATCTTTTCGTAGTACATTGCTTTTACTATACCGTCTGAAAGTCCAATTTTTGGTACGTAAATTTGCCGGGCTCCACTCCATTTCATCGCATTCAAATAAATTCTGGTTGCAGGAATAATAACATCGGCACGATCTGGATTTAATCCTAATTCAGAAATACGCTGCTCGTAACTTAACGTATTTAAAAAAGCATACTGTGAATTAACATAGATGTAAGAAAGCGGCTTTTCTTGCGGCTTACCAGACATTTTAAACAATTTATTAATGTTTCCGCCCGAACCAATTAATGTTACCTCTTCATAATCTTCCGTGTTCTTTTTGATCCATTTTTCAATTTCATCCCAAACGACATCACAAACCATATTATTTAACAAACGTACAGTTCCGGCTTTAAACGATCTGGAGTTGACCATTTTTCCGTTAGAAAAAAGGGTGAACTCGGTACTTCCACCACCGACATCTACAAAAAGATAGGTTTGATCAGTTTTTAATAAATGGTGTAAATCAGTAGAAGCTATAATTGTGGCTTCTTTTTTACCATCTATAATTTCGATTTTTATATCCGCTTTTTTCTTAATGTGCGCCACAACTTCTTTACCGTTATAGGCTTCACGCATTGCCGAGGTCGCAAACGCCATATATTTTTCGACTTTGTGCACTTTCATTAATAAATAAAAAGCGCGCATCGCATCGGTCATTCTTTCAATGTTTTCAGGAGAAATTTCACCTACTGTAAAAGCGTCTTGCCCCAATCGAATCGGCACACGAACCAACGAACTTTTATTAAATTGAGGTTCTTTACCTTCCTGTTCTACTATATTGGTAATCAACAATCTCATGGCATTTGAACCAATATCGATCGCTGCATATCTTTTAATTTTAATCATGTCTATGATTTAAAAAGTTTTAATGAACTATTTTTTTAAAGAATTTCTTCGATAACATCAACCTTATCCCGGTAATATTTGTAGGTTTCGAATTGTGCTCTAAAAATTGGATGGTGGTTTCTAACTTTATACTTATTATCCAATTTATATGAATGGTAGCGTACTTTTACATTTCCTTTCCACGCCAAATCAAAATTATCAATTAGTTCATTTTTAATGGACTGATCGTAGATCGGGCAAGTTACTTCTACCCGACCATCTAAATTTCTAGTCATAAAATCGGCTGAAGAAATATAAACTTCACTCAAACCGGCATTACCAAAAATATAAACTCGTGTATGCTCTAAATAATGATCTACTATACTAATAGCTTCAATATTTTCGCTCATTCCAGGTATTCCAGGAATTAAGGAACAAATACCACGGACTTGCAACTGAATTTTGACCCCTGCATTACTGGCTTCATACAATTTATCTATCATTTTAAAATCAGATAAACTGTTCATTTTTAACTTAATGAAGGTTTTACGACCTGCTAAGGCGTGTAAAATTTCGCGATCAATTAGTTTTACAAATTTGGAGCGTGTATAATGTGGAGAAACAATTAAATGCTTGTATCGGTGCACCCTATAATTGATATCAAAAAATTCGAAAATTTTCGCAATATCTTTTAAGATCTGTTGGTGACTCGTAAATAAAGTAACATCAGTATAAATTTTTGCGGTGGCTTCGTTAAAATTTCCTGTAGAAATAAAACCATATCTCATGATTTTTTCATCTTCTAATCGTTCGATGACACAAATTTTGCTGTGTACTTTCAAGCCTTTTATTCCAAAAATTAAATCGATTCCTTCTAATTGCATTTGCTCTGCATATGAAATATTAGAAGCTTCATCGAAACGCGCTTGCAACTCAATTTGAACGGTTACTTTTTTACCATTTTTGGCTGCATTTATTAACGAAGACACAATTTGCGAATTCTTTGCCAATCTATACAACGTAATTTTTATCGATACCACTTTTGGATCAAGAGCTGCTTCTCTCAAAAATTTAGTCACGTAAGAATACGATTGATAAGGAGCATTTAACAAATAATCTTTTTTACCAATGCTTTCTAAAATACTTCCTTCTAAGCTTAATCCTGGAATGGGCAAAGGAACATTTGTGGAGTACAATAAATCAAATCTCCCTAAATTAGGGAAATTCATATAATCTCTTCTGTTGTGATACCTTCCGCCTGGAATAATACTATCTGAAGATACAATTTTCATCTTTTCTAAGAAAAATTGTAGCGTGTCTTCTTCTATTAATTGGTCATAAATAAAGCGAACAGGCTCGCCAATTCGTCTGTCTTTTACGCTAGTAGATATTTTTTCGAGCATACTTTTACTCAAATCACTATCTATTTCTAACTGGGCATCACGCGTAATTTTGATCATGTGCGCCGATACACTTTTATAATCGAAAATATTAAAAATGCTTTTGAGGTTGTGTCGAATTACATCATCAATTAAAATTAAATACTGCTTTTCATTATCTGATGGCAATACGACAAATCGATTGATCGTCATCGGAATTTCAATTACTGCATAACGAATTTCATCGTTCTTATTCATCTCTAAACGAACAGCAAGATAGCCTACAGTATCTTTTAATACTGGAAATTCGGCTAAATCATTTAAAATAATCGTAACTAATTCTGGACTTAATTTTTGGTTGAAATAGTCTTTTAAATATTCTTCTTGATCGTAGTTAATTTCATTTTCATTGATTATAAAAATGTTTTGTTTTTCGAGTTCCGTTTCAATAATACTCAAAATGCGCAAACTCTCCGACTGTTGCTGAATCACGATTTCGGTTATGTCTTTAATTAAATCTTGAGCTGAGATTCCGCCCAAATATTTCTCACCCGAAATACCTGACAAACTCAACCTTCGTATCGCAGCATAACGTACTCTAAAAAACTCGTCAAGGTTGTTCGAAAAAATTCCTAAAAAGCGTAATCTTTCGAGTAAAGGAACGGTTTCATCAGCAGCTTCTTGAAGTACTCTAGCATTAAATGACAACCAACTTTTTTCTCTATCTATATATTTTTGTTCGTGCACTATACTTTTTTTAAATCCTTTGGGAAAATAATTTTTTTGGTTTTACCTTTCTCTATTTCATTCCAACTTGATGCTTCAAATTGTAAAAATACAACACCCGAAGTCGGAACATTTTCGATAAAAACATCCCCAAATTTATTAACAAATTTCGTAATAGCCTCGTTATGCCCGAAAAGAATAACGCTCTCAAAACTATTATCACACGATTTGATCACATTTTCTAATTGTTTTCGATCGAATGTATATAAATCTTCTTTAAACTGAATACTTTCGATAGGATATGAAAGGTTTTGTGCAAATATAAGTGCCGTCTCTTTGGCTCTCGATGCGGGACTACTCCATATAATATAAGTTTTAGGCAAAAATTCTGCTATACCACTCGAAACTATATGTGCGTTTGAAATTCCTTTTATTGATAATGACCGATCAAAATCTTGCAACGGTGCTTCCCAACTTGATTTTGCATGACGAATTAGAATTAAGTTTTTCATAGAAAACAACATTTAATTAATAATTATTTAAAAAAAGAAGGTAAAGTCTAATTTACAAAAGAATAGGTTAGTCTGATATACTTTTACTGAAAATTTAAGATTAATTCCTTTTAGTAATTTTATTTATAAGTCTAAAAAGATACGGTTTATATTTGTTCGTGCCAACTTAGATTATTGTTAAATAAACTTTTAACGTAAAAAAACGTTCAGAAGCTTAGATGCCGTTTATCGAGCAATTTTGCTTTTAATCTATACTATTTAAAAGCGCTAAATAAACTAATAAACACTTAAAAATCAATTGATTATCTGTACTATTTTAAATCTAGTAAAGAATAACATTTCACATATTTTTAAGAGAAAATAGTAGTATTGTAGTAAAATGGGCTTGAATCTTAGAAATATTTAACAAAAAAAGAGTCTTTAATCGAGTTTTCAGGTTAGTTGTAGAGAATAATCAGCATATTAAATGAGTCTATATACATTTGATTCTGAAAAATAACAAGCTAGTATCAGCGATAAAATTTAAACTTCCCCAAAGTGCAAATTGCTGAATTTACACCTACTTAAAGTAGTTTGTTAAACGAAATGTTTTTGATATGTGGTTTAATTTTTCAGGCGCATGCTATGAAAAAACATAACAGAAAATTTTTATTAGTACCAAATCTTGGTAATAAATTTTAAAGCAATTGTATGAAAACGAAAACTACTCTACTATTATTATTATTTCTTTTTACCAGTACGATTTACTCGCAATCTGATACCGACCCTGATAATCTTGGCGGACCTGTTTATGTTGGAACAATTCCTGCTTTAACGGTTCCCAGTAACGATGCAAAATTGATGCGATCTAGCACTTCAAGGTTTAAGAGGGAAGCTGTAAATACTACAAACCTAGAATGGCCGAATGCTGGCGCAGTTCATATCGAAAAAACAGCACAAGCAACAACCTTTCCTGATAAATGGAAAATTAATGTTATGGTAGAAGGAAAAAACATTCCTAAGACTACTGATGTTATTCTTGTAATTGATGATTCTGGCAGTATGGGTTCCAACTCAAAAATGACTACTGCCAAAGAAGCCGCGAAGAAATTTGTAAATGAACTTTTAACCAACTCAACCGGAATTCGTGTAGCCATTGTTACCATTAATAGTGAAAAATCAAGTGGAGTTCCACAAATAGATCATGCCTTTACTGACGATAGGTCACAATTACTTAATTCGATAAATAGTATTAGTGCCGCAGGAGGAACTAATTTACAAGGAGGTTTTTACGCTGCCAGAAGTTTAATGGATATAAGTGTTGCAAGTAAAAAGGTAGTCATATTGTTATCAGATGGAGAACCTACGTACAGTTATAAATCTACTCCATCAATAAGTATCGACATGAATTGTGAGAATAAAAGTAATTTTAGTATCGTTAGAGAGTCGTTTGAAAGAGAGCATTTAACAGTGTCAGCTAGCAATTATCTTAATGTTACAGGAAATGGTTCTAATTTTAAGTTTGCTTTATACTCTAAAAACATAACCTGTGGCGCTGAAAAATACGATATAATTGCCGGTAATCATGGAATACCAACCGCTTACGAAGCAGCTCTACTTATAAATTCTGGTGTAGACGTTTATACAATAGGTTTTGGAGTAAGTGCGGGAGGAGAGGCAGAAAAAACGTTGCAAAAATCTCAAAGTAAAGGTTATTACCCTGCAAATACGAGCAACATTCAAAATATTTATTCGGCCATACGCTCGAACATCTCTTATGCTGCAACAAATGCAATATTAACAGATCCAATGAGTGGTTATATTGTTTTAGATGCTAATGTTGTTCCCTCTTTTTCAGTTTTACCAATTGATACTGGTGATGTTGTTATTTCAAAAGGAACTATCAATTTTACGCAAAATGGTTATGTGTTAAATGATCCTAATGTTCCTTCAAGCGGAAATAGTAATTTGATAAAATGGAAAATTACATGGAATATTGGAACTGTTTCAGAACTGGGAGAGAATATGAACTATTTTGTAACACTGGCGCCAAATACCAATCCGACTCTTTTATACGATGCCAATGAGCAAACCTATATGGATTATACCGATGTTAATGGCAATACTACTGCTAATCAAAAAACTCCAAATAATTTTACTATCCCTAAAGTAAGTGGCGGAAAAGGATCTATCGAAATAATTTACTACGCCGTAAATAGCGCTGGTGAACCGATAAATAGTTCGGGAACAGTTGTAAACAAAGAAAATGCGTTAAAGTTAATTCCTGGAAACAGCAACTATTTTAAATTTAATAATGAAACAGCTCTAACATTAAATCAATCGTACAGCGTTAACCCAGACGCTAGTTACCAGTCGAATAACAACTCCTATCAACTGTTTTGTAGTTTTGGTGATACTGATAGTACACCGACAGCTACCGATCCAAATAAAAAAGTATGGTTTGGTTATTTTATCGACACACCTCCAATCGCAAGTGATCAGACCGAATGTAGCGACGGTACAGCAACACAAAAATTAACCGCTACTGCTACGACAACAACTGGAACAATTAAATGGTACTTACTTGAAACGGGTGGAGCAGTTATAAATGATCCAGTTCAAATTGGTGTTGGAACCACAACATATTACGCAGAAGTATCCGACGGAAGTTGTACTACAGTAAAAAGAACTCCTGTAAAGTTGACTATTAAACTTTCTCCTGTAGCTGTAATAACTAGTAGCAAAGGACTAGAATTGAATTGTACTATTCCAAGTACGACCTTAACGGCAAGCGGTGGAACCAGCTATTTATGGTCAAATGGAGAAACAACTCCAAGTATAACTGTGACAACTGCTGATAAATTTTCTGTAATTGTAACAAATGAGAATGGATGTACAGCAACTACTTGTGCAACTACCACTCTTGATACTACAGTTCCTCTAGCTGTAATAACTAGTAGCAACGGATTGGAATTGAATTGTACTATTCCAAGCACAATTTTAACGGTAAGCGGCGGAACCAGCTATTTATGGTCAAATGGGGAAACAACTCCAAGTATAACTGTGACAACTGCTGATAAATTTTCTGTAATTGTAACAAATGAGAATGGATGTACAGCCACTACTTGTGCAACTACCACTCTTGATAATGCAGTTCCT
>NZ_LLWK01000019.1 GCF_001529295.1 Flavobacterium sp. TAB 87
TAGTAGACAAAGGCTACCACAATGGACGAGAAATCGCTCAATGTAAAGAACATAACATCACCACCATTTTAACTCATCCTATATTTGTATTAAAAATATAAATGGTACACACATTAATTTTATCTACAGCGATAATTATTTTACCATCAATAGGACATTGTAAATTAGTTCTTTGTTTAATTGAAAATAACAAAGTAGATATAGATTATTTCGGAGTTGAAATTGATAACCCTGCGGATTATATGGATGAAGAAATGGAAGCTAAAATAAAAAATACTACTTACATTAATATTCATTTTGAAGATGAAGAAATAGAATACAGTAAGTATTCTAAAGAAGAAATTTTAAAATTGGCTAAAAACTTACTTGTCAATTTAGCCGATATTAAAATTTCCGCTGATGATAAAGATATTGATATTTACGTTTGATTTTATAGGTCTACATACTTTACGGTTACACTTTCATAGTAAGTTTCAATATAATCAAAAACATAACAAAATCGAGATCTAACAAGTTTAGGTTCAAAACTTTTAGAAATCGTAGGAATACAGTCTTAAATCCTTTAGCTAAGTTATTCTGAACATTTAATTATTAAAGATATTTTTCAAAAACTGTGTACTTCGGTTTATAATTAATTTTCTGAGGAATGGTTTCATCATTAAAACTAAAAGTCCTTGCTTCGCATCTAACCACACCCTGACTTCTTAATCTATCTTCCATGTCAGACATAATTAACGCCCCGATTCCTCTTCGCTTAAAGTTTTTATCAACAGCCAGGTAAAAAATTTCTGCAATAACTGAATCGGCAAAAAGTAAATTGTCTTTTATGACTGTCATTTTACTTAATGCAAAAGCCAAAATCTTATCATCCTCTTCAGCTACATTAATAATCAGATTACTGTTCTGTCTGAAAAAATTATCAAATAATATAAAATAGCGCTTATCGCTAATTTCTTTATTAACATCTGCACAATTTTCATAGTGCTTTGCGTCTAATTCTTTAAAAAGCGGCAGGATCGACGGTACATCTGCAGGTGTAGCGAGTCTAATTATCATTTTTTATAATTTCTAGTAAAGTTATTTTCTCAAGTTCGGTTATCTTATTGTAAATCCCCTCGGTAATATTCATTATATCCATGTTTGTCTCATAGACTGATCGCTCAATATCAGAGTATTCTGAATATAAAATTTTCTGGCTAAAAAGCAGTGCTTCCATTATTCTTAACTTTTTTTGCAGAAGGTCGGCTCTTGATTTCTCAATTTTAAGAGCATCATAATAATCTGCTATCTCTTGACTTAAGAGATTAATTTTTTCGATACTGTCCCTCTTATCCTGATCAAGATTAATACTTTCTATTTCATACTTAGCTTTACTGATTTCATATTCCGTTTTTCTCTTTCCGAAATCTAAAAGAGGGACACTTAATGAAATCGTAAAATTCTGGCTTTGGTTAGGATTTTGGTATATATACTGATAATGGTCTGCAGTATTATTAAATCCAACTCCTAATGCTAAATTCGCTGAGTAATACTTGCTACTTTCCAGCTGTTTCAACTCCTTTTGAAGCCCCGTTAAATTATTTAGCCTAAGGATCTCATGAACTTCCAGATATCTCTCGATGTAAACATCTGCATTTTGAAGATCAAAAGCTAACCCAGGCAGTAACAAGTTATCCGAATCATTGAGAAAATCAGAATTAAAAAAACTATTTATAGATTTTATTTTTAACAGCTCCCCCTTTTTGAGAAAAACCTGACTTCGATTTAGATCCAAAATCTTTAATTCCACATCAATGGAATCATATGGCAACCTTTTCCCAGCACTAATTAGATTGGATATTACTTTTTTATATTTGCTGGCGGAGTTCCACTCTGCATTCAGCAGTGCTGTCTGATTTTTAAACTTTATCAGTTCAAAATAATAGTTTATTGCTGTTTTTTTTATTTCAATACGCTTTTGCAGGTATATGACATTATTATAATTATATCTGGCTTCCTGGATTTTCTCCTCCCACTTCATATCATTAAAAAAGGTTAATGACTGGGAAAAATTTATTCCAAACCATGATGCGGAATAAGAAGTTGATCTTTGTGATCCAAAGAGATCTAATCTATTTAAGGAATTAGAAATGGTTATTTTCCCCCCCGTTAATGGTATTTTCTGAGATAAAGATAGGATGACTCTTGAATTTGCCGAATTTGACTCCCTGAATTCAAAAGTACCATCTGGCTGCGCAACTTCCGATATAGATCTGTTATAGGCAGGAAATGTAAAGTTCAATGCAACATTCGGCAGAAAGCCTTTGCGGAATAAACGATCCTCATTTTTATTGAGGCTGGCGAATTTGGCCATTTTTAAATCTTCAATTGATTTTTCTGAATTGCTTATAAATTCGTCGATTTTGACTGTTTTTTGGGAAAATATAGTGTTATTTGACAAACACAGGAGAGTGATAAGAAAAATTCTGAACATAGGGAAATATTTTAAAAACAGGATATAGTTATATCCTGTTTTTAAATTTAGAATTGTTATAATACTTTGTTTATATTAATGTTCTCAAGTAGCCATCGTAATAGTTACTTCTTGACTTTAACGCCTAAACCATATTTATGATTAAATATTTCTTCTCCATTTGAATCATGGTAAATCATAGCATAAGTTTCAAAAACTGCTTTTTCTTTAGGAATGGTAACATAATAGCTGCCATTACCATAGTTATTAAGCAGCTGAAGAAAACTATAAGATTTTATGGATTTAGCCGAATCAAAAACGTCTTTGTTTACTGTTGCTTTTTGAAGCATCAAATGCACCTCCTTCTTATCCTTCACAAAAAGGAATATCGCTGAACTTTCAGCTTCCCATTTATAGTTAATATCACTAGATAATTCAATTCCCATTTCCTTCACTGCCTTATCATTTAAATACATCGGCATTATTATAATCAGGGAGTCCCACTCAAAACAATTCACGTCATTCTTTAGGTTAATAACCTCGCCAATCTTATTTTGTTCATTGACGTGGGGTGCAAGTTTTTCTTTAAGTACTATTAGGCATTTCGGATCACTCTGCCCTTTACATGAAAATAGTAATAGAAAAGACATTAAAAAAGAATATCCAAAACTTCTATGCAGATTATTTCTCATCATATTTACGGATGAGTTTGAATTTCTCCATTATTCCATGCGTTCAAGAAATCTTGTACAAATTGAAATTGTTGTCCATCTGGGTTGCCATGATTTTGAAACCATTCAAAACCCCATTCATTATTGTGCAAGTCCATCGTATTGGATCCATCTGGGTTAGAAGTTTCATGAAGTGTGTGAAACTCTTTAGCTTTAACAAGTCCAAGATCCGCAGCGTCCATTGCTGACCACATGGAATGCCTTAATGCATCACCTTGGCCATCAAGAGTACCTGGTAACTGTTGACCATATTGAAGTGCCACATCTTTATTATGTGCCATTAGTGAAAGTGTGGTTGGATTCGTGTTGGCAAATAGCCACCAAAGTTCAGATGCATTAGGACTCTCAAGTATACCATCCGCGATAGCAGGATTTGGGGAACTTTCTCCTCCTCCGCCTCCACCCTGATTCCACTGATCTCCTCCGCCATCACTTCCGCCATCGCCCCAGTCGCCAGAACCTCCGCCAGAACCTCCGCCAGAACCTCCGCCAGAACCTCCGCCAGAACCTCCGCCAATAATAGTAATTCCATCACCATTATCAAACCATCCACCGTTGTTACTCCCAGATTGGGAGCCACCCCAAGCACCGTAAATACTCTGCTGGATTTCTTTTGAAATCTCAGGAAAATTCAAGTCATTCATACAGTTTAAATTTATGTTAATGTTATGTTATAAAATTATATATTTTAACCAAAAATCACTTGTTATTTTTTTTGTAAAACTAAAAAAAATATCCGTATTTTTGTACTTTTTTTTACAAATGTAAATAAAATTGTACATATATAAAGTAAAAAGTCTAAGATTTTAAAAAATGCCTTTTGTAGGTGTATATATATGAAAATAAGTAAAAAAGTAGTTGAGAAAATCCTGCTATTCCTCTCCGAATATTACCCCAGTCAGTACGCAAGCTTGGTTACTGGAAGTCATGTTGAAGGCACCAATAATGCATTTTCGGATATTGATATAATAATTTTTACAAAAGACAGAAATAATGTCTACAATGAAATGGTTCTTTTTCATGGTCTAAAACTCCAAACAATAATTATCCCGGTGCAAAACCTTCAGGAAATATTATGGGTGGATTATATATCTGGACAGGGAACATTTGTCAATATGATTTCGAAAGCCCACATCCTTTTCGACCAGACAAATTTCTTAAAATATTTAATCCCACACACAAAAGAGCTTAAATTGCTTGGAGCTAAACCACTTTCTGACTATGAAAATTATATGTCTAGGGTAAAAATTACATCTCTTCTTTTTGATGTAATGGGGGCGGATGATATTGATGAATTTTTATATACAATACTGAATCTTATTGATTTAGTCACCCAGTTCAAGCTGAAAGTCAGCGGGAGCTGGTGTAGTGACGGTAAATACAGGATGAAGCTTATCAAAGCTCTGGATGAAAACTTTTACCACAGACTCACTGCAGCAACCGCTGAAATTTATGGAAAAAAAAATAGGGAGGTCTTAGTAAATTTAACCACAGAGCTTCTAAAAGAGCATGGAGGATTACTGGCATACTATTCCAAATCAAATACTCTCTCAAAGGTTTCCCAAGACTACCTTGTTGTTGAACTGGATACCGATTCCAATATTGAGCGCATAAACCATACCATACAAATTTTGGAAGAGTTTCTCCAAAATTCTGAACATCACAAAAAAATCAAGTACTACTTTTTCTCTTCTAAGCCCGTCAGCATAGATAAATCCGAGCAGAATATCTATCTGGTCATAGAAACTGAAAAAGAGTTTATTAATAAATTTTTGATTGATCATCTGGAACTTTTTATTTCTGGACAATCAAACATTTCCAGACTTCTTTTCCCGTGTCAGTACGATCCGGTTTACCGTTTTTCGGGAAAGAAAATATATGATAAACTTTCTCCTCTTTTTTACAGCATTTCAAAGCTGATGACTACAGAAAAATTAAGATTTTCCAATTCTTCTTACCAGATTCAATTTGCTGTGCATTTCCTAAAAGAAGCGAAAAATATATGGTTTGCAGAGCGGCCTGATATGTTCTGTCCATTTTTGCAATATCTTTTTGACTGCTGGTTTGTTTTCACTTATGATGATGGACTGAGCTTTAAAACTAAAGAGCTCCTTGATAGCAGAAGAAAGAATTTAAAAAAATTCGAAACTTCATATGAAGACCAGAAAGAAAAGCTCTTAAAAAGCTACAATTCAAAAAGCATCATTGATAAAAGTGTCTTAACTATCATGAAAAAAAGCAAACAGATTCGTGAAATTAAAGATATTTCAATATATAAAGCTTATCTGGCTCCAGATGTTTTAAGCGAAATGGATAAAAAATACTGGAGCCTTTATAGAGAGATAATTTTTAAAACTTTCTCCATCCTTTTTATTGATAATCGCCTTATTTCTTATATCCCTTTTATCGTAAAAAAAATAGAATTAAATGATTAAAAACTTCCCCCATTATCCCCAACAGAATTCCGTTACCTGTGGTTTGACCTGCATTAAGATAATAGCTAAATATTATAACAAGATAATTGATATTACCCCTTACTATAAAAACCTTACATCAAAAGGTTATTCGATATATGACTTATGCCAAACTGCTGAAAATATAGGATTTCGATCAGTAGCTTACTCCGTATTTGTGTCTGATTTAGAATCGCTTAGCAGACCTGTTATCATTCATTGGGACAAAAACCATTATGCAGTTTTATATAAGGTAAAAAAAAATAGATTCTTCATCTCTGACCCTGCAAAAGGGCTGGTAGATTATGATATTAATGTGTTCCGTAGAAGATGGCTAGACGAAAACAATACAGGTAAAATTATTATACTGGAAGTTTCTGAAAAATTTCATGAATTAAAAAACAGCAGGTCCAATTATCTGGCTGCAATTGATTTTTTAGTGAGGCATTTGAGCCCGTATAGAAAAAACCTTTCCCAGCTACTTCTTGTAATGATTGTGATGGCTTTAATTTATGCTAGCCTTCCTTTCATTACCCGTTCTATAATAGATGTGGGGATTCAAGGACATGATTTTGATTTTATCACTATAGTTTTGATTGCAAATATTTCATTGCTTATTTTTAAAAGTGTTGGAGAATGGATAAGGGCTTCAATTTCGATGCACATTGCCAGCCGCATCAAAATTTCAATTGTTACTGATTATCTAATTAAAGTATTCTCGCTGCCAGTAAATTTTATTGACAGTATGTTAATGGGAGATATAATGCAGCGCTCTAAAGATCAGGAAAGAATTCAGCAATTTATCTCAAATTCCGCCATTTCGATTTTTATGTCAACTCTGATTATTATTATATACGGAATTATTCTTTTTGCCTTTGACGGCATCTTATTCTTAATCTTTTTATTCGCTACTCTGCTGTATATTCTTTGGATTATGTTTTTTTATCAGATTAGGAAAAAAATGGATATCAGCTATTACCAACTAATGGGAGAAAATCAAAGTTCCTGGATTGAAATATTAAAAAACTTTGAAGATATTAAGTTAAATAATTACTCCCTTAGCAAAAGATGGAAATGGGAAAAGATACAGGGATCACTATATAAAATTGAAGTTAAACTGCTAAATATAGACAGAATGCAGCAGCTAGGCGCTGATTTCATTAATGGAATGAAAGATATCGGTCTGACATTCTACGGAGCCTATCTTGTTATCCAGGGCGATCTTTCACTAGGTACCCTAATATCAATTCAATTTATAATTGGCCAGTTAGGCACTCCTGTTATGGAATTAATAAATTTCATAAAAATGGCGCAGTCTGCCTTTATAAGTTTCATGCGGGTAAATGACATTAATAACATGCCTGAAGAGCAGGTAAAAAGCAAATATTTGATAGGTAAATTTGATAAAGAAAACAACGATATAATTTTCAAAAATGTAAGTTTTAGATACAAAGGAGCCTCAAAAGTAGTATTGTACAATTTATCATTTACGATTCCTGAAAATAAAACCACAGCGATAGTTGGTTTAAGTGGGTCAGGAAAAAGTACCATCTTAAAATTATTGTCCAAAGTATATGATGAATATTCAGGAGAGATTTATTTAGGAAAAAGCAATCTGCGATCGTTTGATAATGAATTTATAAGACAAAATACAGGAACTGTATTTCAGGAAAGCACTTTGTATAATGATACAATTTTAAACAATATTGTACTTTCAGACGAGCATCAATACAGTCTGGAACGTGTTGAAGAAATTTTACCTTTGGCCAATTTAAAAGAGGAGATATATCTCCTCCCAGAGGGACTTAATACGAGACTCAGTGAAGGAGGAAAGGGTTTAAGCCAGGGACAGAAACAAAGACTGCTGCTGGCTAGGGCTTTTTATAAACGCCCTAAATTTCTACTATTAGATGAAGTAACAAATGCAATAGATTCCTATAGTGAGAATAAAATTCTTGATGTTTTTGCCAATGAACTAAAAAAAGAGACTATCGTTCTGGTGTCACATAAATTATCAACAGTAAAATGTGCGGATTTTATTATCATGATTGACAGAGGGATGATTTTAGAATATGGCTCATATGATGAATTAGTACAAAAGAAAACTTTTTTCTATAATCTCTTTAAATCCCAAATTGATGGACAAAATAAGTAACAGTATAGATAAGTACCAGTCTGAAGAACTCAAAGAGATATCATTGGCAACCAATTTAATTGACTATAAAAAAGTCATTTATTTTATTATCTCCTTTATTCTGATAAGCATCTTAATCAGTAATGTGATAAAATACCCGGAAAAAATTATCGGAAAAGCTTTTATTGTTTCCAAAAACCAGACAAATAATATATATGCTCCGACAAGCGGAGAGATAGAGCTGCTGATTAAAGATAACACTTTTGTCAAAAAAGGGGCTCTTTTAGCGTTGATAAAAAGTACAACTGATTATTCTGATTTGATGAAATTAAAAAATCAGTTAAGAAAAATCGATAGTAATAATATTGAAAAATCGATAGCTGTAGAGTTTGACAAAACCCTGAAATTAGGTGAAATACAAAAAATCTATTATAATTTTCTGCTTGCAGTAATCGAGTGTGAAAACACTTTGAAAATTGACCTTGCAAAGCAAAAAATTAGCAACATTCAAAACAAATTATACAGAAATACAGAGCGGGAAAAAATTTTACAAAGAGCTAAAAAAGTATTTAGCGATAAATCAGACATAATCAATAATTCATACGAGACTGATTTGGCCCTCTTTGATGCCCAGGCAATTGTACGAGACAGAATTGACAATTCAAAAATTACATTGCTCGATATGAAAGAAAAATCCCTGTTAATGGATAAGAATGATCAGGACTTAGTTCATAATACAGGAGAATTAAGTGATGAAATTTCATTGCTGAAAAAGGACAGGGAAAAGCTTGTAGCATCAGCCTTATTTAATGTCAAAAAAGCTTTTTATGAACTGAAAACAGCTATAGATTACTGGGAATATAATTTTACCATAACTGCACCAATTTCAGGTACACTAGAATATTACCAGCCATTTCTTAATTCTACACAATATATAAAAAAAGAATCCCAGCTCTTTATAATTTTGCCCAAAGTTGAAAATGTATATGCCAGAGGGGTAATGTCTGCAAATGGGTATGGAAAAATGCGAAATAAAGATACTGTATATATTAAACTTCGAGATTTTCCATCTAAAGAATATGGTGATTTAAAAGGGATAATTTACAATAAATCAAAAGTCTATCATGATACTATTTACTATATAAACATTAAATTAGATCCTAACTTAAAAACAACTCATAACAAAAAAATAAATTTTTCGTACAATATGCAAGGAACTGTTGAGTACCATGGAAAAAAAAGAAGCCTACTGCAAAGGATTTTCAGTAATATTCAAAACTCAATTGAAAAATAGTAAAGCGCAGGTTTTCTTATACAAAGTAGTGATTCCCAATAAACCATTCAAGACAAAACAGATATTCAGCAAAAAATCTGCGTACTAAATTTTTATATTATTTCGACCTTTAATTACGCAAATAATGAAGCACTGGTGGCTGGTTGAGATTTATTTATTGGAGCTTAAAAATTTTCTGCGTAAAATTTAAGTTGTATTTACTGATGTTTAACTAGTTTAACTTTTCTTGGCATGATATTGTGGCAGAATCGTGGTATAGGGATATTTGAGCCATCAACATCACACCAAAATCAAGGTCTAACAAGTTTAGGTTCGAATTGTATATTGCATTTAAAATATGTTTTCTAAACTCTTCATTTTTTGCCCAAACAGGAAGTAAACCCCAAGTATAATCACTTGTAATTATATCAGCATTTTTGTCTAAAATAATAGGCAAATTTGGATAGGAAAATCCATTAATGAAATTAGATTGATAGAGACTTTCATTATCATCCATTTTCTTATTGAATCGTTTTTTTAGATTTTCAACGCTTGCATATTGTTGGGTGAAAAAACACATACAATTGAATTTAAGTTTAACATTTTACCGTTATAATATCTTTTAATTTACTGGAATAACAAAGCGATAAATGCTCTTGTCTCATTTTCCATTTTTGTTTTAAATCTTGTCCGCCAAATTTTATTTTATCTCCTAACTTCAAATTTATTTTATCTAAAACTGGCATCAAAATTTTATGTTTAGGATTTTCATACTCAAACATAGAAAGTTGTTGTGTTGTATCTCCTGATATTCCCGTTATAATAACGCCTGCTTTTTTGTAATTATATCCTTCTTTGAAAATAGAATCTAACGCTAAATACGCATACTTGATGATCTCAAAAGTGGATGAAGTTGGAAAAGGTATTTTAATAGTTTTGGTTCCATAGTGCAAATTCCAGTTATATTGACCACCCAATTCCAATTTAAAGTGAGCAGTAAATAATAGTACATTTGGTAAATGATAGTATGCTAATAAGACTCTAATTTTCACAGTAATAGCAACGAATTCAAAAGATGTTTAATTATTAAATTTTAATGGTCAATAAAAACTGGAAAGTGGTGGTCAGGCTGGCCGTTTTTTCCAGTATATCCCTTAAAATTTTCGAACATAATATTTTCTCATACATTTAAACGAATCTTTATATGTTCAGTTTTATGCTGGCCCGTTTGGAGGTTATGAAAAATTCAATAATAGAGACAATACTTTTATGGGAAATTTTTGCTTTGTTTTTGAATTAAGTTATTGATGGATAAATTCTATAAATAAGTGAAATGGAATGTTCTTTGAAAATTTAACTGTTAATCACTAAAAGTGGGTATTGTTTAAGATATAATATTTAAATGAAATTTGTCACATATTATTTTCTAATACAATGGTTTATGAAAAAACAACTACTTTTTATAATATTTTTATTTAGTGTTATAGCAAATGCGCAACAATTAAATTTTAGTTATGATTCTGCAGGAAATCAAATTACTAGAATAATATGTATCTCTTGTACAGGAAAACCAGCGAAGGAAATAAAAGAGATTGAAGCTCTTGTTAAAGAGGATTTACTTAAATTTTCTGAAAATGATGCTATTTCGTATTATCCAAACCCCGTAAAAGAAGAATTATATCTTACTTGGCAAATAATTTCTGCGAATGATGTAAAGTCAATCCAAGTTTTTACATTGACTGGACAAGTTATAGATTCCTATACTAAATTAACTACAGAAAGTTCGCAAAGTATATCATTTAGTCGCTTCCCTGCAGGTGTCTATATGGTTACTCTGCTTTATAATGACGGAGACCAAAAAACAATTAAAATAATTAAGAAATAATTATATCATGAAGAAACTCTACTTTTCTTTACTACTTTTTATTATCTCTTTTTATACTCAAGCACAAGAAAATGCTGATAATTTAGTAAAAGGAACAACCCGAATTACGAAGACTGAAATTTCTCAGGGGAATAAAAATGTTGAATTAAATTTTTCTAAAATAGAATCTTCCTCGATGTCTGTAGCTGCTGCTCGTACAGGAAATTCTCCTGAAGTAGGATCTACGCCAGGAGAATTGACTGTTTCTAGTAGCGGAACAGCAAATTATAACATTCCTATTTCTGTACCTTCTGGAATCAACGGAGTTGTTCCAAAAGTTGGTCTATTTTATACTAGTCAGGGTGGAAATGGTGCTGCAGGATATGGTTGGAATATTTCAGGAATTTCATCAATAACAAGAATACCATCTACTAAATTTCATGATGGAACAATTGATCCGGTTGATTTCAATTCTTTGGATCGTTTTGCCTTAGATGGTCAAAGATTGGTTATAAAGATTGGCACAACTGGAACATATGGCGGAGATAATGTTGTTTATGAAACAGAAGACTTCTCTAATGTTAAGATTACCTCTATTGGAATTCATCCAGCTGGAGCAAATTATGGTCCAGCTTCTTTTAAAGTTGAATATCCAGATGGTTCTAAGGCTTTCTATGGAGTTTCCGGAGTTTCAAGGTCTGTAACAGACTGGGCTATTTCTTACTGGGAAAATCCTCAGGGAGTTCGCATAACTTATTCTTATACTCAAGTAAATAATATTATTAATATTTCTTCAATCAAATATGGTACAATTGGCAGTGTTACCCCAATTAATGACATTCAGTTTTTATACAAAGCACGTCAAAGGCAAGAGGATGTATATATTGGTGCGCAACGCCTTATTAGAAGTACAATTCTGAGTCAAATAATTACGTATACCAACAATGTGTCTTTTAGTAAGTATTTACTGAATCATGAAACGACATCTTTAGGTTATGAACGTCTTACAAGTATTACACAGACAAGTGGTGATGGAACAAAAAGCTACAATCCAACTGTTTTTACGTATAATACAACAGCGGAAGCGATAGTTGGTTCACCCATTTCAATTGCCACTAGTTTAAGTGTTGGAAATATTACTGGTTCAAATGCTGCAACCGTTTCGGGTGACTTTAATGGGGACGGTAGTATGGATTTTATACTTTATCCCACTACAGGCACTGGTGCTAAAAAAAAATATTGGATTTTCTCAGATGTAAATTCTTCGTCGCTAGATATAGGCTGGCAACATGATATAGGTACTTTTGATGAAATATTTGCCGTCAATTATGTTAATTATAATAACAAATTGATGCCATTGCAAGGGTGGACAGCTGTACGAGGAAATAGTTTTACAACTTATGCTTTGGCCGCGTACGGAATTATTCAGCAGGATCAAAAAATATACACTTTTCCAAAATTTGTTTTAAACTATTTTTATCAATGTGATGGAGTTACTCCTGAACAAAAATTAAATACAATTGATAAATTACGGCCACCCCCAACCAAACCGAATGATCCTATAGAGGTGCGTTATGAAAGAGATATTCCGAGATCATTTGTAAGTGGAGATTTTAATGGGGATGGAATCACAGATGTTATAGCTATTGAAAAATCTTTTACTTATCCCTATCATTCCGGATGTACTACTACTTCATTAACATATTATGGAGGAAGAACGTTTTTTATTAATTTAGATCAAAGAATACCAAGCAACTTTGTGAATGCTGCAGGTTATTTGTCAGTTACCAGTACTAGCAAATTTTTAGTTGCAGATTTTAATGGAGATGGTAAATCAGATTTGTATGTATTTGATACAGGAATTGTAAAAATATATAAATTAGATGATAATAAGCAATTTGTTATGTTACATCAGACTTCCCCTGTAGATTCAAATATAGCCATTGATAAGCCTATTTTGATGGGTGATTACAACGGAGATGGTAAATCGGATTTTATTATTCCAAAGGCTACTGGATCTTCGGAGTGGTATAAATATACTTCCAATGGTGTAAATCTTGTTAAAGAAACCCAGACCTATTTTAATTTCCCGGCTAATAACAATAATAATACTTATAATATAATTCCATCAGACTATAACAATGATGGAAAAACCGATTTATTGCTTGCTGGTTCTTATAGAATTTTGAATACTGGTGGGCTTGGTGTAAAATGCTATATTAACAAGGGTGGAGGAATATTTTCAGACACTCCTGGTAACTATTATAGTGGCACTATTACAAATCAAGAATTAGGACCAAATGCTCTGCCAATTTTTCTTTCATCCAGTCAACCTAATAGAAAACTAGAACTAGCATATATTTTAAATAATAAAATATATACTTTTAATTCTACAAAAGATTTTAGTAAAGAGCAGTTATTAAGATCAATTATAAAGGGTAACGGCGTTACAGAATCCATTTCCTATAAACCCCTAAGTCCAGGTTCTACTCAGGACTTTGGATCAATCTATTCAAACAGTGGATATACAGAAAATTATCCTAATATTGATGTAATTAGCGCTCCATCATTCGAGGTGGTAACTAAATTAGAAAAAATAAGTGCAACAGTTTATAAAAAGCAACTACTTAGCTAT
Source organism: Flavobacterium sp. TAB 87 (assembly GCF_001529295.1). Taxonomy (GTDB): domain Bacteria; phylum Bacteroidota; class Bacteroidia; order Flavobacteriales; family Flavobacteriaceae; genus Flavobacterium. Next base: position 13,543 of record NZ_LLWK01000019.1, read on the forward strand.
TATGGTGCAGTTTCAAACGTTGAAGGATTAGGCTTCTTGGGATTCAGAACTACATCAAGAACAAATTGGTTTGATGATTCTAGCCCAATAACTTCAAATTTTTCAAAGAATGATATGAGTCTAAGGGGAGCTAACGTGGAAAATTATACGGTTTTAGGATATGTTAGCGCATCAGGATCAAGTCCAAGTATTTACATAAATAAAACTGCTGTTACCTATACGAGTCAATTATTACCTAATAAGGTCTTTAAGTTACAAAGTGCTTCTGCCTTGCAATATAATAGTTTAGAAAATATAAATTCAGAAACTATTAGTACTTATGATTCCTACAGTAATCCTACTCGAGCCATCTTAAAAGTAAAAGAAGGTACTACAGTAATACACACTAACACGGCCGATTTTGAATATGATAACCAGCCTACTGGAGCAAATTATTATATTGGAAGACCAACAAAGAAAACGCAAACTGTAGTAGTCAGCGGTGACACCACAACAAGTGAAGAAATTTATGCTTATGCGAATCAATTGCTTTCTCAGGTTAAGAAAAAAGGAACAGGGACTGATTACCTCATTGAAGACAATATTTACGACGCATACGGAAATATAACTCAAAAATCAATTTTGGCAACTGGAGTAGTGCCGAGAGTTACTAAATATACTTATGATACTTCCGGTAGATTTTTAACTAAAAGTACTGATGTTGAGAATTTATCCACTACCTATGATTACAATTTAAATAACGGTACTTTAAACTACACAATAAATCCGTATGGCATAAAAACAACTTATAATTATAATTCGTGGTTTCAAAAAATTAAAACAACTGATTATTTAGGCAAAACCAACAATTACGTATATTCTTTAAGTTCATATAAAAGCATAATAAATACTATCGGAGACGATGGCAGTGCGAGTGAAGAAACATATGATGACCTTGGAAGAAAAATTAAAAGTGGCGCAAAAAATATAAATGGGGTCTTTTCATATATCTCTTATAATTACGACATTTTTGATCGAAATATTCAGATAAGCGAACCTTATTTTGGAGGAAGTCCTACTCGGTGGAATATTTCTACATTTGATAATTACGGGAGATTGATTACAAGTAGTTCACATACAGGAAATCTGGTAAGTTTTACATATTCAGGTTTGAATACCACTGTAAGTGAAAATGGCAAAACGAAAACTACAACAAAAAATGCAGTCGGAAATATCATATCGCTAACAGAAACTCCTGGGGGAACAATTAATTACACTTATTTTGCCGATGGAAATTTGAAATCATCAAGTTTTGATGGAATTGTAACTACAATCGAACAGGATGGATGGGGAAGGAAAACAAAGTTAATCGATCCATCAGCTGGTGTTTATCTTTACGAGTATAATATTTTTGGAGAAACAACTAAAGAAACTACTCCAAATGGAAGTACCACTTATACATTAAACAACGAAGGTAAAGTAATTAAAAAATTAATTGCAGGGAACTTAACAAATTCCAAAACAACTTATACATACGACACAACAAGTAAACTTCTTACGAATACTAAGTTTGAAAATCTATTGGAAGGTACAAGTACAATTATTAATACATTGACTTATGACAGTTCTAAAAGGATAATCAAATCAGTAGAAACTACTCCATTTGCAAGCTTTACTAAAGATTTGACATATGATGCATTTGGTCGTGTGGATAAAACAACAAGTACTGCCACAACTTTAGGAAAAAGTAGCTCAAGAGCAGTAAGAAACATTTATAAAAATGGTGCTGCCTGGCAAATTTTAGATGATTCAAACAGTGCTGTTTTATGGCAAACAAATGTAGTAAACGCAAGAGGGCAATTAACAAGTGGTCTAAGTGGTCCAATTGCCATTACAAATACTTTTGATTCATATGGATTCCCATCTCAGATTAAATATGACAAAAGCACAGTTCCGGCAACTAACTTACTTACTTTAACTACTGTATTTGATGCATTAAAAGGGAATCTGACCAGCAGATCAAATAATTTATTTTCATGGAATGAAAGTTTTAAATATGATACACTGGATCGCCTAACTGAATTTACAAATACATTAGGAGCACAAGAAACGCAAGCTTATGATGATAAAGGGCGCATAATTCAAAACAATTTGGGAACTTATAATTATGCAATTCCAAATCAACCCTATCAAAATAGTTCGATATCATTAGTACCTAATGCGGTACTATATTATACAGGAAGACCTACACTAAATATTACATATAATACTTTTAAGAGTCCTGTTCAAATAGAAGAAACCGGAGTTGACAAAGTAAGTTTTACTTATAACGATTACAACAATAGAAGCGTAATGTATTACGGAGGTTTACAAGATGATAAACTTTTAAGACAATATCGCAAGCATTATTCTGCTGATGGTACCATGGAAATAAAAGAAAATCGTTCTACTGGAGCGATAGAATTTATTACTTATATTGGGGGAAATGCTTATAACTCTTCAATTGTATTAAAAAGTGATGGTACTACACAAAACTTTTTATATTTACAACGCGATTATCAGGGAACCGTTGTAGCTATCAGCGATGCTAGTGGTTCAGTTTTAGAGAAACGCATTTTTGATGCGTGGGGTAATATTGCTCAGGTTCAAAATGGAGCAGGCATAGGATTAACAGGGCTTACGATCTTAGATATAGGTTATACGGGTCATGAACATATACAGTCAGTAGGAATAATTAATATGAATGGCCGTATATATGATCCTAAATTACGTAGATTTCTACAACCGGATAATAACATCCAATCACCTCTTGATATTCAAAACTATAATAGATATGGGTATGTTCTAAATAATCCATTGAAATATACCGATCCGTCGGGAGAAAATTTTGATGAATGGTGGAGTAAAAATTGGAAAACTGTTGTGACAGTAGTTGCAGCAGTAGCAACAGTTGTTGTCATTACCGTTTCTATGGGTACAGCAACACCTTTAGTTGTAGCGATGTGGGCTGGAGCAGGTGGTGGTTTAGTAGGAGGCGTTGTGGGTAGTGCATTAAATGGAGATAATCTGGGACAAATAGCAATGAGTGGGCTAAAAGGTGCTGTTTTTGGCGGGATATCTGGTTATTTGGGAGGTGCAGCGGCTCTCTACGCTCCCGTATCGGGAGCATTTTCGGGCGCAGTTTATGGTGGAACTACAAACGTTATGATAGGTGGTTTCGTAAATTTCATCCAGGGAAATGATATTGGAGAAGGTTTCGCTATGAACTTGGGAGTTGGAGTGCTTACTGGTGGTTATGTAGGATATAAAACAGCACAAGCTCAAGGATTAAATGTTATGACTGGTGCTCCTAAAAGTTCAGTTATTGCTGACAATGTAAATTCTTCTATAGATGATGCACAATTGTCATATCAAAAATCCTTAACAACACAAGAACAGCCGATTAATATGAGTAACACGGCTGTAGCAGATAATCCAATAGAATTCACAACATCTTCTAAATCATTGGCACCGAGTAGAAATTATACAATATTTGACGGTGAGGGAAATTTATATAAATTTGGTGTTACAGATGAAAATTTTTTTAGAATGAATCAATCCCTAAAAATGGCAGGAGAAGGAGCGACTGCAAAGTTTTCTAATGTTGTACCGAAATTTCAAGCTCATCTTAATGAAACATATTTAAGAAGTTTACACTTTAACACTACGGGAACTTGGAAAATAAATGGAATGATTTATCCATATCCTAGGAATTTTGATACCGGCGTAAGAATTAAACCAACGCGATAAATAAAATAAAAATGAAACTAGTTATAGATAGAACCTTATTTGGCTTTAATGATGGTATTGATACTATAAACCAATTAAACGATAAATTTACATTTTTGTCAATTTTATTGAATCGTCTTTTAAGTGAAAAATATACAGGCAAAAAAATAAAGTATCTTAATTTATTTTTTTACGAAAATCCGATAAAACTTATTAAGGCTTATGGAAAAGACTATTTTTTACATTATTATGGGGGTCAGTTCACATATAAAAGAGTAATTGACTATGATTTTTTCCTAAGTTTAAATTATGATGGACAGAAGCAATTTATTTGGAAAACTGCTTATGAAATGCTACAATTTGCTGCAGAAGAACTTAAAAATGAAAGTCTTTTGAACGCAAGTGAATATGCTTATCATAAAGGACTTGAAATGGAATTAAATGCAGACTACAGAATGATTGAAACTGAAGTTATAATATTTGGTAAGAATTATAAAGCAGCAGTGTGGGTTAATTTTTTAGTAGACAAGATGCAAGCTAATTTTACTTTAGAAAAAAACAATCAAATTGTTTTGAAGAAACTTTTAGAAGAGGGTCCAAATGGAATGGAATTTTTTCTAGTAATGTTTAAAAAAATATTACAAAAGGACAACTCTATCATTATACACGGGACAAAAGATTTAGCCTATCTGCCGTTGCAGGTAAGTTTTATAAATGATCACGGGCAGTTATCTATTAATAATTAAATATAACTTTGGTAAAATTTTACTTTTGGAATGAATTAATATTTAAAGTACATCTATAAGAGTACGAACATTGTCTACTTTCACTATAAATTCGGCTGAATAATTTTTTTGAGCGCTATATATTATATCAGCTGACTTATTGCCTTTAACTAATGATCCCTCGCATCTACAACTATCAAGATTTTCGTCCATTTGGAGTTATTATACTTTTTATTTTATCATTATATATTTTACTAATTGTACCGATAGAATGGTCACCATACTGATCAACTAAATTATCTCTATTTTGATTTAATATTGAAGAGACACTTTCAATAACTTGCGGATCATCACATTTAGGAACATCCTTTTCACAAGAGCTTAATGAGATTAAACCGGACATCAATATTATTCTTGTAACATTTTTAGGTAAAACTAAATACATCTAACAATATTGGGGTATTAGCTGTTATTGTTGACTCTTTTATTGGTAGCGCAATAAGTTTTTATAAAAGTTATGGTTTTATATTAATTCCAAGTAATAATAAAATGGTCATACCCATCAAAACTATTCAGGATTCTTTTTAGTTTAACTATTATTCCAGGTGAGACTAAATAAGTCTCACCTATTTTGAAATCTGAAATATTATTAGTAAAGTTCGCTTTCTAAGTTAAACATATCATTTACCATTTGTCCAAAGTAATTGATCTACTATCCTATTTTTATAGATTAGGTCCAAATTTTCTAAATCGTTTAATTCGCTATGAATTATTTTAGTAAGCGGTGTAGTATAATTTATTGAACTTTCGAAAATACTTTCATTTCTATATTTAATCAGGTTCTGATTGTAAATAGAATATTTATTTTGTTTTTGATTTAATGTTTTTCTGGCTAAACAGGTTTTCTTGCGATAATTGCAAATTCCGGTTATATTGACCACCCAATTCCAATTTAAAGTGAGCAGTAAATTATAGTATATTTAGTAATCGACGGTAAGATTCTAATTTTAAGAGTATTAGAAACGAATTCAAAAGATTTTTGATTATTTAATTTTAATGGTCAGTAAAAACTGGAAAGTGGCGGTCAGGCTGACCATTTTTTCCACTACACTCACTAGAGGACTACTAAGGCTACTATGATAATGAAGTTAGGATTTGCATAATTAGCGTGCCATCCGAACTCCTCAATTTTCTTTGGAAAATAAGACCTTTTGTCTTTTGGATTATAATAAAACATTCCCCAAATCCAGTTATTTGGATCATATTCCCACTCATTTTTAGTTTCTTCACTAGGTTCATCGTAATCTTTCATATAGTTTTATTACTTAGTTAGACTTCTTTGAATAAAAGTAAAGTTAGTTTAAATATTTTACTTTAAGAATAGCTTATTTTTCTTCAACGCAATCAAATAATGTTAAATAGTGAAATTTTATATTATAAGTTAATTTTCTTTATGAGAATATGTATTGATTGTCTCGATTCATAAACATAGTAGTATTCGAGATTTTTTTAAGTCCTCATCTTGATTTAAAATGAAGTTTTTACAATTATGATCATGATAATATTTTGCATTTCATAGTCTTAAATAATTAATTTGAAATAAAAATTTTAAAAATGAAATAAAAATTATTTTAGAATTGGACAAGCAGACAGTTAAAGTGATCCTGAAGTAAAACATCTTTGAGGAACAAAAAAAGGGATTTATTCGCACTCGCTAACTTTGATAAATAAATTTGTTTGCTTTTTTTCTTCGTTTTGGGCTAATAAATATAGAGCTTATAATCTCAAACGAATTTTTAATCTCATTGACCTATATATGTTGAAAATGTACTTAAAACGCACGGCTTTCTTTTATTGGTGCAATGAGTTTCATTTTTAAGCCTTTTACTCGGTTATAAAATTTGAAATAATTGTGGATGTATTTTTTAATAGAAGGAATTATTGTTACGGAAATGGATTACATTTACTTCATAATGAAGTTCGATTAGAAATGTGGAAGGGTTTGTAGACGAAATGACGTTGTGTGACATAATTTAAGAACTTCCAGATTTCAATAACCTAACGCAATTAACAATGAAGTTAACTACAAAATTTACTCTATTTCTAATAATAATATTTTTATTTAAGTATTCATCTGGAAATGGGCAAGTCTTACAAATTACTGGAAAAGTAATTGGAACAGATCCGAAATCAATTATGTTGATTAAGCCTACCCAAGATGATAGATTTGATTCAATAATTGAGATTCCTGTAATTGACGGAAAATTTTATTACGAGGAAAAACTTCAAAACACCGAAGCTGTGAGCCTTGCATTTACGCAAAGCGTCAAAGATGGAGGATATAGACCTATGCCATTATTTCTTGAAAATGAGAAAATTAACTTAACTATTTATCCTGAACTGGAATTTGATAAAAATATTATTGAAGGAGGAAAACTAAATGCTGAGTATAAAAAATTTAAACAAAGTTTTGATGAAAAATTTAATGCTAAAATGCAACCACTTCAGGATAGTATAAACGCACTATATTTAAGCGACGAATTTCTTAGTAAGAAAGCGAAAAAATTATATATAGAATTACAAGAGGCTAAAAATCAAGATGAAAAATTAGTTATTTATAACAAACTCGATGAATTAAAAAAATCTAATCAAAGCTTAAGTCCCAAAGCAAATGAGCTAGAAGATAAAATAAAACCTATATATGAGAAGCAAAAAGTCTTTCAGAGAGAATATATAGAAAATAATCCAACTATTGTGTCATATTCATTTTTATTAAACAGCTTGATATATAACAAAGAAACGATTGATATTAATTCTGTAAAAAAGTCTTTTCAAATACTTTCAGCGGCAAACCCAGATCATCCATATAATAAATTAGCTTATAATTTAATAAGTGCTATAGAAAATGTAAAAATTGATAAAAAATATACAGATTTTTCAGCGCCTGACTTAAAAGGTGTTGACATTAAAATATCTGATAGAATAAATGGAAAGATTGCATTAATAGATTTATGGGCAACTTGGTGCGGATCTTGTATAGCCAAAAGTAGAACAATGGTTCCTCTTTATAATGAATATAAAGACAAAGGTTTTACAATTATTGGAGTTGCTGGAGAATTTAAAAATACTGACAGATTGGTTAAATTTCTTGATAAAGAGAAATGGCCGTGGTTAATTTTGGTGGAACTTGATCGACAAAATTCAATTTGGCAGAAATATGGAGTGGATGGTGGCGGTGGTGGAATGTTCCTTATCGATGCAGAGGGAATAATTTTAGCGAAAAACCCGACAGTAGAAGAAATTCGGAAAGAATTAGATAAGAAACTTTGCAGATAATATTACGTCACATAACAGCTAAGGCTTCATTGTTCATTTTTCAGGCGCAACGAAGCCATAGCTGTTGGCTGCAGTATTTTTAGTAACTTACTTTCTCTCCATTTCCAATGAAAACAAGTGCATCAAAATGTTTAAAATAATTAAACTCTGTAATTCTCATACCGAACATACCAACAAATTTTTTGCTCTTTAATTCAGGAAATTCATTACTTATCAAACTTGAAAAAATTATAGAATAACCTTTTTTTTCTGGTAATAAATTTAACATATTGTTTTTCGGTAGGAGATTTTTATTGGAGCGAAACCAATTTGAAAAGTTTTTCGATTTGTTTGTCCAAGAAATTTTGCACCCATAATTTTGCCATCTATAAACTCCTCCTTCATTTTTGAAATATGAGCATTTGCTGCAAATTTCAGTTATATAGGCCACCCAATTCCAATTTAAAGTGAGCAGTAAATTATAGTATATTTAGTAAATGATATATATTAGATTCTAATTTGCAGAGTAATAGGAACAAATTCAAAAGATGTTTGATTATTAAATTGTAATGGTCAATAAAAACTGGAAAGTGGTGGTCAGGCTGACCGTTTTTTCTAGTATATTCCACGCTGAGTTTTAACCATAAAAAAACTACGCAATTTGCGTAGTTTTTTTATGGTTTTTTATATTATGACCAATCAGTAATACTCCATTGATCTTCTTGTCCTTTTAGTTTAAAGTTGATTTTGTCTAGATTATTAATTAATTCTTGAGAGCTAAAATCATCGACTGTTTTTTCAAGGTCTGCATCTGTCTTAAATGTATTTTTCGAAGTGGGAAACAAATCTAAATAAGTTCCAAAAACTTGATAAACTTATAGGTCTTTTCGCCTTTAATTTCGAGTGCTTTGTATTCTCCTTTATAGAAAACATTAAAGATCACTTTTAGTTTTTTATCCCCACCGCCGTAATTAACAACATAGTAATTGCCTTTTGTATTTTCTTTGGCTTCGACAAACTCCAACGGCATTTTTGCATTGTTTGCGATCTCCTTAGAGAAAGCCATTGCTTGTTCTTGAGTAAGTTCTTTTAATTGTCCAGGTGTGAACTGTGCCTGTGCTAAAAAACTGATTAGCAATGTTGTGATGTGAAAGATTATTTTGTTCATAATTTATAAGCTATATAATCGTTTTAAATGGCGTAAAACATTAATACCTTTGCTCGTAATGTACATATTATTATCATTTTTATTCATTTTTGCTATTCCTACGTCAACCATATATTTAATTAAATTATTGGATACATTATTTTCTGAAAAATCAATTATACCGCTTTTTTTTGAATACTTTATTTTGCTAATATCTGCTTTAATCTCGTTTGGGATATTATTTAGTGTAACCGCAATATATTGATCTTCATTATCATTAATTTTGAGAGAATTTAACTCCTTTAATAACTTTTCACTAAAACTATTAGCGTTCTTTAATTCATTATTCAATTGAATTACTGCGTTATTATGTGAATTACTGATTTGCTCATTACTTTCTTTTAAGTTTTTTATTTGTTCTTGGAAGTCGTCAATTTGCTTATTTCCTGTTTCTATATTCTTTAAGTCAAATTGCTGTGCAGCAAATTTTAATTTTTTAATCATGGTATGACTTTTAACGTCGTAAATGTTATCAACTCTACTTTTCTTAGTTTCTGACAGATCGTTGTCAATAGAAAGCATTATTTTAGGAATTAACAAGCTATAAAGAAGGGCAATAAGGGCAGGGAAAAATATTGCCCAAAAACTGCAATATTCATGATTAATTATAACGATTTTATCCTCGATTGAAGCATTAGAGAATAGTAATAGAAGTACGGGCCTCCAATTGTAAATTACAAATGAGCACAGAAATGCACCTGAAATTGGAGTTTTAAGTCTCTCTTTTGTTGAGTTAAAAAACTCCTTAATTATATCTGGGAATGTCATTGCACTTATTTAAGATTTCAAATGTAGGAATTTGTTACCAATGATACATATTTGTCACTTAAAAAGAACTAATTTTAAATTTTATTAATTAAATCAATACTATAATGCCTGACAAACAGATACCCAGACCAAATCAAAGACCGCAGCCAACTCCATCAAGACCTACCACACCAAGTCCTAAACCAAGTCCAGGTCAAGGGGAGGGTCGAGAGCAAAAAGGAACGCCTAGACCACCTAAAAGGTAATGACAAAAAATATAAAAGTAAAAATCAAACCTAAGAACATAAACCCCATACTAAAGTAGTTGAGGTTGGTTGTTAGGTTTGAAAAACGATCTGATCTCTTGTCATAATCTTTACTATCACAATCCAGTTTAAGTAGTAATTCTTTTTTTTCTTTAGTGATTGTCTCTAGGCTTTTAATTTCATCTACTTCAACTTCACAATCATACATTAGATAGCTTTCATAATTTGCCTTGTATCCATACTGTTGCGATAAAAAATTTAGAATGATGCCTACTAAGAACATTCCGGCTGATATCTTTATAAAGCATGTACAAGTGCAAAAATCTTTATTTGCTGACAGATGTTTGATGGTTTCAAGGCATACATAAATACCCGCTCCACAAATTGAAATTATTAATAAATCTATTCTTTGTATGCTATAAAACATTCCATCCCATGATTGTTTTTTGCCTTCTAATGAGTTTTTCATATAAAAATTTTAAATTCAAATATAATAAGTCTATTTATAAATGAATATATTTTGTCACTAATACTCATCATTAAATCTTTTTTGATTGAGCCACGTTACTACGTGCGCTTTAGCCTGACCTGTTTTGGCTAAAAATTCATCGTACTTTTTAAGGGCATTGAAACACTTAATTTTTTCAACCAGATTTAATTTGTCGTAGGCTTTTTGCGAAGCTTCTTTTTTGACTTTCAAATTGTACTTTGCCCAAAACGTTTCGAACGAGTAATCGTTTATAACCAATTCTATAGTAACTACTTTTTTGTACTGCGACCATTTTTCCATGTCTTCGATGGTACAAGGAAACTGAACGGCTTGCAACAACTTTAAAACTCGTTTCCCTTTGATGTTGAAAAAGGCGTGAATTACTCGATCGGATTCGCGGTACTGGAACAGCCATTCGTCGGCGGTTTCTTTGAAGGTTACTTTGTAGCTAACGTGGTTCTCCATTCTTTTAAATCTTTTAGGTTATAGAATACAAGCATTTTAATATGGTGTGCCAATTCTGACTCGATTAGTGCGCCGTTACTGCCAAT
>NZ_LLWK01000020.1 GCF_001529295.1 Flavobacterium sp. TAB 87
ACAACCAACTCAAATCATAATTATTTAGTTGTCGAAAATGTATTAAATAGAGAGTCTGTAAAAAACAGTTCTGATAACATCAAAATTTTTGAATCATTTAAAACTTTAGAATATGAAATAGCAGTACACAATGTACATAATGACAGAAGAAATTTTAAAGAAAACTTTCTAGTGAAATATATTAACTTAATTGAAAATGATAAAGTAAATAAAATCATTGCTTATTTAGCAACTTTGCCAAATGATATTATGGCAGATGAAGAAAGAAGGAAAGTTTCAATTCTTTTATGGAAAACATTTCCTAGCAAAGCAGAATTTGCTCAAGACTTTTCAATTCATATACTTGATAATTTAGCAGATGCAAAAGCCTCATTTAAAGTGCCAAAATACATTTTAAATGCACTTAATCATTTAAAAAATGGATTGTAATGTATTTTTTAAATGAAGAACGGTTAGCTTATCTAAACGCAAGAGGGAAAATTATTTTAAATGCTTGCCCAGGTAGTGGCAAAACAACAACCATCGCTAAAAAGATTTTAGATTTAGAAAATCTAAAAGAAATTGGAGACCATTCAGGTGTCGCTTGCCTATCATTTACAAATTCTGCAAAAGATGAAATTAATGAAGCATATAAAAAAATGAGTGGTAAATCACTTCAGTTTCCAAATCATGTATCAACCATAGATAGTTTCATAAATAAATTCATAACACTGCCATTTTACAATTTACTTAATCGTGATTTTAACCGACCAAAGATACTTGACCACACAACCATCTTAAATGATATGTGGAAAACTACTTATATTAAGAATGGAAAAACATTGGAAGGCTTATTAAGACCTCTTAATAATGCAGAATACAAAGCGCAAAATAATAGAAGTATTTTTCATTTATATCCTCCAAGCGAAATAAGAATTGAGCCAAATGGAACTTTTTCAATCAATGGAAATAAACCATCACTTGAAAAAGTAGAAAAAACTAGCTTCGATAACTATTGTAAACTAATCAAGAATACCCAATTTAAAAAAGGACTTATCTCGACTAGCGATTCTGCTTTTATCGCTCTTCATTTATTAAAAAATAATCCTAAAATTTGTGAATGGCTTAGTTTAAGATTTCCTTTTATCATAATCGATGAAGCACAGGATAACTCATTAATGCAACACGCTATTTTTGAGGAATTAATAAAACAAGGATTAAAAAATATTGAATTAATTGGAGACCCTTATCAAAGTTTATACCAGTGGAGAGATGCTAAACCTGAGGAATTTCTAAGGAAATATGATACGGATGAAACTTGGCAGTCTTTCGATTTAACAGATAATAGACGTTCACCACAAAGCATAATTGATGTTTTCTCAAAAATAAGGAGACAAAACGATTCTAACATCAAAAGTTTAGATTGTAAAGAATTAGAAGAATCTATCGTACTTTATAAATATTCAACTACTAATCATCAATTAATAATAAAGCATTATGACGATTATTGTGCTAAAAACAAATACATCAATAGTTGCATTGTTGTACGAGGAAACTCATTAAAAGATTCATTATTAGGTAAGAAATCCGAACAAAGACCTTGGGGAATTCAATTACCAAAAAACATAATTTTTGCTAAAAATCTTTATATAAGTGGCGATCTAAAAAATGCTATAAAGGATATCAGAAGTGTTTGTATTTCATTAATCTATTCCGAAATTACAGATTATCATAAATTAAAAGATATTGAGAAAGAAAAAAGTTTAGACCCTAATTTTAATTCTTTAATGATAACTGTTTTAGACGAATTACCCGATTTTACTAAAACAATAAAAGATTGGACAATTGAAACTCAACTTTTCATTAAGAAAAAACTTAATCTAACTTCTGACATCGACTTTAGTTTAAGAAACAGAAAGTCAACATATTTAGAAAAATCTACATTGACTGAAAGTGTGGAGAGTCACTTTAAAAAATCATATTCAACACTTAATATACCTATAACCACTATTCATCAAGTTAAAGGCCAAACATTAGATTCAATTCTAGTTTTCTTCAATGAAAAGAAACACAAAGATAATATCACTTTTGAAAACATTTCGAATACCGAGAATGTTTTCCCAGATGAAAACAAGAGACTAATTTATGTAGCATTATCTCGACCAAAGCATTTATTAGCAATTGCATTCCCGAAATCAATAACAGACGAAGAACTTAAAAAAAAATTTGGAGAAAAAATAAGAATTATAAAAGAAGATGAATTGTAATAAGCACTACTGCTAAGGGCCGTATTAAAAAAATGTAAGATATTATGAGAGAAAAAGAACAAAAAAAAATTTTAACTGATTTACTAGAAGTCATAAATAAAATCCTCAAAAGTGGTTTTAAAAATAGACAACATAGACTTGTTGATACGGTTGAACAAGTTCAAATTCAAAATTACGAAATTGTTGAAGATGAAAATGATAGAGATTTAATTTACGTTCATAATATACTAGTTACGACCCGAGTATTTGTAATTTTTAGTGAGGATGCAAAAAGCTCCGACAATATTATATTAAAAAATCAAAAACCTATCCCTTTTAGATATAATAAAGATATTGACAACTACGAGATTGAAGAAGAAACTGTCTTTTTTTTTGATGCTACAACATTTTAAACATTTTTTTTATGCCAATACCTAGTAATATAAAAAGAGAGCATATTTTTCAAGCTATGTTGAAAATAAAAAAAGATGGGACTCCAACACTTCGAGAAGCTAAAAAATGGGCATTAGAATATGAAAATGAATTATATCCTTGTAAATTATTAATCTCTTTGGGAAATCTTTACGCAAATGGGAGCGAATTAAATCCTAATCCTAGAAATTTTCAGACCTATATGGCTCAAAATTATCTTGAAAATTTAGGATTTAAAATTGTTCACATATAATAAGCACTGTCTATAACAGCTTGACAAGATTGGGGATTTATTGGAATTAGCGTTTTTTTACTACATTTACGTTAAGCCTAAAATACTCGGCTTCGCATGTGCCTAACCTCGGCTAGCGCCAAGACCTTCTGTGAGAGCTAAAACTAAGTCTAAAAAGCAAAACAAAATATGATAGTAACTCTTATTGTCATTTCGGTAACAGTGCTGTTTTTAGTGTTTATTTTTCTACAATCGTTAGAAAGAAAAAAATACCAGAAAAGTGAGTACTTAATTAATTTACATCTAATTACAGAATTTATTGACTTAACTCAAATGTTAAATGACTACGTTACTTGGGTACAACGAGATCAAATAAAAACACAATATGCAACAGTTGGTAAGTACTTTAAAAACAAAACTAATTTTTACAAAAAAGAAGATACTGTTAAGCGATTTAATGATATTTTCGAAGATTTTGACAACTTTATAATTAGATATAACCTAACTTATGTCCAGTCGCAAAAAGAAAAATTAAATCAGTATTTCGATAATATTGAAGAAAAAAAATTAGATGAACAACAACGGACTGCAGTAATAACAGACGAATATTCAAATTTAATTATTGCTGGTGCAGGTTCTGGCAAGACACTAACAATCATTGGAAAAGTTCAATATTTAATTGAACAGAAAAACATTGATCCTAATCATATTTTATTAATATCATTTACAAAAAAAACTGTTGAAGAATTAAACGAACGGTTAAATAAAATTGAACTTGGTATAGAAGCAACAACTTTTCATAAACTGGGGTATAGTACAATCAAAAAATATCATTCAAACATTCCGGCAGTAACAAATGAAAACACTTTAAGCGGAGTAATAAAATCCTATTTAAAAACAGATATTTTTAATGATGTAGAAGCTTTGCAATCGTATATTCAATATGTAGCTTGCTATATGAACATTCCAGAAGAATACGACAAATTCAATTCACTTGGCGAAAAATTAGACACAGAAAAAGGAATTGACTTTCAAACTTTAAAATCAAAATGTGAACCTTTAAATATAGTTTCACAATCAAAACTTGATACCATGCAAGGCGAAAAAGTAAAAAGTGTGGAAGAACTAATAATAGCCAATTTTTTATACTTAAACGGTATCGAATATGAATATGAAAAACCTTATCCACATGGACAAACTATGTACCGTCCTGATTTTTTTATAAAAGGTTATGACATTTATTTAGAACATTTTGGTGTAGATGAACATGACCGAGCAAAATGGCTTACTCCATTTAATGAGCAAAAGTATGTAGAGGATATGCAGTTAAAAAGAGAAACACATAAAACGTACAAAACTAAATTATTAGAAACCTATTCCTATTACAATAGAGACAACATTTTATTACACAAACTACGTGAAATGTTGGAAGCTGAAAATGTTGTTTTTAAACCAATAGATGCAAAAAATATCTACTCAAAAGTATCTGATAATGGCAAGAATTTTGGCAAAGAAATAAACAAACTAATTGAGAGCTTTATAAATCTAAGCAAATCAAGACGATTAAACCATAGTTCACTACTGAGTTTATTTTCAGAAAAAACCATAAACCAAGCACATTTTATGGTGGAACGACAACAAATGTTTTTACAATTTGTGCTTCCAATTCTTGAAAAATATGACAATACCCTAAAAGAAAGAATTGAGATCGATTTCAATGACATGATCAATAGTGCTACTGATGCTGTTCTAGAAAACAAACCCGCATACACTTATCAGTACATAATAATTGATGAATATCAAGACATCTCATTTTCTCGTTTTAATTTGATTAAAGAAATTAGGGATTTATCAGGCGCAAGATTAGTATGTGTTGGAGACGATTGGCAATCAATTTACCGTTTTGCAGGAAGCGACATTTCTTTATTTAGTAACTTTCAAAAGTATGTTGGTAAGTATGAACAATTATTGATTGAGCAGACGTACAGAAATTCACAATCACTTATTGATATAACTTCAAAATACATATTAAAAAACGACAAGCAATTTTCAAAAAAACCGAAGTCTAAAAAAGAACCTTTGGAATCGCCAGTTAAATTTGTTTATTACAAGCCATCAGAAATTGAAATAATATTCATAAATCAAATAAAAATACTTGTAAATGAATATGGCAATAAATCAATCTTAGTTTTAGGTCGACATAGCTTTGATATAAACGACTTGATTAAATTAACTCCAAATAGTAAGATAAAATACTTTGAACAAACAGGGAAGCTAGAAGTACAGGATTTCGAAGGAATTGATATAAAATACTTAACCGTACACAAGTCAAAAGGTACAGAAGCAGATAATGTTATAATATTAAATCTTCGTAATCATTTACTTGGTTTCCCCAACAAGATGACAGACGACCCTATTTTATCACTCTTACTTAATGATACTGAAGTATATAGATTTGCAGAGGAACGTAGGCTATTTTATGTGGCATTAACAAGAACTAAAAATGAGGTGGTATTACTTATTCCAGAAGAGTCTTCTTTATTTGCGGAAGAATTATTAACAGATAACAAGTACTTAGTAACTAATAATGATGGAGTCCTTCAGACAACAAATTGTCCTTATTGCCAAACAGGAAATCTTGTCATAAGACAAAATGCAGCAAGTGGTTCTCAATTCTTAGGGTGCTCCCATTACCCTAATTGTAATCAAACATTTAGCAATATTGACATATTACAAGATAAATTCCTTTGTCCAAACTGTAACAGTGGTTTTATGACAAAGCGCACCGGACAATATGGGAACTTTTTAGGATGTACCAATTATCCGAAATGCAAGAAAACTATAAAATTGCAATAATGCTGAGAACAATACGAACTCCGCTGCAACCAATTTATTACCTAACTTCACACTTATAAAATGTAACGTTATGTGTTTTCATACCATTCAAACAAAACTTGCCTTACAAATTGAAAAGCGTTTTAAAGCAAAAATCAAAGACAAACATTCTTTTGCACCAAGCGAGCATATCAATGGATTTGATTTTCCAAAAACACCAATTATTACTAATGAACATCCTGACATAATTGAACATTATAATTGGGGTTTAATACCACATTGGGCTAAAGATGATGATATTAAAACAATGACTTTAAATGCTAAAATTGAAACCCTTTCTGAGAAACCATCCTTCCGTGATGTAATAAATCAAAGATGTTTGATTATTGCTAATGGATTTTATGAATGGCAATGGCTTGATTCAAAAGGGAAAAATAAAGTGAAATATGAAATTGGTATTGGTCATCGAGATCTATTTGCTTTTGCAGGTTTATATTCCAGCTGGAAAGATACAAACACAGGAGAAATAAAAAAGACCTATACAATGGTTACTACTGAAGCCAATCCCTTGATGGCTGAAATTCATAACATCAAAAAAAGAATGCCAATTATATTGCATCCAGAAGATGAAAAAAAATGGTTAGAACTGGCGCCAATAAATCAATTTGCATTACCCTATTCGGTAGATTTAGTAGCTACTAAAACACCTCCCGATACAGAAGCTCAACAGTTGTTTCTTTTTTAGTTGCTCCATTTTCTTCCATTATCATACAAAAATCAGGCTGATAGTTAGAAACCAAGTGATAAAAAGCCTTTACTATTTCCTGCTTACTGCATTCTAAATCAACACCAACGTACTTCTCATCAACAATAATTCTGATTAGAGTACCATGATGTAATAATTCATCTTGACCGTCCGCAGTATTATCAGGTGCATGACCAAAATGATGAATCGGACACATATCATTAGATAATAAGGCTAACAAAAATGGCTTTACAGATATAAACAATGTTTCATCTTGCAAAGTTTCAGGTACTTCTAAATCATCAGCTTTTAAAATTAGTCCTAAGTCTATAAACTTTAATTCCATTTATATTGTTGAATTATAGATTTGTGATTGTTTAAGTAGCAAGAAAAGTAAATTTAAGAAATTAAAGAACAACTTCCTCTATGATAATATGTTGTGATGGACTTAATTTTGAATACTAAAGAAACCATTTTGTCAAGGAGGGTTTTAAAAGAAATTAAGATTTATTCATATAAAAAATCAATCATTTTTTAATTACTAAATATGCTAGGGCTGGATCATTAAGTAATCGTTCCATTTCTGAGTGTATAATATCTTGAATATCTTGTTTAATCTGCAAATAATTACGTTGAATAACAGCATTGTCCAGTTTGCGTATTATCGGGATTTCCTTGTACAAATCTTGTTCTTTTTTCAGTGCAGGATGATCATTGAGTATTTCACAATGAAAAGATTTCAGTTGAATTTTACAATCAGGATCATCAGCTACCATACCGACAAATTCGCCAGAACTTAAAGCAGAAATTTTGGATGCAGGCACCGCATATTCCAATTGTTTGGATTGACTGATGGAAGTGTCACCACTATTGATAGATAAGCTTTCGCGATCCTGCATAATCTTTCCAAATCGCTCAGAAAGTTGCTTGGCGGTATCGCCTGTAACTTGACCGCTTACTATATTTCCAGTAATGTTCATAATGACATCTGCCTGTTCCCGACCATAGTCTTTTCGTAATTGACTAAAGTCTTGGATACCGAGACAAGTGGCTACTTTGTTACTTCTAGCAGTAGCGATCAGGCTGTCCATATTATTGAGGTAAATGGTTGGGAATTCATCAAAAATGAGACTGCATTTTTGCTTTTCTTTTTGATTCACTTGTTTTACCAATCGGTTTACATACAGCGACAAAACAGCTCCATATATTTGTATTTTTTGAGGATTATTACCCATGCATACAATCTTAGGATTATCAGGATTATTGATATCCAATGTGAAATCATTACCAGATAAAACATAGCAGAGTTGGGGAGAGGATAGTCTGGCCATCGCTATTTTTGCAGAAGCTATTTGTCCCTCTAATTGTTCCATAACATCGTTGAGATAAGCGGGGCTTATATCGAAGAAAGAACCCAAGAATACTTAGATGAAATAGCTAAAAACAACAGGAGATAAACGAATATATATTTGGAACCATCAAAAGACAATGGGGTTACAATCACTCTAATTTAACGGGACTTGACAAAGTAAATGGCGAATACAGTTTAATTATGCTTGTGTACAACATCAAACGCTCCATAAATATACTAGGCGAACCCGATTTAATAGATAAAATCAAGAAATGGAAATCACCTTATAAAACTAAAGGTTGTTTTAGTTTTAAAAAGACCTATTATACCCTTCATAACGGTATTATTGCAAATGAGTCACTAATTGCAGCAAAAAAAATAGCGTACCGTAGATAGAAGGTATTGAAGTTTACAAGAGTGTTTTTAAAGTGAAAAAGTAAAAAAGTGAAAAACCCAGGTTTTTTCACAGCCTGACGTTCTCGTGCCTAGCGCAGTTTGCGACTTACAAAGACGAGTATTTTCGGCTGAACGAAAATACGATAAAAAACGTTGATTCCACTTGATTAGTAAATTGTGCGAGACTTGTGTTAGCGGTGCGGGCTTCTTTCTCTCAGTTGATGTTAGTATCTAGTTCCATTTATTTCGTTTTTTTGTTTCAGTTATGTGAGCAAGATGATGGTTACAATGCCAAGCATAAACACCTATATTCTCGTCAACTCTAAAAGTTTTTCCGTGTTCAGGATGAATAAAAATTCTAGCATATTGCTCGTCCTTCAAATTGTTTAATAAAACTGTCCATCTTTCGTGTATTCCTTCTATAATTTTCAATGAAGGTTCAATAGACATACTTTTCGTGTCAAGAAGTTCAGCCCAACGTTCTTCAAAATATCGTTTTATGGTTGGTTGCTGTTCTGTCAATGCAAGTTTCAAACGGGTTAAACTATTCATATGGCTGTCAGCACAATGATGAACGACTTGTCTTATCGTCCAACCGTCGTATCTGTATTGTGTATTAAGTTGCTTGTCTGTCAAAGTAAGAACTTCGCTTGAAAGTCTTTTTGGAAATGTTGAAATGTCAGAAATCCACATTATTAAAATGTCTTTCGTGATTGTCGTTGATTTGTCAAACTTACCAATCGGAAATTTTAGTTTTTCTATGTCTATTTGCATTATTTTTCTCCTCTGTTTTTTAGCCTGACCGCCAACGGTAGTCTGTGAAAAAACTTCTGTTTCATTCTTTCAAAAATAGTTAAATTATTTTAGTAAAAGGAAGAAAAGTTGCATATTTAATGATGTCAAGACATTACAGCAATATCGCGTAATCGAATGTGTTTTTCAAGTTTAGAAGATACTATTTCTTCAGAAAATCCTATTCGATTTATAGATGCTTTTGTATCAGTTTTATCTTTAGAGACAGTGTGTTTTTCGGTTCAAAGGATCAGATCCGAAGGTCGTCCCAGTTTTGATACAAGAATTTTTCTTAAATTGTATCTGTACGTTTATATCAATGGACTTCGAAGTTATAGAAAACTGGAAAAAGAATGTGTTAGGAATATAGAATTGTAATGGCTTTTGTGTGCAATAATTCCTAATTATCATAGTATTACAAATTCCAGTTACATTGACCACCCAATTCCAATTTAAAGTGAGCAGTAAATTATAGTACATTTAGTAAATGAAAGTATAACAATAAGATTCTAATTTTTAGAGTAATAGGAACGGATTCAGAAGAATTTTGATTATTAAATTTTAATGGTCATTAAAAACTGGAAAGTGGTGGTCAGGCTGACCGTTTTTTCCAGTAGGAGTTTAAAGCTTCAAGAATCATATTTTGTATTTTAGGAGCATACGAATTATATGTTAATCTCCTGTATGTAACCGTTTATTATAAAAGAATTGTGATAGGAGCAGGGCAGTTTCCATTTTTAAAAAACTCTGTTAATTCTGAGTTTTAGCTGCGACAATTAATTGCCGTCAACCAGTAACTTCTTTGACCTTCGCTTCTTAAAAAGATAGATTCTAAAGCCTGTAATATACAATGTGATGGGAATTAAACCGGAGATGAAAACAAGAGTCCTACCAAATAATCCTGCAATTTCACCAATGTGTACAGGGTAAAATTGAGATGCTATACGGTTGCTAGTAGCATCATTTTTGTAATCTGTTAAAGAGACTGTTTTGAGGTTTGTGCTGACTGTAAGTTCTTTGGTTTTTCTAAGTCCTTGCGTTTTAAATCTACTCTCAATATACCGAAATCTATAGTTGTCATTCGCATCTTTAGGATAATATATGGCACGCAAGGCATAGCTTTTATCGGAATTCGACAAAATCGCTAACAAGGATGAGGGATTGTTAGTTTGTGTTTCTTGTTTAAGAATTGTTTTACTATCCAGTACTGACAGCGCCTTTTTATAATAGGAATTGTAGGTAAAGTAGGCACCGGTAAAAGCAATTGTTAAAAGTGGGATAAAAAAGCTAATACCCAGTACCTTATGAAGATCAAAATTGATTTTCTTTTTCTTACTCTTCCATTTAATTTTAAACCCGTTTTTTAGGTTAGCGCTGTAGGTTTTGTACCAAATGTAAATACCCGAAAGCAATATCATTAAAAGGAAAATAATAGTACTTGTGCCAGTGACATACTTGCCTATTTTTGGAATTAAAAGGGTACGGTGAAATTTTAATAGATCTTCAAAAAACAAAATTGAAGTTGACTTTTCTCCCAAAAAACGACCATTTTCTGAATTATAATAATTCGTTTTTCCGTTTTTAAATGCAATAGAAATTGTTTGCTGCTCTCTATAGGGCAAGAAAATTTTGCTAATACTATCGGAGTGCGTTACTGTTAAAGAGGCTGCCGTTTTGAAAAAAACGGCGTCCTCTAAATTATCTATGTTTTTCATCTTTAATAGCTCTGGGTTAAGAGCTGCGCTGAGTTCTGGTTGCCACACATACATAGCACCAGAAATACCAGAAATCGAAGCTACTAAACCACATGTAATACCGACCCAAAGATGAATCTTACGCACCATATTCCCTAAAGCCATCAAAACAAAATTAAAAATTATATTGTAAACTTAGCTTAGCGTTAGCGCCTTCGCCAGCTCCTGTAAATGTTTTTAATGGGGATGCCCATTGCGATCTTGCAGGTAGATAGTACTCATTTAGCAAGTTATTTACCGCTAAGGATACAGACAAATTAGGTTCTAACTGGTATGCCAAAGAAAGATTAACTAAGGTATAACCACTTACTGGAAATTCAGTATGTCGATATTCATATTTGTTAGTTTTTGCATTTAAAAAAGGATCAAACCTCTCTCTGTCTCCCGAATTGGTAACTCTAATCGAAGTACTTACTTTTGGTATTGGTTTCCAGTTTGCATACACAGTCAATTTTGGAGCAGCGATGACATCCCCTCCCAAATAGCTTACGTTGTTTTCATCTCCAACATTATATTTTGTACCTTCCACATAGGAATAAGAGGTTCCAAATTGCCATTTATCGTTTGGCGTAAAGTAATCTACAGCAACCTCTGCCCCATATATACGTTGAGGTTGTTTAGAAGGTTGGAAAGTATTTAGTTCATCAACAAAAACAATTCCAGTACCCAAACTAGAGGTGCTGTAATACCCAACAGCCTCAAACTTGAGGGTATTAAATTTAGATAAAAAACCAAACTCATAGTTTTTAGTTACTGCAGCTTCTAACTGAATATCATTAATATTACCTGCTGTTGCAGAGCGTAATACAGAACCTAAATCTGCAATTGAAAAACCTTGTGAGTAACTTACATAGGGTATAAATTCTTGATGCTCAATATATCGTACACCAAAATTAAAGGCGAGATTATTAAAGTTTAGTTTACCACCTTGCACATCTACAGACGGGGTAAAGTTACCATCACTCTTACCAGAATACGGCAAAGTACTATAATTAGCAATATCCATATTTATATCATCATAACGCAAACCCGTTTTAACGACCCATTTTTCATTAAATTTAAGGGTAGATTGTGCGTAAGGTGCCCAGCTAGTCATTTCGATATTAGGCACCCATAACCTACCATCTAATAGTCCTTGATTGGTTTTATCTCTTAGTAAATCGACACCATACGTAAGTGTAATATTTGCCGCCTTATTGTTTGACAACGTCGTGATAAAATTTGGTCTTAACCCATATTTTTCTGCGTTTATTACAGATTGACCTCCATTTTCAAACTTATCAGAATAAAAGAAAATGTTCTCCGTATTTTGGTAATACAAATCAGTTTGAAAGTCTGTGGTTTCAGAAAATATATTATTTAAATTATAGGTCAATTGTCCATTACCAAGGATCGAACCATTAGCTTTTTCTCCCTCAATAGTCCCCTTTTCACCATATCCAGCTAGTATAGTATAATCTCCTTCTTTATTAAAAACTTCAACTTTTGCAGCTACAGGAATAAATGGAGAGTTTTGCATCGATTTATAAAAATTACCTCCTAGGGTTATTTTTTGATTTTCAGCTAATTGATATTCAATCTTTCCTAGTGTACTATAGATTTTAGAATTATCAAATCCATATGTTGGTAAAAGCGGAATACCTTTAGCATCATATTTATTGCCCGTTTCTTCATAACTTCCGCTAATATAATAACTGAATTTATCTAAATTACCTTTAAAGGATTGGTAAACTCCAAAGCCTAATGCATCTCTTGCTTCAGCTAAATTAGATGTACCCCAAACATTGGTAGAGCCTTCAATCTTTTTGATAGAATTAGGTTTTTTAGTAATGTAATTAATAAAACCGCCGTTGCCACCATTACCAAAAATAGAAGTAGCTCCTTTTATAACCTCCACGCGACTAATGTCATTAGGAGTAATAGACTTTATACCTAATTGCCCATTTCTTAAAGGTGACGATTGAGGAATACCGTCAACCATAACTAATAAAGATCGCCCACGCAATGTTTGTCCCCAGTTAGAAAAAGTACCTGAAGACATTGCTAAACCAGGTACTGTAAATTCTAGTATTTCACTAATATTTGAAGTAGATTTAGCAAACTCTTGGAGTTTAGCTTGTCCAACTACTGTTACAGAAGCTGGTATTTCGGATAAGTATTCGGAGTGCCTACTGGCAGAAATTACAACCTCATCTAAACGGCTTATGTCATCTGATAAAATAACATTGTATGTTACTGAACTACTACCATCAAACGCAATTCTCTTGAGTATAGTTTGGTAACCAAGCATTTCAATCCTAACTAAGTAGGTACCTTCGTTTATATTAGACAACAAATAATCTCCAGAAACATCTGTACTAGTACTATTCCCTAACTCTTTAATTTGGACAACCGCTCCTATGACTGTTTGATTATTTTGGTCTGTAATTTTGCCCTTTAGATTTGATTGCGAAAATGCCTGAAGTGATAAAAGTGCAGTAGCAATTAAAACAATAATTTTCATGTTATCTTTATTTAGATTCGTTAAATATAAAGCGCGAAAGTAAAACTAAAAAGAAAGGTAGCAAAGGAAAATTAAGTTTATTTTAAGCAGTAGAGAATTGGTGCACTGGCTAGCTTGTGGTTTAAGGTCTGCCGTATTTGTATGGAATAAAAAATAATTTGCTTAATGGATTGGACTATGGCTTAAAGTAAAATAATGCTTTTTTTTGTACTAATTAAGCATATAAGTCTCAGTAAAAAAAAAGGATAGTGTGATGTTCTTGCTCTCATAGCGAGAAATGGTGGCATGCTGGTTTACTTATGACGCTACTATTAGAAATTATTGCCAGTGTCAGGCCAACTAAAACACTTACTGAAATAGTAAGCTTTGCTATTAAAAAAAGCAACAAAGAATATTGAAAGCGGGTGCTAGTAGCTGTACAACTAGAGCTTCCAAATTTTAATTGTGATGATAAGTCTTATCAATTAGTTTGCAAAGATTGAAGCGAAGTTTTTTTATGGAAATATTATTTTTTGATTCTCGTACATAGACTTTAGAAGTTGATCTATTGTTAAGGTTGTCGTACAAGCTCTTGTTGCATATGTCTTGTTGAGTAGTCATCTGTTTTTCGGAATGTGAATTAGTCAGTGAAAAATTTGGAAATGCTAACTTAGCAATCCTACAAAGTCAAGAGATAATCTTAAATATAATCCTTAAAATTTAAGATAAAGTTTTTAATTAATTTATACGAGAACAAATGTATCAGATCTGACAAAAGCGTTAGAAATTAATGGAGGAAATCGAAAAGCCAACACCGAGTAGATCTAACCAAAACAATAAGGACAAAGAAAGAAAAAAAAAGCATGTAAAGACCTTGTAAGCGAAATACAATCTTTACAAAAAGATCAGCAAAGTTAACTTGGTACAATGTCATAATTTGAAGGAGTTTTTTCTTCTAAATATTGCAACCAATTCTTGCGCTTACACACAAATGATTAATTCAGTTTCTGGATGAGTTGTTGGATTTATTTGCGCATGTATTTGTTTATGTGCAAAAGCAAACAGCTCATCAGTTCTGAGAATTAGAAAGAAGAGATTTATAGCTGTCTTTTCATTTTTTGAGTTTGTAGAGTTTTCAGTCGATACGCAATATAGTATCACAGTCTTCGAGGTAAAAATTCCATTGAGATTGTTCTAAAGTTTCACTCAGAATTAAATTTACTTTCTCAACTTCTTTCTTTAGTTTTACTGATGTTCTAAAAACATCAATTATTCACTTTATTTTTTTCCGACATTAACTATTGTGTTAGTCCATGCGGTTTTTTCTATTGCATCTAATAGACATGTAGCGCAATCTCCATAGGTTAATGCATTAAATGGACTTACTTTAAGGTCAGTTCCTGCTTTGTATTCGCCTTTTGGAATTTTATCAGTTAATGCAACGGCTCTAACAATAACCCAGTTTAATTTACTTTTCTGAATTGAGGATTCGGCAATTATTTTATCATCAAACGATTCTTTGTAATAAATACGCAATAATTTAATTGCCAATCTATTGAAAATCGAAAAGTTTTTACTGTCCGATTGAACAAATCCGCTCATAAATACAAAACGTTTTATTTCATTTTTTTTGCACGCCTCAACAATGTTTTTTGTTCCTAGAGACATTAGATTTCCAACTTTTTTGTGATTTGTTGGTCCAAAACAACTAATGACAAAATCGATGTTTTCGAGTGCATTTACAAGGCTTTTTAAATCCGTTACATCTCCATTTACAATTTTTGTATTTTTGGTTGGTTTAAGTAGTTCAGGTTTTCTTGCTATAATCGTAACTTTATAATTCTTTTGAATTGCCAATTTTACTAATTCTTTCCCTGTTGAACCCGTGGCTCCGATTATTGCTAAATTCTTCATTTTTTAGATTTTGTATGGACAAATTTAAAGACGATATTTGAAACTACAAAGTATGAAGTATACTTCATACCTTTGAAAAGTTATTAACAAAAAATAGATTTTATGCTTATAAATGAATTATCCAAACGAACTGGATTACCAATCCATACATTAAGATATTACGAAAACTATGGTTTATTTGAAGGTGTAACCGATGTATAAGTTACAACGAATAACTATAAAAATTATGATGAAAGTAGTATCGGGAAAATTGAAATTATAAAAGGTGCTAAAGAAGTCGGATTTACACTTATTGAAATAAGAGATTTGTTAGATAATTGGTACAATAATAAGATTAGCATTGAGAAGAAAATTAAAATTGTAAACGATAAAATCGACCAAATTGATGCAAAAATAATACAGTTCAATAATGTCAAAAATGTTCTTCTCAATGCAATAACTGTGATTGAAAATGGTGATTGTTAATTTTTAGCACAGTTTTTATTTGACTGATCGCTAACGTGTTTATATATAGATAGTTAGTTGTTTTAAGTGCCTAATTTGGAAAATACGAACCAAATAGATAATCCGGGAGGATTTGCGTAAACAGGCTATACTAGCAATAAATTATATACGGTGTTAGCGGTAGTATTTATATTGTTTTTAATACTCCTGAGTCTGCTCTTAAAGAAGCTCCGTTTGTAGCAATCGATAAAGGACTCGACAAGTAAGATACTAAATTTGCAATTTCATTTGGATTAATAAATCGTTGCAATAAAATGTGTGGATTAGATTGCTGAATAATTACATCTTTCATTTGTTCAATTTCAAGATTTTGAGCTCCTGCAATTTGTTCCACTACTGTTGCAACACCATCGGAATATGTTGGTCCTCCCAAAACTGTATTAACTGTAATTTCTGTCCCTTTAGTCAATTTAGATAATCCATTTGCTATTGCAGAAATAGCTGCTTTTGTCATTCCGTAATGAATCATATTTTCAGGTACATTTACACCAGATTCGCTACTAATGAAAATTATGCGTCCCCAATTGTTATCTTGCATGCTGGGCAATAATTTTCGAGACAGTCGAACAGAACTCATTACATTTATTTCGAAATATTTGTACCAATCTTTGTCTTGTATATTTTGAAATTCTTCCATTTCAAAGATTCCAACATTGTTTATCAATATATCTATATCTGTCAGTTTTTGAAGTAGATTTTCAATGTCCTCTTTGTTTGCGAAATCAGCAGCTATTGCCGAGATATCCGCATCAGGAAATTGATTTTGCAATTTACTCTTTGCTTGTTCTGTCTTTAACTTTTGTCTTCCGTTTATAGTCACGCTAACGCCTTCTTCCAAGAGCTGTTGAGCAATTGCGAAACCAATGCCTTGCGTTGAACCGCTAATAAATGCTCTTTTTCCTTTTAATTTTAAATCCATATTTGTGTATTGTAATGTTCATTAAATAAATAATCAAAAAAAATCAATTGATTAGTTGTAGTTGTAGTTCTATTTGTATCCTTAAAATTTCTTTATCAGGATAAACTCTTCGTAACGTGTTGATGCCACACCAAACAGTAATAAGATATGTTCCTAAAACACCAGCAGGAATTTCTGACGTCAGATTTCCTTTTTTTTGTTCTTTAAGAATAGTTTGGGTGTATAGTTTTTCCGTTTCTTTTAAAATTTCAATAGCTTCGTTTTCTAGTTCATCATCTACAAAAGTCATTTCAACAATTGTATTGGCTACAATACATCCTCTCAAATGGCTGCTTTTTGGTTCAGTTGCTATACTAATAAAAAATTCTTTAATCAGTTCAATCGGATTATCACTATTCTCTATTTTTAATTTAAAAGTATTTAAATCCTTTTTTCGCTGTTGAAGTGATTTTTTGAATAGTTCTTTTTTTCCGCCCTTAAATTTATTGTATAAGGTTCCCGCTCCGGCACCTGTGGCTTTACTTAGGTCAGATAGAGAGGTGGCGTTATATCCTTTTTTCCAAAATATCTCTTGGGCTTTCAAAATGATTTCACTGTCTTTGAATATGTTTGGTCGTCCTTTCATTTGTTTTGTAGTGTTCGTTACAAAAATAGAAAAAAATTCAATTCTGACCACTAATTTTAGATATATTATTTTTACATGACTAGTAACGTCAGTCTGTGAAAAAACGTTATTTTTCTTACTAATAAAGTAAAATACGTTAATGAAAACAGGATTTTTTGTGTTTGTAGGACTGGAACATATTTCTTAAATTTCACGTAATTAGCTGTTTCTTTTAGGTTTATAGGATGCTATCTCTGCAGATAATCAAGCTCGTATTAGTGTTGCTTTTGTATCTTTGTAAATTTTAGCTATAAGGACAACCCAATTCCAACTTAAAGTGAGCAGTAAATTATAGTACATTTATTAAATGATAGTATGATAATAAAATTCTAATTTTCATAGTAATAGGAACGAATTCAAAAGATGATTTATTATTAAATTGTAATTGTCAATAAAAAGTGGAAAGTGGTGGTCAGGCTGACCGTTTTTTCCAGCAGCTTGAGCAAATGATTTTAGACAAACCACAGAAGAGATAATTATTAAAGTAGCAATTGTTTTCAAATTTACTTTCATTTATTCTTGTGTAGTTAACTCTATTTTTGCCGTATTAAGACGCGGATGGGCGGATTCAAACTGATATATCGTAATGTCGGTCTTTGAAAAAACTTGAGTGTTTTCTTAACAATTATAGTAAAATACGTTAATTCAAACAGGATTTTTCGTGTTTTTAGGGATGCAACATAGCTCAGCAATTTCATAAAGACCTGCATCTTTTAAATTTAGAAGATGCTTACAGTGCAGATAATTACGTTCGTTTGATGGCTGTTTTTTATATTTTTAAAATTGGGCAGAGTCTATGAGGCTTTAATAATACGGTGTTAAGTTAAACGGGTTAAGAGTTGTTGCCGGAATTTAATTTGTAGTGGTGAGCACAATCAATTGTATAGATTTTTTTTTAGGAGCTTTTCCCGCTATACGCTCCAATCTTTTTTGCCGAACTCCAGCACAAAAGGATTTCGCTGCTATCTGGGCTAAGCGATTAGGGATACTACTTTATAAGAATGTCCTAAATTATCAAGCAAAAACAAGTTAATACTAAGATGGCACCATTTGGCAGTGGTGAACCCAAAAGGACAAATCATGCAACTAAATATATAAACTTTAGGTTTTTGACACTATTACTTAACTTGGAACTATCAACTAAAATGGTAATTCAATATAAATTTCCGTTACACTTCAATTCAACTTTCTTAGTTTTTTACACTGTATGATGTTCATTTAAACAAAATGAATTTTGTTTTGCCAGTAAAATTTTCTCCCCTAATTCTATTTTAAAATTCTATGTTGAATTTTGATATGTGCATAATTTTCAAAGTAAAGTACAGAATGTTTTTCTGAACGTAGTTACCAAACACTTCTCTTATATGCTCATTGTCATAAATACGGTTCTTAAAAATATCAATAATTTAAGTAAGATTTTACTTATATTTAATTTAAATAATTATAAAAAAATGTATTTAGTCGACTTTTATTGCTTTACATCGATAAATCAAAAATTATTTATATTTTTATAAAAAATAATTAACAAATTTTTATGAAGAATAATTACCTTCTATTTTTAATTTTATTACCGTTATACTGTCAATGCCAAGAAATACTTTGGGAGAAATCTTATGGCGGTACAAATGCAGACTACTTGTTTGATGCACAGCCAACGGCTGATTATGGTTTTATTCTAGCAGGAAGTTCACTTTCTACTAAATCTGGAAACAAAACCTCTGATAATAACGGTAATCTTGATTACTGGATTTGGAAGATGGATGAGAAAGGAGATCTTGATTGGCAAAAGAGCATAGGTGGTAATGGATATGACGTACTTCAAAGCATAGAAATTACCGTTGATGGAGGATTTATTTTAGCTGGTTCCTCTAATTCTGCTAAAGGTTCAGATAAAAAAGAAGATTCTAAAGGCTTATTGGATTTTTGGGTAGTCAAGTTAAATGCTAAAGGTGATGAGCAATGGCAGAGAACAATTGGAGGCTCTGGTCAAGATGAGTTACTACGTGCTTTTCAAACCAAAGATGGCGGTTATATGCTTGGGGGATCATCTAACTCTAGTCCAACACTAGATAAAACAAAAAAAGTATCTCAAGAATTATCAATTGATCTTTATTCCAAATTAGAAGAAAGTAGAGGAAACATGGACTATTGGATTGTAAAATTGGATAAGGAAGGAAATATCGAATGGCAAAAAACATATGGAGGTAAATATACAGAAGTGCTGAGAAGCATGGAACAAACTTCAGATAGGGGATATATTTTAGCTGGATATTCTAATTCACCGGCATCTGGTGACAAGATTGAAAATAATAAAGGGCTTGGTGATTTTTGGATTATTAAAATAAATAGTAGTGGGGAAATAGAGTGGCAGAATGTTTATGGTGCAGAAGGAGATGATCAGCCATATATTATTCATCAAACAAGTGATGCGGGGTATATTGTAGGAGGAAATTCAAACAGTACAAAATCATTAACTAGTTATGGAGGGACAGTTAACGATGGAATTGATTTTTGGGTTTTAAAAATTGACAAAATTGGCGAGATTGATTGGAGCAAAACGTTCGATTTTGGAAAAGCAGATATTTTAACCTCACTTGTTGTTAATACTGATGGTAGTTATTTGATTGGTGGTTACTCCAAAGGAGAAATTAAAAGAGGGTTGATCAGTGATGTTGCTAAGCAAGCAGGCATGGGCATTGACAAAGATGGTATTAATGATTACATCGCTTTGAAAATTGACGATACTGGCGAAGAAATCTGGAATAAAACAGTAGGAAGTAGTGGGGAAGATATTTTAAGAAAGTTAATGGAAACCAGGGATGGAGGTTATATTATGGCAGGTACTTCCAACTCAAAGTCGTCAAAAGATAAAAATTCAAATGTTGGCGGTAGTGATTTTTGGGTAGTAAAATTAAAGGACAAGCAGAAAGTAGAGAAAGTAAAAGCTTCAATTGAGGCTATACCCAATCCAGCTCGTCCATTCACGAATATTGTAATTGGATTTGAATTTGAAACCGGTTCAGCGGCACTTATAGATCTTACGGGAAGAATATTGCAAAATTTTGAAATATCAAGTAGAACTGTTCCATTTGATTTAAGTCAGTATCCTGATGGATTTTATATTGTACAAATTAAAACAAATGTAAAAACAGAGTCCGTTAAAATTATTAAATCGTCAAACTAACTTTAGAATTGTACTGCAATTTATTATTAAAAACAGAAATGAACTACAAGAAGATAAGATTAAATAAAAATATTTTGCACAAATTAATTTTTTTAAAAACAAGTTTTATTGATAAATTAAGATGCCCTTTCTTAATACTTTTTTTAATCGTTGTTAACAATCTTAATGCTCAGCAGGAAAAAATTAATGTATTACCACCGTCAATAGATAATTACAATTTCACAAAATATGGAGGCCTCGAAATTAGTGGTAATAGTGGAGGATTTTCGTATGCTGTTCCTTTGTACAGTATCAATCATGGAGGAATAAATATGCCAATTTCTTTAAGTTATTATACAGATGGTGTAAAAGTCAATGATGTAGCTGGACTTGTAGGTATAAACTGGAACTTATCATCTGGAGGAATGATAACAAGAGTGGTTAAAGACGAGCCT
Source organism: Flavobacterium sp. TAB 87 (assembly GCF_001529295.1). Taxonomy (GTDB): domain Bacteria; phylum Bacteroidota; class Bacteroidia; order Flavobacteriales; family Flavobacteriaceae; genus Flavobacterium. Next base: position 20,864 of record NZ_LLWK01000020.1, read on the forward strand.
GATGAATATAATTCGACAATAAAATATAGACCAACTGCTCAGGAATTACGAGATATTATTGAAGGGGATTATGATGATGCCTATTATTTAGCAAACGTAAAATCTAAAGCTATTGACCTGTGGAACACTACGTATAATTCAGCTGGGGCAAATTATTACAATAAATTGGATACTGAACAGGATGTCTTTAGTTTTAATTTTAATGGTTACAGTGGCAGTTTTTATATTGATAATGGTCAAATTTACTTAGATACTGATGACAATGGAATAAAAGCAACATTTAAAAAGAATGTAAATGGAACAGAGTCATTTGTTGAGTTTAGATTTGTTACTCCTGATGGGATAATATATATATTTGGTGGTGAATTTGAATTTGAGGAAAGCTCTGAAATAACAGGAGATTGTGCTAAAAATTATCATAAGCCTATACCGTGTACTTGGTATCTTAAAAGCGTTGAAAACAACAAAAATTTTATAAATTTTCATTACCAGAATACCTTTAAATACTATCCCTTTGATTATTCACAAAGTGTTACTTATAAAATTGATGACTACAATTATGGATGCCCAAATCCTTTAATTATATCTGATTGTCAAACAAATTTTAAAAGTCTAAATGCCAAAATATTAAAACAAATTGATTTTGGGAGTTCTAATTTGAAATTTAATTACTTGAATCAAAGAGACGATTATTACGCGGGTAATTTACTTCAATCAATAACAGTAAACAATGGAATAACTGATATTGATGTTTTCAATTTTGAATATATATATTCAATCAGTAATTCTTTTAACGTCCCCAATCCAAATACGGTAGTAAACAGTACGAGGGCATTTTTAAAAAGGCTAGTATTTAATAATGGTAGTTTTCAAGATTTTGAATATAATAATATAAATCAATTGAGTCCGAGATTGTCTTACAGCCAAGATGTTTATGGCTATAACAATGAGAATAATGTTAGCTCTCTTTTAAATGTGGATTATGATGGTCAAGAAGATAATATCTATAAAACAATCATGAAGCAAAAATTTCCCAACACTATAAACCAAGCAAATAGAGCGGTAAATCCAGTAAAATCTTTATATGGTGTTTTAAATAAAATTATCTACCCCACTAAAGGTTATACAATTGTTAATTATGAAAATAATATCGATTTAGAACAGAAGAGGGTAAAAAAATGGATAACTAAAAACATTGATTTAAGTCTCACAAAATGTGAACCATTAGGGACGGACCTGGAAAGTTCAGAAACTCTTACATTTATTTCTAATGGTTCTCCAATAAATTTATATGCATCCACTAGTGTTGAATTATGTCCGGGAGTAACTGTAAATGACTTTCATGACAGACATGCGATCGTAATTAAAAATATAACTACTGGTGAAATATTGTACAGTTTAAAAATCGATTTTAATGAAAATTTTAAATCGGATGATGCAGAATTATTATTTGAAAATAAGCCTCATTTTGCACCTACTAGGACAATTTCTGGTAATGAGTATAGTGTGACCTATAGTGTAGATACTAAATTAAATAATATACGTGGTAGTATAGACATTAAATATAATTCTAGTGATGTTCTCGAACCGACCTTAGTAAATTACGGTGGTGCTAGGATTTCTAGCATCGTTGATTATGATTATAACAATGAGAAGTATAATGAGAAAAAATATACTTACAATGGTATTTTACAATTGAATACTGAAGAAACATCCCTTCACCATAATTTTTATTTTTCTCCGTGGTATTTTGATTGTGCCAAGCCATCATGCTTTGATACTGGAAATTCACAATCAACTAATGTTGATTGTAATAATATCATTACGTTTGGATCAACTAATTATTCAACTGCTTACGCAGCACGTGGAAAAAGAGTCAATTATGATGTCATATCTACTATTCTTCTTGATAGAAGTGGCATTGAAAATAAATATATAGTAAATGATGGTATTGAAGGTCAACCTGTTTTGATTCATAGAAAATATCTGACAAACACTACTAGATCCAATCCAAACGAATGGAATGATGGTAAGGTTAAAGAAACAACTATTTTTAAATTTGAAAATTCGAAATATACTCCACTTAAAAAATACACTTATCAATATGCTATACTTTCAAGTCAAAAATTTAAAAATTATAATACCAAGCTAGGGATAGATAATGGAACCGAATTCATTCTCATGGATCTTGAACATGTGTATAATAGTGTAGAAGAATTTAGTGGATTATGTAATACGCTTATTTGTAATATTCAAGGAAAATTAAGTGTTGAACAGTATTTTAATCACTGTATAATTCGAGCAAGAACAGAAGTTACAGAAATAGATTATTTTGCAGGAAAGCAGTTTACGAGTATAACAAAAAATAACTTTACAGCATCAAACCATAATTTTATGACTTCTCAAAGTAAGATTAGCTCTGCAGAAGATAATATTGAAACTAAATTTTATTATGCTCTTGATTCAGCAATGTTCAACCAACCGCTAAGGGATGACTTAATCAATCAAAACAAAATAAAAACTCCCTTAAAAACAACACTTTACAAAGGAGGCGTGAAATTAAGCGAAAAATTGATAACATATGATATTTCAAGTTCTCCAAACAACTTACTATTACCGAAATATATTTATGAAGCTAAATTTCCAAATGAATTAATAAACCTTCCAAATGTCGGAAATCTAGAAAAAAAGATTACATATGATATGTATGATAATCAAGGTAATTTATTGCAATATACCACGGAAGCAGGAATTCCAGTTGCTATTATTTGGGGCTACTTTAAGACGCAACCTATTGCAAAGCTTGAGAACGTGACATACTCTAGTATTCCTCAGCAATCGATAACAAACTTACAATCCCTTTCAAATGCTGACCATGATAATTGTACTTTTGATAATTGCGATGAACAATTATTAAGAAATGGTTTAAGTGAATTAAGAAATTCTTTTCAAGATGCTTTTATTTCTACCTATACCTATAATCCCTTAGTTGGAGTTACGAGTATATCAGATACAAAAGGTTTGACGTCTTTTTATGAATATGATGCGTCTAGCAGATTAAAATTCATAAGAGATAAAGACTTAAACATACTACAAAGATACTGCTACAATTATAAAGGACAAACTATCGATTGTAGTGATAATTCTTCGACAATTGGTAAAGTGTATAAAAGCATTCCCTACAGTGGCTCGTTTACTAAAAATAACTGTGACGAAGGAGGTACTACTTTAACTATAATTTTTACTCAAGTGGTAGGAGCTGTAACATCGTCGATTTCACAAGAGGAAGCAGATTCTGAAGGTCTTACAAAATTCAATACCGATGGACAGTCTAATGCTAATGTAAATGGAACTTGTACTTTTAGTAGTATTGCTCGAAGTGGTTCTTTTACTAGAAATAATTGTGCTGCGGGTGGCGTTGGTTCACTTGTGATTTATAGTCAAGCGTTAGGAGCTGTAACCTCTTCGATTTCACAAGCTGATGTAGACTCGAATGGGCTTACTAAATTCAATACCGATGGGCAAACCAATGCCAATGCAAATGGAACCTGTACTTTTAGTAGTGTTGCTCGAAGTGGTTCATTTACTAATTACAATTGCGCTGCAGGCGGAGTTGGATCTAGTGTCAGTTACAGTCAAACAGCTGGAGTTGCAACCTCTTTAATATCACAAGAGGATGCAGATTCTCTAGGTCTTACCAAATTCAATACCGATGGGCAGTCTAATGCTAGTAGTTCTGGTAACTGTACTTTTTATAGTATTGCTAGAGCGGGTTCATTTACTAATTACAATTGCGCTGCAGGCGGAGTTGGATCCAGTGTTAGTTACACTCAAATAGCTGGAGTTGCAGCCTCTTTAATTTCACAAGAGGATGCAGATTCTCTAGGTCTTACCAAATTTAACATCGATGGGCAGTCTAATGCTAATAGTTCTGGTAACTGTACTTTTTATAGTATTGCT
>NZ_LLWK01000021.1 GCF_001529295.1 Flavobacterium sp. TAB 87
AGTATGTCGTCGCCTTTCTTTTTAAAACCCTAATTCTAACGAATTAGGGTTTTTTCGTTTGTACAGGTCATACTATTTATGAGATAATGGATGTAGGTACTATGTCTTTTACAGATAAGTCTAAGAGTCTAAAGAGATTGATTCAAACTACGTATTTTAGAAAAGTGATATATCAGAAATTCTGATATATTATTTTAGAAATCGATATCAACTTATTACGGCATCTTTGCATTTAATAATAATTGCAGGCGAGATTTTTAAATCGATAGCTATATGCCATTGTGTAACAGATCATTAAGTTGAGTTCAGTTCCGAGCATTAAAAGATATCTTCAAAGACTAAGTATAGTGTATGTAATGCTTTGTACTAGATTGTAAATTAGTTACAGCATTTAAATTTAGGATAAGTATTTTTACAAATAGTTCACACAAACATTCCAATTATTAGAATCATCATTTCAAATTATTCTTTTAAAAAAATGTAAGAAGGAAATAATTTTTAGCAGGATTAAAAATTAAAAGAAAAGGATTTTGATCAAATTTTGGTTCTGATGTCGGCATTGGCTTAATACACTATATTTATAATAATTTCTCTTAGATTGACGCGTAGTATTAGATCTAACAGTTGAAGAAAGATTTAAAGAAGTTTTAATCAAGAATATTATAATTGATTAAATAGGATATTATCAATTATAGGATTGTAAAAAAATGGTAATTCGAATTAAATATTACTGCAAATGTTAAATTTTATATTTTAAAAATTAAGTATTTACTACACCTTAAAATTTAATATCTAGTCAAGTCTAGACTTAACTTGAAATTTACATAATATGTATAGAAAAATTGACCGATGCTAGTTTTATTATCATTTGACTGATATTTGGTCAACGAGCATCGGTTCAATTTATTTTTAGGTAAGCCGCAATAGCTTACTTAACTCAGAAAACACTTTTTTTGCTATAGTTTTCCTCAATGAAAAAATATTGCAGTGATTTTGAATTCTGTTTAGTAAAAGTAGTATAGAAGGATGTAAATGAATTTATACGATTAGAGTTGAAAATTTCATGATTTCAAGTTGTAGTAATTTATGCTACTGTTGTACGATAAAGATTCTTGATGTTTATAATGCCGAATATTATCATTGTATCTCCCTTTAAATTGGTTTTCTATTGAAGTTTATTTCTAGCAATGCAACTATTGCTACATTTCTGCGCACGCTGATTATTCGTGCTAAAGTCAAATCGATTTTTTCTGTAGTGATTATATTTAACTAAGTTCAACTTTGTAAATGTTAGATTAATTATTTAAAATGTTGATAATCAATTTTTTGTTATTTTAGTTGTATGATTAACTAAAAAAAAATATTATGAGCATTCTTCAAAACCATAATTCAGAAAGTCCTGTCGCTAAAAAAATTCAAGAGCAAACAGCAAAATTATCATCAGATTTATTTTTATGGGATGCCTTCGCCTCAATGGCTGGTTCTGCAACATTAAAGGTAATGGGAAAAGGAAAAACAGCACTATTTTTTGGGCAGTGGGCAACCTCATTTTTGCTTTTAGAGGTTTACAATAAAATTGTAAAAGTAGAAGGAATTGATTCCAAAAATAAACGTGGAAATTAAATCTTGGAATATTCGAAAAAACCTGCACAAGCAGGTTTTTTCATGAAATTTTTAATCTAAAACTTATTTTTTCTATTTTTAGTTTATACGGCATTTTCTTGAGTTAGAATTGTTAAGTGATTATAAATTAACTGTAAATAAATTTAAGTAAACTACATCCGGTTAATAATTATCTTTAGTTGGTACACAAGATGAATTTTGTTTATAATATTTTCAAATATAGATCTAAATATCTTTTTAATTTGCCTTTTTATAGTAATAATTTAAAGCTCATAAAAATACTTGAGAAGCAGCTTGTGCAATTCGTTTGTCTCGTAAAATTGTATTTACAATACATCTAACTTCTTATAGCTTTAGCTTACTTGGCATTGGAATAAACTTTCAACTTCAATAGTAATTTAATATGTAAGTTATAATTTTTATTACTCGTCAAAAAGGTTGGAAAATTATGAACCAACGCTCGCACGGTCATCCCCATGCTATAATTGCATATCAGTATTAATCGATCTACTAACGATATTATTTTTCCAACGCCTATTGCAATTGCAGAGCATGATGATAGTATTGCAGAGACTAGAAAAAATAGAAATTTAACTAATACAGGTGCTCCTCGAAATTTCGTATTAACTGCTGAGTCTAGAACGGTAGATTTAAAAAAATATCGTAATGTAATGGAAATAGTCAATTCAAAAAGTCAATTCTATTGTATTTTAAGTTCCATGCATTTAGATTTTGTTTTAGGAGAAAAAAATAAAATTGAAGATGAAACGGTAATTTCCTTTTTAAAAGATCAAAAAAAAAGCCGCATTGCGACTCTTTAAAATTTAGATTTTGATCAAAAGTATCCAGATCGATTGTATAAATTTGTGGAGTGGTGTGATGCTTTTTCTCTACTGATATGCATGAATAAAATGCAGTATGAAGGAATAAAGATGGAAATATCTAAAAGTCCAGATTGAATTATGAATCAGGTATTTTATAAAACGGAAAAGGAAATTTCAGTACAGACTTGGGTATTTAAGGAAGCTCGTTTTAAGGTTTTTTATGAGTATAAAATAATTGAACAATTACAGTTTAGATCCATTCAAGAGTTTGATGATATTTGAAAAAATACTGCTGTGCAAATACAGGAATTTGCTTTATTAAAATAGTTAATTCTAAATTAGAATCACCTTCAGTAAATTACATCACAGAATGAATAGTATATCTTTTAAAACTTTCGTTCTTTAAACTACTTCAATTCGGTAAGTAATATGAGATGTGTAGAAGTACTATTTAATTATGATTTTACGAACTTGCTCAACTTTAAATTGTAAAATATAGTAAACTATAATTAATTTTTTAGATAATTTAATATTAACAGTCATTTGTCACTTATCTTTATTACTAATTTTAAATTGGCAAATCATTCTAATTCCTTGTAAGGAAAACGAATTTTAGAGGGTGTTTTTACTGCAAAAGCATTTATAACCTGCATGATGTATTGATTGGATGGGTAACGCGTAACTAGCTCCTTTATTTCCGTTAGATCATGTATGCTACTATCTGGCGTTAGATAACCCATTCCATAAAAGTGTCCGTTTTCTACCCAAATACAACTTCTTTCTTCAGCTGTTCTTCCCTTATCAATAATGGCAAAAGTTGGTCTATTATTTAGAAAAAAGTCAAGAGCATTTTCGACTTTTTCATTGTGGTCTTCTATTTCTGGTAAAGCATTTTTAGTATTTTCAAAAAAGAATTCTTGTTGCGATAAATTGCCATAGCTACAAAATCGGTGGTCTATTTCAAATTGTTCTACTAAAGATCTTAGTTTATTAATTCCATCAATTAAAGAATTAAATGCTTCGATGCATAGCTGGTTTTTTCCAATTTTTCCAATTGCCAAATAACGGTAGCCATTTCGAGCTTCATATTCGAACAATCCATATTTTGGTTCAAATCGTTTTAATGCTTTGTTATGAATTGGCCATAATTTTTTAATCTCTGACCCCTCTAGAAGCAGAGCCATAAGTTCATTACCACAAACTTCAAAAGAAATCGCATAAATCTCTCTTAAAAAATTTTGACGTTGCGGAGTAATCTTGTGACCAGTAAAATGTGATGCTACTCGTTTTTTAAGATTAACAGCTTTTCCGATATAAATTACTTTATTTACATCGTTATAAAAATAATATACTCCTGGTTTTTCTGGTAGTTTGTCAAAATCTTCTGGTGGTAAATTCGGTGGTAATCGTTGATCTTGAGCTGTGTTCTTGATCATTTTACTTATTTCTCCTTCTGCATCCCATTCCAGTAATCGAGAAAATAATTCGGCAGTAGCATCAGCGTCTCCACCAGCGCGATGTGCATTTTCTAAAGATATATTTAACGATCTGCATAGTCTACCCAAACTGTAGGATGCTAGTCCTGGTTTTATTTTTCTTGCTGCACGCACCGTACAAAGTTTTCTGGCGGTCCACTTAAGACCTGCCGTTTCTAGCTCGTGTCGTACAAACGAATAGTCAAAGTTGACATTGTGTGCTACGAAAATTCGATCCGAAAGCAGTTCGAAAACTTGATCTGATATTAAATCAAAAACAGGTGAATGTTGCACCATCTCGTTAGTAATGCCAGTCAGGGCAAATATAGCTGGCGGAATATCTTTTTGTGGATTAACCAAAGTTTCCCAGCGATCAATCACTTTTTCGCCATCGTGTATGACGATAGCAATTTCTGTAATTCGGCTGTGGGTTGCATTTCCACCAGTGGTTTCGATATCTACTATCGCATATTCTTGCTTTTTCATGAATTTTGCTACTATCTAAAATTAAACAAATAACTTTATTGTTATAATTTGTAACAGCAAAGGTACGTATAAATGTTATAAACTGTACTAAGTTGCAATAATAGACGAAACACGTAAACTGACATAATGAGTTATAATTATGAGTTTGATGGTATTTCATGCTCTATGAGAACTATAAAATAAATCACTAGGGAAAAGGATTATAAAGTAGCGTAATTTATTGATTGATGTTATTTAACTCGATTTTATTAAGTAGAAGTGGCAATATAAAATCTTTATCAAAATTAATTTTGCGCGGTTTTTCTATACTCTTTAGGTGTAGTTCCTGTAACTTTTTTAAATAGTCTATTAAAATTGGATGAAGTTTTATATCCGCATTCATACGCAATATCAGACATGCTTTTATCGGTTTCAACTAGAAATCGGCAGGCATTTGCAACCCTAATTTCGTTAAGATATTCTACAAAGTTCTTTTTTGCTTTCATCTTAAACATTCTACAAAAAGAAGTTGGAGTGAGGTTAGCAATTTGGGCAATTTCAATAAGAGAGATGTCTTGCTTGTAATTTTCTTTAATATAAATGTATACATCAGACAATCGATCATTTTTAGTTTGCTCTTTTGTGGGCGAATACACTTCGTTATTTATAAAAGTAAGCTCTTCACTTTCAGAGAGTATCGAAAGTATTTCAAAGAGACCAATAATAATTTCGAAATCTTTTTTATTTACCAGTTTTTCTAATTTTTTTGCAATCGTTTTATTCGTTTTTCCTTGAATTAATAATCCACGCACACCATTAGAGAAGAGTGTATTAATTTTTTGAGCTTCCTTCAATTCATAAAAAGCAGGACCAAAAAGATCTTTATTAAAATAAACAACAATTGCTTTAGCTTTTAATTTAGAATTGTCTTGGTAATACAGCTCGTCGTTCAACCATACATGCGGAATGTCTGAACCCAAAAATACCATATCCCCTGATTCAAAAGGAGCTACTGAGTTTCCAATAATTCTTTTCCCATAACTTTCCTTTATATAAACCAATTCGAGTTCAGGATGAGAGTGAAATGGAGACTGAAAAAAGGACTCTTCTCTGCAAATAACAGAAATTGAACTGTTTACATAGGACTTTATTTTAGTTTTTTCTATTTTCATTGTTGCAACAAAGATAATTAGTGATTAAACAAAGATAATATCTGATTAATAAAAAGCTCTTAATTACTATAACTTTCCAATTCTAAATAAGTATAAATATAATTAAAATCGCGTATGGCCCTAAAATCTCAGTCGGATGGACAAAATAAAGCTATTTCTTTAGAAATGCAAACAAAGGATTGTTCTTCTGATAAAAAAGGGAATGGAAATTCTTCTGATTTTAATCCAAACAAAAAATGGCTTTTTCCATTCATGTTAGTGACAAGCTTATTTTTCTTTTGGGGCTTTGTACACAATCTAGATCCTATTTTGATTCCGCATTTAAGAAAAGCATTTAGTCTAACAGATCTCGAATCGTCTTTAATTGACTCCTCTGTTTTTATCGCCTATTTTGCCATGGCATTGCCAGCCGGTTATGTAACGCGAAAATATGGGTATAAGTTTGGAATTCTAATCGGATTAATTTTGTTTGGTATTGGTTCTATTTTATTTGTACCAGCCGCCAATTCGCTACAATACATTTATTTTTTGGGTGCTTTGTTTGTAATTGCCTGCGGATTAACATTTTTAGAAACTGCCGCAAATCCGTATGTAACTGTATTAGGGCCGCCAGAAACCGCTACCAAGCGTTTAAATTTTGCACAGTCGTTTAATGGTTTGGCTGCTTTCATTGCGCCTACAGTTGTTGGGCCCATGATATTATCTGGTAAAAACTTGACAGAATCGGAGATGGCAAATATGTCAACTGCAGCTTTAGAATCCTATTTGGCTTCAGAAGCGGCAAGCGTAAAAATGCCTTATTTAATTTTAGGTCTGATTATTTTTGTTGTGGCCGTAGTTTTTTATTTTACGAATATGCCTGACGTCAAGGATGAGAATAGTGAGGGTGCTGAAGGATCTAGCTTCGGTGCCGCTTTAAAATCAATGAAACTGCGATGGGGCATTGTAGCTCAGTTTTTTTATATAGGCGCCCAAGTTTGTGTAGGTAGTTTTTTTATTAAAATGGCAACTACAACCGCCGGATTAGAAGAAGGTACAGCGGCAAAATACTTAGGTTTTTATGGTTTAGCATTTATGTTAGGACGTTTTGCCGGAACTTTTTTGATGCAGTACATTCAACCTCGAAAACTATTAATATTATATACAATCATCAATATCATATTGACAGTTTTAGCAATAACAGGAACAGGCATGATGGTCGTTTATACCTTAATAGCGATTGCTTTCTTTATGAGTATCATGTTTCCTACTATTTTTTCTATGGGAATAGATGGTTTAGGAAATAACACTAAAATTGGATCTTCTTTAATTGTAATGTCAATCGTTGGTGGTGCTTTACTACCTCCAGTTTTAGGAGTGATTTCTGATGCCACAGGAAGCATTCAAATGGGTTACAGTGTTCCGCTAGCCTGTTTTGCAGTTATATTATTATTTGCCTTCAACGGACACAAAGCTAATAAAGCATAAAATTTTATTTATATACTATGTTAAACAACGGAGTAAAAAGATTGGTAATTAAAATGCACCCAAAAGACAATGTTCTGGTTGCTTTAGCAGATTTACCGCAAGGAGAAGAAGTGACTTTTGACGGAGAAACGTTTGTACTTCAACATACAATTAAGGCGAAGCATAAATTTTATACAACGGATTTAAAAACAGGAGATGAGATCACCATGTATGGTGTTTTGGTTGGAAAAGTGCAGTGCGATCTGGCAAAAGGGAGCTTAATGACGATTGAAAACCTAAAGCATGCTGCAGAACCGTATGCTTACAGAAAGGTCGAGAATGCATGGCAAGCTCCTGATGTATCTAAATATAAGAACAGAACTTTTAATGGATACAAACGAAAAGATGGTCGTGTAGGAACTGCTAATTATTGGCTTTTTGTACCAACGGTATTCTGTGAAAATAGAAACTTAGATGTCATAAAAGAAGCATTGCAAAACGAATTGGGTTATTCGGTAACTGACAAGTACACGCAGTATACCAATCAATTGCTGAAAGCATACCAAAATGGCGAAAATATTGATTCGATTACTATCGAACTGGCAGCAACGAGCCACGTTAATCGTGTTTTTAAAAATGTAGATGGAATAAAATTCCTTAACCATCAAGGTGGATGCGGCGGAACACGTCAAGATTCGGCTACTTTGAGCGCATTGTTGGCAGCTTACGCCAATCATCCTAATGTAGCAGGAGTTACGCTTTTAAGTTTGGGTTGCCAGCATTTGCAAGTACAAGATTTTGTAAATGATGTTAAAAAGCAAAATCCTTCGTTTGATAAACCCCTTCTTATTTTCGAACAGCAACAAACCATCAGTGAGGAACAGTTGATTGCTGATGCGATCAGGCAGACTTTTGAGGGATTAATAACGATCAATAAATTAGAAAGATCTCCAGCACCATTAAGTGATTTAGTTGTAGGAGTAAAATGTGGAGGAAGCGACGGTTTTAGTGGTGTCTCTGCTAATCCTGCAGTGGGTTATACTGCTGATTTATTGGTAGCATTAGGAGGTAAAGTACTACTAGCAGAATTTCCAGAATTGTGTGGTGTAGAGCAAAATTTAATTGATCGATGTGTAACTAAAGAATCGGCGGAGAAATTTATTGATTTAATGCAATCGTATGATGCCTTAGCACACAAAGTAGGTTCAGGTTTTCACATGAATCCATCTCCAGGAAATATCAAAGACGGATTAATTACTGATGCGATCAAAAGTGCAGGTGCTGCTAAAAAAGGAGGAACCGCGCCTGTAGTCGATGTATTGGATTACACTGAACCCGCGACAAAATCTGGTTTAAGCTTAGTATGTACACCTGGAAATGATGTCGAAGCAACCACTGGAAAGGCCGCGGCTGGAGCAACATTAATTTTGTTTACAACGGGTTTAGGAACGCCAACAGGAAATCCGGTTTGTCCCGTAATTAAGGTGGCGACGAATTCGGTTTTAGCCAAAAGAATGAGCGATATTATTGATATCGATTGTGGACCTGTTATTAGTGGCGAGAAATCTATTGAAGAAATGGGAGAAGATATTTTAGAATATTGCATCAAAGCAGCCGGTGGAGAAATTATTCCTAAAGCGGTACAATTGAATCAAGACGATTTTATTCCCTGGAAGCGAGGCGTCTCCTTATAAATAATTAATTTCACTAAAATATTAAAAATCAAATACATATCTAGTATGTTTTCATTAAAAAATAAAATTGCAGTAGTAACTGGAGGTGGTAGCGGAATAGGAAAAGCGATTTCAGCTTTATTTGCCAAGCAAGGAGCAACGGTTCATATTCTTGAACTAACAGAAGAAAGTTCTAAAGTAGCCGTCGAAGAAATAACCAATGATGGTGGTAAAGTATTTGCGCATGCATGTAATGTGGCGATTCAAAAAGAAGTATCAGCGACTTTCGAAAAAATTGGAGCAATTAATATTCTCGTTAATAATGCTGGAATTGCTCATATTGGTAAGGTAGATACAACTTCTGAAGCTGATTTTGATCGTATTATGAATGTGAACGTCAAAGGAGTGTACAACTGTTTGCATGCAGCAATACCGCAATTAAGACAAAGTAATGGTGGAATTATTGTGAATATGGCATCGATTGCTTCGTGGGTAGGAATTCCAGATCGATTTGCATACTCTACAGCAAAAGGAGCGGTAATGGCGATGACTTTATCAGTTGCCAAAGATTATATAAGCGAAAATATTCGTTGCAATTCTATTTCTCCAGCACGAGTACATACACCATTTGTAGACGGATTTATTACTAAAACATATCCAGGACAAGAAGCAGAAATGTTCGAAAAATTGTCTAAAACACAACCAATAGGGCGTATGGCAAAACCAGAGGAAGTAGCAGCTTTGGCCTTGTATTTATGTAGTGATGAAGCGTCATTTATTTCAGGCTGTGATTATCCTATTGATGGCGGATTTATAAAATTGAATAACTAGTGCAAGTCGCCTTATTCATACCCTGTTACATCGATCAGTTTTATCCACAAGTGGGTATTGCTACGTTGCAATTATTAGAAAAACTAGGTTGTGATGTTGTATTCCCTTTACAGCAAACTTGTTGTGGTCAGCCGATGGCCAATAGTGGTTTTGCTAGTTTAAGTAAAGGTTGCGATACCAATTTTGTCGAAAATTTTTCAGGTTTCGATTATATCGTCGCTCCTTCAGGAAGTTGTGTATTGCATGTAAAAGAACATTTACAAGATGCAACACATCCAGAAGAAGCAGCCGAAATTAGAAAGAATGTTTATGAACTGACCGAATTTTTGACTGATGTATTAAAGATTGAAAAGCTACAAGCTCGTTTTCCTTTTAAAGTAGGCTTGCACAACAGCTGCCACGGGCAAAGAGGTTTGCATCTTTCTTCAATGACAGAAATCATGTTGCCTTCTTTTTCTAAACCAGAACAGTTGCTCACTATGGTGCAAGATATTCAATTAAGTACACCCAAACGAAGTGATGAATGTTGCGGTTTTGGCGGAACTTTTTGTGTGTTCGAAGAAGCTGTAAGTGTAAAAATGGGAAAAGATAGAATTGCTGAACACGATGCAAACGATGTCGATTATATTACTGGCGGAGATACAAGTTGTTTGATGCATTTAGAAGGAATTTTAAAAAGAAAAGGAAGTACTGTAAAAACCATTCATATTGCTGAGATATTGAATAGCTCATTATAATAAGATGAAAATAACACATGCAGCATTAGCGGAAAAATTTATAGCCGACGAGCCCAGAACCGATTGGCACGACGAGACCTTATGGTTTGTTCGTGAGAAACGAGACAAAGCCGCTCATGGTCTGCCCGAATGGGAACAATTGAGAGAATGGGGTTCGCAAATAAAAGATCATACGCTTTCTAATCTTTCTAATTATTTAACTGAATTTGAAGAAAAGGCAAAAGCCAATGGAATCTTTGTGCATTGGGCTGCTGATGGAGTAGAGCATAATAAAATAATTCATACCATTATTCAGCAGCACAAGATCGAAAAGATTGTAAAGAGCAAAAGTATGCTTACTGAAGAATGTCATTTAAATGAATATTTACAAGAGAACGGAATAGAAGTGGTTGATACTGATTTAGGCGAGCGTATTGTTCAGTTCAGAAAAGAAACACCAAGCCATATAGTATTGCCAGCAATTCATTTAAAAAGAGAAGACGTTAGCGAGACTTTTCATGAGCATTTGCAAACCGAAAAAGGAAATAATGATCCACAATATTTAACAGAAGCTGCCAGAATACACCTAAGAAATAAGTTTATTCAATCAGAGTTAGCGATTACAGGAGTAAATTTTGCGGTAGCAGAAACGGGTGGTTTTGTAGTTTGTACCAATGAAGGAAATGCCGATATGGGCGCACATATTGCCAACGTGCACATTGCGTGTATGGGTTTTGAAAAAATTATTCCAAAAGCAGAACATTTAGCTGTATTTCTACGATTATTGGCAAGAAGTGCAACAGGACAGCCAATAACCACATATTCGAGTCATTATCAAAAACCAAGACCAGGACAAGAAATGCACTTGGTGATTGTCGATAATGGCCGAAGCAAACAATTGGGGCGCGAAGATTTTAGAAATTCACTAAAATGCATTCGTTGTGCAGCCTGTTTCAATACTTGTCCAGTCTACCGCCGCAGTGGCGGGCACAGTTATCACACTGCTGTGGCTGGGCCGATTGGGTCTATTTTGAGTCCAAATTTAGATATGAAGGCGAATGCTGATTTGCCATTTGCGTCTACTTTATGTGGCAGTTGTACCAATGTCTGTCCGGTTAAAATCAATATTCATGAGCAATTGTATAAATGGAGACAGGTAATCGTGGCCGAAGGTTATGTTGACACAAGCAAAAAAATAGGAATGGACGCAATGGCATTTTTATTTTCAAAACCAAGTGTATACCGCTTTGTTGGAAAAATTGGAAGAGGAACGATGAAAGCTTTTCCATTTATTACGAACAATAAATGGAATGCGTGGTACAAGCAAAGAGAAATGCCAGAGCCACCAAAAGAGTCCTTTAGAGATTGGTATTTGAAAAACGGAAAAAGCAATAAAAAGTAGTTTCATGAGTGCAAGAGAAAATATATTGAATGCCATAGCAAACAATCAACCGAGTTTGGTGGCGCTTCCTGAGATTGAACGCAATGCTATAATTGATTATGAAGATCGTTATGCCCAATTTAAAACCGTGTTGGAAAGCATTGGAGGCACGGCAGAATTGATTCCGAATTTAGAGCTTGTCAATGAAAAAATTCGGTTAGATAGAGCAACTGATACTTTTATAGTAGATACCATTACAGGAGAAACAAATAATGAAAAACAGATTTCATTGTCCGCTTTTGAACTAGAAAAAGTAGAAAGAGCGTATATCAGAGGAACTGTTGCAGTCGCTGAAAATGGAGCAGTCTGGGTGTACGAAAGTCAAATGAAAAATAGATTACTGCCATTTATTTGTCAGCATTTGGTTTTGGTAGTGGACAAAAAAGATATTGTATCAACCCTACACGATGCGTATGATACCATAAAAGTAGGCACTGAAGGTTTTGGAGTATTTATCGCTGGACCTTCAAAAACGGCAGATATTGAGCAATCTTTAGTCATTGGAGCACATGGAGCCAGAAGTACCACAGTATATGTTATAGAATAATATAAAAGTAATTTTAATGGTAAAAGTTAAAAGCACTGACAATTTCAATACGATTTTCAAGAGAAAAAATTAAGTTCAATAGTAAGAATCAGTTTTAAAAAAACAGTAAGAAATGAAAATAGATTACGTTGGTAAGAATCGTCTAAAGCAAACATTATTAGGATTGGCTTTTTCATCGATTGCATTTTCTAGCTATGCTCAGCAAAAAAACTTTGTAACAATTAATGCTTCAATGTCAGAGCAGGAGTTAGTACACATTGCTGCTAACATTGTCCCTTCACCACAGCAATTGCGTTGGCAACGTTTAGAGTTAACGGGCTTTCTCCATTTCGGAATCAACACGTTTACCGGACGGGAATGGGGTGAAGGAAAGGATGATCCAAAGTTGTTTAATCCTACAGAATTAGATGCTAGACAATGGGTTAAAGCTTGCAAAGATGCCGGTATAAAACAAGTTATTATAACCGCAAAACACCATGATGGTTTTTGCTTATGGCCAACAAAAACAACAGAATATTCTTTGAAAAATAGCCCTTGGAAAGACGGTAAAGGTGACGTAGTCAAAGAAGTTGCTGATGCTTGTCGAGAACTTGGAGTAGGATTTGGAGTCTATGTGTCACCTTGGGATAGGAACCATGCTAGTTATGGCACCGAGGCATATAATGATGTTATGATCGCTCAATTGACGGAATTATTGACTCAATATGGGCAAGTAGACGAGGTATGGTTTGATGGAGCCAATGGAGAAGGTCCGAATGGAAAAAAGCAAGTATATGATTTTGAAAGATGGTATGCACAGATCAGAAAATTACAACCTCAGGCCGTAATTGCTGTTTCGGGTCCTGATGTTCGTTGGGTAGGAACCGAAACAGGGCATGGACGTGAGGAAGAATGGAGTGTAGTGCCGGTTGGAAAAAAGAAAAAAACAGACGATGGTTCTCAAACCAAAGTAGATACACCTCCAACGGGAGATATGCGAGGTAGCGTTTTGGGAAGTCGCAGTCAGTTGAAGGACGGTGATGCTTTAAAATGGTACCCTGCAGAAACAGATGTATCTATTCGTCCGGGATGGTTTTACCATGAATCAGAAGATGAAAAAGTAAAAACACCAGAATATTTAAAAGAAATTTACTTTCATTCGGTAGGAAGAAATGGCGTTTTACTATTGAATATCCCACCAGATAAAAGAGGCTTAATTACCGATTATGATGTTGCTGCATTAAAAGGTTGGAAAGTAAAATTGGATGAAATATTTAAAGTAAATCTTTTAAAAAATGCAAAAGCTACCGGTGCGGTAAAAAAGATAAAGAATTTATTAGATGGGAACGATGCGACAGATGTTGTGTTTTCTATGAAAAAAAATGGTAATTCGGTCGAAATGAATTTAAAAGAAGAAAAAACATTCAATGTACTATTACTTCAGGAAAATATTAGCAAAGGACAAAGAGTAGAAAAGTTTGTTTTCGAATATTGGGAAAATGGACAATGGAAAAAAGCAACCGAAGGAACTACCATTGGTTTTAAACGTTTATTAGAGTTTCCAACGGTAACTGCTTCTAAAGTACGACTGCGTATTTTGTCTGCCAGATTGCAACCGGCTTTAGCAGAAATTGGATTGTATTTTGAAAAAAAGTAACATAAAATAAGGTATTGATTATCTAAATAAATATAGTTTAACGAGATAATAATTAAATTTAAGAATAAAACATATAAAATATGAAACTTATACGATTTGGAGCAGAAGGAAAAGAAAAACCAGGAGTTATAATCGACGAAAAAAGATACGATGTGTCTTCGATTGTTTCAGATTATAATGAATCTTTCTTTGAAAATGATGGATTAGAAACTTTAAAAGCAGCCTTGCAGAGCAATCCAGTTTTGCCAGAGGTTGAACAAAACGTGAGACTAGGATCTCCTGTAGCGCGACCTTCAAAAATAATTTGCATTGGGTTAAACTATGTAGATCATTGCAAAGAAACAGGAGCTCCAATTCCAGCAGAGCCCATCATATTTTTTAAATCGACTACCTCTTTATGTGGCCCAGATGATGATTTAATCATTCCAAAAAACAGCACTAAAACAGACTGGGAAGTTGAACTGGCTTTTGTTGTTGGAAAAAAAGCAAGTTATGTTGAAGAGGCAGATGCACTAGACTATGTCGCTGGTTATGCGTTGTTAAATGATTACAGCGAAAGAGCGTTTCAAATTGAAATGGGGGGACAATGGGCAAAAGGAAAAGGTTGTGATACATTTGCTCCACTTGGGCCATTTTTAGCAACGCAAGACGAAATTGCTGATGTTAATAATATTCCAATGTGGTTGACTGTAAATGGTAAGAAATTCCAAAATAGTAATACCTCTAACTTGGTCTTCAAAATCCCATTTTTGCTACATTATTTGAGTCAATTTATGACTTTGCTTCCAGGCGATATTATCAGTACAGGAACGCCTCCAGGCGTAGGATTAGGAATTAAACCAGATCCAATTTATATCAAAGCCGGAGATGTAATTGAATTAGGAATGGACGGTTTAGGCTCTAGCAAACAAGTTGCAAAAGCATATACTAAGTAAGTTATGGCAGCGCAAAAATACTGTTTGGCGTTAGATTTAATTGATGATGAGAAGTTAGTTGCAGAATACAAAGCCTTTCATCAAAATATTTGGCCAGAGATTACAAAAAGTATCAAGGATTCTGGTATTGAAGTCTTGGATATTTATCTTGTGGGCAATAGACTCTTTATGATTATTGAAGCCAATGAAGTATTTTCATTCGACCAAAAATCACAAATGGATGCTAATAATGCTAGAGTGCAAGAGTGGGAAGATTTAATGTGGAAATTTCAACAAGCGTTACCTTGGGCTAAGTCTGGAGAGAAATGGATGGTTATGGAAAAGATATTTGAATTAAAATGAGAATAGACAGTCACCAACATTTTTGGAGATATGATCTAGTGAAAGACGCCTGGATTAGCGACGACATGAAAGTAATTCAGCAGGATTTTTTACCTGCTGATCTACTTCCTTTATTGCGAGAAAATAATATTGATGGTTGCATAGCTGTTCAAGCAGATCAAAGTGAAGCGGAAACTCATTTTTTACTGCAGCTTGCTGAAGAACATGATTTCATTAAAGGAGTTGTGGGTTGGGTCGATTTTAGAGCTGAAAATATAAAACAGCGATTGAAGTATTTTTCTCAATTCAAAAAACTGAAAGGTTTTCGACACATCATTCAAGGAGAAGCAGCAGATGATTTTTTACTTCAAGAAGACTTTTGTAACGGTATAGCACAATTGGAGCAACATAATTTTACATACGATTTATTGATTGCACCTCAACATTTAAAATATGCCATTGCTTTTGTAAAACGTTTTCCGAAACAGAGTTTTGTTATTGACCATTTGGCCAAGCCGAATTTTAAAGAAGGTGATTTTACACAATGGGAAAAAGGAATTGCAGAATTAGCAACCTACAAAAATGTAGTGTGCAAGCTTTCTGGAATGGTTACCGAAGCGGATTGGAACAATTGGAAACAAGACGATTTTAGCTACTGCTTGGATGTACTAGTTGCAAATTTTGGAGTAGACCGTTTGCTTTTTGGGAGTGATTGGCCGGTCACTTTATTAGCAGCTACTTATGAGCAAACCTGTGGTATTGTCGAAAGCTATTTTTCCACATTTCCCAAAGAAGAGCAGGACAAAATTTGGAGCGGTAACGCTATAAAATTCTATCACTTATAAAATAAAACAGAAATGAATTTACATTTAGAAAATAAAATAATCATTGTAACAGGTGGAGCCAAAGGAATAGGATTGGGAATTTGTAAAGTTCTTGCTGCAGAAGGCGCAATTCCGGTTATCATAGGACGAAAAGAAAGTGACAATCAGCTTGCCATAAAAGAAATTGAAGCTGCTGGTGGAAAGGCAAGAGCTGTTGTGGCTGAATTGACAAAACCTGAAGATTGTGAAAATGCAGTACAACAAATTGTAGCTGAGTTTGGTCACATCGATGGACTTGTGAACAATGCAGGTGTAAATGATAGTGTAGGATTAGAAAATGGCGATTACAATTCATTCGTTAGCTCTTTACATAAAAATTTAGTGCATTATTACTTAATGGCGCACCATGCGTTGCCAGAATTGAAAAAGTCGAAGGGAAGTATTGTAAACATTGGTTCTAAAACTGCTGATACAGGACAGGGAGGGACTTCTGCCTATGCGGCTTCTAATGGAGGACGCAATGCTTTAACTAGAGAATGGGCAGTAGAATTGTTGAAATACGGCATACGTGTCAATGCAGTAATTGTTGCAGAATGTTACACGCCTTTGTATAATACGTGGATCCAAACTTTTGACAATCCGAAAGAAAAATTAAAACAAATTACAGATAAAATTCCGTTTGAAAATCGAATGACAACTGCGGAAGAAATAGCGAATATGGTTGTTTTCCTATTATCCAAAAAATCAAGTCATACTACAGGACAGTTAATTTATGTTGATGGTGGGTACACACATTTGGACAGAAGTTTGTAGAAATTGGAATATCAAAAAAAATCGAGAGATATAATGCTACATTTTAGTAGCAAAATTGTCAATCAATTTTTATGACAGGGTTGTTAATCTTTGTACGATTTAAAGGAAAATTAGTCTTTAAATTAGATAGTAGATTTTTTGAACTAAAAAAGATGCATTTGGCGCATAGTTCTAAATAAAACTATTAAAAAATTTCTATTTTAAGAAATACATATTGCTATTTAAGGTATTAATACAATTTTAGATTATTAGGTTTTGCAAATAAATGTCAGAGTAAAGTTTGACATTAGTAATAGCAAGTCATTTTTGCGGACGAAATTTATAAGTGTAATTTCCAATTATAAAAAAGAAGATTTTGAGCAGTTTTTAAAAGGGGAAAAAATAGATGTTATTTTAGATATGGTTGGCGGAGATTACACTCAAAAGAATCTCGAAATTCTAAATGAACAAGGTCGCTTGATTTATATAAATGGTATGAAGAGCATGGACGTTACTATTAATCTGCGCACAATAATGAGCAAAAATCTGATAGTAACAGGAAGTTTTTTAAAGCCCCAATCTGTAGAAGTTAAAGCCCAGATTGCAAAAGAAGTAGAGAAAAATATTTGGCCCTTATTTAATTAAAACTAAATTCATCCTATTATTTATAAAACATTTCCACTACAACGGGCCGCAGAAGCCCATCGTTTGATGGAAAAAGGAGATTATCTTGGAAAAGTTTTGTTGACTAGTTAATTATCTCTTTTTCAAGATCTAATGTATCGTTATTGGAATAATGAACTCAGTTTGTGATTATTTCGCTAAAGAATTTAGATGTTAAAATTGAAAATTTGATTTTTAGGTATCTATTATAATTCTGTAAATAATTTATTTGTAGCTTGCAAAAAAAAAAATACTCATTTCGTTTATTTGTCTTACAGTCTACCAGTATACCTTAAATTTTTTTCAGCAAATAAAATAGCAGCATATTATTTCCCTTTAGTAATTTAAATAATTACCAAAAAAACTAAATTTATGTTTAAAACTACCTTAAGCAAAGGAATTTTTATACCAAGTATGGTATTTATTTTTCTTGTCTCTATTACATCAGTTCTATATCCAGAACTTACCGATCAAATTTTAAATTTGATTAAAAATTTCATCTTTGTAAATTTAAATTGGGTATATGTTTGGTCAGTAACACTTTTCGTGATTTTTCTGGTCTATTTGCTATTTAGTAAATACGGAAATATTAGATTAGGAGACAACGACAGCAGGCCCGAACACAGTTTTTTCTCTTGGGTTGCCATGTTATTTTCTGCAGGGATGGGAATTGGATTAATGTATTTCGGAGTTGCTGAGCCAATGCAACACTACTCTTCTGAAGTTTTTGGGCTGACTCAATATGTAAACAAGGCAAAAAATGCCCAGCTTTACACATTCTTTCATTGGGGTATACATGCTTGGGCGATATACGGGCTTGTAGGATTATCACTTTCTTATTTTACATATCGCTTTAAATTGCCATTATCGTTAAGAAGTTGTTTTTATCCGTTATTAAAAAATAAAATTAACGGAAAATGGGGAAATGTTATTGATGTCTTTGCATTGTGCAGCACCTTTTTCGGAATCACTACTACCTTGGGTTTTGGAGTAGTTCAAATAAATTCAGGCTTACAGATACTTAACATAGTGCCAGACACTAATTTTATTTATCAAATCATGATTGTGGCTATTCTGGTATCTTTAGCAGTGCTGTCAGCGCTCACAGGAGTAGATAAAGGAATTAAACTTTTAAGTAATATTAATGTAATCTTAGTGGTCTGTTTATTACTGTTTGTGCTCGCAGTGGGTCCTACGGTTTTTTTAATTGGAAGTTTTACAGAGGGATTAGGTAATTATATTAACAACTTTTTTAATCTAACTTTTGCTACCCACGTCTATGATCAAGAAACATTGCCTTGGTTTTATGACTGGACCATTTTGTACTGGGCTTGGTGGATTTCCTGGTCGCCATATGTTGGACTTTTTATTGCCAAAATATCCAAAGGAAGAACGATCAGAGAATTTATAGTCGCTGTATTACTTATACCATCGCTATTCAATTTTATTTGGATGACTGTTTTTGGAAATGGTGCTATATGGTTTGACATGAATGTTGGCAAGGGTGCTTTGAGCGCATTAGCAGGAAATCCAGATGCACTTATGTTTCGGTTTTTAGAGTATCTACCATTTTCAGAAATCGCAAGCTACATGACAATATTTATTGTAATTATATTTTTTGTAACATCAGCCGATTCGGGCATTTTTGTTATGAATAGCATTGCGACCAAAAATGCCTTAAAATCTCCAAAATGGCAGACTATTTTATGGGGAGGATTACTTGCAGTTTTGGCATTAGTACTCCTTAATGCAGGAGGTTTAAAAGCACTACAAAGTATGACGTTAATTACAGCCTTGCCCTTTTCGGTAATTATGATATTATTTATTGTGAGTTTACTAAAAGGACTTAGCATCGACCAATCGTATTACGATCGAAATTTCTCTAAAGCTACAGTTCCGTGGTCAGGAAGATTGTGGAAAGATAGACTAAAGCAAATAGTAGCAACCAAAGACCGCTCAGCAGTAGATTTTTTTATAAATACAGTGGTTAAAGAAGCGTTTGCTGAATTACAGATAGAATTTGTAAAAAACGGTATCGATGCTGCTATAAATTATAAAACAGATCCATCTAAAATTGAAATGGAAATTAAATATGATGTGATTAACAACTTTATTTATGGCGTAGAAACGACCTCAAAAAATGTTTCTACTTACGTAATTGATGAAGATAACCTTCCTGGCATTCAATCGAGTGGTACATTTTTTCCGAAAGCCTATTTCGGAGACACACGTGAAAGTTATGATATTCAGTATTTTACAAAAAAAGAATTAATATCAGACATCCTGAAGCATTATGATCGATTTTTAGGCATAGTGTCGGAAGAAAATAATGGAATGTTTATTAGTAGTGATTCTTACGAACAGCTTTAATAATGGTTTATTTTTAATTTAGCATAGGTTTATTGTCTTTTGTAATTTTTTAAATTTAAAATTAGCTCCAAGTTCGCACCCCAATCTCACTTCTAAATTTTTATTTTATTACTTTTTTTTAGACGTGCAACATCGAAATTTAAACGTGTAATTATTTACAAATGCAGCGTAACAAAATACCAATTTCTACTGCAGCGTTCATGGGCTGCAAACCACTTATCATAACTAATAGTTACAATGCCGTCTTTTAGTATTAAATTTGATAATTCTATATTATAATTAATAAAATTTTATTAATTTCATAATTAATTACGATATTTTATTTTTTTGTATTCGAATTGAAATCTAATTCTCGATATATGGATTTTCTTCGTCAAAATTTAATTGTTAAAACTCCATTTTTAAGTTCAATAAAAATTCATTCATTATTCCTGTCGTCCTTTTATATTCCGTTTTTGGCTTGCAATTTAAAGCTTAGCGTTCTTTACAACTAAAAAACATTTAGGGTTAAAATTTTTAGTAAAACGAAAAATCCCCACAATCAGATCAACGATCTTGCAGATGAATGAGATCATTTAATTTAATTATTTTAAAAAATATAGTCACCTTACTAAAATAAATTATGATGAGAACAATTAATGAAATGTATGATTTTAAAGGAAAAGTAATTCTTATTTCTGGTGCTGCTGGAGCCATTGGTAGTGAGGCTTCCCGTTTTTTAGGATCGCTGGGTGCTAACGTCGTTCTTGGAGATTTGAATGAAGAAGGTGTAAAAAGAATTGCAGATGAAATTACCAAAGAAACAGGAAATGAAGCATTGGGATTAAAAATTGATGCAACTGACGAAAAGCAGATTGAACTAATGATTACTAAAACCATAGAGAAATTTGGTAAAATTTCCGCAGTAATTAACAATGTAGGTTGGGGGGCCAATACACCTTTATGGGGTTCAGATTCTCAAAAAATGATCGATTCTTACAAACTTAATACTTTGGGAGCTTACAACCTGACCCGACTTGCCATGCCTTATTTAGTAAAAGAAAAAAATGCAGCAGTTCTCTTTAGTGGATCTGCGGTTGGAAATACACCTTCACCAGAGTTTATAGAATACAGCACTGCAAAAGCGGGATTACTGAATATGTCGAGAAGTATGGCTGTGGCATCTGGACCTGAAGTACGTTTCAATTCTTTAATTATTGGAATGGTAGACAATGGTGATTCTACATTAGAAGCAGGATATACACCAGAAATGATTGATAACGTAGTTAAACAGATCGTTTTGGGAAGACGTGGTTTGCCAGAAGATATTGCCAACGCGATGGCCTTTTTACTGAGCGAAGCTGCAAGTTGGATCACTGGAATAGAATTGACGGTAAATGGTGGCGGTGTCTATAAATCGAAAATGCCAAGTTCAGAATAAATCTAAAAAAACGAATTTTAATTTAGTAGCATGAATTTTTTTTAGTTCCATCTTCTCGTGTTTGCACTCTTGTATACGTAAAAAACGAGAGCGGTTCAATCTGCAACGTACTAATGGCAGTTTTATAGAAGAAGTAGCAATCTCTAATAATCAAAAAAATTATAAGAAACTGCTAGATGAAAAGCAGTTGGAAGATTGTTATAAGACGTTTTCCATAACAACAGGAACAACAGTTGTTTTCGAATTACCGAGGTAGCGATTAGTAAAGCCCGGAATGAGTGCGATATCTAAATTAGACAACTTTAATCTTTATGTTTACGTATAAGTAGCTTCTGTTCTTAATGGAAGAAATATCGATAATATTTATTCGTCGGGAAGTACGGCTTACCTTATTTTTTAAAATATTATTGTTCTATAGTACTAGATAATTATCTCTTATACAATTCGCGATAAGAGATTAAAAGGTTCTTCTTATGCTATTTAATCAGTTACATAGCGGTTTAAGAAGCTTTATTCTTCAATCATTAAAAAATAATTTATGAATACAGAAATGAAATCTAAATTAATGAAAGGCGCTGTAAAAACGGGCGTGATCAATGCTATCATTAATATTGTAATACAATATTTTCTTTTAAGACGAAAAGCTACTATTCCAATTTCGGTTGATTCCATTACCAATACGACCGAAACAGTTTTAGGAACTGCCGTGATGCTTGCAATTACACTTTCTGTAATTTTAACTTTTATCGCCTATTTCGGCATTAAAGAAAAGAAAATGTCCTTTTTTCCAAATACAGTACTTCTAGCTTTAAAAAATGGCTTTGTAACTTTCGGAATCTTAACCTCATTGGCTGTTCTCTGGCAAAAATATATGGGAACCGTAGCTGTATCTTTGGTGGTCGGCATCATTATTATCGGTGTTATTGCTGGATTAGTTTCTGGTTTTGTAAATTATTTGACATTGAAAGAAAGTATCATTTCTGAAGAAAAAAAATAAAAAAAATGAAATTAAGTTTTTGATTTTTCTTGGATCTTCCAACGTGTTTTAAAAATAGCTGCGATGTTTATTGAACAATAGTTGGTCATGGACCAGCCATATACATCGATTCCGCTTAAAAAATAATAATTGTGAAAATGGCTTCTCGTTGAATTGCTGGAAATGAAGCTAATGATCGTATTTCTTTGCCATCATATAAAGCCGTGGCTGACTATACAAAATATAAAAATATTTAATTAATCAAAAATCAATAAAATGGACACAAAAAAGTTATTTGACTTAACAGGAAAAACAGCCATCGTTACTGGTGGAGCTGGAGGAATTGGACAAGCATGTTGCGAAATGCTAGCAGCTTTTGGTGCCAACGTGGTCGTTTCGGATTACAATTTGGAAGCTGCAAAAAAAACGTCTCAATCTATAAATGATAATGGAGGGAAATCAATCGCAATTGATTGTAACGTTTTGGAAGACGAAGCATTAGTGAATTTAGTAGACCAAACGATTGAACATTTTGGAAGCATTGAAATCTTGGTCAACAACGTTGGTGGAGGAGGAGCGGGAAAAGAAAGTCCCTACGATATCGAAGTAGCACAATTTAAAAAAGTGTTCGATATGAACGTTTTTAGCATGTGGAGATTATGCCAATTGGTTGCACCACACATGGGAAAAGCAGGATACGGAAGCATTATTAACATGTCATCAATGGCATCTATTAATAAGAGTCCAGCAATTAGTGCGTACGCTTCGTCTAAAGCAGCAATTAATCATATGACCAGAAATTTGGCTTATGACTATGGTCCAAATAATATTCGCGTAAATGCAATTGGTCCTGGAGCAACAAGAACTGCTGCTTTAAGTACGGTACTAACGCCAGAATTAGAAAAAGCAATGCTGAAACATACGCCAATTCACAGATTAGGCGAGGCGGAAGACATTGCGGGAGCAGTTTTATATTTCGCATCGCCTATTTCCAGTTGGACGAGCGGACAAGTTATCTTTATTAATGGAGGTGGAGAACAGACTTTAGATATGTAAATGAGAATGTAATAATTTTAATTTACTTGATAAATCTTATCTTTAAAATAGATAAAGATATTATTCTTTTAAAGTAATTTTTTCAAATTTTAAGCCTCTGCCAGAAATTCTGCAGAGGCTTATTTTATCTTAATTATACGTTTTTAATAAATGAAGCGCTTGTTGCAAGCACTCATGTAGTTATCATTCTAATAACAGTTATACTGCTTTAATTTTTACTAAAAATTTATGTGCTTTCGTAATGAATTTAGAAATAATTTATAAAAATATAATGATGGAAGAAGGTGAAAACTTAAATAATTCACATCGCAGACAGAAAATTATTGTCGTAGGTGGAGGACCAGCTGGAGTACAGGCTGCCTTACGAGCTCAAGAACTTGGGGCAGAGGTAACCATTTTAGAAAGTAATAAATTAGGTGGAACTGCCTTTAATGAAGGTCCAGCTCCTGTTCGAACTCTCGCGAGAGCAGCACGCTTACGTTCAGACGCAAAATTATATTCACAATTTGGATTGGAAGGCAATCTTCCCAAGGTGAATTTTGGAGAGGCCATAGCAAGCGCAAATCGTGTCGCAGCGCACGCCAATGAAGTGTGGCATCTGACTTCAATAGTTAAAGAACAGGGAATAACAGTTATTGATGAAGTAGGCCCCGCTCATTTTGTCAATAGAAATACGGTAGAGATTTCAGATGGAAGACAATTTACCGGAGATAAAATTATTCTAGCCGTTGGTGGTAAGCCACGAAAATTATCTATTCCGGGTAATGAATTGGCGCTTTCATTCCATGATTTGTGGCAAATGAAAGAGTTGCCTAAACGAGTAACAGTTGTTGGTGGCTCTGCTACAGGTTGTCAATTGGCCTCAATACTCATTGATTTTGGTGCTGAAGTTAACATTGTAGAATTTGCCGACCGCCTTTCTCCACCAAGTGATAAAGATATTTCCAGACGACTGGAAGCCGCGTTTTTAAAAAGAGGAATGAATGTATTGACAGAAACTGGGTGCGATTCTATCGAAAAAGAAAATGGCAAGCTGAAAGTTTCTTTCACTAAAAACGGACAGAGAGACGCGCTGGAAACAGATGCAGTATTCCTTATGGTAGGTTGGCCGGCAAATGTTTCAGGATTAAAGCTTGAGGTTGCAGGGGTGGAAATGAACGGACCATACATTAAGATAGATGAATATTTACAAACGAATGTGCCAGAAATATTGGTTGCTGGTGATGCAAATGGAGTCAGTATGTTTGTACAAAGTGCAGCACATCAGGCCAGGGTCGCTGCTGAAAATGCAGTTATGGGTGCGAAAAGAATTTATAATCCGCAAGCCATTGCAACGGGTAGTTTTACAGAACCAGAATACGGATCGGTAGGCATGACCGAAGATCAAGCCAAAATAGACCACGATTGCATAATAGAAACTGTAGATTATACTGGGTTACCAAGGGCAGTGATGGATGGAAGAACGGATGGATTTTGCAAACTGATTGTTGATAGAAAGAGTAAATTACTTTTAGGAGTACACGTCTTAGGATCCTATTCCGCAGAGGTGATTCAAGTCGCCGCCACTTGCATTGTTGCGAAGATGCAAATTCATGAAATTGCAGAATTGGAACTGGCGTTTCCAACATTTACCGAAGCAATTGGTATGACTGCTCAGCGAATTAGTAAAAAATTGAGATTACTCGAAAAAGAAAATAAGTCAATTCTTTGATGACGAGCATGATTTTTAAGTCGTGATTTTTAGATTAAAAAAGAGAAGTAGAATCAAATTTAAAAGCCCTTATTTGTCCTTTTAGCATTTGTGAGATCAATAATCTCAAAGACTCGAAACTCAGTAAGAAAGAATTTAGTCTAGTAACAGTGATTACGCATTACGTTTCATTTACTTTAAAAGCATTTAGTAAATTTTGTGGGTTTATAATACAGGATAGATTTATGTTATGTACTGCTGAATTGCAAATTAAGAAAAGGACTTTCACTTATTTGACATTAAAAAAATAATCAAATAGTCCTATATTAATTAAAAATCTTTCTAGATTTTTAATTATAACATGTTCTTTTAATATAAAGAGACCGTTCTTTTAGAACGGTCTCTTGTTGTAATAATTTGATTATCTGAATGTAATAGGATTGTATTAGTATCCGAAGTTTTGATCTGCTTGATTTATATTTTCATTTCTATTTATTTCATCTGCTGGTATTGGAAGTAGCAAATTCTTTTTTAAGAAATCTTCAGTAAGAGTACCGTTATTAATGATGTGATCTCTAAATAACCCTCCCACGTTGTTAGCAACCTCAATTACCGCAAGACGACAGCTAAAAATTATTATAAAAGAACAGATAAGATTGATTTATTTTGCAGCGAAACAAAGATATGGAAGTCGTAGAATAACATTGGAATTACAGCATTTAGGTTTTAAAGTTTCAAGACCCGAGAGCTTGCTCGAACAGGCGAAGCAATTACAGTTGCAAAATATATGAAAGAACTTGGCTTGCGAAGTAAATTAAGCAAA
>NZ_LLWK01000022.1 GCF_001529295.1 Flavobacterium sp. TAB 87
GTAATTGGGGACTTGTTATTTCCACCTCTCTTGCCAGTTCTGATACATTTGTTCTCTCATCACTTAATTAAAAACTTTCTCTTAAATTTTACGGATTACATTTAAGGTTATTTCTTGACCTTTTATGATTTTTTAATTAGTACGTACAAATTTTTCATTGACTAATTCACATTCCCAAAAACAGATAAATCCCCAACAAGACATCCAAACCAAATTCATAAAGCCAATGAAAGATAATATCTACATATAATAAGCCAATAGCTTTAAATCCTCCATAAAAAGGTGCGTAATTTGTCCTTTTGGGGTCACTAGAGTTTATAAGGGTTCCAAGAGATTGGAACCCTTTTTTGTTTTTAGTGTTCACACTATATTCACACTTTTTCAAAATTAAGGTTTAAATATTTCTATTTATTCTCACCAATTATTCAATCCCGATTTACATACTGTAAAATATCTTTTTCTTTTTCAACTACATTTACTACACTTACTACATCTTTATAAATTTTCTATCAGTGAAATGAAAAAGTAGATTGAGGGCTATACATACCTATTTAACGCTTGATAGTTAATTATAGAAGATATTAAGAGATGTTATTAGTTTAATATAAAGTAATTCGGAAATAACTTTTGGCTCTTTAAAAAGCCTAAAAAGTTATTCTGAATTTGGCTATCAATGCTTAATTTTAAAAATAAATTTAATACTTAGTTAATCTAGTTGATCCTGTATTGCTAGAATTGAGAAATTTATCCATTGTACGATCTAATTTTCGCAAAAAAATACAAAACAGCATCAGATTGTGTGCTCACCTTGTGGGGCTCTTCAGCTGTTATTAGAATTTATTTATAAATTATCCAAGATTAGGTAATTCATCATATATTTGTCTTGTTTGTTCTTTTCCATAAAATCTTTCAAATTTTCGAATAATAAAATGGCCTGTTGCCATATCTTGAAAATGATTGATAAAAATAGTATTGATTAGGACTCCACCCGCAGCTCCAACTAAAGGAACGGCTTGTGCAGCAGCTTTTTCAGAAATTTGAATGCTAAATCTTTCGGCTACTTTTGTTAATAATCGTAAGATTATGGGTAAGCCTTCTTCTGTAAGACCTTTCACAGTAATATATTCAGCGGATTCAGAGACTGTTCTTGCTAAAAGTGTCCGTACGGCAAAATAGCCACTTTCAGTGCAATCATCCGTTTTCAAATTGCCTCCAAGTGCAAAGACTTCTAAACAGGCTAGTTTTGTTTCCATATTTGAGATGGATTCCCCATGCGAACGGGCAATTTCGGCAATAGAACGAAGCATTATTGTCGTAGATACTGGAACCTCAATCGCTAAAGCTGGAAGACCAAAAAATCCGCCAAGACCACCAGATACAGCAACACCCAATTTATGCCAATTATTTGAAGATGCTTTACCAGGCACATTATTAATTGTAAATATGGCCGCTTCAGAAGCCTTTAGTAAAGCAGCTTCTGTAATTGTTCCAATTTTTTTCTGCCAGTTTTTGGGCAATTTTTCTAATCCCATTTCAAGTGGTTTCCCAATATAATTAGTAATTTTGGCTGCCATTCCAGGATTTTCCACTAAATTTTTAGCTAATTGTAGTTCACTTATTGCGGAGTCAGGTAGTGTCATTTTCTTTTATTTCTCAGATTTGTTAATTTTAATCTATAAGTTGCTCTATTGGAGAAAAAATAATTAGTTTCAATTTCCATAATACGATAGATCAACTTATATTCGGTTATATTTTATGATGATTATGATTGAAATTATACGATCAAGCTTTAGTAATGCTGTAATTAAATTTTAGTTATTTTTGATTAATGCGCTTTTGTAAAAAAACACATTAATCAAGGTTAGACAATCTTCACCGAATAAATCGAGACTATTTACTAAGGATTTTTAAAATAGCTTTAAATGCATCTGCAATTATATCTATCAAATCTTCCTGATCAGAATTCTTCATATCAAAATGAATTAGGTTAAACAATTATTTATATTGATTTGGTTTGTTTTTAATTTTCATTACAAAATATCTGGCAAGTATGCAAAACAGGTGTACAGAAAAAATTATAATTTTAAATGTAGTAAATAATTTTATTGCACCTTTAAATCTTATTTGGCTATCATTAAATTTGGAAAGATTCGTTTTTTGATTAATGTGTTTTATAAAAAACACATTAATCAAGGTTAGACAATATTCACCGAATAAATCGAAACTATTTACTAAGGATTTTTAAAATAGCTTTAATTGCATCTGCAATTATATCTATCAAATCTTCCTGATCAGAATTCTTCATATCAAAATGAATTAGGTTAAACAATTATTTATATTGATTTGGTTTGTTTTTAATTTTCATTACAAAATATCTGGCAAGTATGCAAAACAGGTGTACAGAAAAAATTATAATTTTAAATGTAGTAAATAATTTTATTGCACCTTTAAATCTTATTTGGCTATCATTAAATTTGGAAAGATTCGTTTTTTGATTAATGTGTTTTATAAAAAACACATTAATCAAGGTTAGACAATATTCACCGAATAAATCGAAACTATTTACTAAGGATTTTTAAAATAGCTTTAATTGCATCTGCAATTATATCTATCAAATCTTCCTGATCAGAATTCTTCATATCAAAATGAATTAGGTTAAACAATTATTTATATTAAATTGACTTTCTTTTTATTTTCATTACAAAGATACTCGGCAAGTATGCAAAACAAGTGCACAGAAAAAATTATATTTACAGCAGCTAAAAGATAACTTTACATATATGACACGAAAAATAAGTCCATCGACACGTCACAGGATATTAGATAGTTGTTTTAGAAACTTTAAAAGGGAATTTACTTTAGACACGTTACTTAAAGATGTAAATAATCAATTGATCGAATTTAATCGTGCTGCAGATAATAAGGAAATTGAAAGAGATTGTATAAATAAACGTCAATTGCAGTATGATATCGCATTTATGAAAAGTGAGAAAGGGTATTCTATTAAGTTGGAAGATTTATTTGAAGGTAAAAAAAGAATTTTTCGCTATACTGACATAAATTATTCTATTCGAAATGCTCCTTTAAACGATGGAGATATTGAACAACTTCAAGCCGCTATTCAAGTGCTCTCACAGTTTGAGGGAATGCCACAGTTTGATGGAATTCAAGAGATTATAGCGAAATTAAAAACTGATTTGAAAGTGTCAACTGATGAGAAACCGTTTATTGGTTTTGACAGTTCTCAAGATTTAAAAGGAATTGAACATTTTAGTATTCTTTATAATGCCGTTCAAAATAAAACGGCCTTGGAAATTACTTACCAAGGTTTTAATTCAGAAGAAGCTAGTACTTATATTTTTCATCCACATTATCTTAAAGAATATAATAATCGGTGGTTTTTATTTGGTTTTCATCCAGAAAGCTTCAAATGGGACTGGAATGTTGCTATTGATAGAATTGTTTCTGTAATAAATAGTCCTGTACCTTTTACTATAAATGAAACTATCGACTGGCGAGAGTATTTTAGTGATATGATTGGTGTGAGCAAACCAGAAAATGAACCCATAGAAGAGGTGGTTTTACATTTCAATCAACTCACCGGAAAGTATATGGCCAATAAGTCCATACATGAAACTCAAAAGCATAAATGGATTGGTGAAAACACACTAGAGTTAAAAATTAAAGTAATCCTAAATTATGAATTAGAACGGATGATTTTGAGTTATGGTGAAAGTGTAAAGGTAATTGCACCGGCTCATCTACAA
This sequence comes from Flavobacterium sp. TAB 87, assembly GCF_001529295.1. Lineage (GTDB taxonomy): Bacteria > Bacteroidota > Bacteroidia > Flavobacteriales > Flavobacteriaceae > Flavobacterium. The sequence continues at coordinate 3,768 of NZ_LLWK01000022.1, forward strand.
GATAAAATTATGAACCGATTGAAATCAGGGGTTAAACAATATGAAGATTAAGCTGCAAAACCTCTTTCTATTTGTGCTAATTCTTCGAAACTATCAAGTTTCTTTTTTATCATGAAAAATAGTTTTTCGGAATTTATGGTCACTCCTGGTTAGGCATAGCAAACATAGTTTGCATTTTCCAATTCAGATTGTTTATTTCAGTTCGTAAAAGTTTAAGTTCTTGGATTAATTCTTCAAATGTTGGTGCATCACCGTAAATCATTTCTGAAAGCATTGTGTTGTAATCTGCTTCCCACGCTTTTATTACTTCATTTGGTGGAATTGGATTGATGGATTCTGGTTGATGCAAGTTGTAATTTACTTTGCTAATTCTAGTGAAATTGTATCTGTGTTTTACAATGGTTTCGTACAATTCAGTATCGTTTACTGCGTTTTGTTTTATTTCGGTTTTTGAGAGTTGGTACACATCGTATAAATGTCTGCTTAATCTTTCTACTCGGATTGCTTGTGTTGGTTTGCTGAATTCTTCGTGTAATAGAAAAATTTTCTCCAAAAATGTCCTTTCTGGCAGCACTGTTGGTATCTGTATTGCTGGCATTGCGAAACTTGCCTGTGGGTAGTATTGGTCAACTAGTGTATTGAATTCTACTATTTTTAGTGGTTCTCTTAAGGATCGGCAGCCTATTTCGATTTGCACTTTGGGTTGTATGTACCCAACTGATTCTATTACGTTTGGATAATAAAGCAGGATTATTTTTGGGTCTTGGTCGGATTCTTGTGTGTTTATTATATCCCAAGTCACATTGCCAAATCCTTTTTCTGCCATTCTTTCTTTAAGTTCTGGATAAAAAGTATTCGTAATGTATTGATTGGCTGCTTTACGTAAAGCTGTAATGTCTTTTTTCTTTAATTGTCCTTCAAAACCTAAAAACTTTGGATCTATAGCTAAATCGACATCTTCAGAAAAACGGTCTATCAAGCCCCAAGCTTTACTTAATGATGTTCCGCCTTTGAATACTAAATATTTGCCCACGCTCATTTCAAAAATAGCGGCTAATACTTGTACTACCCACCAATCTTTCTCAACGGCTGCAACAGCTATTCCTGTCTTTTCGCTTATTTGTGTATAGGCGTTTACTTTTGTGCTATCCGGTGTTTTTAACCAATTACTCATTATTTATTGTAGTTTGTGCTTGTCGCATTATTATTCTTATCCATTCTGGAGCCAATTTTATGTCGTGTTCTAAACGGTATGGCTCCTCTTTTTTAAGTTGCTTGATTATGATTTCTATTTCGTGTTCGTATAGTTTATCCTTGCCTATTTCTTTTGCCGCTTGAATTACTAAACCACTGATTTTACCAATTGTGGCTAAACTTTTTGGTGCTGTTTTTTTAAATACTATTTTTCGTTTTCCAATTGTAATTTTTCGAGCTGCACCGTCTGTAAGATATACAACGTTCATCGGAACTTGTGTAGAAAGACCGAGTGCGTTTAGTGCCATACTGCCCGTTGGAATGATGCGTGCTTTATCTCTTTTGGCAATGGCTTGTGCAATAGCTTCTGTAGATGGATATAGTGTTCCTAATTCTGGATGAGTTTGTAAACGTGCATAAATACCACGAGCTACTCTTGTGATTTCTTGTTTTTTAACTAATCTTTCTAATGCTTTGGCTATTGTTTTTGAGGTACCAAAAGCTAAAAAATATTCAGTAAAAAACAGCGCCCCCCCCTTGGCTTTTTTTATTTTAGCAATTACTTTATCATCAGTGCTTTGCATAGTATTTTTTATTTATTTTTGTCGCAAATATAGGGTATATTTGCGACAAAAATAGTGTTGCATTAAACTTAAATATTTTTTTACTTATAAACTACAAAACACATTTTGTTATTAGAAATGAAATTAGCGAAATGAAGCAAACAAATATGTGAGTTTAGGAATACTTGGACTAAACGATGATTTTGTGCAGCTGAATGAGATAATTAAATATACTAATCTAAATACATTTTTATACGAAATGCTAGTTTTTTAGCTTTGCAATCGGGGTAGTAATTCCCTTCTTCGTTAAAATATAGATCAAAATTATTGAATCCTTTATCATTATAATTATCGCTTTTTAGTTCATCATTTGAATAAAACACATACTTCCCTAAGTCTTTATGGTCGAAATAATTTACGTTTTCAAATTCTAAGGTTCCCATCCGAAACCCAAACTTTTGAAGGCATTTTTACAATAAACTCTCTATTTAATACATTTTCGACAACTAAATAATTATGATTTGAGTTGGTTGTAACTTTGAACTTTTTGCTTAATTTACTTCGCAAGCCAAGTTCTTTCATATATTTTGCAACTGTAATTAGTGAAACTTTATAACCTAAATGCTGTAATTCCAATGTTATTCTAGGACTTCCATATCTTTGTTTCGCTGCAAAATAAATCAATGTTATCTGTTCTTTTAAAATAATTTTTAGCTGTCGTCTTGCGGTAATTGATTGTTTTTTCCATCGGTAATAACTTCCACTACTCACTTGTAGAACTTTGCACATTTTTTTAATCGGGAATACTTGTTCATTGTTTTTAATGAAACTATAAATCATCGACCGCTCATGGAAAAAATGCCGATTGTTTTTTTTAATATATCACGTTCTAACTCGGAATCCTTGAGTCTTTTCTCCATTTCGCGGATTTTTTCTTGCTCGGGAGTGAGTTTTAAATTTCCTTTCCCTAGAAAACTTCCTTCTCCAAATTCCTCGAACTTTTGCGGTCTGTATGTAATTGGGGACTTGTTATTTCCACCTCTCTTGCCAGTTCTGATACATTTGTTCTCTCATAACTCAATTGAACGGCTTTTTCTTTAAAAGCTTTGTCATAAATTTTGCGGACTTCTTCCATAGGCTAAAATTAAGATTATTTCTTAACTTTCTGTGTAGGCTAAGTTAGCATGTCCGATAAAATTTTATTACTTTTGATTAATATAAACTCCAAATGAAAAAATTTCACATTTTATTAATAGTTCTATTTGGCTTCTTACTGATGCCAACTTCAACTATTGCTTGTGAAAATAATTCCTCAAAAAAATCCTGCGATAAAGAGATGTCGTCTTCAATTGAAAAGAAAGATTGTTGCGATAATAATTCTCATTCAAACGGTAAAAATCACAACGGTTGTAATGGTAAATGTGGACACGCTTTATGTAGTAGCACCTCCGTAAACATTGGAATTACATCTGCAGTACAATTTGAAATTCAAGATGATATTTTTAATTTTTCTACTGAAAAACAAAAATTTCATCAATCAGTATCCTTCACTTCTGCTGGTTACTCTTCAATCTGGCTTATTCCTAAAATAGGATAAATCTAATCTTTGACAGCCAATAGTGCGTCAAAATTAAAGCAAATCATCCTTTAAAATCATTTTTTTCTCAGCTTTTTAAAATTATTAAATATTGGCGTCATTGCTATTATTTAGTTAAGCTCTAGCCTGTTTCAACTTCAAATTATTTTCACAATGAACTCACTAAAAAAAATGGTGACAGCAATAATCCTATTGTTGTCAGCCACAATTTCTAATGCGCAAATTAAAAATGCACAAACTGAAACCACTAAAATATTTGGAAACTGCGATATGTGTAAATCCACAATAGAAAAAGCAGGTAACATTAATAAAGTAGCCAAAGTGGATTGGAATAAAGACACTAAACTGGCTGTTTTAACTTATGATTCGCAAAAAACAAATCCAGATGAAATACTAAAACGTATCGCTCTAGCAGGTTACGACAGTGAAAAATTTCTTGCGCCTGATTCAGCTTACAACACACTTCACGGTTGTTGTCAATACGACCGAGCGGCCAAAACTAAAGTTACAGTGGTAGAACCTAAAATGGATATGAACCAAAATGCGCATTCTAACCACACTGGCGCAACAACTTCTGAACAACAAATAGTGAGTCCATTAACGGCAACTTTCGACAATTACTTCTTATTGAAAGATGCATTAACGAATACGGACAGCAAAACTGCTTCAAATGCTTCAAAAGTGATACTAACTTCCTTAAGTGATGTAAAAATGGACGCGCTATCAATGGATGTTCACATGGCTTTTATGCAAGTGTTGAAAGATTTAAAGGTCGATTCCAAGGGTATTTCTGAAACACAGGACATCAAAAAACAAAGAACATTGTTCCTCTCTCTATCAAAAAACATGTACAGTTTAATAAAAGTTTCCAAATATGAAACTCCAGTTTATTATCAATTTTGTCCGATGGCAAATGGAGGAAAAGGAGCCAATTGGTTAAGCAAAGAAAACAATATCAAAAACCCATATTACGGCTCACAAATGATAAGCTGTGGTAAGACAGTAGAAACTATAATTAATTAAAACTTTTGGCACTAACCAAAACCAATAGTATGAGTATTGTGAACTGCATGGTAATGGTAAAACGGATTATTGGATAAGCAACGTGAAAGAGATTATAAATCCATACAAAGTAATGCATCAGTGTGGAAGTACTCATAAGACTAACCATTCTCCATAGGAAGAGCGCAGAAATGAATTAATTACTAAGTCGTGAAAATAATTCAACAAAAACTGTACTCAAAATAATATGGTCTAAAGCCTACTACTACTAATGATATTCATTGTTTTGAATCGTAATGCCGAACTGCTTTACTATTACAAAAGACATTTTAAGTTTAGTTACAGTAATCATAAATAAGGTCCTATAAGTAGGCTTTTTACACAAAGTATATGTTAAATAAAATAATAAAATATTTCCTAGAAAACAGATTAGTAACTGTGTTGATTCTTGCAGTTGTAATTGTATGGGGTATTGCCACGGCTCCTTTTAAATGGAACATTCCATTTATCCCATCTGACCCAGTGTCTGTTGATGCAATTCCAGACATTGGAGAAAATCAACAAATTGTGTTTACGCAATGGCAAGGTCGTTCTCCGCAAGATATCGAAGACCAAATATCGTATCCTTTGACCACTTATATGCTGGGCATTCCAGGCGTAAAGTCGGTTCGAAGTAATTCTATTTTTGGTTTCTCCAGCATTTATATCATATTCGACGACGACATCGAATTTTATTGGTCACGCTCTAGAATACTTGAAAAACTAAACTCACTACCTAGTAGCCTTTTACCTGAAAATGTAAAACCATCGTTAGGTCCAGATGCAACTGCTTTAGGGCAAGTATACTGGTACACTGTTGAAGGTCGAGATAAAGACGGGAATCCAACCGGTGGTTGGGATTTGCAAGAAATTAGAACGGCACAGGATTTCTATATAAAATATGGTATAAATGCCGTAAAAGGTGTTTCTGAAGTCGCATCAATTGGTGGATTTGTTAAAGAATATCAAGTAGATGTGAATCCAGATGCATTGAAAGCCTACAATATAAGTTTGATGCAGGTAATGACCGCCGTCCAAAAATCAAACAAAGATGTTGGTGCAAAAACAATTGAAATTAACCAAGCCGAATATTTAGTCAGAGGTTTAGGGTATGTCAAAAAGGTAGAAGACATTGAATTAGCAGTCGTAGCTGTGAAAGATAATGTGCCTATTCGTATTAAAGATATTGGTGTAGTTGCATTAGGCCCAGAAACGAGAAGAGGTATTTTAGACAAAGGTGGTGCTGAAGCTGTTGGAGGTGTTGTAATTGCACGTTACGGTTCTAATCCATTAGAGGTAATTAATGGTGTCAAAACAAAAATTAGCGAAATAGCATCCGGATTGCCGAAAAAAACTTTAGCAAATGGTGTCGTAAGTCAACTCACTATTATTCCCTTTTACGACCGTACAGAATTAATCCACGAAACAATTGGCACGTTAGAAACTGCTCTTTCACACGAAGTTTTAATCAGTATAATAGTTGTTTTACTTTTAGTTTTTAATTTAAGAGCTTCTTTAATTATTTCAAGTCTTCTTCCCGTTGGTGTACTATTAACCTTTATAGTGATGCGCTATGCTGGTGTGGATGCCAATGTAGTTGCGCTTTCAGGAATTGCGATTGCTATTGGAGTAATGGTTGATGTTGGAATTATATTTGTTGAAAATATAATTAGGCACCTAGAGATGCCAGAAAACAAAGGGGTCAGTGGTGCAAAATTAATGCAGGTAATCTATGAAGCCACTACCGAAGTTGTTTCGGCAATTACAACTGCTTTAGCCACAACAGTAGTCAGTTTTATTCCTGTCTTTATGATGGAATCTGCCGAAGGGAAATTATTTAGACCTTTAGCATTTACTAAAACATTCGCGTTGTTGGGTGCTTTTGTTTTAGGTTTAGTAGTACTGCCTTCTTTAGCTAACTATATTTTTGGAATTGATTTCGATAAGAAAAGAGTGAAACGTTTTTGGGGATATGTATTCATTTCCATAGGAATATTATTAAGTATCTATTTTAAGATTTGGCTTCCACTAGCCTTGACTTTGATGGGTATTTATGACCTCTTCAATCAAAGAATACCTGAAAAATATCAGTCCTACACTAAACATTTTAATTTAGTACTCGTCCTGTTCATTATTTCCTTCTTTCTAACACAAGAATGGATGCCTTTAGGCCCACAAATTAGTGTAATAGGGAATTATCTATTTGTAATTGTACTTTTAGGAATTATTCTTTCTGCACTATTGGCGATTGTTAAGTATTATGAACCTGTATTAAGATGGTGTCTTGAAAACAAAGGAAAATTCTTGATGCTTCCACTAGTTACATTACTGTTTGGAATTATAATATGGATAGGTTTTGACAGCACATTTGGAGTGGTGGCAAAAGGTTTTGATAAATTAGGATTCAATATTAGAAACACTAAAATTTGGTCGACACCTTCGCATGCCTTTCCAGGAATAGGTTCTGAATTTATGCCAACTTTGAATGAGGGAAGTTATTTATTAATGCCCACCTCAATGCCACATGCCGGTGTGGAACAAAATAGAAAGGTAGTTGGCCAACTCGATATGATTCTAAATCATATTCCCGAAGTGGATATGGCTGTTGGTAAATTAGGTCGTGTGGAAAGTGCATTAGACCCCGCACCGATTTCTATGTATGAGAATATTATCAATTACAAGCCTGAATATATTTTGGATGATAAAGGCCATCGAATGCGATTCAAAACAGACGATGACAATCGATTTATTACTAAATCGGGAGACAGTTTGACGCATGATGAAGCTTTAAAACAAGCCATTACAATTAAAAATCTAATCCAAGATGACGACGGCACGTTCTATCGAAATTGGCGTGACATCATTAAATCTCCAGATGATATTTGGAATGAAATTGTAAAAGCGTCAAAAATTCCAGGAGTGACATCCGCTCCAAAACTGCAACCTATTGAAACGCGTTTAGTAATGCTTCAAACGGGAATGCGAGCTCCCATGGGGATAAAAGTTTTTGGTCCAGATTTAAAAACCATTGAAGAGTTTGGATTGCGACTCGAATCCATTATTAAGGAAGTTCCATCCGTTAAGAGAGAAGCCGTATTTGCAGATAGAATTGTAGGAAAACCTTATTTACATCTGAACATCGACCGCGAAAAAATTGCTCGGTTTGGCTTGAATGTAGAAGATATCCAGCAAACCATAGAAACAGCTATTGGAGGAATGAAAATAGCTTCTACAGTTGAAGGACGAGAACGCTATCCAATAAGAGTCCGTTATCCACGAGAATTAAGAGACAGTCCAGAAGCTTTGGGTAAAATTTTAGTAGCTACTCCTACAGGTGCACAAATTCCTTTAGGACAATTGGTACAATTTGAATACAAAAAAGGACCACAAGCCATCAAAAGTGAAGACACTTTTTTAGTAGGATTTGTACTGTTTGATAAAAACGATGGCTATGCAGAAGTGGATGTTGTAAATGATGCACAAAAAGCAATACAAGCTAAAATTGATTCGGGTGCATTAAAAGTTCCTCAAGGGATTAACTACAAATTTTCAGGAACGTATGAGAACCAAATTCGTGCAATGAAAAGGCTTTCTATTGTAATACCAATCTGTTTAGGTGTGATTTTCCTATTGCTGTATTTCCAGTTCAAAACAATCATCGCTTCTTCCATTCACTTTTCGGGCGTATTTGTGGCTTTTGCAGGTGGTTTTATAATGCTGTGGCTCTACGGTCAGGATTGGTTTATGAATTTTGCAGTTGCAGACGTCAACATGCGCGATTTATTTCAAATGCATCCCATCAATTTAAGTGTCGCGGTATGGGTTGGTTTTATTGCATTATTCGGAATTGCAACAGATGATGGTGTAATTATGGGTTCTTATATTCATCAAGTTTTTGAAGAAAAAAATCCACAAACGGTAACAGAAGTGCGTAACGCCGTTGTTGAAGCCGGTAAAATGCGAGTGCGACCTGCAGTAATGACTGCAGCGACAACGATTATTGCCCTACTTCCAGTCTTAACCTCAACAGGTAAAGGTTCTGACATTATGATACCCATGGCAATTCCAACATTCGGTGGTATGACCATTCAAATCATGACCATGTTTGTAGTGCCGGTGTTACAGGCGTATTGGAGAGAAACGGTTATTAAAAATAAAGAAAAAAGAAATGCGTAAAATACTAATTATACCACTGCTACTTATTGCTTTCAACGTTAAAGCGCAATCTATCAATGAATTTTATACCATTGCGTCGGAAAATAATCCGGAACTAAAAGCAAAGTACAAAGAGTTTGAGGCTTCACTGCAAAAAGTGACACAAGTAAGCGCCTTACCTGACCCAAGTCTTACAATGGAGTATCTCGTTTCACCAGCATCTCCTGAAAACATGCGACTGACCTTGTCACAAATGTTTCCTTGGTTTGGCACTTTAAAAGCGCAGAAAAATGCTTCAACCTTATTGGCAGAAAGTAAATACCAAGCTTTTTTGAACTCAAAAAGCCAGTTGTTTTATCAAGTCGCGACTGTTTACTATCCTTTGTACGAACTAAATAAAATGAAAAACATCGAGCAAGAAAACATTAAGATTTTAGAATCCTACAAGAATATTGCTAATGCAAAATTTCAAAATGGAACTACAGGATTAGTGGATGTTTTGCGGGTAGATATTATGATTAAGGAATCGCAAACTAATTTGGAAATTTTAAACAAACAAGAACCTGCTCTTAAATCATGGCTCAACAGCATACTCAACAGAAAGTATGATGAAAAAATCGAAATGGTGCAAGAACTCAATGTGATTGAATTACCTCTTGGATACCGCAAGGAATCTATCGCGACAAACCCGCTGCTGCAAGAGTTGGAATTGAAAAAGCGAGCTTCAGAAGTAGGAATTGAAATAGCCAGAAAACAAGGTTTACCAAATTTTGGTATTGGAGTAGAATACGTTTTTATGGGTAGCGGTATGAATAATGAAGGAAAAGACATGATTATGCCAATGTTAACGGTCAGTTTACCCATTTTTAGAAAGAAGTATAATGCAGCAGTGAGCGAAGCTAAATTAATGCAAGAAAGCTATTCTTTTCAAAAAGAAGCCAGTGAAAACAAACTGAATGGGACGTACTACAAACTTGTTTTTGAATTAGAGAAAGAACGTGATTTACTTAAATTATATGAAGGGCAAGTAACAACACTCTCTAAAAGTTTAAACTTGCTGTTCTCCTATTACAGCAATTCAAACAAAGATTTTGAAGAAGTCTTGCGGATGCAACAAGAATTATTGAAGTATCAAAAAATGCAGCTGTCAAGTACAAGTACTTTTTACATCAAATTAGCTGAATTGGATTATTTAACAGCAAAACAATTTTAATCATGAACATAGATAAAAAAACAAAAATAGTAGCTTTAATTACTTTAGTGATTGGGTTTATTTTAGGCGCTTTGTTCTTCAGCGGTAGTGATACAGAAAAAGAAGAACAAACAACAGAAGTAAGCGCTAAAGCCGAGGTTTGGACGTGTTCGATGCATCCACAAATTAGACAACCTGAACCCGGAGATTGCCCAATATGTGGTATGGATTTGATACCATTAGAGTCCGATACTGAGGCAGCTGACCCAGATGCCATCAGCATGTCAGAATCAGCAATGATTATTGCAGGAATTTCTACTTATAAAGTCGGAAATACGGACGGCATTAAAGAAATTGCCCTAAATGGTAAAATTGAAGTAAACGAAAAAACACTTTACAGTCAGTCTTCACATATTCCCGGTCGTATCGAAAGAATCTTTGTTTCATTCGTTGGCGAATACGTTAAAAAAGGACAAACCGTAGCGTATATTTATTCGCCGGAATTAGCAAGTGCACAACAAGAATTAATTGAGGCCTATAGTGTCAAAGACATTCAACCACAATTGTTGGAATCTGTAAAAATGAAATTAAAAAATTGGAAAGTATCAGATGCAACGATTAACAAAATCATCTCAACAGGTAAAAAACAAGACCAGTTTCCAATTTATGCCGATGTCTCTGGCTACATCATCAAAAAAAATGTAGAATTAGGCGATTACCTTGAAAAAGGACAAACCTTATATGAAGTCGCAGATCTATCAAAAGTATGGGTACGTTTTGAAATATATGAATCCGATATGGGATTAATTAAAAAAGGTAATACGGTAAACTATACAATAGCTTCTTTCCCAGGAGAATCTTTTTCAGGAACAATTGCTTTCATCGACCCATTTATAAACCCAACGACACGAGTTGCCAAAGCACGAATTGAAGTAGCGAACAGTGGACTAAAGTTCAAACCTGAAATGTTCGTATCCGGAACGGTAAAAACAAAAGTAGATAGTAAAAAATCAACTATTAGTGTACCCAAGACCGCTGTAATGTGGACAGGGAAACGCTCTATCGTTTACATAAAAAATGAATCTAAAAACGGTATTTCTTTCAAATTAAGAGAAGTCACTTTAGGACCTTTATTAGGAAACGACTACATCATAGAAGAAGGTTTAGAAATTGGAGAAGAAATAGTGGCTAATGGAACTTTCAATGTTGATGCAGCCGCACAGTTAGCAGGAAAACCAAGCATGATGAATCTTGAAGGTGGTTCAGGAAGTACAGGACACAATCATGGTGGTACAACAAATACGATGAGTGATGATAAAAAAGTAGTTTTAAAAGACGACAAAACCGCTATTAGTGCAGAGGCTAAAAAAAGTCTGCAACCCTTATATAAAAACTATTTTGACTTCAAAGATGCATTGACTAAAGATGATTTTAATACCGCTAAAAAAGCGCTATTAGAACTTCAAAAATCGTTAGACAAAATAAACATGAGCGTCTTTAAAGGAGCATCGCACAACGTATGGATGAGTTACCAGACAGAACTTAAAAAAAACACCTTACATGCTACACATTCTAAAGACATAAAAGAATTAAGAATGCCTTTTGAACCTATATCAAATGTAATGATAGCGATGACAAAAGCGTTCAATCCATTAACCGAAACCGCTTACGTTCAGTTTTGCCCTATGGCAAATAGCGATAAAGGAGCCAATTGGTTGAGCAAAGAAAACAAAGTAGTAAACCCGTATTTTGGTGCATCCATGCTAAAATGTGGAGAAGTAAAAGAAACAATTAAATTAGTAATCAATAAATTTTAATATCATGAAAAAAGTAATCGGAATTTTAGCAGTAGCGTTAATCACTACAACAATTTCTTGTAAAGAGAATAAAACACAAGAGAGTGAAACGCAGGAGAATGTGGAACACGCGATGCAGGATAAAGGAATGCACAAGGAATCATACGAAGGACACGATCATTCAGCAGGTACAGCCTCACCTGAAAGAGAAATTACCCAAAACAATACTAAAAATGGGGAAACAGCAGCGGTTTTAGATGCTTATTTTGAAATCAAAAATGGTTTAGTTGCAGATAGTAAAGCGAACACAGCCAAAGGTGGAAACGCTCTTTTAGCTGCATTGTCGAAATTTGATATGTCAAAACTATCAAAAGAAGCACATAAAGAATACATAGAAATTCAAGAAAGTGCGAAAGAGCATGCAGAACATATTGTAAAAAGTAATATCGACCACCAAAGAGAACATTTTGAAGCATTAAGTCTAGACATCACAGATTTAGTAGCACTTCTTGGAACAGACAAGGTGATTTATCAAGATTTTTGTCCAATGGCAAATAACAACAAAGGAGCTCTTTGGTTAAGTGAAGTCAAAGAAATTAAAAACCCGTACTATGGTTCAAAAATGCTAACCTGTGGTAGTGTAAAAAAGCAAATTAACTAAATGAAAATTTTTAAAATCATCTTACTGATTTTAGTGGCTGTGTTTGTGGGAATTCAATTTATTCCCGCAAAACGCAATCAAAGTACTAGTGTGCCTACAACTGATTTTTTAGTAGTTACCGGTGCTCCTCAAAACATTTCCAATACCCTACAAACTTCCTGCTACGACTGTCACAGTAACAACACTTATTATCCGTGGTATAATAAAGTCCAACCGGTAGCTTGGTTTTTAGAAAGTCATATTGGGGAAGGCAAGGCAGAACTAAACTTTAGCGAATGGGACGCCTATTCTGAGCGAAGGAAAAAAAGTAAATTAAAATCAATTGTAAGTCAAATTGAAGATAACGAAATGCCTCTTTCATCTTATACCATACTGCATCAAGATGCAAAGCTCAGTCCGCAACAAAAGACGGAACTTATAGAATGGATGAATAAAATGATTGTAAATTAATATGAATTAACCTTACTTAAAATATAAAACTATGCAAGAAAATAACCAGCACACAAAGAAAAACCCGTACGTGAAATTTGCCGTAATAATGGCTGTTTCATTCGTAATCATGTATTTGGTCATGTTTTTAAATCTTGAAGCATTTAGCCATGTATTCAATAGTATTACTCGGTTTTACATGACTACTTTAATGATAGCTGCTATGGCAATAACTATGTTGTTATTTATGTGGAAAATGTATCCAAATCATAAAACGAACTATGGAATAATAGTCTTCGCAGCGATTTCCTTTACTGGAACTTTATATCTGTTGAGAACCCAAACTTTTATTACAGACATTCAATATATGAAAGCAATGATTCCGCATCACTCATCAGCAATTATGACGAGTAGCAATGTAGATTTTAAAGACCCTGAACTCAAAAAACTAGCCGATGACATTATCATTGCACAAGAAAAGGAAATTGAGCAAATGAAACAAATGATAAACCGATTAGAAAACAAAGAATAACAGTGAAAATTTTTATAAAAAACATGGTTTGCAACCGCTGTAAAATTATGGTGAAGCTCGAGTTAGAAAAACTTGGGCTACATCCTACTTCTATTGAATTGGGTGAAATTACAATTCAAGAAAATTGCATAGAGGACAAGAAAGAAGAATTGATTAAAAATTTAGAATTAATCGGTTTAGAAGTTTTAGATGACAAAAGAAGCCAAACTATCGAGAAAATAAAAACGATTATTTTGGAGTTAGTGCACCATTCGGAAGCAGTTTTAAAAGTAAACTTATCGAATCACATTAGTAGCCAACTGAACCAGAATTACCACTATTTAAGTAATCTCTTTACAGAAGCGAATGGTATAACCATTGAGCATTATTTTATAGCGCAAAAGATAGAACGTGCAAAAGAATTATTAATCTACGATGAACTTTCATTAAGCGAAATTGCTGATCAGTTGAACTACAGCAGTGTTGCTCATTTAAGTAAACAATTCAAAAAAGTAACCGGTTTAACAGCAACAGATTTTAAAAAATTGAAAATTAAATTACGCGAACCAATTGAGAATCTGTAAATTATACTAAATAAAGATAATATTAACCAACATTATTACTTAGTTCATTCGGATATTTGAGGTATTAATATTAAACAAAATAAAAATGATACATTCTTATCAAATTACCGGAATGAGCTGCAATGGATGTCGTACAACTGTTGAGAAAGCTTTAAATACAATTGATGGAATTATGGCAACAGTGTCTTTGATCCCACCAACTGCAACAATTACAATGGAAAATCATATTCCAACCGAACTACTTCAAGAAGCTTTAACAAAAGCAGGAAATTACGCAATATCTGTAGCAAGTCCCTCAGATGCAAAACCGCAGACGCAAGAGAAATCCACAAAAAAATCGTGCTGTTAAGGGCACTAATTATCTTTTCAGACAAGATATAATGACAATTGTACTTTTCAGAAATAGTAATTGTATAAAAAACTATGTCCACGAACACTAATTATTAGTAGTGTTCGTGTTACGTAATGCATCTAATTAGGAGCAACCGACAACGCTTCTGATAAATTGACGGATTTTTTAATTAAAAATTTTATCGTAAAACAAGCAGTAATCTTTAATAAAACGCAAATAATATGAAAAATTTAGCACTTATTTTAGCTGTATTCGGCCTATTGGGCTTGAACAGTTGCAGTCAAAAGAACGACGTCAAATCAATGATTCAGAACGATGCGACCCGAAGCGAAATCATAAAAATCATTGCAGAAAACCCGGAATATCGGACAGAATTCAGAACGAATATGCAAAGCACCATGATGCTAGAAGAGGGCATGCAAATGATGATGAAAGACAGTACAATGATGCATTCCATGATGAACGGAATGATGAACGACGGAAAGAAGATGGGTACAATGATGAAAATGATGAACGAAAAAGGAATGATGAGCAAAGATTGTATGGAATCCTGCACAAAAATGATGGGAGAAAAAGGAATGAACATGCAGAATATGGATAATATGAAAACTAGTGAGGGAACAACAAAAGCAGACCATGCGGAACATCATTAAGTAATGCCAAAATAGAACTTGAAGTTATACATGATTACAAAAGACATTTTGGTGGAAGGCACTAAATATGGTGGATTGTTTGGATGTTGTTTCTAATATGGATTTTTGCAACTCCTTGGGGTATTCCCGGAGAAAGAAAAAAGAAAGATCGTCTACTAGACATTTTGACAAGACGTTTCGCAAATGGTGAAATAACTAAAGAAGAATATGAAGAGTCAAAAAACATTGTAACCGCGGATACTAATATAAAACCATACTAGATATGGTAGTTAAAAATTAATTATCTCGAATTTCCTGGTGTTTTAATTGAATGACTCTTTAATTTTTATGCTTTATGATTTCATTTGTAACAGTAGATCAAAGTAGCAATTATCTTTTACTATAGCGATACAAACCGTTTAGAATCAACCAATATCCTCAGAATAAATGACCGTTAAAAGAAGTTTTCTTTAATATTAAGCTTTTTTTTTAAATGAGCTATTGGTTTTTATAGTGACAGCGAATTACGTTAAAAATTAGTTTACTATGAGAAACCATATCAATACAAATAATAAGCTTTCATTAATAGGTTCAATCTCTCTTGGAACAGGCGCGATGATTGGCGCTGGAATATTCGTACTTATGGGACAAATTGCAGAGCTAGTGGGCGATTTATTTCCTATTGCTTTTATTGCAGGTGCCATTGTCGTATGTTTTAGTTCTTACTCGTACGTTAAGTTCTCAAATGCGTTCCCTTCTTCAGGCGGTGTTGAAAAATTTTTAAATAAATCCTACGGCCCAGGAACTATAACAGGCGTGTTTTCATTATTGATGTATGTCTCAATGGTGGTTTCCCAGAGTTTAGTAGCGGGTACATTTGGGGCTTACACGCTTCGGTTATTCCCAGAGCGTTTTGCCACTTATGCTTCCATTCTAGGCGTGTTTCTTTTGGTCATTGTATTTATAGTGAATATTTTAGGAAATAAAGTCATTGAAACAACAGCTACTTTTACAGCAATCATAAAAGTACTTGGTATCGCATTACTTGCAATTGCCGGTTTACTAATTTCAGGCTTTGCAGATATTACTGGAAATTACATTCCAAAAAATGCTGAAGAATTACCCATTGGAATTGGTTTTGTAGCCTCATTAGCACTAGCAATTCTTGCCTACAAAGGGTTCACAACTATAACAAATCAAGGTGGAGATATTGATAATCCACACAAGAACCTAGGACGATCTATAATAGCATCTATACTTATTTGTACTGTTATTTATGTTGCTTTAGCACTTGCTGTCGCAGGGGGATTAAGCATACCTGAAATTATCAAAGCAAAAGATTACGCTTTAGCGGCAGCCGCAGAACCTGTTTTTGGAAAATGGGGTATTTGGATTACCGTAGCTATCGCAATTGTTGCCACCTTCTCAGGTGTGATTGCAAGTGTATTTTCTTCCTCTCGCTTATTGGGAATGTTGAGTACTATGAAACAAGTTCCCTCTTTAAAAAAACTTGGGAATTTTAAAAATCCAGCACTCATATTCACGGTATCTCTCGCAATTCTACTAACCATCTCGTTCGACTTAACCAGAATCGCATCTATTGGAGTTATTTTTTATCTAATTATGGACATTGCAATCCATTGGGGACTGTTTCGTCACCTTAAAAAAGAAGTAGATTTCCTTCCAATTATTCCGTTAATGGCAATTGTTATGGACGTTGTGGTTCTTTCCGCTTTTCTTTATGTCAAATACATAAGCGATCCTTTGGTATTGTTTGTAGCGACAATTGGAATTATTCTAATGATAGCTTCGGAACGTTTCTTTATGAATTCGCACACAGATGAAGATGGAGATATGCAGATGGGAATGGAAACTAATAATAAATAATTTAAAATAAAATCACATGAAAAATATCGCAGTTATAGGATATGGAGTTATAGGCAAACGAGTAGCAGATGCCATTCAAAAGCAAGACGATATGAATCTTTCGGGAGTATGCGACATCATTAGTGATTGGCGTATTCAAAATGCCGTACGAAAAGGATATGATATCTATTATGCCACATCCGAAGCCGAAAAGGAAATGAAAAAAGCAGCTATTCCAGTAAAAGGAAGTATGCAAGACCTTCTGAAAAATGTAGATTTAGTAGTGGATTGTACACCCAAAAACATAGCCGCTCAAAATATAAAAATCTATAAAGATTTAGGTCTCAAATTTATTGTTCAAGGTGGCGAAAAACACGAAACAACAGGTCATTCTTTTAGTGCCGAAAACAATTATAAATCAGCACTAAATCTAAACGCTACAAGAGTTGTTTCCTGCAATACTACATCTATTTTAAGAACATTAACTGCCTTAAAAAAAGCAGGTTTGTTAGAATATGCCAGAGGTACACTTTTAAGAAGAGCTACTGATCCTTGGGAAAGTCATTTAGGTGGAATAATGAATACGATGGTTCCCGAAAGAGATATTCCAAGCCATCAAGGTCCAGATGCAAAAAGTGTTGATCCTGATTTGGATGTCATTACTTCAGCTATAAAAGTACCAGAAACCTTGAGTCACATGCATTATTGGAATGTAAAATTGAAAAAACAAACCACAAAGGAAGAAGTAATCAAAGCTTTTAAAACTTCGACTCGTATTAAACTCATTCAATACGACGAAGGTTTAGTCTCAAACAATACCATCAAGGAAATGTTTCTGGATATGGGCAGACCTTGGGGTGATATGTATGAAGTGGCACTTTGGGAAGATATGTTAAAAGTTGTAGGAGATGAATTATTCTATGCTTATGTGGTCGATAACCAAGCTATTGTAATACCGGAAACTATTGATGCCATTAGAGCACTTACCGGAATTGAAATGGATGCCGATAAATCCATTGCCAAAACAAATCACAGTTTAGGGATTCATTAAATACTTTTAAAATGAAAATAGAAAAAAACATATCGGAAATTTTAGGAGAAAAAGCAGCTTATTATTTGGATTACGTTTGCGAGAAAATCACAAAAGACCAATTGCAAACACCAAGTAAAAATAGTCTTGACAAGGTATTTGTAGATAGTAATAGAAATCCCCAAGTACTTCGAAGCCTTTCTCAATTGTGTAATCATGGAAATCTTGGCGGCACTGGATACTTAAGTATACTGCCTGTTGACCAAGGAATCGAACACAGTGCAGCATTTTCATTTTATAAAAACCCGGCTTATTTTGACCCCGAAAATATAATAAAACTAGCTATTGAAGGAGGTTGTAATGCAGTAGCTTCCACTTTTGGCGTTTTGGGTATTAATGCACGAAAATATGCTCATAAAATACCATTCATTGTAAAGATTAACCACAATGAATTACTTACTTATCCCAATAAATACGACCAAACTCTTTTTGGTAAGGTAAAATCCGCTTGGAATATGGGAGCTGTTGCTGTAGGTGCTACCATTTATTTTGGTTCTAATGAAAGTGACAGACAAATCAAAGAAATTGCAGAAGCATTTGAAGAAGCTCACAATTTAGGAATGGCAACTATTTTATGGTGTTATCTTCGAAATGATTCCTTTAAAAAAGACGGTGTTGATTATCATGCTGCGGCAGATTTAACTGCTCAAGCCAATCACTTGGGAGTAACTATTCAAGCAGATATTATCAAACAAAAATTACCCACTAATAATTTTGGATTTAAAAATATTGACTTTGGTAAATATGACGACGAAATGTATGAAACATTGACTACTAACCACCCAATTGATTTATGCCGTTTACAAGTTGCCAATTGTTATATGGGCAAAATAGGATTGATAAATTCTGGAGGTGGTTCAAATGGTGAATCTGATTTAATGGAAGCCGTTACAACAGCCGTAATCAATAAAAGAGCCGGTGGTTCTGGTTTAATTTTAGGTCGAAAAGCATTTCAAAGGCCTTTTAATGAAGGTGTTGCTTTATTGAATACGATACAAAGTGTTTATTTGGAACAGAAAATAACAGTAGCTTAAACATGAATACAGCACTGCTAACGTTTTTTTTGGATAGATCACAAAATCAGAAATTGGTATAGAAGTGGTTTTAATAATAGTATTATGAAATGCACTTTTTACATCTAATTAGTACTCGCAATCATTCCCACTATCAGTAAAAGTAAAACATATGTCAAAATGAAAAACAAAATCAATATTGTAAAATACTCTGGAGCAATTGAAGCATTCGATTTAGAGAAGTTGAAAAATTCATTAAGACGCGCCGACGCCAATGAAACCGTTATTCTTGAAATCACGGATGAAATTCAGAGCACTTTAAAAGAAGGCATGACCACCAAGCAAATCTATAAGATGACCTATAAAATGCTAAAAAGTAAATCTAGAGTTAGTGCTTCAAGATATAATCTAAAAAAAGCACTAATGGAATTAGGACCTTCTGGTTTTCCTTTCGAAAAATTAATAGGAAAATTATTGTCCCACGAAGGATTTAAAGCAGAAGTTGGTATCATTGTTAAAGGCAATTGTGTTCAGCATGAAATAGATGTCATAGCACAAAAGGATAATAATCATTATATGATAGAATGTAAATACCATCAAGATCAGCAAAATGTTTGCAATGTGAAAATTCCTCTTTATATCCAATCTAGATTTATTGATGTTGAAATGGAATGGAAAAAACAACCCGGACATAATCTAAAATTACATAAAGGTTGGGTTTACACAAACACTAGATTTACCAATGATGCCATTCAATATGGAACTTGTGTAGGTTTAGGTCTGGCAAGTTGGGATTACCCAAAAGGAAATGGACTCAAGGAGCGAATAGACAAATCAGGGCTACATCCATTAACCGCCTTAACAACTCTTACAAAACCCGAAAAGGCGCAGTTATTAGACAAAGGTATTGTGCTTTGTAAGGAAATTTATGAAAATCCAAATATTCTAGACCAAATTGGCATACCAAAAGAGAGGCATAAAAAAATAATAAATGATTCAGCAGAATTATGTAGTAACCCTTAAATGTAGTGTCAACTGAAAAATAACTAATTTTTTAACATTTATGGAAAAATGTTATTGCAAATGTTTAATAAAAAGTAATAATTAAAACCTTGCGATGATATGGTTTACCTGAAATAAATAGTATTGAAAAAATATTATTATAAAGAATATTTAAGATGATGATGAATAAGAATTCAAGTACTATTAACAATAATTGGTATGTTATTGCAGGAGGTCCAAGTACTGGAAAAAGCACGGTAATTAATTTACTCCACAAATTAGCATACAATAGATCATGCCAGACATTACATAGATTCTTGGCATAAAAAAGGACATACAATTGCAGACATTTGAAACAATAAAAGAAAATTTCAATTAGAAATTTTAGATAAGCAAGTTGAAGGAGAAGCTTCAATTAAAACAAAAGACATTGTTTTTATGGATAGAGCTATTCCAGGTCATTTACTATTATCAATTTTTAAAACTAGATTGTGATGAAAAATTAACAAACGCAATAAAAGAAACCTCTTACAAAAAATTTTTTGTTTTAGATAAACTATCTTTTACAAAACACTATGGAACAACAGAAAATAAAGATTCACCAATTGATAATCGATGTTTATAAAGATCTAGGTTTTCCAATTGTTGTTGTTTCTGTAGAAAGAGTAAAATATAATTTATAAAAA
Source organism: Flavobacterium sp. TAB 87 (assembly GCF_001529295.1). Lineage (GTDB taxonomy): Bacteria > Bacteroidota > Bacteroidia > Flavobacteriales > Flavobacteriaceae > Flavobacterium. The sequence goes on from NZ_LLWK01000022.1 coordinate 24,132, forward strand.
GATAAAACACACCAAAAAAATCACGATAAGCTGTCAAACTTAATTATGAATAATGTGATATAAAAATAACAATACCTAAAATTAAACTATGCAAAATCATAAAGAACGCGAGAATAAAGAAACAGGCCATCCTAAAATTGATCATTCAAAAATGAAAATGACCAAAGAGGAACATTATACTATGGACCACTCAAAAATGGATCATAGCAGTGTACCCATGGGAATGGAAGGACATGACCATCATAAAATGATGATTGAGGATTTTAAAAAGCGATTCTGGATTACAGCAATACTCACTATTCCTATTTTGTTTTTCTCACCGATGATTCAAGAATTTCTAGGCTATAACATTCTTCTACCAGGGAATCCGTACATACTATTTGCTCTTTCTTCAATCGTCTATTTTTATGGTGGTTGGCCTTTCCTAAAAGGTTTTGTTTCTGAAATTAAGGAAGGAGCTCCCGGAATGATGACCTTAATCGCCATGGCAATTAGTGTCGCTTATTTTTATAGTTCTGCAACTGTTTTTGGATTGCCCGGTGTCGATTTTTTCTGGGAACTAGCTACACTGATTGCAATAATGCTTGTGGGGCATTGGATAGAAATGAAAAGTGTATTAGGCGCTTCAAAAGCATTACAGCTTCTTGTCAGTATGATGCCTGCCGAGGCTCACAGAGTAAAAGACGGAACTATTGAAGATATTTCTCTCGAAGATTTGCTAAAAGATGATGTGATTTTAGTAAAACCAGGAGAGAAAGTTCCAGCGGATGGAATTATCGTAGAAGGCTCAAGCTACTTAAACGAATCTATGCTTACGGGTGAATCCAAACCGGTAAAAAAAGAAGAGAAAGACAAAGTTATTGGCGGTTCAGTAAATGGTAACGGCAGTATAAAAGTAAAAGTGGAGCATACCGGAAAAGACAGCTACCTCAACAAAGTAATCACTATGGTTGAGGATGCTCAAAAGACCAAGTCTAAAATGCAGAATCTTTCAGATAAAGCGGCAAAGTGGCTGACGTATATTGCATTGGCAATTGGTTTCGGAACATTAGCAGTTTGGCTACTTTTAGGCTTTCCTTTCGTTTATGCATTAGAACGAATGGTGACGGTAATGGTTATTGCGTGTCCTCACGCACTTGGTCTTGCCATTCCATTAGTAGTAGCAATTTCTACCGCCGTATCTGCCTAGAATGGATTATTAATCCGTAACAGAACAGCATTTGAAGAGTCAAGAAAAATATCCGTTCTATTATTTGATAAAACAGGTACATTAACCAAAGGAGATTTTGGAGTTACTCGAATTGAATCTGTGGATGCCATTTATTCATCCGAAGAAATTTTAAGACTTTCAAGTGCATTAGAACAAAGTTCAGAACATCCAATTGCGGTAGGAATAATTAAAAAGGTCAAAGAAGATAAAATACAAATTCCAGACCTGCAAAACTTTAAAGCAATTACCGGTAAAGGCGTTGAAGCTATCGTAGAAAATAAGCAAATTAAAGTGGTAAGTCCTGGTTATTTAAGGGACGAAAAAATAGCAATTCCCGAAGATGCTTTTAGTGACGCAGCAGAAACAGTAGTTTTTCTCCTAGTAGATGGAAAATTAGCAGGTTATATTGCACTTGCGGATGAAATAAGACCAGAAGCTGCCGAAGCAATCAAGATATTCAAGGAAAACAACATCAAAGTACTAATGGCAACTGGAGATAATGAAATAACGGCAAAAGCGGTTAGCGATAAACTGGGTCTTGATGGTTATTTTTCAGAAGTATTACCGCATCAAAAGGTAGAAATTGTAAAAAAACTACAAGACGAAGGAGAATTTGTTGCAATGACAGGTGACGGTGTTAATGATGCACCCGCATTAGCACAAGCAAATGTAGGTATTGCCGTAGGTTCTGGAACAGATGTAGCTGCTGAAACCGCTGATATTATTTTAGTAAATAGTAATCCCCAAGATATTGCCAATTTAATTTTGTTCGGTAAAGCGACTTATAAAAAAATGATACAAAATCTTATATGGGCAACGGGCTATAATGTTGTTGCAATTCCATTAGCAGCGGGTGTTTTATATTCTTCTGGATTTGTATTAGGTCCTGCAATTGGTGCCGTATTTATGAGTTTGAGTACTATTATCGTTGCCATAAATGCACAATTACTTAAGAAGCAAATTAATAAAAGGTAAATTAGATACCTGAATGTAGTTCGATTAGTAGAAAGTAAATCAACGATTGACGTATCGCCGAACAACACATTTTTTCACGTCTTTTGATTCAAAAAAATTTAATTGAAATGTAGGGAAACGGATACATTACTTTACAAAAATGCACAAATCATAATCATAATTATGCAAACTATTTAAGTACAAGTTGTCGAAATTTGTATCATAAAAATCACAAAAATATGAAACACACATACCATCTTGATGGAATGACCTGTTCAGGTTGTGAAGCAAAAGTTAAGGAAGATTTATCCAAAGTTGAAAATATAACAGAAGTACAAATTTCTAAAGACGATAAACAAGCAATACTAACAATGTCTAAACACGTAGAACTTTCTGTTTTACAAAAAGTGGATATGCAAATAAAACCTGCAGTATAAGTTAAGCTACATTTTTGTAATTAATTTGATTGTTAAATTCTTCAATAGTTGCATAATTCAAAGCAGAGTGTCTCCTTTTTCTATTGTACCAAATTTCAATGTATTCAAAGATCTCCAGTTTCATTTGTTCTTTAGAAATCAGTTTGTTCCCATAAATCAATTCCGTTTTCAAAGATTTGAAGAAGCTTTCCGCCACAGCATTATCCCAGCAATTTCCTTTACGACTCATACTGCGGGTTATTTTTTTATAGGAATCAAGAACATTTACAAACTTTTTACTGGCATATTGGACACCTCTGTCAGAATGAAAAATCAAACCTTCATCGACATCTCGGTTTTTAACCGCCATTTTCCAAGCTCCAAGCGTAGTTTCTTCTGTATTCATTGCGTCACTTAAACTCCAACCAATAATTTTTCTGTCGTATAAATCCATAATAGTGGTCAGGTATACAAACCCCTCTTTAGTTTGGATATAAGTACTATCCGAAACCCAAACTTTTGAAGGCATTTTTACAATAAACTCTCTATTTAATACA
>NZ_LLWK01000023.1 GCF_001529295.1 Flavobacterium sp. TAB 87
CTTCAATATATGCCAAGTGTCTCTCTATTTTCTTTTGGCTGAAGTTGGCTTTCTTGCTGTTATGTGCTCGGGACTTTGTGCCGTCAATGGCGATGGTTTCTCCAGCAATTAAATCGGCATCTTTCAAAAAGGAAACAAAAAGTTTGAAGAGTTTTTTTAATCCTGCTGGATTGCATTTTCTAAAGTCGGATATACTGTGATAATTGGGACGAATATCTTCTAATAACCACTGCATTTCAATGTTTCTCAGGCATTCTTTTTCGAGTTTTCGAGAACTACGAAGGCCGTTGAGATAGCCGTACAAATAAAGCTTGAGAAAAATATTGGTTTCAAAACTAGGCCGACCTTCGCTTTTTAGTATTTGTACTTCAAAACCTAATGCCTTTAAATCAATATGCTCTACAAAAGCATCGATGAATCGGATGGGATTATCAGTAGAAATGCTAGATTCTAATGAAGAAATGGTCATTTGGTTGCGCGAAATTCCTCTGATGTGTTGCATCCTTAAAAATACGAAATTTAGTACTTTATTTCAACTGTTTTGCTATATTTGTTTGAGTAAAAACAGAGGTTTTTTCACAGACTGACGTTACCAGACATAGCCCAAAAAATGAGGGGAAATACTGAAATAAGCCGACTAAAAATTAAAATATGCAAAAAATTGATTTCATTAAAAATTTAGAAGATTTAACGTCTAAGCTTAAATCAGTAGAAATTGTTCAACAATATAAAGCAGGATTTACAAGTCCTAACGCTGAATATAGTTATAATAACATTGTACCTATATTATTTCAGTCAAAAAGTGGTTATGATAGTATTAGGTATGATTCTCGCTATGAGAAAATATTGACAACATTAGAAGCCGAGAAAATATACTCTGAGTCAATTCTTTCTGCTCTAGCAGTAACTCTAAAAAAAACATCTGCTATTAATATTATTCCTTATCCATATGCAGTTTCATTATTTAATTTTCACAACACATTAGTTCAAACTTTACAACTTTCTAAAAATCTTTTGGACACAAAAAACTTAAGTGAAGACTTAAATAAAGATATTGATGATGGAATTATAATATTTCAAATTGTTATAGAAGGAGAAGGACTTGAAACTGAAAAATACATTAAGATTTTAAGTGCTTTAAATGAACTTATTGAAATAATAAATAAAATATCAGATGAGGAAGAGAAATCTGAAATTGTCTTATTAGATAGTGGAAGTGACACTAATATTGGTGTTAAAACAGGAGTTGAAACTGCAAAATCTTTATTTTTAATTTTCAAAGAAGTCTGGGATTTTATGGCAAATTATAGGTTCTATAAACAAGCACAAAAATCAAATACACTTTTGGAAAGTTTATCAATAAGAGCCGAAATAATGAAAAAATTAGAAGACGGTGTTATTACTAAAGAAGAAGCTACAGAATATATTCATATGATTAAAACGAGAACAGATGATTTAATAGGAATGAAAGTAATGCCAAAACAGATTGTACTAGAATCTAATTTAGTAAATAATCAAAAGCTTTTATCTGAATTTGAAGGAATAAAAATGTTATCAGCTGGCGAAAACTAAAGATTAACTAAAAAAGCTACGTCTGGTAACACACGTCTCCTATGTAAAGCACGATTAAGTTATTAACAACTTTGAGATGAGGGTTATATGTTGTTTTTTATTGATTAAAATACGTCGTAATATGGCTTGTTGGTAAGGTGGGCAACTAACTTTTGTCCGCCGAAGGCTGGGACATAAAAGTTAGGCTCACTTTATCAATGATGCCACGAATTATTTCTCTCTTTTATTTCATCTACTTTCTTTTTAAATTCTTAAGGCTCCTGCTCCTATATGTGGTCTAAGTAAATAGCCACCAGCATCGGTATGATTGTAAGAATAATAAAATAGCTACCTGCTTGGCGCGTGTGGTCTCTTTATTAACGAGCCACCACGTGTGTTTTGTAGTCTATTTTTCTTGTATATTTTTGAGCTTATTAAGAAGGTGATATAGTTTCTAAAATTAAATTTTTATTTATTTGATAAGGGGTTTCTGTTTTGACGACAGAAAGAATTCTTCTGGCCATTTTATGAGCCACTTTTATAATAATATTTTTTACGTTTTTACCTTGATGTTTTCGATAATATGCTTGCATTTCGGCATCTTTTCGAATAGCAATCCAAGCTGCTTCTACTAAATAACTTCTGAGCTGAGATCGACTTCTTGGGGTAATTCCTAAACATTTCTCACTATCGCCGCTGTTGTAAATTCCAGGAACTAATCCGATAAAGGAACTAAATTGAGATTCCTTTTTAAATCTACGCAAATCTCCACATTCTGCCAAAATAACACTCGCTAAAAAACCGCCAATTCCTGGAATACTCTTTAAAAGATTATAATCTTTCTTATTATACTCTCGACAATACTTCCGCATTTGATTGGCAGTTTCGAGATACTCGGATTTAATAAATTGGTACATTCTAATTTTCCCCTGTAAAGCCATTTTACCACAAGAAGTACTAAACTCTACCCCTTCCAACCAAACTATAAAATCCTTAGTCCAATTCGAATTATCAAACTCCGAAGGGATTTTAATTCCGTGGAGCAAAAGCATACTTTTTATATGAGATTTACTTTGACGTAGTCGCTTTGTTACTTGAGTACGATGACGCGCTAAAGTGGTAAACTGTTCATGAGCTTCGCTGGGAATATAGATTCCCTTTAAGATACCTAATTTCAATTGATTCGATAAGTCTTTAGCGTCTAATGAATCTGTTTTTTGATACCGTTGCTTATCACTTGTTTTAAGATCGGCTGGATTAACTACCAAAACATTCCAACCTAAATTAAGAAAATAACGCGCTGCAGAAAATCCACAACAGCCTGCTTCATAAACCAAATCAACTTCATAATTTGGAAAAGTATTCTCAACATATCGATACAAGTCCTCACAAACAGAAGGAATCGAAAAGGTTTTGTGAAAAAACAAATCGGTTTGAATAGAAACTGTCCAACTATTTTTGTGAATGTCCAATCCAATGAATAACTTTGGTGTAGCTTGAGCGTCATGTAATTGCATAATCTTCGTTTTTAGTATTCTCAAAGTTATTCTTTTACATAGATGCTTGCGCCATTTGCGAATTTAGTGGAATTACCGTTTTTTAATCGTATTTTCGTTTAGCCGAAAATACTCGTCTTCGTAAGTCGCAAACGGCGCAAGGCGCGAGAACGTTATGCCTAATGTTAGCGCAGAGTGGAATCTAACGCAATTTTATAACCAAAAAATGTATAAAATTGTAGTATCAAAACAGCTTACAAAAGACTCAATCGAGATCATAGAATTGAGATTGAAAAACTAATCGCTTTAGGCAAGAATAATAAACAAATTACCACTACTCTATCAGTTCATCCAAGTACTATTTCTAGAGAACGAAAAAGAGTTAAAAATGAGCCTTATAACAACCTAAAAGCGGAAGTAAATTATGTTCATAATCTACTAGATAGACCATTAGGAATGTCCAAAATTAATGCCAATCCCAAACTTAAAAATTTTGTATATTCACGCTTAGAATTACATTGGTCTCCAAAGCAAATTTCTGATGCTTTAAAACAATTTTATCCATTCGATTCAACAATGCAAATTTCACACGAAAGTATTTATTATCACATCTATATTCAACCCAAAAAAGAGGTGGAAAAAATACTCATTTCACAACTTAAACAAAAAAGAAAGTACCGTGGAAATACCAGAAGAGGAGCTGATAAAAGAACCACTATTAAAGATCCCATTCGTATAGATGAAAGACCTGCTGAAGTACTTAATCGAGAAATACCAGGGCACTAGGAAGGCGACCTGGTACTAGGGAAAAACAGAGAAAGTGCCATTGGAACTCTAGTAGAAAGAACCACTCGGTTTTTAATAATTATTCACCTAAAACAGAAAGATTCCACAGCTGTTAGAAAAGCTTTTGAAAGTGAATCTAGAAAGCTTCCTACCAACTTAAAACTCTCGCTAACTTATGACAATGGAACCGAGATGGCGCAACACAAAACTTTTACTAAAAACAGCAAAGTAAAAGTCTATTTTGCGCATCCATATAGTCCTTGGGAAAGACCAACAAACGAAAATACAAATGGCCTCATTAGAGACTATTTTCCTAAAGGAACAGACTTCAATTTAGTCACAAAAAAGCAACTTAAAGAAGTACAAAATCAGCTCAATGAAAGACCAAGAAAAACACTAGAATATGATTATCCTTTAAACACAATTAGTAGATTATATATGAATCAAAATTTTATCTAAATAGCCAATAATTAAAAATAATATAGTAGCTTTATTTTTTGAATTTAGAAAGCCTAGAGACAATCAAAATTGCTTTCTGAATTGGAAAAATAAGGCAAAACTTAATCGCAAAGAAATTGCGCTAGAAACTTGAATCCGCCAAACGCGTGCGTCGTCCTAAAATAGGTTGACTAAAAATTAAACACTTTTTCAATACATAATATCAGTATTGTTACAATTAATAACAGGATTTCCAAAGGCGTAAAAAAGAAAATAATCTAATTTTACAAAAAGATTACTCCTTATGATACCAGCTACGAAACCGTTTACCAAAGTTGTCGAAATACAAAGAGCCGAAGAAAACTTTCAAAGTGTGATTTTAAAACTCTTAAATAATGTAATCACTTTTGAAGAGTTTGAAAAATCACATAAAGTGCTTTTCAATGTTTGCGACGAGTTTGGTTCTTATGCAAAAAAAAATAAAAATCCAATCACTCACGATGTAATTTTCTTTGATAAGTAATTATTAATGATAGTGTTAATAGTGGTTGCTTTTAGGTCAAACTTCGCTGAAATATTCGATATACTATTTAATTTACTGAAACGCCACTGCTCTATAATTTTTGTTCGAGTAGCATCAGAGACGATTTCTTTTAATTCTCTTGATTTTTTAACTAATTTTCTCACATCAATATAATATTACCATCATTGCAATGAAGGATGTTACAAATCCGATACCAAACCACGTCACCCTTAAAGCTCTCAAATCATATTTGTCGGGCTTTGTATTTATGAGATATTTGTCTTTTATTATTTTTTTAATCATAGTTATTTTTTAAGTGATAGCGAAAGCCATCTTTAATCTTTTGCAATAAATTAGAAAGTAAAAATAAATTTAAAGATTTTCAACAGTAATCTATTACGTTTTTAATTTTACAAATTTAGGATGTAAGCATAATTAAAATTGACTCAGAAGAATTATTTATTAGCTTAGAATACCGTGTACAATAGTTACCGGAGATCCATAAAAAACCTTAGAAATTTGTAAGAAAAATTTAGAATATTAGAAGGATTCTCATCTTACGGAGAATTGTATATCGCATGTCTGAAAATGCTTCTACGGAAAATTTATGTCCGGTGGTAATAAAATTTTTGAAAAAAAGACAATACTGAACGGATTACAAATTTTGCAAGCGCAAGCTCGAATTTAAAATTAGCCGTGAGATTAAAAACCACTGACGATATTTTAGTATTGCCTTGTGGAATTTGTCTCATCATTAGTTGTATTTATTGTCCATCGCGGCTTATATGTTGTAAATCACCTCGACCACTACTCCTTACTCCAAAAGTGCTAGTGCATCTTGATCGGTAGTACTGATTTGGGGTTTGCTGCTCGCTTTTTATTTTTCCTGTACGATTTCATAACTTATTTTATTCGTATTCAATCGCTCTATTTGGGCTTGAATATTAGTGATTTTGGTATTGTTTTTTTGAGCGTTGTTTTGTTCTAAATCAAATAAATATTCTTGGTTTTTATCTACATTATTGGAAAAGTGCCTCTCTCTTTTCTTCAGGCTGAAGTTGGCTTTCTCAGTGTAATACGCTCGGTTCTTAGCTACATCGATAGCAATTGTTAACAACCTAATAAATCGAAATCTTTCACAAAACCAACAAAGAATTTGATTAAGTTCTTGAAGACGATAGGGTTGTTTTTCTAAAATCAGAAATAGTATAGTTATTGGGGCCACTACACTCTAATAACCAATGCATTCCTATGTTTGTAAAATATTCTTTCAATAATTTACGGCTGATTCTTAAACCATTAACATAGCCATATAAATAGATTTTTAGAAATAACCGGCTATTATAAATTTGGTTCCTTTCTTTTTAACGGTTTGAACTGAAAATACAAATTCGATAAATCCAAGAAAGATCCAAACACTTCAATAGACGAGCTTGATTATCTGCACTAATAGCATCCTCTAACTTGTAATACGCGCAGCTTATTACCTAAGTTTCCTGAGATATATTACACAGATAAAAAGACGAAAAATCCTAGTTTCATTAACGCATTAACTATATTTGTTAAGACAAAAACCTACGTTTTTCAACATACTGACGTTGTTTGACCTCTTAAAAAGACCTCCATATGAAAAAAATATATTGCTTACTATCATCATCATTTTAACGATCGTACTAACATATGTGATTACACTAAAGTTTAAAATTGTAGACTTTACATTTGCGTGGATATTAAATTTTATGCTAATGTTTTGCGTTTCGATGTTTCTATAAACTTTGAAATCAAAACTTTTATCAAAATATTATTTAGAAAAAAAATGGGAAAACCGCGGAAAAATTTATGAAAATTTTGGAATAAACTTTTATCGAAGGCTGCTTTTTTTGGTCGGCTGGGAGAAACTTAACAAAAAGGCAAATCCCGTTAATGGAAACTTGGAAACTTTGATTAATTTAAAATATAAAATCAAACAATCTGAAGTAGGACATTTAATAATATTTATTGTTGTAAATTGTTTTACAATTTATGTGATTACTAAATTTACTTTTATTGAATCATTATTGTTAATCATTCTAAATGTTATCCTGAATGTTTATCCGATTTTTTTTTGCAACGATATAATCGACCAAGAATAAAAAGAGCATTAGAATTAAAGCAGTATAGAAAAAGACGATCGCACCACAGCCATTTTGAGCTAGGTATAGTTTAGTGGAAGTAACGCAAAGTCAAAAACAGTTACCAAAGCTTTTGCTACCACCATAAACAAATTACTTGAAAATATAATAAAATCAATGTCTTACGATAACGGAATGTAATTGAGTTATCATCAATGGCTCACAAATAAAATAAGTATAGACAAATATTTTGCTTATCGTTATTCTTCCTGGGAAAAAGGGAACCAACGAAAATACAAATGGATTTATCAAGCGCTTTTTCCCCAAAAGGACTAACTTTAATACAATAACTCTAAAATAACTAAAACATCCACAAGACAGACTTAATGGTAGACCCAGAAAGGTGCTTGGATACAAAACTCCTAACCAAATGATGGAGCAAGAATTTAAAAAAAAATTGTATCCGTTAAATTAATTCGAAAATAACTTTTGGCTCCTTAAAAAGCCAGAAAAATTATTCTGAAATTAACGCCAATATTCCCCAAATACTTTAGCATTGAATAGCTAATTAAGTGATGGACTTGTTGCGATAGGTCCTTGAACCCGCCTTTCGTTTTTTAGTATGCTCACAATTACGCTTTTACATAAATGCTTGCATAATTTGCAAATGTAGTGAATTACCGTTTCTTATCGTATTTTCGTTTAACAGAAATTACTCACCCTCGCCATTAATTAACTAAGTATGGCGCGAGAACAATAACGGATAATGTAACGCAGAGTTACGAATATTACACAATTTTATAGCTAAGAAATAATTTTAACTTTGAATAGTAAATTCATTTCTCAGTACGTTATTGACAAAATTTTAAATTCTATCCGCACTTTTTCCAATTGCAATACCGCAACATCGTCAACTTTCTTATCAATAAGAATTTTCGCGATAGGCGAATTAAATGCTATTTTCTTTTTTGGAATATTTGCCTCGTCGACGCCAACAATTTGATAGTTTTGAATTTTAGGGTCTGAATCAACCTTAAAACAAACTTCCGCTCCAAAACGTATTTTGTTTTTTGGCTGTTTTGAAAGATTAACTATTTTCGCTGTCGAAATTCTATCGAGTAGCAGTTTTAATTTAGCATTAAGAAAATTTACAGTGATTCGATTTTCATTTTCATCTGAAATTAAAAGATTATCGCGTTCGTGAATCATATTATCGCGTTCTAAAAGTAAGTCTTGATAACCTAACTCTGTAACATAATTGATTGTGCCCATTGGTAAATCAGCTCGTGGCGGTACTAATGGTAATTCCTCCTGATCACTTTCTTTAACAAATCCTCTACTCATCGTAATTCCCTTATCGCTCGCCGGCATATTATACCTAAAGTTAAGAATATGAATTCGATTTAAAAAAAAAGTTTTTATAATTGTACAATTTTTAGTATCGCGCTTTTCAATCTTATGAAAAATCATGCAATTGCTAAAGTTAAAAATATTTATAGTAATTGCGATTTTATCACATCGCGAGTAGTAAAAAAAAAATTCTTTACGACTGTTTAAAGGATCGATCATAACAATTAATTAAATAAGAGTAATAAAACTTTGTCAAAACAGTACGATGCCCTCAACGCGTAGCTCAAATAATTTTGCCAAATAGCAATATACTGAATTAAAAGAGCTTAAAATACAATTATAAAACCTCCAAAATAGATGCGTGGAAAGGCTTTCGAATTAAAATTATACAATCAAAATAACTTGGAACTAATACGTTAATATTTCAGAATTATGCAAATATAGTACGAAAATGTATATCACTGAACTATTGAAAGCCACCAGCTACACTAAGAAAAATATAAAAGGGTACTTCTAAAGCATTTTGATAAACAAAGTGAAATAGAAGCCATGGGAAATTAGATTTCTTATGAAAGACTAAATAATTGTGACCTATGCAGTATACCTATTCAACTGAAAATTATTCCTATCCTAGAACCTTAGGTTCATTACAACGCTAAAAATAAATTATGAAAAAATTATTTTGATAAACAAATATTGGTTTAAAAGATATCCTAATATGAAAAGAACTTACCAAATATAATCTCCGTACTAATTATTGTAATTCCGTAAATTCCAGAATTATAAGATGTTAATTTTATAAAAAAATTAAATTATAATATAAAATTTTTTCATCGTCTCTGTATATATTTGATCTTCTTTTATGTAATCAATAACACTTAATCTTATGGAAAATTCGCAGAATGGTAAGCAACGAGATCTGTCGAAAAACAAATCTGACGGAACCAATAAATTTATGACCACCGACCAAGGGGTCAAAATTAATGACGATAACAATTCTTTAAAGGCAGGAGAACGGGGACCGTCTCTTTTGGAAGATTTTATTCTTAGAGAAAAAATAACTCATTTTGATCACGAAAGAATTCCAGAAAGAGTGGTTCATGCTCGCGGTTCTGGTGCGCATGGATTCTTTGAAGTTACTAATCCGATTCCCGAACTGACAAAAGCAGGATTTTTACAAGAAAAAGGACTTAGAACGCCCATTTTCGCAAGGATATCAACTGTGGCAGGCTTTAGGGGTTCTACTGATCTTGCTCGTGATGTGCGAGGTTTTGCAGTGAAATTTTACACACAAGAAGGAATTTATGACTTGGTCGGCAATAATATGCCTGTATTTTTCATTCAGGATGCGACAAAATTTCCGGACCTTGTACATGCAGTTAAGCCAGAACCGGATACTGAAATACCACAAGCATCATCAGCCCATGATACTTTCTGGGATTTTATTTCATTAATGCCAGAGTCTATGCACATGGTCATGTGGATAATGTCCGATCGCGCTATTCCTCGTAGCTTACGAATGATGGAAGGCTTTGGAGTCCACACCTTTAGATTAATAAATGAAGCGAATGAATCCGTATTTGCAAAATTCCATTGGAAACCAAAATTAGGTACTCATGGAGTAACATGGGACGAAGCACAAAAAATCTCAGGTAAGAATTCAGATTTTCACCGTCAAGATTTATGGGAAGCAATTGAAATGGGAAATTTCCCAGAGTGGGAATTAGGCGTTCAAATTATTCCAATAGAAGACGAAAATAAATATGAGTTTGATCTTCTTGATCCTACTAAACTAATTCCTGAAGAAATTATTCCTGTAACTATAGTTGGTAGAATGGTACTTAACAAAAATCCTGACAACTTTTTTGCAGAAACCGAGCAAATTGCTTTTCACCCGGGACATGTCGTACCTGGTATAGATTTTTCCAACGACCCCTTACTACAGGGCCGATTATTCTCATATACGGATACACAATTATCAAGACTGGGAAGTCCTAACTTCCATGAAATACCAATTAATCGAAGTATTGCCCCTGTTCATAATAACCAACGTGACGGCCATATGCGTCAAGAAATTAATACAGGTCGAGTAAGTTACCATCCAAATTCTCTTGGTGGTGGATGCCCCTATCAAGCAATGATAAGTGAAGGCGGTTTTTCAAGCTTTGACGAACGCGTCGAAGCTCATAAAATAAGAGGTAGAAGCGAAAGTTTTAACGACCACTTCGGACAAGCTAAATTGTTTTTTAATAGCCAAACAGACACAGAAAAAAGTCATATTGTAAAAGCATTGCGCTTTGAACTTGGAAAAGTAGAAACTACAGCTATACGCGTAAGAATGCTTGGTCTTTTATCACAGGTAGATAGACAACTTGCTGAACAAGTTGCTATTGGCATCGGTGCAACAGTGCCACCCATACTAGAAAAACCACTGAATCACGGCGTGTCTCCTGAAAATGAAAATGGTAAACAGGAATCTACCACGAATGAACAGTCAGTAAAATCTTCAGACGCATTAACTATGGTAAAAAATCCAACCAATTCGTCAACAATATCTTCTCGAAAAGTGGCTATTTTATGCGCTGAAGGAGTTTCTGCCGCTTGCGTTAACAATATGAAAATTGCGCTGATAAAAGAGGATGCTAAAGGATTTGTTGTTGCACCCCATCTAGGTACTTTGATAACAGACGAAAATGAAGCTATTCCTGTTGATTTTAGTTTCTTAACAACATCATCGGTTTTGTTTGACGCAGTGTATATTCCAGACGGATTAAATTTGAGTGCTTTAACAGAAAATGAAGATGTCAGTGAGTTTTTAAATGATGCCTATAGACATTGTAAAGTAATTGCTGCTGACGGCCAAGGATCCCAAGTAGTAAACGCAGCTCCTTTTGCATCTAAAATGAATAATCAAGACGGCGGAATTATTTTAACAACTGAAAAAGCGTCTGCGGAATTTGTACAAGAATTTATTGCAGCTATGGGAAAACACCGTTTTTGGGAAAGAGAAGTAAATTTGTATAATAATTAAATTGAAATAACATGAAAAATTCAGACCAACCGAAGGAAAATAAACTGCAAGATGAAAATGAAAATGGCTCGTTTATAGTCCCGCCTAGTAACGGTGCTGCCGCAGAATTGAGGGATTTATTTATTGACAGCTTAAAAGATATTTACTGGGCCGAGAAAGCTTTAGTTGGTGCGCTACCGAAAATGGCGACCAATGCTACGGCTCCAAGCCTGGCATCGGCAATAAAAGACCACATTGCTATTACTAAAAATCAACTTACTCGACTTGAAAAAATTTTTGAATTACTCGGAGAAAAAGCAGTAGGTAAAAAATGCGAAGCGATGGCAGGTTTATTAAAGGAAGGGGACAGCATATTAGAAGAAACTATGCCCGGAGCTGTTCGCGATGCTGGCATCATTGCTGCCTCTCAAAAAATCGAACACTACGAGATTGCCACCTATAGAACGTTAGTTGCATATGCTAAAACGTTGGGTGAAAATGATGCTGCAAAGTTACTTTCTCAGACGTTAGCTGAAGAGAAAGAGTCAGATTGTATCTTAAGTGATGTCGCACTCAATGCCATCAATATTATGGCCTCTATATAGAAATTAATTCATAACAAGATTTAGTTTTTACTATGAAAATGATCTGCACTTCGTGCAGATCATTTTTATTTAAAAAAAAGTACAGTACAAAAAAACGCAAATTACGTATGCGTTGTTTAAATAGAGAACTTTGTAATTTCCTAAATTCTAAGTAAATTCAGTATTTGTGCTTTTATTCACTAGTTTCTTTTTGACTAACATCAACTGATTTTGACTGTGAAGAGTCTTTTTGTGGCAGGAAGATCGATAAAATTACAATAGCAAAAGCTGATAAAAACTCACTTGGCCAGTTTTATAGTGATTCAAACCAAAATCGTGAGCTGGTTATATATTCTATAAATTGAACGATCGGAAGTCCATTAAGGGTGTTCATCGTGTTTTCGTTTTTCCTGCTCCCGTAAAAATGAAGTACAAAAGACAGTACAACCAAAAGCAACAAAATCAACGTTAAAGAGTTTTTATAGAGCATCAACAAAAGACCTGCCGTTTTAACAGGTCAAGGTGCATCAGATTTTGCGTTGAGGGTTTATGATCCACTTCTTCAAATCCACCAAAACCTTTTGATTCTGAAGAACCGTTTTGTTGTAGGAAAATTGTCAGCCATACCAATATGGCCATTTGGCGAAATTCACTTTCCCAGTTTTCAAAATTAGCTTGAAGAAAATGACCACTGCTTAAATACTGGCACAGAGAAAGAATAGAGCCAGTTGGTTTACGGAGTTCCATATTGTACTCTTGTAGTCCAAAATAAAGCTGTTCCAAAAAAGAAATTAGAAATAGCAAAAGAAATACATTCTATAAACTGTTTCATTCGAAATTTTTTTCATCAGATATTACACTATAAGATTGGATAAATTACTAATAGCAAATAAAAAGGTTTTTTAACGTACTTATTAAATAATTCTATATCACTTTATTTATAGCAAAATACAGTAATTATATAAATTTAGTATTTATTTTTGTAATATTTAACTGAATTATACAATTACTTTTGGCTTTAAAATCTACTTAATTTTAAGAACTTAATTTTAATCGTTTTTTTATAATACCTAAAATACCATGCTAAAAAGTAAACAAGAAAAAGGTTTGATGGAAACTTTTCGAACAGAAAAAAACAAACAATCGGTTAAGTATGATCTCATTGTTTTTTGTCATTTAAGATGGCAATTTGTTTATCAACGCCCACAGCACATTATAAGTCGGCTAGCAAAAACGATGAAGGTTCTTTTCATTGAAGAGCCCATTAGCTATAGTGATGAAGAAGAAAACCTAGGGAACTTACTGATTATTACAGAATCACTTCATGTTTTGCAACCTAAAGTAAGAAACATTGAAGAAATTGAAAAGGTTATACCTAATTATGTAAAAAACCAAAACGTGTCTATTGGCTGGTTTTATTCTGCGTCATTTACTCCTTTACTTAATTCCTTGAATTTTGGTATTGTAATATATGATTGCATGGATGAGCTCTCTCTATTTAAAGACGCTTCGCATGAACTATTAAATCAAGAAAAAAAATTGATGGCGGTAGCGGATATTGTTTTTACAGGAGGAAAATCACTTTATGATGCTAAAAAAGAATATCATTCTAATGTCTATTGCTTTCCTAGCTCGGTTGATGAGCCTCATTTTGCCCAAGCCTTAAAAGATATCGAACTTCCCTCGGACATTGCAGACATTCAAACGCCTGTGGCTGGTTATATTGGAGTAATTGACGAGCGCTTAGATCTTTCATTATTACACGATACGGCAAAATTACTTCCAGAAGTTTCGTTTATTATGGTTGGTCCGCTAGCTAAAATATCGGAAGATGATTTGCCAAAGCTTAAAAATATTATTTATTTAGGAATGCGTTCTTATGAACAACTGCCAGCTTATTTAAAAGCTTTTGACGTTGCGATAATGCCATTCGCTTTAAATGCTTCCACCAAATACATCAGCCCAACAAAAACCCTTGAATATATAGCTGCGGGCGCTCCGATCATTTCTACCAAAATAAAAGACGTTGTTAGCGATTATAGCTCTTGTGTTACCCTTGTAGAAACTTCCGAGGAATTCGTGCATGCAATTGCCACTGTACTTAATCTCACTGATCCAACAGCATTACAAATGGAATACCAAGAAATTCTTAAAAAAACTTCGTGGGATGCTACAGTTAACAGAATGCAGTCCATCATTGAAACCTATGCCGTATGAAGCAAATAGACATTTTAATTATCGGCGCTGGTATCTCAGGAGCCGTTCTAGCAGAGCGATATGCCGCTATAGGTAAAAAAGTTTTAATCCTTGAAAAACGAAATCATATTGCAGGAAATTGCTATGATTATGTGGACGACAATGGAATATTAGTTTCAAAGTATGGTGCTCACTTATTTCATACAAATGACGAGTCAGTGTGGACTTATGTAAATAAATTTTCAAACTGGTACCCATGGCAGCATAAGGTGATTGCTAAAGTAGGAGATAAAAGGGTACCCATACCAGTTAATATAACTACTGTAAATGAGTTGTTTGGAACAACAATAAGCTCCGAGCAAGAAATGACAAAGTGGTTAGAAGAAAATCGTACGCCATTTGAAAACCCTACGAACGGCGAGGAGGCGGTACTCAATCGCGTGGGACCTATTCTTTATGAAAAAATGTTCAAGCATTACACTAAGAAACAGTGGGACAAATACCCCGCTGAATTAGATGCATCTGTTTTAAATAGAATTCCCGTTCGTCACAGTTTTGACGATCGTTATTTCTCTGATGTTTATCAAGCGTTACCCGAAGGAGGCTACACACAGCTATTTGAAAATATATTAAGTAATCCTAATATTGAAACTAAATTACAAACGGATTTTTTTGATGTAAAGAAAGAATACACCGGTTACCAAAAATTGTTCTATACTGGACCAGTCGATCACTTTTTTAATTTTAAACACAGCTTAACCGAAAAACTAGAATATCGTTCGATTAATTTTGTAATTGAGACAGTCAATTCGGAGTTTTTTCAGGAGAACTCGGTGGTCAACTATCCCGGTACTGATGTTGATTTTACAAGAATAATAGAGTACAAGCATTTTGGAAATCAGAAATCAGATAAAACGACAGTTGTTAGAGAGTTTACGGTAGACGAAGGCGAGCCTTATTATCCAGTTCCAAATCCTAAAAACCAGGAAATTTACGATAAATACAAAGTAGAAGCTGAAAAGCTAATTGATATTCATTTTGTGGGTCGACTAGCGAATTATAAATATTTCAATATGGACCAAGCCTTCAAAAATGCGTTGGATCTTTTCTATAAGTTAGAAGAACAGGATAAAATTCAAACAGTACGATAAATGGAAATATTCAGAACTTTTTTGATGGGTGGTTATGAATGTGCAGATCACATCAACCGTTCTGGTGAAAGAATTAATCTCTTAAAACAGACGCAACATCATATTAGGATCGAGGAAGACTACCAAGCTCTTCGTTCGATTGGGATACAAACAGTTAGAGAAGGTATCTGTTGGAGCGCTGTAGAAATTGCTCCAGGAATTTTTGATTTCTCGGAAGTCTACAATCGCATGCAGGCCGCAGAAAAATATGGAATACAGCAAATTTGGGATCTTATTCATTTCGGTTATCCGGATGGTCTTTACCCCACTCATCCTTTATTCTGTGATCGATTTACTGCCTTATGCTTTGCATTTGCTACATTTTATAAGACTCATGGAAAACAAAAATTATTCGTCGTACCGATAAATGAGATTAGCTTTTTGTCCTGGCACTCTGGCGACGTTAGAGGCACTGTACCCTTCGCAGTCAATAGCGGTTGGGACATTAAATACCATCTTTGCAAAGCAGCAATTGTGGGGATTCAAAAGTTAAAGGAGGTGGATCCAAATTGTGTTATTGTTTTGGTTGAGCCCCTTGTAAAAATACATGCCGATCAAACTGAAGATCCCGTTAATATATTTAATCTCAATGAACATCAGTTTCAAGCTATGGACATTATAGCGGGACGAATGTGTGCTGAACTTGGTGGTTCGGAAGCTTACCTGGAAATATTAGGATTTAATTATTATTGGAACTGCCAATGGAAAGCGAATGGTGAGCCATTAGACTGGCCAGATCCGTTGCAAAGTAGAACACCGCTCGCCACTCTATTGCAATGTGCCTATGAGCGCTATAATAAACCAATTTTTCTATCAGAAACGGGACATTTTGGTACGGGGCGTGTCCCGTGGATCAAAGAGGTCATAGAAGAATGTATAACGGCTATAAAAAATGGTGTGGAATTGAATGGTATTTGCATATATCCCGTAACGGACAGGCCAGATTGGGACAATTTAAAAAGCTATAGTAATTGCGGGCTATGGGATTTAGATAATAACGGCGAGCGAATTCCTCATAAACAATATATAAATGCTGTTGATAAGGCACAATCCGCGTTTCAACAGGATAATAAAATATTGAATTTTGTTAGAAACTTATTTAAATAAAAAACTGAAAAGTTAGATGAACTGAAAATTGTCAAAAAAGAATGCGGAAATTCATTTATCGAATTGGTTTTGCTTCATGGTAGTTCTTTTTTAGAATTGGAGGGAGTACATATCGGCTACAATTACGTTCTCTTAGTAATATAGTTTTATTATCCACAAAAGATTAACTACTAATCGCGTTGAAATACAGCCCTCCAGGAAATAAATGAAGTGAAGTGAAATTCATGGACTTGTCGAATCATCAGTACTGCATTAAGGTGATGTGCAAACTATTTTTATTTTGATGATCTTACAGAATCTGCTTTCATAGAACTACCTCTTTGTAGACTTCCAGCTGTTCCTGAACCTGTAGTTCCTTCTCCTACTGCACCAGTGGTACCAGGATTAATAACTTTTGTAGTGTCGGAACTAGGGCCTACTGTATCGACTGTTAATATTGAATCATTTTGATTCCCATAAACTTCTGTTTCGTTAGTCGTACTTTTTTTGCAAGAAAATGAAAGTACCGTTAAAAATGAAAGTGCAATGATTTTGTATCCCGATAAAATTTTCATAATTTATTGTTTTAAATTGATATTTAGATAGCACTGCAGGACACAAGCATAAAGTACCTTTGATATTATACTATATATTATAAATGATCCGCAGTCTGCATCAAGAAATTTACATACTGTAAATTTAATGAATTAGTATATAACTTGTTAGGATTTTTTAATTTTAAGGACGATAAGAAGGGAAGATAACAAAAAGAAAATATTGCAAAATCGATATTTAAATTTTTCTAGACAATATTTAAGCTGACCAATAGCTGCATTATAATGTAGGTTTAAATATAGATTGTATTACTTTTAACCAATAAGTGAGAAAATATGGTCGGTAACTTACAATATGTCACTCTACATTAGAAATTATTTGAATGCGATTCAAAATATACAACTACTCCCGATCTACTACTTTCGGAAAATTGAACGTAATTGAAGAAGATAACTTTTGCTTTACATGAAAGAGTACCTTAGCAAAAATAATCTATAAATATTTTAAGATGAATAAAAATGGAGCAATCGTTGTTGTAGAAGACGATATAGATGACCAAGAAATGTTTAAAGATGTATTTTCAGAGCTTAATTATAAAAATGAAATTATCTTCTGCAGTGACGGTCAGCAAGCCTTAAACTATTTGACAGCAACAGCTGCAGAACCCTTTATTGTTTTTTCAGACATCAACATGCCAAATTTAAATGGAATAGAATTAAGAAAACAAATTCATGAGAACGAGAATATAAGAATAAAGACTATTCCATATTTATTTTTTACCACAAGTGCAGAACATGACGCGGTCGTTGAGGCCTATTCAAAATCAATTCAAGGATTTTTTATAAAACCTTCAAGTTACAATGATTTAAAAGACGTACTGAAAACCATCATTGAATATTGGCAAAAATGTGAATCTCCGATTTATGTTAAATAGTAAACTTAATAAAGACAGATTTGTATAACACTAAATGAATAAGTAAATATTGGGTACTGAAAGTCTCTCTTAATTTTTATTTAGAAATATATGAGGAATTCTCAACATGACGAAATGATTCTCCTGTAAATCTTGCAGATGTAAATTATGCAAAATCTCTTAATTTTTATATAAGTCAATTTGCAGGTAATTGGCGAAATTTAGAAGTGCTATTTTTTAAATTTAAATTAAGAATTATGAATACAGCTGCAAAGGGAATTATCGATAGTAATAGAACTTCTGGCATAAATCAATCATTTTGGACTCAATCCACTCAACCTATAATTTCTGAAAAATTGAATCGTAATATTGAGACCGATATTTTAATTATCGGAGGTGGTATTTCGGGAATAACAACTGCGTATAGTTTGTTAAAAGCGGGCAGGAAAGTAACGCTGGTTGAGGACGGATATATTGGAAGTGGCGAAACTGGTAGAACTACAGCACATCTTACTTGCGCCTTAGACCAACGGTATTTTGAGCTTGAAAAATTATTCGGAAAAGAAAAAGCAAGTCTTGTTGCTAATAGCCATCTGGAAGCGATTCAGTTTATAGAAAATACACTAAAATTAGAAAATATAGATTGCAATTTTAAAAGAGTTCCTGGCTATTTATTTCTTAGTGGAAATGATTCTAAAGAAACACTTACTAAGGAATATGAAGCAACAAAAATTGCGGGGCTTCTAACAGAAATGTTGGAGCAAGTTCCAGATTTACAGGCGGAAGAAGGAAAATGGTGTATTAAATTTCCTGAACAAGGCCAAATACATATAATGAAGTATTTGAAAGGTCTTACAGATGCAATAATTGCTATGGGCGGCTCTATTTTTACTGAAACAAGAGTTGAAGACGTATCCAATTATGGAGCTAAAGCCAATGGTTTTGATATCACAGCGAACCATATTGTAGTGGCTACCAATACACCTATAAACGACATGGTGGTCATGCACACCAAGCAATATGCATATCGAACCTATGTTGTTGCAGCCAAAATTCCCAAGGGCTCTCTACCTTACGCCCTGTGGTGGGACACTGGTGATCAAGAGTCAAAATGGGTAGGAGCTCCTTATCATTATGCAAGGCTAGAAGAATTTGATGAACAATATGATCTTTTAATTTTAGGCGGTGAAGATCACAAAGTGGGTCAAGCGGAGTCCGAATGTATTTTGGAAGAAGAAAGGTATAAGAAACTTATAGACTGGAGTAAGAAACGTTTTCCTGCTATGATGGACATTATTTATAAATGGTCAGGTCAAGTTGTGGAACCAGTAGACTCTTTGCCCTACATAGGAAAAAATCCAGGAAATGATAACATTTATATTATAACGGGACATTCTGGTAACGGAATTACCAACGGCACACTAGGAGGTATTATTATTACTGATATTATTTTAGGAAATGAGAATGCAAAAATTGATTTATTCAGTCCGTCAAGAATAACTTTAAAAGCTGCAAAAGAGTATCTGCAAGAGGTGGGTAACATGGTTTTTCAATACGGCGACTGGATCACTAAAGAGGATGTCGAAAATATCGAGCAATTACTTCCTGGGCAAGGAGGCATAGTTTCCACGGGCATTAAAAAAATTGCAGCCTATCGAGATGAAATGAATAATTTTCATACCTGTTCAGCAGTTTGCCCTCATTTAGGTGCAATCTTACATTGGAATGCTGAAGAAAAATCATTTGACTGTCCAGCGCACGGATCTCGGTTTACTGCCGAAGGTATTGTTATTAATGGCCCGGCCAATTGTAACTTAAAAAAAGTTGAATTAAAAAGTAAAATTAAGGATGTTGGAATTTCTCCCAACAGTTCTACGATAATAGATGAAATCTTACCAGTAGAACCTAAAATTCAACCACTGTAAGCATCTTGATGTGGGAATTTTTAACGAGGTTAAGTACAAAATTTTATTTTGAATTCTTATACACGTGAACTCTCACATATGTGCAACTGTACCTTACAACTTTTAAATTTTCGCTTCTTGTTTAATGGTCAGTTTGGCTCACCCAAATGCGCGCTTGGCTATACAAGTCTTTATTAAAACCTTTAAACTCCTGTGGCATTATTGCTATAAATGCGCTAGTAAAGGCCATAATACTTGAAGAATCGGTTACAATTGCTAACCGATTCCATCTTCCTATGTTTTTTAGATCTAATAGCAAAGCTTCAAAACTCGGATGAAGAGTAAAATTTGGAATATCTGCGTCCAACTCCAATAAAAAATTTATCTCCCCTTGATCCAGTACCAATTTTTGAAGCGCCGGAATTACGATACATCGTAAATCTTGTATTGTAACGCCAGCACGTACTGCAAAGGCGGCGACGTTTTCTGGAACATCTATTAAATGTTTAATCATGATATTAGGTATTTACATCTTTACTAATTGACTTTCAAATTATGTCCAAGGATCTAAAACAACTTTCACACAAGCGTCAATTCGTTTCTTGAAAATATCATAAGCGTGTGAAACTTCTGAAAGAGGTAATCGGTGAGTAATGATATCATCTAATTCTACTTTGCCTTCAATTACATATTCCAAAAGTTTATCAATGTGTTTCTGAACGGGTGCTTGTCCTCCTTTGATCGTTAATCCTTTATCAAAAAACTGTCCTATTGGAAAATTATCATACAAGTACGGATATACACCAAGTACGGATACAGTACCTCCGCGACGCACGGCGCTCATGCATGCTTCTAATACCTTGACAGAACCTTTTTCAAAATTTATCACTGCTTTAGCCCGATCCAAAATACTTCTATCAGGTTCAAATCCGACCGCGTCAATGCAAACGTCTGCTCCTCTTCCATTGGTCATTGCTCTTATTTTTTCAACAACATCCTTTGCATCAGTTTCCCATAAAACAATTTCGCTTCCCGTTGTCAATTTGCCTTTTTCTAATCTATATGCTAGAGTATCTACTAAAATCACCAATTCAGCTCCTCTCAAATACGCGCTTTTTGCCGCCATAAGACCCACAGGCCCAGCTCCAAATATAGCTACGGTTTCGCCACCTTTGATGTTTGCCCAATCTACTGCAGAATAACCAGTGGGAAAAATGTCAGTCAAAAAGAGTAGTTGTTCATCAGATAAGTGCTCCGGAACTACACGCGGACTTACATTGGCATACGGTACACGGACATATTGTGCTTGACCGCCATCTATACCCCCATAAAGATCGGTATAGCCAAACATTGCTCCTCCCTTCTCGGTCAAAACTCCACCCTCAGGACCATAATGATCTGGATTACTATTTTCGCAGTGCCCCGGTAATTCGTGGTTACAAAAAAAGCAAGTGCCACACGATATTGGAAAAGGTACAATAATACGATCACCTACTTTTAAATGGTTGATCCCAGTACCCACCTCCTCTATAATGCCCATAAATTCGTGACCCAGCACCATAGGTCGGGGCTGAGGAATTCCGCCAGAATAAATGTGAAGATCCGAACCGCAAATGGCTGTTGAAGTTACCTTAATAATAATGTCATCCTGCTTCTTTAATGTAGGATCTTCTACCGTATCATATTGTATTGATCCTGGTCCATGTATAACTGCTGCTTTCATACTATAAGTGTTTTATTATTTGCTAATGTAAAAGTGTTTAATAATTCCAATAACTTATTATATGATTTTTGAATAAGTTTTTAAGATTACAATGCACTGTATATTAGGCTATAAAGGATTAAGTAGATCAGTTGTGGAAATTCTGCTATTCGAAATAATTCAAACTTCGATCTGCAAAAAAGAAGATTATTAAAATTCCATAACCGAAATAATGCTCATAAAGCTGGGCAATTTTGAAATTTACATCTACTTACGTTTAAATACCAGCGAAACAAGTACAAGTACAAATTGTCGTTTAGATGAGTTTCGTGATTGGTTTAAAACGATGAGAAAAGTTGACTTAGCAGGCTAAAAAAGTAAATTTATATGCACAATGATATATTACACGTGATGATAGCATTATACTTATGATATACACAAAAATTAACAAGTAGCTTAGAATATTATAGGATTTATTAATTCTTTTAATACCATATAAAACTAATTAAATGCAACTTACAATGATAAAACTATTAAAATGCACCAAATAGCAAAATAGCAGAAACTGTACTAATTCAAATTTGCAACAACTTTAAATCCAAGTTTTTATAAAATCTGTACACTTTTAAATAGCTTGGTTGGCGAGTTTGCAACTTTTAAAGCACTGCCCTTTTTTAGCACACTTTTATAAGTTGAGATTCCATAAATTTAGCGGTAACAATTGTTCCAAATTCGTCTTCCCATTGTGTGACAACATTTTCTATAAACTCTGGCTCAAATCCAATAATTTCCATGATTTGCGCACTAAACTCTTGCTGTACTAATTGACCCTTTTCGAACATAATTTGATTAATTTTATAATATTAAATTTGTGCTATAATAAATTATTTTCACCTTCTTTAATGATCAGGCGTAGTGTGAAAAAATTCTCATCTTTTCATATTCCGCCTACTGTATATTTAGATTAGTTTATCTCATTGTGTATTGCAAAAATGAAATATTTTTCACTAAATAAAATTGATACTTTCCTAGTAAAATTCTTTTATAATAATTTTAAAATTTGTTACCAAATTGCCACTTCAGTCTAATTCGGTCTACGAATGATTTGTTTGATCATACCTAATTTTACCTAATATAGATGGCCATTTTTGAAGTGATTATACTAAAATTTCTACTGTAGCTAAAGTTGGAATTGGTTTCTTAATTACAAAACCAAAATAATAAAATTACTTACTGATAACTATATTAACTACTGCCACTAAATTAGTTGGCACTCAAATTTTATAAATATTTTAAAAAATTATATAAAGAATATTTAGGCTTCTCGATTTAACTTTGGCTATCAGAAATTTAAAAAATCATATTATGAAAACTACAGAAAAAGATACGGAAAAAGCAAAAAAAAATACAGCACCAAAAAAAGGGACTGAGAAAACCAGTTCATCTGCTGGAAAGGTAAAAGCAAAATCGGCAGCTGCTGAGGGATTACGTGAACTGTTTGTGGATTCACTTAAAGATATTTATTGGGCTGAAAAAGCGCTTACTAAAGCCCTCCCAAAAATGAAGAAAAATGCCACTACAGAAAACTTAATTGCAGCCATCGAAGACCATCTTGAAGTTACCAAAAATCAGGTTTCTAGATTGGAGGAAGTTTTTCAAATTATCGGAGAAAAGGCAGTAGCTAAAAAATGTGACGCAATGGATGGTTTGATAAAAGAAGGAGAAAGTATCATGGAAGAAACCGAAATTGGTGCAGTCCGTGATGCAGGTATAATTGCGGCATCTCAAAAAATTGAGCATTATGAAATTGCAACTTATGGTACTCTTGTCGCATTTGCTAAAACTTTGGGAGAAGATAAAGCTGCTAAATTACTGAGTGAAACCTTGGCCGAAGAAAAAGACGCTGATGTAACACTTACAGAGGCCGCTTATAACACTATTAATTTCGATGCAGTTGACGAAGAAGAAGAAGAAGAAGAAGAAGAAGAAGAAGGAACTAAAAAAGATTCAAAGAAATAAACAAGTAAAAAGCCTGCCAAGTGCAGGCTTTTTTTATCTATTAAACAATAATTTATGACGCTTATATTTCTAATAACTGTTTAATTTTTAAAGTTAACTCTTGAAAAGTATTAGGTTTAGTAATGTATGCTAATACATTAAGAAGATCTGTTTTTTCCTTTTCTGAATAGGGTGAAGTAGAAAATATAATTACGGGTATGTTCTTAATAGAATTCTCCTTACGTAGTAACTGCAAAAGTGTAGCCCCACTCATCTTTGGCATATTAATGTCAAGCAGAATTAGGTCTGGCGTATACTTTAATTTTCTTAATTCACCTAATACTAGAAGTGGATTATGGATAGCCATATAAGTACATTCTGAAACGCCTTCTAATGCATCCTTGAAAAAATCACAATCATCTAAGTCATCATCGATTTGAAGTATCGAACTGTATTTCATTTTGTAGTTTAATTAAAATTTTAGCGGGAACTATTATTCATGTTATTTTCTCTAATATAAGTCATAGTATAAGAGTGAATTTTATTTATAGTTTTAGTCTAAATGAAAAACTATAAATCATAATCGTGTACACCTTACCCTTTCCTCCTTAGGATATTATCATATATAATTTTATAAATGAAACTCAAAAAACGGTAAATTTTTTCGAAAGAGGTTGCTGTAATCTGCAAAGTAGCTGTTTTGATTCAAAGCGAAAGTGGAATTAAATTCATCTTTTATAAAGTATATCGTTTGAATCTTCATATTTCGGCATTCTCTAAATAACGTGTTGTAATACGAATCTTTTTCCAACAAGCCTTCCTTAAATTTTTTATAAACCGTGTCGTAATCAACTACTATTGGCGGTTGAATCTCCATTATATCGTTGAAAATTAGTTTAGCTTCATCACCATTCTCGAGAACAAATTAATGTAATGAATTTATAGTGTTGCTTGTATCGTACAAAGTTATAATGTGTTTTGCAGAGGCGATACTTTTAGTACCCTTCTGTATAAAATGATGCTGTCCTTCCTGCATTTTATAAGCACCAAATTCTACAATATAACCCAATTTAAAAGCAAGTTCCTGCGCTAAATTTGCTGCTGAACTTCTATCTAACGTATGTTGAATGATTATTCGAGCTTCCATAAAATTCTGGATTTTTAAGGTTTAGTAAATTTAATAAAATTTACCAAATTTACTAAGACATATCGAATGCTAGAAAAAAATATTTAAATATTCTTACTGGTTCCGCAGCAATTTGTAAATATATAATCTCAAGCAATAATAGGCTTGCTACTGTCACGACAATTTTATTATAAACGAGGTTCCTAAAAAGGAATTAGTGTATAATTATTTTTTCCATTAATTAAAAAAGGATACTTGGGGCTTTAAAATTCCACTTCGCAATTTATTGGCTTTTAGGATTTTTATTTTTCTGATATCAATTACAACTTATGTTTTTAACCTTTTGATTTGCTGGTAATCTTACCGTTTTTTGTTCTTGAAAATGTACCTTGTATGAGTTTAATGGCAGAACTTTTACTGAAAAAGTTTGTGCCGCTGTATTACTTTGCAATGATAACTTCGGACGACTTGTAGTACAAGTTATTATATTCGCTAAAAATGGCTCTAACTGTTATCGCGTTGCTAAATTTTACGGCAATAAAAATTGGTATTTTATAATTTTATTAAATGCTTTTATTTTAGAATTTGAAAATGAAATGTCTTTTTGAGCAATTAGATTTTTTATAACATGATTAGTTGTTTTCAAAAAATCACCGACTTAATATTTTAAATTCTGCACACCTCCATCGGTAGGTACTGCTATAGGTTTGCTTTTAGATTTTATATAAGCTTGTTCTTATAAATCTTTAATAACTTGTGGAAAGAATTATTTTCAATTCCATATTTAAAAATTTACCTCCCCATTATGATCTTTAATACATTAAGAAAATATTTTAGAAAAATACTAAATTACTAAACAGCTGCTAACACGAGATGGGCTTTTTTAATAATATAAATTCAAACTTCTTATTTTTACAATAAATCTATTCTTCTTGTATCGTTATCAGATAGAAAAGTGATAAATACTTTTTAATTTTTTTAAATTTCTACCGATGATAATTAGGTTTTTATTCTTAAACTATTATCGCAATAATTTAAGAATAAAAAACTATTATTTATTAAAAAATATATTGTAAAAAGAACTCATTACTGCCATTAGCTTTACCTAAAAGGTTACTATTTACAGTATATTCATAAGCATAACCTAATATAAAATTTTTACCTACTGCAAATTTCACCATTCCAGCTATTGTACTATCGGTTCTATAAGTTGCCCCAAAATGCACTTTTTCATTTATCACCGCTGTTGCTAAAAAATCAGTTGAAAAAGGAGCCCCATTTACATATCGAACCATAACAGATGGTTTTAAATGTAAACTAGGACTAAGATATATATTATATCCCCCAGACAAGTAATAATGAGCCCTGTCGGTTGCTACTGTAGCATAACCCTCCTCCTTTTTAGCTCTTTCTGTATTTAATATTTTTGGAGACGATAGCGAAACGTAATATTTGTCGTGCTCGAGATAAAAACCTACTCCTATATTGGGGTTGAATCTAGAAATAGGCTCTAAACTTGGATCACTAATTAGATTATATGTTTCTAATCCTTCAGTATTTACATTATAATTGTTACCTCCCGCTTTAATTCCCATGAATAAATTTAATTTCTCAGTTAATTTAACATCATAAGAAAAATCAACAGCAATAAATGTTTGCTTTTCAATAAATACTTCATCATGAACAATTGAAAGACCTACTGCAAACTTTTTATTCTGCAAAGGCATCATAAAGGAAATAGCTTGTGTAGATGGTGAATCTTTGATCCCTGTCCACTGTTTCCTGTAAAGCGTCTGTAATTTACTAGTCCCTTCAACCCCTACAAATGCAGGATTTATTAAATTCAAATTATCTTTATAGAAAGTAATTGTACTCTCTTGTTGCGCTAATAGTCTACTGCTTGTTAAAAGCAGTAGACCTACTAGAATATATATTTTTTTCATATTAATTTTAATTACCAATTGTAAATTACTTCAACGATATATATAGCCATCCATCATAATCAATAGTTCCATTACCATCTAAATCTATCTGATAATAATAAGAACTACCATCTGGTAAAGACTTAGAACTGTTTTTATAATAACCGTTCCAATTATTTTTATAACTGCGTGATGTGTATACTTTATCCCCCCAACGATTATATACTGTTACATGATTATTTGAGTAATTCTCAATATTGTAAATCATCCAAGTATCGTTTACTCCATCTCCATTCGGTGTAATGGATTGAGAAATATTAATTTCTACAGTATCGCAAACGTCACCTACACCATCATTATCACGATCTTCCTGATATGGATTAAAGTCGAGAGGGCAGTTATCTCTAAAGTCTAAAACATCATCATTATCATCATCCTCATCGCATAAATCTACAATGCCATCACCATCATTGTCTGATCCTTCATTCGGATTTGTACCTTCACTTATATCCACGTAATCTGGAATTCCATCACAGTTACTGTCTTTGAAACTGTTTTTATCATTTGGATCAGTAAAATCATTGGTTTCAACGTAATCAGGAACGCCATCGTTGTCACTGTCCATAAAATCATTTTTATTATTAGGATCAGTTTGATTTTTTATTTCAATATAATTTGGTACTCCATCTCCATCAGAATCATTATAGTCATTTTTCTCTTTTGGATTAGTTCCGTCATTAACTTCTACGTAATCTGGAACTCCATCTCCATCACTGTCTGTTCTATCTTGTGGGTTATTAGGATCAGTTCCCTCATCGACTTCTACATAATCTGGTATTCCATCTCCATCAGAATCTCTATAGTCATTGTTATCATTCGGATTAGTCGCATCATTTCCTTCTACATAATCTGGTACGCCATCTCCATCAGTGTCTTTCACATCTTTTGTATCATTAGGATCTGTTCTGTCATTAACTTCGACATAATCTGGAACACCATCACCATCGGTATCTTTGACATCCTTTGGATCGTTAGGATCTGTTGCATCGTTCACTTCAATATAATCTGGCACGCCATCGCCATCAGTGTCTTTAACATCTTTTGGATCGTTAGGATCTGTTCCTTCTATAATTTCTACCTCATCAGGAACACCGTAATTATCATCATCAGAATCACAATTGTCGTTAATTCCGTCACTGTCAATATCAATAGCTGTATTAATTACAGTTATAATTACTGTTGCCTTTTGAATATTTCCATTTACATCTGTTACACTTAATATTACTGTATTTGCGCCTAAATCATCACAGTAAAAAATAGTTTTTGAAACTGAAATTGACGCAATACCGCAATTATCTGTTGAGCCATTATCAATCATTTGAACTGTAATACTAGCTTTACCAGTAACATCTAAATCTACCGTAATATTTTTAGTAATTACAGTTGGGACAGTTTCATCGGTAACACTCACTAGCTGTGTAGCTGTAGCGGTATTTCCAGAACCATCTGTAACTGTCCAAGTAACTGTAGTAGCTCCTACACCAAAAGTAGTAGGCGCATCATTTGTTACTGTGGCAACAGAACAATTATCAGTTGTAATTGGTGTTCCTAAAACTACACCAGTAGCCGTACAATCTGTATTGGTCACCACAGCAACAGCAACAGGAGCTGTTATAGTCGGTAAGGTGGTGTCGGTAACTGTTACCACCTGGGTAGCAATAGCAACATTTCCAGCTCCATCTGTAACTGTCCAAGTAACTGTAGTAGCTCCTAAAACAAAAGCAGTAGGCGCATCATTTGTTACTGTGGCAACAGAACAATTATCAGTTGTAATTGGTGTTCCTAAAACTACACCAGTAGCCGTACAATTTGTATTGGTCACCGTAGCAACAGCAACAGGAGCTGTTATAGTCGGTAAGGTGGTGTCAGTAACTGTTACTACCTGCGTAGCAATAGCAACATTTCCAGCTCCATCTGTAACTGTCCAAGTAACTGTAGTAGCTCCTAAACCAAAAGTAGTAGGCGCATCATTTGTTACTGTGGCAACAGAACTAT
>NZ_LLWK01000024.1 GCF_001529295.1 Flavobacterium sp. TAB 87
ATAGTGGCGAATTTTCTATTAGCGCTCAACCTTATGATACACTTGTAGTTTCATTTATGGGTTTTAAAACTGCTTATATTCCTGTGGATCACAGAAAATCGATTGCAATTGTTTTGCAATACGATACTACCACGCTAAAAGAAGTGCGTGTTAATGCAGGTTACTACTCCGTAAAAGAGAGTGAACGCACTGGAAATATTGCCCGCATCACTGCACAAGACATCGAAAACCAACCCGTGACCAATGTTCTCGCTACCATGCAAGGTCGTATGGCAGGAGTAAGCGTAACGCAAACCACTGGTGTGCCTGGAGGTGGCTTTGAAATTAAAATTAGAGGACAAAATAGCCTTCGGCCAGATGCTAATGCGCCTTTATATATTATTGATGGTGTACCATATGAATCTGATCCTATTGGATATAGCCAAACTTCCTCTACTTATCCAACCACAACGAGTCCGCTCAATAGTATCAATCCGGATAATATTGAGAGTATTGAAATTTTAAAAGATGCCGATGCTACAGCAATTTACGGCTCTCGCGGGGCTAATGGAGTCGTTTTAATCTCGACCAAAAAAGGAAAAGTGGGCAAAACTACTTTTACTCTAAAAGCTTCAACAGCCGCTGGAACGGTAACTAAATTTATAGACATGATGAATACCCAGCAGTATTTAACCATGCGTGAACAAGCTTTCCTTAATGATCAAACCTCTTATAAATCAAAAGACTATGACATTAACGGCAAGTGGGATCAAAGCCGTTATACCAACTGGCAAAAAGAACTTATTGGAGGCACCGCGCAGATAAATGATTTCGCGGGCACAGTGTCGGGAGGCTCTGAAAACACACAGTTTTTATTAAGTGGTAATTACCACACTGAATCCACTGTTTTTGTAGGGGACTTTCTCTACAAAAAAGGAGGAAGTCAATTCAATTTGAACCACCATTCCGAAGACAGCAAGTTCCGTTTGACCTTCTCAGCAGGTTATACACTACAGAATAATGATCTTCCTGCTTTCGACTTTACCAATGATTCAAGAAATCTCGCTCCCAATGCCCCCGAATTATACAATGCCGATGGAAGCTTGAACTGGGCTGATAAAACGTGGAATAACCCACTGCGATATCTAAATGCAAAATTTGAAGCCCAAACTAATGATCTTATTGCCAATACAATGTTTTCTTATGAAATTGGAAAGGGGCTGTGGCTTAAAAGTAGTTTTGGATATACCAATCTTAAAACAATCGAAACAAGAATTTCTCCTTCTACCATCTATAATCCGGCAAATAATATAACCAGTGCCAGATCCAGTTTGTACCTTAACAATACCGACCGCTCTTCTTGGATTGCTGAGCCTCAAATTAATTGGGAGAAAGAGGTTTTTGAGGGAAATCTTGACATACTATTGGGCGCTACCTTTCAGAACCAAAATACCAAGCGACTTTATCAATCTGGTGATGGATTCAGCTCCAATAGTTTAATTTATGACCTGGCTGCCGCTTCCTATGTTACGGTATTACTTAATGATGAAACACAATATAAATACCAAGCCTTTTTTGGACGTGTTAATTACAATTGGAAGCAAAAATACATTGCCAACTTTACTGCAAGACGTGATGGTTCCAGCCGTTTTGGACCCGGAAATCAATTCGCTAATTTTGGTGCTATTGGAGCCGCTTGGTTGTTTTCTAACGAAAATTTCCTTAAAAATAACTCGTGGCTTAGTTTTGGTAAAATTCGCTCGAGTTATGGAACTACAGGAAATGATAAAATAGGTGACTATCAGTTTTTAGATACCTATACGCTATCGGGTGTAAACTATAATGGTGTGGTGGGTTTAGAGCCCTCTCGCCTTTATAATCAAAATTTCGGTTGGGAAACCAATAAAAAATTAGAAATAGCTTTGGAATTAGGTTTTCTAAACGACCGAATATTTACCACTTTTGCTTGGTACCAAAACCGATCTTCCAATCAATTAACAGGTATACCCCTGCCTGGTACTACCGGCTTTAGCTCACTACAAGCCAATTTAAATGCAGTAGTAGAAAACAAAGGAGTGGAATTAACCCTGCGTACTGTCAATTTTACCACTGCTAACTTCAAATGGACCTCCAATTTCAACCTGACTTTTGCCCGCAATACCCTACTGAGTTTTCCGGGATTGGAAAACTCAACCTACAGCCAAAAATACCGTATAGCTCAACCATTAAATATTAAGTTGTTCTATGAGTATCTTAGTGTTGACCCACAAACGAGAATATACCAGTTCGCAGATGTAAACGGAGACGGTAAAATTACTTCTCCTGAAGACCAACAAGCAGTCTCGGATCTAAATCCAAAATATTACGGAGGTTTTCAAAATCAATTGACTTATAAACAATGGCGACTGGACTTCTTGTTTCAATTTGTTAAGCAAAAAAACTTATCCTATCTCAATAGCCTTCCTGGGATAATGGTCAACCAACCTGTTGCATTGATCGATAGTTGGGGTCAAGTTGGAGAAAATGCAAACTATCAACTTTACAGTTCTGGTGTCAATAGTGCTGCCTCGACCGCTTATTCGCGCTATACAAGAAGTTCTGCCGCGGTTGAAGATGCCTCCTTTATTCGATTGAAAAATATTGCACTCTCTTATGACGTACCGCTAAACTTAAAGGGTACCCAATGCCGAATTATGCTTCAAGGTCAAAACTTATTGACCTTCACTAAATACCAAGGTGGGGATCCAGAGTTTACTACACAAGGATTCTTACCGCCTTTAAAAGTTCTATCAGCGGCCGTACAACTAACTTTTTAATTCTCAAAAAATGAAAACATCACATCTAAATAGTAACCTAAAAGTGCTACTGCTGTGCTTTTTGACTTTGAATTCCTGCGATTCTTTCGTGGATGTAGCACTACCAAAATCCCAATTGACCAGTGAGAGTGTCTTTGAAGATTATGCCACAGCCGATGCAGCATTGACTAATATATATGCAAAAATTAGAGACAATAGAATGTTATCTGGTATTAATTCAGGGCTTTCTAATCAACTAGGAAACTACACCGATGAACTTGAAGCCTTTGGTGCGCCTACAAGTGCTACTTTAAACTTTTATAATAACACACTACTACCGTCTAATGCTAATATTGCCGAGTACTGGAACACTGCTTACAATCAAATTTATGCTGCCAATGCTGTAATGGAGGGTATTGAAAAAACAAATGCCATATCTATAGAGAATAAAAAGACTTTACAAGGAGAAGCTCTCTTTATTAGAGCACTACTTCACATGTATCTTGTGAATCTCTTTGGTGACGTTCCCTATATCACTAAAACCAATTATCTTGAAAACAGTGTTGCAACTAGAATGTCCACCGTTGAAGTGTATCAAAATCTAATAAAAGATTTAAATAATGCTAGTGAACTTTTAAAGACTACTTACAGCAATACAGAAAGAGTGCGACCGAATCGATATACTGCCAAAGCACTATTGGCCAGAGTGTACCTCTATAGTGGCGCTTATGATGAAGCCGCAAATGAAGCCTCATCGCTTTTAAACCTAACAAATACCTTTGCGCTCGTACAAAATAGTAATCAAGTGTTTTTGAACACCTCAAAAGAAACCATTTGGCAACTCAAATCAGCTGCAGCTGGGCAAAATACTAAAGAGGCAGAAACTTTTATTTTTCTTTCAGGCCCTCCATCTCTAACGGCCTTAAGCAACAATTTTGTCAATTCTTTTGAACTTGGGGATGCTCGAAAAGCCAACTGGATCAAAGCAGTAACTGACGGAACGACCACTTGGTATCATCCTTACAAATACAAACAGCAAAACTTTAGTAGTTCATCCGTGGAATATTCAATCATGTTTCGTCTGGCTGAACAATATCTTATAAGAGCTGAAGCAAGAGCAAGAGCTGGAGATCTTATAGGTGCCAAAGAAGATATTAATAAAATCCGCCAACGTTCTGGATTATCAAATACCACAGCTGGTTCGAAAGAGGAAATTTTAGATGCAGTACTTCAAGAGCGAAAATGGGAACTCTTTACCGAAAACGGGCATCGCTTTTTTGACTTAAAACGATTTGATAAAATAGATACTGTTCTTTCCTCTGTAAAACAAGGTTGGAATAGTACCGATAGTCTATTTCCTATCCCTCAAAATGAATTAAGTACAAACACTCATCTCAATCCGCAAAATCCGGGCTATTAAATTAAACAATCATGTCACATCTAAAACTATATACAAAAAAGTGTTTACTAAGAAGTACATTAAAGATTTTGCCCCAATTCAGAATTTTATTTCATTTTTTTATTTTGCCATTAGTAGCCTGTCCCTTATCGGGGCAGGTGGTGCAAAAAAAAATGTTGAGTGCTGAGCAGTATCCGCTATGGGGAAACCTGTACTTCGATAAATTAGCTCCCAGCGGGCAATGGGCTGCTTTTAAAATGGTATATGATACCAAAAGCGATACCCTTTTTGCTAAAAACACAAGTAATTCTGCAAGCTATAAGTATCCCTCGGGAAGAAATTCTATATTCACTAAAGACAATCTCTTTATCTGTCAGGTAAAAAAAGACCTGCACATCACTGATTTAAAAACTGGGAAAGTAGAAATTCTCACATCAGTTCGACAATTTACTTATTCCGAGCCAACGGATTACCTTATTGTGAATTTTAGCTCCGAAAAGAATAAGGATGTTTTACTTATTCGTAAAGCTGACGGATCAAAAAAGATGAAAGAAGTTCAAAATGTAAAAAAAATTTCATTAAGTCCTGATCAGCAGCAGCTTTTATATACTTCTTCTGTGAATACTAAACAGGACATAGTACTGTTGAATCTAAAAAGTATAGCAACAGAGAAACTCCTTTATACTATCTATGCTGGCAACTATTCTCATTTTACATGGCATAAAGGCACCAAATCTTTTGCTTTTACAATCGAAACGGACAACCTTCTGAATACCAAGCTTTTTTACTATTCTTTACAAACAAATGACCTCATCTCCTTTCCTGTAAAGAGTCTACAAAAATTTACCAATGGAGCCTATATTGCCAATGATCAAAGTTTTAAAATTTTGATTTCAGATGATTTACAAAAAGTGTTTTTCAATTATAAAAACACTACAACAAAATCGGAAAACAGCCTAGATTCAAATATAGAAATTTGGAATGCCAATGACAAAATGGTTTATCTAGAACAGAAGATTAATGGTAGCCCTAAAATGGCCGTAAAAACAGCCCTTTGGAATACTTCTTCTAATACTGTTCATCCTATTACTACTGTTGAAAGTACCGAAATGATTCTTAGCGGTAATCAAAAATATGCTATTATATCAGATCCAAATGCGTATGAACCGCAATTTGAAAGTAATTC
Source organism: Flavobacterium sp. TAB 87 (assembly GCF_001529295.1). Classification (GTDB taxonomy): domain Bacteria; phylum Bacteroidota; class Bacteroidia; order Flavobacteriales; family Flavobacteriaceae; genus Flavobacterium. The sequence continues at coordinate 5,360 of NZ_LLWK01000024.1, forward strand.
TCCAAGAGATTATTATATTTTAGATCTTGAAACATTTCAAAAACACTTCTTTTTAAAAAAACATACTGCAAGTATCGCTTGTACTATACCTTCTCCTACGGGAAAGTATATAGCTTATTTTAGAGAAAACAACTGGTGGGTTTACAACTGTAAAACGCAAAAACATACCAATATTACCAAGAATATCACCACTAAATTCATGGGTAAGACAGAGTCGCTAAATCCAGAATCGGTTTATGGAAATCCCGGTTGGTGCAACAATGATAATGAAATACTACTCTATGATCAATATGACATTTGGGCAATCACCGCAGATGGCAGTAGTTTTAAAAGACTAACTCATGGAAAGGAAATTAATATACACTATAGAATTGCTGATGTCTTAAATAAAAACAGTTATAACGTGCTGTATTCTGGCATTAAAAGTCAAAATTATGATCTAAGCAAAAGCATGCTTTTGAGTGCAACAGGGGATGATGGAAAAACAGGGTGGTATGAGTGGAATAATAATTCAAAAGAGAAATGCATAGCTTATGATGACACTTTCAAAGATCAATTATTTTTCAATCAGAACAAGCAAATTTTTTTTTATGCGGAGCAAAATTTTGATCTTTCTCCCCGCTTGGTACGAAAGAAAAAAGACGCTGCCCCAATCCCCTATTTTCAGAGTAATCCACAACAAGAGAAATACTATTGGGGAAAATCGGAAATGATCTATTACCATAATGCTAAAAACCAACTTTTAAAAGGCGTACTGTTTTATCCTGCTAATTATAATCCTAAGAAAAAATACCCCATGATTGTTCATGTCTATGAATTGCAATCGTATCTATTACACAAATACCAAAAACCCAGCTTGTACAATTCAGATGGATTTAATCCTACGGTATTTACCCAAGAAGGGTACTTTGTCTTGTACCCCGACATAAAACTGGAGTACGGAAAACCAGGAATTTCTGCTGCAGATTGCGTCACAGCTGCAACCAAAAAAGTAATAGACAAAGCAATAATAAATCCCGGGAAAATTGGGCTAATCGGGCATTCCTTCGGAGGATATGAAACGAACTTTATAATTACTCAAACAGATTTATTTGCTACGGCCGTATCAGGAAGTGGAATAGCGGATATTACCGCTATGTACCTCACCGCTAATCTTAATACAGGTAAGCCAGACATGTGGCGGTTTGAAAAAGAACAATGGGCAATGGGTAAATCACCTTTCGAAGATCCTTTAATTTATCAAAATAATTCTCCTATTAGCAACGCTACAGAAATTAAAACACCATTGTTTTTATGGGCAGGAAAAGACGACAAGCAAGTCGATCTTCGTCAAAGTATTTCCTATTATCTCGCACTACGAAGGTTAGGTAAAAAAAACATAATGGTGTTATATCCTGAAGAAACACACGTCATTTCAAAACCAATAAATCAAATCGATTTAACCAATCGAATAAAGCAATGGTTTGCCTATTATTTAAAAGAGGATCAATCGGCTCAGTGGATTACCTATGGTATATAATACATATTATTTAAAAACAATGCAGTTCTTTTGGAACTGCATTGCGCTTTAGATTACTATTTACATCACTTTTCAAGGCTCTGTATACAATACTACATTACAGTTTCCTTGGGCATTTTTACCAAAGGCTTGTTCTCCTGCTGATGTACAGATAGCTCCAGGCGTATCACTACAATTTATTTGTACATCACAATCATCATTTTCATCGAGAATATATCCCGTTCTTGGCGCATTAATTTCAGAATTACTTTGCATAGAAGTAGTTACAAATGCTCCTGAGATTCCCATTACTATCACTGCAAAAGGAACCAAATTTTTTAAAATTAAAGTTTTCATAATAATTAAGTATTAAATTACATATTGACCTACTTTTTTTTACAGGTGTTCGATCTTCCTTCCTGATACTGGCCAGTATATCGTAATGAGTAAAAAATCATTCTTTACCCATTTTTATTTCATTTTTTAAATTATTACCTAACGTATAAACTATTAATTCTTTATCCATCAAAGCATACAGATTTGTCGTAGTGACAAAAAAAGAACGTAACTTTTTATCGCTGATTTTATAGAGCGCAAAACTCATCACGTACGCTTTTTTATTTAAATCATAGACGTCAATAATATTGGCTTGTTTCCAAAGTTTTTTATCCTCAAAACGTCCAGGAATTTTAGAATGTACAAAAAGTAGATTTCCACAAAGTGCAGTATGTGCATTGACAAGTAAAGGAGGTGATGACATTTTTTTTATAGTCTTATTTTTAAGATTAGTCACCTTAATTTTTGCCACCGTATTAGTATCAATGGTATGCCCTCTAAAATCCAAAGTGACATGATTATCTATAACAGTAAACTCATTACGGTAGTAATACACATATACCATTCGTTTTAACCCTTCACTATAAACTACCATTCCGTCTGTGTCAAATATCCCGTCTATTTGTTGCTTGAGAAGTGTGGGATTGTAAAAAATCTTAGGGTAGGAACCGGCTTTATAGTGACCAAACACATTAGCTCCGCCAGTACCGCTATTTGATCTAAATATTACACTAACCGAATCAATTGGCTCGGCAATTGTATAGTAAGGAATGCCATTGAACTCCTTGATGATTTTCCAGTTGTCAATCTTCCCTCTAAAGACAGCAGGGACTGATCCATCCATCAAATAAAAATAGGGTGGCTTGACTTTTATTGTAACTCTTTTAAATGGAATGTTTTTAGCTTCAAAAATTATCTTTTCTTTTTGCTGTTCTTGTAATTTGGAATTTATAGAAAGTAGATGTAATGGTGCAGAATAATTTCCTAAATAAATTCGATCCCGATTAGAACCCGCAAAATAATAAGCGTTTGATTTTAGATCAATACTCGTACGAAGCTGTATTGGATGCTTTGGATAAAGTCTAATAAATGGGTTTTCATGTTGTATCATATATTCTGAGCTAAGAAATAATGATACGATGATAATCGTGCTGAAAATTACTGAAATTGCAATACGCTTTAGAGCTCCAAATTTTGAAATATCAAAAGATTTTTTAAATCTTTCCATAAAATCTAACTGTAAAGCTACCGCAGCCAGTATAACAAATACAATGTTAAAAACAAGATGGGTTTTCCATGTCATTTTTTCTAAAATTCCGCCGCAAGAACAAGGTACAAATGCGCTATAATACAGTATGATAAAAATATAAACCGTAAACATGGTCATTAAATTAAGCGCTGCTAGTAGACCTAAACTTCGAAATCTCGGGACGCTCAATATAAAAGCAAGTAGTAATTCCGCTATCGGAACCAACCAAGAAATCCATGAGGCGTAAACACTCAGTATAGGTGACTGCCCGAGTTGTATTTGAAAATTTTCAAAATCAAGAATTTTACTCACAGCTGCATAAACAAATAAGAGAGCAAAAAGAAGACAAATTATTTCAACGATTAAACTTTCCAATGGGCTTTTAAATTTCATAATAAAAAAATTTAAATTATTCTTAAATGGATCTCCTAGTATCCTACAAACACTTTACAAAGCTATCGTTGTAATTTGGTTTAGTACCTATCAAAATAAAGCCAAAATGTTTCTAAATCAGGCAATCTTCATTGTTGTGATCGTAAAAGAGAAAGCCTTCCAAAAAAAATATTTCTGGAAGGCTTACGCTTTACTATTGGGTGTCCAATTTTTACTTGCAACTCGCGCTGAGAACCGTTAATTTTTCATTGAGTTCCACCAAGCCTGCCTTGTGTAAACAATCAGCAGAAATACTTTTTAGATCCTCTACACCATCTTTAGATAATTGCAATAAAAGATCCTTGGAATTATCATTGTCTTTATCAAGTCCTTTGTTAATTACATGACTTAATAACAATACATTTTTGCGTGAAATTTTTAAATCAATCTTCACCAGTTCACTCATGCCAGGGATACTCAAAACCGTATCAAAAACCTTGGCCACATCATTTGTTGTAATCATAATTTACGCATTTAAAAGTTAAAATTTTTCTCTAGTAAAAGTATAAACAATAGCGCTTTTGAACCTTGTCATAATTTGCTTGGGATTGCACAGCTGTTTCTTGTTCAATACTTTAGAGTAAAATTTTAGAGAGTGAATTATAAAATTCATTCTGAAGAACATTTAAGTTAGCGTCAAGGCTAACGGCAAGATGTCCGGTTGTATCACAACCGATATCTTGCCGCCTTTTTACTCGGAACTCGTTGGCGGTGAAACCAGAAGGAAAATAGTTTGTGAAATGAAAGAGATGAATCATGGAAAAAGAAAACAAAAACAGAACAAGATGGCTGCATCTAAGACTGACTACCGCCGAATATGAAATACTGCAGAAGCAGTTTAGTAAATCAACTTGTCGAAAACTCAGTGAGTATGCCAGAAAAAATCTGCTGCAGAAACCTTTGGTTTTAAAGTACCGAAACGAATCACTTGATGAATTAATGGGCGAGCTTATCTTGACCAGAAAACATTTAAACGCCGTTGGAAACAACTTTAATCAGGCCGTTAAAAAGCTTCATACCTTAAATCAAATTCCAGAATTTAAACACTGGATAACCGTCTATGAATTGGAAAAAAAAGTGGTTTATACTGCGATTGATTCGATCAAAAAAAACATTGAAAATCTCTCTCAAAAATGGTTGCAATCATAAATACAGGACATTCCATTCGAGCTATTTTTAATTACAATGAGAAGAAAGTTGCTCTCGGCATCGCTGAGTGCATCGGCGAAGGAAATTACCCCATGGATATCGATAAAATGACTCCGACTCTTAAGTTAAAGATGCTTTTAAGACAACTGGAATTAAATGAGAACGTGACTCGAAATAGCATACACATTTCACTAAATTTTGATCCTTCAGAAAAAGAATTATCAAAAGAAAAACTAATAGAAATTGCTGCTATGTATATGGATACAATTGGTTTCGGGGATCAGCCTTATCTCATCTACCAGCACCACGATGCAGGACATCCTCATATTCACATTGTTTCTATAAAAGTTAAATCAGACGGGCAGAGAATAGACATACAAAATATCGGAAGAAATCAGTCGGAAAAAGCACGAAAGCAAATCGAAACCCTCTTTAACTTAGTGCCGGCAGAGCGTCATAAAAGTAAAACCGAACTGGATCTTATACCCATTCCTATTCAAAAAATTCAGTATGGTGTTGTTGATTCAAAAAAAGCAATTTCTATTGTATTAAAAAGTGTCATTCCAAATTATAAATACACCACCATTGGTGAATTAAATGCCGTTTTAAACCTCTATAAAGTTTCAGCATTGCAAGGCAAGGAAGGTTCTAAGATGTTGCTGAACAAAGGACTGGCCTATCAAATAATGGATGCCAATAAAAAGCCAATTGGAGTTCCGATAAAAGCCAGCAGTTTCCATTTTAAATCTACCCTTTCTTACCTAGAGAAGCGGTTTGAAAGTAATAAAAAAGCCCGGGTTTCTGACATGAAAAGAGTTAGAAATGCAATCGATTTGGCATTCTTACAAAATGGGAGAATGTCGCTGTGCAAGTTAGAAAAAGAACTGCTAGAAAAAGGTATTGCCGTAGTTTCTAGAAAAAGTCCTGAAGGTCTCATTTATGGAATTACCTACATAGATCACCATACAAAATGTGTTTTTAATGGTAGCGCATTAGGTGTAAGCTATTCGGCTAAAGCCGTACAGGCACGTTGTGGAATCACTCCACTTTTAAATAATAAAACAGCTTCCAATTTTCAAGAAACAGCAATTACATCGAAACCAAATAACTATAAATCCTTTATTTCAGAAAACGAACTACAAAAAATTATTGACCAGATACTACAACCCGAATATTCTCAAGAATATGTTTCCAATCAGTTAAAAGGCAGACGCAAGAAAAGAAAGAGAAAAGGAACATCAGATAACTTATAAAACGATGAAATTATGGCAATGCAAACCGGAGAAAATGATCAGGCGCTTAGAAAAATACTAGACATGACAAGGCTTATTAGTATACTGCTTTTATGCATGCATTTTTATTATTATGGCTATGCAGTCTTTAAAAATTGGCAGGTAGTAAGTCCTTTTAGTGATCGAATATTGAGCACGGTGTACACTACAGGACTTTTTGCTACTTTTCTTAAGTCCAAGTTGTTCCCTTTGGTCTTTTTACTAATTTCTTTATTGGGTGCAAAAGGAAGGAAAGAGGAAAAGCTCGAATACAAAACGACTTTTTATTATATAATAAGCGGACTATTTTTTTATATCGGTAGCTATCTCTTTTTGATCACTACACTCGATGTTGAAACTAAAATAATCGGCTATATGACAACCACTTCCATAGGATTTTTGATGATGCTCTCCGGTGGTACTTTACTGTCCCGAATAATCCAAAGAAAGCTGAATCATAAAGATATCTTTAATAAAGAAAATGAAACTTTTCCCCAAGAAGAACGGCTCATTGAAAACGAGTACTCTGTAAATCTTCCAGCACGATACTATTTGAAAGATAAAGTGAGACAGAGTTGGATCAACATTATCAATCCTTTTCGTGCGCTCATGGTACTGGGTACACCTGGTTCTGGTAAATCGTATTTTGTCATTCGACATGTCATTACCCAGCATATCAAAAAAGGTTTCAGCATGTTTGTCTATGACTTTAAATTTGATGATTTATCTATTATCACCTACAATACGTGGTTAAAAAACAAACATCTTTATGCGGTGGAACCCAAGTTTTATATCATCAATTTTGACGATTTAAGCCGAACCCACCGATGCAATCCTTTAGATCCCAAATCGATGACGGATATAACAGATGCGACCGAATCGGCTCGTACAATATTACTGGGTCTTAACCGGGAATGGATCAAAAAACAAGGTGATTTTTTTGTAGAATCTCCTATCAATTTTCTAACGGCTATTATCTGGTATCTGCGACAATACAAGGATGGGGAATTTTGTACCTTACCTCATGTAATAGAACTCATGCAGATCGATTACGATAGTCTTTTTACCTTACTTAGAACCGAGAAAGAAATCGAAGTGCTCATCAACCCCTTTGTGAGCGCATATCTCGCAGACGTTATGGAACAATTAGAGGGCCAGATTGCCTCGGCTAAAATATCGATGGCCAGACTTTCTTCTGCACAACTGTACTATGTACTCTCCGGAAATGACTTTACCTTGGATATCAACAATCCTTTGGAACCCAAAATTGTATGCATGGGAAATAACCCCCAGAAAACACAAACCTATGGCGCCGTTTTATCACTGTATGTAAGCCGATTAATTAAACAAATCAATCAAAAAGGAAAACTAAAAAGTAGCTTGATCTTTGATGAATTTCCGACGATATACCTGAACAATATGGACAGCCTAATAGCCACAGCTCGAAGTAATAAAGTAGCCACCTGTTTGGGAATTCAGGATTTTAGCCAGCTCAGAAAAGACTATGGACGGGAACTAGCAGATGTAATACTCAATATTACTGGAAATATTATCAGCGGTCAAGTTACCGGCGACACGGCCAAGCAACTCTCTGAGCGCTTTGGCAAAATTATGCAGGATCGTGAGAGTCTTTCCATTACTAGCACAGACACCTCCATTAGTCGTTCCAAACAATTGGAATCTGCTGTGCCTGCCTCCAAGATTTCATCTCTTAGCTCGGGCGAATTTGTGGGTGTGGTTGCTGATAATCCAGACTGCAAAATTGAACTTAAAACCTTTCATTCTGAAATTATAAACGATCACGGTACACTAAAAAAAGAACAAGAAGCCTATCTGGAAATTGCACCCATTCGTACAATTGATACGGTTATTGTGCAACGCAATTACCTGCAGATCAAACAGGATATTCAGGACATTGTTAATTCCGAAATGGAACGGCTTTTAAATGATCCCACTACGACCTATTTAATTATAAAAAAGACCTCATAACTTTTTAGTGTAGGTATTCCTTACTCATTCGAGATGCATATTCTTCATCTTAAAGAAATGATTACGATAGTATGTCTTTTCTTTTTTAATTTTCCCGATTTTCCATCCTGCCGATGATTTTGGTCACTTCCGCCTCTGTGTTTTTAAGTTTAGTTTGGCAGAACTCTATAAGCTCTGATGCTCTTTTCACTTTTGATGCAAGGGTATCAACCGAGATCGTTTCGTTTTCTATTTCTTTCGAAATGGCTGTCAGCTCTTTCAAAGCTGCCTCATAGGTAAGTTTCTCTTCCATCGTATTGTGTTTTTTCTGTAACGGTACTTTTTAGTTTAGCATCTTTTAGGATAATCACTATCTCATCTCCAGCTTGAATGCGTTCTGCGCTGCTTATTATTTTTTCATTGAACTTTACTATTGCATAACCTTTGCGAAGGATATTGTGGGGGGAGATTAGCTGAATACTTTTATGGTGGTATTCCAAAGTAACCTTCTCTCTGCGAAGGTAATTGTTGGCAGCGTTTTTTATTAAATTTTTGATAAGTGTCAAATCACTTTTTTTCTGCTGCAGCAACATTTTTGGACGCTGCACCAACTGATGGGCAGTTAAGAGGAGTTTTTTTTGATGCCCGTACAAAACCGATCTGGAACTACTGATAATACGCTGGTTGTTTTTTGCAAGTTCTTCCCCGCAGATCTGCACCAGTTTCCTTGTATGATGAGAAATGGCATTTTTAAGCTCGCTGAGTTCTTTGTAATGAACATGAAAAAGCTTTTGAGATTTTATGACAATATTTTGCTGTAGCGACAGGATCAACTGCTCAAAATTGCGGTTGTGGGCGATGATAAACTCAGCCGCTTTAGTTGGTGTTTTGGTATGGGTATGGGCCATGAGGTCGGTTATACTTACATTTTTCTGATGACCAATCCCCGTCAGGATAGGAATTGGAAATTTAGCGACGGCCCTTGCGATATTATAGTTGTCAAAGATCAGAAAATCAGACTGCGAACCTCCGCCCCTGTTGATGACAACTGCATCGTATAGAATTCCCGTATTATAAATCTCGATGAGTTTATTCATAAAAAGTTTCGCATTATTAGCTCCTTGTACAGCACTATAATAATCATCGATCTGAAAAAAATAGTCAAAATCATTATGCTGCATGGTATGGCGGAAATCTTCATTCCCAGCGGAGCTGATTGACGAGATGACAGCTACCTTCTGAATCACAGCGGGAAGTTTTAATCGGCTGTTAAATGTCGAATAACCATTTCCTTCTTTTTTAATGTAATCATTTTCATTGACCAGGCGCTCAAGGGTGGCATTTCGCTGCTGCTCTAAAATTCCCAGCATAAAATTGCTATCAATATCAAGTACACTAACTGATAAACCGTACAAAGGATGATAGTCCACGCTCACCTGAACCAGCACATGAAGATTGTTGGTAAAGACCTGTCCTGTATTTTTTTCAAATTCTTCAATTCGAACTGCTCCCCCACCCCAGGATTTACCGAGCATCTTGGCAGTTACCCCATTGCCGTTGTGCGCTTTCTCCACTAGTTCAAAATAATGGATTTTTTTATCGGCCTTAAAGGAATGGTTGGTGATATCGGCCAATACCCAGAAACGCTGTCCTGCAAAACGCGAATTGATCGTATCATGAATTATATCATTAAGCGCTGAGAGTCTGATATATTGCTGGGGTTCCATGGGATGGTTCTTATCGGGATGGCTAAGATAATACTATTACACTGGAATCTCAAAAAGGCTCTAAAAAGAACAGTCATATTTTCAGTCGAAACGGACTAAAAGGGCAGCTAAGATAGTAGTCCCTCTAGTAGTTTGTGCGCATAATGGACAAGCTAACTCTTGTCCACCCTTCGGGACTTATAGCACCCTCTACCTTAGGTACTACTGGCATCTTGCTTTCTTTTTTTCCGTTTTTTCTTTTGAAAAAATGTAATGAAAAATAAGTAGTAACCTTTAATTCTATATATCATGGCACATCAAATTCATTTCAATGAACAAACACAGAAACATGCTTTCTTTTCTGTTAAAGAAAAAGCGTGGCACAATCTAGGTCAAATAGTATCCGATTACCCCACAAGTCAAGAGGCTATTAAATTCGCGGGTTTGGACTATGAGGTCATTAAGTTACCACTGTATTGCAAAACCGAATTAGGACAATCTTTAGAAGTCCCAAATTTTTACAGCACTATTAGGACCGATACAAAAAGTGTTTTAGGGGTCGTGGGAAAAGAGTACCAAATTATTCAAAATAGAGATGCCTTTTCTTTTTTTGATTCTATCGTAGGTGGTACTGGAATTTTATTTGAAACTGCAGGAGCCTTAGGTAATGGTTATGGAAAGTAAACAATAATGTAAAGTAGAATATGGCTAACCATTACTTTTGTGATAATTAAGACATTCTACTTTACATTATATCTTATTTAAAATTCTTGAGCCATTCTAAAAGATTTTCATTTTTAATCCATATCGGGGCTTCTTTTTTCACAACACCAACATATGCCATTTCTATTGCATCTCGTTTTTGTTTAGAATCAATCTTAGCATAAACTTCGGTTGTTGTTACTGATTCATGCCCAAGAATATCACGGATATAAATTAAGTTGACACCCGCTTGTAATAGATGCATGGCTTTTGAATGCCTTAACGAATGGCAACTGATTTTTGTTGGTATGAGCACAGGATTTTCCTTCCTTGCCATTGAGGCATATTTCTGAAGAATATGTGTAACACCTGCCCTTGTTAGTTTTTCTTTACGGGTATTACTAAACAAAGGGTACATATTGGCATAATCTTCAAGCAAAGAGTTCTTTGACATATAATTTTTCAGATGGATAACTTCTTCGTTCATTAATGGAACTATTCTGGCTTTGTTTCCTTTTCCGACTATTTTAATTGTATAAGGTTTGTTTAGTCGTAAACTAAAAGGAGTTAGATCAATAATTTCCTGCACTCGTGCACCTGTATCGTACATCAATGCAATCATCGCTAGGTCACGAATACCCTTACTTGTAGATAGATCAGGTTGGAGCAATAGAAGTTTTATACCATCAATTGTCAGATAATTAATAGAACCTTTATTTGTTTTTTTAACTTTGATTGATAAGATTCTTCGACATTCATCTATTTGCTCAGGCCATTCATATTGAACAAATTTAAAAAAGGAATGCAATGCTGCTAGTCTTACATTACGTGTTGAAATACTACACTTTCGAACCGTTTCCAGATAATTAAGAAAATCATCTACACATTTTTTTGTAAGGTCGCTAAACATCAGCTTTTCAGGTCGTATCTTTTTTTCATTTTCCATAAACGAGATTAGCAAAATAAATGTTGCTCTATAAGATGTAATAGTATTATAACTCATACCTCTTTCTGCTGGCAAATATTTAGTTAGAAAGTCTGCAAGACTTTTAGAAAAATCAACTGTTTTCATAATTGTCATGATTATATAATTCAGGGAATAAAAATGGAGATATATTGTTAACCTTAGTAAGAATAGAAGGGTACATTTCTGATGTCAACCGAACATATGCATTCGTACTGGCAATTGATGTATGTCCTAAGTAAGTAGAAAGAATTGGCATGGAGTAGTATAAATCAATATCGTCTTCTGCCATCTTAGCCAAAGAATGAACACCGAAAGTATGTCTTAGATGATGCAAATGTGGTCCCTGATGCTTTCCTTTATGAGGTATTCCAGCCTGGAATAAAATTTTTCTAAACCAATTGTACACTTTGTGACTATCACAACTATCACCGTTCGGGTGCACAAACAGTAAATTTGTATTTCTCCTTAATGGAAAATGCTTTCTATGACTCATATAGTCACTAATGATCGCTGTTAATGATGCAGAAAGTGGTATCAGTCGGTCTGTTCCATTCTTTGTATTCCGAACCACGACATACTGTTCTTGAAGATTCACATCGGTACAGGATAGGGACAGCGCTTCCCCCAATCGTAAACCGCAACCATACAGTAATCTTAGCAAACATGGCAGTATCATGACTATTGAGTTATAACGAGTACTTTTTGTTTCTAAGTTATCACATGCAATGAACAAAGATTCTATTTCCTCTTTCGTGTAGATATAAGGCGTATATATATTCTTTATTTTCGGTAAAACAGGAAGAAAGGAAGAGTAATTCAATGTTGTTAAGAAAGAAGAAAACGCCCTGATAATTTGTATGCGATTGTACCATGTTTTATCTGATTCATTCGGACGTCTGATGCACCATTGTTTACAAAGTTCCTTGGAAAGTCCAATATTTAGCTCTTCACGGGTAAGCACAAGTTGATCGAACTTTGTGAATGCATATTCGATATTATTGTATTTATATCCAAGACTTCTCTTTAATGCTATAAACTCTTTGATAAAAGGTCTGTAAATGCTGTAATAATAGACGTTCATGATACAAACCCTCCTTTCTGTTGATAAAATATTGAAGGGACTAAAGAAACATCAAGTGCACATTGTCTAAGTTGGTTTATATCAATACGCAGGTAAGGCATTGTTGAAGATGTATGACCATGTCCCAAAGCTTCAGATATAACAGGGAGCGATGTTTTATTTCCGAGAAGTTCACTTGCAAAGCTATGTCTCAGTGCATGTGCCCCATGTTTTCTTTCTTTAAGAGAAATACCTGATCGATGAATATAAAATCTGGCAACACGAGAAACATCTTCCGCTGTTACTTTTTTATATGGCGATAACTGTTGAAGGAAACAGTGACTTTCATCAGAAACCGCACGAGCATATTTTAAATAATCTATAATTGCATTGCCTATCTCTGGCAAAAGAGGTAAAGTAATACTCTTTTTTGTTTTAAACTGCGTAAATGTAAGGATGTGCTTATCCCAATCTATATCTTCAAACTTTAATCCCGCAATATCAGAAACACGCATCCCTAATTTAATCGCCAACAAGATCATAGCGTAATCCCTTTTTCCTGATGAATTAGACCTATCTATAGACTTTAGTATCGATTTTATTTCGTCTATGGAGAATGATGATGGAAGCTTGGGTTGTTGTTTATAATTAGTGCGTTATATTATTTTAGACCAGTCTGTGCTAAAAACCTTTTCTTCATAAGCATACTTAAGAAAACCTTTAACAACTCCCAATGTGGAATGGTTAACCGACACAGTACTGGGATTAAGACTCTTAATAAAGAAAAGAATATATACTTCGTTTATGTCATCTATCTTTTTTATCCCTTTATTTCTAAAAACAAAAAAAGAGCATACAAAGATCTGGTATTATTATTAACGGTACTTTTAGCCAGTCCAAAAGTGGTCTTTCTAAAACGGATATATCCTTCCATTAATATACCAATTTCTCCTGTGAATACTTTCGGTGGATTTCTTCGTAGTGGTGCCGAGCCAAAATGTATCTTACCTGTTTGTTGAAATACAGAAAGCGCATCCACAGTATTTGCTAACCTCCTTTGCATTTGATTAAGATTAGCATATTCGTATACTCCCAGTTTTGATTTTATAAACTGTTTACCCACCGTTATGTCAAAGAACTCAATATTGTTAGCAGATATAAAAATCTTCAGCGGTTTCCATGTTTGCCAGTATTGGCGAATGGTAAATCTGCTTCGTTGAAGTGATCGGAGATGGTTTTCAAAGCTGATTACCAACTCATCAATGGTTTGTACTTCTTTCATAATTAAACATTTAGTTGTTATGGCATAATTGCCAACAACAAAATAATGGAAAGTATAATAGAATACACATTGTGTAACTACAACTAAAAGAACAGCTTTACAAAGACCACTTTACATTATCATTTACTTTCCATAACCATTGTTATGTAAAGCTTTACATAACAAAGGTGAACGCATTTTTATTACCGCCAAACTTCCCGATTACATTCGAGTAGGAAAAGAGGATCTAATCGAAAAATACTTGTTTTTTACTACCTCGCATGATGGTAGCGGTAGTATTACTGCAGCCTTCACCCCTATTCGTATTGTTTGCGCCAATACTTTAAACGCTGCTTTAAGAACACAAACCAATACCGTTCGAATTCGTCACACCGCCAGCGCCAAGCAGCGACTAGAACAAGCGCATAGAGTCATGGGAATTACCGATACATTATCCTCTCAGATGCAAAATATTTTTAATTATTGGGCAACCGTTCCTATAAAAGATAAAGCGGTTAAAAAATTAATTACTTTAGCTCTCGCACCTTCTAAGGAAATTTATTCTAATTTAAAAAATAATACCACGCAGGAGCTTTCAAGTTGTTTTACCAATATGATCGACAATGCTTTTGATTATGCGATGAACGATGAAACCCAACAGTTACCCACCACCAAAGGGACCGTTTTTGGAGCATACAACGCTGTTGCAGGTTATTTTCAAAATGTACGCGCTTACAAAAACCAAGAAGCTAAAGTAAAATCGCTTTTGTTAGCAGGAAATGCGCAGCAACGCAATCAAACTGCTTTCACACTCTGCAGCGAGTTTGCAACCAACAAACTGCAATTGAGCTAATTTTTAAACGGGACTATCCTAACAATAGTCCCGTATTTTACAATAGGATGTACTAATTTGCGCGCCGCCTTTTCTAGGCAAAGCTAGCCGATTTGGCGCTTTCCCTAGAAAAGGCGTTCTTTTTAAACACACAATAGTAAATTCTAAAAACTATCTCTCGACTAATAGTACAACAAAGTTCGGTAATGGATGTCGGTTCTCTAACAAAAAATTCCCCCATAAATACTCGGCGCACCTCCCTTTATTGCGTTGCTTTTTGCGCTCGCTCCACCATGACCGTGCCAGTTCTATTATTAATCTTTAATTATAGAAATCATGGAAAATCATGCTAAAAATTCAAATTGGCTTATCGTATCTGAAATCGAATTAAGCTATAAATCAAGAGTAAAAGCATCTGAAAGACCGCAAATAACCTCGTCAAAATCGGCTTATGAAATTGCATTGCAGCTATGGAATCCCAACACAATTGAACTTTTTGAAGAATTCAAAATTCTACTTCTCAATAACAGCAATAAAGTTCTAGGGGCCTACGAAGTTTCTTCCGGTGGAATTACCGGAACTGTCGTGGACCTCAGACTTATATTTGCAGCAGCTCTAAAAGCAAATGCAACTGCAATTATTATGATTCACAATCATCCCTCTGGAAAATTAATTGCCTCTGATGCAGATAATCAAATTACAGCTAAAGTGAAAGCAGCTGGAAAATTACTAGATATTCAGTTACTAGATCATCTAATTATAACTCGAGAGAATTACTATTCTTTTACAGATGAAGGGGCTTTATAGCCCCTTTTATATTTTCAGTTGATACTTCTATGCGGAATGATAGGATAACCGTACTAGTGCTATCTATTATTAAATTTTATCTGTTGCCAAAGAATTTAAAGCACGCAAGAGGTCAATCTATAGGAAAGTGAAAAGTGAATTCGTACATAGTTAAGAGATATAAAATAGTCGATTTTGGGTCAAAAAAGCCTAACTGAAAAGCAATAAAGTTTACGCAAAAAACTTACTTAGGTTCCTATGGAAACCTAAAATTGATTTGCACATAGTTGATGGTGCAGTTTAAAATAACTTTTAACTGGCTTCATATTTTGAAGTAACTAAGCCAATAGGTTTAAATATAAAAATAAAAACCAAATGCCGTCAAGGCGAATATGATGTGCGCGAGTATAAGTTGTAGGTAGTAGCCTTTAAAATCAATCTTCGGCTGGTGTCTTGTATAATTAAAAATTAAATGCCAGCCTAGTACTCCAATTATACCACTTACAGTTCCTGTAAAAGTCGACCATAGCAAAGTGTCGAACAACTGTTTGCTCCACAGAAAATGATACACCACAACAAATCCCAGTCCAATTAAATAATGGAGGATCCATGCAAAAATGGCTTGAAGCTCTGCAGATCCTTTAAAATGCATTTTTTTTAAAAAGTATTGAAGCAGCACTGGTTCTTTGTAAAGCTCCCTAAAAGTGGTAGAAACTGCGTAGCTGAATGCAGTCATGGTGACCATGGCAAAAAATGCAGCTACAAGGATTTTAAATAATACATCCATAATTCGATCGTTTTAATTTAGTACCAAAGCGATGTAAAGTTAGAAACAAGCTGAAAGTAAGCGTTATATAGTATCATTAGTCTGTTATAAAATTATGGAAATCATGTGAAATTCAAATCTAATTAGTACAATTTTTACTAAAATATTCATAATTTATCTGGTGGTATGCTGATCTAGCACTAATTATTCATAAATTTGAATTTAAATAGTTGCTATAATATGTCAGAAATTACTATATGTTATGTCGCTGATCAAGTGGATGACCTACTCATTTTTGAGGACGCTTTATTAACCATTAAAACTCCTACTATTTTAAAGTTCTATTACTGCGGTGTACAGCTAATAGAGGATCTAGTGCTTTCAGATTCCACTCCGACTATCTTATTTTTAGACTGCAACAGTACACAACTTACTAGTCTGGAAATAGTACAGATCATTAGAAAATCAAAATCTAAAAAGGAGTTGCCAATTATTATATACATAGACGCAACTACTGATGAATTTATTGATCGGTGCTTAATCGCTGGATCTAACCTCTTTATAACTAAATCTTCTTCAGTAAATCAGCGCCGAAGCAATATTGCACAGGCAATTGACAAACTCATAAAGCATTTCGATGTCTAGTAATAGTTGGTACAATTTTCACTTATACCTAGAGTTGTAACAGTAATTAAAAACTGCTAAGGAAGCAAGCAGTAGGATGAGTATCTCTCGTAGGTACACTTGTACTACACCTTTGCGTTATGATCTCCATATAGGTGCTCATGCAGTATTATTTAGTAATAGAACAAAAATTAAATGCAATAATTCGATCCGGAAAAAAAGTTGCAGCTTCTCATTCAGGTATCAAAAATGAATGGAAGTGTTTGCAGAGCGCTTTTAATGTCTAACAGAAACAATAGAGAAGCAAACTATTTTGTTACATTAGCAATTCACTTAAAAGCTTTATTTTTACAAATTTTGGAACTAAATTTAGGTGGAGATTTGATTTATTGATACGAAGAGAATAAATGAAATATAACAACCCATACAATGAAATTAGAATTTATCGACTTGGGACTTTTATTAAAGGCGGATAATCTAACCATCCCATACGGATTGCAAGATGAACTATTATTCGTATGCGTAAAAGCATATTTGCTGGAACTTCTAAATGATCCTGAAACGGAAATATATCATTTTGGTTATGCACCCGACAATACCGCTGACGGTCAAGACGAGCTGCTTTATGATGGAAATTTATTTAGAATAATAGTAAATGAAAAATATGTGGGCGTTGGTCTAGAAAGTTCTCCATTAGAAGTCAAAAAAGCATTCTATAGCTTAGTTGCAAATTATGATCCCGATTGGTGTTCCATAATGCAAGATGCAGGCGAAACTATTATTGAAACAACAATAGAGCTTCTGTATCGGGAAGTATTTTAGTTGCGTTTAAATCCACAGAATATGTTAGTGCATGCTCTACTGGTCTCTGTTTCAGCCATCTTTGCTCGTCAAAAGGAACTAATAATTTCATGTAAGGTATCACAAATCTCAAAATAGGCGTCCAAAACCATTTTTAGCGTCTTAGATTCTCTAGGAAGTTTATTCAGCGCTAACATTTTTTTATAGTACTAGCAACTCACAACGTAGCTATTTATCGGTTGGTTTATTGTCCTAACGTTGTTTGTTTGATTTGGAAGTTATAGCTTTCAAATAATTAATGAATTTTTAATAAATTATGGTATAAGCCATTTCGGATATAACGATTTATACTGATATTCCACGAAATAAAAGATGAAGTGCAGATTATAAAACGTTACCATTAAAAAAAAGCTTTTAATTCTTAATTTTAGTACAAAGTGAAAATTAACAAAATTAATTTATTGTTGTCTAGAAAATGATACCCTGCACCAAACTTTAGTCCGATGAAGTAATACATGATAAATGCTAAAATGGCTTTAAATGTTTCAGACTTTTTTAAGCGTTAAAGCAACACTGGCTCTTTGTAAAGCCCATTGAAAGTGCTAGAGACTACTTAATTGAACGTAATGATAATGCCAATGGCAAAAATGCAGCTAAAGCAATTTTAATAGTACATCTATAATTCTATATTGTTCAATTTATTCCAAAGTGATGTAAGGGTAGAACCATTTGTTTGTGAGTACAGTATGTAGACACTGGGTAAATAATCTAGTTGCCTAATGCGTTTGTAAATTTGGTAATTAGTTTAAAGATAAGAGGAGCACAAACTTACAGTTTCCCCTCCTCATATTTCTTTTCCTGTATTAGCTTTTTAGTTTATACATTAACGCATATTTTTACATAATTAATGATTAATTAAAGTCATTAATTTGACTAATAAGCTTGTTAGTAGCTATAACTGTAAATGCCATCAGTCCACTTTTTTAAGGTACTCACATTTAAATACTTCCGCCCTTAAGCCGCTACTAGAAAAACGATGATCGCGTTTATTAAATAGCAATTCTACCCCTTTATCCTCGCAATATTTTCGACCCGTGAATTTTACATCTTTATATTCTTCTCCTAAAATTCTCACGTTTATTGGAAAAGCACGAAGAATATCTTCTAGGTCTTGCTCAGTGGTATAAGGTATAATTTCATCTACAAATTTGCATCCTTTCAACTGGATATATCTCTCTACTACCGATTGTGTAGGTTTATTTTTTTCTGGACGATCGCTTGTCGGATCAGTCTGCAAACCGACAATAAGATAATCACAATGCATTTTCGCTTCTTCTAACATCCTTACATGACCCGCGTGCAATAAATCGAAGGCACTAAAAGTTATTCCTATTTTTTTACTTAAATCCGTCATTTTTATAATTTTTAAGACTATAACTTATGAAATACTCATTTATTTTATCAAAACTATACCATCTTAGACCGTACATTATTACATAATAAACAGCAGAAATTATAAAATTTATTGTCTGATTTAAATCATTATTAAGAAATTAGCTGATGGTATCACGAACAGCTTCTTCCTCTGTTATAGTAGACAGATTAATAGCTGTCTCAATTAAAGCTAAGTGGGAATAAGCTTGTGGGAAATTACCAAGCAAACGTTTTGTCTTAAAATCAATATCCTCACTAAATAGTCCCAAATGATTGCTGTAACTTAGTAATTTCTTAAATAATTTTTCCGCTTTTTTTTGTTGTCCTATTTTAAATAAACTATTTATAAACCAGAATGTGCAAATCGTAAATGAAGAGGACGGTAAACCAAAATCATCTTTATTTTTATATCTGTATAGTAGTCCATCATTACTAAGATTTTTCTCAATGGCAATTACTGTGCTTACATAGCGAGGATCTAACGCATCGATAAATCCGTAATTTTCCATTAACAGAACGGCGGCATCAAGATCTTCTGATCCGTACGACTGCGTGAAAGCTTGAGCACTTTCATTCCAAGCATTTTCAAGTATATCTGCTTTTATAGTTACTAAGAGTTGCTTCCATTTATTGGCTATGGAAAACTTTCCTAAAATTTCGGCTACTTTGACAGCACGATCCAGAGCGGTCCAACAAAGTACTTTCGAGAAAGTAAAGTGCCGTTCTTCCGTTCTAAATTCCCAAATTCCCTTATCTGGTTCCTGCCAGTGATTTTGAACTACCCATACAATACCTTTGGTAATATTCCAAAGTTCCTCCACATTTTCTGTATCGTTTGTAAAGTTTATTAAACGTTGATGAATCACATCCATTAGGATGCCATAGATATCATTCTGTCTCTGCGAATAAGCCGCATTACCCACTCGCACTGGCTTACTTCCCATGTAACCGCTGAGATGGTCCAATGTGGATTCTGTCAATTCTTTTTCTTTATTTATCCCATACATGATTTGTAGTTTCTCATCTTTATTAGGTATAAGATCAACTATAAATTGAAGATAATCCTTTGCGAGTTCAACATGACCTAACTCTGATACAACCTTGACTACCATAGATGCATCCCGAATCCAGCAAAAGCGATAATCCCAATTGCGCACTTCTCCAATTGTCTCAGGCAGAGAAGTTGTTATGGCAGCTAATACCGCTCCAGTTTTTTGATAGGAAAGCATTTTTAGCGTTAAAACACTTCGCAGAATTTCCTTATTGAATTTTTTATACTCAGTAGTACGATCTGCCCAACCTAACCAGTATGTTTTTGTTCTTTCAAACTCTAGGCGAATTTTAGCTAAGGTGGGTAAAAATATCTTCTCGTTATAAGCCATTAGTATATAGCCATCATCTTCTAGTTCGATCAATTTGCTTTCCGAAATAGACTGCTTACAAAAGTTACTGTACAAAAATAACGAGTCAAATTTTAAGGTATTACTGACACTAATTACGTGGTCTTCTTTTACGAATGTACTAGTCACTCCACTCGCATATTCAAGTTTCGGATCATATAATATAGCAAATTGAGGTCTGCCTGAAATTTTCCTAAAATAGCGTATAATCTCAGGAGGTATATTGTAATCCCCATTATCTTTTTTGTATCGAGGCATAAAATCATTCACTTCAAAAACATCGGTACCGTTATCAAAAGTAGTAACCAATATATTGGTATTTTCAAGATATTTCTGGGTTCTAAAGTAATGATCATCGGTAATTATTTCAAAGCTTCCACCAATATTATCATCCAAAATTTTTGCAAATACAGATGCGGAATCAAATTCCGGGAGACAGCACCAGTCGATAGATCCTTTATCTGATATTAACGCCGCACTTCTGCAATTTCCAATTATTCCGTAGTTTAAGTTATTCATATAATCCTTTTCTTATTTTTAAAATTCAGTAATTACCTAAATTTATAAAAAGATTTTAATTCAACCAAATTTAAAAAGTAGTCCTTGTAATTACCACAACTGCAAGTAAACAAAAGTTTGTAAATTCTAAACCTTAATCAAATGTTTATCCGTACTCAATTTCGAAATGTTATTAGATAAATCTATAAATTATTAACGCAATAATGTAAATGAAAAATACGTGCAACTGTTAATTTTGATTTCTGAAAAATAATAGCCGCAAATGTTTGTTGAAAGGAAAATATTTTAATTTTTTTTTTACTTTAAAATTAATACATACATCATGAATAAAACGATAATAGTATCTAATCGCTTACCTGTAGATCTTAAATATGAAAATAGCACTCTAGTAGCGAAGGGAAGTACAGGCGGTTTAGCCACCGGAATGAAATCTGTACATAAAGACGGGAACGGTATTTGGATTGGGTGGTCGGGCTTGATTGAACAACAAATTAATTCAAGTAAAGCCAAAGAGGTTGATGCGATTTTATGGCAAGAAAAATGTGTGCGAGTACCGCTTACTCAAAATGATATCGATAACTATTACTACGGTTTTAGTAATAGTGCTCTTTGGCCGCTATTCCACTATTTTCAGTCTTTCACAGAATTTGAAATTGAACATTGGAACGCCTATAAAGAAGTAAATGAAAAATTTGCTGCGGTCATTTTAGAACAGGCAAAAGATGGTGATACTGTTTGGGTGCATGATTATCAACTTTTGTTATTGCCGCAATTATTAAGAAAAGCGAACAAAAATATTACTATTGGATTTTTCCTGCACATTCCCTATCCTTCATATGAATTGTTTAAAACTTGTCCTTGGCGTGATGACCTGCTAGAGGGTATGTTGGGAGCAGATCTAATTGGCTTTCATACTTATGATTATGTGAGACATTTTATAAGTTCAGTTGGCAGACTTACGAACTATGAAGTCCATTTTAGTGAAATTCATTATCAAAACCGAATCATTAAAGTCGATTGCTTTCCTATGGGTATTGATTACACAAAATATAATACGGCAGCCTTAGCACGAATCAATCAAAAAGAGGATTCTAAAACTGAGTTGATGAAAAGTTTAGATGTACATAATGATTCGCATTCGGACAGCAAATTAATATTATCAATTGACCGAATGGACTATACCAAGGGCATAGCCAACCGAATTAAGTCTTTTGAATATTTTTTAACCAAATATCCACAATACGTAGGAAAAGTACGTTTAGTAATGCTTGCAGTTCCCTCTAGAGAAAATGTGCCACAATACCAACGGTTAAAAAGAGAAATAGACGAACTTGTAGGTAGGATCAATGGGGAACACTCCCTTTTAAATTGGACTCCAATATGGTATTTTTACAGAGCCTTACCTTTCGATGATCTTATTGATTTATACGTATCCTCTGATGTAGCGATGGTCACCCCGATACGAGACGGAATGAATCTAGTCGCTAAAGAATATGTAGCTACAAGAACGCAAGGTAGCGGTGTGCTTATATTAAGTGAAATGGCAGGCGCCGCACAAGAGATGCACGAAGCTCTTATTGTTAATCCTAATAACTTTGAACAGATTGCAGATTCACTAAAAAATGCCCTCGAAATGCCAGCAATAGAGCAAAGGGATCGAATCCAAGCTTTACAGAAAAGAATATCTCGTTATAACGTCGAACTATGGGCAAGTGAATTTCTAAAGTCGCTTCAATTAGCTAAAAGTTTTATTCCTGTGCAAGTAGCAGAAAAACTTTCAGAGCAAGTTTTGGATTCAATTCATCAAAATTTTAAAAGTGCCAAAAAGAAAATCTTTCTATTGGATTATGATGGAACTTTGGCTGGCTTTAAAAACAATCCCATTGATGCCTATCCGGATGATGAATTGCTTATACTCTTGGATTCAATAGCAAAACTGGAAAATACCGAAATTGCCATAGTGAGTGGCCGTGATCGCACAACCTTAATGGAATGGTTTGGAGACAGGGCGTACACGCTTATTACCGATCATGGTGCTTGGCTACGCAAAAAAGGGGAAAATTGGATTTGTCAGGATCACTTTAAAACAGAATGGAAAGCAAATGTTAGACCCATCTTTGAAACGTTTGTGGATCGAACACCTGGAGCATTTATAGAGGAAAAAGAATTCTCCATCGCATGGCACTATCGTAAGGCTGATGCAGAGATGGCTGACTTAAGAAAAATGGAATTTAAACATGTATTAAAAGGTTTACTTTCCAATGACTTCTTATCGGTATTAGAAGGAAATAAAGTTCTAGAAGTTAAAAATAGTAACATTAATAAAGGTCGCGCTAGCTTACAACTTTTACAAGACGAAAATTATGATTTTGTTTTTGCTATTGGTGATGATTGGACTGACGAGTTTATGTTTAATGATCTGCCTCAAAGTACTTTTACAGTTAAAGTAGGAAACGTTAACACAGCAGCAAAATATTATATTGAAGATATTTCTGAGGTGCGCCCTTTGTTGCATGCCATAATTAGAACCTAATAGTTATTTTATTTATAATCTAAATTTATAATATTTTGGAAGTGTTATGGAAGTGTTATGGAAGAAAATTAAAATGTAAAACTTGCGGAAAAAACTTTCAAAGCTTGACCATGTGACTTTTATTTTAATAAAAACAATCTAGAACAAAATTATGGCACTAAGTAGCAATCCAATTAATATCTTTCTTTTTATGAATTATTCAATTAAAATTAGATTTAACAAAAATTTTCAAAGATAATATTGAGCTATATTAACGTTTACAAATGAAAATTATTTTAGTACTGGTTCTTAAACTTCCTTCTTAGGATTTTAGACAGCATAGTACAAATAAATTAATGAATATGATCCCGATTGGTGTCCCATAATGCAAGATGCAGGCGAAACTATTATTGAAACAACAATAGAGCTTCTGTATCGGGAAGTATTTGAGTTGCGTTTAAATCCACAGAATATGGAAATGAAAATTGCTCAATTGGTGTCTGCTTCAGCCATCGTTCTTCATCTTCCGGCTTTAAAATCACAGGCATTCTTTTTTTATTATTGTGAATTTTTGCCATTAAAGCATTAGCTTCAGTAGTTACGATTGTATATGTATTTCTAATCTCACCCGTATGACTGTTAGTCCATCGGGAATACAAACCGGCAAAAGCAAACAACTCTTCATTGGCAATACCTAATTTGTACTTTACTTTGTTTTTACCTTTTGCATCTAACCATTGCCACTCAAAGTAACCATTTGCAATTACTAGGCACCGTTGATTAGTCACGTCACGAAACGAAGGCTTTTCATCAAGTGTTTCTATTTTAGCATTTAAAGTTAGCGCTCTAATATCTTCATCTTTGGACCAATGTGGAATTAAACCCCAGTTAAAATGCTGAATGATTTTGGGATTGTCGTTGGTAATGACTGGTGTTTTGGGAAACAAAAAACCATTAAAATGATCGTGAGGAGCAAATTCAGCATAGTTCTTTATTTTTGCATCAAATCTTTTTTCAATTTGATCGGCGAATTTGTCTTGAATCGTATGATAGCACATGTTTCTTTTATTTTTATTGAAGTTGGTTTATCGTGACAATACAAAATCTGCTCTTTGTACTTCAGTACGAATACAAATCTCATTAAATTCTTTAATAGAATTAAATTGTAGCTGTTCAATTATTTTGTATTCATAAAAAACCTTAAAATTATCATTTTTAAACACCCAAGGTTCTACTGAAATTATATTTTCACTTTTATAAAAGGTACGATTCATATCACCATCTGGACTTTCTGAAATTTCCATCTTTCTGCCTTCAGCTTGAATTTTATCCATGCAAATAAGAAGAGAAAAAGCATCGCACCATTCGACAAATCGATACAGTCGATCAACATACTTTTTATCAACATTTAATTTTTTTAGAATTTCACTTCGCTTGTGCTTCTGTTCATTTAAAAAAGTAAGGACTTGTTTATTCTTAATTTTATCTTTATCACCAAAAATAAAATTTAAATGCATGGACGTTAATAAAGCATTTAGCTGGCTTTTAGAAGCTGATAACTCCATTACATTGTGATATTGATGTAGATCAGCATTTTCAGGACCGTCACCAATATCGAAATTTTTTGGTGCGCCTGCTTGCGTTAAGTTTTTATTTTGCAACGTTTCGGCTACACCGTCATCGTGTTCCGCAATAGCGATTAATGTGGGAACCAAAATCTCGTTTGGGAGTTCGATGTTGTATTGATTCGCTAACATAGCAGCTAGTAATCCGTGCGAGCGCTGGTTGATAATTTTCCAACCTTTTTGATGAGACAAAACAATCATAAGCGCAATACTTTACGTAGTTACAATTCTAATTTTTTTTTAATGCTTAACTAGGCGCACTTTAATAAGTGTAACGTTGAATAGATGTACTAGAATATCTGTTTTATTACATCTATTTGGTTTACTCTCAAAAAAACCTGCATGAGCAGGCTTTTGAATCGTCTTAAATTTTAATTGCCGGGATTGTCCTTTGCATCACTGCCCTCTACTTTAACAATTTTATTATAAACTCCTAAAAGTAGAAAGGATGTCGCCCACTGTCCTACGAACAATGACGTTTTACCTTTTCCCATAACCTTAAGGGTAGCCGAACCAACCATTGAGGCAACTGCTGCCCATAAAAATAAATCTGAAGGTAGCTTGGCTGTTTGTTCTTCAATCTTTTTAGCTACCGGTCCTTCTGAATGATCGTTTTGTATAATGCTCATAACTTTACTTATTTAAATTAATATTTCTTATATAAATTTACAATAGTCTTATATTTAACTGTTTATATAATTTAAATAAGTTGTTATATAACTTAAATTGAGAAAAATATTATTCCACACTCTTCTTAACCCATTTTATACAAATGTAAAGTGATAATTAAAATACATCAACTTAAGATTATGTATTCTACTGCGTCAAAATTTATCGAAGTGGATAA
Organism: Flavobacterium sp. TAB 87; assembly: GCF_001529295.1. Classification (GTDB taxonomy): domain Bacteria; phylum Bacteroidota; class Bacteroidia; order Flavobacteriales; family Flavobacteriaceae; genus Flavobacterium. The sequence goes on from NZ_LLWK01000024.1 coordinate 31,105, forward strand.
AAATTGATCTCTAACTTTTTTTCAAGTACTTCAAAATTAAGGGAGTCCTACTAAGGCAGACACTAAAGAAAATTCAGCAAATTGGATGGAACAGTGTAAAATTACTTCTAAAAAAATTATGCACTCATCTTAACTCGTGGAAAATCTATCGTATGAGGTTTGGGTACGGTTTTCTAGTAGTTCGACATTAATCTTAGTTACTATTATGCGCCGTTATCAATTGGTGATCTTTCGCGTGTGAATTTCTCTGATGGGGAACAAATGGCATGGTAGCCATTTTTAAAATAGTAAAGGAGGGAAACTGATACTCTATCGCTACTTATCTCAGCAAAAAATAACGTCCTCCACCGTGCAAGGGCAACACCTGTAAATTATTTGGAAAGTAAGTGGTGTTCAAATAATTTCCTTCGTAATCAATGCAAGTCCCCAAAACATTCTCCCCTTTACCGTTGGTACTTGTTTTCGAGGTATAAGATGTCCTTCATTCGGATTTCCTTTTTAGTATGTTGAATTAGATCTCTAGCCATGAAAAACCTTGTAAAAGTATTCAAATGCAGTCGGGTAATTGTAACGGAAAATATATTCCTTCAGCATTCTTGACTTTACTACCCCAGACCTTATAGTATATCTCGCTAATTACTAATAGAAAAGCCTTGAATAAAAAAGGTGACAAAGTCTTACAAATAAATCGTTATAAAAATTATTGGATTACCTTTTGCTTATATTTGTACATTAAATAAACGCTTATAAATGGCTGTAATACCTTCAAATTAGGCAGACTTTACGCCATTATATAGCTTATATATAATAGTTGGCAGACAGCTTGGGAACCTAAATAAAAATCAGAAGTATAAAACATGACAAATACAGAGAAAAAGGTACATTTAAAAAATATACTTTCCAAAATAGAAAATCTAAACATTTCAGAATCTTCAATACGAGATTTAGGTAATTTAATAAGATCTGAACAGCGTAGAGAATTTAGTTCTGAAGCTGAAAGTAAATTATATTCTAACAATTTAAGGCAAACCATAGAAAAAAATCTTGAAGATTTAGAAGAAAATGCAACTAAACCAAAAGTTAGAATAGATTTATTTAAAGACTGTGTTTCAAATTTTAAACAAGACATAAAAAGAGAATTAGGTGATTTGAAACATAGGTGAACGCATTGATTTTGTAACAATATATAAAAAGTCTTCATAACTTTCTAATTTATATCTTTGAGCAATATACTCTCTTTCTGTGCCAAGCGAACGCTCAAAGTAGATAACTGAATCTATAATCTGAATTGTAACAGTGAATCCAAAGAAACCAACAAATTTAATATTATTCTCTTTTTCTTTAACAATACTAAATCCTTCATCTATTAAAAAACTTTTAATTGAATCTAACATAAATATTTAATTTAAAATTTAATTCGCTTTGATATGGCGGAATTATAAACCACTTTATATGACTGAAATAAACCAACTTATTAAAATTTCAAAATTTTTACAGCGTTTAGCTTACTTTCTATTTGTGTTTATTTGGGGAGAAATTATTTTTTACTTTACAAATTATTCTTCTCCAGGAGAATTATTTTACAAAGAGTATGGTGCAAATGGTATTTCGCTTTACCTAGGAAGTATTTTGGTTTTGATTATTATACTTTCAGCACAATCAAAAAGAATAAGTGATATTGCTTATCGAATAAAGAAAACTAAATAAAACAAGAAAAGCCAATCTGCCAACAGTTGTTTGTGTATAGTGGGGATTTAGTGGTAAATTCACGTTCACGGTTCGCAAGAACTTTAGTAGTAACCGAAAATACTCTGCTCCCGAAATCCCCACCATCCACAAGCAACGGGACGTCAGGCTGTGAAAAAACTTCTTTTTCCTCTAATATGCCCTCACATTGGTATT
>NZ_LLWK01000025.1 GCF_001529295.1 Flavobacterium sp. TAB 87
GATTCAATTCCTGAACGTCTTTAATTCCATAAAGACTTGGTAAATCTCTCAAAAGGACTTTGTCTACAATATCATTTTTAACATACCTCCCCATATCACTTTGTATTTTTTCAGACAAAACAACCTCAGGATAGCCACCAAAATTTAAGTAGTTTAGGAATTCTTTGTTTAAGGCTTTTATATCATGTGTTATTGTATAAGGCATTTTCCGATTTGCATAATCAATCTCACCTTTCAAGATTAAATGATTCATATTTTTCAAATGAATATATTCTTGAAAAGTTAGCGGTGGCAACATAAAATCTGTAAAACGTCCAGCTCCACTTTCGGTACTGTGCCATCTTAAAGCTGCGGCAGCCGAACCAGAAACAATAAATTTAGTATCAGGATAGGAATCGACTAACACTTTTAAATGACGTTCCCAATCTTTTAAATATTGCACTTCATCAAAAAACACATAGCATCCCTCTAGCTTTTGTAATTTTACGGCATCCTTACAGAGCAATAAAATATCTTCTAAGCTTAAATTTAAGTATAAAGGATTATCTATGCCGACAAAAAATATTTTTTGCGGATCTATTGCGTCTTGAATTAATTGGTCAATAGAATGAAACATCATTACAGTCTTACCGACACGGCGAGGTCCCATTAAAACAACTGCTCTTCGAATATCTTTCTCTTTCACAAGAGGGTAAAATAAATCAAAATACAAACGCTTTTGCATATTTTGATACGCAGAATGTACTGCTTTAGAAACCCACCAAGGATTTTCATAGTGCAAACGTTCTATAATTTTTTCAGTTGGAATAATACTTGATATTTTCATAAAAACACTTATTTAGACAAAAATAGTAAAAATAAGCTGAATCAAACATATCTATTTTGTGTTTTTCAAAGGGTATTAGGGTATTTATTAGAATTTCGAAGCTTATTATTTTTTTTACATAGTCAGAATAAACATCCTGCTTGGAAGGAATTACTTGAAATATCTTTTCTTTCTGAGGATATAAAAGAGAAGTATTTGGATTTATTGGAAAGTAGAGTACAGGTATTTTTATAACCTCCGCAAAAAAAGCGGTGATTAAGCTGTTTTTTTACCGCATTTTTTATACATAGAAAATTAAAGAACTACTCAAAATAGATTCTTAAATCAGTCATTGATTCATTCTCGTATATAATTTTTTTTATGTCATGGATTGAAAAGTTTTCAGGGATCCTATCAGAAATCGTGATAAGATGTTCCTTTACTCTCAAATAAGGAATGCCATATTCAAATAGTTTTGTCATAATTTTTTTTGATTCAACAATGTTTGTGTTTTTTTCACCAAGAAATTTATTGAAAAATAATACTCTTTTATAATTAGCTTCCTCTTTTATGCTACTGGATATAAATCTTTTTTTATTGCGAGATTGATATAGGTTATCTAATTCTATAATAAACTCTAAAGCAGGTATAATTTTATGGGGAATAACACTGTAAATCATTTTTATTACTATCGAGACAAGTTTGGATGATTCATATTTAGAAAAATTTTTATCAATACTCAATTTATGCACTATGTCAGGTATTGTTTGATAATTAGAATTTAATATTATATTGATACTATTATTATTGTTATTTGGAGCATCTAAACTTTTTAATTTTGATAAAACACCAAACAAATTAGTATTAGGTTTTTTAACAAACTCTATTAAATCTTTAAATTGTTTTATAGTAAAACCGTAATTATTTAATAACTCACTAATTTTTTCAAATGGTACTTTTCCATGATTTGAATCTTTCAAATAATCCTTAGTTTTTTCCTGAGACACTTTCTTTGAATCTTCAGAGTCATTCTGCACACCATCGGTAGTATAAGCTGATTTATACTCGTCTTCTCTATTTATTTCTATAATTTCTGTTTGATTTGTAATGATGAAATTTAAGTGAATATCTTCATAAGGAATATTAGCTTTGATAAAATTATGTTCATGGATGTTTTTATAATATACGTTTCCAACTTTATGTATTCCTAATCGTCCAGCTCTTCCAATCAAATTTTTAAATTTGATAATATTTTTATCTCCTAAAATCTTATTCGAAGTGGTTATGTATATATTTTTTGTAGGAGTGTTAACTCCTTCAATAACTGATGAAGTGGCCAATAATGTTCTAATTTTAGAGTCATTAAATAAGTCAATTACTTTTTTCTGAATAAATTTTGGCATCGGTCCATAATGTATCCCTATCCCTTTTTTAAGTGCTTTTATGGGAATCCATTCTGGATGAAAATCAGTTTCAACACGCTTAATCCAATCATTTGACAAATGAAATTCATTTGGTCTATCTTTTATTTTATCTAAAAAAAAAGATTCTGCTTCAGGAGGTGAGTTAAAATAAACAAGGTTACTTTCATCACTTTTGCTTATTGCATGAAGCAATTTGGTGTCAAAATCTTCGAGTGAAATGAAGTTTTTTGCAACCGGAGCAAAATCAGATTTGAGAATTTTAAAGTTTAAATTGTCTAATCCATTGATTTCGTTTACCAAAGGAAGTAATAGAACCACTTTATTTGCTTTAGTAAGGGTGTCAATAAAAGTTCTATTTAAAATAACCTCTCTACTGCTTTCAATTTTATCACTTAACTTGTAAGCCTCATCAATTATAAACAAATCAATACCAGAAGTATAACCATTATATATTTGAGAATACTTTTCTTGTGTCCCAATAAAAATGCTTTTATCATCAATTTTACTTTCGTTTTTGATTGTATCAAATATGGTATAGCCTAAATCTTTAAAAATTTTATTAAAGTCATCAGCCAATTCATCAGCTAAAGAATTCGTAGGAACCAAAAAAACAATTTTATTTGGTTGTTCATTGTAAATGTATTCTTTGACTAACATTGTTTTTCCAAAACTTGTTGGCGCAGATAATAAAACTCGTTTATTTAATGATATTTCATCATAAATTTTCTTTTGTTCAGCAGTAAATGAAATTCTTGTAGAATTATGGTTTAATAGATTTTTTTCAAGAATAAATTCAAGTTGCTTCGAAAAGAATGAATTGTCTTTTTTTTCATCGTAATAAGGAGATAAATCAAATAAAAAAAGATCTTCAATTTTAACTTCGTTGTCAGGTTGATCTAAGAGTTTAATTACCTCTTCTCTTTTACTTTGATTTATCATTTGTTAGTTTTTAATCGAATTATTAAATCCAATGCTATTCTTTGAGCTTTAAAAATTAAATCTGCCTTCGAATTAATTGGTAAATGATATAAGTGAATTTTATAATTACTTGGAAAATCCTTTATTGAAATTTTTTCTATTAATTTATATGTACTTGTATATTTATCACTTGCATTTTTAGTATGAAGAACAAAACCAGATAGGATAAGTGGTAATTTCTTAATTTCTACTGAAGTTTTTTCACTTATATTTCCAGTTATATCTTTCAAAATAATTTCACTTTCTGAGCTGATGATTTTTTTTATATAATCTTCTAATTTACTATTAAAACTATTGTCTTTGACAATTGAATGAATTCCTTTGTTGAGCGTTCCATAAAATTTAGCTTCACCTAATACCAAACTATCAGCAGAAAACATACATGCATCAGCTCCTGTCGATATAACAGTCAAATTATCAGTTACTGATATTACACCTGTAACTAATTTGTTATCAATATAATCAATATTCAACCTTGCTAAGAGAGCCTCTGCAAAAAAAGCATAATAAGACTCATTTTTATTTGATGATATATATTTACTAATTTCAGTATCATCAACATCTTTTTCTCTACCACAAAATGATGTTTCTATAAATCTCTGCAATTGTGTAATTCTGGTTTTACCTGTAATTTTTATGTTTTTCTGAAAGAGATAATTTAGTTTATTTTCATCATATAATAATTCTAAAATATGATTGTCTAAATCTTCCATTGTTAACTTATGGCTATAGGTAGAAAAGTGATATTTTCCACATGTGCTTTTAGATTTATCTTCAATTGTTAAATCCATTAATTATTTTGTATTGTTAGTTTTTTATACTTCACTTCAAAATAGAATATTATTAATAAAAACGGTTTAAGCCATCATCCCCCTCACAAATACCTCCACATATTCCTTCATCTTCGCAATAATTCGATCTCCTATGCTTCTCGCTTGCAAAATACTTGGTCTGTTATCTAGACATTGGAAAACCTCGTCTTTAATCGGTTCTCGTCCGCTGTAGATGTAAGCATCGATAAGCGATTTGAATTGTGCTTTATCTAAATGTTCGTCCTCACATATTTTTCCTAGTGCTAATATCTTTTCATCTTGCCAGAATTTTTCAAATTCATCTTCGATAGAATCTCCATCTTTAATGAATGGCATGTTCTCATCAATGAATTTCTGAATCAGCTCTCGTTTGCTTCTCAATTTGATGTCACCACCTAACAAATCGATAATGGCTTTTCGTTGGGCTTTGGCTTCCGATGTATTTGCCCCTTTCATTTGTGCTACTAATTTCAAGATATAAGCTACTCCTATTTTATCTCTGTGAATCAACTCTAATTCAAAATCAATATCATCCAAAATAGATGTTTTCTCTTTCTGAGTATCTCGCTGAACTTTATCTTTTAAATCTAAATACTTTGTTTCAAAACCTTTGAATTCCTCTTCATCAATATGCAGATCCTCCCAATCAAAGTCGGTGTAAGATTGCAAAACGTTCATCGCTCTTAAAAGCTTTCGGAAGGCCAAAACAAATTGTGCTTCGTCCTCTTCACTTTGTAAATCATCAACACTTTGAAAAGTTGGCGTAATCTCCCGCAACGAAGTCAAAGCATCATCAAATTTCTCAGCGATATGTTCGTAGTCGGGCATTGTGACAACTTCTACAGCATCTTTATTCGAAAATAAAGTAATTGCTTCATCGGTGGCTTTTTTAAGGTTTCTAAAGCTTAATATATTCCCCTGAGACTTCTGCTCACCCAAGATCCTATTTGTTCTGGAATAGGCTTGAATTAGTCCGTGTTGCTTTAAGTTTTTATCTACGTAAAGCGTGTTCACTTTCTTAGCATCAAAACCTGTCAGCATCATATTCACTACTAAAACAATATCCAGTCGGTCTTTGTCGTGATTGAATGTTTGCTTTTCTCTGTCTTTCAAGCGCTGACTTATATTTTTGAAATAATTCTCAAACTGCTGACCATCTTTGGTCGAAAAGCTTGTGCCAAACATTCCATTATAATCTGCAATATATTGGTCAAGTTTATCTCTAGAATGACTTGCTTGATAATTAGTACCCGGCTCTGCAGCCATATCAAATTCGTAATCTCCAGGGAGAAAATCTTGTGCATCTTCTGATTCTTCATTAGCACCAAAAGTAAAAATGGTAGCAATTCGTAAATCGTGTTCACCCGCTAATTTTTTCTGCTGGAAAATATCGTAATACTTAATCACATTCTTGATACTGCTTACCGCAAAAAGTGCCGAATATTCTCGGTTGAAGGTCTTCTGATTGTGATAAGCAATAATATAATCGACAATTTTTGTGATTCTATTTTCTGAATCTAAAACTTCTTGCTTGTCAATATCTTCAACATCGATATCGATAAACGATTTGCTTTTGTTTTTATATTTCCCAACATATTCAATCCCGAATCGTAATACGTTTTCATCGCGAATCGCATCAGTAATCACATATTTATGGAGGCAGTTGCCAAATAAATCTTTGGTAGTTCGCTTTCCTAAATCATTTTTTGAAGCATTCTCTGCAAATATGGGCGTTCCAGTAAACCCAATCAATTGACTTTTCTCAAAGAATGTTGTAATTCTTCCGTGGGTTTCGCCAAATTGAGAGCGATGGCATTCATCAAAAATAAAGACAATCTTTTTATCTCGTAAAGTATCAATACTATTTTTGAAACGATCAGAAATGGCATTATTTAATTTCTGAATAGTGGTTAAAACCAGTTTTGTATTATCCGTTAGTTGCTTTAATAATGACTGAGTATCACTGCTTCCATTTACGCTACCTTTCTTGAAAGCATTGAATTCATTCATCGTTTGATAATCCAAATCCTTTCTGTCCACCACAAAAACTACTTTATGCACTTCTGGCAATTCCATTAAAATTTGACTCGCTTTAAAAGACGTCAATGTTTTTCCTGAACCTGTAGTGTGCCAAATGTAAGCGTTGTCAGAACTGGTTTTGACTTGTTTGATAATCGCCTCAGTAGCAAAATATTGATACGGGCGAAGCACCATCATTACTTTGTGGGTTTCGTTGATTACGATATAATGCGCAATCATATTTCCAAGATGTGCGGTGTTTAAAAACGCTGCTGTAAACTCCGTTAAATCGGTTACATTTTTATTGTTGGCATCAGCCCAAAAGAAGGTTTGCTTTACAGATTGCAATTTGTTGTTTGCCAAATACTTTGTATTGACTCCATTACTGATCACAAACAATTGCACATATTGAAACAGTCCGTGATTGCTCCAGAAAGAATGCAATTGATAGCGATTGATTTGATTAAAAGCTTCTTTTATTTCAATTCCAGAGCGTTTGAGTTCTATTTGAACCAATGGTAAACCGTTCACCAAAATCGTAACGTCGAAACGATTTTTATAACTTCCTTCTAGTGAAATTTGATTGCTTACCTGATAAATATTTTGAGCGCTATCTTCTGTATTAAAAAAGCGAACATAAAATGAAGTTCCATCATCTTTATTTAACTGAAAACGATCCCGAAGTGTTTTGGCTTTTTCAAAAACATTTCCTTTTGCCAAATGATTTAGAATCGAATCAAATTCTTTTTGAGAAAACGTAGTTTGATTAAAACCTTCGAGTTGCTTCTTGAGATTATCAACTAAAGCATCGCCATCTGCAATTTTTACAGATGCATATCCCAAATCACGCAATTGCTTGATTAAGTTGTTTTCTAATTGTGCTTCAGATTGATGTGCCATACTATCTCTGTAAATTAACTATAACAATGTTACGTACTTAGTTTAAATTCTGCGTCTTTATCGACTAAGCTCTTCACATTAATAGTGGGAAGAATAAACTTATTGAATTCAGTTCCTTCAGTTTTTGTATGTAAAATTCCGCGAGAAGTGCCGATAGTTAGCATTGTTAAATGAGCAATAAAGCTCTGTGGAACTACAATTATTTCATCCTGTAGAAACGAGCTCCAAGAATCGGTGTCAATATTAAAATGACAACTTACTTGTATTTTAATAAACACTTTTTTTGCTTGTTCAAAAGAAAATGCCGCAAAAACACCTATTAGTTTTTCTTCTAAATTAATTTTAAATTCTAATGAAGTTGTGATGTCTGTTGTTTTTTTTTGAGAAAAATTTTCCTCAAACAAAGCAAACTGTTCAGTTTTAATTGCCGCTAATACGAAGCCTACGGATTCCTCTTTCATTATGCTATTTTTTCGAAATGACTATATTTTTGAGATAAAGAATTATATTCCAGCTTTATTTCTTTTTTGGCCACTAAAATTTTATTTTCATTAATGTACTGCATTTTTGGCGCAACATATTTTTCAGTAGTAGTAATTGAAACTTCTGAAGTACTTTTGAGCTCCTCCTTTTCAAAGTAGGAAGCTAAGATTGGTATATCCAAAATGTTCTGCAGCCTTATCTGCGTTTCCAAAGTCAGGTTTTCTTGCCCTTTTACGATTTTAGTAATTTGCTGCGGACTTACTTCTAATTTTTCCGCTAATTTTTTTTGAGTCCAATGTAATTCTTCCAAACGATCAAGAACTTTTAAAGCAATATTTTGAGACTCTCTCAACATCGCTCTATTTTTTATTCGCTCTCTGTTTTTGGTAACTGTATTGGTTTTTTCAGAAGAAACCAAAGCGGTAAATTTTTCTATATTACTCATTTTAATTCAATTATAAGTTCATAAAAAGAATCAGTATCAAATATGGATTTCTCTTGTAAAAATTCTTTTGCGGCATCTATTTTCAGTAATTCATTATTGGAATCGGGATGATCTTGCATAGTTTGAGACATCTTTATAGCGCCACCAGTAATGACGAAGCAATTGCTATCAATTTTAATGGCATAGATTCTAATTCCATTTTTTTTAATTTTTCCTTTTTGTAAAGAAAGTATTTTAATCCCTGATTCTGTATCAAATAGTGTTCTGAAATAAAATTCTAAAGGTTGATTGTTTGTTGTTATTTCTTCTAATACATCTTGTATCTGTTCCGCATCTTTTAATCTGTCTTTTACAAATTTATTTATGTTTTCTATAGAATTGTCTTTTGCATATTGTCTAAGATAGCTAACATCTGTCCAATTGTCCACTAGTCGATCATATTCATTATCAACTTCTCCAGAGTAGCGGAAAGCAAATAACGACGGTGCAAATATAGCATCTATTTTCATTTAATCAACTTATAGGTTTATTATCTGTGTGCTTGTTAACAATTTTAATTACACAAACATCTGCTGCAACAATCCTTTTTTGAAATTTTGCGTTTGAATGATTTGTAGATTTACGTTTTCTATTTTCATATATATATAAAATTTATTATAACCCAATTGCTTGATTAAGTTGTTTTCTAATTGTGCTTCAGATTGATGTGCCATACTATTTTTCTATAAAAATTTCCCTGAACTTATTCTCTATATCGATTATCTCAAATTCCTCCAATGCGTAAAACTCTTTTTTAAGAGCACGGTTCGACAATTTTCCTTTCTCATGCTGTAAAAATTGTACAAGAAGTGCCACCATCTTATCTGGCATTTCATACTTATTGTCAATATAGTTCTTAAATTCATCGAAGTTTTGAAGATAACGCTCTTCATGTGGAATAATTCTTAGTACGGTATCTTCTACACAATCGTATAGGAATTCTGCTTGTTTTGTAGCATCAAAATAGCGATAAAAATCTATTGTATCATTTAAAACTTTCACATTGTGATTTTCTGTCTCTTCCCATTCAATATGATTTAATATAGGATGAGAATACAATTGTAATACCTTTCTATAGTCATCTATATTATCTAGGATAGAAGCTGAAATTGGAAAAATAACTCCTTGTTTTGTAAACCCTTTTTTTGCTAAAATGTGATGAATAATGTAGCGATGTAGACGGCCGTTACCATCTACAAATGGATGTATAAACACAAAACCGAATGCCAAACTTGCTGCAGCTAAAACAGCGTCATAGCTAGGATCTTGCATTATTTTGTCGGCTTCAAAAACTCCACTTATTAGAACTTCTAAATCTTCAGCTACAGCAGAAATGTGGTCAGGAATTGGTGCTCCACTACTTCGGTCGTGTTCACCGATAAATCCTCCCTCGCTGCGCATTCCCATCTGCGTAAATCTACTGTTCTCAATTACAATTTGTTGCAGTCGCTCTAATTCCTCTAAGCTTAAATCTTTCCCGCCTGCTTGACCAATAGCTTTTGCCCAACGAAAAGCTCTATTATTACTCGGAGTTTCGTTTTCTATAGTAAAAGAAGCTTTGGAATCTTTTAGTAGCAAAAAGGAAGAAGCGCGTTGCAATACATCGTTGTGAATTGTACTAAAAAGAATCTCTTTTTTCTCTGAGATTGTAGCATTAATTTTTGCCTCAAGTTTGTCCGTTTTAAAGATTAGTGGGCAAAAATTTACTGTTCCTGGTAAATTGTTTATAATTTTTTGTTTAGCAACTTCTTTACCATCTGCGGCATATTGCAAGTTTGTATCAAGTAGCGGAATGTATCTTCTTTTACTCAAGTCTACTGCAACCTCAATATCTTCTTGTTTTAAAAACTCATATAAGAACCAGATTTTGCGGCTGTATTGTCCATTTGGTTCAATATTTAAAATAGCTTGAACCTCATTTTTAGCAATTATATTAAATAATGCGCTAAATACTAAAAGGTTGATACCTTCATATTTAAGTGCAAATACTAATTGCTTATATAATGTTTCTTCTGGCTGGTAGGATTCTGGGAATATCCTCCAATCTTCAGAGGTAAATTTTTTACCTTTCTTTACGACAACACTCAAAATATTTGGAAACGGTAAATTCAGTTGATAATGTGATATAATTGCACCATAACCAACTACTTTACCTGTTATTGGAATCGCTTTACCATTAATTGTGTGTGCTTCTACTGATTCAATTTTAGTTTGCATAAATGCTAATTCATAACTCAAATATAGATAATAAACGTGCGCATATTTAAAATTACGTGCGCATATATAAAAATTAATCAAAAAACGTGCGCTATCTGTTTTGAAAGCGCTTTTTTTTAAATATCAAAATAAAGAAATTTTAAAAAAAAGGTACGCAAAATATAAAAAAGGTGCGCAAATGTATATTTTCTAAAATAAGTAAGCGCGCATTAATCTTAACTTCCATTATCTGAATTCGCTGCGGACTTGAGGAATTGTTTTTAGAAATTTAAAAAGATGACAAATTAAAAATCTTCACTGTTTTTTTAAAACTTTGCGTCTGATTTATTTATTGATAAACAAATTCTATTTTATTTGTAATATTTATCTGCTGCCCATTTTGCAGGATTCTGTTCTATATAATTTTGAATTCTTTCGAATTCAGCTGCATTGCGAATTATATGATCGTGAAACCGAGGATGCCATTTAAAACCTTTATTTATATTATGCAATTCAAAACTACATCTTCCTTTATACCAGCGAATAGCTCGGGAAATATTTTCGTGAAACATAGGATTTTTATCGCCGCAGATGCCGCCTTTTTGCGGCGCGATTGATGGCGGGGCGGGCGCGATTGATGGCGGGGCGGGCGCGATTGATGGCGGATCCTGTACAGACGCGATTAATCGCGTCTCTACGGTTGGCGCGGAAAATGATTTATCAATTATCAAAATTCCGTGAATATGATTGGGCATTATTTGAAAAACACCTAATTCGATAAATGAAAATTCTTTTGGAATTTCAGCCCAAATGTTATGGGCAATTTCTCCTAATGAATTTAGATTCATATAATATTCTAGATCTTCATTGTGTGCAGATGCGGTTGCGGAATCGTGTGTAGATGCGGTTTCGGAATCGTGTGCAGACGTGATAAATCGCGTCGATACGTTGCCAAAAAAACATTGCATTTTATGGGTGCATATCGTGATGAAATATGATCCATTGGCGCCATAATCCCAATTTTTCAATCGGGCGGATGGGATTCGATATTTATTTTGAAATTTTTCCATATTGCAATAATTTTATTTAGATTACTGGCAAAATCAAATTTATTATTATTTTCCTTCATCTTTATTGATTTCAATTCATTGCAATTATATCCCAGTAGAGACGCGATTAATCGCGTCTCTACGGGCGCATTCGTGCTGCGATATTGCACATTATAAATATACTGCAACCTACACAAACATTTGCTGCAACAATCCTTTTTTGAAATTTTGCGTTTGAATGATTTGCTGTTTGCTGTTTTTTATTTTCATGTCAATACTTGATAAGAAATTTGCGATTTTTTTCTGTTCTTTTATTGATGGAATTCCGCAAACCTCATTTGAATAATCTTTAAAATAGATATGAGGTATAGTGCTACCAGTTACATATTTGACGAAATCGATATTTGAAAGTAAACAAAACATAAAATATGTATCTATGCCTTTACAGCTAATCATTTCCATAGTTCCAAGGACAGATGATTTTCCTTTGCAATATAATAATCTACCTACTCCAGCACCATCTTTTACTATACTTACATAATCATTCTCCTCTATGTAAAAATCAACAGTTTGTAAAACTCCCGAAGCTCCATAAATAATGTATTCTCCAAAATTATTTTCAATCTTATTAGCAGAAATGTTAGAAGATTTTTTTTCTGCTACTTCTTTCAGCTTCTTCTCCTTCCAATCCTGATAATGCTTTCCATTCTCATCTTTAAATCGTAATTTTTGCGAGAACAATTGCTGCATAATACCTTTTTTGTATTTTTCTAATAATTCCTTTTTGCGAGAAAGTTGTTGAATACTTTCATCGACTGATGTCAAGAAAGAAGCTATTTTTTGTTGTTCACCAATATCTGGAATATTTAGTTTTATTTTTTTTACATCTTCAGTACTAACATTAGTTTGATTTCCCGTCCCGCCTTTAGCTTCAGCAAAAAAATAAAAAAGGAACTTTTCTGTTGAAATTAAATCTTTTATAAAATCGTTGTAGCTCTTATTTTTGATTTGACGTAATAGGACAAGTCGCTGATTTAGCAGGTATTTATTATCTTCTTCAATCTGAATGGAATATCCATAGTCTCTTTTTCCTACTGTTCCTGTCAAAGTAAGTATTGAGTCTCCTTTTTGTAAAAGAAATTCCTTCTGTTTTTCATCGACTTTCCTCCAATATGAAGAATTTCTATCAAGGCGTAATTCATTTTGGTAAACGTTTGACATCTTTAATAATTGATATGTGCTGCTTTGAAATATGCAAACTCTCCCAGCATTTTTAATTGCCACTCTCCATCAAACTCTTGAAACCGCAATTGCGGAACCAAGGTCTTTTTCTTATCGCTATCTAAAATATCTGTTGTCATTAAAATGGAGTTTGGATTCCTAGTTCAGCACAGAATTCTGCAATTGTAGCCTCTGTCATTTTGCTTGCAGTGGCTACTTCTTGAAAGTTAGTTTTTTGCATTCGATTTCCCATAGTTATTTTGTGGGTTTATTTTTTATTTGGTTTTGCAATTGTTATTTTAATTTTTGGATGTTAGGGTTTGTGGTCAAAGATTGGAGTTGGTTGATGGCTATTTGATTCAGTTTTATCAGGCGGTCGCTTTGTGAAATTTCCAATCTTATAAATTCGGCGTTCATGCTTTCTATATTTGCTAAAACCAATAATTGTTCAATAGTAGCTTGGTCTCTAATATTACCGTCGGCAGTTGGATTTTCGGTGCGCCATTGTTTGGCTGTTTTACCAAACAAGGCTACATTTAATACATCGGCTTCGTTAGCATAAATAAAATGAGCTTGCTCTTTGGTAATATTTTCAGGGATAATCGTTTGTTTTATAGCATCAGTATGAATGCGGTAATTTATTTTAGAAAGCGTTCTATTTAAGTTCCAAGTAAGATGTAATCGGTCATTTTCATCTTCTTTAAGTCTTTGGAATTCTTTGATCAGGTAAATTTTGAATTCGGCACTAATCCACATTCCAAACTCGAAAGCTAAATCCTTATGCGCATAAGTTCCTCCATACCTTCCTGCTGTAGCTTTCAAACCAATTGCATTGGTTTTTGCGACCCATTCTTTTACACTTAATTTGTAATTATTTAAACCTGCCTGACTTTTAATTATGGCAAATTCGCCATAATTAAAATTAGGATTATAGATGCTTTCCCAAATTCCTAAAAACTCTACTGTATTTCTATTTCGCAACCAATCTGAAATAAAGAAATCACCATCTTTAGCCTCTAACATATTTGTCAGGGAAATATAATCTTGATTTTCAAATTTTAGAATTGTTATTTCTAAACCTTGTACAGTAATGGTTTTATTTTTTGCCATTTTTAATTTTTATTAAAGGCAGTTGTCAAGTAATCCTTAACTACTGAAATAGATTGTAACTCCTTCTCTTTCAATATATTAGATATGTGCATACTCATGTTTGGAACAGAGGTGGCAAAAAGTTCTGCTAATTGAATTTGATTCATCCAAATGTCACCTTCTCTAGCAAATAATGCCACAGAAGCCTTTCCGTCTTCGGTATTATAAATAATTATTTCTTGTTCTTCCTTCATATATAATTATCTAAAAAGGTGTTGCGATATTTAATTCAGCACAAAAATTTGCAATTGTAGCATCGGTCGTTTTGCTTTGAGTTGCTAATTCTCGCAATTCAGCAGTTACAGCTTCAAGATCAATTGCATCTTCTTCTTCAAAAGTATCTACATAACGCGGAATATTTAGGTTGAAATCATTTGCCTCGATGCTATCTGCATCTCCGTAAACAGGAACTAAATGAGAATATTTGGCGTTGTTGCTTCGGTCTTTGTAGGTATTGATAATTTTATCAATATCTTCTGTGCGAAGCATATTTTGTGTTTTCACCTTTTCAAAATGTTGGCTGGCGTCAATAAACAAAATGCTTTTGCTACGTTCGGCATCTTGGTAACGGTCTTTCTTTAAAACCAAAATACAAGTTGGAATACTGGTTCCGTAAAAGATATTTGCGGGCAAACCAATTACTGCATCGAGATAGTTTTTCTCCTTAATCAAGTATTGACGGATGTGTCCTTCGGCGCCACCTCTAAACAAAACACCGTGCGGCAAAACAATCGCCATTGTTCCGTTATCGTCTAATTGATGTACCATATGTTGCACAAAAGCAAAATCGGCTTTGCTACTTGGCGCTAGTTTCCCATAAGCTGAGAAACGGTCATCATTCATAAATAATGGGCTTGCACTCCAGTTTGCCGAGAAAGGGGGATTTGCGACAATAGCCTCAAATCGTAGATCAAAGTGTTGAGGACGCTCCAGCGTATCTTCGTTTTTAATATCAAAACGTTTGTAGTGAACGTCGTGCATAATCATATTCATCCGACATAAATTGTAAGTCGTAGGATTCATTTCCTGTCCGTAAAACGCGCTGACACTTTTTACTTCTTTTGCAACACGTAATAATAGCGAGCCAGAACCACAAGTAGGATCGTAAACACTTTTTAGTTTTTCTTTTCCAACCGTTACCAATTGTGCCAAAACACTACTGACTTGCTGTGGTGTGTAAAATTCGCCTGCTTTTTTCCCGGCGCCACTGGCGAATTTTCCAATCAGATATTCGTAAGCATCGCCCAAAACATCGCTGTCAGTATTTTCTAAGTCGAAATCAATTTCGTCCAAATGAATTAGGACTTTGACAATCAATTCGTTTTTATCCGCTTCTGATTTTCCTAGTTTATGAGAAGTCAAATCTAAATCTGAAAACAGGTTTCCAAAATCTTCTTCACTTTCAAAACCCATTGTACTTTGCTCAATATGCGTCAGCACTTTGGCAAGATCACCCAGAATAAAATTGTTTTTTCCACCCGCATTGCCGCGTTTTGCTAATTCTGAAAATAATTCAGAAGGTTCTAAGAAAAACCCAAGTTTGTCAATTGCCAGTTGCTTGATTTCTTGCATGAGCAAGGCTTCTTCAGGATGTCCTGCAACTTCTTGAAAAGTAAGTCCGTCTGGTTTGAGTATGGTATTGGCGTACAAATCCATTTTTGTACTCAAGTACTTGTAGAAAATGAAACCTAATATGTAATCTCTGAAGTCATCTGCATCCATTTTGCCACGAAGGGTGTTTGCAATATTCCAGAGTTGTTGTTCTAATTTTTGTTTTTGTTCGGCTGCCATGTATGGTGTTTGTTCAATTTTATTTAAGGATTCCAAAATTGGAAATTTACTTACTAATGTTGTTTGCTGCGAAATGTACTATTTGCTTTAATCAAAATCTTTGGCAAATATAAATTCTGTAGGAAATGCATTGGGCTAAGATATTGAAAAATTTAAGTTTTTGAAGGTGAAAAGCGCTAAAGAAGTTTGGTTTTTCGTGCTATTTGTTTGGTTGCGTGGTTTGTATTTTACATTTTAGCTATAAATGATTGAAATAAAGCAAGTTGTGATATAAAAAATCAATTACAATAGTGTGAAAATAATTAGAAATTGGATCTTGAAATTATGAAAAATAGTGTTGATTTCTAGCCCTGCCCGCGATAGCACCGAAAAGCCCGCAAGGGAAATGACCGTAAAAAACAAAACCCAAAACAGCGACCGAAGGAAGCTCGTTTTGGGTTTATGTTTTTAAGGAAATGAGCGCGGACTTGCAGGGAATAGCGCGAATTGGCAGCCTTAATTTACTTCCCGATACAGAAAACCACAATCCTTATTTGATAAGGGTTAACAGGACTGAGGTACAAATAAGGTACAAATATTTGCAAAGAAAAACTAAATAAATACAATTACAGTTTTGTGCTGATTCTAAATATTTTAAAAGAACATAGAAATAAAATAAAATTATTCTAGTAGTTAAACAAATATATAAAATATTTTCAAATATTTCGTCCTTATAGAAATCTTGAATTGCTGACTACTTTTAAAGACGTTTTATATTACGCGATAACAAAAGAAGCTGCAAAGCATCACTAAAGAATTTTTCTAAAAATAACCACAAGCAAAAATCACGGGAGGATAATTGAAATCAAGCTAATAAAATAATGATGTATGCCAATCCTATAAGGTTTTAAATACTTAATCAGCTCTTAGCTATATTGAAAAAAAGGGTTCAACTTTAATTAAAAAGTCAAACCCTTTTTTAAATTTTCTTCCGTATTGAGATAGTGTTTTTTAATTATACTTCTTTTCAATTTCGGTTTTTAATTCACATATCGTTTTAATTCTGCCAGATTTAATCCAATCTAATAACTCAGTTTTATTAAAATAAAGCCTTTTCCCCTTTTTACTAACTGGTAATTCCTTTCGACATACTTTGCTATATATAGTAGCGACCGATAGTTTTAACAACGTTGCAGCACCTTCTATACCCATTAATTCCTGTTGATCAGATTCCTTTGTACATTTTTGTTCAATTAATAATTGTTCAATTTTATCCATCTTCACTACTAATAAACTAAGAATAGTAGGTAAATCTTCAAATGTATATTGTTTCATATTTATATATATTAATCAGTGCACTTCTTGCTGACGATTTACAGTTATAATCTCCCTCATGATCTGATTTTTAAAAAAATTAAAAAACTAAAAATTGCATCGCTACAGACAAAATAATCGCTGATATCTTAGTGCGTATTGTCCATAAAATAAACTTTACTCCCTTCATTTTTCTTAAAGGATATTACGTATTTAATGTAACCGTAATCATTAAGATCGTGGAGTATCTTATTGTAAGTTCGTTGACTTGACACTTTTGCAATAGGCATAACCTCCTTGGCAAACACTTGAATAGGATTTGCAAATCCCCTCTCTATTCTACTTTGCAGCAAGGCCATGTAAATGGCAATATGTGTAGTACTGATTCGGAAATCATTTTGAATACCTACAAAGAAATTCGAAAAGGAATTTGACTGATCCATAAGTAATTAGATTGCTTTAGACTGTTTTTTTCTAGGCTTTTTTTTTGACGACTCATCTAAAGCCGTTACATTTTCTTCCTTTTTATCCTTTTTAAGATCTTTAACACTTTGCTCCTTCTGTCCTTCTCCCTGCTTTTGATCTTTGACTTCTCTGGTACTTATGCGCTTCATACTATCATCGTAAACATTGACTGTTTTAAAATGAGGGTTTGCTTCGACGAACTGTTTTACCTCTTCACCATTGATCTTAAATGTCACAGACTGCATGTTTCCTTTTTTCAAAGAAGCTAAAAGACTGTCTTTATAATTTGGTGTTTCCAATTCTTTAATGGGATGTTTAGCGAGTGTTGCCTCCAAATCGTATCCATAGTTTTGATGGTACTGCTGCATTTTAAAATTACCACTGGCATCAGATTCTTTAAAATCCATTTTCAACCATGAATTATACACTTGCCCTTCTGCATTCTTTAAATCTTTATTTACCGCTCTTCCATCCATAAGATTATAGGCCTCTTTCAAGGTGATATTGTTTTCTTTATTGATGTAAAAATTTTGAGATAAAGCAGCTCCCCCACCTTCTTTTTGCAAGTCAACTTTATACGAATTAAAAAAATACATGTCAGTCTGCTCTGATTTTTTAAATTGTAATGAAGTACTAACTTGATCATTATTAAACTTCCCAGAATGCTCTAATTGAAAAGTGGGAGTTCCTTCTTTTATTTTTTGCTGCAAGGCATTTTCTAAGCCTTCACCAAAACCAGTGAATTTAATCTGGTCGCGTAAAAATTCGAAATTTTTCTGATTCATAACTATATAATTTTAGAATTAATAATCTTTTGTAGCATTTACAAGGGAAGAATTTTAGTTAAAGCTCTTCTATTTAGTTTTAGACCAACTTGTCTAGTTCCATTTTTTTCCAACAATTGTATAATGAGGTACTTTTTATTGGAAATAGTGAATTTGGGCACGACCACTACCCTATCTATTTCAGATTCACCAGGCAAATTGGTAATAGGGTCAAATATTCCGATTGCTATAATTTCTAACTCCTGTGAAGCTGTTCGTATACTTTTCTTTTGATCACGAATAAAAAAACGCAGTTGATCCACCTCGAAATTGATCATCGAATCGTTAGTCAAATGAAGTCGAAAATAGAATAGCTCATCTTGAACGTAAATCCCCGTCACTTGCAATCCCAAGTCAAATTCTTTGCTTTTAAGACCTTTAAGAAATTTGGTTTTCAATAAACATACGTTGGCGTTGCGGGCTATTTTACTTTTATTTTCTATCTCTGGCGAAAAAACTACTTGTTGGTTCACTGCAAGTTCAGCAGTTATAACTCGATTAATGTTGGGGTTACTCTCATTAAAATTGACAATAAAACTATAGAGGTTTCCGTCAGCGGTGACAATCGTTAGATTAGTTGGTACAAAATCACTCTCATAAGCCTTTACCAAAAGTATATTTTCAACGCCTTTTGCTTTATCCACCACTATGGCTTCACTGCCTTTATCCACGCTTACAATTGCAAAAGGAAATACCAAACTGGTCGTTTTATTAGTGGCAACACGTAACTCGTTTGAATTAAAATTTTCATTATACTCTTGCGCTTGTAGTGCTGTACATAGAAGCACAAAGCTCCATAAGATGATTTTTTTTAAATTTTTCATATTTTTAATTGTTATAATCTTTGATTAATTTTCTTTTTGTTTCTTATCGTACAATAGGATTTTGTAACCTGCTTTTACCACCACCTTTATCAGTTTGACTTTTTTGCTCAAAAGACTTTTGGCGGCTTCTATTCCCATTCCCGCGGCTTGGGTAGTCCAAGAATCATCCATTGTTGATAATCCAATTCCTTGTAAAGAACGATCGCCCGAGGATTTTGCTACTTCTCTCGTTAATGTTCCAGGAATGTAAATACCTTCAATTCCGTCAAGGTCAAATACCGATAGATGCACAGGCAATATGGAATTCTGATACGGAATGCTATTTATCAAAATTGTAAGTCGCTCTCCTTTTAACACTGCAACCCCGTACAAAAAGCTATTTCTTTTAATAAAAATACCATTGACATATAAATCTGTATCAAGTCTTAATTTAACTGTGGAACCATTGGTGACTGTTTGCGTGTCGTGCCAAGTGGCTTGTACTGTATTTTGCTGATTGATTTCTGATAACGAATTATCAAGAGAGAAAAAGGTATTGGTATTAACTTGCTTCTCATTTCGCTTTCCTTGATTCGGCTTACTTTTTAAGGAAGTTATTTCCAGTACTTCGTTTTTGGTTGTAACCGCATATACTTTTGGTTTGTTGCGAATGGCTGCTTCTTGTAATTTATCTTGTACTCTTTGTGGGTGCTGAATGTCTAAAATATTCTCTAACATGCTTCCCAATTGCTGCAATTCCGGATCAGGACCTTGTGCCGTCTCAAATTGCTGCATCATCTGATCTAATTCAGAGCGGTCCTCCGTAATGGTTTGATCATACTTAGAAGACATTGGAACTTTATCTTGGCTTTGTTCTGCTGGAACTCTATCAACCGCCTGTTGCAATGCAGCAAGTCTTTGATAAATTTTAGATTCACTCTCACTTTGAGGGGCAGGCATTTTCAATGGTGATTCTTCGCTTAAGGCTGTTTCAGTGTGTTCTTCTAAAGCTCTTTGCCAAGCAGCTACTGATTGGCTACTAAGATCATCATCAAAACGATTCGGATCTTTTTTTCTCTGCTCACTTAATTTTATTGAATCCATTGCAGCCTGATCATAATAGCTCATTTTATCTAATGTCGTTTCATCTTTGAATTTTGGATCAGGTAAAACACTATTAAATCCCCTCGTTTTTTCCGAACCCTCTTCAGCATTTTTATAAGTACCACCTGCTAACGCCCAAAAAAGCAACGTGATAAAAGGAAGAACTAAAATGGGCAACACCAGTAACATTTTGCGTTGTCGTTGCGCTTTAATCGACAGTTGTTTTGTTTCCATATTCTTGTTTTTTAAAATTTAATTGGTACTTATTTTCAATAATTAGCAGACTATCTAATAATCCTGGTCGATTTATTTTGATACTATCATAAAGAGTAGCTTGTTCTGAATAGTTTTTAATACTGTCCAAATACGTACTAAACTTCAGGATTCGTTTTAACTCTTCAGTAGTATAATTTGACTGTGGTTTTATTGATTTTACTATTGCTTTTACAGGTAAGTGCAGATTTAGAATTCCTAACCCTGATAGCGTATTTTCATTGTTGTAATTTAACCCTTTGGCAATCTGTATAGTTAAGATTCCAGCAAACGCTGCTGCAAACAAAAACCAATATCCTATTAGGTATTTTTTAGATAGTCCATCGGTCAGCTGATTCATTTTTACTACCCATTTCTCCTGCATCCATTTAAAAATGCTATGTAAAAAGTTTCCAATAAAGTAATGAAGAGAAGACTTTTCCTTAATAGTATCGGGATTACTTTTATCTTTATATTTCTCGGGATTACTATTTTCTTTTGTCCACATAGAGGTCTTTATTTTCTAGTGTTTCCCACTTTTCAATTAAAAAACCGTGGGAATTGTTATCACTGCGAGAGACATTTCTCAGATTTCCCTTGGTAATTAAACTCCGATGCACCACGCTCGTTGTTCTCACAATTTGTTGCTTGGCGTAACAGAGAAATACATAGGGATAGTTATCCATATCAATAGAAATACTATCAATAGTTATTTCTTGACTGATGTTGCCTGATATTATTCCTGCGTAATAACCATTTTCCTTCAGATTGTCGTATACTCTTTTCGCGCTTTCATCTGCCAAGTAAAGCGCTTTTGTAACATGTTCTTTAATCACTTTATCATCTGGATCTAAAGAGAAAAAATACTGATGAAAGGTTTTTACATGGTCTTTAGCTTCAACCGGAATATTATCTTTTCGATCAGATGCAAAGGCTTCGAGCGCTTTGCCATTTGCGAGAACATATACCTTGTCCTGCATACCTGTAACCGTAGCAAAACTTTTATAAATTGCATAACAGGAAATAAAAATACACCCCAATACAACTACAATGCTAAAGCCTCTCACATACCGAAAAGCGGTATCTATATTTTTCATTTTTGTAAACATATCTTTCCTCCTTTTATTTAGAATTACCTTTTAGTTTATCGCCCATATAGCTTCCTTTTTCTTGAAAATACGGACTAGCACTACTTGCCGAAGACATACTTTGTGACATTTTGCCCGCAGCATTTCCCATGGAATCTAGAACCATTCCTGCTCCTTGACTTGCTTTACTAATCACCATCGTGCTCCCGCCACCAAATACACTGGTTACTTTTTGACCAAAGGCGCCGCCTCCGCCAGCATGAACAATATAATTAGCTACAGAGGGAACAGTGAAGTACCCAACGATTCCGATAATCATAAAAATGAGATAGGCCATGTCGGTTCTACTGAAAAATGTACTCCCATAATTGTTTACTTGTGAAATATCAATAGTCAACATTTGTTCTTGAATTTTTCCCATAATTCCCCCGAAGATATTCGCCACCGGAAGCCAGAGGTAAATATTAATATACCGAGCAAGCCAAACGGTTAATGTGTGTTGAAATCCATCAAAAACGGCTATTCCAAAAACAAGAGGACCTAATATGGAAAGCACAATGATTTGAAATGTTCGTAACGTATCGATACACAAGGCTGAAGCTTCAAAAAGGACACGCAAAACTTCGCTCAGCCACTCTTTTACAGAGTTTCTAAAATTAAAGGATGCCTTAGACATGGCAAACTTGATGTCATTGCCAATTCCGTCGAGCATTCCCTGTCCACTTGGATCTTTCTCATCGTGGGTGTACTTATACCATTTGTCCTGATTGCCACTTCCCGACTCTCCCACATACATTTGCCATGCATCCGAGCTTTTAATTGCCTCCTCTTTTTTTTGTAAAAGCAAGTCTATCGCTTTATTAGAATTGGTAACCATAGCCGCCGTAGCGGTAACTGTTGGTTTCATAACTCCGTTAATTAGAGCAAGCACAGATGGAAAAATCAAAATGCAAAAACCAATAACGAACGGTCGAAACAAAGGATAAAAGTCAATAGGTTCAGCATTAGCAATGTGCCTCCAAACCCTTGCAGAAATAAACCACAAAGTCCCAAACCCTGCGATACCTTGCCCCACTCCAATGAGGTTGCTACACAGCGGCATCATCTGATCGTATAAATTATCTAATACTAAATGCATGCTTCCCATGTCGTCTCCCAAAGATTGACCTTGCGACACATAAGGCAATAGAAAGCCCAGGACAGTGCAAACTGCCATTTTTTGAATCTTTGTCATATTGAAAATCTTTAGTGATTTAACTCATACAATGGTCTCATTATCTGGACATCATTGTACTCTTTTTGGCGCTGCAACAGTAGTATTGCCGATGAGTTGTTGAAATAAGCTATGAATTCTAATTTATTTTCCATCTTTAGATAAATCCTATCGATAGCGGTTAATCGTTCTTCATCGGTCATGCGCATACTCTTAGCGGTTATCACCATTAATAGCTCGTCTAAATTTTGCAGGCTTTCCTGCAGTACCTTCCCATAAACAGCTTCGAAATATTTGATTTCATCCACTGTAAACTGCTTGTTTTTAGCAAACCGCTGCAATCCCTTTTTACTTTCGCTCAGCAGCGTTACTTGGTAATTTACAATATCCCCAATCCGCTTGTATTTCTTAACGGTCGGACTGACTTCCATCAAACCATCTAAAAATACCTTATGTAAACTAAAATTCCCCTGCGATAAGTCTTTAACGGTTTTATAACCGCCAGTTAAAATTTTATAACCGTCTTTCATGTCGCTTAAAATTGCTTTGAACTGTGCTAATTTTTCAATGTTTAAGGCCAGCTGTTGCAGTTCTTGCGCTTGTGCGTAACTACTTCTACAAGTACCTAAAGTGCACACTACAACCAAAAATAATAAGGTATATTTTCTGCCTACTACTGATCTAATCCGTGCCATAATCGTACTGTTTTGGTGTCGTTAAGTTCTTTACTTCTTGCTAAGGCCAACTTACTAATTTGGGAACTGAAAGCTTGGCAAAAACCATAATCTGCGCGCATGCTCTTAAATAATAATTCAATTCGATGAAGTCGCTCGTCATCTGTTAACGACAAATCAAAATCTGTTGTCAGTGTTAGTAATGACTCCAAAGTTTGCCATGAATTATCTAACATTTTCTCAAAAGATCGCTCGATATAGTCGATTTCATTACCGTGAAATAAATCGGTACGGCTTAATTTTATTCGTGTCTTAGATTGAAGTTTTGTCATTTTAATCTGCAACGAAATGATGGAAGCTACTTGGAGACTATTTTTTATCTTAGGGTTCACTTTATCAAGTCCCAAGTAATAGGCAGTATGAAGACCAAACTCTCCTCTTTTGACTGTTCCAACAAAGTCAAGTCCTTTTTTTACTGCAGAATATCCTGTACGTGCCTGCTCCATATATCCTTTTAGTGCAATTATTTGCAAGAGCAGTTCTTTTCTTTGTTTGGCTTGTCCGTAGCTAGATTGAACCAGCAGTGCAGACAGTACTATTAAAAAACATCTTTTCATTCTGGTTGTATTATTAAGGCAAACCATATAACTTTTTAGTAGTAAGCACGTCATGCTTGGTTTTAGCACGCTGCAAACTCAAAAGCATGTTTTGCTGATTGAACAGACATAAATCTTCGTAATTCTCCTCCACTTTATCAGCAGCCTGATTGATAATTTCCAATCTTTTGCCATCACTCATCTCCATTGTAAAAGATTCTAAAACCGAAAATATTTGATCAATGTTGTTAATACTTTCTCCCAAGATCCCTTCGTAAACTGTACTCATATACTCCAGCTCTTTGGCTGTAAAATGAGCATCATTTTGAAACAATTGCCACGCTTTCTCATATTGCTTGACCAGTAAAGTTTGTTTGGTTGTAATTTCCTTTATCCGTTTGTAGTATGCTATAATTGATTTTACTTTCATCAGTTCTTGGTAATACTCTCGGTACAAATCGTGCTGTTTTTCAGTCCAATCGGATATTTCATTGAGCTTTAATTTTGACAACGTATTTTCTAATTTCTTTTGCGCGTTTTGCAACCAAATGGTCTTATTCTGTAAACGCTGTATGCGCAAATCAATCGCTTTTATTACTTTTATTACTGCCGCTTTTACAATTGACAGTATCGGGAAAAAAACCGCTTTGTTTGCTATGTTTTTTCTACTGATTGCTAATGATTCCCTTGGCATGCCTATAAATAAGAATAGCAGTACAACTAAAATTACTTTTGATTTAATTTTCATTACGGATCAATTAAGTTTCATTTCGTAAATCGTGTGCATAAGCCGCTATGGCTTTTTTAATGTCCCCATCAAACTTGAGCGCGTATTGTTGCAGTTTGAATTTTTCAGTTTCTTCAGTGGTATAGGCTAAATACTCTTCCAATGAAACTTCGGTTCGGTATACCTTAGAGAGCATTCCTCCTAAAGAAATGAATACTTCTTTGTACTTTTTATCTGAATCATTGGCCTTGTTGACAGACAAAACAAGTGTTTTCTCTTTTTCGGTAAGGCCTAGTAGTTCTTGGATCTGATCGAATTTATTCTGGTATTTACTTTGATCCAAAAGAATTTTGCAATCACTGTTATTAATAATGGCTTGCTTGACTACTGGTGATGAAATTATATCTTCTACTTCTTGCGTGACTACGATTGCCTCTCCAAAAAACTTTCGAACTGTCTTAAAGAGATACTTTATATACTCTGCCATACCTTCCTTTGCTATAGCTTTCCAAGCTTCCTCTATTAAGATCATTTTACGAACCCCTTTGAGTTTTCTCATTTTACTGATAAAAACCTCCATGATAATTATGGTTACCACCGGAAATAATATCGGATGGTCTTTAATATTGTCCAGTTCAAAGACAATAAATCGTTCTTGCAATAATTCTAAATTTTCAGTAGCGTTCAATAAATAGTCGAACTCACCACCCTTGTAATACGGGCGCAAAACATAGAGAAAATTAGTCACATCAAAATCCTTGTCTTTTACTTTATCGTCTTCTAAAATTTGAACAAAGTCTTCTTTTAAAAATTCATAGAACGTATCAAAACAGGGGAAAAGTTCCTTGTGCAGGTCGAGTTTCTCATAGTACAACTGCAATGAGTTGGATAAAGCAACATATTCACTACGGTTGAATGTTTCATCATCTTTCTTCCAAAGAGCTAAGAGTAGCGTTTTAATACTTTCTTTTTTTTCTGTATCCAAAACATCTCCTTTGGAGATATAGAAGGGGTTGAAACGAATGGGGTTTTTCTCATCGTAGGTAAAATAATACCCGCCAACCATATCGCATAATCCTTTGTAACTGTGTCCAACATCTACCAGAACAATGTGCGTTCCTTGTTCGTAATAGCTGCGAACCATGTGATTGGTGAAAAAGGATTTCCCACTTCCTGAAGGTCCTAATATAAATTTGTTTCGATTGGTGCATATCCCTTTTTTAACTGGTTCATCACTAATATCAACATGAACAGGCTTTCCAGTGAGTCTATCTCCTAATCGAATACCAACGGGACTTAGCGAAGATCGATAGCCTGTTTCCATATTTAGAAAGCAAGTGGCTTGCTCGGTAAAAGTGTCGAAGGTGTCGTTCATGGGAAAATCGGCAGCATTACCGGGTAATCCTGCCCAATAAATTTGCGCAGCACCTGCAGTTTCAATTTTTCCTACCGCATCCATTTGAGCCATGGCAGAGGAAACTTGATTTTTTATATCTTTCAATGCTTCTTTACTTTCAGACCAAGCCAAAACATTAAAGTGTGCTTTTACAGCTAGTCGTTGTTCCCCAACGGCCTCATTTAAAAAATCGTTGGTTGCATCTCTAGCGATCATATTTTCTCTACTGTAGGCCGCTAATGACTGCAAGCGCAAACGCTTACTCTCTAATCTTTTGATGGTTTTAGATGCGTCATCAAAAAACAAATATTGATTGTAAATGTGATTGCATGATAACAATTGTCCCAATGAAGAGGCAAACCCAACACTGAATTTTGTCTTATCAGTCGAATAACGGTCGAAATTTATTCTAGATCCACAAAGATTTGGAAGATCTACTGCATCCCCTAAAGTAAACAACACACAGTGTTTATCTGCGATTTGCAAATGATCCTTAAACACGACATCTCCAAAAATAATGGCATCTGTTTTCTTTGATAAAAAACAATACTGCTCTACAAAACCAATTTTTCTACTGGAACTTGTTAACTCCGCATCAGTAAGTCTGCTTATCGACACAAAACCGCTGTCCTCTAAGATCCTTTTAAATTGCCCCGAAGTATCTATAAAATCTTGTAGAAGCGTCTCGCTAAGTGTTTCTTCTGGTACCAGCGAACTTCGAATTAAAGTAGAAAATAAAGAACTGGAATTTTTTCTGTTTACAGGCTTTTTTGTTAGAATCACATAACACGAATGATCTAAAAACGGTCTTTCGTCGAAAAATCGCTCACTACTTCTGGTTAAAAAACTACTATCCTCTGAACTAAAATCCGCCTCATAAGTTGACTGAACAAACCAATCCTGCTTGTGAAAGACAGAGAATTTAGGCAACACTTTTAATGCCTTAATCCAAGATTGGTGAAATGCTTCGTACTCCTGATTGGATAGGCTAAAAATCTCAGGTAACTCAACTTTAAAAACAATACTTACATCTCCATTTTTAGATACAATACAATCATTCTCTATCGCCAGTAATGGCAAGATAGATTCCATTTCTTTTTCCATCTGCTTCCCTCTTAAATTTTCTCACTTCATTAGATCTCACTTGTGTCAAATCGAAAAATTTTTCTACTTTTGACTTTAATTCTTTTAGGCGTTTGCTTGTAAGCTATAGCTTTCATGAGTCCATATTCTCCATATTTACTGCTCATTTTATACACTTTCAGAACTAATACAACACCCGACACTCCAATAAAACCAACACACAATAAAGAAGGTAAACCAAGAATATACAACACTGCAAACAGTATCATAAGTACAACAACACCACCCCCCAAATACCAAATGTATTGGGCCTTTAATCCTTTGAATTCAATACTCTGATTGATCCCTTTGTTTATTTTGTAAACGCTACTTTGCATCTTTAAACTCCAAAGAAGGATTTAATTACCGTTGCTACAACCACTAAAAAAACACAACTTCCAAACCAAGCAGCGGCTACTTTTCCTGTATCAGGATCACCAGCATTCCATTTTTGATAGACCTTCACTGCGCCAATAAGTCCCAATATTGCGCCCACCGCATACATAAGTTCTGTTCCAGCATCAAAGTAACTTCGCACCTTTTGATTGGCTTCATTAATACCTGCCACACCATCCTGTGCATAACCTTGCGCTTTTGCTAGAAGTATCAAACTAACTAGCATTATTCGCTGTACTCCATGAAGTACTTTTTTCCTAAATTTCATTTTACATTTTTCCATCGTCTTCATAATTTAGATTGTTTTCGTTTTAAAAAAGTGGAGAAATCTTCGCCATTTCATTACTCTATTTTCTCGTCACACATCGCCATACCGCACTAGAGAGAAAAGGGAGAATTCCTCCACTAAAAATATTAATTGGCCTCCACCCACAACCCATCCACCTCGGCTAAAGTTAAAAGCAGCTGCGGGGTATTACTTAAATGGGAGACCAAAAATTTATTGATTATATGCTTAAAATGAGAATTTTGAAGGTGCGGATATTCTAGAAGTATCAGAGAAAGATAATTCATAAAAACTTCCTTTGACCTTCCCAATCTAGCGCTCTCTTGTATAGCTTCAAGCAGTTTTGGGTACAATTCTATTGTATCTTGTTTCAAAGTATCGCGCTCAATAATTTCTGCATCGACCACTTTTATGGAAAGAGGAGATTTCTTTTTAAAAAATGCAAAATTACCTTTAAATTTAGCAAGCTTAAATCCTTTTAGTTTGCTTTTACCTGATAACAATGATTGCCATTCATTTTGATACAATCTTCCGATAACAAAAAGATACCAAAGCATACTACTAAAAATTACCACGGTGATATAATCACTCCATAAAATTGAATTCAACATAATCACTTCATTTAAATTTCACACTCCATTCCTCTGTCAATTCGCAAACCATTAATAACCTGTCGATTAACTTGATATCAAAGTAACGATAGAATTAAAGTTGCTACAAGTACAACTTTTTGTTGTACCCCGTTGTACCCCTCACAAACCCTTACCCTACTGAAAAAGATTCATAAAAAAAGCCTCCAAAAGGAGGCTTAATAAAGAAAATCAGATAGTTAATTTCTAATTAAAGTTTGCTATTTTTGAAATTTTCCAAATTCAACATCTGCTCGATTTACGATTTCCCATCCATTTTCTGAAAGATAAAAATAAGCAGTACATTGCATTTCTTTTTTCAAATCCCTTCCATACAATACTGCAAAAACCGTATTCTCTCGAACTACCGTGTAGTCAAAAATGGTGACATTTTTGGTTGTGTTGGTAATAACGCTCGATATTTGTCCAAAGCGCTCTTCCCAAACCTTTACCTTCTGAATCGAAGATGATTTGTCTTTTGAAGAGGTTTCTAATAAAAAGAGAGCCGCTTTATCGGTAAAAAATAGTAGTGGATTAGGATCCAAAATCTTTCGAGTTCTCTTAACAGTCACTAATCCTTGCTTTTCAAGCCCTAAATCGATAAGTCGTTTCGCATGTTGGGGATCATTGCAAAAAATATCATAATCTCCAATGATGGGAAATTGCAGCTCACTGACAATCATTTCTTGTGCTGTTTTTTGATCCAATTTTTTTTCAGTACAGCCCATCCATAAAAAAGAGACTGATAGTACAATTAAAAGTGAGTTTTTCATTTTCAAAAGATTTAATGATTAATAATCTCTAATGTGTTTGATAATCCGTTCTAATGTTTGTATGGCTATTTCTTTGTCCCTTTCTTCTGCATTATACGATTTACTTCTCATGGAGTCATAGGATAAATCGACTTTTTGAGAGGTCGACAGATAGGGAACAATAGTTTTAAAAACCTGACTCATCGATCTGGCTTTAATAATTCTTGATTCATCACCCGCACGCAAAATGAGTGCTATTTGATCGGCAGATAGGTTACATTCAATTTTGTTTTGCACTAATTTTTCATTGTTTACAGTTTCCCGTGTACCAACCGCTAATTTAATCTCAGAAGATAAATTAATTCTATGTTGCAAGTACTTAATTTCATTTTCAAACCAACCAAGTAAAGAGTCGGTAATGTTTTTTTGAAAAGGGTCAAAGCTGACTTTTTTATTAGAATTAATTTGGCTGAATTCTTTAAAATGTGACAATAGTAGACATAATTGTTCCGTCAAACCATCCGTTAATTTTAAATCATCTTTGAGCCTTTGCGCTAACCAATGAAAGTAGCTTAAACTATTAAAATTTAATTCAAGAAGTAATTCATCTAACTCTGAATAAAAATTTTCATTTACTTTTGAAAGATCACTTTCTTCGATAGATCTTAGTAAGTTCTTCTGATACAAAATTTGACGATATGTACTCTTATGACCTGAATTAGAATGCAGTAGATAATTTAAATTATGAAGTACAATATCCATAGTTGTTTTATCCGACTCACTACTCAACTGCTTAGATTTTAATTTATTAACCTTAAATTGTAATTCGTTTCGAGAAACAATTATATACGTTATAGGAACTCTTTCATCTAAACTTAAGAAAGTTGCAAATCTCGTTTCAATAAAAGACAGTAGATCTTCCAAGCACGTAATTATTTTTTCGCTAAGTAAACCTAGATTATGATTTCTTTGTACATTGTTAATCTGGCAACCCACCATCCTGTCTATTAGATAGATAAAAGTGGAATGATATTTTCGAATTAATAGTCTAATTTCTCTCTTTTTTCGAATCGCGAACACTTCATTTTTTATCTGAATTTGAATTTTCTTAGATTCTTTTACTACATCAGTTGACATTAGTAATAGCTCTTGCTCTGATATAAGTATGACATCTAAATTATTAGTATTTGAAAGTTGCAAGATTAAAGTATCTAGCCATTCTAGGGGATATTTATTCATCATACTATTGTTTTAATTGTCAAATAATGCAACCTAAACCAGTGAGCTTCATATTTCCTTAAATCTATTACGATAACGAGATGGAGATATTGAAGAATGTTTTTTAAAAAAAATACTAAAACTATTGGAGGATCCAAACCCTAATTCTTCAGCAATATCTACGATGTTTAATTGAGGGTCTTCTAGAAGGTTTTCAGCTTCACTAATAATGGCATTAACGATTAATTTTTTAACCGACTTTCCAGTTACTTGATTAACTACTTTGTTAAGATGATTTGGAGTAACGAAGAGCGCTCCTGCATAAAATTGAACACCATGTTGCCTTTTATAATGAATAGACAAAATAGTAAGGAACTGAACAACCAAACTTTCTTTTCTTGGAAAGATTTGAAAATTATCCGAGGTCTGATGAGAATAAATTAAGCGAAGTTCATAAAGTAGTAGATTAAAACTAACCCTTTGCAATTCATGATCGAATTCCTTTGCTTTAAAATCTTTGTTCACAAAATAAATTAATTTATAAATCAGTGACAGCACAGAAAATTCTTTATCATCGAGACCAATTTTTACTATTGACTTTCCAAGCAAATAGTAAAACGAATCAATCAAATCTCTTTTTAAACCATATTTAATGATAAATTCTGGAGTAAAAGAGATTAAAAAAAATTGTAATTTATCATCAGTTTGTACTATTCTGCACAATGAGTCAATGGGAATTACAAGCAAATCTCTTGGTTCAATATTTAGTAAAATTGCCCTTACTTCAATGGTTAACTTACCTGATTTAATCAACATAATTGAAAAATTAGCAACTTCAAATGATTCTTTCGCATCTGTCCTTACTTCATACTTTTTAATTATATGAATATCCAAACCTGCACTTGGCAAATTTTCTAATGTCCTATTTAAAAAATCTTTAATCACGTTTCCTATATTTTAAAAACTTTTAAATGGCAACTTCTACTTTTAAAATTAAAGCTCAAAAATTGGTTCAATAATTTTATATACAATAAAGTACAGATTACAAACTGATGTAATTAAAAGTAGATATGCTGGAAGCTTAAGTTCATTTATTATTATTCCTCCTGAGATCATGTAGCCAATTACTTCATCATAATTAAAAAAATCTATGATGAAATAAAGCTTACAAGATTAAAAATGAGCAATACTGCCTACAAAATTTTTTGCTTTTCCATTTTTAATTAAAATTTTAAAAAACACTTTCTATAAAATGGCATTAAGTAGCGCTATCATTGAAAAATATGAGACAAGATTCTGATCTGATGAAGTGTTCACTTTTTTATGACCTACAGATGTTTCCCAATCCCTGTCTTTGCGCTCAGCCTCGGCATAAAGTGCATAGCTCGAAACAGTAGAGAAAGTTAAAATAATTTCTTTTTCAGTATTATTTAATGTGTCATTCTCTAAAACTTCAGCATCAAATAAAATGATTTGATCACGCATAACTATATATTGCTCATTTTGGTTATCAATAAGTTCTTGAATAAAATCTGATAATTGAACCTTACTAATTGTGCTAAGCGAGCTATTTGCCACAATTTCAAATAATTTACGAGTTGGATTATTCAAAATGGAAAGAATTTCTTCGGGTGTAAAACCTAAATTTGTTTTTTTACTTGTTTTACTACTTTTATAAAATTCTGAAATAAAATAAATTTGGCTATTTATTTCCTCAATAGTTTGTGGCGACTTGTTATTTTGTAGATACACTTGTACGACATCATAGTATGACTTTCCTTTAAAATCATATGGATTGGCTGGATTAAGCGGAAATGATACCTCAACAATTTTGTGATCAGATAAATTAGTATCCTTTACCTCTAAATTGGAATCCGCATCAGTGGTACAAGAAAATAAAAGAAATAAAGTGGCCGTGCATAATAGAAAATTTTTCATGATTTATTTGTTTGAAAGTAATCGAGATTTTATTCTCAGTTCATTTCATCCGGAAAAGCAGAACTTTTTATTGGCACTATGCCAACAATTTTTGCTTATGAATTCAAAACAAATCTATTGGCAGAAACATTTATGTGCAACACTATACCTTATCATTTTCTGAAAATCACCTATGTGTTTTCTGAAAACACATACCCTTTTTATACAAATAACACCCTGTTTATCAAATGTTTATTTTAATTTTATAATAATCTTTGCTACAATTTTATTTTCACTTACTTGCACAGTGAATTCAGTGTACAAAAGATGTATTTACCCAAAAAAATCATTTCCTACTATGATTCAAAAAAAATATATCCTACTATTATTTTGTGCAGTTCAATTATTACATGCCCAAAAAATTACGTTTCACATTCCAGATTCTTTAAAAAGCAAGAATTACAAGTATCTTGATGAAAAGATTTATGCATTAAAGGGTGATAGTACTAAAGCAAGTCCCTATCTCTATGCCTATCTAAATAGGGCAAAAAATGAGCAGAATTGGAAGGAACTTGTTAATGGCTACCAAAATATTTTACACGAATCACCCGATTATTTACGTATAACCTATGCAGATAGTATGGTTTACTCTGCTAAAAAATCAAAGAAAAACGATTTAATAGGGTACGCTTACCTATCAAAAGGAATTGTCTATTATGGTAGAAATGAACTGCAAATTGCCCTTGACAATTACATCGTGGCCAACAGTTACATCTCTAAAACAGATGATGATTATTTAATTTATAAAGTAAAATACAACATAGCCATTATCAAAACCTACTTAGGATTTTACGACGAAGCAATTTCGTTGTTTAAAGAATGCATCACTTATTTCAAAGACAATAATACCAGACCGTACTTAAATTCACTTCATTCTCTAGGACTATGCTACAATAGAATTGGAAATTATGGACTATGTAGTCAAACCAATAAATTAGGATTTTTGGAGGGAATACGACTGCAAAACAGAGAAATGGACATTTATTTTATAGCATCGGAAGGTGTCAACCAGTATTTTTTAGATAACTGTAATTCCGCGATTACAAATCTTGAAAAGGTTTTACCGACTATGGTGAAAAATAAAGAGTATGCAAGTGAAGCGATAGCCAATTTTTATATTGGAAAAAGCTATTGGAAGTTGAACAAACACGAAAAGTCAATTCGTTATTTCAAGAAAGTGGATCAGATATTCACTGAAAAAAAATATAGTAATCCTGAACTTCGTGAAGTGTATGAATTAATGATAAAATTTTATAAAAGCCAAAACAATTTAGAAGGTCAATTGTACTGCATCGATCAATTGATTCAAGTAGATCAATTATTAAAAGATCGTTTTACCTATCTCATCACTAAAATTCGCAAAGAATACGATACCAGCTCCCTATTATTTGAGAAAGATAAAATTAATGCACTGCTACTTGAAGAGAAAGAAAATGTACAATATTTTATATTATTAGTGCTATTGCTACTACTGTTCTCCGTTTATATTACGTACAGGTATTTTAGAAATAGGAAAGTTTATAAAAAAAAGTTTTCAGAGTTAATGCTGCAATTAAATTTAGATGTTAACTTGAAAACCAAAATAAAATCAGGACGAGAGCAAATTGAAGATATTAGTCCAGAGACAGCAAACAACATATTGAAACAATTGGAGAGGTTTGAAAGTAAGCAAAAATTTCTTATGAAAAATTTGACGCTTTCTAAACTTGCTGTACAATTTAATTCAAACCCAAGATACCTATCCGTCATTATTTCGCACTACCGTGATAAAACATTTTCAACCTATATTAATGATTTAAAAATTGATTTCTTAATACAACTTTTAAAAACGAATAAAAAAGTGAGAGATTATTCCAACGGTGCTTTAGCAGAAGAAGTTGGTTTTAGTACTACTCAACGGTTTACCCGAGCTTTCTATTCCCGAACCCAAATGCCTATACCTTATTTTATTGAACAAATTAAAATGAATAACTATAATCATGAACAGTAATAGTATGTAGAAGTAAAAAGTGCTTTTAAATTTAACGTTTACACATACAGTATTGAAAACCACATTGCAATTATACAAGTTAAAACCTAACCGATAAATGCGTTATTTAATAGCACACTGTAAAACTACTCAGCTTATTATGCTATTTTTTTTACTCAATTTAAAATTAGAACCATGAAAGAATTAGTATAAAAAATTAATGCGGAATTTGAAACATTCACAACCGAAAATCAATCCTTAATAGAAAAAGGGGTAAAAGCAGCTGGACCTAGAGCCCGTAAAGCCACTTTAGAGCTTGAGAAATTGCTTAAAGAATTTATAAAACTTTCTATCGAAGCAGCAAAAAAATAATTGGAAATAATACCTAAAAGTCCTTCAGCACAGACTGAAGAACTTTTTTAATGTATATAGAAAAAATTATCGGATAACTTTTATTTAGTTAAATTCATTCGCAATTTTTTCTTCAAAATCCAATTTAATTAATTCCCAATACTTACCATGTAAACAAATAGGGTCAAAATCAGAATCGGCACCATTAAAATCACTCAGTTTTTTAATTAATGTAGTTCTTGAATGCGAATAAGGATACCGAAGCTCATAGAAATCAATCATCTCAGAAATTGAATAATAGTTCAGCAACTCATGCAAATCCCAAAAGTCTTTTTTTCTTCCACCATGTCCCACAACCTCTAACTTCATGGCAGTAATTTCTTCAAGTTGCGATAAGCGCACACCTTCAAATTTAATTATCGGATAAACAAATGGATCAGTATAAAACAAATCTACTTTAACGAGGTTCTCTTGATTCTCTCCAATAAAGTACGTTTTCCCCATCGAATTATTCCCCCCTCCGCCCATCTCCACGCAGGGGAAAGAAGCCAGAAATATTGCATCTATTTCCTCGAAATCAATTGTGCCATATTCCGCATCTGTAAATAAATCGATATCTATAGACATTCTGTGTCCTAACAATAAACTTAGAGAAGTTCCGCCCACCAATCGAAACGAATCTAACACTTCAAAAGTCATCAGCTCCTTTAGCGTTTCCCACAATAAATCGGAAACCGTGTTTTTATAAATACGCATTGTAATACTGTTTTTATGATAGTAGGTACTTATTCAAATTCTCTTGAAAAGAAGGCAGAAAATCATTATTGGTATTTTTTAGTTCCTTCATAATGGCCTCTCTTCCATAAAAAGAGATGATTTCATTTATTTCAATTTCATTCCCTCTTTCAAAAATTCTTTTCAATATGGGCTTTCGGTCAGTATCCCAATTGATTTTATTAAAATCAGTATCCCAAAAAAGTACCTTTCTAATTTTTGCTAAATCAGGAGTCTTCGTACTTGAATTAATTTGAATGGCTTTCTTTACATCATAGCTTGCTTGCAGTATCATAAAATAATCATTTGCAACACCCAACTCGTGACCCAACTTAATAGAAAGATTTGGATTTATACTCCGTTTTTCTTTAAGTATAGCACCAATCGTTTGCGCATGCTCTTCTAAAGAATCAGCTAATTCTTTATTTTTTAATCCGCGTAGCTTAATTTCACGTTTTAAAATTACACCAGGATGAATTCCTTTTATTTTTGCTAATTCAGGTAACATATACTTTGCTTTAGAGTTCAAAGATAATCATTTATGAAATAGTAAACAAAATTGTTTAGTATTATCATTGAAGTCAGACATTTTATAAAAAAGGAAAGTGGTAATTTAAAATTTGATTAATTCGACCTTAGTTTTGTTGATTTGATTTCTTTTTACTGTTGTTAAAGCAAGAGTGTTTTGACAGCTGTAAAACAAGAGTATTATTAAAAATTCTTTTGAATATCAAATCAACTTTTTAATAGTAATGAAAAATTAAAGTGCGATATGATAGTATAACTAATTTCGGAATCAACAAAAATAATGTGAATTATGGACAACCGTACTGGATCATTTATTATTTAGAATAACTTTGACACTACTATAAATACGTACGTAAATTTTTAAAAAATATGAAAATAGCTCTAATCCTTTTGCTTGTTTCGTTTACAGCCGTCTCTATAGTAGAAACAAATGTTTACATCTACGGAAATAAAGGGGCTAAAAAGTACCATTACAAGGAAAACTGTCGTGGGCTTTCAGCTTGTACACATGGAGTTAAAAAAACTGGCCTGACTCAAGCAAAAGGATTTGGACTAACAATTTGCGGCTGGGAGAATTAACTATGCAGCTACCTTTCTCCTCTAACCTATCCACTCCCCAACTCGCTGCAGCTTTTGGAAGTACTTACTTCAGCGACCTATAAATTCTATTGGCTAATTGCTATCTTAGAATCAGTAGAGAATGGAAATAATAATATTAAAAAAAGAGCACTTTTCTCAAGAATGATCGCCAATGCTTGGTATACTGTGAATTATTTCAAGGTGTCCTTGCATAACGCCAAGTATTATTCCTTGCTGATGCCTCACCTTTCCAACTAAAGGTGTAATAACATCTGCATCCCAGTTAGAATTTGGCCAATCTTTATTTTGATGAATATACATAGCACTGAATTTTTGCGGTAAACATACTATTTATTTAGTGTATAAAAGTAATTTTGCGGTGTAAATCGTGTTTTTACACCGCAAAATACAGGTGATAAAAAAAATTTATCATCGCATCATTAGTAGATTTCATTTTTTAGCTATGATGGAGCTTGAAGCTTTAGTTAACTCAGATAATAAAATTTTGAATTGCCGTAAATATATCGATTTCACAAAGTTATTCTGAAAATAGTAGAGCTCTTTACAAAGCTCAAAACTATTTTTCGGATATAATTTTTTAAGTTTTAGATTAGATGCATTTTAGTATGATGTATTTTTTATTTTCAAGGTTTGCTCGCCAACATTAAAAGCATAAAGTGCCGATGGTA
>NZ_LLWK01000026.1 GCF_001529295.1 Flavobacterium sp. TAB 87
GCAGTTTTTAATAGTTGTCAGCCATCACCCACTAAACGAATACGATCGCAATGTGGTACGACACATTCAATCCACTTTAAATCAACAACTTGCTTAATTATGACACTCAATAAAAAAAAGCCAAAGCCACCTGAACTCTCAGAAACTTTAGCCGAAATGAACTACCGCCAAAAACAAGAAGCCAAAGAGCTCGCAGCAAAATTTAAAAACATCAAACCCACTAAATATCTTTTAAAATGCTAAAAATATATATCGCAGGCAAAGTAACAGGATTACCAGAAAATGAAGTTTTCTCAAAATTCCACAACACCGAAATCCTTTTGGCTTTAGCCGACTTTAAAGGAGTCAATCCAATTAAGGTAGTGAACAATGTCAAATGCGAATGGAGCGTCGCAATGCGCCTTTGTATTGTCGCATTAATGCAATGTGATGCCGTTTTGTTGCTGCCGTGTTTTATTGGCAGTAACGGCGCACTAATCGAGTCAGAATTGGCACACCATATTAAAATGCCTGTATTCTATAACCTTAAAGATTTAAAAGAATGGAGAAACACGTTAGCTACAAAGTAACCTTCAAGGAAACAGCCGACGAATGGCTTTTCCAGTACCGCGAATGCGATCGAGTAATTCACGCCTTTTTTAACATCAAAGGAAAACGAGTTTTAAAGCTGTTGCAAGCCGTTCAGTTTCCCGGTACCATCGATGACATGGAAAAATGGTCGCAGTATAAAAAAGTAGTCACTATAGAATTGGTCATAAACGACTATTCGTTCGAAACCTTTTGGACAAAGTACAATTTGAAAGTCAAAAAAGAAGCTTCGCAAAAAGTGTACGACAAATTAAATCTGGTCGAAAAAATTAAGTGTTTCAACGCTCTCAAAAAGTACGATGAATTTTTAGCCAAAACAGGTCAAGCCAAAGCGCACTTAGTAACGTGGCTCAATCAAAAACGATTTAATGATGAGTATTAACCGATTATAACGTTTCGCAGTTACACGAACGGTTGGGATAAAAATTCCCAATCTTTCGATTTGTTACCCAAACATTCGGATAGTCCAAATGTTTAAATTAATCACGAATCCCCAACTGGCGTGTAACTGCTGTTATGTGAGGTTGTGGGTTTCAAAACTAAATTTATTATGAAACAATTATTTAAAAGTGAAGTAAAATTAAGAAATGAAATTTTTGATAGAACTCCTATTGCTGTTATCGAAAAGGAGTTTATAATTTCTTTTTTCAAAGAGTTACCAATTGAAGATTTAAAAAGACTTGTAAATTATGAAATTTTAAATCCGACACAAGAAAATATTAGAACAGAACCAAGAGTAAAAGAAAAATTTAGGCAATTAGCTTATGAAAATTGTATTGAATTACGATGTGAGTTATGGTTAGATAATAGCATTAACGATTTGTCTTTAGGGCAGATTTCGTAACAATCTCACATAACTCAAGGCTTGGCGATCGTTTTAATGTCGCCAAACCAAAGTTATAATCGATTTATGAAATTTAAAAAACAGTACAAATGAAAGATAAAAATTTAGCAGAACTAGAACGTGAAGCGGAATATTTTCAAGAATTAGCCAAGAAAGTAAAA
This sequence comes from Flavobacterium sp. TAB 87, assembly GCF_001529295.1. Classification (GTDB taxonomy): domain Bacteria; phylum Bacteroidota; class Bacteroidia; order Flavobacteriales; family Flavobacteriaceae; genus Flavobacterium. The sequence goes on from NZ_LLWK01000026.1 coordinate 1,594, forward strand.
TTGAGCTGGCAAAAGAGTCGAAACAAACAAACTCATTTAACACCCAAAAAGAAGAAACGAAAATGATACTAGGATTTAGCACACACATCAATCGAAAGCCAACGCTTTTTACCAATAAAATTGTTAAAGCTATTTGGCAACTTTTTCCAAACCAAATGAATGAATTAGCCCATTCACAAGCCTTTCCAGATTTTTACGTTTACGAAGAGATTTCAATATTTGAACAGGAAAAATTAAACCCCAAACTCCACACCATACGTGAAGACAAAACCAACCGATGGAAAGCAGGAATGAAGATTGATTTCTTTATCAATTGCCGTCAAAAAAATATGTTCCGGTTTGCTCCGGTTCTGCCAGTGGTCGGCATTCAAAAAGTAGAGATAAAGTGGTTCGAGCTTTTCGGAAAGAAGTTGGTAAGAATATTTATTAATGACCACAGTTTTGGATCAGTCAAATTTGACGACTCCAATTTAATAGTTACGGGCGAAGTACTAGCACTCGCCCACAATGATGGCTTCAATACCATAACCGAATTCTTTGATTACTTCAACGAAGATTTTAAAGGAAAACTTATCCACTGGACGGATATGAGTTATTAATAATAAGTTTCAGTAATTATTATATACAAAGTAACCAAATTTTAGAACAGCATTAGAATCTCTAAATTTGTAGATTAAACAACATAAATATGAAATTAGAGATTAGAAAAGAGGATTATTTCAAGAGATTTGAAAATGAATTGCAAAACATTATTGAGGAAAAATTAAAGGAAATTCTTGAAGAAAGGTATTTGAAAAATGCACTTATTATATTAAATATTTTAAAGCCAGAAGACAGCATTGGTTATTTGGATGACACTGTTCTTGTTTATGGTTATGATTTACGGATACACGTTAATTTTACAGAAGACTCAAGCTTAAAATTAATTACACAAAAAATAACCACATTTATGAACAGGGTTAATAAACGATAGTTTCTATAAAAATTATTACATTTGAAATTAACTTAATAAAGAATTGTAATGAAAAATATTTACGAATTAAAATTGATGGAAGAGACGTTCCAAGACAGAGAGCAGTACAGTCAAAGTGCATTGTCCGTGAGAAGAGTTCCTGGTGGTTGGATTTTTACAGACTTTGAAGATAGTCCAGAAGACAATGCGACACAGGCAAGACTTAGCTCTGTTTTCGTTCCGTATAATGAAGAGTTTCATCCGTCAACCGACAAAAGAGATGAAGGATTTTAAAAACTTAAAACTATAAATTTAAAGACATAAAAAAAAATGAAGAAAGCACTATTATTTTTATCACTATTTATTATGCTATCCTGTAGCAAAGAAAGTAAGGTCAAGGAGGTAGCCGCATTCGAGTTTAATAACACATGGTATTGGGTTATTCAATATGAAAATGGCGCATCAAAGCAAGATGTAGAACATTACGTTAGTAAGTGGGCAAACCCAAATCAAACAAGTCATTTCTTTATATATGATAAATCAATTGACCTATCCGTTTTTAAAGACAAGGCATTTAATTTTAATACGTTTGCACAAACGGTTTTGGCTAACAAACCACAATACGGATATTACAAAATGCCTCCTGATACTAAACTTAACAATGACGCTATTTGGCTTTTAGAACAATCCCAAAAACAAAACTAATACCACGAAAAAGCCCACCTAAAAAGTGGGCTTTTTTATTGTTAAAAAGTTTTCTATTTTTGTCTTATGACTCGCAAAGAACGCCTTACTGAAAGAAACAACCAAGTACGTAAAATGTTCTACGAATTGCACGGCAAACATAAAGAATGGCGTGTAGATGCTATCATTGATAAAGTAGGCGAAAAAATGTTTTTAGCCTCCCGCACGGTAGAAGCTATCCTTAATTACGAAGGAATCTATGGCGATGCACCCGCACCAAAATCACAGCTTCAGTTGTCGCTTTAAAATACTTTTAAAACATATTTAAACGGGGAAGTTTTTAGCATTCGTTTCCGCTTCTTTTACCTGCTCAGTAGTCATTGTGCTTTCATAAGGCATTTCTCCAAACACTTTTCCGCTCAAGGCGGCATTATCTTTAAAAACTCCCTTTATAGCAATTTCAGGCACTAAGGCTGCTGGTTCCTCATCCGTTTGCTCAAGGCTGCAACGACAACCCCAATCAAGTGGTACATTGTGCGTTTTCCAAAATGCGTGGTTCATAGGCAATATCAAGCCGTCAAGCTCTTTGTGCTTTTCTCGTGTACGGGCATCGTTAACCGCATTGTATCTTAGGTTTGGGTATAAGTCCGCATCAGCTTCAAAACCTTTCCATTGCTCCACACTATTAGCAGTGGCTACCGTATGGTGGTATTCGGTTTTTAACCAGCGTTGGTTATACTCAACATTCAGTTCCGCTGCCTTTTTATTAAATTCTGACCAGGGCACAACAGCACCATCTAGCGTAAGTGCTTCTTCGAGTTGTGTTCTAAAACTCGTTTCCTTAAATGCCGAAAAAGTAGCGATATCGTCTTTTAATGCTTTCGCTAAGTCAGCGTCGTAAAATTCAGATTCGCCATTGTAGCCTAATTCAAAACCCTCTGAAAAATACGTGTTGTAATAACCCCACAATGCTTTTTTGTTTGCTTCAGAAACGTTCCTATCATCAAATAATTGTCTAAAATAAACTTCTAAAAGCCTGCTTAAAATATCGTCTTGTTTGTCCAGTTGTATCACATTGTGATCAACATCACAACATTGGGAACGATAATACAATTTAAGCAGGCTTAAGGCTTTTTTCCGTTGTCGGGTTTTTTAGTTCCGTCTTCGGTGGTTTGGGCTATTGGCATCGACTCGATTTCTACACCGTACACTTCCTCCACATACTGCTGTTTCAAAACGTAACCATTGCTCATCAATTGGCTATCGATTTTAATTTGCTTTTCAGGGTCTTTGGTTTTTTCAATCGTGATTTTGGCATTGTCAGGAATCGAATAACCCAACTTGCGCATAGCTGGAACCAATCGCTTATTCAAGAATGAAAGCATTTTCTTTTTATCACTTTTAACAACTTCTTCTAGCGTGTTTTCGTGTACGTTTCCTTGCGCTTTGCTTGCTCCATTCTCAGTAGTCATGGTTTGGTGCAAAATCAGTTTAGACAACTCTTTGTCTAGGGCTTGAATTTTCATGTAGAAAACGTTAAACGAATCTGCTTTGCTGTTTTCTTTAATATCAATTTCAGTACCTATAGGGAATACTCCATACGGTGCGCTTCCCATTTCTTCCAGCCAACCCGCCACTTCGTTTTTAACCGTTTCGCTCTGACTCGCTACTTTGGCGATGCGAATAGGCACACCAAACAATTCTTCAAACTCATCCCAAGAGCCCCAAGAGTGGCGTTTTAGAATCGTGTAAACCGCTGCCTTTTCTAATATTCCTATGTTGCTGTAGAATTTAGCATAAAGCAATATATCGTCAACCTCAGACACGTCCAGACCTTTGTTCCCGTTAATGTCATACAATAATATCTTTTGTCCTGGTACTAGCAAACCGCGGTCAATCAATTCGACTTCCTTGATGTTTCCTTTCTCAAAATCCTTAATCCATAAATAGGCTTCGCCTTTAAAGGTGGTTTTATGTGCTTCTTCTAAAACATAGTCAAACCATTCCTGATCTTCAATAAAATTAGTAAGATTGTCATCCTTAATCCCGTCAATAGAAAATATAAAATCTTCGTTAATCGTTCTCAATGTTCTATCTTCAGTAACCGCGGTCAAGTGTCCGTCAAGCAATATATCGTCATAGACTTCTTGCATCGGCCAAAAGCGAGGAATATCACTTTGATAATACGCATAACGTGCCGCCTGCCAGTCGTTAATTTCCTTACGCCATAACCTACGTTGACGGCGAATTACATCGACCATCAAATTAGTTATTTTAGTAATGTCTCCAGCATCGGCACTCGATAGGTTTACCTTTTTTGCTATGGCGTTACCGGATAGGCTTACGGTGCTCACGCGCTTTTGTGCGCTTGCAATGTTTTTATTTCTTGAGCTCATTTTATCGTAATATTAAGTCTAATTCTCTTTTTATTTTGTCGGCAATTTGCCTGTTCAAATACGCTGATTTACCAATAAATTGACGTTTGGGCATATCATCAAGTCCTTCATTATGGCGTTTTGCATAGCCTTTATAAGTTCTAAAAACCACTCTATTACTGCCTTTGCTCACCTGATATTTAAAGGAGTTTTTTAGTTTGTCGCCACCCGTATTAAAGCCTACTAAAACGGCTCTATCTGCGGTTCTGCTCCCAAAACGGTTTAAGCTTCCTGATCTTCCCACGCGGTTGGTTCTGTAGCGGGTCGAGTCTATTCCCATTTTGTCAACGGTTTTACGTTCCTGCCATTTTTCAAGGCCAGTATCAGTAAAGCCCTGGTCTCTAAAGTTTTTTGTAATAAACTTTTTGCCCTCAACACCTATCACTCGCAAAGCTTTATCTGGTATCTCCTTTGAAGCTCGAATAAGCAATTTTTGCAAATCGCTTAAGCTACCAGCCATTAGTATATGTTTTTCGGCTGCCTAGTTTCATAAATGGAACTTCGCTATCCGGTATTCCGTCGCCATCGCTATCCATAAGCTTAGGAGGTAAGTCAGGTTTAATTTTGCCGCTTGACACTTTCTCAAGCCATAGCATTGCTTCGTCATAGCGTAGCTTTGCCATTTCGTTAATTTGCTTCGTTCTGCGGGCGTAAATTTCAAAAAGCACAATTCCCTTCAGGTGCTTTAATACCGTTAAATTGCGGTCGGTTGCAGTGGCGTTAAAAATGGCAAGCGTATCAAAGTATTGAAATAGATAGCCTTTCATTACATCAATACTTTCGGCAATAATATCTGTAACAATAGCGTCATCATTGTTAATGATTTTATTAATTATTTCGTCTAACCCTACGGTTTTTAATTCTGATTTTTCTAAAAACATGTTTATGGTATTTGTGTTTGAAAGCCTATTTTTTGTTTGCTATACTTTGGATTAACGAGTCTGTAAATACTCGTTGAAAATGATATTTTATAACTCATCATTTCGCCTTCCATATCTAAAGCTTCCTCATCTGTTAAATCAAGTGGCTTAAACGAAATTCCTCGGAGCTCCTGCAACTTTTCAACGATAGAATCTATAACGTCAATTTCAATTAGTCCGTCCTGCTCATCTGTTGTGCCGTTAAACTGATTCATCCAGCCGTCCTTACAACAAAAAACAATGTCCACCGTTGCACGTCCTTCTTGCTTTTGTTCCACCATCATTCCCCAGCGTATCGATTTTATTTCAATTAAAGCCGCAGTAAAATAAGAAGGGAAATTTTCTTTAGGATTAGCAAATTGCCTGCGCTGTAAATCGACCAATTCTAAAGTGGGCAAAGTGGATAAAGCTTCTTTAATTGTTATAAATAGTTCTTTGCGTGGTGTCATACTCTACGTGTTTTTTTGCGTTGTCCTATAATAGGCGTCTGGTTGCTTTCCTCTTTTTGGCTGTAGCCAAATAGCACTCTACCTTTACGAACACATTGTTCTAAAACGTCTAGAATGTCATCTGGAGTTCTACAACCTTTTTCAAAAGCTACAATGTGCTCAATGGCCTTGTCCATATCGGGAGTATCTTTTAACCTTTCGTCAAATGTGATTAAACCCCGCATAAACGTACTGGTCAATGTGGCATCAATACGGTCGTGTTTGTCTCCTGAAGCGTGGTCAGGGAATGGAATATCTGCCGCATTGTTTTCCTCACACGCAATAAGCCAATCCGTTTCGTAGACGATTTCTTGCGCTGCCGTTGCATCATAATAAGAGATAATCGACATCCCTTTGATATTGTATTTTTTCTGCCACTCATAGTGCACATTCATTGCCGTAGGCCTGTCAATTTGTTGGTTAAAAATTTCTAAAACGTGAGCTCTTCCTTTCTCGATGGAAACAACTCCACCCGCTTTATAATCCCCACCATCCTTATAGGACAAATCCCAAAATTCAATTAATCCATTAAAGATTTGATTGCCGTGAGTTTTCTTAAATCGGATCCATTCCGCTTTAATACGTTTCCCTTCCTCAACAGGGTTATTAAAATCCTCTCTTTGGCTGGTGTGGTAATCCGTATCGTTTACAATGTCCTTACAATCCTGCACACTATACCGTTCTGGCCAACTTGGTTTGAATTTATCATCGCATAAATTGACGGTGCTAATTTTGAAGTTTGGCGATTTCTTGTTTTTTTCGGCATAGCCGTCAACAATTCCGTTTTTTACGATATAGTTGTTCGCCATGACCTGACGAAACCGTCCTTTTTGTCCTGCCTTACCTAAATCGCCCGTTAATTTCTGAACGTTCTCTTTAGTAATATCAATATTTTTGGCTTGCTTGCGGTCTTCTAAATCGTCCATAGATGCAAAGTCAGGACGGTTAGCATTGTTACGCAGTCCTCTAAAAGGCTGGTTTAGTCCTAAAGCCTTAAACATCTTTTTATCGTTGGTCTCAAACTGACCATCTGCCCAGGACCCGTATTGCATTTGCATACCAAAATCCTTAATATATCTTTCGTTACTCTCTAGATGCAATTGCACATCAGATAGTAATAATTTACCGGCATCAAGTGTTCGGCCAATGATTAAACCAAAATTAACCTCGTTGTTTTCCTTCAGGTGGCACAAGTTCCCCACATTAGTATGTATCGACTTTGCAGCACCACGAAACCAACGGCGTTGTTGCTTGATTAAAGGGTTTTTAAATAGTTCTATATAACTGGTTAAATGAAATTTAGCGCATGGAGCATCGGCAAGGGCTAATCCTGAATTCACGCCATAGTAATACTCAAAGAACTCTAAATAGTTCTCAGGCTTTAATAGTCGTTTAATACGTGCTTCCTGTTCAGCAGTTGTTTCCTTAAATAAGGACGCGCCAGAAAGCAATTGGATTCTTTTGGATTCCAAGTTGTATTTTTCAAGAGCTTGTTTTAGTTCTGTCTTAGTCATTACTCACGAGTTCATTTACATATTTATCAAAATGCACCCTAATGGCTTGTAGTTGTTCTAAGATGTCATCACGCTTTTTACCTGTGTTGTTTCCAGCCTGAACGACCATAAACTGACTAAAAGCGTCAAAGCTTTCCATAGTGTGAACTGCTTTTTTTCGATCGTCATCCATACGATCAAAAGCGGCTGAAATCTTAGCTAAATCATCCGCTTTATGCGTTGGCTTTTTACCGTCACGAATGTCTAGAACATACTGAAGGATTAGCTTTTTAATCTCGGTTGGCCGTATTGCAAAAAGTTCTTTTTCATTTTCCCAAGAATGAAGCTCGCGCCAGTTCCCTAGCGTTTTAACTCCCACACCTAAAATTTCAGATATATTGGTCAAGGAAAATCCTTTTACAAATAGATCCTTTGCCTGACTCTTCTTATAGTCACTTTGCGCAGCGGTCATTCTGCCTTTGCCCTTACTTGTAGTTTCCATCGATGTTCAGGTTTCCGTTTTCCTCAAACTTTATGTTATTAATTTTCATACCATCGTACTCAAGGTTTTTCTTAGCGTCAATTAAAAACGGCATATAATCGTCATCACTTAACATTTTGCTGAGTCCAACGCCTAGCTCTGGAAATTCCTTGAATTCGCCTTTTGTAGCGATCAATATATGTTCCTGGTGCGTGTTGTCAGAATAGCCTAAAACAAAGTCGCCATTAGCCATCTTTAAATCTCCTATTTTGTCTAAAAGTATATCAGTCATAGGGCAAAGTTCAGCATATAATAGGCTTGTAAAAATTGCAATATCAACGCTTGTATCTAATTGATACAATGCTTGTATTGATTAAGTCCAAGCCTTGAAACTGCGTTTTTTTTTACTTTAAAACCGCCCCAATTTTGTCCTCACAATCATCACGAATCCAAATTATAATAAGCCAATGACACACGATTTCATTATTAATACAGAAAACGTAAACGAGTATAAATACCGAATTCTAACAGGCGGTATTGACTTCGAACAATACCTGCGTAATCCTGTAGTGTTGTATTTGCACGAGCGTGACTCATATAAAAACAAGGGCACGGAAGTCATAGGCCGTTGTATTAAACTCTTTGTCCAGGATAAGAAACTAATAGCGACAATTGAGTTTGACGAAAACGAGCCATTTTCTAAAAAAATAGCTGACAAAGTAGCGGGCGGATTTATTCGAATGGCATCAATGTATGCCGATGTTATTGCGGCTTCATCAGAACCCGAACTGGTAATAGAAGGTCAATTATATGAAACGGTTACTAAATGTAAACTGGTCGAGATTTCTATTGTACCAATAGGAGGTAATGATGACGCATTAAAATTGTCTAAAAATGATGGACAAGTGAAATTGAATAAACTAAATGTTAAAAATGAAGATATGGCAGATTTAAAAACAATTGCCCTTGCATTGGGTAAAGCGGCGGATGCGTCAGAAAGTGTGATCCTTGACACCATTACAGGGGTGAAATTAGCGGCTGAAACTGCTGAAAAGAAAGTGATTGAGCTACAAGCGCAAATTCAAGGAATCAACACTACAAGCGCAACAACATTAGTTGAAAAAGCGGTCAAACTAGGACTGATCCCTGAAACGTTGAAAGCTTCTCAAATCAAAGCATTTGATGGCGACTTTGAAGGACAAACAGTGATTCTTACCAAATTGATTGCTGATAAAGAAGCGGCCAATACTCAAGCTGGAAACGTTGACAAAATCAAAGAGGTGGTTTTGAACGGTAAAGCGACAGTTCCAGCCGGAACAACTGACGGCCAAGAAACATTTGATTATTTACAAAAGCACGATGCAGTGAAGCTGTCAAAAATCAGAGAGGATGAACCTGCAAAGTATGCAGAATTAGCCAAAGCCTATCAGGCAGGTGTGAGACACAAAGCGTAATTAATTAATCCCATTTATAAAAAAAAGATATGGCAGGTTTACAAAAAGAAGTATGGATTGCGGGTATTCAAGAAAACCCAATCCCAGATAACAGCTTTGTTTTTGCATCTCAGGACAAGTCCGAGTATGTAGAGAACAACAAACTGCACCTTGCTGAGGCAGGTATCGAACCAGATGTTCACGAGGACTACTTTGCAGGTAGTGAAACTGATTTGCCATTGGCTACAATCAATGACATTCCGAATGAAGTAATCTTAAAAACGTATTCTACAGATAGAACACGTCACAGAGATTTGCAAGAAGTAGAATTGCAGTACAACAAACGTGCTTCAATTACTAATCGTCATAAAACTTCATTGGCGAAAAACCTTGGTAAAAGAGCGGCTTTTGCTTGGGCACCAGCGTTGGATAATACAAATAATAAAATTATTACTGTAGGTGCTGGGAAGTTTATTAGTGCAATCATTAAAATGAAAGCATTTTACAACGGCCTAGACATGTACGATAATTTGAACATTTGTTTGACAGCCGAACACATGGGGATTATTGAAGAAGAAGATACTGTTTTGTACAAGAAAATATTGGACACAAACAAGATGTACGGCTTTAAAGTGTACAACTACAATCAAACGGCATTATACACTGCGGCTGGAGCTAAAAAACCATACGGAACGGTAAAAGCTGCCGATGATAAAAACTGCTCTTTTACTTGGTCTTCTGACGAAACATTTAGATGTTTTGGAGATACTGAGATGTATGAAACTATCCGTTCAGCGGCTTCACAAGCTGACGAAATCTCATTCGCTCAAAGAGCTCTTGTAGGTAACATTCGTGCAACCAATCCTAAATATTTAGGAGCAATCTTAAGCTAGTATGGCAAAAGCACAAGAAAAAGCAACGGCATCTGTAGCAGATGCCATTGCTAAAACAGTATCTGAGTACTTTGGAACAGTTGGTTCAAAGGACGAACTGTTTTCGACGGCTGACGGCAATGTTTTTGAAAACCAAGGTTTTGCAAAAAATCATGCTACCACGCTAGAGGATAAAAATGTAACGCCACATAATAAGGCTAAGGCCATAGAAGTGGTAGCTGAAGAAGAAGTTGGAGGCGCAATTACGCTAAATGAGGATCAATTAGAATTATTAACTAATGGTTTGACCAAAGAGAATTACATCCCTTTGAAACAATTGGCTGATTTTCTAAAATTAGAAACTCCCGACAAAAAATCAGAAACAATCATTGCGGCTTTAACGGCATATAGAGAATCATTGTAAAAAATGAGAAATATAACTCATATAGTTGTTCACTGCACTGGTGCGGCACAAAGCCAAACTATTGACTCTATAAAAAACTTTTGGAAAAATGTTAATAAATGGAGAAACGTAGGGTACCATAAAATTATTGAGGCTAACGGAACTGTCTCTGAATTAGCAAAACCTTCTGAAATAACCAACGGTGTCGCTGGCCATAACAGCAAGTCATACCACATCTGCTATATAGGCGGTAAAGATGGTAAAGACAATAGAACGGAATTTCAGAAGGCCACGCTTTTACTTGAGCTTAAAAAAGCAAAAAAAATGTTTCCAAATGCGATCATATTAGGTCATCGGGATTTGTCTCCTGACTTGAACAATGACGGGATTATTCAATCTAATGAGTGGACTAAGCTTTGCCCAAGTTTTGACGCTAAAAAAGAATACAAAGATGTATAAGAAACTAGTTTTAGTATTTGTTTGTTTATGTTGTTTTTTGACTTCCTGTCGTACATCACGACAGGAAACTCAAAAAAGCAGTTCTACATCAGAGCATTATATTGAGAACAAAGAAACGTATCGCGATACGCTTATTTATGCTCCAAAGGCTGAAACAAGCCTAAAGATTGCAATTGCTGAGTTGGCCTTTAAACCTGGTTTAAACGCTATTTCAAAACCCAAAACATTCACCCAGAAAAACGGGAACGCGACGGCAAAAATAAGGATTGAACATGATACCGTTTTTGTCACTGCAACCTGCGACAGCCTAACGATTGTTGCTAAAATTAAAGAACAATTAAGAACAGAAGTAACCGCTACAGCTCGTAGCGATGTCGAGAATTCTAAATCTAAAACGGGGTTCAACGTCTTTGATGTTTTAGGCTCATTTTTAATAGGTATAATTCTAGGTGTTGGCGTTACGCTCATCTTTAAAACAATTTCAAAAGTATGATACCAAATATTTCATTCAACATCTCTAGTAATGGTCTAGGGTTGCCACAGGCCGAAATTCAAAAGATACCGGGCTTTGTTCTAACAGGTGTAACCGTTGTAGGTGCTAATAAAGTAACTGCGGGCACATCTTACCAAATTTTCTCGCTTGAAGAAGCGGTTAATTTAGGCATTGCTGAAGGCGGAACAAACGATTTTGCGTACAAGCAAATAGCGGCTTTTTATGCTCAAGCTAAAAAAGGCGCTGAACTGTGGTTTATGCTTGTATTAGGAGCCGTAGCCATGGAAGATCAAGCAGATATTACCAAAGATTACGCCCGCAAATTGTTGAGTGATGCCAAAGGTAAGATTCGTGTTTTAGGCTTATTGAAAAAGTCTGGAACAACAGAAACCATCACCGATGGATTAGATGCTGATGTGCATTTGGCAGTAGTCAAAGCTCAGGCTTTGGCACAAGACTTTGCCGATCGTTACTATCCAGTGCGAGTATTGATCTCGGGGAATAAGTTTAGCGGTGTAGTAGCTGATTTAAAAGATTATGCAACGACTAACTACAACAAAGTAGCCATTCTGTTGGCAAATACTGACGGATCAAAAGAGGCGGCCATTGGCTTAACTCTTGGACGTTTAGCCAGTACTCCAACTCAAAGAAAATTGAGCCGTGTTAAAGATGGAGCAATTGAGCCTTTTGCGGCTTACTTCACCAATGGTGCTACAGTAGCGACACTTGATACTGCTTGGGATGCCATCGACAACAAGAACTACACCTTTATGCGAAGCTTTGCGAACATGTCGGGCTTCTACTTTACAGGTGACAAAACCTTGACGGTAGCGACAGACGACTTTAATAGTTTGGCTCGTGGTCTAGTGATGGATGAAGCTGTTTTGACTGCTTATACCACATTGGTTCAAGAACTGTCAGACGAAGTGCCGGTCACTACAAGCGGAACCATTCACCCTGCGATTATTAAGAGCTGGCAAAACTCGGTTGAAAGAGACTTGAAGGCGAACATGGTCGAAGACGGTAAACTATCAGGTGTAAAGTGCTTTATTGACGAAAATCAAAACGTGCTTCAAACCAACAATGTAGATGTAAGCTTGCAACTATTACCAGTGGGCTACTCAGATTTCATAACGGTAAACATTGGCTTTACCACAACATTAGACTAGTATGCTGTATAGTAGTAAACAATATTCTTGGAATGATATCTCGATCGTAATTGGTGGTCGTATCATTGAAGGCGTGGAAGATATAGAGTACACATCCAAACAGGACAAAGCAGTATTAAGAGGTAAAGGTCCTAAAGGTCACGCCATCACGAGAGGAAATAAAGATTTTGAAGGTAAAATTACCCTTTGGCAATCTGAGATCGAATCAATGATTTCTGAAGCGCCAAACAAAGACCTATTGTCTTTGAGTTTTGATGTTATTTGGGCTTTTGTACCAGATGATGGCGGGGCAACCGTTACTGATGTCTTGACGACTTGCGAAATCACCGAATACAAAAAAGGAATGAAACAAGGCGATAAGAATATGCTTATCGAATTGCCATTCATCTTTTTAGATGTTAAGCCTCAACAATAAAAAAAATGCGTTCAACAACTGGACTCTTTATGATGCTGATCGGGATGATCAGTTTCACGATGTCGGCAACTACACCGACTTTGGAGCAAAAACAAGAACCTAGTTTCACACAGGGGATTATCCCTTACGAAATTGGAAACGTAGCTTTAGTAACTGATTTTTCATTTCATACTGAAGTATTTTATTTTGACCAGGGTCAAAGCTATTTGTATCGCTCGCTAGACTTAAAAAACAACACTTTTGCCACCGTTTTAGACGTAGGTTGGTGTCAGGAATGGCGACCAATTTTTAGTACTACATATAAAGAAAAGTTGCAATCTAACTTTAGTATTGGTCACAAGTTGCGAATATCTAAGATAGGAATAAAGCAAAATAGGGACAACTGCTAGGTGCAAATTAATAATATGTAAAAAGCCATTCGCCTTGGCGGGTGGCTTTTTTTATAAACAAAAAAACAACAAACAAAATGAAAATTGAAGACACACAAATCCAAGAATGGAAAGATAAATACGGCAGCGTTTACGCTTTGCCTGTAGAAGACAAAACAGCTTATTTGCGTGAGCCGAAAATGAAAGATTTCAAGCGCGCTTTTACTGCTATGCAGGATAGTGGCGATTTAGCTTTTGGCGAACAAATGATCAACTTACTTTTTATTGGTGGTGATGAAGAAATCAAAACCAATGATGAGTATTTCCTTCCAGCGCGTAAGGAGATCAAAGAGTTTTTCAATTTTGATGAAGCCGAAATTACTAAAGAAAAAAACAACCATATCATTACTATTGGCGATGCTACTTGCAAAGTGCGCATGATCACTAGGGATGATTTGAAACTAGCTGAAAAGAAAAACCCGGGCAATAAACCATTTGTTACTCAAGAAAAATTATTCGAAGCGGTCTGTACTTCAAAAGATGCAGCCTTTGACGATAGAGATAATGCAAATGTGCGTTTCCCGTTGTACCAAGCTATTGAGAAGCTACAAAACATGAAAGTGGCGATTATAAAAAAGCTTTAGAAGAGGCGGTTATTGACAACAATGACCCCTCATCTTTTGATTACGTGACAGAATCAGGAGCAAAACTACATATCAATTTTAGGTTGTTAGATGCCTACTTACGGTATTATATGCACATTAAAAACCCTCAAAAATTGAGCGATCTTGAATGGTGCGAAGAGGTGCAAAACTTGCATTTCATAAGAACAAAAGAAAAAGAATCATCCCAAAGCTAATACTATGAGTGCTTACGAATTTATTATTCAAATGAAAAACTACGCTAGTTCATCCTTGAACCAAATAGCGGCTAGTGTTGGTATGACTAATAATCGTGTAGGCGAATTGAACAACAATTTTAGAACTACTGAAAGAACTTCTAGTTCATTTACCAACACAATGGGAAGCGGCTTTAAAAGTTTGATTGGTTTAGTAGGTGCACTTGGAATAGGACTTGGCGTTATAGGCAGTATAAAAGCTGTTTTCAATATGGGTGTCGAGATGGAACAAACCAACATTAAGTTTGAAGTCCTCCTTGGTTCCGTGGATAAAGCCACCGTGATGCTCAAAAACTTGAATGATTACGCTAACGCGACACCTTATAGTAATGAAGGTATTATAAAAGGTGCTGAAACGATGCTTGGTTTTGGTATTGCTAATGAAAAAATCATGGGTAATATGAAAATGCTGGGTGATGTTGCCATGGGGAATCAGGAAAAGCTAGGCGGTTTATCATTAGTATATTCTCAAATTATGGCTACTGGCCGATTAATGGGTCAGGATTTATTGCAATTAATTAACCAGGGCTTTAACCCGCTGCAAGTGATATCCGAAAACACAGGAATCTCTATGGGTGATTTAAAGAAGAAAATGGAAGATGGTGCAATAAGCGCGAACATGATTGAGGAAGCGTTTAGGTTGGCTACAACCGAAGGTGGAAGATATTACGATATGTCGAATAAAATGGCAGAAACTGCGGGAGGTAAATGGAGTACTATGATGGGAACATTGCAAAATGTTATTTCTAAAGTAGGAATGGCATTTGCCACTTGGGTTTCTCCTTTAATTGATATAGGAATTACTGTTACTAATAACATTATTCCTTTTGGCCATGCAGTTGCAGGTGTCATTAAATGGATAACAGACGCAAAACCGCTGCTGTTTTTCTTTGCCGCTTTGATTACAGGATTAGGAATAAGCTTTGTCGCTACGAATGCAAGTTTTTGGCTTTTCTCAATTCAGTTTGCAATTTTTGAAGCTCAATTGTGGTTAGCAACGGCTGCGCAAACTGCTCTTAACTTTGTTATGAGTATGAATCCAATAGGATTGGTTGTAATTGCTATAGCCGCATTAATAGCTATTGTCTGGACGCTTTGGACTCGATTTGAAGGATTTAGAGGAATTGTAATGGGGACTTGGGAAGTTTTAAAAGGTTTTGGAACTGCGATTAAAGAATATGTAATCAATAGAATTCAAGACTTGCTTTCAGGTATTACTGGAATTGGAAGTGCTCTTAAGGCATTTTTTAGCGGTGATTTTAAAAGTGCATTCGAGATAGGTAAGAAAGCAGTAGGTGATCTTATGGGCGTTGACTCTAAAAAGAAATTGTTTGATGACGGCTTAAAAGCCGCCAAAACATTTTCTAAAGGATATAACGATGGTGTAAACATGAAAGCTAAGGAAGCGGGAGTTGAACCAGCCGCTAAAAAGGCAGTTGTCCCTGATTACTTGAAAAAGGAAAAATCTGAAGCTTTCGCTGATTTGATGAATGATACCGGAAAAGGTGGAAAAGGTAAAAAAGTTAAGGGTGATAAATCGGATAATATAGTTTCGGGTGGTTCTAGAATGACTACAATAAATATCACTATTTCAAAACTTCAAGACGACACTAAAATATTTGTAGAATCGACTGAAAAAGGAATTGAGCAATTAGGCGAAAAAGTACAAGAGTTATTATTGCGCGCTGTAAATAGCGTGAACCAAATGCAAACCAACTAATGGCTGAATTTAATATAAAAGAAATACTAGTACGTGCTACACTCGATTATATAGGTCCTGCTTTCCCAATGTGGTGGAAAAAGAACCAGTCAAGATATAAGCTACCGGACTTGTTAGGCATAAACGCCAAACAGTTAATGGGTGCTAAGTATTTTATGACATTAAAAGTGTCGTATAAAGGTGAACAATTTCTTTTTCCAAATGAGCCTATTATTTCGATAGGGATGTCTAAAACTATTGTAAAAACGGCAACCGTAGGGAAGAAAAAGAAACGTTCCGTAAAGGAGTATATTACTACAGACGATGAAGTGATTACAATAAAAGGTGTGTGTATCAATTTGAATGATCCGGAAGCTTATCCAGCGGACCAGGTTAAATTACTAAATGATCTGTTTGAAGTTAACGATGCTGTTGACATTGAGGACAACGCTTTTTTTGAACTGTTTGGTATTCGAAAAATAGTTCTTGAAAGTTTGGATTGGGATGAAATGATTGGAGAAAGCGGATTGCAAAAATACACGATTAGAGCACTAGGTGACGATGATTTTTTTGCTGATTTAAATGATAAAAACAAAAACAAAACCAACCTATTGAGCTAATGTATATACTGGATGGAAAAGTAGAGATAGGCGAATATGTGTTTAATGCTGTTCACGGTATTGAAATTACAAAGTCGGTCGATGATTTGAGCGATACAGCACTTATTAAACTGCCTAGCCGTTTTAAAATTCGTCAAAATGGAGTGCAAAAATATACTGAAGAAGCTATAAAAGTGGGTGATAAAGTCATCATTACTTTGGCCTATGAGGGTATTTACGAAGGTGTGGAGTTTACGGGTTTTGTTAAAAAAATAAGCCCCAAAACCCCAGTTGAAATTCAATGTGAGGATGCGATGTGGCTGTTAAGGCGAAACAATATCAATATAAGTTGGGCTAAAACGAGTATTAAAGAAATTGTTCAGGAAGTAATAAAGGGAACTCCAATAGAGATGTCACGCTTTATGAAAGGTCAAGATATTCCACTTAATAAATGGACTGTTAGAAACGCAAACGGCGCGCAAGTGCTGGAAAGCTTAAGAAAGGATTTAGCGCAAACGGTATTTATTGACGATGAAGGAAAATTGTATGTAGGCTTACAGCAGTTGACAAATATAGGTGAAACGGTTGTTTATGATTTGAATTACAATCTGGTTGAAAACAACTTAGAGTTTAAAAGTGCAAACGAAAGGCGCATTAAGATCAAGTATAATTATATAGACCCTAAAACAAACAAAAAGGAAAGTGTTGAGTTTGGGGACATGGATGGGGAACAACGAGAGTACACCACTTCAGTAGTTTCAGATAAAAAGCAACTGGAGAAGATGGCAAATGCTGAACTGGCAAAAATGAAGTATGACGGTTTTGACGGTGATGTGGTTAGTTTTTTAGTTCCATTCGCCACCAGGGGAATGAAAGCTAAATTAATTGATGAAGAGCACCCTAACCGTGAGGGAAATTATTTTATAAAAAAGGTTGTCACGAGTTTTGATACTGGAGGCGCAAGGCGAAAAGTAACTTTAGGCAGTAGGTTATAGAACTAATAGGGATGAGATTGCTTTGCTTCGTGCCTCGCAACTCATCGTAATGACAAAAAAATGAGCGAATTAACAGAGGCATTTAGAAGATTAAAAAAAAGAGATGTAGATACGTTTCCCGCCGTTGTTGTTTCAGTAGATAAGGACAAAGGAACTTGTGTTGTTGAGGCAGATGGCTTGAAGCTTTTAGATGTTCAGCTATCAGCAATATTGGATGGGAACAATCAAAAATTTTACTTGTTTCCAAAGGTGGAAAGCTCTGTTTTGATTAGTCCGATAAATGAAGATATAAACAGGTTGTATGTTGAGGCTTACTCAGAAATTGAAAGTTTGGATTTGAATATCGAGCAAGTTCAGTTTCAAGTGGATAAGGAAGGTTTTCTTTTTCAAAAGGAAAATGAAACACTCAAGAGATTAATGATCGATTTGATTGCAGCAATTAAGGGGATGAGTTTTACACTGACCACTCCTGATACTATTAACGGTGCGACGACATTATTAAATAACACGGCACAATTTGAAGCCGTTGAAAATAGATTTAATCAGTTTTTAAAAGGGAATTAAGTATGAATGATTTATTAGTTGCCTTTATAGGTATTGTTTCAACTGGAGCCACAAGTTACTTGACTTTTTTGTTTGCTAGGAGTAAATACAAGCAAGAAGTAGAAAAAATAAAAGTCGAAGTTTTACAGGCTAGGGAATCAGCCGACACTATCGCCATTGATAATGACATTAAATTGTCTGGACATTATAAAGAGATTCTGGATGATTTAAAAAACCGCTATGAAGATCGCTATAAGGAATTTGAGGCGATGATGAATAGAAAATTCAGTCTACTGGAAGAGGAAATAAAATTGAAAGATAGAAAAATAAAGCTTCAGCAGGTAGAGATTATCGAACTAAAGCGAGAAAACCGAACACTTAAAGCTCATGCAAAAGCAAATATTACATAATCAAAGCTTACTTGATATTGCAGTTCAAAGCAATGGTACGGCTTTAAGTGTTTTTGAAATTGCTATTAAAAATGGAATTTCGATAACAACTGAAATGGTGCCAGGACAAAACATTGAACTTTTTGAAAGTCCAATTATTGATAGAGAAATTGTTGACTATTTCGCCGCCAAGGAAATGATAGTAGCTACTGGCTTTAATGGCTTACAAGAAGAAAACATTATACCACAGCTTGGCATAGGCTCAATGGCGATAGGCTCAACATTTATAGTAGGGTAAAAAAGATTGCAGATTTTTGATTAACGATTTTTGATTTCAGATTTAACAACATGGCTAGAACGATACAGGTAATACAACAAGAAATGTTTGACGCTATTGCGGCAGACGAAAACTTAACAGAATTAAATTCTTCCAGCAAAACGGCTATTTATAGACTCTTTGTGTTTGTAGTTGCATTTTCAATTTGGATTTTAGAAACTTTATTTGACACCCATAAAAAAGAAGTCGAAGACATTATCGAACAAAAATTTCCGCACCGTCCGAGTTGGTACCGCAGTAAAGCGTTGGCATTTCAGTATGGATTTAATTTGATTGCGGATTCGGATAAATACAACAACAATGGCTTTACGGTTGAACAAATCGAAAATTCAAAAATTATAAAATACAGCGCTGTTACGCAAAACGGCGGACAGTTATTAGTTAAAATCGCCTCGGAAAATGCGGGAGTTTTAGCGCCAATCACACCCACGCAAAAAGAAGCTTTTGAAGCTTACATTAAAGAAATAGCCGATTGTGGCGTGAAGTATATCGTGGTGAATAATTTGCCTGATATTTTGCTTTTGAATATGCAAATATTTCGTGATCCCTTGGTTTTGGATGATACAGGTATGAGCCGTTCAAACGGAAACAAACCCGTTGAAGATGCCATTTTAGAATACATGAAAGAATTGCCCTTTAATGGCGAACTGGTTCTGGCGCATCTCGTGGATAAGTTACAGCTGGTAGAAGGTGTTAAGATTCCGCATATTGTAATTGCCGAAAGTCGAGTGATTGATTTAAGTATTAGCGATTATGGATCACCGCAACCAATCACGGTTAAAACAGTTCCCGAAAGCGGCTATTTTACCGTGCCTAATTTTGATAACGTTAGCTATGTGGTATAACCCTTCGACTCCGCTCAGGATGATAAAAAAACAGGAATATGTGGTATAAAATAGATTGGGATCGTTTGATATTATTGCTCTTGCCGACCTTCTTGCGAAAGCCTGTTTTGTTTGGGTACATCAAAGCTTTGATTGCGCCCATTGCGAGCTTGCATTATAAGTGGGAACAACTGCGTGTGGCGAATTTAAAAAAGCTGTCGTACAACTCGCAACGGTGTTATTTGCGCGGCGCATTAAATGACATTGCTGATCCCGACCAAAGGCGAATTTACATCGACGAAGTACCCGAGTTGAATGCGAGCTATTTGTACCAACCCGAAGAGAATTTGGATTATTACCTGGACACAATGTTTTTGGACTTGGATTATACGGCAACAGGCGAAACGGTTGACTTTATAGTCTATGTGCCCGAACAAATTTTGACAGACAAAAAAAACGAAATCATTGCAACGCTTGAATTTTACAAGCTGGCTGGAAAAGCATATAAAATACTGACGATATGAATACAATTAATTTTAATTTACTCAACGGCTTACCGATGAACCAAGCCGTTTTGGATCGGCTTCAAAAGGCGTATTCGATGTTTAATGCACTTGGGAATATTGTTGGCGAAAAAACAATTATTTCGGGTTGTACCGTGTCAGGCTCAACCGTGAGCGATGGTGTTGTTTTTGTGAATGGCGAAGTTTTTAATTTTAAAGGCGGTATTGTGTCGCCTACGGTTAGGATTAAAGAAGACGTCACCAATCTTACCTTTAAAGACGATAATGCGTACCCAGTCGTAAAAACCCGCTACCTAGAATTTGGTTCTGGCGTTGGTGCGATTGATTGGGCTGACTTTAAAAGAGGTTTTGCGACCAAAGATATTGTTGCCGGACTTTTGGGTAAAGCCGATCAAAGTTCGTTTGATGCGCTTTCTGCAGCCTTTGTACTGGTTTATGAAAAGATGTTGACAATTGATGTTGGAGCAGAAAAAAACGTGCAGCCAAATTGGACGCAAGCAGACGACACCAAAGATGACTTTATTAAAAATAAACCATCAACAATTAGTGTTTTGAAGAAAGGCGTTTTTGCTGTGGCAGATTTTGCCGCTGATAGTTTGCAAACAGTAACTTTTCCGACCGTAGGAACGAACAATTATATGGTTGTTGGCTCTATGGTTTCAATTGGCACCAACTACGATAATGACAATGATGTTATATGGATGGTCAGAGAAAAAACCAACAGTTCGTTTAAGCTAACACTTAGAGAACTTGGCGGTGCCATCCAAAATTTAAGTTTCGAATACATGCTAATACCACTAACATAATGGCAACTAAAAATACAGTTAAAAATTGGTTTCTTACAGGCTTAAAACCAACACAGGCACAATTTCATGCGTTCTTTGATTCCATTTTTTGGAAAGGCGAAAAAATACCCGTTGCAGACATTGAAGGAATTGAAAATATATTGAACGCTAAAGCCGAAGCGGCGGTGTTGGATGCGCACTTGATTGATTCTGGGGCTCATGCTGATTTGTTTGGTGATTTTGTTACTGTTGATGACTTGGATAATTATACCTTGAAAGGTGGTTCTGACTTAACAGCAAAAGGCCTAAGCGATAAAATCGACGATGTCTACCAACCAAACGTATTAATCTCTTCGGTACAGCCAACACGAGCAGCTAACAAATTCACCTATCCCGCATTGAGCTATGATGTACTGATTAATAAAGTACGCTACAAAAACTCGTTAAAATTTGAAACTACGATTCTTGCAGCAGCAGAAAATTTCAAGCGAACAGATTTAGTCTATATCACGATCGATGGCGTGATGGGAATAAAAGTTGGCGCAGAAAACACGACTGTTTCAGTTCGTCCTGAATTAACAGCCAATGAGGTTGCTGTTTCTTTTATCAATGTATTTGGAAATGATGTGGAAGCGCCAGTAGCCGTTGACAATAAAGTTTCAATTCAGAATTCTATTGGACAGCACCAATTTTACATGGAAGATTTTCTACGTGTAAGAGGTGTTGATTTTGATGATTCAACCAAACAAATAATCATATCTCCATTGTCTCCAAATACAGCATTTGTTGACAATTTGAATGGAAATGACGCTACGGCTGAAATAGAAAATTCAAAAAAACCATTTAAAACGATTGATGGCGTATTTGCTAGATATACAGCAGATCAATCAGTTACAGCATTTGTTAGGTTGTATTTAGTGAATGCCTCAGTCTATCCTTGGAATAACAAAATATACAACATATCATTTGAAATATATTCGGACAAAGCAGCTACGGTGGATATGAGTGGGGCATCTTCAGGTAGCATCTTTATAAATTTTAACGTTTCGTTAAGATATACAATGTATTTAAATATACCATTAGGTACTTTAAGAAATAACAAATTAACAACGGGATGTAGTTTTAGTAATGAAGATTTTTCCACGGTAGTTAATTTAAAATCAATAAATTGGACTTGTGACTCAACTGTTTTTGGAACACTGGAAGGGGTAATTTTTCTAACGTTATCTGAATTGACTTTGGTTGGTAACCTTATGGTTTATTCAGGAATAGTAAAAACTCCTTTAAGTTTAGCTAAATTAAGTATAGTAGGTAAAATAAATAATCCGTTAGGTATAATAGTCAAGGAACTTACAATACCATCAGGGGATGCTCCATTTGCAAAC
Organism: Flavobacterium sp. TAB 87; assembly: GCF_001529295.1. Taxonomy (GTDB): domain Bacteria; phylum Bacteroidota; class Bacteroidia; order Flavobacteriales; family Flavobacteriaceae; genus Flavobacterium. The sequence continues at coordinate 23,637 of NZ_LLWK01000026.1, forward strand.
GGTGAAGAGTGGACAATAGGGAATATTTTTGGAAAACTTAATTTCTCGTACACGCATAACAGCACTATCAAAATAAAGTTCAACGACTCAATTATAACCGAGGGAATAAATTTTGCTGGTAATGATCAAGGGAATATCGTTTTTTCAGGAAATATTAAAAGCACGATTATAACAGGTTCAATTCTTGCAAATAGAGCGGATAGAATCGGAACAATGACGTGGACTGACTTAACGATTCAAGACTTGAAAAGTAATGGAATATTTTTCCATGGTGGATATATAACTCTGAAGGTAATAAACTGTTACATAAATCAGACTGTAGGGACCTGGTTGTTTAGAAATACTGGAAAGACATTAGGCAACTGTTCTTATCGAGTTGAGAAAACTACACTGCGTCAGGCTACGCCAGGAGTATTGTTGAGTTTAGATAACAATAACCTAATCACAACCATAGATATTGGCGGATTTGAAAGTAATTGTCTGTCTATTACAGACGTAAAAAATAGCCCTATAACTTTTGATTTACTTTCGTTTAAAGATAAAAAGAGGGAAATTGTAATTAGGTCAAAAATTGATCTAGTTGACAGGGTACTGGATTCAGAAATGAATTATATGATTGATGGTGTGATAAATTTGTTACCAACCGAAAGAATCATCGTTCCAGTTGGGGGACTAAGTATTTCAGGATATGGATTCGATGTATCAGCGATTAGAGCAACGCAACCAAATTCAATTATTTACCAAAGCCCAACTGGTGGTTGTGGTAATTTATTTATTCAAAACTTGAGTCACGAGGCTTCTGGTGGTGGCAGTAAGGTATTTGATTTAACAAATGCGGGAGCGCCAACTGGAGGCGCAGATGCAATTGAATTAGGAGTTGTGAATTTTGATAACTGTGATTCATTAGGAATTCTTAAAAACTTTAGACAAGGTCTTTGGGATAATATCGGAGCTTTTGGATGCAAGGACGGCCTGACTTTGGAAGGTGTTTGGAGCGGAGGTTTTAGGGCTGATTTAGTAATTGTAAGGAATTTTGGAGTTGCGAGTGTCGGTGGTACTTTATTCAAGAAAGGCGCAGGCCTTTTGTTTAAGAGTAGATTTTTAACTGACATAAATGCGGATTTCAAAACCAGTGGAAGTTTATCAGATTTTGATTCATCTACATTCAATACTACTAAACTGTATCAGGTCAAAGCAGCTCAGGTTACAAGGAATAACGTATTGGATGACACCCAAAATTACACTGGAACTCTTAACGCTTTCAGTCCTGAATGTGACTGGAGTGGAAATAATGGAATGAAAAATAGCAACATCCACCCATACGGAATCTCAACTGACAAGATGAATGCGTATTCAAATGACGCTGCAGCAGCGTCAGGAGGAATTGCCGTGGGTCAGGTTTATGTAGAAACTGTTACGGGTTACTTCAAGACTCGACTAGCGTAGTTCCCAAGGAGGCGGGAATAAAAAAAAGTCCTCCAACATTAAAAAAAACTCTCACATCTTAATTAATTAGCACCAAAGCCAGCGTTGGAGGACATAAGTCTTCTAATGCTGGCTTTGCTACCACCGCCACAATGAACGCTACAGTTAACTATAACTCAAGTTATACGGATATCATGTTGTATAAGTGATCTTAGTGTTTAAATAGTGTTTAAACTTAGTTTAAAAGCCTGTACGGATATGTACAGGCTTTTGTTATTTTTGCTCGCAAAATGTACATTTCAATTTAGATTTGTGTACATTTCAATTTTTCGATTATAAAATGTTCTTAAAAAAATATTTTGAAACTATTTTTACACTCAGCAATCCAAAAAATGTAGTCGATTTATTAGCTCAAAATACGATCGATGTGGTTTTATTAGACATGAATTATCGCATAGGTTTTGAAGATGGTAAAGAAGGTTTGTATTTATTAAAAGAGATAAAAACACTTTCGCCACGAACAGTAGTTATTTTAATGACGGCTTTTGGTAAAGTAGAAACCGCTGTCGAAGGCTTAAAATCGGGCGCTTTTGATTATATTTTGAAACCTTGGGAAAATGAAAAATTGCTCGAAGTGGTCAAGCAAGCCGTACAGAAATCCCGCAAAGAGCAAAAGAAATGCGATGCTAATAACCCCGCTCTTGATTTTTTTATAGGAACTTCAGACGTAATAAAAAAAGTTTATGCTGTGGCAGATAAAGTAGCCAAAACCGATGCAAACGTTTTAATTTTAGGCGAAAACGGAACTGGAAAGTTTGTTTTATCTCATTATATTTTTAGTCAATCCGAACGGAAGGAAAGTCCATTCATTCATGTTGATTTAGGTTCTTTAAACAATTCTATTTTTGAAAGTGAACTATTTGGTTATGCCAAAGGCGCTTTTACGGACGCGAAGGTAGATACACCCGGACGTTTTGAAATGGCGCAAAATGGAACGATTTTTTTAGACGAAATAGGAAATGTGCCGCTTCATTTACAATCAAAATTGCTGCAAGTTATTCAAACCAAAACAGTCACTCGATTGGGCGAAGCGAAAACTAGACCTTTGAATGTGCGTATCATTACTGCGACAAATTTGAATTTGAAGGAAGAAGTAGCCAACAAAAATTTTAGAGAAGATTTGTATTACCGCATTAATACGATGGAAATTATATTACCACCTTTGAGAGAAAGAGACGCTGACAAAATACCATTAGCTGACTATCTTCTGCAAAAAATGAGTATTAAATACCAGCGAGAAGCCATTACTTTTGACGAAAAAGTATTCGCAGCAATCGAAAAACACGCCTGGAATGGTAATATTCGGGAAATGGAAAACAGAATAGAACGCGCAGTAATTTTATGTGAAAACAATACAATTACTGTTTCTGACTTAGATTTAGACCAACTAACAGCGTACGAAGAAAATACAAACGATCATCAACTTTGGTCAATAGAAAAAAATACAGTTGAAAAAGCGCTTCTAAAAAACAACAATAATATCAGTAAAACGGCCGAAGACTTAGGATTATCAAGAGGTGCATTGTACCGCCGTTTAGAAAAACATAACATTAGCACTAATTAATATGTTTAAATCTTTTAAAATTTACAATCTGCTTTTTGCACGATTGATTCTGATTCTTTTAATGAGTGCAATGTCTATTTTTCTATTTGAAAAAGAACTTATTTTTACTTCTACTTTTGTAGTTTTCATCGTATTATTGCTTGTTGTAGAACTTTATATCCATGTTAAAAATGTATTTTCTATTTACGACAGAACTATTACTTCCATCTTAAAAAATGATTTTACTGCTGACTATTCAACCTATAGCGGCTATAAAAACTATGTAGAATTGTTTCAATTATATGAACGTTTAAAAAGCAAGGAAAAGGAAGAAACTTCCAAAGACATCGTGTATCGCTCGATTTTAAATAATATAGAAAGTGGTATAATTATTCTGCAAAAAGAAGAAACCGATTGGAAAATATTTTTGATGAATGATTACTTTTCTAAACATTTTCAAGTTCCTAAAGTATCCAAATGGAAATACCTTAAAAATCAATTGCCGTCTTTATGCCAGATCATCGAAGATCATCATTTTCAGGAACTTAAAACTTCATTAGAAATTCGTGTCAATCAGCAAGAGAACCAAACTTTTGCGTTGCAAACGGCAAGAAATGAAATTTACAATCAAGATTATTTCATTGTTTTATTGGACTCCATACAGAATGTAATTGAGAAAAAAGAAAAAGAAGCGTGGATTAATTTGATGAAAGTGATTTCGCATGAACTTTTAAATTCCATTACTCCAATTCGATCGCTTTCGCAAAATTTACAAGATGTAGTACAGCAAGAAACCATTTCTACAGAAGATTTAGACGACATGAAAAATAGCGTCGCGGCGATGCTTAGACGAAGTGATCATTTGCAGCAGTTTGTAGAAAGTTATCGCAAATTAGCGATGTTGCCGTCGCCTAAGAAAGAAAAAATTAAGCTTCAGCAACTGATGGACAATAGTCTGCAGTTGATGGCACCACTTTTTAAACAAGAACAAATTGAAGTAATCAACACCATTTCTTTAAACCACAACTTGAATGTCGATCTCCAGCAGATGGAACAAGTTTTAATTAATTTATTTACCAATTGTAGGTACGCGTTAAAAGAAGTAGCACACAAGCAAATCTATATTTCGGCTGAAGCTAAAGAAAATAGAGTTTTTATATACATTTCAGATAATGGAAACGGTATCGAAAAAGAAATTGAAAATAAAATATTTTTACCCTTTTTTACTACTCGTAAAGAGGGAGCTGGAATTGGTTTGACTTTATCCAAAAACATAATCGAGTCACACGGCGGATATTTGGCTTATAGAAATGAGAACAACAAAACTACTTTTGTAATTTGTTTAGTTGATTTGTAACATTAAAAAAAACAGCAAATAGAATACTCTTGAAGATTTTAAAATTTTAGAATTTATATTTTTCTATTCCTCAAAATGAAGCAATTTCAACACGGCCGCTTTCTTGTTAACAACTGTGCTATCAGCTTTCTTTTGCAAGCGTTCGTTGTCGGTAAAATAAAATTTATACTTCGCTTTTGAAAGTTTGATCTTAAAATCATCAAAATTACTCCCTTTTACATCCACTCCTGTTTTAAACGGAATCGGTGATTTGAGTACAGAAATATGATAATTATAACTCAAATCTAAGTTCTGAATTCCGCCAATTGCAAATTCGTATCGATCTATTGCAATAAGCGAAGGCAATAATTCTAACTTGCTGTCACTAATAATCATTTCGGCATGTAGCGATTCTATTGGATTTTTCTCTTTTGACTTAAACATAAATGTCTTCGCCAATTCTCTAAACGTCTCACTGTCAAAAGCCATTATATTAGTGGCTTGTAATCCAGCGACACCTTTTATAGTCTCGCTTTTCATTTCCATATTCTTGTCTAGTTTTGCGAGTCCTTTAATTCTAAAATCGACCAAACCTTCAAAAGATTTGATCACTGGAAATAGCGAGTCCAACACCGGAAGCATTTCGGCCAAACGTGACATTTCTACTTTATTCAAATTAAAATCAAAGTTTACATTTGCCTCTTTTTCGTTGAGATAAGTGTAGCTCACATTAGTAGACAATTCAGCAGCGAGCGTTTTCATTTTGGCATTAGAGAGTTTTACTTTTCCTTCTTTTACTATTATATTTCCCCGAATATCGTCAATGTCCATTGTTCCAAACTTCAACTTGTTAATGTGGCTGTCAAAAACAAATCAATATTTTTAGGAATTTGAATGATCTTTTTCTCTTCTGAAGTTTGCGGCACTGGCGCATTTAAAATTTCAGCTGGCGAAGATGCTTTTGGTTCTTTTTCGTCTTTTACTACTTTTTGTGATGCTTGATTGAAAGCGGTCATCAATTGATTGGTATCAATAAATTTCGAATAGAGAGACAAACGAGCCGTTACTTTTTCGTCTTTATATTTGTCTGACAGTAGCCCTTTTACATTGTCAATAGACCCTGTAAGAGTTACATCTGATTTGCCAAAAGTTAACTTGGCATTTGTTAATTCCAGCAATTTTTCTTTCAGCGTAAGCGTGGTGTTTTCTATTTTTATGGGCATTCCCAAACCTGGTGCGTAAGCCATCATTTGTTCAAACTGAACAATTCCGTATGGAATCCATTTTTTCTGACTGTTGCGTTGTAATTTTACGGTGTACTTTCCGCCTTTGATACCTGCAAAATGTTTATCGACGTAAATACCCAAACTGTCTAATTTAAAATTAGAACTTATAAAGGCTTTGGATTTATCGTTACGATTCCCTTGTACGTTTACTGCTATTTTTCCGCCTTTTAGTTCTGCTTTTTTATTCAAACCTGCCTGAAATGTAATTGTTCCTGTTTGTACATCTGCTATAAGTACTGATTTGTCAGCTAGCGTACGATCTATACTAAAATTCATTTTAAGTTGATCGGCCTTTACATAGTGATTTGCTAATTTTTTCAACTCCATTGCTCTGATACCAATAAAGCCAGAAAGTAGTTGCTCGCTTTTTAATGCACTGTTAAAATCGAGTTGTTTTACTTTCAGCGAAAGCGAATCTTTGGGAATGGTTATAGTAAGATTATTTACTAAAGCTTTCCCTTTTATTTGCAGTGAACTGATGTCTTGTTCCTTAATATCATTGATATTAAAAGAGGTTTGCATATCAATATTTATGTTTCCTTGAGCGGTCACATCAGGACTAAACGGTACTACTTTATTGAGTTTTGTAATGTCTACGTTTCCTTTTAAGATAGTTTTTAGAAACGGATGTACCATTAAATTTTCGACTGCTAAATTTCCTTGCAAATTAATCCCAAAACCTTTTAAGTCTAGGTTGCTAATAGTAAGATGAGAACTTTTTTTGTCTTTAAAGTCAAGCCTCAACTTTAAATCGGTGGCAATATGATTGATGGATCCTGGATAATCGACATACTGAAATTCTCCGTTTTTAATACTCGCATGAAGTTGGGTAAGCGGATAAACATTTTTGCCATAAAACCCCTTTATTGTAGCAAGAAAAGTTACTTCGCCTTTCACGTTTATTTTTTCTTTCTGAACAATTTTTTCAGGAATCAAATCTAATACCGATTTCAAATCGGGAACTTTTAGTCGCAAAGTTAAATCTGTGGCGAATTTTTTACCCACCATGTCCCTCTTAATAAAGCCATTTACCAATAAATCGACACCATTAATATTGATTCCTCCCTTGGTAAATAAAAGCTTGTGTTCTTTTCGCAAAAACGTCAATTCGGTATTAATTCCGCCTTTAGAATTTTGTAAGAGCTTGAAACCTTCTTTTACAAATTTAATTTTCTTTATATCTGCATTTAACGTGCAAGCTATCTTTTCTTTCTCATAACTCATTTTAAAATTGGTAGAAAGGCTATCAATACTAAGTAAATCGTTGGTTACTTGATTGGCATATTTAACTTGTATTCGATTGAGATTTAATTTTTTAATATAGAGCTCGTTAATTTTAAAATCTGACTCCGGGTTCTCTACTTTTTTGTCCTCTATATTTTTTGTTTTCAGTATATCCCAGTTGAGTTTGCCGTTTTTATCAATTAACACGTTGACAGATGCTTGGCGAAGTGCTATGTTTTTGATGTCTATAATTTTATTTAGCAACAGCTTTCTAACGTTAAACTCGGCATTACAAGAATTTAAAAGCAGTAAAGTATCCTGCTTATTAGTTAGTTTTCCCTTTTTTATTTCGACTCCAAAATTAGGAAAAGAAGAGAAAAAAGTAAATTCGGCACTTTCACAGTAAAACTTCCCTTCGATATTTTCGTTGACAATTTTAACTAACTCTGGAGTCAATTTTTCTGGAGTAAAAACAAAGTTAACAAGAGCTCCAATAGCCAAAATTACTATTAGAAATATACTAAAAACGGTACATACAGCTATTTTTAGCCACTTCTTCCAACTCCTTAATTTTCCCGCTTCCTTCATTGTTTTTTATTCTATTATGATAAAAATATAATTCTTTGTCGAAATACATTTAAAAATTTGTCTAAATGTTTTTGATAAAACAAATGCTGGTCAACACTATTTTCAGCAAAAGCGTAACAAATCCTTTTATTTCGTTGACGCAGATCGACTTGAAGCGGTCGCATAGAAAATAATTTTTAAAATTCAAATAATAATTAATTTGGCAGAACTTAAAACTCAGAAAATTCTACGGCCAAAATTTACAATTTTTAGGGCAATAAAAATGCGCTAAAAGTGGGTAATTGGTACAAAGTGGGTAATTTTTACACACTTTAAAAATCTGGCACCAAACACAAAGACCTGATTTACAACTAGAACTAACTTCGGAACAAAACTTGCTTAGTTGTTTGAAAACAATTACACATCATTTTTAGTTCTTTATATGAAAACACAAACCCTCACTCCTACAGACATTTTATTGGATACTGAACAAACAGGTCCTATAAACGCAACAGATCATTCTAAAAGCGTTATTGCTAACCGAATCGTTTTAACAGCAACGATGTTATTGTTATTTGGTGGTGCTGCACTAGTATATTTTTTGCAACCTCATTTTTATAATTTTAACGAAAGCAGGATCAATTCGCCAATTGGCTTAACTTTTCTTGCAGTAACATCAGCGTTGCTACTATTTAAAGTTTCGTTTTTATTGTACAATGTTTATTTATACTTTCAATACAAACCAATTGCATCTGTAACCGATGAATTGTTGCCAACTTGTACGATAATCGTTCCCGCGTATAACGAAGGAAATTTAGTATATGACACCTTATTGAGTATTGCCAATAGTGATTTTCCAAAACATAAATTACAAATTTTAGCAATTGATGATGGAAGTAAAGATGACACTTGGTATTGGATGAATAAAGCCAAACAAGAATTAGGTGACCAAATAGTGGTTTTTCAACAACCTGAAAACAAAGGAAAAAGACATGCACTTTACCGTGGTTTTAATTTAGGAACTGGCGAAGTTTTTGTAACCATCGACAGTGATTCTATTATTAAACCAGATACATTAAGAAACTTAGTAAGTCCGTTTGTGACTGATAAAAATTGTGGTGCTGTCGCAGGAAATGTTCGTGTATTAAACAACAAGACTGCTATTTTACCTAAAATGTTAAACGTAAGTTTTGTAATGAGTTTTGAATTTGTAAGATCAGTTGAAAGCCAATTAGGAAGTGTATTGTGCACGCCTGGTGCTTTGGCAGCATACAGAAGTTCTTCTGTATTTAAATGTCTTCCAGATTGGATCAATCAAACCTTTATGGGAGAAGCTTCAGACATTGGTGAAGATCGAGCAATGACCAATATGATTTTAAAACAAGGTAAAAAAGTGCTTTTTCAAAGAAATGCTTTAGTGTTAACTGACGTTCCAGAAAAATATAAGGGATTGTACAAAATGTTCATCCGTTGGGGAAGAAGTAACGTTCGTGAAAATTTGGTTATGGCCAAATATGTATTTACAGATTTCAAGAAAGAGTCTAAAGTTGGCACGAGACTATTGTTTACAAATCAGTTTTTAAGCATTTTAATGACGTATCCTTTCTTACTTTTTATGTTGTACTTTATTGTCGTGCATCCGTTGCTATTTTTAAGTTCTACCCTATTAGGAATTTTAATTGTATCTAGTTTTCCAGTATTGTTTTATGCCAAAAGATACAGTGCTAGCGAATCTTTATGGGCGTATGCTTATAGCGTCCTATACACTTTTGGATTGTTCTGGATTCCGCCTTATGCGATTGCAACTGCAGGACGTAGTGGTTGGTTAACCCGCGAACTACCTCAGAAATAAAACTACAAACTAACTATATTTCCCTCAAGAGCCACTTTTTTAAGTGGCTCTTGAATTTTGCAATAAGCTATAAAAAAAACGTCTCAAAAATTAATTGGAGACGCTTGTTGTTTGATTTATTTTCTTGTATTATGCTTAGTACTGTAGCTTTATAATCTCATTCTTTACCGGCTATATTTTTGCTAAGTGATCCTTTAATATTTGCATGCAATACCATTCTTGTCTTGGTAAATGAAAGGGACCTTTAAACATATTTCCTTTGGCAGTTTGTGCAATCGTACCATCTTTATGCAAATAGCCGAACCATTCTCCGTTTGCTGCATCGTGAAATTTACTATACGCGTACTCGTGGACCATTTTGTGCCATTTAGCATATTTTTCGTCACCGGTCATGGTATAAGCCAAAAGAGTGGCTATGATTACCTCATTATGAGGCCACCAAAACTTCATGTCTTGCCAATATTCTTGTACAGGTTTATCATAAACATCACGGTAATATAAAATTCCGCCATGTTCTTTGTCCCAGCCGCGTTCCCACATGTAATCTAGCATTTTGCAGCCTAGAGCAATTAACCTCGCATCATTATTTCTATACTTTGCCTCGTGCAAAATAAACCAAGCGCCTTCAATCGCATGGCCAGGATTTAAAGTACGTCCGTCAATATGATCGATAATTGATCCGTCTGGCGCGACTTGTTCCATGACACATTTAATGTCGTCTTTTACAAAATCAATCTCTATTTCATTGATCCATTTATCAATGTATGCGTCACACCGAGGATCTCCAATAGTTTCTCTCAGTTGCTGTGCGGTATTCATCATAATCATCGGCACTCCGATACCTTTACTGGGACGAGTGGATGTGAATTTAGGTTCTAATAAACCGGGTGTGCTTGAATATTCAATACATTTCCCAAATAAATGACGTGCTTTTTCGGCCACAGCTTCATCTCCGCTTGCTTTTGCGTACGAAGCCATTGCAATAACTGCAAAAGTTTCTGAAAAATAATAACGTCGCTTGCGAATGGGTTGCCCTTCACGAGTTACGTGAAAAAACATTTGTCCATCCGTGTCGAAACAATGCTTGTTTAAAAAATCAATTCCAGACTTAGCTCCATCAAGCCATTCTTGCTTGGGCTCAATTGTATTATACAAGGTAGCCAAAAGCCAAGCAGCGCGACCTTGAATCCATACTGCTTTATCATCATCTATTAAACTGCCGTCTTGATCTCGCATTAGCAAATAGCCACCAAATTCAGTGTCTAAAGAGCGTGGAAACCAAAATGGAACGGTGTCATTTAGTAACTGATTCTGATAAAAATCTTTTAAATCTCGTAGATCTGTCGTTGAGTAATTCATCTTTTAAAAGTATTTTTAGTTGGATTTTTGAAACCCATCTGCTTGATTTAATTTTTTTATGTTTTCGAAATCATCCACTAATCTATTGTTAGAATGCATTGATTATCAAAAATTGCTTTACAGCTGCGTTTTATTTTTTAAAAGGCGTACAAAATTTATAATTAAAACATTTTTCTTAAACCATCATAAATAAATGCTGAGGTGAAAGTTAAATTCACCTCAACAAATAAATAAAAACAAAAAAAAAATTAATGAAAAATCAATTATTGAATCTGTAGCGAACATTTGATTGCACATTCAAATATTAATCGTCTACAAAATCATTTACTTTTGGACGTAGAAAAGTAATTTGAACTATTAAAGCAATCAAGACAATGCCTGCCATAAAAGCAAATCCATTACCTAGAGTTCCGCTGTCTGAATATTTACCTAATAAAGAAGTTACTAATGCGCCACAACCCACTCCAGTCATATTTAACACGCCATAAGCAGTTGCTCTGTATTTTGAAGATACAAATTGGCACAGTATAGGCATATTATTTGCATCAAACATACCGTAACCAACACCAAAACAAAGCGCCGCTCCTACTACATTGAATAAAGAATGTCCAAAACCAATAAGTAATAAGGCAGGAATAGTTAAGGCAATACCAATGGCACTAGTGTAGACGCGACCTTTTATATTTTTTTGAACCCATTTATCTGATAAAATTCCGCCAAAAATAACACCTATAAAAGCAGATACCGAAATGGTAATTGTGGCTAACGGTCCCGCTTGTTCCATAGGGATATTTAGATTTTGAGAAAACAAAGTTGGCAGCCAGTTTTTGGTGGCCCAACCCGGTAAGCTAGGAATCGCAAAATAAAATAAAATAATCCAAAATGACATATTTGTAAACAATATACTCAGTCCCTTTAGTACACTTTCTTTTTCCTTTTTTGGAGCAGCAGCTGTAATTTGCGGTTCTACGTTTTGATGTTTAAATTCTTTTAACAGAAAAACTAAAACTATAGAATATACAATTCCGATTAAACCAAAATAATGAAAAGTAGTATGCCATGAAAATGAAGCAGCTATTGTAGCTCCAAAACCCCCGATGGCCGAACCCATATACAATCCAGTCATGTGAATACCAATGGCCAATGATCGTGTCTTTTTTTGATGGTAATCAGCAATTAGTGACAATCCTGCCGGAATGTATAATGCCTCACTAACTCCCATAAGTGCTCTTAACCAATACAATTGATTGTATGTTGTAGCTAATCCCATGGCATAAGTCACTGCAGACCAAACAAAAAGGCTACCAACAATTAACCATTTTCTATTCATTTTGTCGGCAATAATGCCCGACACCGGACTCATTAAAGCATAAATCCACAGGAATATAGCCATTAATCGACCAAAATTTTCTCCCGATAATAATTCTGGAATATCGGTTTCCATCGATGGACGCATTGTCGCCAACATTTGTCTATCCATGTAGTTCAACAAAGCGACAATCCATAGCAATGCTACTACTATCCACGGATAATATTTTGATTCTTTCATATTATGGTCTATTTTTTTTAGTTTTAAATCTGCTATTTAAGTGCGGCCTCGATTAAAACTATTTATTTTTTGATTGTTCCCAACATTACATTAGGCGTGCGAATACCTGGTTTAATTTCTCCGTTGGATAGTATTATTTTTTTATTCCATACTACGGCTGGCGTAGTAACATGAGGTAAAAAGGGCAACTCTCCTATTTTTGACCACTGATCTGTTAGCGTATTATACAGTAAAATTCCATTATAAAATCCGGGATGATTGGTTACCAATTTATTTTTTTGGGTGATGAGATCAGTTTTCTTTTCTGGAGATTCTGCTTGAGCAATTTGGGACAAAAAGGTTTCAATTTGATGAAAAATAACACCATTATCTCCTCCAAGAATTAAAATAGAATGTGATCCGAAAGCAACTCCTGTACCTGCTGAAAAATTTGTGGTATTTTTTCCATCAGATATGGTAGCGGCAGTTTCCCACTTCTGCTTTTGCAGGTTAAAGACCAAAGTGGTGTTGTGTAAATCGCTTATACCAGAAGCTGTTTTGGTTCTTCCACCAACGACATATATATTAGTGCCATCTTTTCCTTTTTGAGCGATTACTACCGAGTTCGCTAAGGCAATTGGTAATTTTGGTAAAAGTATCCACTTTGCATTCGCGTCGTTTAAATCAAGACTTGCAAAAAAGTCAGAAGATTGTCCTGCTTCATCGCCACCAACTGCATAAACGACAGTATCAATGTGAGTTAAAGCAATGTTTGCAATAGCTATAGGAAAATCGGGTAAGGATTTTGTCTCTACTTCTTTTGTATCAGCATTCCATTTTAATAGGTACGATTTATTAGAAAGTCCATTTTCATTTTCTCCGCCAACGTATACCACACCTAAATCAGTAGATGTTGATCCGCAATACGCAATTGCTTCGGGCAATTCACTTTTTACATTCTTAATCCAAGTTAATTGATCGTTGCATTTTTGCAACACATAAATAGTTTTTGAATACTCTTTTTTCCCTCCTTCCCATGGCATTTTATCCGGAAAATTGGCTCCACCAGTTACAATTAGAACGTCATTGCTGATGCCATTAATGACTCCTGCAAAGCCTAACGAAAGACTACCGTCGTTATTTTGTACTTGTGCAGCTGTCGACCAATTTACTTGACTTACCTCATTTTTTTGAGAAAATGTTTCAGTTGTTGCCATAATTAGAGATATAAAAAGAAAAGGAAAAATAGATTTGTTCATCGTTATTATTTTATAATAAAACGGCCGATTGCATTATTTTGATTTAAATTCGTCAAAATTTAAACTCGCTACATCTTTTTTGAATAATTCAAATTGTTCGTCACTCATGTTTTTGACAGGCAATCTAAATTGTCCTAAATCATGACCAACTACTTTCATATAGGCTTTACCTACAGAAATCCCGCCATATTTACCTAAAAGGCGAATCATGTTTATTGATTTTTGTTGTAAAACTCGTGCTTTTACTAAATCATTGTTGTTGAATGCATCAATCAAATCATAATATAAAGGAGCGGCATAATTAAATGTACTTCCTACAGCACCTTTAGCACCTAAAACTAAAGCAGACAACATATTCTCGTCACGTCCCCAAAGCATATCGTATTTTCCATTTTCATAACTCATGCAACTTTGAAAGTCCATAAAATCTTCATGCGTATATTTTACTCCAGCAAAATTGGATAATTTTCCGTCCAGTGCTCTCACTAAATCCAACATCGGTAAGTTTACACCGGTCAATACGGGAATATGGTAATAATAAAAAGGCATGGTCGGCACTTCTTTTCCTACCTCAATACATATTTGAGCTAAAACCTCAACATTCGCTGGTTTAAAATAAAAAGGTCCGGTTAAAGAAACCGCATACAATCCTATTTCCTGTGCATGTTTTGCTAATTCAATGCAATCAGCCAAACAAGTTCCTGCCAAAAATGCCATCACTTTAAAATCGGCATCATGATTACTACAATCAGCCCAAGCTTGAGCAACTGCTTTTTTTTCTGCTACGGTTGTCGAAACACCTTCACCTGTAGATCCATTAATAAAAGCACCCGTTACTCCATTTTGTTTTAGAAAAGAATAATAAGCGGGAATCAAACTCACATCTAATTTGCCATTGCTATCAAATGGTGTAAATGGAGCTGCAATAAGTCCTTGTAAATGTTCAATTTTCATACGATCTTTTTTATAATATTAAATAAGCCGGAAATTTGTAGTGATTCCGGCTTAGTACTTTTAAACCATTAATTTATGGATTCTGAGTAATTTTAGGATTGAAGTTAATGGTGTTTTGAGATATTGGAAACAAAATCTTTTTACCAGCCATTGACGGTACATTTGCCGTTTTTCCAAAACGAACTAAATCCCACCATGCTTTTCCTTCAAATGCCAACTCATGCAAACGCTCTCTTAAAATTGCGTCATCGTTTGCGGCTTGAGAACCATTTATAAACGAAGCCGTTGCATCTGCTCTTTGCATCACCAAGTTCATTTCTGTAGTTGGATCTTGCATTAATGCATTTTTAATTTCAGCTTTCATTAATAAAATATCTGCCCAACGGTAAATAATTATGTCGCTTACAAAACGTCTCGTCGTTCCGTCTACTGTTCCGTTATATTTTACTAATCCTGTAACTACAGGCGTAGAACCATTCATTAATGTTAAATAGGTTGCCTCTTTTCTAGTATCTGTAGCAGCGTAATTAAATCGTGTAATGTCTGGTTGCGCTCTAGAAATTCCCGCATTTCCTGTACCAACTCCAATAGTACCAAATGTCGCCGTAGCGGTAGCAGCAGTTAAGGGTGCAAAATCACTTGGTCCTACAAACATAAACGAGTTCCAGTTGTCTGACAAAGAAGAAGGAACATCTGCTAGAGAATATCGAACTGCAAAAAGAACTTCGTTATTTCCTTTATTTGCATAGCTAAAGGCATCTTTAAAATTAGCCAATAAAGCTGGTCCAGCAGGAATGGCGTTAATCGCAGCCAAAGCCGCATTTAAGTCTGTTGCTCCTCCACCCAATTGTTTTGCAGTCCACAGATTTACATCTGCTTTTAATGCATTTACAGAGGCCACTGATAGTTGCGTTTTATTATTATTTGCATCAGGAAAATTAGCCAGAGCTAACTCAATATCTGATTTGATAAACGTAAAAACTTCTTCGATTGTATTTCTAGGAACAATGTATTCTGATTGATTCGTGTTTTCTGTAGGTGTAGTAACAATTGGTACGCCGCCCCAAGAACGCGCCATAATAAAATACGATAAAGCACGCATCGAATAGGCTTGAGCCAAATATCTCTTTTGCTCATTTACAGTTGTTGGACTGAACTGAATAGTAGGAACATATTTTAAAATTAAATTAGCTTGATGTACTACTGTAAATAAACCAGCCCAATCTACGTCTATATTTTGTGCCGTTAAGTTATTGTTGTAATAGTTGGCTAAATTAAGTGGTGACTGAACGCCACTTCTAATTTCTGCACTTCTTGCTCCGCCCAACAAATAATAATTTTGTTGGGTTTGGGTTCTAAAATTAAAGTACATACCGTTTACACCTGCTTTCGCGTCATCTTCCGTTTTCCAAAAGCTGGCCGATGTGATTACACTGTCTGATGTTAAATTTAGTTCATCCTGACACGAGTTCAGTACTGAGAAACTTGCAAAAAGTATTGTATATAAGAGAATTTTCTTTTTCATGATGTTTTTTATTAAAATTTACAAACCAATATTTAAACCAAGGGTAATGTTTCTAGGCACAGGATACGTTCCTTTTGCACCAGCATCATTTAATCCTAGACTTGAACCACCATCTATACCTTGTACTTCTGGACTTAAACCTTTGTAATTAGTAAAATAATATAAATTGCTTCCAGTAACGTACACACGTACATTAGTCAATCGTACTCTTTCGATCATTGATTTTGGAATAGTATAACTAACTGTAATTTCTCTTAAACACAAGTAATCTCCACTTTCGTAATAACGGCTATTTCCTTGAAACATATTTGTATTATACGCTGCACCACCTGCTTCAGATCTAAATAAATTATTTTGATTGGTTTGATCTGCCCAACGGTAGCGAGGTACGTCAGTAATGTCTCCTTCTTTTTGCCAAGATTGTAAACTTTCAGCCAATAAGCCATAGTTTCCTTGAAATTGACCTACAAAACGAGCTCTTGCTTCGTTGTAAACTGTTGCACCAAGAGAATAATCAGTTCTAACAGCCAATGCAAATCCTTTGTAATCAGCATTTAAACTAAAACCTCCTGTAAATTTAGGAAACATATTTCCCATAAAAGTTCTATCTCTACTGTCAATTACACCATTGTTATCGGTATCTTCAAATACTGCATCTCCAGCAAATTTCTTTCCTGTTGGGTTTCCACCATTTGCAGCTGTTTTTGAAACATAATTATCTTTTGTAGTCAAATTATACGCATCTGCTTCTGCTTGAGTAGAAAGAATGTATAATTGTTTGTGTGCATAAAAATCACCAATTTTTTGACCTTCTTGCAATCCTCCAACAAATTTGTACGCACCAGATGCAGCATCCCAAATTTCAGTTCCACCAATTCTGTTGTTTACATTTCCGTTAAATGGAAGTTTTTCGATCACATTACTGTTATGAGAAACATTGGCACCAAGATTAAGTTTAAAATCATTTTGATTGTACACATTGGCATTCAGTTCTAATTCGAAACCTTTGCTTC
The DNA here is from genome assembly GCF_001529295.1 of Flavobacterium sp. TAB 87. Taxonomy (GTDB): domain Bacteria; phylum Bacteroidota; class Bacteroidia; order Flavobacteriales; family Flavobacteriaceae; genus Flavobacterium. Next base: position 40,568 of record NZ_LLWK01000026.1, read on the forward strand.
TCAATCCTCCTAAGTTGGTCAATACAGTAGAGAAACCACTATTGGAAGGAAGTGTCAAGTTTGTTAATAAATCTGAAGTTAATTTATTGTAGAAATCTCCGATTAATCTAATTCTATCCCCATTAAATCCTAAGTCGAAACCAGCATTATACGTTTGTGATTGCTCCCATTTTAAACCTGGATTAGCAATTTGCGAATTGATAATGGCAGACTGTCCGTTGTAGCTATTAGCAAATCCGTTTGAAGAACCTGCATATAAACCTCCAGCTTGAAAATCTCCCAAAGTACCTAAGTTCCCGTTAACACCAAAGCTTCCACGAAGTTTTAATGAAGAAACCATTTCTGGCATTACCGTCCAAAAGTTTTCTTCTTGGATATTCCACCCTACAGATACACCTGGAAAAAAACCATATTTATTATCTGGTCCTAAGCTAGAAGCTCCATCATATCTAAAAGATGCTGTTGCAAAATACTTGCTTTTGTAATCGTAATTTACACGTCCAAAAACACTATTTAAAACTAATTTGGTGTTATTACTAAATACTGAAACTGGTATTGGAGATGAATCTAACGTTTGTGCAAGATCGGACGGACTTCCTTTTCCAGATGCATTGAATGTATTGATTGTTTTATCAAATTTTGAAGCTCCTAATTTTGCTTCAAAATCACCAATGCTTTCTAAGTTTTTCACATACGTGAAAACTCCTTCATATTGGTACTGCGTAATTTGATTGCTTAAACGAGTAGCAGTTCTGGTATTATCTACCAAACCATTACTTCCGCTTAAAAAAGCTTGTTGAAAAGTGTTGCCATTTTCATTTTCATTATAAAGAGAAAGCGAAGGTGTAAATGTAAATGCATCAGTAAGTTTTAAATCACCGTTAACACTCATTTGCAATTTATTATTTTCATTAATTCCTTTCACTTTACCCATTTGGTATAAAGGATTTCCATTAATGTTGTTTTGTCCTGGAGCTAGTGTACCATCTTCTAAGTACAATTTTGTAGTAGGTGAATTTCCTAAATAACGGTTAAAAACCACGCTATTGGCCACAACCTGATTGTTGCTAGCTTTACTGTATAACACGCGACCGTTTAAGGTAAAATTATCAGCCACTTTTAATGAAGCATTAAATTTACTTGTAAAACGCTCGTAACCAGTAAATATAGTAATACCATCTCCTTTTAAGTATCCAAGACTTAAATCGAAAACACCTTTATCACTACCACCACTAAATCCTAAAGTATGGTTTTGAGTAATTGCCGATTGAAACAAAACGTCATTCCAGTCTGTACTTTTGTACATAATAGTATTAGCAGCATTTAACGGATCTGCCATTTCTTGCCATCCTTTTGCTTGCAACTCTCCAATCGTTGTTGGCGATAAGTTTGATTTTAATAAAGTAGCAAAAGGGGTGTTTGATAGTAAGTTATTTCCTGTTCCTGCTGGACTCGCGCCGGTTAATTGTCCTAGTCTAGCGATACCTGTAGTAGTAGAAAGACCTGCAATTTCTGCAGCATTATAAAGACCTAAACGCTGTAGTCTAATGTAATCTCCACCTTCTAAGAAATCGTATTTTTTACCTACTTGACTGTTTTGCGTAGAAACATTGTACGTAATTTTTGTTTTTCCTGCTTTTCCAGTAGAAGTTGTAATGATAATAACTCCGTTAGAAGCACGCGCTCCGTATATAGAGGTAGCTGCAGCATCTTTTAAAACCTGAAGCGATGCAATATCCGCCGAGTTAATATCGTCAATTTGAGTACGAATTACGCCATCAACAATATACATAGGAGTTGCTCCCGAAGGATTGTCGATAGATGTTCCTCCACGAACTAAGATATTAGATGCTTTACCTGGTTGTCCTGATGCAGTGCGTACCACTAAACCAGTTACGTTTCCTTGCAATGCCTGTGTTACGTTAGAATACGGTACATTTTCTAAAACTTTTTTATCTAGTTTAGATACTGATGTACTTAAAGTTCTTCTGTTTTGTTGTCCGTAACCCACAACAATAACTTCGTTCATTTGTTGACCTACCTCTTTTAAAACAATAGTAAGCGGTGATTTACCTATAAGCACTTCTTGCTCCTCAAGACCGATATAAGATACAACCAATGTTGTAACATTGTCGGGAACGTCAATACTAAAATTACCATCAAAATCGGTTTGTGCTGTAATTTTAGATCCTTTTGCAAGAATATTTACTCCTGGTAAAACTTCGCCTTGCTCATTTTTTACTACTCCTGTAATAGTTCTTTGAAAATAGTTTTTTGAAGTAACATTTTTCTCTGACCTTTTTGAGGGATTTTCAGTTGTCGCAGCAGAAGCTTCGTGCGTTGCCAATGCCAATAAACATACCGATGTTAATTTCATAACATCTAATACCTTCGCTGTTAACCAAAGATTTGTTGGTTTGGATTTTGTTAATAAATTCATACTTTTGTAATGGTTAGTTATTAATACTTCATTCATGGTATTTATTTGCTAACTAAATTTTTCTTCTAAGAAGAAAATTAAACCAGCTACTTCTTCAAAAACTGCTGGTTTTTTTTATTTAACAAATCAATCTTTTTATTTAAGCTGCGTACTATATAGTAGGCATATAAAATTTTATTATTAAAAGCTCTAGTGATCTGGTTATTATTCTTACCTAAAGATCTGTACTCTAAACAACAGTAATATATATTTTAATTGGACTGCTCTACAGACGGATTTTTAATTTCTCTGGAATTCAATCTATTTTTTATAAATTTTTTAGCAGTATTATTACTGATAAAAAACGCATTTTAGCCCAATTGTTTTACTATTACGTTGTAAATATATAAATTAATTTAATATACAATATCTATTTATTAAAATATTTTATTAATTAAGCAAAAAAAAGAAGCTAGACGTTCATTAAAGGGGACAACATTTTTTCTTTAATCACGCAGCAAGCCCCGATGACTCCGGCACGACGACCTAAAACAGATTTTTTAAGTTTCATATCTCTGTTTACCAGTCCTAAAGAATATTTTTTTAAGGCGGCTTGAATTGGTAATAATGCGTAATCGCCTAGTTGAGCAAAATCACCACCAATTACCAAAAGATCTGGATTAAAGATGTTGAGTATAATCGACAAGTATCGACCCATTTGCTCACTTTGTTTTGTAATAAGATCGATGCAAAGTGTATCTTCTAAATTTACTGCTCCATTTATTATCGCGTTGTGTTGTGTATCGACACCTTTTTCATCCAATGTTACTTTAGACTGTTTTCCGTCTTTTATCGCACTTTTAAATTGATCAATTAACGCCCAGCCTGATATTTCAGTTTCTAAACAACCTAATTTACCGCATTGACACATAATTTCATTATTAAAAATTGTACTGTGTCCAAATTCTCCAGCGTACCCCGACTTACCGTAATACAACTTCCCATCGGTAATCATACCAATAGCGACACCCCAACTGTAGTTTAAAAAGATAATGTTTTGTTCTCCATCGACCACACCTTCTCTATACTCACCAAAAGTCATTGCTCTAGTATCATTTTCTAGATGTACTGGTAGCCCCAATTGTTCTGAAATAATTTCGGCTAATGGTCTGTTCTCCGTGAAGAAATAATTATAACTAAATCCTTCCATCGAATTGATACGACCAGACAAGTTGATGCAAACACCCACGATCATCTTTTTTTCTACTGAAGTATCTTCTATAAAAGAATTAATTAAATTGCATAATTCTTGAAGTGATTCTGGCGTATTCTCAAGTTTAAAAGACGAGTCAAGTTCTATACTTACAAATTCATTTTTAATATTTTGCAATCCGATAGACATACTTGATCGATTGACATTGACTCCTAGGAAATAAGCAGACGTTGGATTTATACTATATAAGGAAGGGCGTCTTCCGCTACTGTTGGTAATTTTTCCCATATCTACCACATACGCCTCCGAAAGTAATTCGTTTACCGCTTTGGTAACAGTAGGAACGCTAGATTGTAGCTCTGCACTTAACTCTGCAATGGTTGCATTGCCACTAGATAATAAATGTTTTACAATAGATTGTCTTAATATATGCCATTTTTGTCCAGAAAGGCTACTGTCTGTACTGGTGTCTAATAAATTTTTTAAACTCATAGTAATGCTATATTAAGTGGAAAAAGTCTGCACAAACTTACTGTATTTTTTAAATATCGAAAGACATTTAATTTGGAAGGTTAAAAAGTTTTGAAATTATAGGATGCAAAGTTGCAGTTTTATTTCGAAATTTTCAGAAAGTAAGATCGCTATTTATTTATTTGACTTCTTCTTTTATGTGTAGATATAGTTTTCAGAAAAAGTAGCGACCAACTTTTATTGGAAAATAATGGTACAAAAAAAACGCCTCAAAGTTTAATTTGAGACGTTTAGCTAATTATTATTTTTTTTCTTCGTTATTCAGTTTATCATCGAAATCAGGTTTCTCTCCTTTAAACTTCTGCGTATCGACATCATAATTTTCATCATTCGTTAAAACTTGATCATGATCTTTATATTGATGTTTTCTCATGTCACTTCTATTGTCTGATCCACTGTTTTTATTGTTTTGCGGAGTTTGATTATTTGTGCTCATAATTATAAATTTTAAAGTTTTAATAAAAGTACAGACAGCAGCCGTAAATTTCGTTATAGAATTTTTTTCAAAAGTTATAAGATTCTAAATCGAAGTAAAAAGTTTATTCTATCAGTATTCCATTTATTAATGTTATTGCTTCAGGAAAATCCAACAGTGGTTTTGTACTGAAATTCTTTTGATTTAAATTTGCACCAATACTATAAGCTACAACACTAGAAAAATTTATTCTATTAATTGTCTACTATCAGTTTCTTATTTTATTAACTAATCAAATTGCTGCTTAATCAACAAGAATTCAAAAAAAGTGAAAAACGGAAAATCAAGCTGGGTTGTTTGTCCCGAATGTAAAGGTCGAGGAAAAAAGAGCAAAGGTTTGAGCAAGAAAGTACGACTTCAGTATCAAATGGCGTTGGCCGTATTTGAACAGACAAGCGATAAAATCATTGTTCCTACACCTCCGAAAGCTCACTTACACTCTTGTTTAAAGTGTTCGGGATCTGGGTTAGTTCATTCGAATATTCCACCACTTCCAGATCAAGAAAAATATCCACATGTTGCTATTATTGGCGGTGGCATTGGCGGAGTGGCTTTAGCAGTAGCTTGTTTACATCGAGCAATTCCTTTTACTCTTTATGAACGCGATCTCAATTTCGATGCTCGCTCTCAAGGGTACGGCCTAACTTTACAGCAGGCCAATAAAGCAATGAAAGCACTTGGTATTTTATCATTAGATGCAGGTATTGTATCAACAAGACATGTAGTGCATACTACAGATGGAAAAATGATCGGCGAATGGGGAATGAGAAAATGGATTCCATCCGATTTAAAAAATACCAATAAAAATTCTAACATACATATCGCAAGACAATCGTTGCGCTTTGCTTTATTGGAGCAACTTGGTGGAACTACAAACGTGCAATGGGACCATCAATTGGTGAATTTAAAGGAAGATGAAAATAAAAAATTTACGCTAAGCTTTATAGTTGAAGGCAAAGTTAAAAGTACCAAAGCAGATCTTGTGGTAGGAGCTGATGGCATCCGTAGTTCAGTACGAAGATTGCTAGTTGGCGAAAATGTTACTCCACTAAAGTATCTAGGTTGCATTGTAATATTAGGCATTTGTTCCTTGAAAGCTTTAAAGGAATTAAATAGTACATTACTAGATTCTGCTACTGTTTTTCAAACCGCAAATGGCACTGAGCGCATTTATATTATGCCGTACGATTCTGAATCGGTGATGTGGCAGCTTAGCTTTCCTATGACGGAGCAAGAAGCCAAAGAATTAAGCGTAAAAGGAACGAAGGCCCTAAAGCAAGAAGCGTGTCTTAGAACCCAATGGCACAATCCGATTCCGCAAATTTTAGCAGCTACATTAGAAAATCAAATTTCGGGTTATCCTGTTTATGACCGAGAGCTACTCGATTTTGAATTGCTTAAAAAAAGTGGGCAAGTCACATTGCTTGGAGACGCGGCTCACCCCATGAGTCCATTTAAAGGCCAAGGAGCAAATCAAGCCTTGTTGGATGCAATTGCATTAGCACGAACTATCTACAGTGAATGTAACTCTGAATCAAATTTTAATTCTTTTGATATTAGAGAACGTATATTGAATGTTTTTGAGTTAGAAATGCTCGAACGAAGTGCTACAAAAGTAAAAGATTCTGCCGCAGCTGCGCAATTCTTACATTCTAAAATTGTGCTTGATGAACGAGATTCGCCGAGAGGAAGTTCTCTACATAAAGAATAAACAAATCTACTTTACTTTTAGTTTTTTACAATTATACCTAATTACTATTTACGTTCTATTTTATTGTTTAGCTCGTGCCGTTTCGCCAAAAAACTAAGTAATATAATAATATCCTTTATCAATTTTGGCAGTTTCAATGTATTGATTGTCAAGTTCAGCTAGCGTGTTCTCAATCATTTCTGACATAGCATTTAGTGCCAAATCGTTTGGTTCAATTCCAAATGGATCCTCGAGTTCGTCTGCAATGGCCTCGAGCGCTACAAAAGTATACGCAATAAAAACGATGATAAAAGGTAATGTCCACAACATACTTTCGCCAAAACCAAACGGAAGTAGAAAGCAATAGAGGTAAACCGTTCTATGTAATAAAACACTATACGTGTACGGAATAGGTGTACTAGCGATTCGTTCGCAACCTCCTATAATATCTGATAATTTATTAAGATTTTCATCAAAAGCAACTTGAGTGATGCTGTCTAATTTACCATCTTGTTTTGCTCTATTAATCCATAAACCCAATTCTTTTAAAATAATAATAGGTTTAAAAACAGCCGTTTGTAATTGCTGATTATACGAATTCGCTAACAATCGTTGCATGTCGTAATCTGGATTAGTTTCTCTCAATTGATGTTTTAAGGCATGAACAACAGCCTTTAGCATTTGTATAAAATGAGTGCGTTGTTCGGCGTAATCCGTTCCATCTATAAACGTATGCGACTGGCGCGCGAGGGAGCGCGTATCGTTTAAAAGCGCGCCCCATAGTTTTCTGCCTTCCCAAAAACGATCGTAACTCACTGTATTTCTAAATCCTAGAAAAATGGCTAACGCTATTCCAAATAAAGTAAAAATGGACGGATTAACGTAAAGCTGATAGTCGCTCAAATAATTTCTAAAGTAAACAATAGCAATTGTGTATAGAAAAAGTATAGTTAATCGTGGTATTAATTTAGGAAGAACCGAACCATCCCATTCAAACAGCATGCTGAACCAGTTTGTTTTTTGCTTTATAATCATAAAGTAAAATTAATATTTTTATTTACACAACCACTGTATCTTGCTTTGATTTAAATGAGAAAAAACATTTTACTTACCTGAATTCTGTAGTCTTTTCGTGAGAATATCGTAGCCAAATTGAAACCATTTTTACAAACCATTTTTACAAACCATTTTTCGCTTAAATTACTTAGTAGTGATCTTAAAGTCAATTAACGCAAACAATTTTGTTTTAAATACTATTCGCAGCATCGTATCCTGTTTTAATAGCATGCGAAATATCAGAAACTTCAATGCAATCTCCCACTCTAACTACGTTAATTTCATTATCGGTAAGTGCTACAGTTTCGAATGTTGCAGACCGAGAACCAATTGCCATAACAACATGGTCACATGGAATTTTTACGCTAATCCCTTGTTTATCTTCACAATCTAATCCACTAATAGAAATGCTTTTTACTTCATGCTCTGTGAATTGTTCAACACCATAGGTTCTAAAATTTTCTAGCAATGTAGGTAAAACAGTATTGCTAATTCCTTCTGCAATCTTATCTCTTTTTTCTATAATAGCAACATTACAACCTTGCTCAGCAAGATATTCGGCTGTCTCACAACCTACCAATCCTCCACCAATAACCGCTATACTACCATATACTTTTTGTTCTCCAGAAAGTATTTTCCAAGCGTCGCAAACGTTCGGTCCATCTACACCTTTAATTGTCGGAGTGAAACTTAAAGCACCAACTGCCACGATTACAGTGTGGGGATTTAGTGCTACGATTTTCTCGTTAGTTGCTGTTTCTCCCATTCGAACTACCACTCCTTCCACTGTTATAGCATGAACAAGATCTTGTACTGCGCGGTACATTTCTCTCTTTCGCGGAGGTACGTCGGCTATATTCAACTGACCTCCAAGACGACCTTCTTTTTCAAACAAAGTAACTCGGTGTCCTTTTTTTGCAGCTACGCGTGCGGCTTCCAGACCTGCTGGACCACCACCAATAACCACAACATTTTTTTTGACCTCAGCTAAAGTAATATCTCGAGTTTCTTCAAATCCGTTCTCAGCGTTAAGTACACAAGCAACAAAGGCACGATTTTGAATGTTATCCGTACAGCCTCTATTGCAAGATATGCAGCGACGAATGTCACAAGCCCGACCTGCAATTGTTTTATTTATCCAATCGGGATCTGCAAGTAAGGGTCTTCCTAAACCAATCATATCTGCTTTTCCTCTTTCTAAAACCTGTTCCGCCATATCTGGATCGATGATGCGGCCTACAGTACTCACAGGAATAGAAACTGCTTGTTTGACAGCGGCAGCAATATCTACAAAAAAGCAATAGGGCTGGACACCCATTGGTGGAATAGTATCTGCTAAATTCCCCGTATGGTTTGCCTGTGCGACATGCAACATATCCACGCCAGCGTCCTCTAACCATTTAGCAAATTTTGGAGCGTCAACCTCATCAATACCTCCCTTTCCACGAATTGCAGTAACCACCGGAAATTTATATTCTAAGATCATTTCAGGCACTTTCTCTTTAAGTGCGCTAACTAGCATGAGTGCAAATCGCGTTCGATTTTCAAGTGAACCGCCAAATTTATCGGTTCGAGTATTCATTTTCGTGCTGCACAATGCTCCTACTAATCGGTCACCGTGTATTTGAATTACGTCTACTCCTGCTTTTTGCCCGCGTACCGCACAAGCACACATTTTTTCTATAATTTCAACTAAGCTTTCTTCCTTTACTTCATTGACAAAAAACTGCATGTCATGATGAAGTCTACTGCGTACTTTATCCATCTCTCCATTGTCGAATAACGTATTAATTGCATCGCAGTCGTATTCTGGATGAAATATCTGAATTCCTAATTTTGCCCCGTACGCATGCACACTATCCGCAAGCTCACGAAAACTTTCAATTTGACTGTCATCAAATAACTTAGGCGTTGGCGCAAAACTGCGAATTGGTGCTACATCACCAAGAACAATATAGCCAACACCTCCTTTAGCCAAACGGGTGTAAAATGCTCGACTTTGACTGCTGATACTACCGTCCTTTGCTTCGTACCCTGTAGTTAAGGGTGGAAACATAATTCGGTTTTTGAAAGTCATTGTACGAATGGTGATTGGTTCCAATATTTTCAAGACAACTAATTTAGAATTAACAGTAAAAATACCTTTAATTTTTAGATCGATAAATGATATTAATCATCTTAAATGCTCTTTAAATACTTTGATCGAAAACTAAGTTTAACAAGAACTTTTTAGTTCCTGATTTAATCTTAAAAACAAAAATTGAAATTTATAAAATCACTTGGAAAAGGATCTGATTTAAATCGAAAGTATTGTAGCAACTACTGAAATGATTGCAATTCTGAAGAGTATTGCGTTTTTTCTACGGTATTGTTTTGAGATATTTTCTGAATATCAACTTGTAAATCAATGTCATTTTTAAAAATAATTTGTAATAGTTCGGTAATTATTTTAGTATCAATTTCATTACAATAACCAACAAACTCAATTCGTTTAGCTTTTGTTTGATGGATTTTAAAACCTGCCAAAGGCAAATGAGACAACCGATTAGAGATATCTATAGTATTGATTTTCTCGCCTGATTTTGTAAAAAAAAGAACTGGCTTTCTTGCTTCCAATCCAACTAAAAACGGAATACCATTTTCTATTTTTAAACTGCAAAAATCGCCTGTTCGATACCGAATTAACGGCAGAAAAGGATTGCTACCGCCTGTGACTACTAATTCACCTCTTTCTCCATAAGGTAGCGCCATATCTTTGTATGGGTCAAAAATCTCTAAATACAAATCGGGTCGAATTACTTGGTGACCGATTGCAGTAGCGTAGGCTATATTTCGACATTCCGTCATCGAATAAAGATCGATTACTGGACATTTAAAATAATTTTCTAAATTTTTTTTCGTACCATCTGTGAGCTTCATGGCAGAAGAAATTAATGCTTTGGGCGTTAATTCAACTTTTAAATCTAATAATGCCATAAACGCGATTGGATCACCAGTAAGAATTTCTGGATTGTACTTTGCTAAGTATTTTTGAGCATCACCGCTTTTATTCCAATCTGTCGGATTTAAATTAATTTTTAATATGCCAGCTCCTTCCAAATAGGTTGATAAAGAGGCATAGGTTACTGTTTTTTCTTGTGCACATATCAACGCAATTGCTGTCGAAGTCGCGCCTCTTGTTATAGAAATATTAAAATCTTCAAGTACAGATTCTATTTGTGGCAACCAGTTGGCCTGAGAAACAGCATCAAACAGTACATCTAATTTTGCTCCTGTAGAGCCAGAAGTATAATAGACCAAAAGCTCGTCTAAATTGGCAGAATCAGAAACAAATAAATGAGGGTATTTTCTAATATCGTCTCGGCAGATAGTTGAAAAATCAGCTATAGTAGTTCCCTGCTTTTGATAAAATGGCACTGTCTTAACACACCATTTTAGATAATCATGTAGCCAAATTGGAGGTTGCATTTCTGTCCAGAATAACTTTTTACCGTACTGTTTCTTTTGGTATGACTTCACTTTTAAGAGTTGAGCCGCGTTGAGCCGATCGCCGCTTTTAAAATTAAATTTTGGGGCAAACTCATCCTGTCGAAGTTCATTTAAAAAACTTAAATCTTCAAGCAACGGAAAACGTTCTGCATCTGTTAAAGCTATTTGTGGGTCACTACTCGCGTCCATAGGTATTTGCCGCTTCACGGGCTTTTTTTTCTGCCATTTCTCTTTTAATTTTCATTATTCTTTCATGTGCATGGTACGATTCCTGCAGAACTTTATGCCGATCTGCGCTACTTAACGATGATAATTTATCAGCGGCTTCATCACGGTTTTCGCCATTTGGTGTAATTTGACACCACTTCAATAACAATCGTACCATTTCTTCAGCACGTTCATCTTCACTAATCCACTCTTTGAATTTTACGTATAGTGAAGCTTCACTCAATTCCTCAAACCAAAAATTATAGAGTTTGTCTTCTATAGCAGAATTATTTATAAAATTAGGGTGACTCAGTAACCAAATTGAAATATGAATTGCTCTCCAATGATCATCTTCGAGATGTGCTAGCGTATAATCACTGGGTATCTTAAATTCCGTCTTTAAAAAATCATTGCACACAATTCTATAGGTGTCACAAATCAACGCAACCGAATTTAATCCTTCAAGCTTCAAAAAAAAAGAAGGTTCTAAATATATTTCTGGACATTTTCTTAAATGCGCAACCAGCTCAAAAACATCATATTTAGACATAAGCATAATTTTGTTGTGAAAATTCTAAGGCAAATTTTAAAAGTTCATCTTCATTTGTTACATAGTACACGTTCCATCCCATTTTTTGCAATCGAATAACTAAGTCTTTATTGTAATCTGGCTGCGAATGTAGCACCATTGTCCCGTGACCGCCTGCATTTTTTAATGCTATTTCGGCTAGCTCCCAATAGGTTTGAGATGTTTGTGTGTCCGCATCTAGCATACTAAAAATATCATTGTCGGTAACAATAATGATGTGTGACTTTACACTTGGCTTTTCTTCAAATGGTTTTCGCAATCGCTCAATTCCATACGCATATCCCGTACCTAAATACGAAGTTAAAGTAGTCAATAGATCTACTTCGTCAGTAATAAAGCCCTTCGTTTCTAAATACTCTCCGGGCTCACCAGAAAGACATCCCATAACAGAAGCTCCAGCTCGCAGAGCAGACAAACTAATGATTGTCGCTGCTAATACAGGCCATGAAAAATTTTGTATTGGATTCACCATCGAACCCGAACAGTCGATACCAATGTATACATTTAACGGATTTTCTTTTACCTCGTTATCAGAATCGGATCCGTACGTTCTCTTTTGAGTGGTCAATCCCGGAATAACTGTGGGTGATAAAATGGCCGATTGCAACCAGTCTACCTCTTCTATAGCGTCGCCAATATCCCAAGTTTCTAATCCTTCAGGTAAATCTAAAGTTATGTTTTCAGAAATTTCTACCGGAAAATCAATTAAATAAGGCAAAGCAATTTCTTTGTAATACGTATTTACTAAAAGTTGCTCGTTTGCTTTGGAATTGACTTGCTTCATCAAATCAATGTAATTTCCAGGTCCCATATATCCATTTCTTGGTCCTTGTCCTCCTAATTTATTTCTGTCTGTCTGTAAACCATCTTTCTCCTGCTCTTTTAAACCGAGAGCTTCTTTTCGCATGTCAATTACTTGATCATAGCCCTCTAAATCGATTTCGGTCATACCTGAGATGGCAATAGCCCCCAAACCTGCATCTTCTGCATCTAACAGTATGAGGATCTTTTTTCGGGCATCTTCAAAAGTGTTGTCCTCCATTAAATACGGATAGAGCAATACGGCAAAGCGACCACCACCATGGATCCAGTTTTTTGAATAACTTCTTACGAGAGAGGCTAATAATGATGCATCGGCATCTATTTTTTTACTGTGAAAAGATAAATTAGTAGCTAAGTCACCCCGATTTAAACGCCACAAATATTCATAAGTACGCATCATTAAAGTCCAAAACTCAGAAAAATTATCTTCTGAATTAATAGCTTGGTACACTTCTGACATTCTTAATTTAGTAATGCGTTGCAATTTATCATTAATCAAGAAATCGGCATATAAATTAGAAACCATGGGTGCTCTATCCTCAATACCTGGCAGCGCAAACCGAATTCTATTTAATAAAATGGCATTGTCGTATAAATTGGCTGGTGTGAAAATATGGTGTCCAATTTCATGCGCTAATATTTCGACCGCATATTTCGTAAGTCCACTATCTACAATTTCTTGTAAATTAATCACAATGCGATGATCGTTTAGTCGAATCATTGCAAAACTGCCTGTAAGTCCTTCCTTTTGCGCGGCTTGATGCGACAAACAATAAATAGGTTCTTGCAATCGTAAAAATGGATTCCATTCTAACTTTGCCTGTTGCCAATGTGATTTCCATAAAGCTAACGTTTTTTCTATTTCGAATTGATTACTCATTTGCAATACTGAATAAATATATGAAATAGGAGTTTTGAAGCGTAAAAGCAAGCGTGTCTTTCGTTGTCACTATAGATGTTATCTTATGAGCATCAATTTGTTCCTGACCTTCTGCCAGCCATTTTTCTACAGAATCGAATGGCTTCGAATTGGATAAAATATAGTTGGAATCTACCGTATTAGCTGGAAGTAGCACTTTACCAAATTGATCTGCAAAAAGAGCGTAATTGTTTATGGAATCGGTTGCAAATAGATATTCATCGATTTGCGCCAGCTTTGGTGGATGTTCAAAAAAACCTTCAGATCCCTTAAAACCACCATGCACGCCTTCAAATTTGATCGTATGGGTAGACCATCGAAATTCAAATACTTGACCAGTAGCCTCTTCACTCAGATTCTTTAAAATCGTATGTTTAAGTTCTTCAGAAAGCGTTTGAAAATCCTCTTTTAAACGGCCTCTTAAATGTGCCAAACCGCACTTCCAAGCATATATCCTTCCTGCAATTTTAAAATCTTCAATGGTTTTAATGTCAAAACTACTGTTTTTCATGAGTTGACACCATACTACTGTTTTTGCTGGTGCGTACGTATGAAGATTACTGAGAACATCGTGCAATAGTGAAATTATTTTTACTGGAAATTTTAATACTAAATGGGGCAACTGCATTAGTAACAGCCAAGCACTTTTGTACTCCTCTTTATAGCGCATGGCTAGACCACTTCCAATTAATTTTAATGATTCGAGATAAAGTGCCTTTACGACTTCATGCACTTTTTCGGGAGCCGAATTTAATGCAGAAGTCTCTAGGACAATAGGCTGTACCACTTCCACCATCCAGCTCATGAGAATTGGAGTCGATAAAGTACCGTACTTCAATTCGGCATCATTGTACCATTGATTGTACAAAGCGCTATTAGCAGTTAATTCGGCGATAAGTGGAGGAAAGTTTATTTTTTCCATTGCAGCCATCTTTTGTAATTAGTATAGCGTTGGTGCAAATATTTCAATTTTAAAATATCATCGGCTCGATAGCCATAAAGTTTTTTCTCCTCAGACCACTTCTTTAACTGTTTTTCAATATTCAAAAGACGGTTGTCAATTTCTTTAGAGGATATGTTTTCAAGTCCTTTTTTAAACTCGACTTCAAACTGATCGACTGGATCATTTCGATCTAAATCTTGACTTACATATTCATCACAAGATAAATCGAAGAGGTTTCGCAACCATACAATTCGATCGACTCGATAAATTTCATTACCTACTTGATCAAAAAATGGTGATTCTAAATGTGGTGTTAAACTGTCATGCAAAACAAAGGGTAAAACTTGTCTTATATCTTCTAATTCTACTTTTTTATTTCCTCTAAAATAGGCCAATGACTTAGAAAACATCAATAAGGTCATGATTTTCCGAACCGATAAGCCATTTTTTGCTTGAGAACCTAAATCTTTAATCGGATCCTTTCCTGTTTCTTTTCTAAAAAGAGAACGCATGTCCATTCCCGATAATTTTGCCGTGTCTTTGGTCATGTACTCCAACCGATTGGAAGCAGGTTCGAAAAACTCAAATTGTCGGCAAAAAAACTCAATACGCTTGCGCAATTCGGGTTCTATTGTAATACCTCTAATCTGTTTATTAACCGTATCCAGTTCTTCTTCTGTAAAGATAATTTCTTCAGGGATAATGGCTTCCGGTTTAAAATTGAGTTCAATACGCTGTAATAAATCGTCAATAAATCGCGTATTAAAATGCATCGCTCTAATCACAATATCAATCCTGTCTTTTAAAGCTTCAATTACTTGATAGGTTCCTCCGCCCGCATCATCATTAGCAGTTAAGTACCAAGCCCCTTCTGGACACTCATAAATTTGATCGAAAATTTCAGCATAATTATCAGCCAAAACGGTTAATAAAGCCGACTGTGTTCGAGTCGGAATTCGATTGTATTCATCTATAATTTTTACACGCATGGCCAACCACTTCCGCCAAGCAATTCGAATATCTGATGTTTTTTCTGCCTTCACCATATCTGAAGGCAATGGATGACCTAATAAATCAGAAATTGTCATTTGCGGTTGTCCGTGTTGAATGGCGCGCATTACATCTTTTTTATCATATCCCGCCAACAAACCCATCAATACGGACGTTGCTGTTTTTCCGCGACCTGGTCCGCCAACTATGAGGCATTTACCTCTTGCGGCTAAGTTCAATAGCGGCATTAATACGAAACTAGAATAACTTTGATCGGTGGGTAAAGTAACAGGTACCTTACTGTCTCCAAACAAAAACTTTTTAGGATCACCATCATTGAATTCGATATCATAATACGGACTAATGATAGCCGTGTTGGTGATCCAAAAATACGCCTGACGCAATTTTTCGTCTAATGCAATTGCAGTGTTCGAGTCATTTTGCACAGTTTCACTTGAGTACAGATCTTCTATTTTGAATTTACTATTGTTTGAGGCATCTTGCGGATTGGTAGGCGATTCTGGAACTTTCTTAAAAAATCCCATCGTTTTATTTATTAAGTCAGACATGGTTGTATTTTGTTTCTAAGATACTTAAAAATTAATTTATTGCTTAGTGCATTCGGGTGTTTTTCTATTGTTAAAATAGCCCTAATTCGCTTAAAACTTACTGTTCTCGCTCTCTCCTAAAATATTTGAAACTTGTTCAACTCGCTCATTTACGGTGCCTTTAAGCATGTAGTACGTAAGATTTCTAGCTCGTAAGTCATCAATTATTTTTTGTTGAAATTCTTTTCTTTTTACATCGCCAGATCGATCCCAAGTATCATCGTAAGGAATGTCGGTATCACAAACAAAAATAATATTGTGTCTACTTTCAGCCAATTTTGCCAGTTTCTCTAATTCGGCAAGAGCTTCTCCGTGATAATCCAATGAAAATAAATACGTAGTGATCGCATTGGTATCGGAAAACAAAAATTGATTGGACTGCAATACCAAAGCGTCTTCTCTTTCTATATGAATTTCGGCTATTTTTAAAAGATCTTCTAGTGTTAGTCTTTTGTTTATGTGATGCTTCTCCCAGTATTCTCTACCATATTCTGGCATCCATTGTGTATCAAAGTGGATTGCCAATTGTTCCGCTAAAGTAGTTTTTCCTGTAGAAGGCGCACCAAGTAAAACTACTTTGGTAATTAGGTCTGTATACACCGTTGGATGAACAAAATCTTTGTATTTAAAGGGTTCGTTTCTTATTTTCGTTGCAGAAATAGGGATGGTATTTCGACGCTCATCCACTTGTCTATTAATAGCATTTAAGGACGAACTCATGTGTACTCCATAAGGCTCACTCGAATAAAAATGTGAAATTCTTCTGTCACCTAAAACACTAGATACATAATCTTCCTGAATTTTCATAATTTCAGCTGTATAACCCGAATCGTTAGGAGAATTCACTCCTTCAATAACCGTAATGCTCGGATATAATTCTCGTATCCAATTAGCCCTAATTTTCAAAGGAATAGTACTAATAGGATCATCATAAATGAGCACTATTAATTCGTCAACCTCCTTCATTGCAGTTTCAATAAGTAGTTGATGTCCTTTATGAAAAGGAGCAAATTTGCCCAAGGTCAGGCCAGCCTTATATTTGTATTCTATATGCAAATTCTTCATTGTATGCTTTTTTCCATTCCAAGTAACCAATTATTGCCATAATCAAAAAAAGCACATACAAGCCCGTTGTAAAATATAAGCCTTTATAAAAATAGATACCTATTGCGACCACGTCAACTACGATCCAAAATAGCCAAGATCCCAACACTTTTTTAATCATTAAGTATTGCGCCACTAAGCTTGCAACCGTTGTAAAAGCATCTGCGTAAGGATAGGATGCATCGGTATTGTTTTGCATCGTATATCCTAAAAGTACCGTTGCAAAAATCGTTACGCTAAGCCATACACTTACTTTTGTAATCACTGTGACCCGCAAATTAGTTTGATTTTCTCCACCGTACTTCCAATTATACCAACCAAATGCTTGTAAAAATATATAAATCATATGCAAAATAAGATCTGAATATAATTTTGAGGTATAAAAGACAAAACAAAATAATATCACTTGAATTAATCCAAAATACCAACACCAAATATTTTGCTTAATTGTAAAATAGACGGCCAAAAAACCGAAAATTGAGCCGAAAACCTCTATAGTTGTATCCATAATTTCGATGCTAAAGATAGGATAATGTGTGAAACTTTAAAATCATTAAGAAGTAAGTTTTGAATGATTAGTAGTAGTATTTTCTAGTCTTTATTGAAACTATTTGCTTAACTCAAAAATTAACGCTTCTTTTTAATTACAGTTTTCTATGCTAAATATGATAGATCAATAATATGTTTATGTTCCGACTAAGATGCTGTGATTTTTAAATAATTCGTTGAACCAATTGAAATTTAACTAATTATGAAAAATTTACCTGTAATTATATAATACACTTTTAGTGAATAATCGCGAAATTTGAGATTCAGCAGTTTTAGAAAAGTCAGTTAGAACTTCTAAAAAATATTTTCATTCATTTGAAATAATTCCTACACTTAGAAATAGCTTTAAAGAGCAATTGCTGTATTAATGCATCATCCCCCTGATGAACAAAAGGATTAAATTATATAAATTCTAAAAGCAAAGAAGTAAACATGGATCATACTAAAACAACAGAAAAAATACTTTCTATCGATTTTGGCGGCTCGCATATTAAAACAGCAATTTTAAATGAAGAAGGCAAGTTATTAACTGATTTTCAGTCCATTAAAACTCCGCAACCCGCTACTCTTTCTGCGTCACTAGAAGCCATTCAAACTTTAGTAAAAAACTTTAAAGGTTTTGATAAAATTTCAGTTGGTTTTCCAGGATACATCAAAAATGGCATAGTACTTACCGCTCCCAATCTTGACCAAGAAACGTGGTCTAATGTTAATTTTAGCGAACAGTTAAGTAAACTGCTTGGTAAACCTGCTAAAGTAATTAATGACGCAGATATGTTAGCACTAGGCGTGATCAGCGGAAGTGGGCTGGAAATGATGGTTACTCTTGGTACTGGATTTGGAACCGCATTTGCGCTAGATGGTAAACTTCTACCGCACTTAGAGCTCGCGCATCATCCAATCACAACTAAGAAATCGTATGACGAATATATTGGTGATAATGCTTACGATGATGTGGGTAAAAAGAAATGGAATATACGATTGAAAAAAATTATTTCTATTTTAAAAACAGTATTTAATTATGATACTCTATACATAGGTGGCGGAAATGCAAAGCACATAAACTTCGAACTTGATGCTAATATTAAAGTAGTGACAAACAAAGACGGAATAGATGGTGGTGCTAAATTATGGCAACAGAACTAGACTAACCTTTTCAAACATAAGAATTCACATTAAACTCTTTTAGATAAATCTTAATTAAAATGAGTATTCCAATAAATAAATTAGAACAAACTGCAATAAATACGGTCAGAATACTCGCTGCTGACGCGGTACAAAAAGCGAATTCTGGACATCCTGGCACTCCAATGGCATTAGCGCCAATCGGACATGCTTTATGGACAGCAATTATGCAGTATAATCCTGAAAATCCGACATGGGCTAATCGAGACCGATTTATACTTTCCAACGGTCATGCGTGCATGCTACAATATAGTTTTTTGCATTTAACCGGCTATGATGTATCGTTAGATGATCTTAAAGATTTCAGACAATTACACAGTAAAGCAGCGGGACATCCAGAGTACGGACTTATGCCAGGCATCGAGGTAACTACTGGTCCGCTGGGTCAAGGTTTTGCAAACGGTGTCGGATTTGCCATTGCGCAAAAACATATGGCAGCCCGTTACAATAAGCCTGATTTTTATCTCTTTGACTATACAATTTATGCTATTTGCAGCGATGGTGATATGATGGAAGGCGTAACTGCAGAAGCTGCTTCCCTTGCTGGTCATTTACAATTAGGTAAAATGATTTATTTGTATGATGACAATCATATCTCTATCGAAGGAGATACCGACATTTCTTTTACAGAAGATGTTGCAAAACGTTTTGAATCATATAATTGGCATGTACAAAATGTAGACGATGGTAATGATATTAACGCTATTTTAAAGGCAATTAAAAACGCCAAAGCTGCAAAAAATAAACCTTCACTTATAAAAGTGAGAACACATATTGGGTATGGCAGCCCTAATAAAGTTGATACTGCTGCTGCACATGGTTCACCTCTTGGTGAAGAAGAATTAAAGTTAGTTAAAAAGTTCTTTGGCTTTGATCCTGAAAAATCATTTGTGGTTCCCGATGAGGTAGCAAAATTGTACACTGAAGCAGGACGGAAAGGGAGTGTAAAAGAAGAGAAATGGAATAGCTTATATAATACATACAAAGAAAAATATCCAGAGCTTGCTGCTGAATATGAACTGGCAACCAATGGAAACTTACCCGAAGGTTGGAAAGATAATTTACCAATTTTTAAAGCAGGAGATGAAAAAATGGCAACCCGAAAAGCGTCAGGAAAAGTGCTTAACGCAATTGCTGATTACCTGCCGAATCTAATGGGAGGGTCTGCTGATTTGTCTCCCTCTACAGATACCGAACTTACCAAGTATGATTATTTTTCTCCTAATAAACATGACGGACGTAATTTTCATTTTGGAGTACGAGAACATGCGATGGGTGCTGTTTTAAACGGAATGGCACTAACCAAAGGAATTACTTCTTATGGTGCGACATTTTTAATTTTTTCAGAATATATGCGGCCGCCTATTCGTCTGGCGGCTATAATGAAAATTCGACCCATTTTTATTTATACACATGACAGTATTGCACTAGGTGAAGATGGTACAACCCATCAACCTGTAGAGCAATTGATTTGCTTACGTGCTATTCCGAATGTGACATTGATACGTCCCGCTGATGCCAATGAAACGGCTCAAGCGTGGCGCGTTGCACTGGAGCATAGTGATGGACCAGTAATACTGGTCTTAACGCGTCAAGGAATTCCGATTATCGATCAAGAAAAATATACCAAAGCGACCGAAGTTGAAAGAGGAGCTTATATTCTTTCAGATGCTGAAGGAGTGCCTGATCTTATACTAATGGCTACGGGTTCTGAAGTTCATTTAATCTTAGAGGCACAAGTCAAACTAAAAGAAAAAGACATTGAAGCCCGAGTTGTAAGTATGCCTTCATGGAGTTTATTTGACAAGCAAAGTGATGCGTATAAGGAGAAAATACTTCCGAAATCAATCAGAAAACGTTTATCCGTAGAAGCAGGATCGACTATAGGTTGGTTGAAATATGTGACCGATCAAGGAGATTCCATTGGCATTAATACGTTTGGAGAATCTGCACCTGGCGATGAGGTAATGGCCGAATATGGCTTTACAGTAGAAAATATAGTGAAGAGAGCAAAAGCAATGCTTTGACACTATTTAAAATTGAATTGTTAAGAAAAAGTTTATTTAAAATATAGTACGATGAAAAATGAATGCAACGACAAAACGCTTAAAAAAAATCAACCTACAAAGTTAAAAAGTAGCAATCCAGATTTTCCACAGGAATATGAAGAACAAGAAAACAGTGCTCTTCGCATGAAATCACAACCTCTTGAAAAAGATAAGAAAAGCTAACGTTATTGAAGCTCGTAAATGAGTAAATAGAATTTAGCAAAATTGTATTCAAATTTCCCACTACTAGTGAAGCTTTAAGATTTTAATTTTTCAAATTAGATTATAATGATTATTAATCAGAAAACAATAACTCCTAGAAAAATGACAGTAGGCATAGCAGCTGACCATGGCGGATTTAAATTAAAAAAAACAATAGTAAAAATGCTGCTGGAATCGAATTATGAAGTAGTTGATTTTGGTAACAGTCATTTAGATGAAAACGACGACTATCCTGACTTCATAATTCCGCTTGCGAGAGCAATTGCTACAAATACAGTAAATCGTGGCATCGCAATATGCGGCAGCGGTGTTGGCGCTGCAATTGTTTCCAACAAAATTGTGGGTGTACGGGCTGCCTTAGTTAATGATTGTTTTTCTGCGCACCAAGGAGTTGAAGATGATGATATGAATTTAATTTGTCTTGGCGGTCGAATCACGGGTTTTGCGGTAGCACAAGAATATGTCAATGCGTTTTTAAGAGCCGAATTCTCTGGTGCAGAAAGACACTTACGAAGATTAGAAAAAGTTAAAGCAGTAGAAAAAAGATAAATAAAACACATCATGGAAACAAATAAAGTAAAGCAAATTCACGGTTTAGGTCAAAGCATTTGGCTTGATTTTTTTGACAGAAAAATCATGAATAATGGAGAATTACAAAAGCTGATTGATGAAGATGGTATTACAGGTGTCACTTCTAACCCTGCAATTTTTGAAAAAGCAATTAGCAGCAGTTCTGATTATAATGAAGACATTACTGCCTTTTCTAAAAATGAAAAATCCAACGATGCTATTTTTTATGGTCTTGCTGTTAAAGACATACAAAGAGCTACGGATTTTTTTAAAAAAATCTATGAAAAGAGTAATGCCGAAGACGGTTTCGTAAGTCTCGAAGTCTCTCCCCACCTAGCGCGCGATAGTGAAGAAACGATTAGGCAAGCAAAGGAATTATGGAAAGCCGTAGATCGGAAAAACGTAATGATTAAAATTCCTGGAACTGTCGAAGGACTGACAGCAATTCGCAAATGCACTGCTGAAGGAATTAATGTTAATGTTACCTTATTATTTGGTTTACCAAGATACAAAGAAGTGACCGAAGCTTATGTTTCTGGGCTAGAAGACCGAGTACAATTAGACCTTCCTATTGATACTGTTGTTTCGGTTGCGAGCTTTTTTTTAAGTCGAATTGATGTTATGATAGATCCAATGTTAGAAGAAAAGGGACTAGGAAAATTGAAAGGTGAAATAGCAATTGCTTCTGCAAAAAAAGCTTATCAAATCTATAAAGAAGTTTTCTATAGTGATCGTTTTAAAAAGCTTGAAGAAAAAGGAGCAAAAAAGCAGCGGGTTTTGTGGGCCAGTACCAGCAGTAAAGACCCTTCTTTTAGTGACACTAAATATGTCGAAGCTTTGATCGGACCAGAAACTATAAATACCGTTCCATTAGATACTATAGATGCATTTCGAGATCATGGAAAAGTGGAAAATCAGTTGGAAAAAAATCTAGATCGAGCAATAAGTGAGTTGGATCAACTAAAAGAAAGCGGAATTGACATTGACAAGATAACCCAAAAGCTAGAAGACGAAGGCATCGAAAAATTCAACAAGCCTTACGATAAATTACTCGATGCCATTGAGAGACAAAAGAAAAAAACGAATTGATATTTTAGTAGAGAGCGATGATCAGAATTAAAAATAAGAATTAAAAAAAAAGAACATGATAAGTGATAAACAACTTTCATTCGGAATAATTGGATTAGGTACAATGGGGAGAAATATGCTTCTTAATATGGCAGATCATGAATTTGCTGTTGCGGGTTATGACAAAAACACCAAGCAGGTTCAGGCACTTTACCAAGAAGATTTAACTGGGTTAACAAAAGGTTTCAGTGATATTACAGCGTTTATTCAAAGTTTTTCAGGTATTCGAACAATAATGCTTTTAGTGCCTGCTGGAAAAATCGTCGATGCTGTTTTATCAGAATTGCTTCCGCTCTTGAAAAAAGGTGACATAATCATTGATGGCGGAAATTCGCATTTTACTGATACCGAACGTCGGTACAAAGACTTAGAACAAAAAGGTTTTCATTTTATTGGAATGGGTGTTTCGGGTGGCGAAGAAGGTGCTCGAAAAGGACCAAGTATGATGCCAGGTGGCGATAAAAAAGCTTATGAAACGATTGCTCCAATTCTGAAAAAAATTGCTGCACACGTAAATTCTGAACCTACAGTTGCTTTTATGGGCTTAGGATCTGCTGGACATTTTGTTAAAATGGTGCATAATGGAATAGAATATGCCATGATGCAACTTATATCTGAAACCTATGAACTTTTAAAAAAAGAACTGCAGCTTCATGATGACGAAATTCATAATGTGTTTAAAAACTGGAATGAAGGAAGGTTGCAATCGTACTTACTAGAAATTACAACAGATATTTTTGCATTTAAAAGTACAGGAGAATCTACGCTGCTTCTTAACGATATTAAAGATGAAGCTAAAGCTAAAGGTACTGGTAAATGGACTTCCCAAACTGCTATGGACTTAACTGTTCCCATACCTATAATAGACATAGCTGTTGCATTTCGCGATTTATCAAAGTATAAGTCGTTACGAATAGAAACATCTAAATTGTATCCTAATTTAAAAGAAGTAAAATATCCGGGTATCGCGCAGGAATATCTTTCTCACCTAGAAGAAGCTTTTTACTTCTCGATGGTTTCGGCCTATTCTCAAGGAATGCATCTGCTGTACCAAGCGAACATTACTTATAAATATGAATTAAACTTAGAGTTGATTGCAAAAATATGGCGTGGCGGCTGCATTATAAGAGCTGTATTTTTAAAGGATATTTATGCTGCTTATAAAAAGAATCCGAAATTAGAACATTTGTTTCTAGATAATTCAATTAAAGAAAGTCTTACAAAAAGCATTCCAGCCATTCGAACAATCGTATCAGATGCTGTACAAAACGGTATTGCTGTCCCTGCGTTCTCTGCATCTTTAAGCTATTTTGATGGACTACGAAATGAGAATATGCCGGCCAATCTGATTCAGGCTCAGCGGGATTATTTTGGCGCGCATACGTACGAACGCATTGCAACTGAAGGAATTTTTCACACAGATTGGCTTACTCAAACTAACAAATAATTTTAAAATGGATTCAAGTATAAAATCACAACCAGTACTCTTTTTTATTTTCGGAGGAACAGGAGACCTGAACAAACGAAAAATAACGCCCGCACTTTATAACTTATTTTTAGATAATTGGTTGCCTGAAAAATTTGCAATTATAGGAAACGGGCGTTCAGAATTGACCGATACAGCATATAGAAAAAAATTATTAGAAGGTACCAACGAATTCTCGCGTAAGGGGATAGTGGTAAAAAAGCAATGGGATGAATTTGCTTCCAAGATATTTTATCAAAGTGCTAATGTGAGCGATGACAAGAGCTATAAGCATTTTAAAGAAAAGATTGAAAAGTATGAGACGGAATGGAAACAGAAACCGGTAATTATTTATTACTTGGCTGTCTCGCCCAATTTATTTCCAATTATAGGGGAACATATTGCTAAGAACAACTTGGCGGAAGAAAGCGATTATACCCGAATTGTTATTGAAAAACCATTTGGTCACGATCTGGAATCTGCGAAATCATTAAATGAATTATTAGCTACCATTTTTGATGAAAAGCAAATTTATCGAATTGACCATTATTTGGGAAAAGAAGCGGTGCAAAACATCTTGGCGTTTCGATTCTCTAATGCGATACTTGAACCTATTTGGAACCGAAATTATATTGATCACGTGCAGATTTCAGTTTCAGAGAAATTAGGCGTAGAAGAGCGAGGTGAATACTATGAAACTGCTGGTGCCTTAAGAGATATGATTCAAAATCACCTGCTACAATTGGTCTGCCTTATTGCAATGGAAACACCAATTAATTTTAGTGCCGACGAAGTGCGAAATAGAAAAGTCGATGTTCTGCGAGCGATGAGAAGATTTAAGCCAGAAGAAATAAAAAAAGTCGCGGTGCGCGGACAATACGGTCCGGGCTGGGTTGAAGGAAAGCAAGTTCCAGGTTATCGTGACGAAAATGATGTTGATCCAAACTCAAATACCGAAACATTTGCAGCTATAAAATTTTTCGTCGATAATTGGAGATGGCATGACGTACCATTTTATGTACGAACAGGCAAGAGAATGCATCAAACAGCTTCGGTTATCTCCATCCAATTTCGCGATGTTCCACATTGTGTTTTTCCAGCTGATTCTACCGATAACTGGCAGCAAAATAGACTCATAATTAGCATTCAGCCCGAGATGAGTATACGATTGCAAGTACAGGCAAAACGCCCAGGTTTAGAAATGGTGCTTAATCCCGTAGATATGATATTTAAGTATGAGGAAGCTACTGAAACTCCTGAAGCTTATGAAACACTTTTGCTTGATATTATTACAGGCGATCAAACACTATTTATGAGAGCTGATCAAGTAGAATTTGCTTGGGATTTATTGATGCCTTTGTTGAATTCTTGGGATTCTAAGAAAAGTTTAAGTTTTCCAAATTACTCAGCCGATTCTCAAGGACCTGAAATTGCAGAAGCCTTAATCGCCCAAGACGGATTTCATTGGTTCACACTTCCTATCAAAAATAAATTATAAACTATAATGAAAACTAATATTTATAAAACAGAAGAAGCTCTCTTAACTGCTTTTGCTAAATATTTTATCGAAATAGCACAAAAGTATATTTCAAAGAATGGCGTATTTAATTTGGTTTTAGCAGGAGGTACCTCTCCAAAAAAACTGTACGAATTACTTGCCTCTCCTCTATTCAAGGACAAAATTGAATGGGAAAGATTGTTTTTTTTCTTTGGAGATGAAAGATGCGTTCCCGCTGATGATGATGCAAACAATGGGCTGATGGTACAAAAACTATTTTTCAGTCCGTTACAAATCTCATCAACCAAAATCTTTAAAATTGACACTTCCGTCGGTCCAAGTGAGGCCGCAGCAAAATATTCTGAGCAAATAAAAAATCATTTTCAAAGAAATTTACCCAGCTTTGACTTAATAATTTTGGGACTTGGCGAAAATTCGCACACAGCATCACTTTTTCCTTACAATGAAGTGCTAACGGAAAAAAATTCTATAGTTAAAGAAGTCTATTTAGAAAATGAAAATAGACATCGCATAACAATGACCGCTCCACTAATTAATAAAGCTAAGAATGTTGCCTTTCTTGTCTATGGAGAAAGTAAACGAAAAGCCATTTATAATGTATTGAAAGGAGAGAAGAATATCGAAAAGTATCCTGCACAACTTATTCAGCTCGAGACCGGAGAAATACAGTGGTTTCTAGATGTTGAATCTGCAGCTTTACTCTAAACAAATTTATTCAAATTTGATCTATAAGTAGCATTCCGATAATTGAACATCACCATTTTTCCGTACTAAATAATTCCCAAATATTTTTAGTCAAGAAAGACCAATACTATTAATTGTTACAATATTAAAATTCCGCTCTTTAACTTTCCAAATTTTTAAAAAGGAATTTGCCTTACTTTTTTGAACAACAGCGTAATTTTAAAATAAAATTAATTAAATTTAAGTACCACAAATTGACCTTTTTCTAAACAGTTAAAAGAACTTGATTATGATATGATTTAAACTACAGATAATTTTAACCCCTTCACTAATTTAAATACCACTATGAAAGTTACCGTAGTTCGAAAAAATATAATATTTTCTCCCGATTCAAGTAGAGTTGTTGCCCGCTATTTTATGAATGGCGATGAACGCACACAGAAAATGGTCAGTAATATAATGATGTTAGACGAAAAGCAAGTGTATAACACATTAGAACAAACTCTACGTGAATTTGCAAGACGCCATCGAAATATATCGAAAATATTTTTTAAGCATTGTGAAAAAATTAAAGGATTAATTGAGGCAATGCAAATCAATTACGATAGTCTCTCTTACGAACGAAAAATGCTAATCGGTTCCTATTGTACAATGGAATATTCGATAGAATCAGCTGCATTTTTTAACCCTTCGATGGTGGAAGATTTTGACCAATCTGATCTTGAAGTGGGAGAAAAGCGAATAATTATTTCTTTTCGGGCTACCGGAGAAGGTCATATTTCTTCAATTGTTTTTAGAAGAGCGATTTTAGACAAAAATAATGATCTTCAGGTAATGAAAATTGGAAAAAACATTGACAAAGCCGAAATTGTTCATAAAACCCTCTACAATAAAGTAAGATTTCTAACTAAATTATCAGAAATGCATACTTCTGACAAATATGCTTCAGAAATAATGCAGGAATTACCCGATCACTTTGAGTACTATGCTTTAAAAAACTTAATTAATAAAGCTTTGAGTGATGACACTATCCGTCAAGAAAGAAGGACTGCTCTAGAAGAAGTTATGTGGTTAGCAGACTCTTTCTATGATCTACAATTCAAGCATGATTCCGATATCGCTGAACGAGTAATCTTTCCTATCTCAGATTCAGAAAGCCGTGGTATCGAAGATGCTCGTTTTGTCCGCTTTACAGATGACGATCAATCTGAAAAAATCCTCGGTACGTATACTGCTTACAATGGTCATGCTATTATTCCAAAACTTATATCTACAGAGGATTTTTATAATTTTCGCGTAATGCCTTTATATGGGATCGGTGCACAAAATAAAAATTTAGCGCTCTTTCCTAGAAAAGTCAATGGTAAATATGCGATGCTGTCTAGAATAGATGGTGTAAATAATTACGTTATGTTTTCTGATAGACAAACGCAATGGGACAACCCTATTCGCATACAGGAACCGAAATATCCATGGGAATTTACGCAAATTGGAAATTGTGGATCTCCAATATGGACTAAAGAAGGTTGGTTGGTAATAACACACGGTGTAGGTGCCATGCGACGATATTGCATCGGTGCTTCGCTCTTTGATTTGGATGATCCGACAAAAGAAATAGGAAGATTAAAAGAGCCTTTGATTTCTCCCTTAGAAGGTGAACGCGAAGGATATGTACCAAATGTGGTATACTCCTGCGGTTCAATTGTAAATAACAATAGTCTTATACTTCCTTATGCTGTGTCGGATTACTCTTCTACCTACGGTGTAGTAGATATGATTGAGCTACTAGATGCTTTGCGTAGAAGCAAGTAAGTTATTTTTTATAACAAAACACAACCATTATTTCATAAATAGTATGACCTTTAGAAACGAAAAAACCCTAATTCGTTAGAATTAGGGTTTTAAAAAGAAAGGCGACGACATACT
>NZ_LLWK01000027.1 GCF_001529295.1 Flavobacterium sp. TAB 87
GTTGGATCTGCAATGGTAACTTTTGCCGTACATTTTCCTGTATCTGTATTTTGAGCAATCGCAGTTGGACAAGTGATTACAGGAGCTGTTGCTTCTTTAATAATTATGTTTTGAGTAGCTGTGGTCGTGTTACCATTTTTATCATCAAAAGTCCAAGTAATCACCGAAGTTCCTTGAGTACTTCTTGTCAAAGCATCAGTAGTGGTTCCCGTGATTATTCCTGAACAGTTGTCCGTTGTAGTTGGTGGAGTTGCCGTAGCCGAACATTCACCAGTTACATCCGCTAGAGTAGGTTTTACCGGGGCTTCTGTATCGGTAATCGTTACTGCTACAGCAACTGAAGTTTGTTCACAACCTGTTGAACTATTTATAACCTTTACTTTATAATTTCCATCGGATGTAACAACAAGTGTTGAAGCAGTTTCTCCAGCAATTTCGATAGTGTTTCTATACCAAATATAAGTTGGACTTGTTAAATTACTAGTAGCGGTTAAAGTAGTTGTTAAACAACCAACTAAGTTTCCAGTAATTAAGGCTGTAGGGGACGAATTTACGATAATAGTTCCTACAGCATTTCTGGTTCCACATCCACCAGACAATCCAATAGTATAATTGAATGTTCCCGAAACTGTTGGTGTGCCACTAATGGTAACAGTATTAGAAGAAAAACTGGCAGTAACTCCAGAAGGCAAATTTGAAGCCGAAACAATTCCTGTGACATTTGTTGTCTCATGAGTAATTGGTGACAATTCAGTATTGATACATAAATTTCCTGTTGAAGAAGCCGTTCCAACTGTCATGTTTGGGTTCAGTACTAAGGCAATAGTATTGCCAGAAACACTACCTGTTGGGTAACACGGATGGTACAACCAAACCCTGTAATAATATGTCTGACCAGGAACTAACCCGCTTACAGAATAAAAAGATGAAGTATTTCCATCATTTCTACCATCAAGAATTTTAGTATCATAATTGGCAACATGAGAATTATAGGAATCGCTTGTCGAAACTGATATTCCATAAGCAGTAGCTCCCGGAACTGCATTCCAATTAGCCGTAAAACCATCACAAGTTATATTGGTTGCAGCGATTGCGGTAGGAGCTTCTGGTAGTGGTGGTTGTGCGTTAATGACAACTTTCATTGAAGGTACGGATGTACATTCTGCTGCATTTGTAACCGTATATGTATAAGTTCCTGCAGATAATCCTGAAATTGTTGTACTTGTACCTGTTCCAGTTGTAGTTACTTTTCCCGGAGTTCTTGTTAAAGTCCAAGTTCCACTTGAAGGCAAGCTGCTTAAAACAACACTTCCTGTTGCTACTGAACACGTTGGCTGTTTGATTGTTCCAACTGTTGGTGCTACTGGTGTAGCTAACTGTGTAAGGTTAATAAAAGTAAAACTAGTAGAAGCTGCGGAGATACATCCGGAAGCGTTAGTCGCTTTAACCGTGTAAGCCTTTTCTATAGTTCCATCTGTTAGTACTCCTGTTGTACTAACACTTGGTCCTGTAGGTGAAAAAACATAAGTATTGGCTGCATTGTAATTCGTAAGAGTCATGCTTCCCGCAGCAGAACAAGTCGCTGCTGTTGTGCCCACTACTGGAGTTACTGGTACTGCATTAACCGTAGCGGCTACAGCTAAACGAGAGTTTGAGGTACAACTATTATTTGTTGCATCAACATAATAAGTAGTGGTTGCAGATAAATTTGGAGTTATATAATCAGTTCCTTCATAAAGCGAAGTTCCTCCTAGTGCATTTGCATACCAATTAATTGTTCCTGCTGAGACTGTAGCTTTTAAAGTCAAAGTTCCTGGCCCACATCTTTCCGCTCCTGTAGTTGATGCTATTGTTGGAATAGCAGTAACTGTAGCAGTAACGGAAGTTCTAGCTGAAGTACAATTATTATCCGATACTTGTACATAATATATTTTGGTTACAGACAAACTTGGGGTAGTATAAGTAGTTCCTGTAGCTATTGGTGTACCACCAGTTGCAATATCGTACCAACTTATTGTGCCCGAAGAAGCAGTAGCACTCAAAGTAACACTTCCAGCACCGCAAATTGTCCCTGGCGTAACTGTATTTATTGTTGGTATTGGATTTATAACAAAATTTGTTGCTGCTCTACATGTGGAACCATTACAACTAGCATAAAAAGTGGTTGTTCCAGCAGTATTTGCATTCGTTAATCCAGAACCCGATACACCAATAGGATTAAAAGTAGCACCCGTAAATATTGAAGATCCTCCAATAGCTGTGGTAAACCATTGAATTTTGCTATTATCAGTACATCCACTCGCAATTAAATTTCCTGAACCTCCTACACAAATAGACACACTTGTAGTAGTGGGAGCACCAGAAACAGAATTTATAGTAATTGTAGAAGTAGGTAATGAAGTACATGAATTAGCATTACTAGTAGTTACCTGATATGTACCAGCTACTAAACCAGAAAATTGTCCAGTAGAATTAGACACTGCAGCAACAACTGGAGCTAAACCAGTTAATGCATACGTTATACCCGAACCATTAACAGGCGAAGTCACTTTTATTGTTCCTGTCGAAGTAGTACAATTCGGTTGTGTAGTAGTTACTGTAGGCGCTACAGGTAATGCTAAAATTTCAACATTGTCAATATTAGAACTAGATCCGTTAAAATTTATACCTGGGACATTCGCTTGACTTCCGCCTTGGTAATTCTTTTCATAGGAACCAAAACTATCAGTGAATGCAGTAATTTGTCTGTTTGCATTAGCTGTTGTTCTTGTAGGATCTAAGTATATTGCTTGAGCATTAGCATTGTTTACACCTGTAGTTGCAAAACTAGTAATTTTACCTTTCAAGGTTATTGTTACTATTCCATCTTTGGCAATATTGAAATCACCAATTAAAGGTTTGTTTGCAGTATTAGTATGCGACAAAAGACCAGCTGGACCAGTAGCTTCTATAGAATAAACTGCTGTAGCGGATAAAAAATCTATACCTGCTGGAAAAGCGAAGTCTAAGAAAACTTTTGCAGCATTTCCACTTCCTATATTTTTTATTTGAATTTCATAAGACACTTCATTATTAACCGAATTACAAACTGATGAAGTTAATGATTTTACTTTAGTCTCCAAAACTGGAAAACAATCTGAATTAATCTGAAGATTTTTAGGCAAATCACTAGTGGTAAAAGCAGATACATAGCCCGCTACTCCAGGCATAGCGCCGTGATTAATAGTTCCTGAACCTCCATCGTTTGACTTTCCAGCGACACCGCCAGTTGCAATAGCATCGATAGTTGCCCCTGGGGCATTATACATAATAATACCTCCGCCGCCGCCGCCGCCAGGACCATGAGGAGTTGTAGATCCACCATCTCCTTTTGTATTACCACCATTTCCTCCTTTGGCTTCAATGGTAATGTTTGCTGTGCTAGTATTTGATATGTTTAAAAGAACGGTCCCACCGGCTCCGGCTCCTCCAGCTCCATCAGGTGAACTTCCGCTGGTACCTGGTGCACCAGGCCCCCCATTTGCATTAATAAATCCTGTACCTGTAATATTTCCTGCATTTATTAGTACGATAGCTCCACCTACACCACCTCTTACTCCATCTGGAGTATTATTAGCATCACCAGCACCACCACCACCGCCCATTATTAACCTTTCTAAAAGAGGTATAGTAGTGATGTAAGATCTAAATCCTGGCCTACCACCACCAGTTAAATCGCTAACATCACCACCTGCACCCTGCCAACCCTTACCTCCTAATCCTCCATAACCACCGTTTCCACCACCACCACCACCAGCATTATGGTCGTTTCCACCACCACCAGCATTTGCAGGAGCTCCACGTCCTGAAGATCCTCCAGGCAAACCTTCATCGATATTAGTTACCGCATTAAAACCATCCCACATAAACTTGGGCGTACCTGCTATGCCTTCTCCTTTACTAGAAATAGTTTTATTAGTATATAAACCTACATAGTTTGTCGAATTATTACGTTCAGAGATTTCTTTAGGACTATAACCTCCCCTAAACCCTCTGGCTTTTCCATCAATAGTAAAACCAGCAAAATTAAAAGTACCCGAAACATTGAATGCAATAACTCCACCTGAACTACCATTAAATGGCGGTGTGATAATATTTGCGTTTAATGTTAAATTAGAATATTGGGGAACTCTAACAATTTGAAATGTCCTTTTTCCTCTTGTTGCAGTTGGAGATGCGTTGTAAAAACTATTTTTAACACCACCACCAGTTCCAGTACCTTTAAAAGTTAGATTCCCTCCACTCAGCGGTACGTTATTTGTCGCTATCACATATTCAAAAATACCTGTATTACCAATATTGGTAAAACCAGTACCTCCAAGACCATCTGTATATGAAGTAGAGGAACCTGAACCATATTGAGCACTATTAGTATAGTTAATTTCTGCGTCTTGCATCTGAATGATTAAAATCAAATCACCCGTAGCAATTGAAAGTGTACCAAAGTTATTACCATAAATATCAGTTGCTGGAACTCCGGCTAATTGTATGGATTGCGCTCCCGCATTCAAAGTAAGTGTACTATTTAAAACAGGATAATAGGTATTTACAGCACTAGAAATAGTTATGGGTCCGTCTACTCCTGGCGTTCCGCAAACTTGAGCATTTGCAGAGAATGATAAGAAGATAAACAGTAAAAATTTAAAATAACAAAACTTTTTAGAGGTAAAATTATGCATAGACAAAGGGGATTTTGTAAGTACAACCAGAAATTTTTAATTTTCTGATAAAAATGAATGTGAAAAATGCTTGAAAGTCAGCTTAAAATGAGTCGTCTGCATGGAGGAATATGCACTTCATTATTTTTAATAAAAATTAAAAATAGGGCAGATCTTATCCAGACGATTATAAAAGAAAAATATTTTGGATTGCTTGGTGTTTTAAAAGTAAAATAAGCATTTACTATTTCTCTTTCAACAGCTGTAGATGTACTTGTGAATAGGAATACGGTTGTAAGCGAAAAACAAACAAATAGATGTTTTTGTATAAAATAATCTCTGATAAAAGTAAAAATTTTGTTCGAAAAACTTGTTTCCATTAACGATTTATTTGACGGCAAAAATACCACAAAGAAATCCTAAATTATAAGATTATGAGAATACTCGATTAAGACCACTTATTATCGATTAAAAACATAATTTTAAAAAATTATAAAGCATTAACTTACAGAAAAAGTAGTTAAATAGTGCGAATTTGAGATGTAAAGCACGAAAATTCAACTGTTTAATACTGTTTATCTCTACTTAACTCTAGTAGGGCTACATTTATCACAAAAAATCTGATAATTTAAAAAAAACATCGTTTTACGAAAGAAATTACTCTCAGAAATTTGATATTCTTGTGACTAGAAATAGTATAATTTACCTCCCATAATAAGGACGTAAAAGAAGATACTACGTACTCAATGATACATGATTGCTACAATCAATAAATGCCATCAAGAAGAATAGATCACAGTAAATTCGACCAATAAAACAGCTAAGTCACAATTCTACCGTCTGACATTACTAATTTACGATCGGCCATATTGGCTAATTCTTCGTTGTGGGTGACAATAACAAAGGTTTGTCCAAATTCATCTCTAAGCTTAAAAAATAACTGGTGCAAATTTTCTGCAGAAGTAGTATCTAAATTTCCAGAAGGTTCATCGGCAAAAATAACGTCGGGTTTGTTGATTAACGCTCTGGCCACGGCAACTCGTTGTTGCTCTCCTCCCGAAAGTTCGTTTGGCTTGTGGTTTATTCGATGCGACAGTCCTAAGTATTCCAACAGTTTTTTAGCCTCGATTTCAGTTTCCGCTTGTTTCTTGCCTGCGATATATGCCGGAATACAAATGTTTTCTAAAGCAGTAAACTCGGGTAATAATTGGTGAAACTGAAAAATAAATCCTAAGTTCAAATTTCTAAATTTAGATAATGCTTTATCGTTTAATTTTAAAATATTCTCGTTATTAATAAGTAAAGAAGTGCCGTCAATGGTAGAAGGTTTATCTAATGTTCCTAAAATCTGTAAAAGTGTCGTTTTTCCGGCACCTGAGGCGCCAACAATAGATACAATTTCCCCTTTTTTAATGTGTAGATCTACCCCTTTTAGTACTTCAAGTTGATCGTAAAACTTATGAATATTTTTTGCTTGTATCATGGTTCAGAAACTGTTTGCACAAAGAAACAAAAGTTTCCTTCGATAATAAAACGGCTTTGGCATAATTTTTACTTAAATACTTTTAATTATAATTCAATTTTGATTTTTTAAATTTATATTTAAAAATGGCTCATCTAATGCACTAGTACAGCTTATAATTGAAACATGACTTTTATAATAATCCTTGATTGATAAAAAAATAAAAATGAATATAACAACACTAGATAAAGCGGTTCAAAGACGAAAAACAACTAAACTGCTTTTGGGTATACTGTTTGATGGCATCGGAATGCTTTCTTTTGCAATTCCTGGCATAGGCGAATTTTCAGACGTTATTTGGGCGCCATTAGCCGGTTATTTAATGACTTATATGTACAAAGGAAGAGTAGGGAAGGTGGCTGGAATTTTTACCTTTTTAGAAGAGGTTCTGCCTTTTACAGACATGATTCCGTCTTTTACATTAACGTGGTTGTACACGTATTATATTCGTAAAGAAGAGAATTGATTTTTAGTTGTCTTTAAATAAAAACCCCAGTCCAAGTTTTTTGAGCATCTTTTTTTCGAAAGCCCAAAAAAAAGTAAACTGGCCAAAAATTGTTCCGATAAAAACTAATAAAATTTGATAGATAGGAAAAATAAGAATTAGACGAAGTGGTGTAAATAAAAAGCCAACGTGATCTTTGGATATTCCCAACCACAGACAAAAAGGTTTTGAAAGCCAAGCAGACGCTGAGCCTGTAATAGCAAAAACTATAAATATAACAGTAAGCTGCAAATTGGAGGTTACGCCCCAACGTTCTTTTAATCGCTTCATTTTTCTATGTAATGATTACAAATGTAGTAACATTATCTCGAAGGAACGTAACCTGCTAACCTTTGTTTATAGGTATTTTGAAAATAAATCATATAGTTGTAAATTAAATAATTTACCTCGTAACCGTAGTCGGTAGTCAGATCGTAATTTATGGTCATTTCGTATAAATTCGAATCATAACGCAGTGGTTGCAGCGCCCGACTATTCCATTCTATAATATAATTTTGATTTTTATTTTCAAGATAACTTTGCGAATAATAATTTCTAGGATAAGCTCTTGAAACGAGCCAACTGCTAAAACCAGGATTAATAATTAATACTTCATATTCTAACTCATCATTGGCAATACGAACAGTGTCGCTTACGGCAGTAGTAACGTCAGTCGCTGCAATTGCGGTATTGGTAATTGTTTTAGTTGCAGAACAACCTAGGATTATACAAAAGAATGAGATGAAATAGAAAGAATTTTTCATTGCTAATTATTTAAGAGAATGATATTCAATTTTATACATTCTATTTTTTAGAAACGCAACTTTTTACTTTCCAAAAAGCTTTCCTAAAACACTACCCAAACCCCCATTTTTGGTCAGTGCCATAGCATCTTCCAGATCTACTTTTCCATCTGCATTTTGATCCAAACCAAATTGCATTCCGTATTTATTTATTGCTTCCATAATACCCGACGATTGAGCGCTATTTCCACTTGTCAATGCAGCGATAATATCAGAAATATTAAAACTGCTGTCGTTTTTATCGTTTGCTTTACCCATCAATGAACCCAGTATTTGCGGAATCATACTGGAAGCTGCTCCAATAGCTGCAGACGAACTTAACCCAAACTTTTCAGTCAACGAACCCGAAACATTATTCGTAATCTCTTGTACTGCTGGGTTAGCACTGCTGATATTATTTCCTTGCAACAATGCCGCTAGTTGCGATAAATCACCTTCAGAAGCCATTTTTTGTAAACTATAAAAAATAGAATTTCCTGTTTCTTGCAATACCGCTTGATTTTGTTCATTGGGAATCGCATCGTTTTGCACAACAGCATCATTGCCAAAATATTGCACTATTTGTGCTAATTGTTCTAACATAGTTTTTTAAATTAAATTTAAACTCAAAGTTACTTAAAAAAACAAAGGGATTTAGTATTTTAATATCAAATCCCTTTGTAAGTTGTATTAAATCAGTAGTTTAGTTCAACAACGAAATAATTTGCGAAGCTAATTCTGTACCAATTCTATCTTGTGCTTCTCCCGTTGCAGCTCCAATATGGGGCGTTAACGAAATTTTGGAGTGCATCAAAATTGCCATTTCTGGTTTGGGCTCACTTTCAAAAACATCCAAACCTGCAAAAGCAACTTTTCCAGAATCCAATGCTTTAACCAAAGCAACTTCGTCAATTACACCACCACGAGCGCAGTTAACAATTCCAACACCGTCTTTCATAATTTCAAATTCTTTCTCACCGATAATATAACCGTTTTGAGCAGGAACGTGTAAACTAATAAAATCAGCTTCTTTAAAAACAGACTCTAAAGATTGTGTGGTTATTTTTGTAGTAACCGATTGACCGTCAAAAAACGAAACCGTAATGTCTATTTCCTGAATAAAACTATCCGCAGCAATTACTTTCATACCTAAACCAAGCGCAACCTTTGCAGTAGCTTGACCAATACGACCAATACCAATAATACCTAATGTTTTACCTCTTAATTCTACACCATTTGCGTATGCTTTTTTCAAACCATCAAAATTGGTATCACCTTCCAAAGGCATGTTTCTGTTTGAATCATGCAAAAAACGAACTCCGTTAAACAAGTGTCCGAAAACCAATTCAGCAACCGATTCAGATGAAGATGCAGGTGTATTGATTACGTGAATTCCTTTGCTTTTTGCATAGTCAACATCAATATTGTCCATACCAACACCACCGCGACCAATAATTTTTAATCCAGGACAAGCGTCAATAATATCTTTGCGCACTTTGGTAGCGCTACGAACCAAAACAACAGCAATGTCATTTTCGTTTACATAATTGGCTACTTGTTCTTGCGCTACTTTTGCTGTAATTACTTCAAATCCACCTTTTTCTAAGGCAAGAATTCCACTTTGTGAAATACCGTCGTTTGCTAATACTTTCATTTTTTTTTATTTTTTTTCGTCTGTTTTTTAGTTGTTTTCAACCAATTAGTACAAACAATTATCTTATTATTTACGTATTTAATTAGGAGCTTTTTCCAGCTATCATTCCAATCTTTTTTATTGTAAAAAACAATAAAAAAGGATTTTCCCTTCTATCTGGGCTAGGACTCCTGTAGTCAGATCTAGTTTCGATTTACCTTGAAATTAGAATTTAAATCTTGCTTGCTAAAGCTTTCATTACGTCAACTAGTACTTGTACACTTTCTATTGGCATAGCGTTGTAAATAGAAGCTCTGTAACCACCAACCGAACGGTGACCTGCTATTCCAGAAATATTGGCTTCTTTCCACATTTGATCAAATGTTTCAGTATGCTCTGGGTTAGTCAGTAAGAACGTAACATTCATAGTCGAACGATCTTCTTCTTTTGCCGCTCCTTTAAACAAAGGATTGCTATCTATTTCGTTGTAAAGTAAGGCTGCTTTTGCATTGTTTAATTTCTCAAGAGCTGCGATTCCACCTTTTTCTTTAATCCATTTTAAGGTCAATAATGACGCATATATAGGAAAAACAGGAGGAGTATTGTACATACTTTCTGCTTTTACTTGTTTGGCGTAATCCAACATACTTGGTATCGTGCGACCGCTTTTACCAATAATTGATTCTTTAATAACCACCAATGTTGTTCCTGCAGGTCCCATATTTTTTTGAGCGCCAGCATAAATAATATCAAATTGAGAAAAATCAATCACTCGAGAAAAAATATCCGAACTCATATCACATACTATCGGTACATTTGTTTTTGGAAACGATTTCATTTGTGTTCCAAAAATGGTGTTATTACTGGTGCAATGAAAATAATCAGCATCAGCAGGAATTTCGTAATCTTTAGGGATATACGTATAATTAGCCTCTTTTGATGAAGCAACGATAACAGTTTCACCAAAGAATTGAGCTTCTTTGATTGCGTTGGTAGCCCAAGTTCCTGAATCTAAGTAAGCGGCCTTTCCGTTTTCTTTCATCAAGTTATAAGGAACCATTAAAAACTCTAAACTCGCTCCTCCCGAAAGAAAAAGTGCTTGATACCCTTTTCCTTCAAGGCCTAATAATTCAATCGCAAGTGCTCTAGCTTCTTCCATTACGGCAACGAAATCTTTACTTCGGTGCGAAATTTCAAGAATAGATAAACCTGAATCGTTAAAATTTAAAATTGCTTGTGCTGATTGGTCAAAAACTTCTTGTGGTAAAATACAAGGTCCTGCGCTGTAGTTGTGTTTTTTCATGGTTGTAGTTAATGCGAAAATTTAAGATGCAAATTTCGTTAATAGATGTCTAAAAAGCGTTAAAAATTTCGCATTAATTGTCAAATTTTAACTTATGTTATTAACAAAAACGATATAGTATCGACATTATCTGCATAATTCCATAAGTGAGGAAGTTGAGTTTGACCAAAATTAATACTGTTTTCAATTAAATTATTGCTCACAATGCACTGAATTTGTTCAGTATCCGACGCTAATCGTTCTCTGATTTCATCTATGTTTTCGTAAAATTCATAAAAAACGCTAGAAATGGGAGAGGCGTAGCTTGTATCTTCTTTTATGGTAAGAAAACCATTGTCTAATAATTTAAAATCACTCATTAAAAAAACAGCTTTATTGTAATCATAATTATTCGCATATTTTTCATAATGAATAACATCTTGATAGGCAAAAATAG
Source organism: Flavobacterium sp. TAB 87 (assembly GCF_001529295.1). Lineage (GTDB taxonomy): Bacteria > Bacteroidota > Bacteroidia > Flavobacteriales > Flavobacteriaceae > Flavobacterium. Next base: position 10,858 of record NZ_LLWK01000027.1, read on the forward strand.
CTTCAAAAAAAGAGTCGAATTTATAGCCTTTAGGAACAAATAGCTTCGAAACATTGCGACAACCCAACCCGAAATAGCGAAAAATATCCTCACCTAGAGCAAGTAATTGTTCTTTACTTTCAGTTCCATCCAAAACAGCAACCGAATTTCTGTTTTTACGAATAATAGAAGGTTTGTCTTTAAAATAATACTCAAAATAACGGGCCGTATTATTGCTGCCAGTGGCGATCACGGTATCAAAATGTTCTAATTTTCCTTCCACGAAAGTAATGCGATCGGCTAAGCTCTCGTCGATAGCAATTAAGTATTTGGCTAAAAAAGGCAATAAATGTTGATCGTTAGAAGACGTTTTAACCAAAACAGAATTTCCGGTAATTAAAACCGATAAAAAATCGTGAAACCCAACCAGCGGAATATTTCCTGCCAAGATTAAAGCAACAGTTTTAGGTGTGCGCTGGTCATTAATTGTTGTATAATTAGACAACCATTGGTCTAAATTAGCTTTTGTCAAAGCATTTGCCCAAGATTGAATTGCAAAATAAACTTGCTCGGGCGTGTACCAACCATTGTGTGATTGGGACAACTGAATTAGATTTACAAAATCTTCAAAAAAGAAATCGTTCATTAAAACATCCGATTTTTTTATGGTATTGTGCTCTGAGAATTGACTTAAGAAATTTCCTAATTCAACAAAAACACTATTTTTTGTTTCTAATGTCATAATTCTTGTATATGAATAGTTTTGATTGTAATTTTGCACAAAAATAAGCATAATTAAGGCGAAAGTCAAAAGGCATCAAGTTATAAAGAGATAATTATCTTGCAGCGTTTAAATGATTATGTAATTGGACACAACAAAACTTTAAGAGTAGAAAAGATGGCAATAATTATAACCGACGAATGTATCAATTGTGGGGCTTGCGAACCAGAGTGCCCAAATACAGCAATTTATGAAGGTGCTGACGATTGGAGATATAAAGATGGAACAAAGTTAACTGGAAAAGTAATTTTACCAGACGGAACAGAAGTGGATGCAGAAGATGCACAAACCCCAATTTCTGACGAAGTATATTTTATTGTTCCTGGAAAATGTACAGAATGCAAAGGATTTCATGATGAGCCACAGTGTGCGGCTGTTTGTCCAGTAGATTGTTGTATTCCAGATGATAATCACGTAGAAAGCGACGAAACATTATTGAATCGTAAAGCATTTTTGCATAACGAATAAACTGTATTATAAATAATAATATAAAAATCCTGAGCACATCGCTTGGGATTTTTTGTTTCTAATTCTTAAATATATTTGATATTGCTTTTAGAAAAGCAGCAAATAAAGATTAATGCTGAAAAATTATTCGGCATCGTGGTTTTAAATGGTATATTTGCACACTTTTAGAATAAAATATGAAATTTTGCAGCGATAGTAATGTGTAAAGAGTTTTTATACAAATTATGAATCGGCTCCATACTATACAAACAAATTTATCTACAGATGAAAGCAGGAATTGTAGGATTACCAAATGTTGGAAAATCAACTTTATTTAATTGTTTATCAAACGCAAAAGCGCAAAGTGCTAACTTTCCTTTTTGTACAATCGAACCTAATATTGGTGTGGTAAATGTACCAGATCCTCGTATTAATAAGTTAGAGGAACTTGTAAAACCAGAGCGTGTACAAATGGCAACTGTTGATATTGTTGATATTGCAGGTTTAGTAAAAGGAGCAAGTAAAGGCGAAGGTTTAGGAAATCAGTTTTTAGGTAACATTAGAGAATGTAATGCAATTATTCACGTTTTGCGTTGTTTTGATAATGATAATATTATACACGTAGACGGAAATGTAAATCCGATTCGTGACAAAGAAACCATTGATATTGAGCTGCAATTAAAAGATTTAGAAACGGTTGAAAAACGTTTAGAAAAAGTAAATCGTGCAGCAAAAACAGGAAATAAAGAAGCGCAAACTGAAAAAGCCCTTTTAGATAGAATTAGAGAATCATTGTTGCAAGCTAAATCAGCACGAACAATTATTCCTCAAAACACTGACGAAGAAGAATTAATGGAAGCGTTTCAATTAATTACTGCAAAACCAGTATTGTACGTGTGTAACGTAGATGAAAATTCTGCTGTCGACGGAAATAAATACGTAGATCAAGTTCGCGAATTAGTGAAAGATGAAGATGCTGAAGTTATTATTCTTTCGGTAGGAGCAGAGGCAGATATTACCGAATTAGAAAGTTACGAAGAGCGTCAAGTTTTTCTTGAAGACATGGGATTGACAGAGCCAGGAGCATCTGTTTTAATTCGTGCAGCTTATAAATTACTAAAACAACAAACGTATTTTACGGCTGGAGTAAAAGAAGTACGTGCTTGGACCATCAACATCGGTTCTACTGCGCCACAAGCTGCAGGGGTTATTCATACTGATTTTGAAAAAGGATTCATTCGCGCCGAAGTAATTTCTTTTGAAGATTACGTGCATTACGGCTCTGAGGCCAAAGCCAAAGAAGCAGGTAAATTTAAGGTAGAAGGTAAAGAATATATTGTAAAAGATGGTGATGTAATGCATTTCCGTTTCAACGTATAAACTTTAAATTTTTACATATATAAATATAAAATAGGACTTTTCGGAGTCCTATTTTTTTTGAAATTAAACCAAACCTTTCCGCTTTTACATAATTTCCACAATTACAAGACATTCATTTTTTCAAACATTTTAATTAATTATATTTGAACGTAACTGTAAATTGAAAACCTTGAAAATAAAAAATTCTTTTCAGAAATCATTCCATCTTTTAAAAGATGCTGCATTGGCTTTTGTAGATGATAACGCAATCAAATTGAGTGCTGCTTTGTCGTACTATACTATTTTTGCATTGCCGCCCTTACTGATTATCATAATTACAATTTGCGGCTTTTTTTTCGGACAAGAAGCAGTTGCTGGACAGTTATACGGTCAAATTAGAGGGATGGTTGGAAATGATGCTGCGCTTCAAATTCAAGACGCCATCAAAAATGTTACGTTGTCTGATAGTAATGTTTTTGTATCTATTTTTGGGGTTATTATGTTAATCATTGGAGCTTCAGGGGTTTTTGCTGAAATTCAGAGTTCTATCAATTTTATTTGGGGCATTAGTGCTAAACCCAATAAAGGAATCAAAAAATTCATTCAAAATCGCTTGATGTCTTTTTCGATGATTGTTTCGGTTGGATTTTTAATGTTGGTGAGTTTGCTGTTAAATACTGTATTAGATTTAGTAAGCGACCGTATAAAACTGTATTTCCCAGACAGCTCATTTTACTTTTTCTATTCGTTAAATATCTTCTTCGTTTTTGCTACCATAACGTTTTTATTCACGATCATTTTTAGAACCTTACCAGACGGAATTATACGGATGAAAGATGCGCTAATTGGTGCTTCATTTACGGCTGTTTTGTTTATGATAGGCAAATTTGCTATCGGGTATTATCTAGGAAGCTCTACGGTTGCCTCTGTTTATGGCGCTGCAGGATCAGTTATAATTATATTGGTTTGGGTTTATTATTCGGCTATAATTCTGTACTTTGGGGCAGAGTTTACAAAAATTTACGCCCATACATATGGTGGTGACATTCGTCCAAACAAATACTCAGTCGAAATTAAAAAACAAATTATTGAGATTGATCCAAAAACCAAAACGACTAAAGCATGAAAATAATAGCCTTTGGAGGAAGCAATAGTAAAAACTCCATCAATAAAAAACTAGCGACTTATACGGCAAATTTATTCAAAAACGCACAAGTCGAAATATTAGATTTAAACGATTATGAAATGCCTTTATTTGGCGTGGATTTAGAAGAAAACATTGGTCAGCATAAGTTGGCACAGGCTTTTTTGGATAAATTAGCAACAGCCGACTGTGTTGTAGTTTCTTTAGCGGAGAATAACGGAAATTACTCGGTTGCTTTCAAAAATATTTTGGATTGGTGCTCTCGAATTACCAAGAATATTTTTGCAGATAAAGAAATGTTGTTAATGGCTACTTCGCCTGGAGCGCGTGGTGGAGCATCGGTTTTAGATATTGCCAATAATGCTTTTCCTAGGTTTGCAGCTGATATAAAAGCGACCTATTCTTTACCGAATTTTAATGATAATTTTGACCTTGAAAAAGAAGAAATTAGTAATATTGAATTGCGAACAGCACTCGAAAAATTGATTGCCGATAATTTTTAAAAATATATGACTTCAGTACAATTACATTCTATTTTAGATAATGATTTTTACAAGTTTACAATGCAGCACGCTGTCATTAAGCTTTTCCCAAATGTAAAAGTTCGCTATGCTTTTATCAATCGCGGCAAGCACGTTTTTCCTGCTAATTTTGCCGTTTTACTTCGTGAAGCTGTAGATGCCATGGTACATTTAAAATTAACCGTGCAAGAAAAGAAATTTCTAGCAGACAATTGTCCATATTTAGATCCGACTTATTTAGATTTTCTACAAGGGTATCAGTACGACCCAACCGAAGTGAAAATCGAACAACATGAGGGCGAGCTAAAAGTGATTATCGAGGGGTATTGGTACCGAACTATTTTATGGGAAGTTCCTTTGATGGCATTAATTTCTGAACTTTTTTATTTGGCCCAGCAAGATTTAGTTCGAGTGGATGATGAGGAAGTAAAACGAATAACCAAAGAAAAAATTGAAAATTACAATGCTTTAGGTGTGGTTATTTTAGAATTTGGAACGCGTCGCCGCCATTCTTACAAAGTGCATCGTTTGGTTAATGAAACTTTGGATACTTTTGGTTCTACTAGTTTTTTAGGAACAAGTAATGTGCATTTGGCCATGTTGCAAAACAGAAAACCATCGGGAACACATGCACACGAATGGTTTATGTTTCATGCGGCGCAGTATGGTTTTAAAGTAGCTAACGCGATTAGTCTTGAAAACTGGACTAAAGTGTATCAAGGTGACCTCGGAATTGCACTTACAGATACCTACACTACAGATGTTTTTTTAGAACAATTCAATAAAAAATATTCTAAACTTTTTGATGGTGTGCGTCACGATAGCGGCGACCCAATTGAATTTGCAAAAAAGACAATTGCACATTACGAACAAATGGGAATTGACCCTAAATCAAAAATTATTGTGTTTTCTGATTCTTTAAATTTTGAAAAGGTAAAAGTAATAGCCGATTTCTGTAGAGGAAAAATAAAAATGTCATTTGGGATCGGAACCAATTTTAGTAACGACGTAGGTTTACGACCAATGAATATGGTAATTAAACTGACTGATACAAAACCCGAAAATAGCCATTGGGAAGGAGTAGTAAAATTATCGGATGAGAAAAACAAACATACTGGAACACCAAAAATGATTGCTTTGGCGCAGCAGGTTTTAGGAATTGAACATTAATTTTTTTGTATAAAAACAGTTTTTTTATATTTTTATTGAGTCAATTTTTTAAGGAACGCTTTTTATGCTTTTTTAGTGCAAATTATGGGTAACTTTAAAAAATTGACTTTTATCTTTTATCGATATATAGTACATTAGCAAAAAATCCAAATTCATTTATGTTAGAGCAAAATCAGTACACGGAAGATAATATTCGTTCACTCGACTGGAAAGAACATATTCGTATGCGTCCCGGTATGTATATCGGAAAGTTAGGAGACGGATCTTCTCCCGATGACGGTATTTACATTTTGCTTAAAGAGGTTTTGGACAACTGTATCGATGAATTCGTTATGGGTGCAGGAAAAACAATCGAAGTTACAATTAAGGAAAAAGTAGTTACAGTTCGCGATTACGGTCGTGGGATTCCGCTGGGAAAAGTGGTCGATGTGGTTTCAAAAATGAATACCGGTGGAAAGTATGATTCTAAAGCCTTCCAAAAATCAGTAGGATTAAATGGAGTAGGAACAAAAGCAGTAAATGCGTTGTCTGATTATTTTCGTGTAGAATCGGTTCGTGATGATAAACAAAAAGCAGCCGAGTTCTCTGCAGGTAATTTAGTTTTAGAAGAAGAAATAATTACTACAACAAAGCGAAAAGGAACTAAAGTAACTTTTACGCCAGACGAATCAATTTTTAAAAATTTTAAATTTCGATTAGAATATGTGATCAAAATGGTCAAAAACTATTGTTACTTGAACAATGGTTTGACGATTATTTTTAACGGAGAAAAGTATCTTTCGGAAAATGGTCTTAGAGATTTATTAGAAGAAACCATTAGTGCCGACGATTTAGAATATCCGATTATTCATTTGAAAGATCACGATATCGAAATCGCGTTAACACACAGTAAAACACAATATAGCGAAGAATACCACTCTTTTGTAAACGGTCAAAATACTACACAAGGAGGAACACACTTGGCGGCTTATAGAGAAGCAATTGTAAAGACGATTCGAGAGTTTTACAACAAAAGTTTCGAAGCATCAGACGTTCGTAAATCGATTGTGAGTGCGATCAGCATCAAGGTTATGGAACCTGTTTTTGAATCGCAAACTAAAACCAAATTGGGTTCGATGGATATGGGTTCTGATGATGGAACGCCTGCCGTTTCGGTTCGTACTTTTATCAACGACTTTATTAAAACCAAATTAGACAACTATTTACATAAAAATCCGCCGACTGCTGAAGCCTTGTTGCGTAAAATTTTGCAAGCAGAGCGCGAGCGTAAAGAATTATCAGGAATTCGAAAATTAGCGACCGATCGTGCTAAAAAAGCGAATCTTCACAATAAAAAATTAAGAGATTGTCGTGCGCACCTTCCCGACACTAAAAACAGTCGAAATTTAGAAAGTACGCTGTTTATTACCGAGGGAGATTCGGCTTCGGGATCGATTACAAAGTCGAGAGATGTAAATACACAAGCCGTTTTTAGTTTGAGAGGAAAGCCTTTGAACTCGTACGGAATGAGCAAAAAAATTGTGTATGAAAACGAAGAATTCAATTTATTGCAAGCCGCTTTGGATATCGAAGATGGTTTAGAAAAATTGCGTTACAATAATATCGTAATTGCGACCGATGCCGATGTCGATGGAATGCACATTCGATTGTTATTGATTACCTTTTTTCTTCAGTTTTTTCCAGAGTTAATCAAAGAAGGCCATTTGTATATTTTACAAACGCCACTGTTTAGAGTTCGAAATAAAAAGGAAACGATTTATTGCTATTCTGACGAAGAGCGTAGAGCTGCAATCGAAAAATTAAAACCAAAACCAGAGATTACTCGATTTAAAGGTTTAGGTGAAATTTCGCCCGATGAGTTTAAAAATTTCATTGGAGATACCATTCGATTAGAACCTATTATGATGGATAAAAACACGTCTATAGAGCAATTATTATCCTTTTATATGGGAAAAAATACGCCAGATCGACAGGAATTTATTATCAAAAATTTGAAAGTTGAATTGGATGCAGTTGAAGAAGTTTAAGGTATGGAAAATCTGAAATCGTAGTGATTTTAGAAGTTATTTTAAACGAATATGTTGCCGCTTTTATCGAGTTTGAAAATAAAATGAAAACTTATTTGTAATTTTTGGTTTCAAGCCTAAAAGTTATCGTGAAATTCTAGAAATATTAGAAAATTGCACTTCTATCGACGAAGTGGTAATTTACGGTTCACGTGCTAAAGGAACTTGCAGAGAGGGATCTGATATTGATTTAACTATTTTGGGAGAACCTACAAAATCAGATTGCGATAAATTGTGGCAAGACTTATATGATAGTTATATTCCATATAAATTTGATAATTCAGTTTACAGTAATTTAAATTCAGATAGTCTAAAAGAACACATACAAAGAGTGGGACAAACTTTTTACAAAAGGAATAAAAACAGAGACGATTAAAAAGAATTCCCTTAAATATAGAATAGTTAAATTTCAGGTTAAATAAAATAATTCCCGAAGCACAATAAATGAAAGACGAAGAAGACGATAACAGCATTCCAAATAACGAAGAAAATAATTCTGAAGAAAATTCTATTGATGAAAATCAAGAAGAAATTCATGAGGAAGAAATTATTGAAGTAGAAGCGAAGCACTTTGAGGGCGGACATTTTTACGAAAATAATAATGAAGACGGGGATACCATTACCAAAGTAACCGGTATGTACAAAGATTGGTTTTTGGATTATGCGTCGTACGTTATTCTAGAACGTGCTGTTCCTGCCATTGAGGACGGATTTAAACCTGTTCAACGTCGCATCATGCACTCTTTAAAAGAGTTGGATGATGGTCGATACAATAAAGTAGCCAATGTTGTGGGCCACACCATGCAGTATCATCCGCACGGAGATCAGAGTATTGGTGACGCTATGGTGCAAATTGGTCAAAAAGATTTATTAATTGACTGTCAAGGAAACTGGGGAAACATCTTAACTGGTGACGGTGCGGCGGCTTCTCGTTACATTGAAGCGCGGTTGTCTAAGTTTGCTTTGGAAGTTTTGTATTCGCCAAAAATTACTGATTGGGGCGTTTCATATGACGGTCGTCGTGCTGAACCAAACAATCTTCCGGTAAAGTTTCCGTTGCTTTTAGCACAAGGAGCAGAAGGAATTGCAGTTGGACTTTCCATGAAAGTATTGCCACATAATTTCAATGAATTGATAGATGCGTCGATTAAAATTTTAAAAGGTAAAGCGTTTACAATTTATCCCGATTTCGTTACCCAAGGTATAGCCGATATTTCTAATTATAACGATGGACTTCGTGGAGGACGTGTGCGTGTACGCGCGAAAATTTCGCAACTGGACAAAAATACACTGGTGATTACGCAAATTCCGTTTTCGACCAATACAACGACATTAATTGATAGTATTTTGAAAGCCAACGACAAAGGCAAAATCAAAATCAAGAAAATTGAAGACAATACTGCGGCCGATGTAGAGATTCTAATTCATCTTTTTCCAGGCGTTTCTCCTGATAAAACCATCGATGCATTATTCGCATTTACTGCTTGTGAAACTTCAATTGCGCCTTTGGGTTGTATTATCGAAGACAATAAACCGTTGTTTATTGGGGTTTCTGAAATGCTGAAAATTTCGACCGAAAGAACCTCTGATTTACTTCGTCAGGAATTAGAAATACAGCTAGAAGAACTAAAAAATAAATGGCATTTTTCTACTTTAGAAAAAATCTTCATCCGTGAAGAAATGTATATTGATTTCAAATTGTACGGAGATAGAGAATCATTGTATAACTATTTATATGATCGATTTGAAGTTTTTAAAGCTTCATTTGTTAGAGAAATTAACGATGAAGATTTGAATCGATTAACGCAAATCCCGATGATTCGTATTACTCGTTTTGATTCTGATAAAGCCGATGATGTAATCGCTAGATTAGAGGACGAAATGAAAGAAGTAGAACATCATTTAGCCAATTTGATAGATTTTGCAATTGCTTATTTTTCTAAATTAAAAGAAAAATATGGCAAAGGTCGCGAGCGTCAAACCGAGTTACGCATTTTTGATGATATCGAAGCGACTAAAGTAGTGCTGCGAAATACAAAATTATATGTAAATCGCGAAGAAGGATTTGTAGGAACGAGTTTGAAGAAAGACGAATACCTGACGGATTGCTCGGATATTGACGATGTAATTGTGTTTTTACGTGATGGTAAAATGATGATTACCAAAGTAGATGCTAAAACGTTTGTGGGTAAAGATATTATTCACATTGCTATTTTTGATAAAAGCGACAAGCGCACCATTTACAATATGCTGTATCGGGATGGAAAATCAGGTCCATCTTACTTGAAACGATTCAATGTTTCTGGAGTTACAAGAGATAAATTATACGATTTAACCAACGGAAGCACTGGTTCACAAGTTGTGTACTTTTCTCATAATCCGAATGGAGAAGCAGAAGTAATAACGATTATTTTACGTCAGGTGGGAAGCATTAAAAAATTGAAATTTGACGTTGATTTTGCCAATTTAGCGATAAAAGGGCGTGCATCTAAAGGGAATTTGGCGACGAAATATCCAATCAAAAAAATCGAACTAAAAGAGAAAGGAATTTCGACTTTATTACCAAGAAAAGTTTGGTTTGATGATACCGTAAAACGTTTAAACGTGGATGGTCGAGGGGAATTATTGGGAGAATTTAAACCCAATGATAAAATTCTAATCATCAGTCAAGCCGGTAAAGTCAAAGTTATTATTCCAGAATTATCGACTCATTTTGAAGAAGATATGATTATCTTGGAAAAATGGATTCCCAAAAAACCAATTTCGGCAATTTACTATGAAGGTGAAAAAGCAAGGTATTATGTAAAACGTTTTTTAGTAGAGAATGAAGGTAAAGAAGAAAGCTTTATAACCGAACATCCAAATTCGCAACTTGAAATCGTTTCTACGGATTATCGCCCAGTGGCTGAAATTGTTTTTGCAAAAGTAAAAGGAGTTCAAAAAGATAATTTGAATGTTGAGATTGAAGAATTTATAGCGGTAAAAGGTTTTAAAGCGTTAGGAAATCAATTAACGGCAGATAAATTAAAACAAGTCAATTTGTTAGAACCGTTGCCGTATGATGAGCCCGAAGAAGAGATAGAAGAATCAATTGCTATTCCTGATTCTGATGTAGAAACCCAACTCGAAGATGACGGTCAAATCGGTTTAGTTTTAGATTAAAAAATAAAAAAGCGCTGAGAATTTTTCAGCGCTTTTTGCATGTACTATAATCTTAATTTGAATTTATTGTTGGTACTTTTTGTCGGTAAGAGTTTTCATAAAGGCAACAATCGCATGTTCTTCTATTTTAGTTAAATTTAATTCGTCAAAAGGGAGCGATTGGTTGTCAACTTTTAATCCCAGTCCTTTGCCGCCGCCTTTGTTGTAAAAATCGACTACTTCTTCTAAAGTTTTAAAAACGCCATTATGCATATATGGTGCAGTAACATTACTATTTCGTACCGTCGGTGTTTTAAAAGCCCCAACAAGTTGCGGCAATTTATTATAAAGGTAACGACCAACATCTGGACTTATTTTTGCACTAGAAGCATCGTTCGGAGTACCAATTACTTCATGTTCTGTTTTAGCATAATTAGGAGGAACTGTTCCGTTAAACAAAGGAGTAAAATGGCAGGTTGCGCATTTTGCTTTGCCCATAAAAAGATTCATTCCTTTAATTTCCTGATTGCTAAGAATGTTTTCATCTCCTCTCATATATAAATCGAATTTTGAATCGAAAGCGTTTAAGGATCTTACAAAGCTTGCAATAGCATTCTGAATTTGCCAAGCTTCTGTCTCGGCTGTTTTTGGATATGCTTTTTTGAAAAGCGTAGTATAGACGTCATTTAGTAAGATCTGTGCGTGAATGTCTTTTAAAGAACCGTGCATTTCATCTTTATTTTCAATTACAGCTAGACTTTGTTTTTCTAAATCCAATTGGCGCATGTCCCAAAATTGTGCATTTTGTAAAGAAGAATAGGTTAGAGTAGGCGTGTTTCGCATTAAAGTGCTGCCATTGAGCGCAACATTGGTTTGCAATCCGTCAGTGAATGCTTTTTCAGGATGATGGCAAGTCGCACAACTTCGATCGTTATTCTTAGACAAATTAGTATCATAAAATAATTTTTCGCCTAAAGTTGCTTTTTCTTTCGTAAAATTATATTCTTCTGAAAGTACAAATGCATTAACATCAAACGCATCTTTATCGAATAAGGTGGCGACACTAGCTTTCAACGGACTGCTTTTTTTTACGTTTTTAAGTTGTTGTTCATCCTGAAAAGCTTTTAATTTTCTGGAAATCGGATTCAGATAGTGTGTGATAAAAATGGCTCGGTCGAAAGCGTTAAAATCATTGTTTTCTTTGCAGTACTGATTTGCTTTTTGAGTTAGCTTTTTTAAATCAAATATTATTTTACTGCCTTTATTAATTTTTTCAAGTGTGTTAGGAATGTCACTTAAACTTTCGCCTGCTTCTGGAATGGAAGATTGTAAAAGAGGACTGTCAAAACCAGTGATTCCTAAAGAAATTACTCGAAATACATTTTGCTGAAGTGCATGTAAAACATATTCATCACTCATGGTAATTACTTCAAAAGTGTTTTTTAATTGTTTAATATTGGATAAAAAAATAGTGGTTTCCCGTATTAAATCTTCTTTATTTTGAATTCTATATTCTGGATAAATAAGTTCTTCCATGACCTGAAATCCATGCGGTTCAAAAGCTCGATTTTCTTCTAATTCCAGTTCATCCAAGGCGGGGCCATTCATAAATCGTGCAGTTTCTGGCATAAAATACTCAACTGCCCATTCTACTTTTTTATATGCCAAACGCGATTTTTTAAATTGAGCAATAATTTCAGCCTTTGATTGGTTTGCAGTTACAATTTTTTGAAATTGTAGCATTTCATTGTTTAATTTGTTCAAATCAATGATTAAATCTTGCTTAACAGTCGTTTTTGACGGTTGGTTTTCTTTGCAAGAGAAAATAGTACAAAAAATTAGTAGTGAAATATAGTGTTTGAGTTGTATCATATTATTTTAAAAGAGAACAACCCCTATCAAAATAATAAGGGTTGAAAATTGTTTTTAAGAGATAGTGTTAACGTTCTACATTTCTAATAATAACGGTTTGTCCACCTTCTTTGTTTTTGTTTATTCCTGATCCATCAGCGTTTTTGAAGGCATCAAGTTGCCAAGTGTGGGAATGAATGTTTACTGTAAACGTATTTGGAACTCCAATTATGTTTGAGATATCTTCCATTGAGCCAAATTCCCAACTTCCAAAACGCATTTCACCCGACTGATTATAAGAAGCATTCCAAGCTGCATCTGTTCTTTTATGATTCATATTTAACCAAGGTTTATTTTGTTTGGATGCAATATTGTACTGCCAGATGTACGAATCGTGTTTCGCATCGGCATAATAACTGTCACCGTCTTCTTGAATGTACACGTAGTTTTCAGTCACACAAATATTATCTGGATTAATGATTCCGGTTCCTGGAGTACTGTCACCTTCAACTACCAATTCCAAAGTTCCTTTCAACGGATTAGTCGCATCCATTTTCAATTTATAAACTCTTCCCCACATCGTAAATCCTTCTACTGGATTATTAGCAGATGATTGACCAGTTGCAGTAAAATATACTTCTCTATTGTTACTGGCGCTTCCTTTTCGATAATCCACATCTTCCACTCTAGAGAAGCGAATCGCACCCAAGGCATTTACAGTGGTGTTAATTTCTGCACCAGTTAAGTTCTTAGCATTCGGAATTTCAACAAACGAAACAGGATAGGAATTGTTTAACGTTATATTGGTTTCTACCTGATTGCCATCTGCTCTTTTTAAGGCATATAATTTACCATTAGATAAATCACCAATTGTATTGCTCATGTACATAATTAGTTGTCCAGCACTCGCATGTGCAGTCGAATACGATTGGTCTTCTCCTATCATAATGATTGTTTTTCCAGGATATGCTTCTTTAGGTAAGGGCACCGCATTTTCCATACTTGCTTTTCCTAGAGCAGGTAAAACTCTGTCTTTTCTACTTTTGTCAGTTGAGGAACCTAGCGGATCGATTCCGTGTACCATACTTTCCTGACCGCTTTCGCCAGCAGTTAAAAAAAGAGGACCAAATCCATGAATTTGTGGTGTAGCAAGTGTGGCGGAGCACAAGCGAGTTAAACCACCAATACCATCTACAAGGTAATCTCCTTTTACAGGTTTAAAGGTTTTATCCAAGTACACTCGAGACACCGATTGCAGTATTTCATGATTAGTAATTAAAATATAGCCTTCGCTATTTGGATCCTTCATTAATCCAGCGCCATCAGGTTGCGCTCCATAAATAAAAGAAGGAGATTCAGGCAATACATCGGCACTAGTGAGTAGCGTACTGATCTTAAGATTTTCAAAACCACCCATTGCATATACAAAAGGTGGAATTTTGGATTGAGAAGTAAAGTCAATCTGTGGATTCACAGCAGTAGCGCCGTTCGTGTCATCATTTTGACAACTTAATACCACTAGACTCGTAACTGCTGCTAAAGCGGTCGATTTTAAAAAATTACATTTCATTTTGTTTTGTTTTTTATTTGAAGCAAAGCTATTGCTCGAAAACAAAACAGATGTTAAGCTAGTTTTTTATAATTGCTACCAAATAAGCAGTTTTGTATTACTAAATTGTAAAATTCAGTGGTAGGTATATAATTTCAAGATGTTAGGCAAACAAATCAGCCAACACCGTTTCCTTATTGTCTTGTAAACGCTTTATAATTTTTAAAAAAGCAATGGCCGTAATATAAGCATCGCCCATAGCAGTGTGACGGTCTTTTTTTGAAATGTCAAATTTATCAGCAAGATCATCCAAAGTATAATGCTCTTTGCGCTCAAACAAATGCGATTTTAGTAATGTCTTTTTATATAAAATAGCGGTGTCTAAAATCCTGTTCTTTAATTTAGGCAAACCATTTCGCTCCAATGCCTTGTTAATCATGGTAACGTCAAAATTAGCATGATGTGCAACAAGTATAGAATCTCCCACATAATCCAAAAGCAACTGTAATACTTGTAATTCGGATCGATGGTCTAAAACATCACTTCTTAAGATTCCGTGAATTTGTGCTGCATTACTGTTGTAAATATCCTGATCCATATAGTGCTCAAAACCAGTTTGCAAATTAATGGTTTCGTTTTGTAATACAAGAGCGCCAACGCATAAAATGCGATCCTTTTCATAATCAAAACCAGTAGTTTCGGTATCTAAAACAACAAAGCGACACTCGTTTATTGGAAGCTGTAATTCAATAGCAATTTCTGCTTCTCGAGTTTTCCAAAATTTTAGTTTATCTAATAAGCTCATAACTTTATCCTAATATATTCGCATTATTAAATCGAATTGAAATTAATTCCTGCAGTTCCTTAATAGTTTTAAACGTACTTTTTAGTTTTATTTTTTCAGTTTTTGAAAGTGTTTCTAACGCAATAAATTGTCCAGAATCATTGTGTAACAATCCTTGCTTGGTTCTAAATTTTAATAGCGCTTTAAATGAATAGGCACAAGACAAAAATAATTCAGAATTTTGAGGTTCTAGATCAGCTAATTTCTCAAAACGTTCGGCAGTATTGCTTATCGATTTTACTGAATGAGATAGAATTAAAACTCGAGCAGCATCAGTTAACGGCATTAAAGCTCTTCGTTTTACATCAAATTGATCCTTATTCGCTCCATTTTGTTCTACTAAAAATTGTCTAAAAAAGCCAGTCGGAGAAGGGTTTTGAAGCGCACCACTAACCAAATGTCGGTAAAAATCTGGACTTTCTTTAACGATTTCAAATATAGATTCAGACAATTCGTTTACAATTTTAGAATCGCCATACGTTAAACTGTAATCAAAAAAGATAAAGGACAGTAAGACTTCATCTTTACCTGGATTGGTAACCCAATACTGCACCTGATCTTTCCAATCGTCTAAACTCAGGCACCATTTTGGATTCGAAGCCATCATTTCGGCGGGACAATAATCGTAACCAATATGGAGCAATCCTTTATTGACCAACACAGCAAATCGTAAAAAGTAAGATTTAGTTTCTACTGAAAGATCCTCAGAAACATTTTCATAAACGATTGCATTGTCTTGATCGGTGTGCAACATTTGTTCGCTTCTTCCTTGACTTCCTAACGCCAACCAAGCAAATCTAAGTGGCGGTGGACCGCTCATTTTTTTCATCGAAATTTCGATTACTCGCGTAATACAAGCATTGTTTAATTCGGTTATAATTTTAGCGATCAATTGCATCGGAATATTTTGATCTAAATAACCTTGCAACAATTGTGTAATTCGAGCGCGAATGGGTTTAATTTCTTTAATTTTTCTCACTCTTTTCAACGCCTTAATTAATACCGCAGGATTATTACCAAGTGTTAGCATTAAATCGTGTTTAGACAAAACACCGACTAATTTGGTGTTGGGTGTTCCATCTTTGGTGATGCACAAATAACTAATATTACCTTTCATCATTGCCATTTGCGCCTCAGTTACCGTTAATTTTTTCGGATAAGTGAGTACAGGCGAAGTCATTATTGTTTCGGCAGGAGTGATTATAGGAAATTCTCCCGTAACGATTTTATTTCTTAAATCTTTATCGGTAATAATACCCACGGGTAAGTTTTCATCAACAATTAAAATTGCTCCAACTTTCTTCTCCGTTAATAGTTGAGCAATTTGTTTAGCCGTAGTTAAGCGACTGCAGGTTACAATTTTTTTTGAATACTTAACTGGTTGTAGATCAAATATTTCTTTATCAGAATGTTTTTCATGCTCCAAAAGTTCACCATACAAATTATCCTTATGAATATCAGAATATGGATTTTTGGTGTTGGAAGCATAACTTTCAATCAAAAAATTTCCAATCGCTTTATTTTCTTGGGCAAAGGGTTTAAAGATAGCAATGGGAATGGAGTATAAAATACTTTCCTCGTAAGCGCGTGCTTCCATCACATAATTTTCTTGTGCTAAAAGAGGACGTAATCCAAAAATATCTCCTTCATCACACATGTCCAAAATATCACTGGTGTGACTCTTTTTTAAGGCAACAGCTCCTTTGTGCACTACATAAAAACAATCGTGCGTTTTGTCATTTTCAGCAAAAATAACAGCATCTTTCTCTTTATAAACAATCGAAATTTGTTCGGATAATTGCTCCAAATCTCTTTGTTGCAAAAATGTAAAAGGAGGGAAGCTTTTTAAAAAATCGGCTACCCTTTGCGAAATTGTATTTTTCATTGTAATGCGTTCTTTTAAATCAAGTAAAGCTAAAAAATAAAATAAAAAAAGCCCCATTCTGGAGCTTTTTAAAAAAATATCTTGAACTATGTTCTTTTCCTCATTTTCATATTCACAAACTCGACCGCAACCGAGAAGGCTATAGCAAAATAGAGATATCCTTTCGGAATTGCGCCAATATGCTCTTCTAACAAATTCGCGTTCGACAAGTGCATACTTTCTGTAATTAACATGAATCCAATTAAAATTAAGAACGAAAGTCCCAAAATTTGAATAGAAGGATTTGCATTGACAAAATTCCCAACAGGAACCGCAAAAATCATCATTACTGCAACCGAAATAACTACAGCAGTAATCATAATCGTTAACGCTCCGGTCACACCATTGGTCATTCCTACAGCTGTTAAAATAGAATCGACAGAAAAAATCAAGTCAATTAGTAAGATTTGAACAATAACATTCGAGAACGTCTTTTTAGCCGCCGTTTTTAACGTTATTTCTTCTTCTCCTTTATGATCGACTTTTTCACTAATTTCCTTCGTACTCTTGTAAATCAAAAATAATCCTCCGCCAAATAAGATCACGGCTTGACCGGTAAAATCGGCCGAAAACCAGCCCCAATCAACACTAAACAATGGCTTTTTCATTGCAATCAAATAGGAAATTCCCATAAGCAAGGCAATACGCATGAACATCGCTAAAAAGAGACCAATTCTAGTGGCTTTTTTGCGTTCCTCTTCTGGTAATTTACCAGTGACAATCGAGATAAAAATGATGTTGTCAATTCCTAAGATAATTTCTAGAAAAGTCAACGTTAACAATGCAACCCATGCATCCGGATTTAAAAATACTTCCATTCGTTTTTAGAGATTAATTAAAATACTGCGCAAAAATAAATAGATTATTCTACAATGCGGGTTACTTTTCCGTGTTGTTTTTGATCCGATCCAATTAATCCAAATTCAAATGTATACGAATCTTTCTGAGTCGTTAATATTTTCATTCCAATCGACTTTTCTTCTGCTTTGTTTTTTGGATTCAATTTCTTCAAAATATATTCGCAATCGCTTACCCAGCGTATTGATGCTGTATCGGTTTTGCCTTCAAAAGTCTCGATTTCAATATGATCTTTACGCTCAAAAAGTGTCGTTTTAGTCACACCATCCACTTTATGTTCAAACTTAAATTTTCCTGTTTTAAATTCTTTACAATTGTGCTCTGTTTGATAACATGAAAGCAATGCAAAAAGCGGAATAAAGGCAATTAATCTTTTCATTTTAATGTTTTTTTGGAGCTTTTTCCTGCTATGCACTGCAATCTTTTTTTCGGTAAAAAGCCGTAAAAAAGGATTTTCGCTGCTATCAGGGCTAGGGTTTTATGCCTATAAGCAAAAGTTGTTAGTGTACTTTATTGTAATCGTTTCAATTCGTCATCGGTAAAGTTCTTCATTTCTTTGTCTCTTGCAAACTTTTCGTTATTGTAATTCTGCGAATTGTTTTTTGAAATAGACAAACTGTACCAATTCTCTTTTTTAATTTGTTTGGCATAAAATACAATTTGACCAATGTGATAGGGGTAATGTGCTAATTGTCTGTTAATTGCCTCAATTACAGAATGTCCTTCATTTCGAATGTAAACAATTGTTGAAAGATTTTGTGGCTGAAGTGAATTTAGGGTGTTAAAAAGGCAATTCCAACCTTTTTCCCAAAGCTCTAGCACTGCTTCTTTCGTTTTTAAATCATTTTCAAACTCAACATCTCTGTTGCGCCACTCTTTTTCGCCATCTGTAGTCAAAAAATCAGTCCAACGCGAGAGCATATTTCCAGCAAGATGTTTAATGATGGTTGCAATACTGTTTGAATCTTCGTTTGCGGCAGTAAAAAGTTGTTCGGGTTCTAGTTGGTGTATGGCTTTTTCTCCTAGCGTTTTGTAGTATAAAAACTGTTTGCTAACGCTTTCTAAATACGATGCATTTGCTTCCATAATTACACAATTTTAATATCGTATTTGTCTAAAAGACCATCTAAACCTTGTGTTGAAAATTTAGCTTTCTTCATCGGATTAAATTCGGGATCGATTTTATAGTTGTATGCAGTTTTAAAGTCAGCGCCAGCCAATTGTGTATCGTTAAAAATCGCTCCTTCTAAATTGCAGTTTTCAAAAATACTATTGGTTAATGTCGTGCCTACAAAAGTAACTTCTTGCATAGAGCAATGTAGGAATTTTGTTTTCGGCATTTTTTTATTGGTAAAAATGGCATAATCCAAAGTAGATTCTTCAAATTGAACTTGAAATAAAAAATCGTCACACTCGTTAAAGTGAATGCCTAATACCTTGCAGTATTTAAAGGAAACATTTTTTAAACTGGTTCCCATTACATTCATCATCGATAAATTGCAATCAATAAATTCGCAATCCATAAAGGTGTTGTTTGCGAAGTTACTATTTGAAAAATCACAGTTTTTAAACACACAATCTTCAAACTCCCTATTATTGATGATTTTATCAGTATAAGTTACTTTTTCAAAAGTTTTCTGAACGTGAAGTAGATTTTCCATGGTTTTTATTGTAAAAATTAATCGTTAAAAAGCGCTTTCATAATCGTTTGTAGACCTTTAAACATTAGGAACACGGCCGCGAAACAAGCTACAATTCCGATTCCTAAAATAAGGTAATGCCAATTCGTGTGTTTATTCATGAAAGCATTGTAAATGAGAACTGGGCCTAAAAAAAGCAGAGGCAATGCACCTGTTAAAAATTTCACTCCTTTGCTGATCAAGTTTTTATTTGTTGCCATTTTTTATTTTAAAGTTATAAAACCAAAATATAGTAATCTTTCTAGAAGTTTTGTGTCTCTTGCACAATTACTCTTGCAAATTATAGTTTTCAACAGCTTTTCTTACGCTGCCATATTTGTCTAAAAGTACATTTGCTTCGTCGTACGAAACAGGAATTAGGCCCATGATCATTTTAACACCGCGATCGACCAATTTAGCATTGCTCAATTGCATATCGACCATTTTGTTACCTTTGACCTTTCCAAGCTGTATCATCGCTGCTGTCGTAATCATATTCAGTACCAGTTTCTGTGCAGTTCCTGCTTTCATGCGAGAGCTTCCAGTGATAAATTCTGGACCAACCACCACATCAACAGGAAACTGAGCGGTTTGAGAAAGTGGACTACCAGCATTGCAAGAAATACTTCCAGTAACAATTCCGTTAGCGTTGCACATTTCTAAACCACCAATAACGTATGGTGTGGTTCCCGAAGCTGCTATTCCAATAACTACATCTTTGGTCGTAATATTTTTTGCTTGCAAATCTAACCACGCTTGATCAGGATCGTCTTCGGCATTTTCTACCGCTCGGCGAATGGCAGTATCACCACCCGCAATGATACCAACAACCAAGTCAAATGATACACCAAATGTCGGCGGACATTCCGAGGCATCCACAACTCCTAAACGTCCAGAAGTACCTGCGCCAATATAAAACAAGCGACCGCCTTTTTTTAATTTAAGAATAACTTGTTCAATAATTTTTTCTATTTGTGGAATTGCTTTTTCGACTGTATCAGGAACAGTTTTGTCTTCGTTATTGATATTTATCAACAATTCGTGAACAGACATTTGCTCTAAATGTTCGTATTTGGAAGCTTGTTCGGTCGTTTTAGTGAAAGTCATTTTTTGTCTTTTGAAGATGCAAAGTTACAAAGGATGATCGAAGTTTAAAAGGTAGTAACTCATTTAAAAATAAGTATTTTTAAAATAAAAGTATAATAAAAACGTTTGCAAATTTAAAGCGATTATAAATCAATTTAAAGCGATAAAAAACTTACAATAACTTAAAAAGTAGTGCTGTTGTAAATTCAATAACTAAACTTTTAATCTAAGTAATTTTTTGACTTACGTTTTTACAGTACATTTTTTAAGAATTAATTACAGTAGAATTATTTTTTTGGTTTCATTTACAAAACATAGGCCAACACAATTCCTAAGATAATCATAGAAACTTTGGCAATATTAAATTTATGTCCTTCACTACTTTCAAAAATAATGGTGGAGGAGATATGAAATAAAATTCCGATTACAACCGCAGTAATTTGAGTGTAATAATCATTTAAAAAAGTAAAATAATCAGAGGCCACTGTACCAAGAGGTGTCATTAAGGCAAAGGTAATCATGAAGGCAAAAATGGCTTTTTTGTTCAGTTCTGCATTGATGAAAAAAGTAGTTAAAATTATCGCAATTGGCAAGTGATGAATTGCAATTCCTATCGCCAAATCATGGTGATGACCAACCGGAAAGCCTTCTAAAAAAGCATGAATACACAAACTGATAAATAACAGCCACGGAATTTGATTCATAATTGGTTTTCCGTGCACGTGTCCGTGTTCAGCTCCTTTAGAAAAAAATTCGAGTATGATTTGAAATAAAATTCCAAGCATAATAAACAAACCAGTATTGTGATCGTGACCTTCATATACTTCTGGAAGCAAGTGCATTACTGTTAATGAAAGTAAAAACGAACCGCTAAAAGCAAGTAATAATTTTAAATTGCTTTTGTTTTTAGGCTTGATAATCAGAGCAAAAATATACCCTAAAAGCACAGAAAGTAAAGGTAAAAGGTAATTCATCGTAATACAGGTGTTGTTTTTAAACACTACTAATTTTCAATCGTCAAGAAAAATTTAAGTTTTTTATTCAGTTTTTGAAACTGTAAAAAAGCTACTTAAAAATCATTATTAAACGTTCACTTTCTGTTTTATGGAACTTTTTAAGCTTATAATCTCCAAAAGTATCCAGTAGAAAAATACCTGCCTCTTCCATCAATTCTTCAAAATCTTTAAGTGTCAGGGCTTTTACTTTTTCAGTAAAATGATATTTATTTCCGTCCTCTTCAAAATCAATTTCTTTAAAAATATGACCGTCTAACAAATATCTCTTGATGTGAAAATCAATACCTTCAACTGTTTTAATTTCTTCGGGAACCAAAGTGTTTAAAACTTGGTGTACGTTCATAAAATCAATAACAGCAAAACCGTATTCACTTAAGCTATCCTTGATTGCGATTAAAGTAGTAAGATTGTCTTCGTCATTTTCAAAATAGCCAAAACTGGTAAATAAATTGAAAATTGCGTCAAATTTCTCATCAAATGGCTGGCGCATATCGTGTACCTTAAAATGCAAGTTTTCGTTGTCATTTTTACTCGCTTCAGCAATACTGTTTTCAGATAAATCAGCACCTAAGACGTTAAATCCTAACTGACTTAAGTAAATAGAATGGCGGCCTTTTCCGCAAGCTAAGTCCAATACTTTTGCTTTTTCGGGTAAGTTGAGATAATGGGTCAAATTGTCCATGAAAATTTGAGCTTCTCGGTAATTTCTATCTTTATATAAAATGTGGTAATATGGGGTGTCAAACCAAGAAGAAAACCAAGTTTCGGTTTCGTTATTTGGATTGTTTTCGGACGGATGATGCGCTTCAGACATTTATTCTTTTTCAATTAATTCAAGTCCCGCAAATTTAGTGTATTTTTGCAGAAAACAACTATTTCGGTACCATACAAAGCATTTAAAAGCATTAATTTTTTAAACGCTGTCGAAATTGAAATAATAATGATATTCTTAAAAATAATTTAAGAGAAATATTACATTCAATAGGTTTTGAGTATAATAGTTAGAATTAATAAAGAAAATGGAAGAAAATTTTAGAATGATAGCCAAATGTTTTTTTGGTTTTGAAGAAATATTAGAAAATGAATTGCGTGCTCTTGGTGCTCAGGATGTAGAAAAAGGAGTGCGAATGGTTAGTTTTAAAGGCGATAAGGGATTTATGTACAAAGCAAACTTGTCTTTGCGTACGGCCTTAAAAATTTTAAAACCAATTTATTCTTTTCGAGCCAAAAATGAACAAGCTTTATATAAAGGAGTCTCGGGAGTTAATTGGTCTAAATTGTTAAATGCCAATCAAACTTTTGTTATTGATGCAACAGTGCATTCGGAGTTTTTTAATCACTCTGAATTTGTTTCGCAAAAATGTAAAGATGCCATCGTCGATCAATTTAGAGAGCGTACAGGTCAGCGTCCAAGTATTGATAAAGTATATCCGGATTTAAGAATCAATATTCATATCGATAAAGACCAAGTTTCGGTTGCATTAGATACGTCAGGAAATTCATTGCACCAACGTGGTTACCGTACAGCAACAAACATTGCACCTATAAACGAAGTTTTAGCGGCAGGCGTTTTGTTATTGTCTGGTTGGGAAGGTCAAGGTCACTTTTTGGATCCCATGTGCGGTTCAGGGACTTTTTTGGCAGAAGCAGCGATGATTGCTTGTAATATTCCTGCAAATATTAATCGTAAAGAATTTGCTTTTGAAAAATGGAAAGATTGGGATAATGAATTATTTGATCAAATTGTAAGCAGTTTGTTGAAAAAAGTAAAAGAGTTTCATTATACGATAAAAGGATATGATAAGGCCCCAAGTGCGGTTAGCAAAGCCAAAGACAATATTCGAAATGCTAATTTAGAAGATTATATTACTATCGAGGAAGAAAACTTTTTTGATACAGAAAAGCAAACTCAAGGCACGTTACATATGGTTTTTAATCCACCTTATGATGAGCGTTTGGATATTCATATGGAAGAATTTTACAAAAGCATTGGTGATACGTTGAAAAAAAGCTACCCAGCAACAAACGCTTGGTTTATCACAGGAAACTTAGATGCGTTAAAGCATGTAGGATTGCGTCCGTCGAGAAAAATAAAACTATTTAACGCGAGTATCGAATCGCGTTTGGTAAAATACGAAATGTACGAAGGAAGCAAAAGAACGAAGTTTCAGGTTCCTGAAGAAAATTTATAAAAGTTGAAGACACAAAGAGGTTGAGCTCTTATTAGGTTCCCTAATTTCTTTGTAGCTTTGAACTAAAAAAGAAAAGAAATGACAAAATTACAAATAAGAGCATTTTTATATCAGTTGGGCTGCTTTGCCTGCTTATTTATGTTAGTTCGATTTTTGGTAGGCTCGTATACCGATTTAACTGGGATTTGGGTTCCGATGACTGCTTTTGTAATAGGCACTTTGTTGTCTCCAAAATTTCAAGCGGCTAAAACTAAAGATGGAGAGAAACTTTTTATGAAATGGATTTTTGTAAAAGGTGTTAAAGAAATAGGATAACGATCAAATATAAAATGGCACAGGTATTTTAAATACTAATCATAAAAAGAAAGCTGATTCAATTTTGAATCAGCTTTCTTTTTATTCTTCAAGTTCTATTTTAATTTTCTTTTTATAAATCGGGATAAAATACGAAACGGTGTAATTAAATCCGATACCAAATTTTCCGTCATAGGTTCTGTTGAAACCAGGAATGTATAAATTGTCAAAATTAACAGGTGCATTATTTGTAACTAAACCCTTGATCTGTACGCTGAAACCAACAAATATATTGTTAAATACTTTTGCTTTTAAGCCAGCATTTACTTCAATCCAACTGGCATTTAAGCCGCTATATTTTTGACCAGAAGCTAATGGAGGAACTTCTCCCCAGTATGGATTTGGATTGTAGATTTTATAATCAATTAATTCTTGATTGAAAGTACTAAAACCATAACGCATTCCAACAGAGATAATATTTTCCATGTCCAACCAGTTTTCATACGTATTGTAATCAAAACCAGCTTTTATATATTGCCCTGTAGCGTTCGCAGTTAATCTGTCTTCTTCTGTTGTTTTGTTTTCAGTACCAAGTTCGGCCGCCAAATAATACCTTTTAGTTAAACGATAATCACCAACAAGCTCGACACCTTTATAATTCTTGTCGTATAATCCACGAGTCAATTTGTATAAATCGACACCAACGCGCAAGCCATAACGATCTGTTTTTGTTGCTATTGTATCTGTATTAACTTTTATAGTCTCTTTTTTGGAAATAGAATTTGTAATTTCTACTTCTTTGATGGGAACAGCTAAAGTGTCTTGAGTTTGTGCTTGAACTACTGAAAATCCAAAAATAAACCAAATACTAAAAATATACTTTGATATGTGTTTCATTTTCGAATTCAATATTAGGGTTTTCAAGTCGAACTGATTTCATCCAAAAGCCATCCGCATTTGCTCCATCAGTTCGTAAAAAAGGCTTTTGTGTATCTAGTTGAAATATAGTTTTAAAGCCGCACGCACGAGAAACATAAACATTGTTTCTGGTGTAAAAAACTTCAATTTTATCTTGGTTTGTCAACGTAGCATTTGTACTACCATCATTCAAAATAAAAGTGTAGCTGCAGCTGTCTTCTGTTGTTTTTAATGGGATCGAAATGCTTGTTCCGCTGGTGCGAAATTTTGCTTCACCGATTGCATTTTCATTAAAAATAATTCCGTCTTCCATTCCGTCACCAATCACTTTAAGATCGGTCACTTTTTTAGCTAATTCAGGCGTATTACTATCAAAAAAAGAAATTACCAATCGAGGTGTCGTTGGTGTATCTGCATCGCATATGTCATCTTTTTCACATCCGGAAAATGAAAACGCTACCATTAAAAGAAAAATAACTGTTTTTTTCATTGCCTTTTTTTTACAAGATTTACATTCTAAATCTATCAATTAACGAAGTTCTAAAAGGACAACGTTTTCTACGTGGTGCGTTTGCGGAAACATATCTACAGGACGCACACGAGTCACTTTGTATTTTTCATCCATTAGTGCCAAATCACGTGCTTGTGTAGCCGAGTTACAACTTACATAGACTACTTTTTTGGGTGCAATTTTCATGATTTGCTCTACCACATCCTTGTGCATTCCGTCTCTTGGTGGATCGGTAATAATAACGTCTGGTTGACCATGTTGAGCAATAAAACTGTCGTTAAAAACAACTTTCATATCGCCAACGAAAAACTCACAGTTCGTGATGCTGTTTCTTTCTGCGTTTGCTTTTGCATCTAAAATTGCATCTGGAACACTTTCTACACCAATTACTTTTTTTGCCTCTTTGGATACAAATTGTGCAATAGTTCCTGTTCCTGTATACAAATCATAAACAATTTCGTTACCAGTAAGTCCAGCAAAATCACGCGTTATTTTGTACAATTCGTATGCTTGATCTGAATTGGTTTGGTAAAAAGATTTAGCATTAATACTAAATTTTAAACCTTCCATTTCTTCCAAAATATAGTTTCTACCTTTATATAGAATAATGTTTTGATCGTATATTGTATCGTTTTGTTTGTTATTCACTACAAATTGCAACGATGTAATTTGTGGGAATTTCTCATAAATGTGGTCTAGTATTAATTCTCTCTGCTCATGATTGTTATCAAAAAACTGAAATAAAACCATTAGCTCACCTGTAGAAGAAGTACGAATCATCAAAGTACGCAATAAACCTTCTTGCGCTCGAGGATTAAAAAATTCTAAATTATTAGCTATAGCAAAATCACGAACTTCGTTGCGAATAGCGTTTGACGGATCTTCTTGCAAATGACATTTTTGGATGTCTAGAATTTTATCCCACATTTTTGGTATATGAAAACCAAGTGCATTTCTGTCGCCTAAATCTTCAGTGCTTTCTATCTCTTCTTCAGTCAGCCAACGGCTATTTGAAAAAGAAAACTCCATTTTATTTCTGTAGAAAAATTTTTTCTGTGAACCTAAAATTGGTTCAAATTCTGGAAGTTCAATTTTTCCAATTCGTTGCAAATGATTTTTGACCTCATTTTGTTTGTAAAAAAGCTGTTGTTCGTAGTTCATATTTTGCCACTTACAACCACCACAAACACCAAAATGATCGCAAATTGGTTCGATACGATGCTCTGAAAATTCGTGAAATTTCACTGCTTTTCCTTCGTAATACGACTTGCGTTTCTTTAAGGTTTGAATGTCCACAACATCACCAGGAACAACATTTGGTATAAAAATAACTTTTCCGTCGGGAGCTTTTGCTACCGAAACGCCTTTTGCACCAGCATCAAGGACTTGTATTTGATGAAAGACAACTTTGTCTGTAATTTTTCTTGCCATGCCGCAAAAATAAGCCTTTGTAAACTCTTTTAAAATTAAAAGAAAAAATATTTTGCAAAAATATTTTTTTTAACATACTAAGACTGTTTAAAAGTTAACTTTGTTTGAAGCAAATTGTCCCAAAATCTGCTTTAATTCATTAATATTAGCCCTACAATGAGGTTTTACCAGAAATTATCGCAAATAAGTTTTCTTAAAAAAAGTTATGCCTTTAAGTTTTTATTTGTAGCCTTCGTTGGAATTCATATTCCCTTAATTGGCATATTGTTTTTTGTTTTATATGTAAATACTGCGATTGCACCCAGCTCAATTTTATTGTTTTCTTTAGTGATGACTTTACTGGCCACAGGAATAACCTTGTTGCTTCTTAATAAATTAATTAAACCAATATCGGTTGCTTCTCGAGCTTTAGACAATTATAGAGAAAATAGAGTTTTATCTAATTTACCCATTCAATACACGGATGAAGCAGGGACGTTAATGCTAAATATTCAAGAATCGATTTACGAAACAGAAAGTTTTATCAAAGAAAAACAAGATTTGATTTTTATGCTTTCTCACGATTTAAAAAATTTTGCAGGAAATCCACAGGGACTTGCTAAATTGATTATTCAAGAAAGTAATTCCGATTCGGTGAAAAATTTGGCTGAGTTAATTTGCCAATCAACTGATTTGCAATTTCGATACATCGAAAATTTCATCAAGTTACTAAAAGAGCAAGACGAAGTAACGCGAATTACGCAAGAGTCCAAATTATTATATATTAATGATATAGTTGCTATTGCTGTTGAGCAAGTGAGTCAAAGGCTATTACAGAAAAACATAAAGTTAGAAACAGATATTAAAGTAGAGAAGGAGTTGTTAAATATTGATGAAAGTTTTATGACTCAAGTTTTAGTAAACTTGATCGTAAACGCCATTAAGTTTTCATACCAAGGTGGAATTGTGAAAGTAAAGGTATTTAAAGAAGATGAAAAACTATACTTTACAATTTCAGATTCTGGATTGGGTTTTGATAGAAATCATAAAGAAGAGATCTTTAAAAAATTCACCAAAATGAGTAAGTTAGGTACTGCTAATGAAACTTCAACAGGTTTAGGTTTGTATTTATGCAAAAAAATTATCGAAAGACACGGCGGCAAACTATTCGCTACTAGCGAAGGAAAAAATAGAGGAGCCGTTTTTACGATTGTTTTTTAATGAAGGATTTTGTAGAGTTGGAAGGTTGCAAAACTTCTAAAATTCAAAGTTTATTTCTTCAAACTATTGATACATACTAGCATTGCAAAACCTCGTTGTATTTCCATTTGTAGCGAAATAGAACGAGATTTTTATTTTTAGCTCTTTGATTTTTTAAAATAGATCAATTTCAAAACTCTGTAATTCTGCAACTTTAAAGCTTTGACACCTTCCGTGCGCTAATCAAATAAATCTGAAGACAAATAGCGATCGCCTCTGTCACAAATAATGGCAACAATAACGCCTGATTCTAATTTTTCGGCAATTTTTAATGCTACAGCAACAGAACCTCCACTACTCATTCCGGCAAAGACACCTTCTTCAAGCGCTAATCTTTTGGTCATTGCTCGGGCCTCTTCTTCGCTGACATCAACAACGGTATCAACTTTAGAGGCATCAAAAATTTTCGGTAAGTATTCTTTAGGCCATTTTCTGATTCCAGGAATTTGAGAACCATCGCTTGGTTGGGCGCCAACTATTATAATGTTAGCATTTTTTTCTTTTAAATAAGTCGACGTACCAATTATAGTTCCTGTTGTTCCCATAGCCGAGACAAAATGAGTTACGGTTCCGTTGGTATCGTTCCAAATTTCAGGACCAGTACTTTTATAATGCGCTTTCCAGTTGTCAGCATTTGCAAATTGATTTAGCATGATATAACCACCTTTTGCTACTTTTTTATCAGCGTAATCTCTTGCTGCAATAATTCCGCCTTGAGCAGGGGTTAAAATTACTTTTGCACCATAAGCACGCATCGTTTGCACGCGTTCTTTGGTTGAATCTTCAGGTAAAACCAATTCGATGTCAATATTAAGCACCTGCGCAATCATTGCTAATGCAATTCCCGTATTTCCACTGGTAGCTTCAATTAACTTATCTCCAGGTCTAATGTCGCCTCTGTCCAAAGCCGCTTGAACCATATTGTAAGCGGCGCGGTCTTTTACGCTTCCACCAGGGTTGTTTCCTTCTAATTTTAATAAAAGTTTAATGTTTTTATTTTTAATCAAATTGACGCTTTCCAGTAAAGGAGTATTGCCAATAAGGTCAACTAGTTTTTGAGCTTGCATAATTACTTGATTTCTTTAATTCGTACTTCAGTTGTTGTCGTGTTTAAAACCATCGATTTGGCTGGAATAGATTTGGTGACCCAAGCATTTCCGCCTACAATACTTCCTTCTCCGATAATAGTGTCACCCCCTAGAATTGTTGCGTTGGCATAAATACATACGTTTTTTTCGACGGTAGGATGTCTTTTGGCGTCTTTCATTTCTTTACTCACACTCAGCGCTCCCAAAGTGACTCCTTGGTATATTTTTACATTTTTTTCAATTATGGCCGTTTCACCAATTACAATTCCTGTGGCGTGATCAATAAAAAAAGGAGAAGCTATTGTTGCACCTGCGTGAATGTCTGTACCGGTAATACGGTGCGCATATTCGCTCATTAATCGAGAAAAAAGTAGCAAGTCTAAATGGTACAACTCATGGCTTAATCGATAAATGGCAATTGCGTAAAAACCTGGATAGCCTAAGTAAACTTCGTCAATACTATTTGAAGCGGGGTCATTTTCTAAAATGTAAGCGGCGTCCTGTTGTAATTGCTCCAAGACAGTTGGAAGAATTTCTAAAAACTTATCCCACATTGAATCGCATAAATTATCTGGCTTTTGACAAGCTAAGTTTGCAATGTCTTTGAATTGGACTTCGAGTTCCGCGATGCTTTTTTCGAGCGGTGCGTTTTTGTCAAATAAAGTATAAAATAACTTCTCGGTAAAAGCTTCTGTTTTTGTTTTGATTCCGTAGTTGATAGACGAATTCTTTTTTAAAGCTTTTAGATTTTCTATGATGAGATTTTTGATCACGATTCTAAAAATTGAATTGTTTTTTGAAAGGTTAAAAGTAAGACGTTTTTTGGGAATAGGATATAAAAGCATTTAAAGAAATTTAATGCTGCGTGTGTTTTTTGTGAAAATGTAGCGTGACTTGAACTTGTAAAATGAAGTGATTTTTATTTAAATTATATAAAACCAGTGTTTGAAAGCATAGCCACCAATCATCAAAAAAGCATTTATAATTCCCAAAATCCAAAGTGCTTTTTTGTAATTTCTTGCTTGGTCTAAAAAATATAAACCTAAAAAGATTAAAAAAAGTAGCGACGAAAAAATGGCGGGATACATTAAAAATGCAGCTTTAAATTCACCTTGAAAAAGTAGGAGTAGAGCACGCTGAAATCCGCAGCCCAAACAGTCGACACCTAAGAGGGTTTTACTCAAACAAGGAAACATGTATTTTTCGAAATTCAATTGATTTAATTTTATACAATTTTACGAAAAATAAATGGGATACTGAAGATATGAAATTTTGCTATTTTAAAGTTTCGTATTTTTGAGCACTCAAAATTTGAAAAATGAAAAAGTTTAGAATACCAATTATGATACTAGCCATTTTAGTTGCTCTTTATCAACAAGTAGCTGATGATAAAAACGTGTATATCATGGTAGGAGCAATTGCTATTTTTATGTTTGGAATGATGCAATTGAGTGCAAAAACACCGAGTAAGAATCAAGATAAAAAAGAA
Source organism: Flavobacterium sp. TAB 87 (assembly GCF_001529295.1). Lineage (GTDB taxonomy): Bacteria > Bacteroidota > Bacteroidia > Flavobacteriales > Flavobacteriaceae > Flavobacterium. The sequence continues at coordinate 41,435 of NZ_LLWK01000027.1, forward strand.
GAGGATGTTCACTAAAGGAGATAAAGTAGAAGTGTTAGACGAGGCTATACATGGAGTAGTAGTGTCGGTAAAAAGTAATGAAGTTTCGATCGAAACATCAGACGGATTTATGATGACATTTTTTGTCAATGAATTGATTAAGTCACATGATTCCAACAACTTACTTTCTTCTATTAAAAGTGTTAGTATAGATTCTCTTTCTGCGGAAAAAGAAGAGCCTAAACGTAGAAGTTTTGTGAAGGAACCGAAAAGCAAAGGTGAAATTCCCGCTCCAGAATTTGATTTGCATATTGAAAAGCTGGTTCCAAATAAACGTGGAATGTCGAATTATGACATTCTAACTTTACAATCTGAAACTGCAAAAAGACATATTGAATTTGCGATTAGAAACCGAATTCCGAAGATTGTTTTTATTCATGGTGTCGGAGAAGGAATCTTAAAAGCAGAGCTTGATTTCTTGTTAGGTCGCTACGACGAAATAGATTTTAAGGATGGAAATTATCAAAAATATGGTCTAGGTGCAACCGAAGTTTACATCCGTCAAAATACTAAAAACAGCTAAATAGAAAGCTATTTTTTAAAATCTACAAATCAATTTACAATCGAATTATTCAACTTAAATGGATGAAAAAGCCGGTAAATATACCATGAAAAAAGCCTCTTATTTCACTTAAATAAGAGGCTTTTTAATTCGGATTTAAAGCAATTATTTTGCTAATATTAGTTCTCCAATTACAAAATTATCACCTAATCTAAAGGTATTATTTCCTTTTTGTAAAGTAGCGTTTTTAAGTGTTATGGTATGTTTAAAAGTATCCGGTCCAAAACTTTCCGTCTTTACTTCGATGGTGCCGCTTACGCCAGCAACACCTTTTACGCCATTCCATGTTTCTCTAACAGTTGGTGTCGATGAAGCAGGAGTTTGACAAAAGTATTCATCTGATAAAAAGTCATTGTAAACTGTATAAACTAGTTTGTTACTACTGCTTCCAATGATTCCTGTACGTGGCGATCCTGGAGGTGTAGCTTCGTTTGTAAGCAACGCTGGATCAATACCATCAATAACGATCGATGCATTGTTTTTCCAATTATAAACTTGTTTAGATACGCTACATTGTTCGGCCTTCTCGTTAAAAGTAAAAGGCAAAGGTTCAAAGGTTGTTTTATAATCTCCAAATGGAAACTCTGCATACACTTGTGGTCCAGTAGGCTTTAAGAACGTAATGTTTTTAAAAGATATATTGTGATTGTAACCTGTTATTCGGCTGCTGTTATCGGTTGCATTAACTGTTTTAATAGCAGTAGTTAAAATTTCCATTATGCCTCCTGTGGCAGTCCACTGTTCGGTAACTGTAGGTGCTGCTGGCGGAATTATATCGCAAATTGTGTTTTTTGAAACGGCACCATTGTACGCTCTGTATATCACGCGATACGAACTGTTATTGATCTCGTAAAGTGCTGGTTTACCGCTATCAGAAGGTTCGTCAATAATTGCACTTTCTGGAATATCAAGCAATATTGATTCGTTTTCATTTAGTTTATAGATAATGCCATTGGTACAGCTTTCTACCGCCGCTTTATCAAAATTGATCGTATCAACTTTTAAATCGCCGTCGTCACAACCGGTTACAATTAGAGCAAAAAGTACTAAACTGACAATCTTTTTCATAGAAGTAAAATTTATTTTTAAAAGTAAGCACCGATTACAGTCCATATCTATTGATCTTATGGAGTTTATCAGTTTTGCTTATTGGTATTTTATTGTAATTAAATTGGGGTCAAAAATAGTGAAAAAATTGCCAATACAATCTAGCTTTTGACCAATTGATATTTTATAACTTTGCAGCTATGAAAAAAGTGTACCTAGACAACGCTTCTACGACAGCTATGCGTGCTGAAGTGATTGAAGAAATGACAAGAATTATGGCAAATGATTACGGAAATCCGTCGTCAACGCACAGTTTTGGTCGCAATGCGAAGACCGTTTTGGAGCTTTCACGCAAGAAAATTGCAAGCTATTTAAACTGCAATGCTCAGGAAATTATTTTTACTTCTGGCGGTACCGAAGCCAATAATATGATTCTTCGTTCCGCCGTCAAAAATTTAAAAGTAGCACGAATTATTACATCAAAAATTGAGCATCATGCCGTTTTGCATACGCTTTTGGTGCTCCAAAATGAGTTCGGAATTGCAATTGATTATGTGAATGTCAATACAGATGGAAGTATCGACTTGAGCCATTTATCAACCCTTTTATCAGCGGAAAAGAAAACTTTGGTGAGTTTAATGCATGTAAATAATGAGACTGGAAGTTTATTAGACTTAGAAAGAGTAGTTCAAATTTGTAAGCAATATGACGTTTTATTTCATTCGGATACCGTTCAATCTATTGGTAAAACAGAGATTGATTTACAGCGAATACCGCTTGATTTTCTGGTAGCAAGTGCTCATAAATTTCATGGACCTAAAGGAATTGGATTTGCTTTTATCCGAAAAAACTCAGGTCTGCAGCCCTTAATTATTGGTGGCGAGCAAGAAAAAGGTCTTCGTGGCGGAACCGAAGCAGTACATCAAATTGCCGGAATGGCCAAAGCACTGACAATTGCCTGCGAGAATTTAGATCAGGAAAGAAAATACATTTATGATTTAAAATTATATCTAATAGAACAACTTGAGCTGCATTTTTCGGGCTTTAGAATCAACGGAAGAAAAGATGATTTTTATAACATTCTGAATGTTATTTTGCCTTTATCAGTAGATAAAACAACGATGCTTTTGTTTAGTTTGGATATGAAAGGCATCGCAGTTTCGAGAGGAAGTGCGTGCCAGTCGGGTAGTATAAAGCCTTCTCATGTTTTAAAAGAAATGCTTTCGGAGAATGATTTAAAATTACCCAATCTCCGAATTTCATTAAGTCATTACAATACAAAAGTAGATATTGATTATTTGATTGAAGCGCTGAAGTTGGTTTAAAACAGTATACATCACAACAGACTTAACGCCTTGTTATTCGTAATTAGCTATTATTTCCGAATCACTTTTACTTGCGCATCATTTGTTAACTTGATAATTGTTGATGGTTTTCCAGCCAATTTATCTTGGTTAAGTTGTACCACATAATCAACGCCCTTAATTATTTCTGGACTAATATCTTTATATGCAATTGGCGTAGGTTGGCCTGAAATATTAGCAGATGTTGAAACTAATGGTTTTTTCATTCTTTCTAATAATTTAAAACAAAAGGGATCTTTTACAATTCTGATTCCTAGTGAATTGTCTGCGGCAATGATGTTTTTTGCCACATTACGAGGTTCGTCTAGAATTAAAGTAGTTGGTCTTTCAGATAAATCTAAAATTTGCCATGCCACTTCAGGAATGTTTTTAAACACATTGTACATCATCTTTTCGCCATTCATTAAAACAATCATACTTTGCGTTTCCGCACGTTGTTTTAGCTTGTATATTTTTGCAACAGCTTCAGGATTAGTGGCATCACAACCAATTCCCCAAACGGTATCGGTTGGATATAGAATGATTCCACCTTCTTTTATAACTTCGTATGCCTTATGTATTTCTTCGTTCATTCTATAAAATTTATCCTTGTTTTTGTACGTTTACGTAAGTTACAAATGTATGAATAAAAACGATATTAATTATTTACCTCTTTTGTTCCAAACTCAATTTAATGGACTTTCTTTATTTTTTTTTCTCTTTCCTAGAATGATTAAAGGTGACTCAATGTATTTAAATGAAAGTTGACAAATAATTAGTAAAGGAAGCACACATGCTTAGATAATAGACCAGAATTCAATATTTGTTAGTGTTTTTGCTTTCTCAAACCCAGTTATAAAATGAACTACGATACATAATAAAACACGGTGTAAAAGATATAAAATATAAGTTATTTGCCCAAACCGCTTTAAAAAATGAGGTAAAAAAACGAAAAAAAGCGAGACAACCTCTTGTCTATCAATTACGAGATAAGCAACTGAAGCAATTTTTAATCTTACAAAAATATTTGTTATAAAAATTTATAATCTTAAAATTTAGAATAGAATTTTCATTTGTTGATATGAATTTTCCCAAGTAAAATTTTTAACTAATTCATTACCTGATTTAGCTATCTTATATCTAAGTTCATTATTATTTATTAATTCTATTATTGCCTTCGCTAAGTCATCAGAGTCATTCGGTTTTACCATTAAAAAGTGTTCATTTTTAGTACCATAATCTCTGTGACCATTAACATCGGTAATTATTGTGGCACAACCGCATTGCATTGCTTCTGCTCTTGGTAATCCCCAACCTTCTGACAAACTGGGAGATATGAATATGCTGGATTGATTGTAGAGCTTTTTTAAATTCTTTGGTTTTTCATGGAAATTCATCCATTCGGGTACAAAGCTGTTTCTTTTTGAAGTGCTAAAAAGATCAACTTCCAAATTTGTAATTATTTTTTTAACTTTTTCTAATGCTTCAATTCCAACACTAGACCCTTTCCACTCTAGTTTATGATATAACATAGTTAATCTTAAAGGATTTCGTCTTTCTATGTTATCATCTATAGCAAAAGTAGTAAAGTCCAAGCCGTTTCGAATAATTGTACATTCTTCCCCAATTTCATGAACCATTTCTTTTAGCCATTCTGCAATTACAATTTTTTGTAATGGTAATTTCCAAGTTTGTACTATTCTTTCTCTACTGCCCGACCAAGTTTCAAAATCCTGTATTAAGTAAAGTTTTTTCCCTTTATTTTGAGAGTAATTCCCGATCCATTCTGCCGTTTCCCATGAAGTGGCTATAGTTACATCTGAGTCACGAATGTTTTTCTCATGTAAAGTATAAATGAAATTTTCTTTTATTTTTGTATTCAATTCAAACCATTTTATAGCGTAACGCTTTTTATAATTCAAATATTTAGAAAGAATAAATATGTACTTATAAAATATTCCTTTTTTTATTTTTTCGGGTTTAAGTCTTTTGGGGTAATAAATTTGCACATCATAATTGTCTTCTGCCATTTTATTTGCATATTCAAACAATACCTTAAAACCTCCAACAGGTTTCTTAGGAAGTGCAGGTAAAATAATATTAATTTTAGTCATAAGTCAAGATTAAAAAAGAACACTTTTAAAATAGTGTAAAAGAATGATTTTATTGTTTGCAAATCTAATAATTCTATCTTTGTTTCAGATTAAGAAAGGGGATTGATTACTTAATTTTAAACGATCAATTTTTTAAATCAATTGAATAAACAAATATGAAAGAAACAGTAAAAATACTGATACCGATTTACAAAGACCATTTTGGCGAATTGGAAGAAAAATCATTTTTGCAATGCGTAAAATTACTCGGAGAATATGGCATTATTTTGATTCAACCCGAAGGACTAGATAATTCGTATATAACGAGTAAATATCCCGAAATTGAAGTTGTAAGTTATCCTAAAAAGCATTTTGAAAGTATTGAAGGCTACAATAAATTATTAATGACTAGCACCTTTTATGAGTCTTTTTTAAATTATGATTATATTTTGATCTATCAACTTGATGCGTTTGTTTTTAAAGACGACTTAAAAAAGTGGTGTCAAAAAGGATATGATTATATCGGAGCACCTTGGATTGCCACTCCAATAAACTCTTTTGGAATGAAAGTTTTTACTAAAATTGCCAGAAATTTTAGATCTAAAAAGAAAAATAATCGAGAACAAACTTTCTATAAAGTAGGGAATGGTGGCTTTTCTTTGCGAAAAGTAAAATCGCACTATGATATTGCTTTAGCCAATTCAGGATTAATTAGCGAGTTGCTAAACGCAGGAAAGAATGAAATTTGTGGAATAGAAGATGTATTTTGGTCTTTAAAAGCTCCCTTATTGGATTCTAATTTTCGAATTCCAGATTACAAAGAAGCACTGTATTTTGCGATTGACAGAAAACCTGAAATTGCTTTTTCTATAATTAATAGAGAAATGCCTTTTGGATGTCATGGTATTAATAAGCCTAAAGTAATTGATTTTTGGAAACCAATATTAGATAAGTATTAAAAGAGAATTTAAATGATTAAAAAGATAAAATTTTCTGAAGGATTTAAGGAAACAAACAAAGTTTTTTTATTTATAGAAGAGTTTAATACTTCTGTAGGCCGTTTATTTGGAAATGGGGACCGAAACAAAATAAAATTATTTGAGTTAGAAGAACTAACAATCAACATTAAATCATTCAAGACTCCAAATTTAATTAATAAGATTGCTTATAAAAATTTTCGAAAATCGAAAGCTAAACGCTCGTTTGAATTTGCTACCATTTTATTAGAAAGAGGTATTGGAACTCCAAAGCCAATTGCCTATTTAGAAAATTTTAATTGGCTGGGGTTGCAGGACAGTTATTATGCGAGCGAGCACTTAGTAACCGAACTGACGTACCGCGAATTGGTACAACTTCCGAACTATCCTGATGGAGATAACATATTGCGTCAGTTTACCAAATTTACTTTCGAACTTCATGAAAAAGGGATAGAGTTTTTAGATCATTCTCCTGGTAATACATTGATTAAAAAGCAAGAGAATAATAGATATGACTTTTTTCTTGTTGATTTAAACCGAATGAATTTTCATGACAATATGACTTTTGAACAAAGAATGAAAAATTTCAGTCGTTTGACTCCTAAAAAAGAGATGATTGCGGTAATGAGCAATGAATATTCAAAGGGATATAAAGAAAAATCTGAGATAGAGATTTTTGAAAAAATGTGGTTTGAAACCGAAGATTTTCAAGAACGTTTCGCTAAGAAAAAACGCTTGAAAAAGAAATTAAAATTCTGGAAATCTTAATTTTTGTTCTGCATATTTTAATGCTCTAATTGGAGCAGCAAAACTTTGCCTATTTGTATATCATAAAATGATAATTTTGTCTTTCTAAATGTTTACAAATCCACTACTAATTTTATTGAAAGGCTAAATCGTCGCTAGTTGGTTTATTTAGTAGAAGGAAGATTCTTGCTTAAAAATGTTTTTAATTTATTTTCAAAAGAGCTTGGCTTAAAATGTTTATACAATGAAAGAGCCTCTTTTTTTAATTCTTTCTCTGTTTTATTAGCCAAAATTTCGGGGTCATAATCGTTTAAATGAACAGAAACGTGGTGTAAACCATCTTCAAAAGTGGCCCAAATCTTTTTTTCAATCCAAGGCGAAAAAATAATAAATGAAGGTTTTTGCAATGCTTTGGCCATATTTATTGCTCCGCCATCATTACCGATAATGAGATCACATTGATTCATGATTGCTATGAATTTTCTTAAATCAGCGCCCAATAAATCAAAATAAACTTTTTCTTTAGTACTTGCTTTGCAGCTGTTTAAAATTGCTTTCGCCTCTTCAATTTGTTTCGGAAAGTAATTAAAAAGGATGTTAACATCAGTATGATCGGCAATACAATCGATAACTTTTGCCATGTAGTCTAACGGATAAGTTTTTAATTTTTCGCTTCCAAGCAAGCTAATCATGACTGTTTTTCGATCGTTTTTTACATGATGTTTTTTAAAAAGAAGAAGTGCTTCTTTATTTTCATCTTCTGAAACAAATAGCTTCGGAATAGGATCTATTGTAATGGATAATTCGAGAGGATTTAATAGCGAAAGTCTTCGCTCTATTGCTAGTCCTAAGTTTGTTTTTGGAGCTAGTTCAAATGGAATGTTATTGGTATATAAAAAATTTCGACCTAGTTTTTCATAGGAGATGCGTTGCTTGGCATTGCTTAAATAAACCAATATCCAACTTTCAAGTTTGGAGTACGCATCAATTAAAAGATCGTACTTTTCTGCTCGTATTTGTAATCCGAGTTTTAAAAGTTCTTTTTTACTTTTACGATGTTTTTCTTCAAATATAATAATATTGTCAATATTCAAATTGCCTTGTAATACTGGCGTAGTGGAGGCATAAACTAAATAATCGATTTGCGAATTGGGATACGCTTTGCGCAAATTATTACATATAATACTGCTGATTAAAACATCACCAATCATCTTTTGTTGAATAACTAGTATCTTCATATTTCCTTTAAAAAAACTTTCGTTAATTAGTTATTAAACGTTTTGCAAATTAGATTTTTGCGGCTAATTCATTTCCAATAATTCGGTTATTAAACGATTGAATGTATGCTTTTATAAAACGATCCATTTGAGTTCTTATTTTATGCTCTGAACTGAGTATATTTTTTTGTAGCAATTTATCTTTTTTAATGTTGTAAAGGCCTACTGGTTTACTACCATCAAAAGCCATATAATAATCACCTTCAATGTAATGATACGTGTTATTGAGATAATAGACAGCATAATTTTTGTTAGAACGAAATGATTTTCCAAAACTAATCATTTTAGTCTTTATATTCAAGTAATCGACAATGCTTGGCATGATATCAATTTGCTGAAAATTACGTTCGTTTACGCCTACAAATTCAGGATTAGAAGGGTCAAAAAACAAGATAGGAATACTAAATTTCCCAACACTTGTTTGGTCAACGGGCTGGTCACCTTCGGCCGAAGTATGATCCGAGGAGAGTACAAAAAGAGTGTTCTTGTACCATTTCTGTGTTTGCGCCGTTTTAAAAAACTGACGTAATGCATAGTCCGTATATCCAATGCTTTCTTGTATGGTAGTAGTTCCCTTTGGAAATTTACCATTATATTTTTCTGGTATTTTATACGGATTATGAGATGAAATTGTGAATATTGAACTGAAGAAAGGCGTTTTAAATTCAGTTAATTTCTGGCAGAAATACTGCATGAATTCTTCATCATAAATTCCCCATTTGCCATCAAATGCTTTAGGTCCTGTATATTCATCTTTTCCATAGTATGCATCAAAGCCAGCTACTTTGGCATATTGGTCAAAATTTTGACTTCCGTTAAAAGCACCGTGGAAAAAGGAGGTGTAGTAGCCTTCGTTTTTTAATATTTTTGGTAAACCGTTTACTTTGTTTAAAGCGTAGCTAGACGATATAAAAGAGCTATTCATTAAACTTGGAATGCTAGATAATATCGAAGGAACGGCATCTATTGAAACTCTTCCGTTAGCGTAGCCATTTTTAAAATAATACGATTTTGTAATTAATGAATCTAAAAATGGGGTGTAACCTCGACCCACATTTTCATCTCCAAAACTTTCTAAAATAATTACAACCACGTTCTTTTTTACGGTGTTTTCTTTCGAATTTAAGAGTATTAACGGATCGTAGATGGAAACCAATTCTTTTTCATTAAAAAAATTACACTTTTCAATATCTTCTTTCTTTGTAATTGTTTTTAAGATACAAAAAGGAGTATTTAATACTAAGCCTGAGGTTCCAATTTCGGCATAAACAACTGCATCTACAATTTTAATTGGTTTTTTTCTAAATCCGCCGCGAGCTACGATTAGTCCAAAAGCTACGACAAGTATTAAAAAGCTTAATTGTCTTGTGATAATAGTTTTGGTTAAAGGCTCAATAGTTTTTAAAGCCCTAAAATTTGGAAGTAATTTCCAAAATAGATAAGAAAATACAAGAAATAAAACGCCAACATACCAAAATTCTTTTAAAAAGGACGGAATTAATCCGAAGGCTTCACGTTCCATTCCTTTGGCGGTAATCATACTAAAAGTACTGCGTCTTCCTGTAAAGCGATAATATATAATATCGATAAAGTTGGTGGCAATAAACAAAAGGTTAAGCGCATAAAAGGAAATTTTAAGGCCTTTTTGATAGTTTACTGAATATTTAAAATTTCCTGGAACTAAATGGGCAACAATAAATATAAGATTCAAGTACCCTATAGCTGCTAAATCAAATATAAGTCCGCCTTTTACGGTCTGAAAATCAAAAGTAGTAAACGAAGAAGTATTGAAAATATAAAATAAAAATCGAGTGATTTGATAAATTATAATAACCAAAAGTAATCTTTGAAGCAGAATAATACTGTTATTCTTATAATTATTCATCGGTGAAAATTGAATTAAATTTGGGTTTTTAATTGGTGCAAACTTAATTCATTTGACGAATCCTACAAAAAAAAGTATAAAAAAATCCAGATTCTATTTTAATAATAGAATCTGGATCAGGATCAGAATGATATATTTAAAATTCAATTAAACCGCTACGTCGTACTCACGCAATGCATTATTTAACGATGTTTTTAAGTCCGTCGATGGCTTACGAGTTCCAATAATTAAAGCACAAGGAACTTGGTATTCGCCAGCCGCAAATTTTTTAGTATAACTTCCAGGAATTACTACCGAACGAGCAGGAACAAAACCTTTCATTTCAACAGGAGTTTCTCCCGTTACGTCAATAATTTTTGTTGACGCAGTTAAACACACATTTGCACCTAAAACCGCTTCTTTTCCAATATGTACTCCTTCCACAACAATGCAACGAGAACCAACAAAGGCACCATCCTCAATAATAACTGGTGCAGCTTGCAAAGGCTCTAAAACCCCTCCAATACCAACACCGCCACTTAAGTGAACATCTTTACCAATTTGCGCACAACTACCTACAGTTGCCCAAGTATCTACCATAGTTCCAGCGTCTACATAAGCACCAATATTTACATAACTAGGCATCATAATCACGCCGCTAGAAATAAAAGAGCCGTAACGTGCTGAAGCTCCAGGAACCACTCGTACCCCTTTTGCGGCATAGTCTTTTTTCAATTCCATTTTATCATGGTATTCGAAAATTCCAGCTTCCCAAGTTTCCATTTTCTGAATAGGAAAATACAATACTACTGCTTTTTTCACCCACTCGTTAACTTGCCACTTGTCACCAATTGGTTCAGCTACACGTAGTTTTCCTGCATCCAAAAGTGCAATAACGTCTCTAATTGCATCAGTGGTAGCAGTTTCTTGTAACAAAGCTCTGTTTTCCCAAGCTTGTTCTATAATTGTTTGTAAAGAATTCATGTTTTTTAGATTTTCAACAAAGATAATTCGATTTCTTTTTAAAACAAATACAGCCACTCGATAGTAACATTTTAATTGTTTTTGTGATATACCATCTTCAATCAAGTCGATCCAATTTCTTCGTTTTTACTGTTTTACTGATATTTATCAGTATTAAAGCTATTTCATCCTTGTACTTTTGTACGCTTTAAATCATATAACATTTTAATTATTTCGAAATGAGTTTAGACAATCAATCGCAGTTCACACCAACAATTATTGACAAGGAAGTTTCTTGGGATAAGACCCAGACTATTATGAGTAAAACTAATTCGTTCGGAATTATAGAATATGCGAATGAAGTTTTTGTAGACGTTTGTGGCTATGAAGATTATGAGCTTATGGGGCAGCCTCATAATATCATTAGACATCCAGACATGCCTAAAGTTATTTTTAAAGTGTTGTGGGAAAATTTGAAACAAGGGAATAATTTTCATGCCATTGTTAAAAATTTAGCCAAATCAGGTCGTTACTATTGGGTTGTTACCGATTTTGAAGTTACTAAAGATGAAAATGGAGAAATTGCTAACATATTTGGAAGAAGAAAGTCTGTTGCACAGGAAGTCATTTCGATGAGCATTGAACCTTTGTACAAAAAGTTATTACAAATTGAGGCAGCAAGTGGAGTGAAATATAGCGAAAAATATTTGATTGGTTTCCTAGAAGAAAAGAACCGAACTTATGTAGAATATATTAAAGATCTTATTTTCGAACACGAAAGAGCACAGCAAAAGCAACAAGCATTTACTGAAAATGTTGTGGAAGATAAGGAAGAAGAAGAAAAAGGTTTTTTTGGCCGATTTTTTAATAGATAGTTTTTTTAAATAAATTGATGTAGTGTAAAGCATCCGTTTTGATTGATTCGAAACGGATGTTTTTTTTTGAAAATTTCTCCTCTTTGTTTTTGTTATCTTTGCTCAAAATTATCAAATTATGCCAAGAGTTCTAGCAATAGATTACGGACAAAAACGCACTGGAATTGCAGTGACAGACGAAATGCAAATCATTGCTTCTGGACTCACTACAATTCCAACTCATGCTCTGATTGATTTCTTAAAAGACTATTTCTCTAAAGAAAAGGTAGAAGTGGTGGTAATTGGCGAGCCTAAGCAAATGAACGGTCAACCTTCAGAAAGTGCTAACATTATAAAAGGTTTTGTGACTCACTTTTCAAATATTTTTCCAGACATGAAAGTGGTACGTATGGACGAGCGGTTTACTTCAAAAATGGCGTTCCAAACAATGATTGATAGTGGATTAAGTAAGAAACAGCGTCAGAATAAAGCATTGATCGATGAAATTTCTTCAACAATTATGTTACAAGATTATCTCGCTTCTAGACGATTTTAAAATCATAACCAAATAGTAGTCTATTGGATTCTATAACTTTTAAGATAAAAAATTTACTTTTTTTTTGAAATTTTATAAAGTATCTTTGCGCTTTCTTAAATAAAATCGCGATGACCGACACTATAATGCGTTCAAATACAGAGGTTGTACTAATAGGCGCAGGTATTATGAGCGCAACTCTTGGAGTTATGTTAAAAGAGTTACAACCTGATTTAAAAATTGAAATTTACGAAAGACTTGATGTTGCTGCTGCCGAAAGCTCTGATGCTTGGAATAATGCAGGAACAGGACATTCAGCATTTTGTGAGCTTAATTACACTCCTCAGAAAGAAGACGGAAGTGTTGAAACTAAAAAAGCAGTTGCTATAGCCGAATCATTTGAAATCTCTCGTCAGTTTTGGTCGTACTTAGTCGAGCAGAGTAAATTGCCTGCACCAGAAAATTTTATAAAAGGCATTCCGCACGTGAGTTTTGTATGGGGACAAGAAAACGTAGCATTTTTAAAAACACGTTTTGAAGCGTTAACAAAGCATCCTTTATTTCAAGAAATGGTTTTTAGTAAAGATTTTGAGGTCCTGGCAAAATGGATGCCTTTGGTCATGAAAGGAAGAGATATTGTAGAGCCAGTTGCAGCGACATCTATGCCAATTGGTACAGATGTTAATTTTGGTGCCTTAACACGAAGTATGTTTGACTATTTGTCGAAATTAGACGGAGTAACAATGCATTTTCATCATGAAGTAAAAAAGTTAAAGCAGTTAGAAGACAAAACCTGGAGAGTGAAAGTAAAAGATCTCGCTACTGGTAAAAAAAGTAAAATAGATACTAAGTTTTTATTTATTGGAGCAGGAGGTGGCTCTTTGCCATTGCTAGAAAAAGCAGATGTTCCTGAAGGAAAAGGCTACGGAGGTTTTCCCGTTAGTGGCCAATGGTTAAAATGTACAAATCCAGAAGTTATTGCGCAGCACGCAGCAAAGGTATACGGAAAAGCTAGTGTTGGTGCACCACCAATGTCAGTTCCGCACGTTGATACCCGTGTAATTGATGGTGAAAAACAATTATTATTTGGACCTTTTGCTGGATTTTCGACTCGATTTTTAAAAAATGGTTCGTACACAGATTTACCACTTTCTATTCAGTTTGACAATATTATACCTATGCTTTCAGCGGGAATTAAAAATATTCCTTTAACTAAATATCTAATTCAACAAGTGCGTCAGTCACAAGATGATCGTATTGATGCTTTGCGCGAATATTTACCTACTGCCAAAGCAGAAGATTGGGTATTAGAACGAGCAGGACAACGTGTACAAGTGATTAAAAACGATGAGAAAAAAGGAGGTGTTTTAGAATTTGGAACAGAAGTAATCACTACTCACGACGGAACAATGGCAGTATTGTTAGGTGCTTCGCCAGGTGCTTCGACTGCAGTGTCGATTATGCTGAGCTTGATTGATAAGTGTTTTCATGAGCAAGCAAAAACTATCGAATGGCAATCTAAATTTAAAGAAATGATTCCTTCATTTGGTCAAACTTTAAATGACAAACCAGAATTGCTACATACGGTTAGAGATCGTACGGCAAAGGTTTTAGGATTATAACATTCTGAGTTAAATAAAATTATTAGATATACAAAAATGGAGCTAAATTAGCTCCATTTTTTATTCATATATTTAAAATTATTAGCTTAATGCTCTGGTAGTTACAAAATAGCGGTAACCAATAACGGCCATTTGCCATTTGGTTGCTTTTGCTAAATCTAATCTTTGTTTTGTAAAACTAGGCAGTAAGAACTTATTAATTTGAGCAAGTAGTTTAAACATAGATTTTTATTTTATTTTCTTCAAATATATAAAAAAAGACGACTATAAATATAATCGTCTATTGATGTGTTCGCTTTAAATAAGCAGTTTTTTATTTAAACAATTCATCCATTCCAGGAATCATTGGCATATCCATTTTGGTAACGGCGTCTAATTCTGTCTGATTAATGCTACTTGCTTTTTCAATCGCTTTGTTCAAAGTAACAATCAAATAATCTTCTAATTGCTCTTTATCTTCTAACAAAGAGTCAGCAATAGAAATCGATTTTATTTTAGTATTAGCTGTTAATGTAACCTTTAACAAGCCATCTGCACTCTCTTCATCAACCAAAACAGTGTCCAGACGCTTTTTTGTATCTTCAATTTTTTGTTGGGTTTCTTTAAGTTTACCCATCATTCCCATTAAATCCATTTTGTATAATTTTAAATTATCTAGTACGAAATTAGTAAATTAGTTCAATAATCAATGTTAAATTAGATGAAAAACAGCGCTCTTTTAAAATTGCTTTGCCTTATTTTTGCAGCTTCTTTTATACAAACGAAAGCACAAATAATGACAAAAGATTTACAATTTCCAATTGCTAAACTAAATCCTACAAACCTAAAAAAATTTGGAACGACCAGAGTTGACAATTATTTTTGGTTAAATGATCGTGAAAATCCTGAGGTGATAGCGTACTTAAATCAGGAGAATGACTATTATAATACAATGACTGCGCATACCAAAGACTTTCAGCATTCACTTTTCGAAGAAATGAAAGCAAGAATAAAAGAAGATGATTCATCGGTGCCTTATTTCTATAATGGATATTTTTATATTACACGTTTTGAAACAGGAAAGGGCTATCCGATTTACGCTCGTAAGAAAGGAAGTTTAACTGCTGCTGAAGAAATATTATTCGATTGTAATAAAATGGCAGAAGGTCATGCTTATTTTAAATTAGGCGGACTTAGTGTTAGCGAAAACAACAAATTTATAAGTTTTGCAATGGACACTGTTGGTCGTCGCATCTACACAGTTCAGATAAAAGATCTCGAAACAGACCAAATTTTACCTGACAAAATAGAGAATGTAACAGGAAGCTCTCTTTGGGCCAATGATAATTCGACAATTTTTTACACCAAGCAGGACACAGTAACGCTGCGTTCTGATAAGGTTTTTAAACACAAATTAAATACTGATGTAGTTGATGATATCTTAGTATTTGATGAAACAGATGATACGTTTGATGTTTCTATCGGAAAAGAAAAATCTAGGAAGTACATAGTCATTGCTTCGGGCAGCACATTAACGAATGAATTTAGAATCGTGAATGCGGATACTCCTGATGCTGAATTTAAAATTTTTCAAAAAAGAATTAGAGGCCTAGAATATAGTATTTCTCATTTTGAGGATCATTTTTATATTTTAACCAATAAAGACAAAGCAACCAATTTTAAATTGATGAAAACTCCCGAAAATGCTACAGAAAAAAAGCATTGGAAAGAGGTGATCATGCACCGAGAAGATGTTTTGTTGGAAGAAATTGAAATTTTTAAAAACTTTTTAGTTTTAGAAGAACGTTCGAACGGATTAAATCGCATTCGTATTCAATCTTGGGACGGTTCAACCGATTACTATTTGCCTTTTGATAGCGAAACATACAGCGCCTACAGTACGACCAACCTTGACTTCGATACAGATGTTTTACGATACAGTTATCAGTCGTTGGCAACTCCTGCTTCAATAATTGACTTTAATATGAAGACAAAAGTCAAAACAGTACTAAAAGAGCAACAAGTTTTAGGAGGAAAATTTGATAAAGAAAATTATGTAGAGGAGCGAGTTTGGGCAACAGCTGAAGATGGAGTGAAAGTGTCGATTTCGATGATTTATCGCAAAGGATTGAAGAAAGATAGTAGCAATCCTTTGCTAATGTACGCCTACGGTTCTTATGGTGTTACTATGGATGCTTATTTTTCGTCTACCCGTTTGTCTCTGTTAGACAGAGGTTTTGTGTATGCAATTGCTCACGTTCGCGGAGGCGAAGATTTAGGAAGAGACTGGTATGAAGACGGTAAATTATTAAAAAAGAAAAACACGTTTTCTGACTACATCACATGTTCTAAATATGTAATAAATCAACAGTACACTTCACCCGAACATCTGTATGCCGAAGGTGGTTCTGCTGGTGGATTATTAATGGGAGTTGTGGCCAATTGGGCGCCAGAATTATACAACGGGATGATTGCACAAGTTCCATTTGTAGACGTGATGACGACTATGCTCGATGATACGATTCCGTTGACAACAGGAGAGTATGACGAATGGGGGAATCCGAACAAAAAAGAGTATTTTGAGTACATGCTTTCGTATTCACCATACGATAACGTTAAAAAGCAGGATTATCCTAATATGTACGTTTCTACTGGTTTACACGACTCACAGGTGCAATATTGGGAACCTGCCAAATGGGTTGCAAGACTGCGACAAAATAAAACTACAGAAAAATTATTATTTTTAGATACTAACATGGATGCGGGTCATGGCGGTGCTTCAGGACGCTTCGAGGCACTAAAAGAGTTAGCCAAAGAGTTTAGTTTTTTATTAGATTTAGAGAAAATTAAAATCTAATTAGATTTTTTTTGTTAAATTTGCACCCTATCGAGTTTTAGTTAGTACAACTCGATTAACTATTTTTTTATGAAAGAAGAAATAAACGCTTACAATAATGTTCTAGAGTTAATAGGCAATACACCGCTTATTAAGCTAAACAAAGTCACCGAAAAGTTAGAAGGAAATTTCTACGCGAAGGTAGAAGCTTTTAATCCGGGACATTCCTCAAAAGATAGAATTGCCTTATATATTATTGAAGAAGCCGAGAAGAAAGGAATTTTGACTCCAGGCGATACCATTATTGAAACAACCAGTGGTAACACCGGTTTTAGTTTAGCAATGGTTAGCATTATAAAGGGGTACAGTTGCATTTTGGCTGTAAGTTCAAAATCATCGAAAGATAAAATTGATATGTTGCGCAGTTTGGGAGCCAAAGTTTATGTTTGTCCCGCGCATGTATCTGCAGACGATGAAAGATCTTATTACAGTGTTGCCAAACGATTGCATGAAGAGACAAAAGGTTCGGTTTACATCAATCAATACTTTAATCAATTAAATATCGATGCACATTACAACACTACGGGTCCAGAAATCTGGAACCAAACCAATGGTAAAATTACCCATTTGGTAGCGTGCAGCGGTACAGGAGGAACAATTTCAGGAACTGCCAAGTTTTTAAAAGAGCAAAATCCAGCTATTAAAATTTTAGGAGTGGACGCTTTTGGTTCCGTTTTAAAGAAGTATCATGAAACCAAAGAATTTGATACAAAGGAAATATATCCGTATCGTATTGAAGGATTGGGTAAAAATTTAATTCCATCAGCAACAGATTTTGATCTTATTGATAAGTTTATTAAGGTTACTGATGAAGAAAGCGCGCACGCTGCGAGAGAAATTACAAGAAAAGAAGGTCTTTTTGTAGGATACACTTCAGGAGCAGTTTTGCAAGCGATTAGACAATATGCAGAAGAAGGCGAATTTGATAAAAACAGCAATGTTATCGCTATTTTTCCTGATCACGGATCACGCTACATGAGTAAAGTATTTAGTGATGATTGGATGAATGATCAAGGTTTCTTTGATAGTATAAACGAAGAGGAAGCACAAAAAATAGAATTTGTAAAATAATTTTGTTCAATAACATAAAAACTCCAAATGCAAGTTTGGAGTTTTTTTATGCGATTTTTTTTCTCACTTGCTCTTAAAGATTTTGTAGCACAATGAACAGTTAAAATGGCTGTTACGTATTTCTATGTATTGCTGGTTATTCTACTTCCTTTGCCGATGGACGGTCTCCTTTTCAAGCATCATTTTAAAAATATACTTTCGCTTGACTGAGGCGCCTTACTTGCTTTCAGCTCCTAAATTCTATTTATTATGAAAAGACTTTGCGACCACTACTGATGGCTAACAGCGTTGTCATAAATGCTCAAACGGCAATTCAAGAATTTACTTTTAATGCTACTATTATAAATACAGCTACCACAATTACTTTTATGGATAGCCGACTTATGTAAGTGATCGATTTGGAATCGCTAACAGCCCTTTGCATTTGGCTACTACAGATGTAGAAGTACTGATTAATGATCTACCGCAAAATAATGCTGCTCGAAAAGTTGCTATAGGTAAAATTTAATGACATCGCGGAAGCAAATTATATTCGGGTTTATGGAACGACCTATAATGCTCAGTATTTCGGATTAATACACCAAGCTGCTTTTAATTCAAATTCAAATCTAAGTTTAGAAGGTTGGAGGCCATCAAATGATATCAGAGCTAGTACTTCTTTAGCGGCAGATTTATGGTATAATTATGTTGCTACTTTTGATGATACGAATTCAAATATATATCGCAACGGCGAGTTAATTGCGTCTAAAAAAACCACAGAACGGTTTACTAGACGCACTTTTTTTAGTTTAGGAAAATAAATTCGACCGTTGGTATAAATGCAGATAAAGATGATCTTAAGATTTTTTATGTAGCGCTAACTAGTGAGCACGTTTCTCCAATTTATTTTAAGGAAAAATCATCGATTATCCTGCTACAACGAGATTTGGCTAAATTAAAAAGAACGGATAAAGTTCCTGTAAAAACTGCTGTAGTTACAAAGAAAAGTAGTCCTACGATAGGAACTGAATTAATTGGTACTAATCAGAAAGCAATTGAGATTTTCTCACAGTAACAAAAAGTTTTAGGGAGTATCAATGCAGTAGTTAATATTAATGATTTACCTGACGGAACTTATTTACTAGAAATATCAAGAATTTCTCCAAAAACGGTTACTTCTAATTAAAGTAAATTCTGATTGTCGTATTTTTTATAAAAGTGTAACTTCGTTTTTTTAAATGTTGAGAAAAACACTTTTATTGATGGAAAATGAAACTTTTATTTTTTGCCTTGAAGCAGTAACCGATGTAGAAATTAACACAACTACAGAAGTTGTAAATGGTTTAGAAAAATTGGCTTTTGCTCATGGCGTTTCTAGTATTTATAAAGCATGTGATACCATTGAAGGACTAGAAGAAAGTTTGGGCGCACTACTTTACGATGATCATAATTTTAAGGACTACGAAATAATCTATCTTGTGGTGCCAGGTCAAGATAATATGATTTGCTTACATGACTACTTTTATAGTTTACAAGAAATAGCCGAACTTTTTGAAGGAAAGTTGAAAGGCAAAATTGTTCACTTTTCGAATATTAAAGTGCTAGATTTAGCTTCGGAAGAGGCGCAATATTTTTTGGATGTAACTGGGGCAAGAGCAATTTCGGGTTACGGCATTTCATTACCACCAAAAATGACCAGCATGCAATTGGACTTTGCATTTTTTAGACTTTGTCAAGAAGAAGAAGATTTGATCGATATTGTAGAAGAGTTGCATCAAAAGCATTATGAGGCTTGCAAATTGTTAGATTTCAGGCTTTACCATACCCCGTGATTGTAATTATTATTTTTTTTTAACAATTAATAAACAAAGTAATAACTGTATTTTGGCACAATCGCTTGTACTACTACAGTATCTTTGTGGTGTAATAAACTGGTTATTTATTATTTTGGTTTTGGTTAGTTAAAAAAAGGCGATGTTTTAAGAAACATCGCCTTTTTTTTATTTAAATAGTAAAACTTTAGTTTGCATTTAAAAAGTCTCTCAATTCTTCATAAGTTGCAATTTTTGTACTTACTTTATCCTTACCCATCACACTTTCTATTTGGGTAGGAATGGGAAGTTTAACGCCCAATGTGGGTTCAACTACATCTAAAAATTTAATAGGATGTGCCGTTTCTAGAAAAATTCCGATTGCGTTGTCATAATTTTCTAGTTCTTTTTTTAAACCTAAGTAACCAACTGCGCCATGTGGCTCAGCAATGTAGCCATCTGTAATGTAAATGGTTTTCATAGCTGCCAAAGTTTCAGCATCGGTATAGCTAAAAGAAGAAAAGTCTTTTTCAAAAGCCTTTAAATCATTATTGTATAATTCTTGAATTCTGATGAAATTACTCGGATTACCCACATCCATCGCATTAGAAATCGTTGCTTTTGAAGGTTTTGGATCGTAGTTTCCATTTTTTAAAAATCGGGGAACAGTATCGTTTACATTGGTCGCTGCAACAAAATGTTCTATTGGTAAGCCTAATTTCTTAGCCATAATTCCAGCGCAAATATTGCCAAAGTTACCGCTAGGACAAGAGAATATTAATTTTTTGTTTTGACTTTTCAATGTTTTGTAAGCAAAGAAAAAGTAAAACATTTGTGGCAACCAGCGCGCAATATTAATTGAATTTGCAGAGGTTAAACCTTTATGAGCTAAAGCTTCATCTAAAAATGCTTTTTTGACCATGTCTTGGCAATCGTCAAAAACGCCGTCAACTTCCAAAGCTTTGATATTTTGACCTAAAGTTGTCAATTGCTTTTCTTGAATGTCACTTACTTTTCCTGAAGGATATAAAATGACCACATCAACGCCTTTAACACCCAGAAATCCGTTAGCCACTGCACCGCCAGTATCTCCTGAAGTAGCAACTAGAACGGTATTTTTATTGTCTTTTTTGTCCTTGTTGAAATAACCCAAACAGCGCGACATAAAACGTGCTCCTACATCTTTAAAAGCCATCGTAGGTCCGTGAAATAATTCTAAAGAGTAGATTCCTTTTTCAACTTCCACTAAAGGAAAATCAAAACATAAAGTCTCATCTACAATATCTTGTAAAATGGTATTTGGAATAGCATCTCCAACAAATTGTTTGATGACTTCATACGCAATTTTTTCATTGCTTAGATTCTCAATATTCTCAAAAAAACTCTTTTCTAACGGAGCGATTTCTTCAGGGAAATATAAACCTTTGTCAGAAGCTAATCCTTGAATAACTGCTTCTTTAAAAGAAACTTTTGGTGCATTGTGGTTTAAACTGTAATATTTCATTTCTTAAAAAATTAATAAAGAGTGTAAGTGTCTAATAATAGTACTACTTACTACTCATAACTTAATACTTATTCTATAATTCTCATTCCTTCGTCGTTCACCTTGCAAACATGAATTTCATAAGGCAAACTCATTTTGTCATAAACAGCGCACATGGCTGCTGCAATTTTATCTGCATTTTCTTTTCCTTTGCTTAATGCAAAAATAGAAGGTCCAGAACCTGAAATTCCAGAACCCAACGCACCATGCTCGTAAGCAGTTTGCTTAATTAGGTCAAAACCGGGAATTAAAACGCTTCGCAAAGGTTCTACAATTTCATCGTGCAGCGAGCGACCTATTAGTTCGTAATCTTTGGTGTATAAACCAGCAATCAAACCCCCCACATTTCCCCACTGGGTAATCGCACTTTTTAAGGAAACAGTTTGTTTTAATACAGAACGTGCGTCAGAAGTTTTTAGTTCAATTTGCGGATGAATCACAGTAGCGTACAATAGCGACGGACTTTCAATTTTAATAATATCTAACGGCGACGAACAGCGAACTAGAGTAAAGCCACCCAATAGGGCAGGAGCAACGTTATCTGCATGCGCATTTCCTGAGGCTAATTTTTCGCCTTGCATGGCAAATTTTACCAATTCTTTTCGGGTAAACGGTCTGCCTAATAATTCATTAGCACCAAAGACAGCACCAGCCGAACTCGCAGCACTGCTGCCAATTCCGCTACCAGCTTTGATGTGTTTGTATATTTCTATTTCAAAACCAAAATCAGCGTTAACTTCTTCTAACATCGCTAATAAGGCAACACCAGCTACATTTCTTTCTGTTTCAAGTGGCAAATCGGCTCCTTCTATTTTAGTAATTCTAATACCTTTTTGGGTTGATTTTCGAATAATCATCTCGTCGCCCACATTATCCAAACACAATCCTAGGACATCAAATCCGCAAGAAAGGTTCGCAATAGTAGCTGGACAAAAAACTTTTATTTCATTCATTATAATATAGGTTCAGATTGGCAAATTTTCGTTTTTGGCGGTTTTACTTTTACCGCTGCCGCGTTATTTTTGTCTTTCTAGTTATTTCCAATTCTTATTACATCTGCAAAAATCCCTGAAGCCGTAACAGCTGCACCAGCACCTGCGCCTTTTATCAACAAAGGTTGGTCAACATAACGATCTGTGTAAAATAGAACAATATTGTCTTTTCCTTCCAAATTGTAAAATGGATGGTCTTTCGGTATAAATTCTAAGCCAACACTTGCTTTTCCATTTTCGAATGTTGCTACATATTTCAATCTAGAATCTTTGCTTAAAGCTTCTTTATAAATCGCTTCAAAATGAGCTGCATTTTTAGTTAAAGAAGCAAAAAAATCATCATTATTTGTGGTTGCCAAACAGGCTGCAGGCATAAATGATTTGTTCTCGATGGCATCAATATCCATTTCGTAGCCGCTTTCGCGAATTAAAATCAATATTTTACGAGCAACATCAATTCCGCTCAAATCAATTTTAGGATCTGGTTCTGTAAAACCTTGAACGCCTGCTTCTTTAACAACATCATGAAAAGAATTGTTTTCATCAAAATTATTAAAGATAAAGTTCAAACTTCCTGATAAAACAGCCTGTATTTTATTCACTTTATCACCAGAGGCAATAAGGTTTTTTACGGTATCAATAATTGGTAAACCAGCACCAACATTAGTTTCAAACAAAAATGGGGCGTTGTATTGGCGTGATAATGTTTTTAGTTTTTTATAATTGTCATATGCCGAAGAACAAGCAATTTTATTACAAGTTACTACAGCGATACTTTGTTTTAAAAACGACGCATAAGTTTCAGATACACTTGCATTTGCAGTAATATCTACAAATATGCTATTGCGTAAATTCAAG
The DNA here is from genome assembly GCF_001529295.1 of Flavobacterium sp. TAB 87. GTDB lineage: Bacteria > Bacteroidota > Bacteroidia > Flavobacteriales > Flavobacteriaceae > Flavobacterium. The sequence goes on from NZ_LLWK01000027.1 coordinate 64,487, forward strand.
TCTTTTGCTTTTTCGATAAAAACATCTTTATCAGCAGTTTCTCCGTTATCCAGTTTGGCTTGCCATTCTTTCAATGAAATTCCATCTTCATCAAAAATCATTTTTCTTGAATTGGACAAGGCAATGACACGCACATTTATTTTTAAATTTTCCTTTAAAAACTTTCGTTGACTGTGAATTTGTTCGATGAATTTTTCACCGACGTTTCCAACTCCCATAACGAATAAGTTCAATTGAACTGTATTTTCCTCAAAGAAATTTTCGTGTAAAGTGTTCAACGCTTTCTTAACATCACGTTCGTTAATTACTGCCGAGATATTTCTCTCGGAAGCACCTTGCGCAATGGCACGAATATTTACGTTATTTTTTCCTAAAGTACTAAACATTCTTCCGCTCAAACCTTGATGATTTTTCATGTTTTCACCAACCAAAGCAATGATGCACAAGTTGTTTTCGACGATACACGGATCTACTTTATGCTGTAAAATTTCAACTTCAAAAGCTTTATTGATCGCAATTTCGGCATTTTCAGCATCAGAGCTTAGAACACCAATACATATTGAATGCTCAGATGAAGCTTGTGTAATAAAAATAACGTTGATTTGCTCTGACGATAAAACTTCAAATAAACGTTTAGATGAACCAGAAACCCCAATCATTCCGGGACCTTCTAAAGTAATTAACGTAATTTTATCAATATAGCTAATTCCTTTTACAGGATTGTCATGCGGAATATTACTGTTCGAAATGTAAGTTCCTTCGGCCTCTGGATTGAAGGTATTTTTAATGATTATTGGAATGTTTTTTCGTAAAACCGGTTGAATTGTGGGTGGATACAAAACTTTTGCACCAAAATGTGATAATTCCATCGCTTCTTGATATGAGATCGTTGCAATGGATTGCGCTTGTTTTACAATTTTAGGGTTCGCTGTAAACATTCCGTTCACGTCAGTCCAGATTTGTAATTCTTTTGCATCGAGAGCATTGGCTAAAATAGCAGCAGTGTAATCTGAACCGCCGCGTCCTAAGGTAGTTACAATGCCGTCAGCAGTTGACCCGATAAACCCCGGAATTACAACGACTTGATTCGAATTAATACTAAAATAGTCATTTATTAATTGGTTCGTTATCTCAAAGTTTACGGCTGCTTTTCCAAAATGATTGTTGGTTTTTATTAATTCACGGCTGTCTTTGTAACCGCTATTAGGGTTCGTTTTCTTTAAAGCTTCAGAAATTACAAATGAAGAGAGTAGTTCGCCAAAACTTAAAATTGTATCAGCCGTTCTGGGTGATAATTCTCCCAGTAGAAAACAACCATCTAGTAAGGTTTCTAAGTGATTAATTATTCGTTTTATATGACTCAACAAGCTGCTTTGCTCACTTACCGGAATAAATTCTTTTAGAGTATCAAGGTGTTTCTTTTCAATTTCGGCAATAATTTCTTTAAAGCTTTCGTCATTTGCCGCCGCTTTTGCCGCTGCCAATTGTAGCATATCCGTTACTTTGCTTAAGGCAGAAACAACAACGACTAATTTTTCTTTTTCTGATTTATGGTTAATAATATCAAGAACTAATTTTATATTTTGGGCATTGGCAACTGATGATCCACCAAATTTTAATACTTTCATTGTGTGTTTTTTATTTTATAAATGCGAATGTTTATACGTATCCAATGACTTTCTTCTTTTTCGAAAAAAGAGCAACAACAGGATTATATGTAAAAATGTATACCCCTAAAGGGTAGTAGTTGTAGTAGTAGATGTTGTAATAATAGCAGTTACAACTCCAGACGGAATTGCAAGTGTAGAATGATATGTGGTGCTATTATTTTTCATTTTGATATTTCAAAAGTAGCTCTTTTTGTAGGGAACAAAAAGTAAGACAAGCTTTTTTGTGAATTTTATAATTTTTTCTTTGTCAGGAAATTAATACTGAGCTTTTGTTAAATTATGTAGAGTTAAAGTATCATATTCGTATATTTAATATTTAATATTTTCCTAAATTTCAATTTTTTATCTCGTTTAAAACAGTTTAATTGTATGTTTTTCTTTATTTGTTTCTTAAAAAAATAAAATTTGATTGTTTTTTGTATCCAATTGTAAGTAATTTAAAAAAAGCTACCGAAATTTTCTATCCAAAAGTTGAAGTGTCATTTTTAGTTGAATTTTGAAATAATCGTAAAATTCATTGCTTTTTAATGTGGATTTGTTGAATTTTGGCCTCGAAAATAAAAAACTAATGAACAATATCCATTATATAACAAACGAGCTGCTTACTTTTGAAATCATTCAAGAAATTGTAATGGAACAGAAGAAAATCGAGCTTTCAGATGAAGCAAAAGTTAACATTTTGAAATGCAGAGATTATTTAGATAAAAAGATGGCGTCACATTCTGGTCCCATTTATGGCATAAATACTGGTTTTGGATCGCTTTGTAATGTAAAAATTTCAAATGAAAATCTATCTAAACTGCAAGAAAATCTAGTTAAATCTCATGCTTGTGGTACTGGCGACGAAGTGCCATCGCATATTGTGAAATTAATGTTGCTTCTTAAAATTCAATCTTTAAGTTACGGTTACTCAGGCATACAGTTGGAAACTGTTCAGCGCTTAGTAGATTTTTTCAACAATGATGTTCTACCAATAATATATACGCAAGGTTCTTTAGGTGCTTCTGGCGATTTGGCTCCCTTGGCGCATTTATCTTTGCCTTTATTAGGATTAGGTGAAGTTTGCTACGAAGGAAAGAAAGTTTCATCGGCTGAAGTTTTGGAAAAATTCAAATGGGATCCTGTTATCTTAAAATCTAAAGAAGGATTAGCTTTGTTGAATGGTACCCAGTTCATGAGTGCTTATGGAACTCATATTATCTTAAAAGCATACAAATTATCGTATTTAGCCGATTTAATCGGTGCAATATCTTTGGAAGGGTTTGATGGCAGAATAGAGCCTTTTAATGAGCTGATTCATTTTATTAGACCGCATAAAGGACAAATTCAAACGGCAAATCGCATCAAAGAATTCTTAGAAGGAAGTGAGATAATTGCTCAGAATAAATCTCACGTTCAGGATCCTTACTCCTTTAGATGTATGCCTCAAGTGCATGGAGCTTCAAAGGACGCGATCGAATACGTGCAAAAAGTCTTTAAAACAGAAGTTAATTCGGTAACAGACAATCCAAATGTTTTTGTAGATAGTGACGAAATTATTTCTGGTGGAAATTTTCACGGACAACCTTTGGCTTTGGCTTTAGATTTTATCGGAATTGCCTTGGCAGAATTAGGAAGTATTTCTGAGCGAAGAACCTATCAATTAATTTCGGGATTGCGTAATCTTCCTGCTTTTTTAGTAGATAATCCTGGTCTAAATTCGGGATTTATGATTCCACAATATACTGCTGCAAGTATTGCAAGTCAAAACAAGCAGTTGGCTACTCCAGCAAGCGTTGATAGTATTGTTTCGAGTAACGGACAAGAAGATCATGTGAGTATGGGCGCTAACGGTGCAACGAAGGCCTTGCGAATTCTAGATAATTTAGAATGTATTTTAGCAATCGAATTAATGAATGCAAGCCAGGCAGTACATTATAGAAGTCCATTAAAATCGAGCGATTTTATTGAAATGTTCTTAAGTAGTTATCGTGTAGAAGTTCCTTTAGTGACCGAAGACCGAATTTTGCATTACGATATTGAGAAAACGATTTTATTTTTGGATAGTCTACAGATCGAAAGCGATTTGTTAACATTAGCTTAACATTGCAAAAAATAATTGATGTAATTTTGTATCCTTAAAAATAATAAAATGTCAATAAATAGTATTTTCCAATTTTTAGTACCTAAGGATAAAAAATTCTTTCCGCTTTTTGAAGACGCTTCAAGTAATTTAGTAGAATTAGCTTCTAACTTGCATGAGGCGGTGAACCTTCCTTTAAAAGAAAGAGAAATTCTTTTTAAGAAAATTGATGGATTCGAGCAAAAAGGAGAAGATATTACCCGTCAAACCAATTTGGAATTAAGTAGAAATTTTATCACTCCTTTTGATAGAGAAGACATTCACTCTTTGGTAACGTCAATTGACAACGTTGCAGATAGATTGCACGGTGCATCTAGTATTATGCGCTTGTATCAGGTGGACAAGATCACTAAATCAATCCGTAAAATGACAGAGATTAATTTAGAAGCATGTCAAAATATACAAACTGCGGTAAAAGAATTGCGTGATTTTAAAAATTCAGACAAAATTAAGGCAGCTTGTGCAAGAATAAGTAAATTAGAAAATAAATCAGATAACGTTTACAATAAAGCGGTTTTTGAAATTTTCGAAAATGAAACCGATGTTAAAAACATCATTAAGTACAAAGAGGTTTTATCTGTTTTAGAATCAGCTACAGACAAGTGTAAAAGTGTAGCAAGTGTTTTAGAGTCAATCGCAGTAAAACATTCTTAATTTAATTTATTCTTTCTGAAGTAATTACGTATGACCTTACTTATAATAATTATAATATTAGCTTTAGTTTTTGACTACATTAATGGTTTCCATGATGCAGCCAATGCTATAGCAACAGTGGTTGCAACTAAAGTATTAACTCCATTTCAAGCCGTAGTTTGGGCTGCGTTTTTTAACTTCTTGGCCTATTGGGTTTTTGGATTTGGAGTAGCAGATACGGTTGCAAAAACAGCACATACGATCGATATCACTCTAGTGGTTATTCTTGCTGGTGTAATTGCAGCAATTTGTTGGAATTTGGTAACCTGGTGGCTTGGTATTCCTTCTAGTTCTTCGCACACTTTAATTGGTGGTTTTGCTGGAGCAGCAATGGCTCATGCTATTTTTATGCATGGTTTTTCGGATTACAGCGTTATTGAAGGTGGAGAAACTATAACAAGGCATTGGTACAATATCGTGAATTGGTATGATCCAGGGAAAGCAGGAGCAATGCCAACGGGAGTAGTTATCATTATTGCATTTATTTTCTTCGCCCCTTTAATTGGAGCTTTGGCTTCGTATTTAATTTCAATTTGGTTATTAAATTCAGCAAGGAAAACTATTTTACCAAAAGTATTTACTGTTCTATTGATGATTGGGACTGTTTGGTTTATCAGTGATATGCTTATTTATGATGTTGTTGATCCAAGAATTAATTCTCATTTTTGGGGTGTTGTTCTTGAACCTCATAATATCAAATGGCTCTTAGTTGGATTTATTATTCTTTCGGTAAGTTTATTTTGCTTGGTGTTTAGTAGTTTAAGCCATCACCAATCCGAACGAGCACTTAAAAAAATGCAATTGTTGTCTTCAGCAGCATTTAGTTTAGGACACGGTGGAAATGACTCTCAAAAAGTAATGGGAATTATTGCAGCGGCAGTAATCGTTTATGTTAATGACGCACATGTTTCATTGGCTACGATGCCGAGCTGGTTACAAGTTTCTTTAGGAGATGGAGTTAATAAGGCCAATATGCCAGAATGGATCCCATTAGCTTGTTATTCTGCAATTGCAGCAGGAACATTAAGTGGCGGATGGAAAATTGTAAAAACAATGGGTTCTAAAATTACTAAAGTTACTTCTTTTGAAGGTGTCGCTGCCGAAACTGCAGGAGCATTAACTTTATATTTTACAGAACATTTACGAATTCCAGTAAGCACAACACATACTATTACGGGTTCTATTATTGGTGTTGGATTAACAAAACGAGTTTCAGCAGTCCGCTGGGGAGTAACGGTAAGTTTGGTTTGGGCCTGGATTTTAACGATCCCAATCTCTGCTTTACTGGCTGCTTTATTTTATTATGTTTTAAGGATTTTTATCTAATATATAACAGTCAAATCAGAACAAAGCCATTCATTTATTTGAGTGGCTTTTTTGATTGAAGTTGATAATCAATTCATCCTTAAGTCTTATTTTTTCATTTAAATTAAAAGTTATGTTGTATTTAATATTGAGTATAATTTGCAGTGTTTCGGTCGGAATTATTTTTAAAATAAGCCGTAAATACGAAAACAATAATTTTCAAATAGTACTTTTCAATTACTTTTTTGCAATGTTGTTTTGCTTGTTTGCTTTCGAACCGACATTACGTGCTATTGATGAGAATGCTCCTTTTGTGGTTTACGGAAGTTTGGGCATTTTATTGCCAGTAGTTTTTATGTTTCTGATTGCGTCTATTAAAAATATCGGAATTGTAAAAACCGATGCTGCACAACGATTATCGCTTTTCATTCCCATTTTGGCAGCTTGGTTTATATTTAAAGAAGAATTTACGACGTCCAAAATAATCGGAATTCTTTTCGGATTTTTAGCACTATTCTGTATTCTTTCTAAAATAAAAGAGTCGAGCCAATCCAGTTGGAAATATCCACTTCTTGTTTTTCTAGGATTTGGAGTAATAGATATACTGTTTAAAAAGATAGCCATTTATACTTTTGTTCCGTATACCACATCTTTGTTTATGGTTTTTGCGATTGCTTTCTTAATTATGGCAATTGTGGTTTTGTATCAGCAACTGATTAAAAAAGAAGTTTTTAATTTTAAAAATTTACTTTTCGGATTTTTGGTAGGATTGTTTAACTTCGGAAACATCTTATTTTATTTAAAAGCGCATCATGCTTTTTCAGAAAATCCATCTACTGTTTTTGCAGGAATGAATATGGGTGTTATTATTTTAGGAAGTTTGGCTGGCGTAATTGCCTTTAAAGAAAAGTTATCTAAACTGAATTACGTTGGATTACTATTGGCCCTCATTTCAATTGTACTAATTGTGTTCGCTCAGTTCAAATAAAAAAAAATGCGAATTTGAAACTTTCAAATTCGCATTTTAAATATAGTTTCAATTCTAAACCTTACTCAAAATAGGAAAACGTAGCATTGTTTTCAATTTTCAATAAAGATTCATAAATCAATTTAATTACATTTTCTACATCTTCTCTATGTACCATTTCTACTGTAGTGTGCATGTAACGAAGCGGCAGTGAAATTAGAGCAGAAGCAACTCCACCATTGCTGTAAGCAAAAGCATCAGTGTCAGTTCCTGTAACTCTTGAAGAAGCCAAACGTTGAAACGGAATATTATTCGCAACAGCCGTATCTAAAATTAATTCTCTCAAATTATTTTGTACAGCAGGAGCATAAGTTATCACAGGTCCAGCGCCAATTTTTGTTTCTCCCTCAATTTTTTTATCAATCATTGGCGTGGTAGAATCATGGCAAACATCGGTTACAATAGCAACATTCGGTTTGATTGTTTTCGTGATCATTTCGGCACCGCGCAAACCTACTTCTTCTTGTACCGAATTGGTGATGTATAAACCAAAAGGTAACTTGATTTTATTCTCGTGTAATAAACGTGCTACTTCAGCAATCATAAAGCCACCCATTCGATTGTCAATTGCACGACAAACAAATTTATTTTCGTTCAAAATCATAAATTCATCAGGATATGTAATTACACAACCTACATGAACGCCCAAATTTTCAACTTCCTCTTTGGTAGAACAACCTATATCAATAAACAAGTTGTCCACTTTTGCAGGCTCTTCTTTTGCTCTATTTCTTGTATGAATGGCAGGCCATCCAAAAACACCTTTTACAATTCCTTTTTTAGTATGAATGTTGACACGTTTCGAAGGTGCAATTTGATGGTCAGAACCACCATTTCTAATCACATAAATTAAACCTTCTTCATTAATATAGTTCACATACCAAGAAATCTCATCTGAGTGTCCTTCAATAACAACTCGGTAAGGTGCATCTGGATTTATAATTCCAACCGCAGTTCCATAAGTATCCGTTATAAAAGTATCCACATACGGTTTCAGATAATCCATCCAAATTTTTTGTCCGCTACTTTCGTAACCCGTTGGTGAAGCATTATTAAGGTAGCTTTCTAAAAAAGCCATTGAATCATTATTTAAAATTGATTTTGTACTCATAAAAATATTTTTTTGCTAAATTATAAATTTGGTATCACAGTTGCATAGATAATGCATAATTTTACATTTTAATTAATAACTCAATGAAGTTTACCTATCATTTATTTTGTTTGCTTTTTATTTCGATAATTGGTCACGCGCAAGGAACTCCAAATGCAAATTCACAGATGGGTTATGTGTTAACCGAAAAAGATTCGATACTTAATGATACTATCGAATTACCCGAAATTATCATTACCAAAGAAAAGTTAGATGCTGAAACGCACAAACAGTTTTTGATTCTTCAAAATCGAGTGTACAAAACTTACCCGTACGCCAAACTTGCTGCAGAAAGATTGACCGCGCTTAACAAAGGCATGGAACGTTTGTCAACAAATAAAGAGAAAAAAAAGTATTTCAAAATTGTCGAAGACTATCTTACTAATGGATTTGAAGCCAAGCTTAAAAAACTATCGCGCAAACAAGGTCAGATTTTAGTAAAATTGATCCACAGACAAACGGGTAATACAACTTACGAGTTGGTTAAAAACCTAAAAAGCGGTTGGAAAGCCTTTTGGGCGAACGGCACAGCCAATGTATTTGACATCAGTTTAAAAGAAGAGTACAGGCCGTATGAGGTAAATGAAGATTATTTGATCGAAACCATTCTAGATCGAGCATTCGAATCGGGTAGGTTAGTCAAGCAAAAAGAAGCGAAACCAGTGAATTATGAAGATCTAAGTAAACACTGGCAAGAGATCGCAGCACAAAGAACCATCCAAAAAGACTGAAATTTAAGTTTTGATACATTCAACATGTCCCTTTATATATAGGTATAGGAAGTTTTTTTATATTTAGGAGCTATTTCCTGTCAT
>NZ_LLWK01000028.1 GCF_001529295.1 Flavobacterium sp. TAB 87
GCAGTGGCAACATTTCCTGCGCCATCTGTAACTGTCCAAGTGACTGTGGTAGCTCCTAAAACAAAAGCAGTAGGGGCATCATTTGTTACTGTGGCTACGGAACAATTATCGGCTGTAACAGGAGTTCCTAAAACTACACCAGTCGCGGTACAATCTGTATTGGTCACCGTGGCAACGGCAACAGGAGCGGTTATAGTCGGTAAAGTGGTGTCAGTAACTGTTACTACTTGGGTAGCAGTGGCAACATTTCCTGCGCCATCTGTAACTGTCCAAGTGACTGTGGTAGCTCCTAAAACAAAAGCAGTAGGGGCATCATTTGTTACTGTGGCTACGGAACAATTATCGGCTGTAACAGGAGTTCCTAAAACTACACCAGTAGCGGTACAATCTATATTGGTCACCGTGGCAACGGCAACAGGAGCGGTTATAGTCGGTAAAGTGGTGTCAGTAACTGTTACTACTTGGGTAGCAGTGGCAACATTTCCTGCGCCATCTGTAACTGTCCAAGTGACTGTGGTAGCTCCTAAAACAAAAGCAGTAGGGGCATCATTTGTTACTGTGGCTACGGAACAATTATCGGCTGTAACAGGAGTTCCTAAAACTACACCAGTAGCGGTACAATCTATATTGGTCACCGTGGCAACGGCAACAGGAGCGGTTATAGTGGGTAAAGTGGTGTCGCCAAATGTAACCGTAAAATTCGTAGAGGCTGTAGTCGTATACGAATCAGTTACCACCACTGTTATTATTGCTGTACCAACTTCATCGGTGGTTGGAGTAACAGTTACAATTCTAGAAGCTCCCGTTCCTGAAAACTCTATATTTGCATTAGGTACTAAAGTCGTATTAGAAGAGGTTCCGCTTATTATCAAATCGCTCAAGGCTGTGTTTTCATCCCCAATAGTAAAACTTAATGGATCTGTTGCAGAATTTGGGCAAACAATTGTTGGATTAGCTATGCCAGAAATTGTTGGAACTTGATTTAAAACAATTACGACACTTTTTATATCGGATATAGATATGCAGGGTTCATTTGGCATACCGCCATATTCAACCACATAACCTTGAATTTGACCAGATAGACTTAATGGATAATCATTCCATTGACCATTTGCTAAAAAGTGGCCATAATCTTCGTCACCTTGATTATTAGGTTCTCCCGAAGCCCATTTGTTGTAAAATCCATTAACTGGGTTACCAGAACTTGTTCCTTGCCAAAATTGTTGACCTGTCTCTGGTCCTGTCATCCATTTCCAATTGCCCTCAACAGCTACATCTGATGCGCCAAACCATCCTTGGCCGCTCAGTTTAGAGGAAATAAAATCATTTTCAGGAGCACTGGTAATAGTGGCTAAATATCCTTGCAATCCATTGAACAGTAAAGCATCTGCAGCAGTTTTTGCAGCAGTCCACGAAATATTTGGTGCAGTAACAAACTCGTAATAATGATTGTTACCCTCAAAAGGTAACGCATTTCCAGCTAAAAAGGTTATTTCTCTACTTTGTATGTTGGTGGACGAAGTTCTAATTTTTACGTTTCTAAAGATATTCTCCAATTCCACTGGAGTTACAGACCCTGTAAAGGTAAGCACGCCCGTAGCAGCATTAAACTCATTAGTAACACCTGTGGGTAATGTACCTGTATATTCCAAAATGTCACCGGATACAAATCCTGTACTAAAGAAAACTTTTGCATTTGTGACATTGGTAGAAGCATTGATTGTTATCGCATTATCAACAAAAACTGATGCTGCATTGACAATCACAGTAGTTATTCCATTAGAGGATACTACCTTATTTTGATCCACAGTAACGATAAAACTCCGTGTTGTAGTTTTTTCATTCGTGTCTTTAATGGTTAAAGTAATTGTACTAGTTCCAAATTGACCGGCTAAAGGAGTTATAACAACAGTTCTGTTAGCTCCTGATCCGCCTAAAACGATATTAGTATTTGGAACTAATGCTGGATTGCTTGATGTTCCTGAAACTAATAAATCAGCAACTGGAGTAACATCATCTGAAACCACTAGACTTAAACTATTCGAAGATGTTCCGGCACATAAATTAAGATTAGAAATTGTAGAAACGGTAGGTGGCAAATTACTTTTTATGGTAACTACCAAATTTTGCGTGGTACTAATTCCATACAAATCGGTTGCCTTGACAGTTACTAAATAAGTATTGTTTGCATCACTATCTGAAGGGGTGTCATAATTTGGAGCCACGTTAAATGCTAAGACGCCTGTGCCACTATTGATGCTAAATCGAGCTTGATCACTACCACCCGCTAAAGCCCAAGTAACGGATTCATTTGCAACATAACTATAAATTGTTGTACTAAGTTCATACTGAGTTAAGGCTGCATTGACAGTAGTATTAGAGCCAGGCCCTGTAATAATTGGAGCTGGATTTGGATCTAGTACAGGTTGCGTAGAACCCGTTCCGGTGGCACTATCAAAAGTACAAGTACCCATAACAGCACTATTTTGTGGATTTACAAATTCGACAGTATAATTTCCTGTAGTAGGTAAATTAAAATTATAGAAGCAATAGGTTAAAAGGTAGTCTCCTCCTACAGTAGTAATTGCAGAAGGTGGTCCCGCTTGAACACCACTTAAAACACCATTTTCTGATATCAATTACAGCTTATACATCTATTCTGTTGGTTTGATGATATTCTAATAGCCTGTTGTTCTTGAAAATGTATTTTTTATGAATTTAATACCATAGATTTTCCTGAAAAGTTTCTGCAGGTGTATTTCCTCGCAATGATACTTGTTGACGAATTCTATTATAAATTAACCCGTTGGGTGAAATTACTTGTGTTCAACTATCTAAGATAAAATTTATGATAAACGCGCTGCGTGATATAGTACAATAAAAAATCCTCTAGTGCGTGTAGTAGTACAATAGAGGAAAACCAACTCAAAAAAGTTTTCTTTTTAATTTTTAATAAATTCTCGTTTGTAATTTTACATTTATTGTCCCCTATTTTAACCAGTTAAATTCGAACTGATATTTCCTTTGTATTTATCTCTATAGACTGCTCATTTTTAATATTAAAAATGAAAATGGAAATTTGCTTCGGCCATGCTATTTATTATAATTGATTTGATCACTTCTCCACTTCCTACATATAACGCATCTTGAAGAAGATTCGAAAACAAATTCAAGTTACTCTCAGTATTAATTGTAACATCTTTTGCATTTTGTAAAGTAGTTCTTTTTTCAGGTAATACTTTTTACAGAATTTGCATCAGTTGAATTATTGAAGAAATCAAATGCTATTTTAAAAACATTTACTACACAAGCGCTTGGCAAATCATACCAAGAATCTCCTATTCTAAAACGCATTCTTTTCATTCCTGGTGTTGTTGCTAATGCTATAGTAATCGATCTTTTTACTTGTTCTAGAATCGATCGATTGTTCTACTTAAATTTGCTTAAGCTGAATTTTCTTCTCCACACTCATTGATCTCATCATCATTATTAAATCAATCCAAGCCTATAATCTAGCATGCAATCGCACCCAAATTGGTACATAGTTTTGCAGTATAAATGAAAATAAACACCCTTGTGCTAGACTTATGTATGAAAAGTTATGTTCGACATGCCACTCTAATAATAAATAAATTAAACTTAAAATGTTTTAATATTATAATTACATGTAATTTGACATTAATTAAGGTTTACACATAGATTCTAATCCAACGAAATTCGATCACTAGCATCTCTTTTTTTCTGATCCAGTACTTTGACGTATATCTGAGTAGTTTTAACATTTTTATGACCAAGCATCTTAGATATTGTAAAAATATCAGTGCCAAGTGATAATTGCAAAGTTGCGTAAGTATGCCTAAAACAATGAAAAGTAATGTGTTTGTTTATTCCAGAACTAGCAAGCCATATTGGCAAAGTTCTATCTACATCCCACTTCTTTAAACCTTCAAAAATTTTTTGAAAATCTTGTCCTCTTCTGCCAAGAATTCTAAAAGCTTCTTCCGATATAGGAAATGTTACTGCTCCGTCAGTTTTCTTTTGCCTAAATCGTATATAATAACCATCACTTTCAATATATTCTACTTCACTCCATTTTAATTTAGCAATATCTGAATATCTTAAACCAGTTAAAACAGAAAACATAGAGATTTGAAGCACTATGTTTTTGGGACAAGGAGTTGAAAATAATTTTTTGGCTTCCTCCAAAGTAAGAAAATTACGTTGAGACTCCTGTTCTTTAATGATTCCAATTCGAGAATTAATATCTATTTTTAACTTATCTTCTTTATATGCTTTTTTTAAAGTTGCTTTAATCTTATTATAATACGACAACGCTGTATTTCTTGATAAACTACTGCCAGTTTCTCTTAAACTTTTTGCATTCAATAAGTACTCTTTGTAGTCCTCAATAAGAGAAACCGTTACATCACCAAAACAAAGATCATCGCCTTGTAAAAATTTTTCAAAATGAATTATTGCACACTTCCAAATGCCAAGATTATTTCCTATTTTTTTTTCACCTAAAACTTTAAAATATTTTAAAAATGACTCGCGACCAATAGCTTGTAGGGTTAGCTGCTCCTTTTCAAATGTATTGTATATTTCTGCTTTACTTAATTCATTTTGTCTCCTAGCCATTATAAGCTCAGCTATACGCAAATTTTCTAAATTTGATCGCTTTTGAAATTGATTTTCGGGCTTTTGAAATATGTATAATTTTAGAAACTCTCTTCTGCTCAAAGCATTGCTTTTATGATCCCATATAGCTGGATAAAAATCAAGATACAATGACAAGCGACCATTTGAAATATTTTTTTTTCTCAATGTTACTATACTTTTACTCATTGCTAACGGAATTAAAAATTAAATCAAGATCATGTTTTGCAACATATGTAAATTTCCCCAAATTATATTTCATTATACCTTGTCGCTGAATTATTAAATATAGAGCACTAGGGCTAATATTAAAGGATTTTTGAGCCTCAGTAATTGTATAACATTTTTCAATTCCAGGAAACTTTTGCGTAACCTCATTTATTATTTTACTTGTTTGAGGAAGAGCAAAGAAATTATCCATATCACACCTTCTTATTATAGTTCTACTTCCAAGTTTGGCTACATCTAATTCTCCTCTTTCAATAATTCTATATAGAGTCCTTTTGCTTATACCAAATAATTCGCAAGTATCTTTTATGCTCAGAAATTCAAGCTTCTTAAGTAATTCTACATCTCCATAACGCATTTTGTTTGTTTCTTCATTGCTAATGTTAATTTTCTTCTTTCGCGTCGCTATTTTATAATTTTTACTGCCGCATTTTAGCGAACAATATTTTGTTTTGGTCGTTTTAGCGGTAAACTCAATATTACAAAATTGACAAATTCTGGTGATTTTAATGTTGGAACTCATAATTAAATATATTTATGTGTCCTACTATCAATATTTATTTTAATACTATTATCTATGTTTCATTCAAGTATAGTTTGCATTGCGAATTAACGCCTCAACATGTCCAAATGTGTCTGCCTGTGGCTAGACGTGCCATAATGTGTCCATTTAAAAATTTTAATTACTCTTTTAAAAATAAGGTACAAATAAGGTACAAATAAGGTACAAATAAGGTACAAATATAATCCAATTAACACGAAAAATCGAAAATTGCAAATCACAAAAAAAAGAGATAAAATGTTAATTGTCAACATTTTATCTCTTTAACTTATAGATACTTTGTAGTACTTTGTGCTATTTATTTGCCGATACAAAAATTAGCAAATATATTTCCTAACAATTCATCGTTGGAAACTTGGCCGGTAATCAAGCCAAATTGATACAAGGCTTCGCGGATGTCTAAGGCAATTAAATCGCTAGAAATATTGGTTTCGAGGCCGTAATTTACATTCTGAATTTCGTTTAGCGCTTTGAGTAACGAGTCGTAATGGCGGGTGTTGGTGACGATGGTTTCGTTATTGCGCAACGCTCCGGTATTGACAAAAGAAAGCAAGGTGTTTTTGAGCGCGTCGATTCCGATTTTTTCTTTGGCCGAAATTGTTTCCAAAATTACATTTAAGGGCAGCAATTGCTTTTTAATTTCGGCCACTTCGGCTGCTGTTAATAATTCGATTTTATTGATAATTACAACCAGTGGTTTCAGTGGAAATTGATTTTTTATCTTCTCAATTTCCACGATATATTCTGAACTTTGAACTTTGAATTTTAAACTTTCAAACAAATACAAAACCACTTGCGCTTGCTCAATTTTTTCGAAGGTTTTCTTGATTCCGATACTTTCGATATGGTCTTGGGTTTCGCGAATTCCGGCGGTATCAATAAATCGAAAACCGATTCCGCCAATTACCAATTCGTCTTCGATGGTGTCGCGCGTCGTTCCCGCGATGTGAGATACAATAGCGCGTTCTTCGTTTAAAAGTGCATTTAACAATGTTGATTTTCCCACATTGGGTTCACCAACAATAGCGACTGGAATTCCGTTTTTAATAACGTTCCCAACCGCAAACGAATCGATTAATCTTTTTAAAACAAACTCGATTCGGTTTAACAATTCATGAAATTGTGTGCGATCCGCAAATTCTACATCTTCTTCGGCAAAGTCCAATTCGAGCTCGATTAGTGAAGCAAAATTGAGCAATTCCTCACGAAGTTTGGCAATTTCGTTAGAGAAACCACCGCGCATTTGCTGCATGGCAATTTGATGCGATGCTTCATTGTCTGACGAAATTAAATCGGCAACGGCTTCGGCTTGAGATAAATCTAATTTTCCGTTCAAAAAGGCGCGCAACGTAAACTCACCTGCATCGGCCATTCGGCAGCCTTTGCGAAGCAATAACTGAATAATTTGCTGTTGAATATAAGTAGATCCGTGACAAGAAATTTCGATTGTATTTTCGCCTGAATACGAATTTGGCCCTTTGAAAACAGAAACCAAAACTTCGTCTAAGGTTTTATTGCCATCTACAATGTGGCCCAAATGCAGCGTATGCGATTTCTGTTTGGTTAAATCTTTGTTTCTAATCGATTTAAAAACACCATTTCCTATAGTGATGGCATCGTGCCCCGAAATACGAATAATAGCAATCGCTCCAGCGCCCGAAGGTGTTGCTAAGGCTACAATAGCATCTTGATTTATCATGCCGCAAAGGTATAAAATTTTGACAGATTGTTTTAGTTTAGATTTATGCTCTTCAAGAAAAAAATGCTACTGAAAATCTTCTTTATTTGAGTAATAAGGCAAATCTCAATTTGGTTTAATAATTCTCCTTAAATTATAAAAAATCTAATAATTATCATTTAAAAACCTACAAAAATAATGTATATTTGGTAACAACGTTAAGTTTTACTCCTATGAAAAAGATCCTTTTCCCTACTGATTTTTCTGATACTGCGCAAAATGCTTTTGTGCATGCTCTAGAATTTGCCAATCATATCAATGCTGAATTATTATTGCTTCATACCTTTGAATTGCCAATTTATGACAGCCAGTTTTTTCCAGAAAATTATGGTGCAATTTACAATTCGATTGAATTGTCGCAATTTAATATGTTCAAAGATGAGGTGCCAAAACTTAGGGCGATTGCCAAAGAGCAAAACTTAGAAAACATCCAGATTCAGCACCGTTTGATGGATGGTAATTTAATTTACAATATAAAAAAAGCAATCGAAGAAGAGCATATCGACTTTGTTGTAATGGGCACTTCGGGTGTTTCAGATTGGACAACTTTCTTTATCGGATCCAATACAGAATCGATTATCTCGGCAGTAAATGTGCCAGTTTTGTGTATTCCTGCTGAAGTGCGCCACCAGAAAATAGAAATTATCGGTTTTACCACAAGATTTAGAGACAAGGATAAAAATGAGTTGATCAAAGTGCTTAAAATTGCAAAACAACTGAAAGCGCAGGTCAAATGTTTGTATGTGAAAACAAATGATTCTGATGTAAAGGACGAAACCATAAAAGAATGGGCCATGGAGTTCAGCGATGAACCTGTTGTTTTTTCTATTATTCCAGACGATGACGTTAAAGAAACCGTACTGGATTTTGTGCTTTATAAAGAAATTGACGTCTTGGCCGTTATTGCCTACAAGCGCAACTTTTTTGAGTCGATAATGAATCCCAGTTTTTCAAAAAAAATCGTCAAAGAAGTCCAAATTCCAATTTTGATTATGCATGAACATTGATCTTATTTTTAAAATAAAAGTTTAAACATTCTGTTTATTTGTGCGGGTTATCAAGGATTGAAAGTTATATTTGTAGGAATAAAATGTTTTTTAATTCCCGAATATCAGTTTCAATCATGACGATTTACAAAAATAAAATTACGGACTACAGCTCCCAGCTTCATACTTGCAATAAAAAGTACAACACGATTAGTATTTTAAGAACTTTGAGTATTCTTGCAATTCTTGTAATGGGCTACTTTTACTTAGATAGCAGCGATAATTTATATAGTATTGCTGCTATTTCTTTTTTTATTGGTTTTTTTATTCTGATGAAAATACATGCTAAATTGTCTTTTCAGAAAAAAATTCTGACCGCTTTAGTCAACATCAATCAAAATGAAATTGATTTTTTAAATAGAGAAAAACTTCCTTTTGAAAATGGTGTAGAATTTATCGATTTCCAGCATCCTTATGCTTACGATTTGGATATTTTTGGCGAACATTCTTTGTTTCAAAGCCTGAACCGCACGGCTACTCATATTGGAAAAACGACATTGGCTAATTTGCTTTTAAAAGTACAGCCCAATTCGGCAATTCTGGCCAATCAAAAAGCGATTCAGGAATTGGCAACTAAAATAGATTGGCGTCAAGAATTTTTGGCTTTGGCCAAAGTAGGTCAAGATTCAAAATCACAATATGAGGTTTTATTGCGTTGGAACAAGCGCGATAATTTTACTTTCTCCAAGTGGATGACATTTTTGATGTTTGCAGTTCCGGCCTTATTTATCGGTTTTATTGTGGCTTATTTCATTACCTCAAATTTGGTTTTGTTATCGTATGTTACCTATGTATTTATTCTAAATATGATCATTTTAGGCCGGTACATGAAGCAAATTCAGGCAGAAATCTCTCAAACCTCAGCCATAGATGCTATCATCAATCAATATAGTTTGTTGGTTCAAAAAATAGAAAAAGAAAGTTTTCAATCTCCTAAATTGCTTGAATTACAGGAGAAATTAAAATATAAAAATGCAACTGCAAGTAATCATTTAAAAAAGCTTTCTGAGTTATTCTCTAAAATGGATTCAATTAACAATTTTGTAACCGCCATCTTTTTTAACGGAACTGTTTTGTTCAATCTGCATGTTCTAAAAGCCTTGCTAAATTGGAAAAAAGAGCACCATGAAGTCTTAGAAGACTGGCTGGAAGTGGTTGGCGAATTTGAAGCGTTGAATAGTTTGGCCAATAACAGTTACAACAATCCAGATTTCGCTTTCCCTACTTTAAATACCGATTATAAAATTGATTTTACAGAGTTGAGTCACCCGTTGCTGAATCCAGAAACACGCGTTGGTAATGCTGTTTCTTTTCATCCGCAGTCGTTTGTAATTTTGACGGGCTCGAATATGTCGGGAAAAAGTACCTTTTTAAGAAGTTTGGGTGTCAACATGGTTTTAGGTGGTATTGGCGCTGCTGTTTGTGCAACCCAAGGAAATATTCATCCGTTACCGATTCTGGTTTCCATGCGATTGTCGGATTCTTTATCCGATAGCGAATCGTACTTTTTTGCAGAAATAAAACGTTTGAAACAAATTATGGATGCCTTAGAAGAGCAACCTGCTTTCGTCTTATTAGATGAAATCTTAAGGGGAACTAACTCTGATGACAAGCGAGACGGAACAATTGAAGTAGTTAAGAAAGTGATTGCTAAGAAAGCAATTGGCGCCATCGCAACCCACGATATTGAAGTTTGCCTTACGACCGATAATTATCCAGATATCTTAAAAAATCAATGTTTTGAAGTAGAGATCGTGAATGATGACTTGCATTTTGATTACAAATTGCGCGACGGAATTTGCCGAAATAAAAGTGCTACTTTCTTAATGCAGAAAATGGGCGTGATTTAATACTAATTTCTTTTTTAGAATTAATTTTCACAACCGTGTACGGGTAGGTAATATTTTGTGTGACCATTGCATCTGTAGGTGGTGTACTTTCTTTTACTGTTAGTATTATGCTAGTTGCAGTTTCTTCGGCGTTGACAACGGTTATGCTGTAACCGCCCGAATTTCTTTCGCCCATATTTAAAACAACGAAATTTGATTTTACAATATCTTTTTCATCGATTTTATCTTTCAGCAACTCGTCGTTCATCAACATTCTAATTTCACGTGGTTCTGATAATATTTCATAAAATTGAATGTTTCCACCACCATTTGATTGTTCCGTCAATACTTCATACAACTTACCAGTTTCAGCACTTACTTCTTTAGTACCAGTGCAAGAACTAAGTCCCACAAGTAGCAAAAGCAAAATTGATTTTTTCATAACAAACAAAATTAGAACTTATTTATAATCGTTTATGGCTTTTTCATACAAGGCTTCATATTTCGGAAGAATATTATGAATGTCAAACTTCTTAGCCACTTCAAATGCATTTCGTTTAAATTCCTTTAAAACTTCCTCATCTCTTAAAATTCGTAACGCATTTTCTGCCATCTCGTCTACATTACCCACATCACTTAAAAACCCAGAAACCCCGTCATGATTCACTTCAGGTAAACCACCAGAATTACTAGAAATGACAGGAACGCCCATCGACATTGCTTCAAGAGCCGCTAAACCAAAACTTTCTGTTTCTGAAGGTAGTAAAAACAAATCAGTAAAACACAAGATTTTATCAATTTCATTACTATTTCCAAAGAAAATAACTTTGTCGTGTATCCCCAATTCATGACACATCTGTTCGGCAACTTCCTTTTCAGGTCCGTCACCAACCATCATCAATTTGGCTGGAATTTCTTGTTGAATTTTATAAAAAATCTTGACAATATCTGGAATTCTCTTTACTTTTCGAAAGTTACTAATGTGGGTAATAATACGCTCATTTTCATGCGCCATTACGTAACGGTGACAAGGTGCATCAGGATCTTTTCTGATTTTAGCAATCTCAATGAAATTTGGAATCACCTTAATTTTATTTTTGATTTTAAAGAGCTTCAGTGTGTCGGCTTTTAAGCTTTCTGACACAGAGGTAACATAATCTGATTTATTAATGCTAAACGTGACAGCAGGCTTGTAAAAAGGATGATTTCCTACCAATGTAATGTCTGTACCGTGCAATGTAGTAATCATCGGAATATAGATTCCTTCGTTTTTTAGCATTTGTTTAGCCATATAACCCGCGTAAGCGTGAGGAATGGCATAGTGAACATGCAATACTTCGATCTTATAAAGTTTTACCATGTCAACCAATTTGCTCGATAAAGCCAATTCGTATGGCTGATAATGAAACAAAGGATACTCAGGAACGTTTACTTCGTGATAATGCACATTTGGATTTAATAAAGCCAAACGAACTGGTTGGCTGTACGTTATAAAGTGAATTTCATGTCCTCTTCGTGCCAGTTCCAATCCTAATTCGGTTGCAACAACACCACTTCCTCCAAATGTTGGGTAACAAACTATTGCTATTTTCATCTATCATTTTTAGAATTACGAAATTAATTAAAAATGACGCAATCATTCGTTAAATAACGTTAAATATTACATGATGATCAATTACCCAAGAGCTGAGAAGATGCTTTTTTCGGTTTAAAATAATTGTTATACAATTGAAACTGGTAAATAAATATCAAAAGTAGCTCCTTCATTCAGCACACCTGTGGCCGTAATTACTCCGTTGTGATTGTCTACAATTTTTTTAACAATTGCTAATCCGATTCCTGTACCGTCAAACTTTTCCTTTCCGTGCAAACGCTGAAAGACTTCGAATATTTTTTCATTGTACTCTTCTTCAAAACCAATTCCATTGTCTTGAATACTTATATGGCAATACTCCTTATTCTTATTCAATTTATCATTTGGCAAATCAGAACCTAAGGCAAAGTTGCATTCAATTACAATTTTGGGAATCGTACCTTCTCTAGTAAATTTTAAAGAATTACTAATTAAGTTAAAAAGTAATTGTCTGAATTGAAACGGAATCACTTCAAGAGAACAATCTGTAACTACTGTTATAGTTGTATTTTTATCTAATGAATCTTGCTCTAAATCTTCCTTTACTTCTTCAATAATTTCTGAAAGTGTTGCTTTTTCGAAGATACGCTCTTGCACACTTGTTCTTGAATACGCTAATAAATCTTGTATCAGCATTTGCATTCTATTGGCTGCATTTTGCATTCTTCTGAATTTATCCTTTCCATTATCTGATAAATTCTCTGCCTCTCTTTGATTGATTTGTGTAGCAAAGGTTTGAATTTTACGCAAAGGTTCCTGTAAATCATGACTCGAAATATAAGCAAAAGACTGCAACTCCCTGTTCATTTTTTCAAGATCATCATTCTTTTGATTCAGCTCTTTTGTGCGTTCCAAAACTTGTTTTTCTAACTCATTTGTAAACATTTTTTGATCCTGAATATCGGTACTCGTTCCTACCCACATCGTAATTTTACCATCGGGATCGCGTTGCGGAATCGCTCGGCTTAACTGCCAACGATACGTGCCGTCATTTTTACGAAAACGGTGTTCGATAAGAAAGTCTTTTTCGGTACAAATCGATTCCATCCACTTAATGGTGTTTTCTTCTCTTTCATCAAAATGTACAATTTGCAACCATCCTTTTTCGGTTATTTCTTCTCTCGATATTCCCGAAAAATCAAAAACCGACTGGTTGAAATAGTTTAATTTTCCTTCAGGATTTGCAGTCCACACGAATTGTGGCATCGAGTCTGCTAATAATCTAAATTTTTGCTCTCGCTCGACTAATTGCGACTGAATATTTTTTTCGTCGCTCACATCACGTAAGGTTCCAAGCATACGAATCGGTTTTTTGTCTGCGTCGTAAAAAACTTTTCCTTTGGCTTCAATCCAATGTATTACGTCGTCTACAATAGTTCTAATTTCATAATGTAAAATACTGGTTTGCAAGGCTTTTTCAAAAGCAGCTTTTCGGATGCCTAAATCATCGGGATGCATCTTACTCATCAATTGCTCATGGCTCTCAAATTTTTCATTTGCCAATCCTAAAACTTCGAGTGCTTGATCTGAAATTGTTGTTTCATAGGTTAGTAAATCCAATTCCCAAACGCCTAGCTCACTAGCCTCAATAATAATACTTAGCCTTTGCTCATTTTCTTTTAAAGATTTTTTTGCCACAACATTGGACGTAACTTCTGTCGCTACGACCATAATACCTGTAACAACATTTCCTTCTTTTAATGGATGATAGACAAAGTTAAAATAGGTGATTTCTTTTTTGCCATAGCGCACTAAGGTAACGGGAAACTCATATCCATAATATGCATTTTCTGTTTCATAAATACCGTCGATAATTGGCTTAATTACCTCCTCTACTTCTGGTAAGGATTCAAATAATGGTTTGCCTAAAAATTCTTCTTCAGTTTTATCTACTAATTCTAAATACGGAGTATTCACCATATCTACAACATTGTCTTTTCCTCTAAAAATAACCATAGCCGTTGGTGCTTGTTGCACAGCATCGCGGAAACGTTTTTCACTTTCTTCAATTTTTTGTTTGGCTTCATGCAGTGCGGTCACTTCGGCCGCGGTATTCATTACACCGTATATATTTCCAGTAGAATCTCTTAGCGGCGTAAAACTATAATTAAAATAAAACGCTTTTAAAATACCGTTTATTTCTATCTCTACTTTTTGATTTTTGGCATGAAATGCTATTCCTGATTCAAAAACACCTTCAATTTGTTTGTAAATATTTTGATTTTCAAGTTCTGGTAAGATTTCGGTATACAACTTCCCTATTACATCGCCTTGTTTCCCCCAAGCATCTATAATTGCTTGATTGGCTAAGGTGATTCTCATTTCTTTACCCGTGTAAACCCCTATTGGAAATGGTGCACTCTCGACCAAACTACGTATACTTTGCTCACTTTTTTCTATTTCTTGTCGAGCCAAAACTTGTGCCGTTACATCAAATCCAATACTCATAACGCCGTTAATATTGCCTTGCAGATCAAAAAGTGCTTCGTATGAAAAATTCACGTAAACTGTTTCTAATTGACCAAAACGCATCAGTTCCACTGGAAGCTCAGTAGTAGAAAAACTATTTCCAGTTGCGCATACATCATCCAAAAGTTCTCTTACACCTTGTGATTTTAACTCCGGCAGTACTTCAAAAATAGACTTATTGAGCACTTGTTCTTCTGTTCTATTCCACAGTTCTAAGGCATTTTTATTGGCAATTTCTACTGTGTAATCTGTACCACGCATAATCGATATAGCAATTGGCGCTTGCAAAATCATTAGCTTTAGGCTGCGTTCACTTTGCTCTAATTTTTTACGCGAAATAGTTTGTGCTGTTATGTCTTCAACCGTTCCATTTAACTTAAAAGCTTGCTTGTTTGCATTAAACAATGCTTTTCCTTTGGCATGTAAGGTGATTTCTTTCTTTGAAACGGGATTAATGATATTATAAGTCATTTCATAATTTCCGCCCGAAGAATAGTCCAGAGATTTCGTAATTGCATGTACTACTTTGGCGCGATCCTCATCGACAATTACGTTTGTTGCTACGTTTAAATTAATTTCTTCATCGGCAGAAAGTCCGAACCATTTTTTTAAACGGCTGTTGGCAGAAAATTTATCTGTGATCGGATTATAGTCGAAAGTTCCTAATTTAGCGGCTTCGATAACAAATTCTATTTCGTTTTTGCTTTCCAGCAGCGCTTCTTCCGCTACTTTTTGTTCTGTAATATCTGTATTAGTTCCAAACCAAGTACTTATATTTCCGTCCTCATTTTTTACAGGAAGTGCTCTTGTTAAAAATTGACGGTACATACCGTCTGCGCGTCTAATTGGATAACTCATCTCGAAGGGAACCCCTAATTCTAAGGACCTCTTCCATTCGTCTACAACAGTAAACAGCGCATCTTGCTTATAAACCGATTGCCAACCCCAACCTTGCATGTCTTCAAAAGTGGTGCCTGTATATTCGTACCATTGTTTGTTGTACCAATATACTGCACCATCAGCGTTCGCCATCCAAGCAAGATTTGGAATATTATCTGCCATTGCCTTAAAACGCTCTTCACTTTCGATTAAATTATCTTGCGCTACTTTTTTTGTAGTAGTTTCGATGGCATTAACTAAAACGCCACCCACTTCTCCATTTTCTAAAAGAATTGGACTGTAAGCAAAATCAAAATATGAGTTTTTAGTAGATTCATTCCCATCAAGGACAACTAGAAAGTCGGGAAGAATTCCTGGATTTCCCATCATTGCCTGGTCAAAATTTGACGCAACACTTTCCCAGATTTCTGCGAAAGAGTCTCGGGTACTATTTCCTACTATACGAGTATGGTTTACTTTTCCTAAAATCGGAATATAGGCATCGTTATAAATCTGAGTGTACTCTTTTCCCCACGCAATGTACATTCCGAAAGGATTGTTTAATAAAACCGAGACCATCGTTTTTAAACTATTTGGCCAGTTTTCAGGACTACCTAAAGGTGTTTGAGTCCAGTCTTTAGCGCGAATTAACTCGCCCATTTCGCCGCCGCCATTCAAGAAATAGTGTTGATCGTTTGAAGTAATCACAAGTCAGTAATTTTAAGATTCAATGATAAAGTCGGCAAGGTCCGGTTGTTGCATTTTATTTTTTTTCAGTCGAATAATGGCTTCGTGAATGACCTTTTGTAGAATATTAAAATCCCCTGGCTTACGAACGTAGTAGTTCGCACCTTTGTCGTACAATTTATTGACGACATCTTTATCCAATGAAGTTGAAAATATAACAATAGGAATTTCTTTTAAAGCTTGGTTTTCTTTTATTTCTGCCAAACACTCAAAACCAGATTTGCGAGGCATATTTAAATCTAAAAACAATGCATCGGGCAATTGTGTTCCCTCAGTAGTTAATAGTTCCATTAATTGAACACCGTCACTTACAGTTGTTAAATTAGTCGAAAGACGCAAATCTTCGAGTGCTTCTTGAAAAAATAGGCAGTCGTCCATGTCATCATCTGCAAGCAAAAGTTGGTGTATCATTTTTTATTGTTTGAGGAAATAGTATTAAGAGAAAACTAAACAGCTACAGGTAATTTATAAAATAAAATCTTCTCAAAAATAAGAAAAAATATCTTCAAAAATATAGGTTAACAAATAGCTGCTTATTACTAATTTTTAATAAATATTAGCTTATAAAATCCTGCAAATACTCAAATCTCTTGGTTAATTTTCCGTTCTCTGTCACTTTAGCTCTCGCTAAAATCCCGTCTTTATCATTATTAAAAAAAGCAGGCAAAACGTGTTCTAAAAATTGCTCGCCAAATCCAAAACTAGCATCTTTAGGAATTTCACATGGTAGATTATCTACAGCCATAACCACAATTGCTGCAGGATGAAAAACATCGACTTCTTTGTTTTCGCTAGCTAAATAACCATATAATGGCTCTGCAATTGTCGAAGAACGCAACGTTGCTGCGATTGGTCCATTGATGTCACATGAAATATCGGCAATCACACGAATATTGCAATCAATTGCTTGCAACATCTCTCGTGTCAAAATTATTGGAGCTTCGGCTGCATAAAAATGAGCGGCAACAAAAATATCAGAGACTTTAGTAAAAGTATCAAAACTAGATTCGTATTCGGTGGGGTTTTTATAAAAATCAGTATAGGCTAACTGTTTACCATCTTTACGGACATTGTAATCTAAGACATCCAGCTGTACATAAACAGGCTGCGCATATTTTTTAGTCAAGTAATTTTCTTTACTTACTTCTTTGACTTTTATAGCATCTAAAATTTCTTTAACACCGCCACCCACTTTTCCGGTACCCGTAACGACAAACTTGATAGGCGGCAAAGTGATGCGTTTGAGTTGTTTTAGCAATCCTTCCCTTCCATCTAATGTCTCGGCTTTAGGCAATTTAAACAGTTCAAATTTAAGTCCGAAGGCACGAATTCCGTTATAAATACCAACCATTCCAGCGTATCTACCAAAACCAATTAGTCTGCGGTTATTAGCATCTACAATAGTTTCGTGATCGTATAAGGTGATGTTTTTTTCTAATATCGAGCGCAAAAGATCTCTATTGTACGGTTGTTTTTTTATAGTATGAGAAAAGAAAAAATAAGATTTATTTGGAATTAAGTTCGTAATTGGCACTTCTTTCACTCCAATCAAAACATCACAGTCACTAAGATCATCAGTCACTGAAACGCCCATATTTGTATAGGCTACGTCTGGAAAAATGCGAATGTCTGAACTTTCTACAACAAATTGCGCTGTTGTAAATTGTTGTTTGATTTTTGCTAATTCGTCCGGAGCAAAAACAACTCTGCGATCAGGTGGGTTTTTTCTTTCTTTTATAATTCCAAATTTCATAATACCTTTTTTATTTTGCGACTTATTCGTTTTGTTTTGTTAAAAATATAACAAATTGAGTTAATTTTTTGTTGTTATTTTAAGAAAAAAATCAGTGATAGCAGCAAATCGTTGCAGTTTCAAATAGAAAATCAATTAAATTGTTAAAACACTATCTATTTTACAATTTCACAAATTTTAAAAACCATACATTTTGATATATTTGCCAACTTTAGCATCAAAAAACATGACCTTCCTTAAAAATACAAATATACCACAAATACTTTTCCTTCTTTTAGTTTTAAGCTCTTGCGGAAAAGATAAACAGAAAGAAAAAACAGCAATTGTAGTTGTTGAAGATACGCTTGCTAAAATGAAGCCCTTCCTTAATGAAAAAAAACTCAGTGCTAGTTACGTTGCTTCTGTGAAACCCAGAATCAATCACTTTTACGAGAAAACGTGGCCGAACAATAGTATGAACGGTGGCTTTTTGGTCGCTCGAAACGGAGAAATCATTTTCGAAAAGTACGATGGCTACGCCGATAGAAGTAAAAAAACGGATATTACAAAAGACACCCCTTTACATATTGCATCGGTAAGTAAAGTTATAACCGCTTCTGCAGTACTAAAATTAGTTGATGCAAATAAAATTGAATTGGACCAGAAGGTAAACACTATTCTAAAAACATTTCCGTATCCTGAAGTTACTGTACGATCTTTACTGAATCACCGCAGTGGTTTACGCAATTACTCGTATTTTACAGACCGCGACAAAAAGATTTGGGATCGTAAAAATCAATTGACTAACGCCGATATTTTAGACATAATGGCCACAAAAGGTATTACGCTAGAATATAAAACTGATACACGCTTTATGTATTGCAATACCAATTATGCGATGTTGGCTTTAATTATCGAAAAAGTTACCGGACTTTCTTATCCTGTAGCCATGCAGGAAATGATTTTTAAACCTCTGGGAATGAAAAACACTTTCGTATTTGATTATGAAAAAGATCGAAAAACAGCAGTTCCTTCGTATCGCGGAAATAATACGCAAATCGGTTGGGATTATCTTGATACCGTTTACGGAGATAAAAATATTTATTCTACACCTCGCGATTTACTTAAATTTGATAGGGCACGTTATGCTGCCGATTTCTTAAAGCCCGAGTTACTGAAAGAAATTTATGTAGGATATAGTAACGAACATCGCGGTGAGAAAAATTACGGTCTAGGAATTAGAATGATCAATTGGTTTTCGGGTCAGAATTTTTATTTCCATAACGGTTGGTGGCACGGCAATACATCGTCTTACGTTACTTTGCAAAAAGAAAATGTGACTATTATATCACTCTCTAATAAATTTACTAGAAAGACGTATGCCGTTAGAAAATTATCTCCCATTTTTGGAGATTATCCTTTTAATATCAAGGATGAAGATTAATTAAAAATTGGAATGCTGTTTGCAATAAGATTGATTAAAAAATTGTAAGTTTGCACTCTTACAAAAAACAATGGGGTCGACTGGTTTTGACAGCGAGTCGAATTGAACAGTAAGCACGTCGAGCATTGAGACCTTGCTCGTAAATATAAGATCTTACAATTTTACACGGCGAAAATAACTACGCTTTAGCTGCATAATCCGAACTATAGTACGATTACGCCAAGTTCCTATCAGATAGGAAAGCTGGATTCTCCTTGAAAGCCTTGGTTTGTGGCGTTCAGTCCAGGAGAACCGTAAAAATAGACCTAGATTACCATAAGCTTCGGGTGGTTTTCAAAATTAAGAAGATAAGTGGTAAGTGGCTGTTTCTGGCCTAGCTTACTAACGAAAATCCAATCAGGAAATAAACGTGTAGAAAGCTCTTTAATTGCTTGTTTGGACGGGAGTTCGATTCTCCCCGACTCCACTGGATGGGATGATTGGAAAATCATCCCTTTTTTTATTGTAAATCAACAAGCCTTTTTCCTTCATTATCAAGTGATTACGAGACATAATTGGTATCATCGTAGGTGTTCGATAGACACCTTCCTGATAGTATAAATTGCTGTCGAACACCAATTTGACAAATTCCCTTTTTTGGATAATATTTGCATTATTATATATAGATTTTAGATCTCCGAGTAAGTGTAATTTTTTCTGTAACATTTTGAATGCATGTGTTTCAACTTTACTTAAACGCTCAATTGCATCTTTACATGAATGGATAGTACTGTTATAAGTAGCATACCATCTATCATAAGTATCTTTTGAAATCTCATTTTTAATCCACTTTTCTTCTACAGAAAACATTTTTTCTTGAGTCTCTTTTAACATGAGTTTCTTTTGTTCTATTGTCAGTTTATTAGATTTTAACTTTTCTTCTATTGCCACATTGGAAGACTGTTCTATTTCAGACAAAATATTTTCTGGGAGACTCATTAATTCTAATATTTCCGCAAGCTGTGTATGGGCTTTTATTGCACTTATATTATTATGCCTTGAAGTCTTACACTTATAATAATTAAAATACTTGCCTGATTTCCCTCTTGATGGAGCACCTGTGAGTAGGTTTCCACAATGACATTTTAAGATTCCCCGAAGTGGTAAATTTTCATCCAATACTGCTCTAACTTTTTCAGGCTTTTTCATCTTGTTTTGTACTATTTGCCAAGTTGCTTTATCTATAATAGCTTCGTGTATAGCTGGGAAAATCCCGCCAGGATACTCTTTAAATCCTTGTACTTGCAACATACCTGCATACACAGGATTTGATAGCACTCTCTCAACAGCAGTATTTCCTCTTGCTTTAAATCCTAATTTAAATACTTGTTCTTTAATTATATAAAGTGGTGTATCATGTATATAAGCATCATACATAAACTTGACAACCTTTGCTTCTGTTTCTTCAATTATTAACTTCCGTTCCTTTCCTTCACCAAACTTTATATAGCCATAAGGTGGTTTTATTCCGATGTAACGGCCTTCTTTCGCTCTAGCGGTATAGAGTCCTCCTCTAATCTTAATACTCCTGTTTATATTATCCTCTTCAGCAAGCAATAGTTGTAATCCTGCTCTGAAAAAACTTCCGGGAGTATCATAGTCGAATGTTATTCCCTCGGTTACACTGACGACCTGAATGTTGTATTTTCGCTGAAGCATTTTTACCATACTCATTGCTTCTCCAGCATCCCTACTAAATCTGTCCATTTGATCTACCAAAAGATAGTCAACAGTTTTAAAATGTTTACTGATAAACTCTTGAAGTTTAATAAAGTCAGGTCTATCAAATGTCTTAGCACTTCTCCCTCGATCAATAAAAGTATCAGTTAATTCAACATTGTTAAATTTCAACCATTGATCCGTATAAAGCTCCTGTCTTTCAATGGAACCATTACTTTGTCCCAACTGACTAAACCTTAAGTATCTAATCGCTCTTTTCATTTAATTCATTTAATGTTATAGAAACAATAATTTCAATAAGTAAATTTACGAATTTTTGCTCATTTAGCTTTTCAATATCAAACTTTAACTCATCTATCTTTCCATCAATCAAGCTCTTATCTTCCTGTTCCATTATTTACCTCCTTTGCTCCTTATGAAAATGAATTCTATTTTACTTTGTGAATTTTATAATAACGCACATAAATAAATTTACAGCAAGGCCAGTAAATCGGATGGGAATGTCAGGTCAGGGCTCTTTTTGACTATTAGTGGCATTTAACATCAGTCGATATATTTCTATCACTCCTACTACTTAACTATTTCCTTTCCAAATTTCAGGACCGAAAAAATTAACTCAATAAACAATCTATATAAATTGTTTCTTTCAATACTTAGTACTAATGAATATATTTCTCTTTCTTGTGGATAGATATCCTTTAACTATGCATTATTTACTTAATTTTTAAAATGCAGCTCAGACTTTAAGAACGCTCACATTTTTGTGCGCAGCACAATCCTCAAAGCACATATATAAATTCTGCTACGCTCCATTATAAAAGAGCTTAGTCGGATATCTGATAAAATAATCTTAAAAAATACTGGCGTTATACTATTCATTATTTTAAAAGATCCTTTTAACTCGATTTCGAAGCCAGGTATTATAATAAAATATAATTCAATTGAACTTTTAAAGTTGATCATCAAAGCACATTTATAACTTCGCTACGCTCCATTATAAAAGATTTTGTCGGATATCTGATAAAATAGTCTTAAAAAATACTGGCGTTATACCATTCATTTTTACTTAAGATCCTTTTATCTGGCTTTGGAACCAAAATATTATAATAAAATATTATCGAATTGAACTTTTAAAGTTGATCATCAAAGCACATTTATAATTCCGCTAAGCTCCATTATAAAAGAGCTTTTTCAGATATCTGATAAAACAATTTTGAAAATTAATACCACTAACTGCGTATAATTTTCAAGATCCTTTTCCATGGCTTATATATCCATTTTGTTATTCCCAAATATTATCAGATTAGAACCATCAGACATTATTTCTAGTCGATTATCTTCTTTCTTTACCATCACACTTAATGCGCTGGACAACCTTACTTCCATCCTATCTGTATTCAAAAGCCAATATGCTAATTGTCCCATTTCAAGAGCAAAGGTATACTAGTGTTTTTAACGCAAAAAAAAGGTCAAGCCCTACGGGTTTATCAAAAAATCTCCATCCGCCGAGGCGGATAGTATTTATTTGATAAAACCTTGTTTTTGCTAAACACTAACCTTTTATGCTCTCGAAACGAAACATAGCATACTCCGACTCTTTGGACGAATAAAAAAAATGTCAACAATGAAATTTAATACCATTTACATTGGAATTAGAGTGAAACAAAACAGCTCCTCCTCTCATTACCGAATAAATTAATTTAAAAAATAATCCTAAATATAAAAATCATGAACATCATCGGAAGACTGACAAGGGATGCGGAAGTACGCACAACGTCACAAGAGAAACAAGTTGTAAACTTTTCGATAGCTATCAATGACAGCTATCGCAACAAACAAGGCGAACGCATAGAGCAAACAAGTTATTTTGATTGCTCCTATTGGATAAGTCCAAATGTAGCGAAGATACTCACCAAAGGCGCTTTGGTAGAGCTTACAGGTAGAGCAAGCACTAGAGCGTGGACAGCTAATGACGGGGAATTAAGAGCAAGTTTAAATTTTCACACTACTACTATCAAATTGCATGTAGGCGGTAAGAAAACAGACAATATACTTGAAATCTCAAATCAAGAAAAGAGGAAAGTTACAGAACAAGAAACGGTCGATGACCTACCTTTTTAACACCTTTTATTTAATCATTTTTCAACCTTTTAAAATTTTAATATCATGGCACACAATTTAAATTTCAACGAAAGAACAGGACGTTATTCATTTTTTAGCGTACAAGAAAAAGCATGGCACGGTTTAGGACAAATCGTAAAAGACTATCCTACAAGTTCGGAAGCTATTAAACACGCTGGACTTGATTATGAGGTAATAAAAAGCCCTCTTTTCACAAAAGGCTCAAATAGTATTGAAAATACAAACGCTAGCGAAATTAGATATAATGAGCTGGAAGTTCCTAATTATTTTGCTACTATCCGCAATGACAATAATACGGTATTGGGTGTAGTAGGCAAAGAGTATCATATCGTACAAAATCGAGAGGCCTTTAGTTTTTTTGATTCTATTGTAGGAGGTACAGATGGAATCATGTACGAGACTGCAGGCGCATTGGGCAATGGGGAACGAATCTTTATTACTGCAAAATTACCTGACTATATTCGTGTGGGTAATGGTGACGATGTCACAGAAAAATACATTTTCCTTACCACTTCTCATGATGGTAGTGGAAGTATAACGGCAGCTTTTACTCCTGTTAGAATTGTTTGCCAAAATACGCTTAATGCTTCGCTTCGTAATATGAGCAATGTGGTACGCATTCGCCATACTTCGGGTGCTAAACAACGTTTGGATAACGCTCATAAAGTAATGGGATTAGCAAACGAATTTAGTAATCAACTAGAGGGGATTTTTAATGAATGGGCAAAAGTAAGAGTAAATGACAACGAGGCAAAAAAATTGATACAATTAGCACTATGTCCCAACAAGGAAACCTTACAGCATATTAAAAGCGGGAATGAGGACGAAATATCCACCGTTTTTAAAAACACGGTTGAAGATGCTTTTGCTTATGCTATGACGAGCGACTCACAACAAATGGAAACTACAAAAGGCACTTTATTTGGAGCTTATAACGCAGTTACAGGCTACTACCAAAATGTACGTAGCTACAAGGATAATGAAGCCAAATTACAATCTATCATTTTGGGCGGTACTGCACAGATAAAATCACAAAAAGCTTTTGAACTATGTGCCTCATTTCAAAAAATAGGTACTGACGTTTTCAACTTCAATTAAACAAATTTTAAAATTAAAGGCGACTACCCACTAAAGCAGTCGCCTTTAATTATTTTTCTTATTTTTCAGAATAAAGTTTTTCTTTAAATCTTAAGGATTTTGGGACACAACCTTTTCCGGTTGCTTTACTCCAAAATTTGGCTGCAAAAAGACACTCCCTTCCCATGGTCGGGAAAGTCTTTTTGCAGGAAACGGTGCAACCATTTTAGTAAAACAGCAATAACGCAGCTATCCATTGCTCTTGCTATTTCACCAAAAAGGTCGCGTTTATTATATAGGATATTCATTATCCTATCTTTTTTACTGGACTTCTTTTCTTTCAACATAAGCGTCAAAAGAAAAGAAGCAAAAGAATGCCGCTTTATTTTCTTCTGGTTTTAAACGTGTTTATACGAAACCTCTTCTTGAATCATCTTTTTACTATCTTTATTTTCTCTTGAATAGCTCCACAAAAAAAGTAGTCCAAAAATAATTAGAATATAGGATATCCATTTTCCTGTACGTTCCAGAAATAAAATAAAGACTGATTTTTCATAACTTGAAAAACCTTCTGCACCCAAAGGACTTCTTCTATAAAATTTTCTTCTGTTAATCCAATAACGAATCCCCAAACAACTTAGCAAAGCTAGAATACTTAAAACTAATGTTGCATACATAATCTGATTATTTTAATTTTCAGTTTCTAAATTTACTCAAAATTATTTTTTAAAAAGTTCAAGATATTGATTTAGAGCTAATTAATTAAGACAAATATGTCGATCTAACAAAAAAAGGATCTGTCATTACGAGTGACACAGCCTGCTTTCCATTTTAATATTTTGAAATCTAATAGAAATTAATTTTCAAACAGTTCCCTTCAAAAGCATCTATTTCAGTCATGTGACTTACTGTTCGTTATTAGTTTTGACTTGACCAAATCTGAATTTTTAAGTTTTAATACCTGATGTCTGTCACCGTTTTTTTCGTAAATTTCTATTAGCAGTACTTTATCATTGGCAATAGTAAATTGATCCAGCATAAATACATTTGGCTCTACTGTTTTACCTTTAATTGCGCCCAATGGCTTATAAACTTTCAGTGGATTCAACGTCCTTTCTTGTATAACTGTGCGTTTAGCTAGCTTTTTGTCCACTACTTTAAAAGCAACAAAATCGATATTAAAGGAGACATGACTGAAGTTAGTAAGCTGAGTATGGAAATAGAATTTGCCATCATCTATATAGAGTCCTTTCAATAAGAATTCGATACCAAAACTTCTAGCACCCTTATTTTTTATTATACGTTTGTCTTTTTTATATATCGTTTCCATTAAATCGCTTACCAATGAAGGCGAATTCTTTCCGAGTTCCTCAAAAAGAACATCATTTGTAGGTGATCTACTAATCCCTTTCTGCATTCCTAAAAGATTATAATTCAGATCCACAGCTATAGGATTGTAATCCACATTGAAATTATAAAAATGACCATCTTCGGTAATTACTGAAAAGTTGGTTTCCTCTTCAAAATTGCGCACTGAAGCTTTTACCCGTAAAACATTTTCCGCATCTTCTGCTTTGCTTGCAATCAAATAATCACTTCCTAAATCTACGTATCGGATTGCAGCAGGAAATAGTAGATGTGAAGTTTTATTGTAAGTTACCTCTATTTTATATGGGTCGATTTTTTCTAAACTCAATTTTTGGGCATTATTAACAGTCACTTGCCCTTCTGATTCCGTACTGTATCCTAAAACTAAGACCAGTACTAGTATTAAAGCTTTTATTGTTGTTTTCATATTTTTTTTATTAAGTTTTATCAAGGGGAGCATTTAATTTTTTGAGACTAGAAACACTTGAAGCCCTGACTTCAATGTTACTTTTGGAGTTTTCATTTTTTTTGAAAAATAACCTGATATACCTTGTACCAGACCACGGCTCAAATCGCCTGCTATCTGTTGCCCAGGGGAGCTTGAAAGCATAATACTGCTTCCTGAACTTAGCCCCATATTGGCAGCCATGTCTTTTACAGCGCTCATTTCTGGGGAATAGGGTACAAATAATCCTTTTTGTCCATCTAATCCATAAATAGTAAGATTAACCGGAAGAATAGTACCATCCAACTCAATGGAAGTAATTTTCATTTGCAGCCTTCCTTGATTAAATTTTGAATTTGCCGTCAATACTGTCCCTTGTGGAATAATACGGTTTTGCATTTTGGCAGGCTCTAACAAACGTAAACGAACATTACTTTCCACTGATACCACCTGTGTGGTTTGGATGACGGCACGAACACTATTTTTGCGTTGTGACTCTTGTTCTATTTTGCCAACTGTAAAGAATCCTCGATTGCGACTTTCGCTCCAATTGGCTATAAAAGTGCTATCAGGAAGATCTCTATGCAATGACGAAACCGCACTTTTACTTGCAGGAATAAGTGAAACAAACGACTCCATTTGGCTCAAAGAGCTAGCAATACTTCCCGTTTTCTCCTTTGATTGTTCCGTTGATGCTGTATTCGTAGGCAAGTATTTTGCAGCCATCTGATAGGATTTTTCCATTAGCTCCAATTGGGTATCTACTGGATTCATAGGCGCTTCGTCTTTTCTAGCCAGTTGTGCTTTTAATTCATCCAGTTGTTTCTGCAATTCTTGTGTCTCAGCAGTATCGTTTTCATAAAAAGTACCGAGTGTTTTTTGTGCATTGCGATAACTATTCAGCGAAATATTGGCATTAGCTTCTTTTTCAATTTCAGGACCATTATCAACAGTTTCATGGGTGTTACCTTCACTCCAGTAATCAGAAAGCGAGCTTAGCGCATTTTGTTTTTCTTGATTTTTTTCGTCCATCAATTCTTGTTCATAGGCTTTTTGTTTATCATGTTGTAAACCGACAGTAGAAGCCTGAGGAACTGAATCATTAAGACCTACTGCTTCTTTCTTTTTTACGTCTTCCGATGGTTTAAAAATTAAATACATACAACCAAGAAATACTATAATCATCAACGCGAACAGGATTGGCTTTTTAAATTTTTCTAATTTATGATCTGAATGTTCTCGTACTGTATCTGTACTTTCATTTAAGTTACCATCCGTAACCAAGACCGTGTTTTTTTTGTTTTCACTTTCTTTCATGTTTTCTATTTTTTATAATTAATAGTAATGAATCCCTTAGCGATGCTGTGGATTCGTTCTTTTTGATAAGAGCGTTTTCAATACGCTCCGCATCCAGCTTGCTACTGTGTTTTCCGGTTTCAAACCAAACGCTAAGTGTAACAACTACCGTAAGAATCAAATAACTGATAAAACAATACAGAATGTACTTGTACTGTTTCTTTAAAGGAAATACTCTCCAGCCTGCATCAATCTGTATTAACCATAAGTGAATATTTGTTCGTAAATTTTCCATCTTAGTTTATTTTAGCGTTCTATAATTTCTAAATCATTATTCTGCACTACAGTAAACTTTTCTATGTTGAAGCCTTGCGGATTAGTATCTGAACGAACCGAATTCACAAGATAGCAGGAGGTAATTAGATTGCGTTTAGTTACATTACTTGAGCGAATGATGATTTGTTTAGCATAGGTTTTTACAGCATAAGGATAGGTTTCGAAGTTGCAAACCACACTATCTACTTCAAGTCGCTGTTGTACATTACCTGAAATAATCCGATTGTAATATCCCTTTTCCTCTAAGTCTTTGTAATAATTAAAAGCGCTCTTGTCTGCTAGATTAAAGGCTCTTTTCACATTATTTTCTATAGCATCCTTGTCAGGTGCGAGCGTAAAAAAAAGCTCATGAAATCGGCGTACATGCTCACGAGCTTCTACAGGACGATTGATTGAGGCATCTTGCGCCAGCGCTAGCATTAATGATTTTCCGTTATCCAATACATAAACTTTTTGACGCTGCAATTCTGCAAATCGATACGATTCCCAAATTGCATATCCTGCTACTCCAACACAGAGTACTGCAAATACTATGGCATACAGTCTGATTTGCTTGAAGCTATTTTCGATGTTTCTTAATGTTTTAAATTCCATTTTTTTCGATTTTAAATTATTACTGCATTAATCTACCGCCAATATTTCCGGCAACTGCTCCTGTGCCAGCCCCAACCATATTTCCTGTTTTGGTGGTAGTTTGGTTTAGGTTACGCATAAAGTTACCTGCTCCGCCAGCCTGAATAATCCAACCGGTCACAGTAGGAATTGTGAAGTAGCCAATGATGCCAATAATCATAAAGATGATGTACACTGTACTGGATGAATCTGGAATAAAACTGGGATCGGATAAACTGTCAATATCCTTCTGCAGTATTAACGACTGGAACTTGGACAACATCGCGCTAAAAAGATCAGAAACGGGCAACCAGAGATACACACTAATGTATCGGGTAAACCACTGCGTCAGCGTGGACTGAAACCCATCCCAGACTGAAATAGCAAAAGCTATAGGTCCTAAAATTGATAGCACAATCAAGAAGAAAGTTCGTATCGTATCAATTACCAGTGCAGCAGCTTGAAAAAGCACTTCTAAAAACTCTCGAAAACTATCGCGAATCATTTTCTTGATACTATACATTTCTCTTTCAATATACATACCCGATATGGTTGCCAAATCAGCAGGTGACCAACCTATTTCATCCAATTTCTTATCAAATTCTTCATTCGAAACTAAATAAGCTGTCTCAGGATTGCGCAGCATAGCCTCTCTTTCCAATTGGTCTTTTTGCTGTTGCAAAGCATTTAAATCCAGCACTTGGTTTTCTAATATACTATGTGTTCCTTTTACAATTGGACTAAGCACGCCGTTAAGCGTTCCTAAAACAATCGTTGGAAAAAACATAATACAGAGGCCTAATGCAAATGGCCTAAGTAACGGAAAAACGTCTATCGGTTCTGCACTACTGAGTGCCTGCCACACTTTTAACGCTACATAAAACAAAGCTCCCAATCCAGCTAAACCTTTTGCTACTGCTGCCATATCTGCTGATAGAGGCAGCATCTCATCATACAGCGAACGCAGTACTTCGTGAAGATTACTAAATTCCATGATTACCAGTATTTTTGGTTAGCAGTTCCATAAAGCTCCAATACCCTTTGACTACTGTTTGCTTTCTTAGCTCGCAGATAACTAACCGAAATATTTTTATTCGTGAAATAGCGAACCAAATTATGATACTCTTTTACTTTTATATACACACTGTCAATAATGTCCATTCGCTCCTTATCCGTAAGCGACAAGCTGGAAGAGCTTACAATTTGCTTTAGCTCTTTTAGAAGTTCAGTACTTTCATTCAGTAAGATGGAATACCCATTAGCAATAGCCGTTAATTCTTGTTCATTGAAATTAGTATCGTTCAACATTTTTCCAAAATTCTTTACATACATCTCAGAAACATCACCAACAAGTAGTACAGTCTGTTGAACTTTTCGAGCATCCTTCACAAGGTTGTTTACTGCCTTTAGCTTATCATAGTATTCTTTTCCTTGATTATAGACTTTTTGGACTTCTTTAAAGTTGTTAATCATATTAGTCGCAGTGCGCGAAGTCTGTATGATCTGTCTTGCTGAATTGACTATTCCTTGAGCCAAATTCGTAGGATCTGTTACCACCCATTGTGCCTTAGCAGTCGGTATCACAGCAAATAAAATTACTATGCACACCATAATTTTTAAATTTTTCATTTTTACTCTTTTTTAAAATGTTTACTATTTGTTTTCTTTTTCTCTTTTTTCAAGAGCTAATCTTTTGATGGCTTGCTCTACATTTCCATCCAGTTCTCCAGCAAGACGCATCACTTCTAACTTTTCGGTTTCTTCTGTGGTATAGGCTAAATATTCTTCAAGACTCACTTCTGTAGCATATACTGCTGAATGCGTACCTCCTAATCCAATCCAAACTTCTTTGTATAACCTATTGGAATCATTGTTCATATTGATCGAAAGTACCTGTGCTTTTTCTTTTTCAGTCAGACCAAGCATGGCTTGGATATCATCAAATTTGTTCATGTACTTCCGTTGGTCAAGGAGTATCTTACAATCCGAATTATTGATGATACTTTCTTTCACAATTGGAGATTGGATGATATCATCTACTTCTTGGGTTACAACAATGGCTTCTCCAAAGAACTTCCGTACGGTTTTAAAAAGGTATTTGATGTACTCTGCCATTCCCTCTTTTGCAATAGCTTTCCAAGCTTCTTCAATCAGAATAAGCTTCCGAACTCCTTTCAAACGTCTCATCTTATTGATAAAAACTTCCATTATGATAATGGTCACAATTGGAAAGAGGATTTTATGATCCTTAATGGCATCAATTTCGAAAACAATAAATCGTTTGGAAAGTAAGTCGAGTTGCTTTTCGGAATTTAGCAGATAATCATACTCACCGCCTTTGTAGTAAGGTTCTAATACATTCAGGAAGTTGGCAAGGTCAAAGTCTTTTTCACGCACCTGCTTTTCATGTAATACTTTTCTATAGTCCCCTTTTACAAATTCATAAAATCCATTGAAGGACGGAAAATCGGCAGTCCGTTTAATCCTTTCAATATAACCGCTCACGGCGTTGGACAATGCGACTTCTTCTGAACGTGTTGGTGGTTCATCATCCCGTTTCCATAATGTCAGAATCAACGTTTTGACACTTTCTCTTTTCTCAATATCGAATACGCCATCATCGGTGTAAAATGGATTAAAGGCAATAGGATTATCCTCAGTGTAGGTGAAATAAACCCCATCTTCTCCTTTGGTTTTTCCTTTGATGAGTTCGCACAAACCTTGATACGAATTTCCCGTATCCACTAATAACACATGCGCACCTTGCTCGTAATATTGTCTGACCATGTGATTGGTGAAAAATGACTTTCCAGAGCCTGAAGGCCCCAAAATGAACTTATTCCTATTCGTGATAATACCCTTTTTCATTGGCAAATCAGAAATATCCAAGTGAATCGGTTTTCCTGTAAGTCGGTCAGCCATTTTAATTCCGAAAGGAGACGGTGAACTTTTATAATTCGTTTCCTCCGTAAAAAAACACAGCGCAGGTTCTATGAAAGTATAAAAACTTTCTTCACTCGGGAAATCTCCTGCATTGCCTGGCATTCCTGCCCAATAAAGCGTCGCAACATCGGTAGTGTTGTGCCTTGGTTTGCATTCCATCAACGCCAAAGCGCTACCTGTGTCGTTCTTTAACTGTTTTAGTTCAGCTGGATTGTCAGACCACGCCATCACGTTGAAATGAGCCCGAATAGAGGCATGTCCGAAAGAATGTGCTTCGTTCAAATAGCGTTCTATCCATTCTTTGTTGATTTGATTGGCTCTGCTATACCTTGCCAAAGAATGCATGTTTCTTGCTGATTTCTCAAATTTCCGAAGTTTGTCCTCACTGTTATCCAAAAAAAGATACTGGTTGTAGATGTGATTGCAAGACAACAATAATCCGACAGGTGCGGCAAAAGACAAGAGACAATCACTCCTATCGGTGGACAGTTTTTCATATCGAGTTTCTGCAGAAACCGAACTAGGTAGATCATCGGTATCGGACAACGTATGCAGACAAAGTCTTTTGTTTCCAATACGAACTTCTTCCGCTCCCAAAGCAATATCTTGCATTGGTGTTCCCTCCTCTCTTGAAAGACTTAGGTATTGTTCCATTAATCCTTGTTTGTCATTTGTGCCAATGATGTCTTCCTCACTCAATCGCTCCAATTTTATAAAACCGGAATCATTCACGATACGTTCAAATTGTGCTACCGATTCCATAAAACGCGAAATGGTTTCTTTATCTCTTATTTCTTTTGGAATAAGTACCCCTTTGCAAAGCGAAGAGAAATTACTCTGCATTCGCATGCGCTCTTTGGTCGTTTTTGTTAAAAACAGATAGCAATAATGATTGAGAAACGGACGCTCATTAAAATGTTGCTGATATGATTTTGCTAAAAAACTCAAATCTTCTTTTGCAATATCCAGAGCATAATTTTCCCTGATGTACCAATCCTGTTTGTGTACCACTGTATAATCAGGCAAAGTTTTTACTGCCTTGTGCCAAGCGGAATGAATGGCTTCATATTCCGCAGAGGCTACTGTGAAAAGTTCTGGTAGCTGTACTCGAAAACATGCGGTGATATCAGCATCCTTTGAGATAATACAATTATGTTCTACTGCCAACAACGGAAACTTAGATTCCAATGTAGTTGCTTTTGATTTATTTCTCATAGTCCGTACAGTTTAGATTTCAACTTGAAATAACGATGTACAGGCTTGCGGCAGATAATGTATCGCGGATGTCGTTTTTTCGCTCCTACTTTCATCAAGCCATGTTCACCATACTTTTTGTTTAGTGAAAATGTTTGCCACACTAGTAATGACCCACCACCGATTCCTATAAACAGACACAGATAAGAATTGACTCCTGTCATATACAAGATCATTATTAGGATAAGCATCCCAAGCAAACTGCCTACAAATAGGAACAAATATTGTGCTTTCAGTCCTTTGAATTCAACCGTCCTTCCAATCCCTTTATTAATATTGTAAGTATTCATAAGACAATAATTAAAGGAAGAAGGAACGTAAGACAGTTGCCGCTACAATCAAAAAGATACAAGCACCAAACCAACTCGCTGCCGTCTTGCTAGTATCAGGATCACCACTACTAAACTTGTTGTACACCTTAACCCCGCCAATGAGACCCACTACTGCGCCAATAGCGTAGATAAGTTTTGTAGCAGGATCAAAATACGAAGTTACCATTTGCGTCGCTTCTGTAATTCCTGCTGTTCCGTTTCCTTGTGCCATTGCACCAAGTGTTGATAGTAGAGTCACTACCAACACTAGTTTTTTTCTTTGATTTCCCATGATTTAAATAGTTTTTTTGTTCTCTATTCCTACGCTTTGCAGGATTTATGGACAAATATCTTTTGCAATTATTAAGGTTATTATAAAGTGGCAGTTAAGGGAATTCTTTGACTTTGAGTGGCATTTATAAATAGAATTTTAATATCTTAATACTCTAATTACATGTAGGTTAACATAGTTCATCTTGTGGATGGTAATAAGGCTAAAATGATTTGGGCAGGTATAATGAGTAGCGTAAAAGGAAGTCGGAAAATTTAGAGAGGCGTATCAATGTTTTAGGAATTGAATATTAAGGTCAACTTTCACATTTAGTGGTTTAATATTAGATATAATATAATTGGACATAATAATAAAATCTTAATTAGATGTTTTGAATAAATTCTAAATCATCTGTAAAATGATAAATTCCCACTATTTTTCTACTCTGCTATATTTCTTGGGTAAGTCTTACATCTTTTCCTATAGTTTTGTAAAATGTTTCTGCTTGTTAATACTTATATTATACTCTGCAAGTCCAAATTTAATTACGCCTTTTTTAAAAAAAACTGAAATTCTTAAATTGATAGTTCTTAAAGATTATCTTTCATGAATTAACTGAGTTAAGAATATTGAAAAGCATAAATTATTTGGATGATTTTATAATGTGTCCTGATGTCTTTAACTTATTATGTTATATTTGTAGGTATATATAGTAAAATTTTCTATAAATAATAATTAAAAAAAATATGTTAATTTGGAAATAGAAAAGTCATTTGATGAAGTGAGGGAATTAATTCCACAAATCAATCTACTCTTAATAACTGCAAATGAAATTGAAACTTTTCATGTTAGGCAAGCTTTATTGCCTTTAAGTGAGGATGCCGATGTAATAAAAGTTCCTCATGGCCTGCAAACTTATTTTATTGGGATTTTTGGAGAGTATTTAGCTGTTCACGTTCAACTTGGTAAAATGGGTTCATCAAGTTATGCCGGAGCAATATTAACTGCTTTCGAATCTATTAATAATTGGAAACCCAAAGTAGTATTAATGATTGGTGTGGCTATGGGTGTTGATGATAAAAAACAACGAATAGGAGATGTTTTACTTTCCGATACAATTATATCGTATGAAAATCAAAGGTTATCAAAAGGAGGAATTACACAGCGTGGATCAATTGTAGATGGAGGTGCATTACTTTTAGATAGATTTAAAAATGTAACATGGACTAGTCCTATTGATGATGGTTTGTTTTCTAAAATTTTATCCAGCCAAATACTTTCCGGCGAAAAACTTATAGATAATCTGAAGGAAAGAAATAAAATATTAAAGGTTTTTCC
Organism: Flavobacterium sp. TAB 87; assembly: GCF_001529295.1. Classification (GTDB taxonomy): domain Bacteria; phylum Bacteroidota; class Bacteroidia; order Flavobacteriales; family Flavobacteriaceae; genus Flavobacterium. The sequence continues at coordinate 34,076 of NZ_LLWK01000028.1, forward strand.
CCAAGCATCTGGAGCTGAAATGGAAGGCGCTGGAATCTATGCCGCTTGTAAAAGAGCTAGCATAAATGAATGGCTTTTAGTTAAGGGCATTTGTGATTACGGAGATGGAAATAAAGATGTAGATAAGGAACAAAGACAAAATTTGGCTGCACAAAGTGCAACGTCTTTATCCGTCAAAGTTTTTAGTTCGAAGTTCGGATTTGCAGATATTGGTTTAGAACCAGTGAAAAAAGTCAAGAAATCAAACAAAAGTCTGAGTAATATACAGTCCGATAAAATCGAAAATGAAATTGTTGCCATTGTTGAAGTAAATCAAAAACCAGAAATTATGCATTCCGCAGTTCAACTAACCGTAGCAGCATTTCTAGAATTAAGTTCTTATCAAAAAGCAGAGGTAATTGATTCTCTTGATCTTTCTTTGAATAATTTCATAAATTTAAGTGCTCACGAAATGAATAAGGAGCTTTTTCGTCAAGTTCGAGAGAGAAATCTTTTGCCAGCTTTATGGAACGCTATTAACAATATAAAACCTTTTGAAAACAGTATTAATCCATTTGTATGAGCAAAAATTACACCTGCGAAGATCACTTCCCAACTTGGTACAAAGCAATAGAAATAACATTAACTCAAGAAATTCTCCAAAAAAGAATTAGTGCTATAGAAAAAATAATTGAAGAAGAAAATGCAGAATTATGGCTGGACATTGTCAAATTGGCACATGGAATAGCTAATGGAAATCCAGAACATAAAGATCTTTTAGTAAGCATATTTAAAGAATTTGACCTTTCATTTCCTATCCAATCGAATAATAACATTATAAAGGTCTTATCAGAAATTTGTCTTTGTTTCTTATTTGAGTCTAGCAATGATTTAAGGCACATTATAAGCCTTGCAGTTATAAATCTTAACTTCTTTGAGCAATATTCTGCGACGGAAGTTCCTTTCTATGAATTAGCTTACAAAGCAAATGTCGTAGATGAAACAACAGATAACTTTGATGTTGACGGAACGGTAGAAAATTTAAGGGTAAAAGCAGAAGCTTTTGAAGAAGACGAGGATGGTGAAGAAGTAATGGAAAATGAGGACTCCCAAAATTTAATAAATTTACTAACTTACATCAGCAAGGAAAATAAAAAATTAAAGGAAGAAACAAATGTTCTATGGTGGCTATTTACACAGTATAGCACATCAAACAAAGCATATTTTTATGAACTTGGTTTGTCTAAAATAGTAGTTTCCAGTGCTTATGAGCTATTTCAAATCACTAAGTTTACTGGTTTTTTAATTTCTTCTAAGCATATTTTGCATAAAGCTTTAATGATAAGCAATGGTAATAAAAGTAAACTAAAAGAATTGTCGCTAGCAGATATTATTAATGACACAGTGCAAAAAGTAAAGGGAGAAATTCTATTACTTGGACAGCTCAATGAATTTACACCTTTTTTGCATGCTTTAAGTTTAGAGGAATCATTAGGAGATGTGCACATATGGAAAGGTGCATTCAATAAAAAATTTGGTGCTGGAACTTGTGAAAAAAAGTTCAAACCAGAAGATTTAGCATTCCAATTTTATACTGAAATGATGTTTCTCAAATCCTTTCAATCTCTATAGTATGAGTGAAGTAAAAGCATGCTCGCAAGTTGGTTGTGATATTCGAAATGACGGTAAGTGTTTGGAAGGACTTGATCAAGAATGTCCTCATTTTTATTGGGATGACAATGCGGATGATGAAGAGATCGCAGAAAATGAAAGTCCATCAGTGGTAAAAAAGTCTTCAACGAAAATCGAAGTTTTTAAAGGTGCAGAACTGAGTCTTAAAGAAATGTTATCAATAACTCAAAGATACCCATGCGATTTTGTGACAATTTTAGGGGATTTAGATTGTGGAAAAACTACTCTTTTGGCAACGATTTTTGACCTCTTTCAAATTGGACAATTTAAAAAGCACTTATTTGCGGGATCATTAACTCAAAAAGCATTTGAGGTAAGAAGTCATCTTTCTAGAATGTCATCGGGTTCAATCAAAGCAGATACAGAGCGAACAAAAACTCTTGATTTTAGAATTTTGCATATAGCAATTTCGAATTTCGATTTATCTTTAAAAAAGCATTTTTTACTATCTGATATATCTGGTGAAACTATTCAGCTGGCAAGAAGTTCTGGATCAGCAATGAAAGAGTACCTTGGAGTGGTAAAACTAGCTAACCATATAATTTATATAATCGATGGGGAGAAACTAGCAGGTTCCGAAAAAACCGCAGCATTACATGATGCTCAATTATTTATTCAATCAGCATTAGATAATAAAATCTTTAATAGTGAGACAGTTCTGAATGTCCTTATTTCAAAATGGGACCTTTTAGAAAACTTGGCCACTTTTAATTTAGAGGAGTTAGTTGTAAATAAAATTAATAAACGTTTTTCAGCAAAGCTAAAGGCAATCAACTATAAAAGAATAGCTTCTAGGCCACATGACGAAAACTTGACAGCAGTTGATATGGGATTTGGATTACAAGATTTAATTGAGGACTTGATGAACTTTCCTTTACTTCAAAAAAGGTTAACTTTGCAATCGGAAGTTTCAGAACGATTTATCAATAACTATAAAGTAAATGAAAATGAACGATAAAGGTATATTGTTTTCTGGTTTGCCTGAATCAGGTAAAACTACGTTTTTAGCTGCTTTATGGTATTATGTTTTCAATGCTGTTGATGAAGGAGAATTTGAGTGTGATAGTCTTGAAAATAGTGAATTAGAGTACCTGAATCTGATTAGTAGGAATTGGGCAAGCTGCAATAGTGTTATTCGAACAAATCAAAGTAAAATTGAACATGTTAATATTAAACTTGTTAATAAATTTACCGGAAGTTCCATGATATTAAATATCCCGGACATTTCTGGTGAAACTTTTAAAACACAGTTTACTGACAGAGAATGGAACGAAGAATTTGATAATCTGCTGCAAAATGTTCACGGCATTTTACTTTTTATTGATCCAAGGGATGTGAAAAACAAGCCAAGGTTTATATATCACGAAAATCAAAATTTTAAATATTTTGGAGAGGATATGATTAATACTACCTCGGAACAGCCATGGACAGAGGATTTAGTTCCAAGTCAAGTTAAATTAGTTGATTTTTTACAAATGGTTGATTTTAATACACCAGATGTTTTACGCAAAATTTCGGTTGTTATATCTTGTTGGGACTTAACGGATGGTAAAGAAGACCCTGAAATTTGGTGCAAAAATGAGTTACCACTTTTACATCAATATCTCACAACGAACAAAGATCTTTTTAAAGTAAAATACTATGGGGTAAGTTCCCAGCGAGGAGATTATGAAAATTCTAATATTAAAGACTCTCTTCTTTCTAAAGATGCACTTGAACGAATTAAAATTGTTGAAGGTTCAGAAATTTCAAATAATATTTTAAGTCCGATACTTTGGATAACGAATGAAGATACAGATTGATCAAACGCTCCATGGCTACCAAAATGGCCATCAATTACTAATGTCATCTTCGCCACTGTCTAGTGAAGCGAAGAAGGTTCTATTGGTCCAGTCTGATTTATCAGGTTCAAATATTGATGATGGATTTAAAGTATATATTAGTGGATACCCATTAGCAACTCACTACGCATTTAGTAAAACGTGGTATGCAGATGAAATGAAAAGACCTGGATGTGTTTGGACGCACACTTTATTAATTCAATTTTCGGATTTAGGAAAAATACCAGATTTAGATCAACTATTGGCGTATTTTGTTCGTCCATTGAAAGATGATTATGGAGATTATTCAATGCCTATATTGTTTGAAAAGGATGAATTTAAAAACTCAAGTACGTTTTTTGATAACTATTTAACTGCTAAACCGTTATTAACTGCTCTATACGATTATCCTGAAAAAACTATTATTTGTCCAGCCTATAATTCTATGGATTTTGAAAAGGATATAGTACAGGTGTGGAGTAATCAATGGCCCCGATTAAGAAGGAATTTTTCTTTTTGTACAGGATCATTAAATTTAAAAATTATTGATGGTGCTGAATTTGATTTTCAAATTGTACCTGCACGAAATATAAGCTCAATAGAAAAGCAAAGTTTGAACTGCTATACTATAAATAAAGAAAATGACCAAATAGAGGATAAATGGTCTGATCTTTTTTGTAATAGTTCAAAAAATAAGTTGCGCAAATTTCTTTGGTTTTATGGATCAGATATTAATGGTTTAAGAAGAAATTACAAACCTTTGCTTCAATTATTTATGTTTTCAAATATAAAAGATTCTCCATTCTTTTCTATTAATAAGTTAGTTTCAGATGTATTCGCGGATAATGAAGGCCTATTAATCAAAAAAGAGGTTTATAATGATGGACAACTTTTTAATTTCGAAGAGAAAGATCTTTTGCATTACTTTGCTTCACAAATAAATACTGTTAATAACATCAATATAAGTGAAAGGTTGCTAAGTGCTGTTAAATCTGGTAAGATTACTATTGATGAATTTATTGATTTTTATTTTAGTTTTGGACCTGAATTAATTAGCCAAAATATTTGGAATACCATATCAATTGAACCATCAGAAATTATTAATCTCATACTGAGAGATTCTCGTTTAATTTCAGTGTTTTCAAAAAAAATACCTGAAATTGCGACTAAATACAAAACATGGAAGTTGCCCAATGCCGTTCAGTTGCAACTGATAGAAGTGTTAGAAAATTCAATTAATGTTAACTGGGAAAAAATAATTCAGTCAATATTAGAATCTAAAAGTTCGATTCTTTTCCATTTGTTAAGGAATAATGATCCAAGATTATATTATTTAATAAAAATTTGTAACAATAATAAATTTATTAATTGTTCACCAGATGTTGTATCATTAGTTTTTAATAATAAAACCGTTTTAAAGGATTTTATTCGGAAGAATGTTGAGATATTGAGTGAGCAATTTTGCTGTAAGATATTTCAGAATCTAAACTATCATCATCTACATTCTATAAACTTAGATTCGAGTCAATGGATAATTATTTACAAAAAAATTAATGATGACCATACGAGAATTTTCGCATCATGTGCATTACTTTCTATTGGTTTTAATAGAAAAATTTCCAATCCAGTACCAATAATTTCAGCATGTTTTAATGACGTTTATAATTTTGCCAAAAATTCAAAGATTAATTATAATGAATGGCAAATGATTCCTATCGATGCATTTGAGCAAGATGATCAAGACACTTTGTCCTCATTTTTTAGCTATTTATTTGCACCAAAGAAACCTGATGTGCCGAGCTGGGATTACTGTGAATTATTGATTAGAACATTAGTAAATAAATTTATTAAATTTCGTTGGCCATTAAATTACTTTCTTGACAGTCTGAAGACATTTGAAACAACTAAAAGTGCATTTAGTTATGCTCTAGGTTTTAAAAAAGGGAGAAAATTTCTTAAAGATATTTTGGTTAATACCGATAAAAGAAAGATAACTATAAGCAGAGATCAGATTAAGTTAGTCAATTATTTGAGAAAGGAATTATAGGTTTTACAAGCAAAATTTTCTAAGTCTAAGTGATTTTATGTTCTTAAAAATCAAAGAGCTGCAATGTTTTATTTTACTTCGTACTATAAGTTGGAATTAAAATTTTATAAAGTTAGATAAATTCTGGATTATCGAAGAATTTACGAAGTCTAGAGATTTGTTTTGTTCGATTTTTCCTAAAGACTCAACAATTCTGGAAAATGAGCTACAAACCACGTGAATAAATGAAGTTGAGAAAATTATTTATACGTTTAATAAGGGGTTAGACCTGAATAAAAATGAAACGACACAGGATATTTCTTCTTTGTCCCATTATGTGACCACGATTGGCTTTGAACTAAATTAATTTTATTTACAAATTACTCACACAAACTCCCCAATATCAAACCCCTCCAAATCATTTTTATGCAAAAAAGAAGAACCAAAATCCGTTTTTGAAAGTGTACTGTCTAATAGCATGGCTATTTTTTGAGAAGCATCTTCGATAGAATTTTCCAATAGGTCGAATAATTCGGTTCCTTGTATTTTCTGAAGTAGGACTGTTGCTGTTTCCTGTTGAGAGGGTCTCATTTTCTCTTTTTTTAACAACTTTTTTACAGTGCTTAATTCTTCGAAGGTAACCCCTTGGGCAAAACCATTATCGCCATCGGATAATCCATAGCTATTCCATTCTTCTTCTTCCTCCTCAAAATCAGGTACATTCCCAAAAACTTCATCCAGCTCTTCTGTTAGCATTTGTGAATCGACTTTTTCTTCGTCGATATCAATATCAAAATTACCATTAGTTTGTTCCTGCTTTTGCTTTTGACTTTCAGCGGCATTGCTTGGCACTAAAAGGCTTCTTTGAGGCTTGGGTTGTCCCATAATATCAGGTAGCTTCGGATTGTTTTTATCCTGTATTGGCTTTTGCTCCTGATATTTCTTGATGACAATTTTGTCCTTTGCCAATAGGATAATGACGATAATCAGACAAATAACGATTACTGTTTCCATAACATCATTATAAAATTGGTTTGTATTTATCATTAAAACTCTTGATTATCTGCTCTCCAAATTCCTTAAAATGATAATCCAGCAAATTGTCTAAATACGCATAGATAGTGATCTTGTCTTCGCCTATCACCTGAACGATACGGGAAAGTTTTTCGTGAAAATTGGGTCTGATATAGACCGTTTTTCCGTCACGAGCATTGGTATCGATTCTTTTGAAAAAGATACTTTCGTAAGCATCTTCGCCTCCCCTTTTGCCCCTACTCTTTTCCTTACTTATAGATTTTTCTTTTGGAAACTCTTTAGAATTGCTGTTTTCTATTTCCTTTTCTACTGGAATTTGTAATCCTTCCTTTTTTATACCATCAACCATCAGGTTCATCATCAACTCCTCATTAATTTCGGGAGTGTTTTGTTTCTTGTTTTCTTTCTCCATTAGATTACAATTGAATGATTTTTAAAAATTCGTTCATAAATTGATCTAACTGACAAGCTTTCATCAAACGTTCATCAGGAGGCATTACAGTAGAACGAAATACGGTTTTGCTATTCTCTTCGCTTTCTTTGCGGAAGCGAGTACTGTTCTTGATTTGGCTTTGCATAAGACTTAATCCCAACTGCTCGATAAGTTGGTTGTAAACATTGTACAAAGGGGTACTTTCCCTGCCATCGACCTGATTCCAAAATAGATTAATAGTTTCAATAGAAGTTGCTCCTTTTTTCATAATTACATCTTTTAAAAGTTGTGTAAAAATGAGCGTACTCTCCATTACCAAGCGGTCAGCCGTAATAGGAGTAAAAATGTGGTGCATTCCCGCCAAAGCATTCAGGATACCGGGAGTGTTTACCGTTCCAGGGAGATCAAAGAATATTACATCTATCGCAACATTAGAGGTATTTAGAAATTCTTGTGCCGCTTCCAATACGCTTTCCGCTTTGTGCTGAATAATTGGATAGGCTTTTTTGTTGATAGTCGTGAATTGTTTATACGCTAGCTTTTTCAAATGCTCATTTTCCATTACCATCGCAAGGTCCCGAGATTTCATTTTTATCAAACTGTGCTGTGGAAAATCGGCATCAAATACGGCAACATTGTAACCCAATCGATAGTGCATGGTACTTGCAACCAAGGTCGTAAAGGTACTTTTTCCGACACCGCCTTTTTGAGAAGAAAAGGCGATAAATTTTGTTTTGTGATTTGCATTCATATTTCTATTGTTTTAACTTTTTATATATTCAATTACTTGTACATGTACATCTTCACTTATTTGCATAGTACAGTACATCTATTCCTCGCTACCTATGGTTTTAAGTAGTCAATTAGTTACTTAACAAAGTATCTATACATTTATCTGTGCCTTTAAATCTATAGGTAAATAGATAAATATTGACCCGCAGATGTACTTAGAAACCTAAATAGGTCTGTACTTAATCTTATAGTTAGGTAGTACAATCCATAGCTAATTATAGCTATATGAAAGTACTTTTCTACAGTACTACATGCGTAGTTATGTTGTTACTCCCGTACCTAAATATGTATTTATGTTTGTTTATGAGTACAAATAAAGGAGCTAATACATCTATGTTTTAGCAGAAGGTATTTATTGGCTTTTACTGGCATTGTTTGGCAATGCTTCCTAATACAACATTTTAAAATTCTATTATTTACTTTGTTTAAATACAAATTAAATGAACCAATGAAAGGATCAAATCAATATTTGGCTAAGAACTGGAACGGCCTTAAGCCGTTTATTCCCTGCTCTACTAAATCCTGTTCCGCCGAGAGGCGGACGGATTATCTGTTCACCAGAACAGAGCAAGTTGTGTTTTGAGGCACTCGAAATGAATTCCGTGCCTCAAAACAACTTGCCCCCTGCGGCGGGGCTAAAAACTCCCTCCGAAGTCGGGGTTTTCTAAAAATTACAAATGGAATGATGATGGAAGCTCAAGAAGATAATAAACGAAACAAAGTCGGTAGGAATCCCAAAAAGGATCCTAGCATCCATCGCTATGTTTTTCGTTTAACGGATCAGGAAAATGCTAAATTCCTTTCTCTTTTTGAAGCTTCAGGAGCAGACAATAAAGCTCGTTTTATTACTTCCGTGCTGTTTGAAAAGCAAATAAAAACGGTAAAAGTAGATATGGCAGCAATGGATTATTACATGCGATTGACCACTTTGTATGGTCAGTTTCGTGCCGTTGGCGTTAATTACAATCAAATTGTCAAGATATTGTACCGTAATTTTTCCGAAAAAAAAGCAGCCGCTTATCTCTTCAAATTAGAGAAACAAACAATAGAACTAGCGCATTTATGTCGTGCCATTATGCAATTGACTGAAGAATTTGAAGCTAAACATTTGATTAAAAAAGAAGAAATATGATAGCAAAAATAGGTCGTGGAGCAAATCTAATTGGAGCACTTTCTTACAATCAGCTGAAAGTAGATCAAGAAAATGGGGAAGTATTAGCAACTCATAGAATAAGAGAAACAGTTAATGGAAACTATACCGTCAATCAATTATATAGCTCATTTGAACCGTATCTAATCGCTAACAAACGAACAGAAAAACCAGTTTTGAATATCTCTCTCAATCCAAATCCCAAAGACAACGTAAGTGATGAAGACTTTAAAAAGATTGCAAAAGAGTATATGGAACTTATGGGCTATGGAGATCAGCCCTATGTCGTATTCAAACATACAGATATTGAACGCACTCACATTCATATTGTTTCGACCTGTGTAGATCGTTACGGTAAAAAACTACCTGATTCCTATGAAAAATTACGTTCGATGCAAGCTTGCCGTTCATTAGAACAGCAATTCCAATTACAACCTGCAACTGCAAAAAATCGAAATCCAAAAGAAGCAATTTTCAAACCAGTTGACTACAAAGAAGCTAATGTAAAGAGCCAAATAGCATCAGTAGTGAGGCATCTGCCAAAGTATTACCAGTATCAAAGTTTAGGAGCGTATAACGCTTTAATTTCTCTTTTTAATATAACCGCTGAAGAAGTAAAAGGAGAGCTCAATGGCATACCAAAGCAAGGCCTTGTCTATTTTGCATTGAATGAAATGGGACAAAAAGCAACTAATCCATTTAAATCCTCTCTTTTTGGAAAACAAGCTGGAATGGATGGTTTACAAGAATATTTCGAAAAATCGAAAGAAAAAATGAAAACTGAACCTGCAAAAGAAATCCTAAAAAAAACGATCGAAGTTGCGATTCATACCTCTTATGATGAAACCGATTTTAAGAAACAGCTACTAGAACAAGGAGTTAATACGGTCGTTCGAAGAAATGAGCAAGGACGTATTTACGGAATGACTTTTATCGACCATGAATCACGTACCGTTTGGAATGGATCACAATTGGGCAAAAATTTATCTGCTACTATTTTTAACGACTGTTGGAAAGAAACAACATCTCATAAACCTCAGGAAACTATAAAAAGTTCATCGTTCGAATCTAAAAATGAAACCAAGATAGAAACAGAAAAACCACATTCACTTTTTGATTTTGTTGATAGAAATCAGTCAACCCATTCTGTTACTAATTTTGGACTTACAGAAAGCCTTGCTAGTTTATTGCCCGACTCACAAGATGAAGATTACGAAGAACAGGCATTTGCGAATCAAATGAAGAAAAAGGCGAAACGAAGAAATTATCGAGGAAAGAAATAGATTCTTAAGTTCTTCTACAGACAAATAGTGCCACTAAAAGCCATTTTAAGTCACTTCATTTTATGGATTTCTCTTATCTATTAAATTCACTTGCTGAAATTTTAACTAGTTTAAACATGCAAGGAGAAGACGATTTAAGAGGGCTCGCCAAAATAATGGCTTTCATGCGTGCGGTAAGCATTCTATTATTATTGATGCACTTTTACTGGTTTTGCTATAGCTTTTTCTTAGAAAAAGGTTGGACCCTAGAAATCATTAATAAAATACTAGGCAATTTTCAGCGGACTGCAAGTCTGTTTTCTCACACCCTTTACACCAAGATTTTTGCTTTGGTGTTGTTAGCTTTAAGCTGTTTGGGAACGAAAGGAGTAAAAAACGAAAAAATTAGTTGGTCTAAAATATCCGTTGTCTTAATTATTGGTTTTATTCTTTTTTTTTTCAATACACCATTACTCAAGCTATCCGCAAGCCTAGCTACTTCTTTATATATCGTGACCACCTCATCAGGTTATATTTCGTTAATGATGGCTGGCGTTTGGATTAGCCGTTTGCTTCGTACCAATCTCATGAACGATGTATTTAATAACGAAAATGAAAGTTTCATGCAGGAAACCAAATTGATGCAAAATGAATATTCCGTTAATCTGCCTACGCAATTTTATTGTAAGGGCAAATGGAATAAAGGATGGATTAATGTGGTAAACCCTTTTCGAGCTTCTATTGTTTTGGGAACACCTGGATCGGGTAAAAGTTATGCAATTATAAATAACTATATCAAACAGCATATCGAAAAAGGATTTTCAATGTATATCTATGATTTTAAATTCGATGATCTTTCCACTATTGCTTACAATCATTTACTAAAGCATAGCGATAAGTACAAGGTAAAACCAAAGTTCTATATTATCAACTTTGATGACCCTAGTAGAAGCCATCGCTGTAATCCTATAAATCCGGATTTCATGACGGATATCTCAGATGCTTACGAATCGGCTTATACGATTATGTTAAACCTCAACCGAAGTTGGATACAAAAACAAGGAGATTTCTTTGTCGAATCTCCAATTATATTACTAGCCGCTATAATCTGGTACCTGAAAATTTATGATAATGGAAAGTACTGTACTTTTCCGCATGCTATTGAATTACTGAACAAGAAATATGTTGATGTATTTACCATCCTTACTTCCTACCCTGATCTCGAAAACTATTTATCGCCGTTTATGGATGCTTGGCAAGGTGGTGCTCAGGATCAGTTGCAAGGGCAAATCGCTTCCGCAAAAATTCCTTTGTCTAGAATGATTTCACCTCAACTGTATTGGGTGATGACTGGAGATGATTTTTCGCTGGACATTAATAATCCAGATGAACCTAAAATTCTTTGCGTTGGAAACAATCCCGACAGACAAAACATCTATTCGGCGGCCTTAGGCTTGTATAATTCGCGAATTATAAAACTCATCAATAAGAAAGGTAAATTAAAAAGTTCAGTTATAATCGATGAATTACCAACGATCTACTTTAGAGGATTGGATAACCTGATTGCCACAGCTAGAAGTAATAAAGTAGCGGTCTGCTTGGGATTTCAAGACTATTCGCAACTGACACGAGATTATGGCGATAAGGAAAGTAAGGTGATCCAAAATACAGTGGGTAATATCTTTAGTGGACAAGTTGTAGGAGATACTGCGAAAAGCTTATCGGAACGCTTTGGGAAAGTATTACAAAAACGTCAAAGTCTAACCATTAATCGAAACGATAAATCAACTTCGATTTCCACACAATTAGACAGCCTGATTCCAGCTTCTAAAATCTCTACACTTACGCAAGGAATCTTTGTAGGAGCTGTTGCAGATAACTTTGACGAACGTATTGAACAGAAAATTTTCCATTCTGAAATTGTAGTCGATAATGAGAAAGTAGCTGCAGAAACAAAGGCTTATAAGAAGATACCCGTTATCTTATCTTTCGTTGATGAAAATGGAGAAGATAAAATGAAAGCAGAAATTGAGGCTAATTATAAACAGATAAAACGGGATATTGTTCTGATTATTGAAACCGAACTGGAACGCATCAAAAATGATCCTGATTTGCAGCATTTGGTACAGGAGGGGTAATTGAAAAGAATATCGACTATTTAGCAGACTTATATATAATCTTCAAATAGTGTAACTAAGCATTCTGTTTATATAAGACCATTCAAGAAACAATCGCAAAATGTTTGTTATTATGTGCAAATTTATTGTTTGTGTTCATATTAACGAACGTTTGTAAAAATGAGTGCGAAAAAACAAATCTTGTTCCCTAAACACCAACTCCTTCTAGAGCAAATGGGTGAGAATATCAAACTATCTCGAAAAAGAAGAAAATTAACTGCTATACAAGTTTCTGAAAGAGCCGATATTGAAAGAACCACATTATATCAAATAGAAAAAGGAAATTCTAGTGTGGCAATAGGTGCTTATTTCAATGTACTAAGAGTATTAGGGTTACAAGATGATTTTTTAAAACTAGCCGCGGATGATGAACTAGGAAGAAAACTTCAATATCTAGACTTACTAAAATAATCAATTTGCCTCATAATTCCCCTCCAATGGAGGGCTGCCCATTAGACATGGTGGAAAAAAATATTTAAAAACAATACTCAACACGTCTCCAGCCTAAACCGATATTTACGTTTATTCGTATTGGCAACAAATGCAGAAACCTAAAATAAGAGGTGTTGAAAGAACTAAACAAGCCAAAGAAAAAAAGGCATTTAGTTTTGAATATGATAAAACTTGGTTAAAAACCGAACAAAAATTTCTCTTAGATACAGACATACAATTATTCGGTGGTCTGTAATAAACCAATCAAAAACAAAATTTCGGAATCTTTCTAGACAGTATGCCAGACAATTGGGGACGTACCTTAATGAAACGTCGCGAAACCCAACAAGCTAGAGAACATAATGAAAAACGAAAAACACTTTATGATATTGATTTTCTATTGGGTGTATATGACGAAAGTCGTATGGGAGCGTTACTATTTAAAACTGACCCAAATGGAGATTTCTTAGACAACAACAAAACCAGTTCTACTCCACCTTGGTCTTCCATTCGAGAATTACAAAATGCAGCTTCTCTATTCGAAAATGATAACGACGATGAAGAAGTGAATAAATGGCTAACAATACTCATGGCACCAGGTTCTTCTTTGGGTGGAGCAAGACCAAAAGCAAATATTTTAGATAATGATAAAAGCCTTTGGATTGCCAAATTCCCATCCAAGACAGATACCATAGACAAAGCAGCTTGGGAATTTTTAGCGTATCAAATAGCAATTAATGCTGGAATCAATATGGCACCCTGCCGTATCGATAAAATCATGGGAAACCATCACACTTTTTTCACGAAACGCTTTGACAGAGAAAATGGTACGAGAATTCATTTTGCATCAGCCATGACCATGACAGGCAACAATGAAGATACTATAAGAGATAATCCTGCTAGCTATTTAGATATAGCCGAATTCATCAGCAATCATGGGGCAAATGTAGAAGCTAATCTGTACCAATTATGGAGAAGATTAGTCTTCAATATAGCTATTTCTAATACTGACGACCATTTACGCAACCATGGATTTATCCTAAGCAATCAAGGTTGGATTCTATCTCCAGCTTACGACCTCAATCCCTCTATTAACAAATATGGTTTAGCCCTCAATATTGATATCGATAATAACGAACTCGATTTCGAATTGGCTAGAAGTGTGGGAGAGTATTATAGATCAAATAATTCTCAAATGGACAAGATCTTTGCTGATATACATAATGCGTTAATAGACTGGAAATTGATAGCTAAAGAAATTGGGATTTCTAGATCAGAACAGGAATTGATGACAAAGGCTTTTCTATTTAATTAGTTTCATATAATACTAAGTTGTTTTGTAAATTTGTTTCCTAATAAATATACAAAAAAACCTTTCGTAAGAATGACCAGTTTCAAAATTCCAGTCAAAATTTGAATAGGTTCATTTGGTTAATTTTTCTAGATTTACAAATTACTACTTTAAATTGGTTAGTCTAAATTAAAATATGTCAACTACAAAATATCAAATTATTAGGTATAATAGATTAGATCGATGCTTTCAAAACTTTGGAAAAGAATATACTATTGATGCTCTTTTAGCTAATGTAAACCAAGCGATTATTGACTATGATTCTAAAAGTGCAGGAATACAACTTAGAACTTTAAGAAAAGACATTGCATTTATGCGTTCGGAAGCGGGATACAATGCACCTATAGAAACTTATAAAAGCAGTAATGGAATTAATTATTATCGATATGATGATAAAATTTTTTCTATAAATAAAAGTCCTTTAAATGATACTGAAGCTGAACAATTAAAAAATGCTATTTCTATTTTAAGCCGTTTTGAAGGCAGTCCAGAATTTGAATGGGTAAATGAAATTGCTCCTTTACTTAATGATAAATTTGGATTAAAAAGTCAAGAAAAGAAAGTAATGTCTTTGGAATCTAATATTGATTACAGCGGTTACGATTATATTACCCCATTATTTAATGCGATCATTAATAAAACTGTAGTTAAAATAAATTACGAGCCATTTGGCAAAGAACCTTTTGATGTGATATTTCATCCTTATTTTTTAAAACAATATAACAATCGTTGGTTTGTATTAGGTTATAATGAGTTTAACCAAAGTCTTCATTGGAACTTAGCCTTAGATAGAATAAAAGGTGAAATCTCAACTACTTCTTATAAATATAATATCGACACAACGGACTGGGAAGAATATTTTGAGGAGATAATTGGAGTTACAAAACCTATAGGAAACAAAGTGACAGAAGTTAAATTATTATTCAGCAAAGAGCAAGCTCCTTATATTAAAACAAAACCGATACATAGTACACAAAAAATTAAAATACAGGAGGATGGTACTTTAGAAGTTCGGATCAATGTTATTCTAAATTATGAATTAGAAACTAGAATACTTTCCTTTGGAGAAAAGGTAAAAGTTGTAGAGCCAGCTGTATTACTCAATATTATTTTAAATAGAATAAATAGGCAATTTGAAAGTTATTAATGAACTGTGCACTCATAATGCACAAATAGTTAAGACCTTTGAACTGTAATTAAAAAACAATTGATTTTATGGCGAAAGTAGTATACTCAAACCCAGTGGAAGTTATCTCATTCAAAATTTTTGGTATTTTCGATGCTTTTAGAACAAATCCTAAATTAAGTCATTTAGAGGATTCTGTACCAGTTGTTCTTTTGCTTGTATCATTATATAAAGATGGTGTAATTTGTGAAAAAACGTTCACTAATAATTTCAGTCTTTCAGATCTTAAAACACTCATTTTTGAGTCAAATCTAGATAAAGAGACTAAGGATACTTATTTATTGATTTTTGATGTACTTAGTGATTCTTTGTCAAAAGTATTTAGTCAACCACTTGGTTATCTAAACTTTCATCTTTTTCAAAACGGGAAAGAAATGCTTTCAGAAAATTTTTCAAATGTAATAGACGACATTATTTATAAGATTTCTAAATCGCAAGGGCGTCATGCGGGTGAATTTATTCAACCTTTAGAATTGACTCGATTAATGTGTGGCTTAGCAAACTTAAGTATGAATTCAAAAGTATTCAATCCTTTTGCAGGTTTAGCTTCGTTTGATATTTATCTTAATAAAAATCAAGAATTTTTTGGCCAAGAGCTAAATAAAAAGACCTGGGCACTTGGTGCTTTAAGACTTATGGCTTACGGTAAACGAGTAAGTTCAGAATATATTTGCGAGGATTCTATTTTAAATTGGCCTAAAAATACAGAAAAGTTTGATTTGATTATTTCGAATCCTCCTTACGGTGTTAGATTTGGCAATAATTATAAAGGTGTTGAGCATGAATTTAGGACTATTGAACAATTTTTAATTAAAAATGGAGTAGATTCTTTATCTGAAAATGGCAAATTAATTGTCCTTTTACCACAAGGTTTTTTATTTAGAGGAATGCAAGAAGAACGATTAAGAACGTTGCTAATTGAAGAAGATTTAATAGACACTATTATTTCCTTACCCGGAGGCTTGTTATTAAATACGGGAATACCATTAATTATTTTAGTTCTTGATAGAAACAAGAAACTACCTGGTAGAGTAAAATTTGTTGATGCTAAGAATTTTGTCAATCTTAAAGGACCAAGAGAAAAGGTATTGAATGACCAAGAATTACTTAGTCAAATAATGGACACTTCAATTATCGATTATTCTGACAATCAAAACGTGGTTAATGAACCTTCTGAAACATATAATTCAACTAGTTCAGCAAAGATTAATTATTTAGTTCGTTTGGTTGACAACAGTCAAATAAAAGAAAATGATTACAATCTGAGTGTTACACGCTATTTCCAAGAACATATTGAAGGTGTAAAACTTAGAGATATTATTGAACCATACAGAGGGCTACGAGGAAATCTTCCTGAAACTGGAAAGCTAATTCGTATTCGTGATTTAAAAGATGATAATGTAAATTTTTTATTAGATGATAAAGCTGTTGAAGAAACAGAATTGAATAGACACATGATTCACCAAATTGATGAATCATGTTTATTATTGGCAATACGTTGGAAAACATTAAAGCCTACTTTTTTTGAGTATAAGGGTAGCCCAATTTTCAAAAGTCAGGATATTTTTTCAGCCAAAATTAAACAAGTAAAAATTGATGAAGTTAACATAGCTTATTTAATCAATGAGCTTCAATCAGAATATGTTCAGAAGCAATTGGATTCATATCGCTTGGGTGCTACTATTCCTTTTATTCGTCAGGTTGATTTACTCAATGTGGTAATTAAATTACCTTCATTGGAGGAACAACATGCAAAAGTTAGTGGAATTATTGAACTTTCTTCAAAACTAAAGGAACTTGAGGTAGAGAAAGAAAATTTATTAAAAGGTATTAAAAAAGAAGAAACCGAAAGTTCAACTTCTTTAAGTCATATTTTAGGAAAACCTTTATTAAGTATAGGATCTTCTCTTGAAATAATTCAAAATACTTTATCTAAAGTATATCCAGAATGGAAAGATTTATTAATTAGTGAAACCAAACAATTTTATATGATTGATGCATTTGAATCCATTTCTAAAAATGTCAAATATATTCAAGAACTAGCAGATGAAAATACTGCTTTAGTAAGTGTATATTCATTCAATTTAATAGAAATTAATTTTCTGAAATTTCTATCTGAATTCGTCAAAAATGAAAAGAAAAGTCTAAAAAACAATATTGACATTAAACTAGATATTCATGAAGATATAAAAGAACAAATGAACAATAAAGTTTTCGTTTTTGGTAACGAACAAAAACTAAAAATTGTTTTGATAAACCTTATCGATAATGCTAAAAATCATGCTTTCATAGAGCCAGACATGGAAAATAAAATAAATATTGAAATACTTCCTTTTACCAGAAATGAAAGAGAGGCCTATTTGTTAAATTATGATATTAATGGACGAAAATCATATGTTGAGATAAGAATTTCAAATACAGGAAAACCTTTTCCAAAAGATTTTACATTAGAAGACTACACAAGAAAAAATTTTGCTGTTGGAAAAACTCGTAACAGAGGTTTGGGTGGTTATGAAGTTAATGAGATAATTAAAGCTCACAATGAAGGAAAAAAAGCGCTGAATATATCTTCTTCAGAAGATGATAAAAAATACAGTTCAACTGTTTCATTTTTAATACCAATAATTTAATTATGAGTAAAATATATAAAATACTTTGGATAGATGATGAACATGATGACGATGCATTATTACCATTTATTCTTCAAGCTGAAGCTCAGGGCATTATATTAGAAGGATATGGTTCCTTTAAAGAAGGTTTTTATGCGCTTGAATCAAATATAAATAATTACGATCTTATTCTTCTTGATGCATTATTTTTTGAAGATGAAACATCAGAAACTCCTAACCCTGCAGGTTTAGGCTCTGCTATTCAGAAAATACATGAATTAAGAAGCAGAAAAACATTTCCATATTTTGTATTGTCTGGACAAACTCATTTTACGGATGTTACCAATCCTATACTTGAAGCTTTCAAGATTAGATGTTACAACAAAAAGAATCCCGATGATGTTAAAGAGTTGTTAATCAATATTAAGACTGAAGCGGATAATCAAATTGTAACTCAAATTAAGCATGAAAATCAATTACTTTTTAATGTTTTAAAAGAATATCCCGACGAAGTTAGAGACACATTTATTACTATTTTCAGAAATCAAAAAGAAGGTAATAATCAATTTGATGATCAATTATACTTTACGCAATTAAGAATTATTTTAGAACATTTATTTAGAAAAGCAAACGATATTGGAATACTGCACGATGCCTGTGTTCAAAAAGGAAATAATCAAGTTAACTTAACAGAGTCAAGTTTGTTTTTAGCTGGTTTTGATACAAAACATTTGAATGTTAACTGTGCCATAACCCATTTTCCGAAGTTAATCGCTGAAAATGTAAAAAACATAATTTATACCACAGGAGCTGCATCTCACACTTCTAATGTCAATGTAACTCAAAATATCGATATACAAGCTTACAGAAAGGACATAATATCACCATACCTCTTATATTCTTTAGCTTTCCAATTAATGGATGTTTTATTATGGTTTGATAGCTATAGCAAAACCAATGATGATATTGCATTAAATCGATCATTGTGGAAAAGTTTTAATAGAGACCAATTTGGTAACAAAATTGAGATAGAAAAAATAACAAACATTACTCATAGCGGTTGGGGAACAGTTGAAATCAATAACGGAACTAAAAAAATTAGTATACACAAAGATGCTATTACGCAAAGTAATTTGGCTGTCGGAGATCAAATTAAGTTCAATGTTAAAGACTCTTCTTTAGCACAAAACATAACAAAAATTTAAAATAAATACAATAATACCCATGATAACAGGCGACCTCAAATCATCAATAGACGCAATATGGAGCACCTTTTGGACAGGAGGAGTTACCAACACCATAACAATCGTAGAGCAACTTACATACCTCATCTTCATTAAAGATTTAGACGAGTCAGAGGTAAGAAACGAGTTAAAAGCACGACACGGTTTCAAATACACACCTATTTTTAACCAAGAACAACAACAGTTCCGTTGGAAAAATATAAAAGAACTAGATGTAAATGCACGACATAATCTCTTTACCAATACAGTTGATGGAATTTTTCCATTCATTCGTTCCTTAGGGAAAGAAACAAGTCTTTTCGCTACCCACATGAAAGGAGCGACATTTGGCATTTCTAAACCTGCTGTATTGGACCAAGTAATGGAGAAGCTAGAAAATATCGACATGTCTAAGCAAGACACAAAAGGAGATATTTACGAATACCTATTGTCAAAATTAGAAGGCGGTGGAACAGCTGGACAATTCCGTACACCACGACACATTATTAAATTAATGGTAGAGCTGATGCAACCTACTTTAGAAGACACAGTGTGTGATCCATCAGTAGGGACTGCGGGGTTTTTAGTAGCTGCCAAAGAATACATCGACAAACACAACGACGTCACTAAATTGGACCGATACGCAAACCACATCAATACAAAGATGTTCAACGGTACAGAATTCGATGCGACGATGTTGCGTATTGCTTCTATGAACTTATACCTGCACGGTGTTGAAGAACCAAATATTATAGATGTCGATGCTGTTTCTAAAGACAATACAATTTCAAATGCCTATACCTTAGTATTAGCAAATCCTCCGTTTAAAGGAACAATCGACAAAGAAAGTATTGCTCCGGGATTAAAAAATGTTACCGATACCTCGAAAACCGAATTGTTATTTTTAGCCCTTATGCTTCGACAATTAAAAACCGGTGGTCGTGCAGCAGTAATTGTACCTGATGGTGTATTATTCGGAAGCGGAAAAGCGTACAAAAGTATTAGAGAAGAAATCATAGCTAATAACAAACTAGAAGCAGTTATCTCAATGCCTAGTGGAGTTTTTAAACCTTATGCCGGAGTAAGCACTGCCATAATCATTTTTACAAAAACAGGAACTGGTGGAACTGATAATGTTTGGTTCTACGATATGCTTGCCGATGGAAAATCATTAGACGACAAACGTAGTTTATTAGTAGACGAAGACTTATTCATGGATTTTGCCTTTGGTGATGCCTTTTCAAAAAGAAAAGAAATTATTAAAGATGCAGATGCAAGTACTCCAAAAAAAGGAGACAACGACAGTGAAGATGAGTTTGACTTTTTGCCTAATAAAAAAGAAAAACAAGATACCCTACACGCTAAATTCAATTTACCGCAAATTCTTGATCATTACCGTTATTTAAAAAGTGATTATTTCAAAAAAATGCACGGTAAAAACGGAGAAGTGTTACATGTTCATGATGTACCAGAAAATTTAGGATGGGACAAGTTTATGAACGGTACGTGTACCCACGATTACAGCGACAGAACCTCTCAAAGTTTCTTAGTGCCTTTTAAAGAAATAAAAGAAAACGATTGGGATTTATCGATAAACTCATACAAGAAAATAGTGTATGAAGAAGTCGTATACGATGCGCCTAAAATTATTATCGATAGAATATTAGAAACTGAAAAGGAAAGAGCAAAATTAATGTCTAATCTAAAAAGTAATTTATAGTGATAGTTGATTTAAATTACGTTCCAAAAGGTTGGAAAAAAATTAAAATACCTAAAGTCTTATTTTTTCAAGAAGGACCAGGTGTTAGAAATTGGCAGTTTACAGAGACAGGTGTCAAATTACTTAATGTTGGTAATATCAATCTAGGAAAGATTGATTTAAGCAAAACAAGTATTCACTTATCCGATGAAGAAGCTAATGGAAAATACAAGCATTTTCTAGTGGATGATGGCGATTTATTAATTGCTTGCTCTGGCATTGTTGTAGATAATTTTCATAACAAAATTGCTTTTGCTAAAAAAGAACATTTACCACTGTGTTTAAATACAAGTACAATGCGTTTTAAAGCATTGAATGATAAGGTAGATTTAAATTATTTCAAATATTATTTACAAACAGTTCATTTTACGGCACAATTAAGAAAATTAATTACAGGTTCTGCACAACTTAATTTTGGTCCAAGCCATATCAAGAAAATTGACTTGTTATTACCTCCACTAGAAACACAAAAACACATCGCACAAATTCAAGACGATGCAGCTGCTTTACGCGATAAAACAGAGCAACTTCTTAAAGAATATGATGCTTTAGCACAATCTATCTTTTTAGACATGTTTGGAGATCCAGTTATTAATCCTCAAAATTGGGAAAAAAGAAAGTTGAAAAATGGTATTATTAATCTCCAATCAGGTTTAAGTTTATCTGGTGAGGAAAGAGACTTGAAAGAAGGAGAAATTGCAGTATTGAAAATAAGTGCAATTACAACTGGTGAATTTATTAATACTGAATATAAAGTTGTTGATAAAACCAACATCAGTAAATTCCTTGTTTTTCCTAAAAAAGGAGATTTATTATTTTCCAGAGCTAATACAAAAGAAAAAGTTGGTGCTATTGCAACTGTAGATAGAGATTATAATAATATTTTTATTCCAGATAAATTATGGAGAATAGATACTAACCATCTTTTGAATAAAACGTTTTTAAAATTTATATTATCACATAGTGGTTTTAGATATAATATTGAGAAAGTATCTACTGGAACATCTGGATCAATGGTTAATATTTCAATGTCAAAATTTCTTAAAATTGAAGCTCCTTTTCCACCCATAGATCTCCAAAAGCAATTCGCAGAAAAAATAATATTAATCGAAAAGCAAAAAGAATTAGCAAAACAAGAGCTTCAAGAAAGCCACGATTTGTTTAATTGTTTGTTGCAAAAAGCGTTTAAAGGAGAATTAGTGTAAAATCATAATTAAAAAAAAAATGAAAATGAAAGACACTTTCTCTTTACAAGATATTGCAAACTGGCAATTAGATTCCGGAAACTCAACTGTTGAATTGCCTTCTATTCAGCGTGGCTTTGTTTGGAAACCCAAACAAGTAGAAGATTTATGGGATTCTCTTTTACGAGGCTATCCTATTGGTTCTTTTTTGTTTTCAAAAACAAGCGACAAGCTCCATTTAATGGATGGCCAACAAAGAGCAACATCTATTTTTTTAGGGCATTTCAACCCCTACAATGCGACAGATGCTACCAAAGCATGGTCAATAAAAGGGGAATTACCCGTTTTATGGTTGGATATTAAGCATTTAGCAAAGCCAACCACAAGCAAATATTTATTCCGTTTAACAACCCGCTCACATCCCTGGGGATATCAGGCAAATAACAATGATGCAAAATTAACCGTATCAGAAAGACGCAAAGCATTAGAACTATTCAAGCAACATCCTGATAATACTGGTGGCTATACTTCGTTTAAAAACACCACAACCTTTCCGTTTGATGCTGCGCATCCAATACCTCTAACTTTTATTTTGGAGGCAAAAAACACGGATGAAGTGATAGAAATGGTAGAACAATATTTACCAGATTATTTTGCTACCTTAAGAGGGAACTTTCAAGATAAAAGTGAATTTATTACTTTACTCAAAACAGAATTAAAACCAGAGTTAGACAATATTTTTGAGAATGTAAAACATCTTAATCAATTACTGATTAAGTCAAACATTATTGAAGATCGAGTTTTACAAGAAGAAAACGAGACCGAAAACCCCACTCTTTTTGTAAGGATAAATTCTTCAGGAACCACTTTAAACGGTGACGACTTAATCTATTCGATTTACAAAGCAATTTTTCCAGAAGCCAAAACTTTGATGGAAAATATAGGGTTAGATTTTATTGCACCTACACAAGTCCTTTCATTAGCATCTCGTATAGTTGCTTCTGATTTAAGTGAAAATGCCTTTGTAAAAAAAATTAATGTTAGAGATTTTCAACGTAGAATAAAAAACGAAGAATTTAAAGAAGGCTTAAAAAATCAAATTCAAACACAACAATTAAAAGAGTTATTCGCTCAAGCAATAGGTATTCTATCCTGTGAAGATAATTCCTTGTTTGACGGTAAAATTCCTCCAGTCATTATCAAACAGTTCATCAAGAGAAATCAAGATTTGTTTTTATTTTTAGTGTATTGGTTACACATCAACAAGATAGAGCTAACCGATCAGACTAAACTTAAAATGGTGGCTAAGCTAATGGCATTTGCTTGGTTTGATTTTGACAATATTCCTCGTTTATGGAACGAAAAAATCAGCAATAAGAACTTCTGGGAGGAACCACTGAATGAATTAATGTGGTGGGATGATAAGTATGGTATACACTTTCTAATCAAACCAGATTTATTGCGAGAATATTATTTACAACCAAAGGTTGAGAACAGGTTTATAACTGAGGATAAAGATAGATGGGGACTTTTGGAGGAAGGCGCCGGTTCTAAAATAATAAAGTATTACAATAATGTGAAAACGCAAAGCTATGATTTCGCAATTGCGAATGAATATTTCTATAATTTCATTGGAAGAATCCAACATAACAGGCAACTAATTTTATTAGCGCAAAGACAATATATAAATACCACTTTTGGTGACTATAACCAAATGGATGATATGGATGACACTAATGTTCCTTGGGACTGGGACCATATATATCCAAACGAATGGGTTTATCGAAAAGAGTACTGCAATAGAAGTATCAGAGATTGGAATAACACAAATGGTAATTTCCGTGCGATGTCGCTAGAACAAAACAGAAGTGAAAGTAATTCAGCTTCTCCAAAAGAGCGACTTGATCTTGCAGAAATTAGAGAATGTTCATTTGTAAAAGAGGACTGGCAGTATTGGCAGAATTTAGAAAAAAGAATTTGGGATAATAAAGTAGAAAATCATTTTCGAGCAATAACTACACGTATGATTAATATTTATGAGATATTCTGGAATGATTTTAAAATAGAAGAATTAATTGATTCAAATACCATCCCAAATAAAGTCTCAGAAAACATAGCTAATTAAAAATGATAAATATAGATTTTAAATTTCGCGCTGTTGGCCAAGGTGCTTTTTATACTGGTATTTTTAAACACTTCAATGGCAAACAGTTTTCATTTGTTTACGATTGTGGAACGGACTCATCGCGACAATATATAGAGAAAGAGATAACAAACTTTGTAAGTGAAACTAATAATCAAAAAATTGACATTCTTTTTATTTCTCATTTCCATAGAGATCATATCAATAAAATTGGAGAATTATTAAATCAAACTGGAGGGGCAAATTTAGCAATACTACCCTACTTAACTCCTGACGAATTAGTATTAGCTTATATCGATATCAATTTATCTGGAGGCATCGATCCTGATACCTTAGCTTTCATTCAAAATCCAGCAGGATTTTTACAAGAAAGAAAAGTAGATAAAATAATTTTTATCCACCCAAGTGATGAAGGTGATTCTGATTCTGAAGACGAACCGCAAGAAATAAAAACAGATCTTGATTCTCCAGATTTTGATTTTATAATCTCAAACACTTTAAAACCTAATAATGATATTTTAGAAAATAATCCAAAAGTGGAACATTATTATGACAAAGGTAACTTCTCAATTGTAGGTTTCTGGGAATTCAAGTTTTTTAATAAAACAAGAGATATTACTACTCTCAATAACTTATGCCAAGAAGTGCAAAATCTTTTAAGTTTACCAACATTTAATTTAAGTGATCTAGCAGATTATATAACAAATAATGAAAATACTTTTGAAACTGATTTCAATCAAATCTATTCTCGAAATTTTGGATATGGTCAATTAATCAATGATACTAGTATAGTAATCTATCATGGAGCAATAAAAACAAGAAAGTACCGAAAATGGTTTGGAAGATTACCAGGATGGTTTGGAAGTGGATTCACAGGTACTTTATTAACTGGAGCCATACGGTTTAATCAAGATAGTTTAAATCAAATTCAAAGTAAGTGGTTAAATCAAAAATATTTTAAAAAAACAAGTGTTTTTCAAATTCCACACCATGGAGCAAATAACTATATTGAATCAACAGTGATATCCTCTTATCCAAATGTTAAATGGTGGGTAATAAATTTTGGTTTAGGAAACACACATAAACATCCTAGACAAGAAATTATCGATATAATTGAAAATCACAAGATCCAAGGAAATATCTTTCCTAATACACAAATAAACACAGTAGAATATAAAGGACTATACAGATAACAAATGAGTAACATCGAACAATCCTATCCAGAAGACTTACAAGAAATACTCAATTACGCAGAGGAATTGTCAATATCAATTATAGATAAACTGAACCATTTTGATGCTAAAAAAGTCAATGACTTTTATACTGTCACAAATGAAAAAATAATCAGGAATAAAGCTTTATTTAATGAACTAGGATATATTCCAAATACAATTTCAAGTAACAGCAAAAACGAACAACCCAACGAATTCAAAGGTTTATATATTTTTGGTGAAAAAACAAATGGAATAATAGTTCCAGTATATGTTGGAATTAGCCGTACCATTTTCAGAAGATTAAGACAACACGCTTGGGGTAAAAATCACAACGAGTGTACTCTTGCCTATTTGAAAACAAAACACAGTAATAAAGCTATTACCAGAAAAATAGTAACAAGTGATGATATGCTTCCGGCAAAAAGCAAAATTCAAAATTACACAGTAGTTTTAATCCCTGTTCCAAATGATTATGATTTATATTTTCTAGAAGTAGTTTTAGCAGGAAAATACAAGACAAAATGGAATAGTTTCAGAACACATTAGTATATTAGCTTTATGGAAACAAACTTTCAATTTTTAGCAGAGGAATGGGCTGACTTTCACCAAAGAAGTGTAAAAGCAGAACAATCGGTAGTTACAGATCCGCGTACTTCATTGACATATTCTCGTATGGCATTAGAAATTGCTATCAATTGGATGTTTACAAATGATGAAGAACTTACGCTTCCTTATGACACTACCTTAAACTCTTTGATGAAACAAAGAGAGTTTCAAGAACAGTTTCCGCATAAATTATACAATGAAATCGATTTAATTCGAAAAGCAGGAAACTTAGCGATACACAACAAACAGGTTACAAAAGCAGATGCGGAGAAAATAATAGAAAACCTTTTCTATTTTTCAAGATGGTTTGCGCAATCCTATGCTCAGAATAATGTAGATACCATTCCAATGTTCAATTGGGAATTAATTCCTACCGAAGGACAAGAAGCACTTTCTAAAAAAGACTATAAAAAAGTTGAAGATAAATTTGAAACCGATCTTGGAAAGTTCAAATCAAAACTAAAACAAGAAGCAGAAAAAAATACAGCCTTAGCCAGCGAAAATGAACTATTTAAAAAACAAATAGAAGCATTACAAGCACAAATTGAGACAAATAAAAAAGAGGCAAATACAGCCGACATCACAAATCATCCTCGTAACGAAGACGAAACACGTAAATATTTTATAGATGTATCTCTTCGTGAAGCAGGTTGGGATTTATCAGGAAGTAAAGACAAGGAGTTTAAGGTACAATTCATGCCTAAATCAACAAATGTTTCCGAAACAGGTTATGTAGATTATGTACTTTGGGACGATGATGGTTTACCATTAGCAATAGTCGAAGCTAAAAAAACAATGGAAAGTGCGACAAAAGGTGAAAATCAAGCCCAATTGTATGCCGAATGTATTGAAGAAATGTACGGTCGCCGTCCGGTGATGTATTATTCAAACGGTTTTGAAACCTACTTATGGGATGATCAATTCTATAAAAAATCAAGAATAGTCCATGGTTTTTACACCAAAAAAGAACTACAAACTTTAATGTTTCGCCGAGAAAACCGAGAAGACATTAGAGAGCAACCAATTGATACGACCATAACAGACAGAGCATACCAATTAAGAGCCATCCGTTCAGTAGCTGCACATTTTGCAGGAAATGATAAAGCAAACGGCAAACTTCTTGGAACACATAGAGCTGCCTTATTAGTCTTAGCTACAGGAACTGGTAAAACTCGAATTAGTATTGCTATCTCTAAATTGTTATTAGAAGCCAATTGGGCAAAAAGAATATTGTTTTTAGCCGATAGAAAAAGTTTAGTCAGTCAAGCTAAAAATAACTTTGTCAAATTAATGCCAGAACATTCTAGTGTCAATTTATTACAAGAAAAGGACAACGTCGAAGCTCGTATTGCTTTTTCAACCTACCCTACCATGATGGGTCTTATCGATGGTTCTAAAGAAAAAGACAAACGTTTTTATGGTGTAGGTCATTTTGATTTAATCATTGTAGATGAAGCACACCGTTCTATTTATAAAAAATACCAAGCTATATTTGATTATTTCGATGCCTTATTTTTAGGATTAACAGCAACTCCTATAGAAATTATCGATAAAAATACCTATGCCAGTTTTGGATTAGCTGATAAAGCACCAACGGACGCTTATACCTTTGAAGAAGCGGTTGCTAATAAACATTTAGTGCCTTACAATACAATAGAAGTGCCGACTAAATTTTTGAGACAAGGTATCCATTATGACGATCTAACAGAAGAAGAGAAAGAAGAATTTGAAGAAGAAATTTTAGACGGTGAAGAAGCAACAGGCCAAGAAATCATTCCGGCAAACGAATTAAATACTTGGTTGTTTAATAAAGATACAGCAATTAAAACGCTGCAATATCTTTTAGATAAAGGAATAAAAAAAAGAGGTGGTGATGAAATAGGGAAAACTATAATCTTTGCCAGAAATAGAAAACATGCTCAATTCTTAAAAAACATGTTCCTTGAATTAGATCCAGAACGTTATGGAAATGATTACGTAAAACTAATAACCCATGGAGAACCAAAAGCGGAAGAATTTATTCAACGCTTTTGTGATGAAGAAAAAGAAAGGTTGCCACAAATCGCCATTTCAGTAGACATGATGGACACAGGAATTGATGCTCCTAGTTGTGTGAATTTGATGTTCTACAAACCAGTTAAGTCCAAAGCTAAATTTTGGCAAATGATAGGAAGAGGTTCTCGTTTACGTCCAAATTTATTTGGAGAAAACCAAGACAAAGAGAACTTTTTGATTTTTGACTTGTATGGAAATTTTGAATACTTTAAAGAAAATTCAAAAGGTATTGAAACTGGATCGCAAAAAAGTTTAACTGAAATTGTTTTTAGTTTAAAATTGCAATTAGCCTTATACCTAAAAGAAGATAATTTTAAAGAGGACCACGAACTTCAAGAATATAGTGAACGACTTTTAAATGAATTGTATAACTCCATTATTGAATTAAACAAAGAACGTTTCGATGTGAAAATGAAAATCGAAACGGTGATGG
Source organism: Flavobacterium sp. TAB 87 (assembly GCF_001529295.1). GTDB lineage: Bacteria > Bacteroidota > Bacteroidia > Flavobacteriales > Flavobacteriaceae > Flavobacterium. Next base: position 62,637 of record NZ_LLWK01000028.1, read on the forward strand.
ATTTCTCAAAAAGAGAAGTATGGAATCATTTAGATAAGAAAGAGTGCAAAACAATTTTAGATATTTTAGCTCCATTAGTAAGATCGTCAAAAGCAGACTCAGACACCGCTCGTTTCTATGATAAGATGATATATACACTTATGATAGAACGCGTTGAAACACCTAACACGGAAGAGTTTTTAGCAACCTTAAACGTTCCAATTACAAAAGCAGCCATCATCTCCAAAAAGCTATTGAAGAAAACCTCAATACCAGAAATAATTGACAATCTAGAAATAGTAAAACTACCTTTGGATGAAGATTTTTGGAAAAGTAGTGGTTTAAATCATTTAGAAAAAATCCGTGCAGGCATTCGTGAATTAGTAAAATACATGGATCCTGTGGACCAAAGATATGTCACAACTAATTTTGAAGATGCAATTCTGGAAGCTGAAATTATAACTTCAGCTTTTGGAGAGGAAAAATCAGAATCTTATACCAATCCTTTCGCTAATAACACACATCGTTTAGAAGAAATTATTAGAGAAAACAAAAACAACATTACCATCGGCAGAATCCAAAACGGAGAACCTATTACCGAAGAGGAATTAAAATCATTAGAAAAGCTACTTTTTTCGAATAAAATCCAAAAGGAACAAGTCGAGAAAGAAATAGGACATCGTTTAGATTTAGTAGCATTTATAGTTGGTTTAATAGGCTTATCTCCAGAAAAAGTGAATGCCTCTTTTGCAGACTTTATTAATAAATACCAATTAACAGCAGTCCAAATTCAATTTTTAGATACCATCAAATTGTTTCTTACAAACAATGGTAAAATAGATCCTTCAAAATTATACGACTCCCCTTTTAAAAGCTACCACAGTCTAGGTATAGACGGGGTTTTTAATGAAGAGCAATCAACTAATATTTTTGGTATTCTAGATACTTATAACAGAAATAATTTGGGATAAGAACTAATTCTTTACAGCTCAAAAACATTTTTATTTCACTGTGCACTTATAATGCATAGTTGGTTCTTTTCTTTACAGTATAATTATTAAATACTGTAATAATGAATAAAAATTTAGTTGTAAGAGCACGAAAAGCAATACCTCAAGGTACTGCTAGAAAACTTTGGGTGAAATCTGGCGGTCGGTGCCAATATGATGGCTGTAATATTCCACTTTGGAAAGACAGCTTAATGCAAAAGGATTTGAACAAGTCCTATATATCTCATATTGTAGCTGCAAGTGAAGAGGGGCCTCGTGGTGATGCTATTTTGTCTCAACAACTAGAAACCAACTTTGATAATTTATTACTTCTTTGTGATGAATGTCATCGTAGGATTGATAAGCATGAAGTAGAAAATCATACAAGAAAGTCACTGACTGCAATGAAACTAAAGCAGGAACGAAATATCGAACTATTAACCGGTTTAACACCTGAAAAAAAAAGTCAAATCGTATCCTTTACCGCTAAAATCGGGTCTTTTGAACCTACAATTAACTTTAACAACTGTATTGAAGCAATTCTTCCAAATTATTACCCAGTTAGTGATAATATTATTCAACTTGGTTCATCGAATTTAGCTATTACGGATAACAAACAAAATTACTGGGAAATTCATTCAAACCAACTAGAGGAAATGGTAAAACAACTTATAAAACCATTAATCAATCAAGAGAAAAAGCCTCACTTCTCAATCTTCGCTTTAGCACCTCAACCATTGTTAATTAAACTTGGAACATTATTTTCGGAATTATCAATTTGTGAAATATATCAGTTCCATCGTGAGCCAAAGCAATCATGGCAATGGGACAATGAAGTGCAGGCTACAGAAGTCAAATTATATGAACCTACCGAAATTCTTTCTACGGCGGCATTAGTAATAAACTTAAGTGATAATGTTACTGACGATAGAATATTTGAAGCTTTAGGTAGAGATGTTTCAATTTGGAAAATTACTGTTGACAACCCTAATCGTAATATTCTTAATAGTAGACAAACACTTATTAATTTTAGAAATCAAGTAAGAAATGCATACAGTAAAATTAAACTGCAGTATGCAATGCATCAGCCCATTCATATTTTTCCAGTTATGCCAAATTCATGTGCAATTGAAACCGGTAGGGTTTGGATGGAAAAAGCAGATTTACCATTAATTATATACGACCAAAACTCCATAAATAAAGGTTTCAACAAAACAATAGAAATTAAAAACAAATAACGATGTTCGAATTAACTAACAGACCAAACAAAACAAATGACTTGCTAGAAAATATTGGGCAAGTATTGGATATTACACAAGCACAGCACGAACTTGTTGAACAACGATATACTGCTGTTGCCAATCAACTTTCTAAAGAAGGATCCACCTTAAGTCGTTACAAGCCAGAAATTTTACCTCAAGGTTCATTCCTATTGGGCACAATGATTAGACCAATTATGGAAGACGATGAACTTGATGTGGATTTAGTATGCCGTCTAACTGGTAAAGGTTTTGATTGGGCTCAAATGCATTTAAAGAATGCTGTAAAAAAACAACTCATTGACAAAAATGACAATTATAACAGAATGTTAGATGAAGAAGGAAATCGTTGCTGGACTCTTACCTATGCAGAAGATAAATTTCATTTAGATATACTTCCTGCTTTAGTGGGTAATAACAATCATATTAATTTAAGCGAACGCTCATTTAGTAAATTAGATAAAACCGATTTAGAAAACATATCTGTTCGTATAACAGACAGAAGAGAAGAAAACTATCCATCGGAAACAAATCCCAACTATTGGTTGAAAAGCAATCCTTTTGGTTATGCAGCTTGGTTCAAAGAAAGAAGTAATTTAAATTTATTAAAATCAGTTTTATTAAGTGAAAGTGTTACACCATTGCCAGGATATAAAAAAGAGAAAGCCCCTCTACTTAGGGTGGTTCAAATTCTAAAAAGACATAGAGATATTATGTATGGTGGTGATTGTGATAAGCCAATTTCTATCATTATAACAACATTGGCCGCAATGGCATATCAAAAAGAAACTAATGTTATCAATGCCTTAATTAATATCCTAAATACAATGCACTTACACATGAAGGAAGTTTATAGTGCAAAACACAATAAAAATATTTGGTGGATTAGTAATCCAGTGAATGAGGTTAATGAAAACTTTGCCGACAAGTGGCCAAATGAAAAACAAAAACAAGATAACTTCTTTTCATGGTTAGAAAAAGCTAAAGCTGATTTTGGAGCATTACAAAATATGGATCCATCAGATGCATACAGAACTTTAAAAAATATATTAGGAACTAGGGCAGTTAACGAAGCAGTAAGAAACTTAGGATATGATGAATTAATAACTGAAAATTTAAAACCAGTAAACTATTCCGCTCAAATGCTTTCAGTGCCTCATAGAGTTCGTCCTTTATGGAATTTAAACTTAAGATACTATTGTAATATTTCTGGTGTTTACACAGATGCAACAGATGGCAATAAACGGAAAAACATAACATCTTCTACATTATTACCAAAAGGCTGTTTTGTTACTTTCAATGCTATGGATACCGATGTGCCAAAACCTTATGATGTATATTGGCAGGTGGTTAATAATGGCTTAGAAGCCACAAATGGAAATTGTTTAAGGGGACATATTTTTAAAGCTCAAACTGCTGGACGAGGCGGTTTAATTTATAAAGATGCTACAGCATTTTCTGGTTTACATTGGGCAGAATGTTTTATAGTTAAAAACGGAGTTTGTGTTGCGCGTAGCTCAGAATTTTTTGTGAATATTAGATAAAAATAAAGACTATGGCATTTCCCTTTTACATTTTGATTGCATAGTTAAAATTATAAAATATACTATGAAAATAAAGACTAAAATCATTTGAAATTTAGCTAGCTATTTAAAAAAAAAGATATAAAGAATGTAAGTTGTCTCAAAAGAAATAGTAAATCAATTTTTATTGGGAGCGGATGCTAGGTTAACTTCGTTCCCAAATGCTAATAGAGTACAACAAAGATTCCAAGGTCACACAAATATATAAAAGCATTATAATTTAATAGGCTAATCAAACGAAATCCCCAATATCAAAATCTTCCAAATTATTTTTTTGCATAAAAGAAGAACCAGAATCCGTTTGTGCAGAAAGTGTACCATCTAGCAGCTTGGCTATTTTTTGAGAAGCATCTTCGATAGAATTTCACAATAAGTCGAGTAATTCGGTTCCTTATATTTTCTGAAGTAGGACTGTTGCTGTTTCCTTTTGAGATGGTTTCATTTTCCCTTTTTTTAATAACTATTTTACAGTGCTTAAATCTTCAAAAGGTAACCGCGTGGGCAAAACCGTTATCGCCATCGGATATTCCATAACTATTCCATTCTTCTTCCACCTCCCCAAAATCAGGTACATTTCTAAAAACTTCATCCAGTTCTACTTGTGGAATTTGTTCATCGACATTTTCTTCGTCGATTTCAAGTTTGTTTTCTTACTTCATTAACTGCAGAGACAAATCAAGAGTTTTTATCTCATTTTTTTCTTTTCTGGAAAAATAAAAGCGGTCTCTCCTACTTCATTCATAAAGATAAATGCATCAAATTTCTTTCCAGATTTACTGATCATCCCTTTTAAGAGGCTTGTCTTGCCTTTAGTAATTAGTGATTCTAAATCCATCAGATTGAGTTGTAATCCACATATATTTCGAAACTGAACCCAATTACAATTTTCACCCTTGCATTTTACCAACTTATCCCGAATCGCTAATTTCTGAACTTTACATCTTGGACAAGTTAGTTCTGGTTCATTTTCAACTTCAATAGATAAAGCAAGTAGTTCTTGTGTTATCATTATTGTAAAAGCCTCAATTTCTTTTTGAAATGTTACTATATCCTCTTCATTGTCTTCTATTTTTTGCAAGGCTAGTTCCCACTCGGAAGTCATAGCAGCATTAGAAATCTTCATTTCTTTTACCAATTCGTAAACTTTTAGTCCTTTTTCTGTGGGCAGAAGTAATTTTTTATCGCGTTTCACATAATCTCTTTTAAAAAGTGTTTCAATAATAGCTGCTCTAGTGGCAGGCGTACCAATTCCTATATCTTGCAATACTTTACGTTCTTGTTCATTACCAATCTGATTTCCTGCATTTTCCATTGCTGAGAGTAAACTTGCTTCCGTATAAAGAGCAGGTGGTTTAGTTTTCTTCTCCAATACTCTTGCTGACTTAATCTTGACTTCATCACCAATTTTTAGATTTGGTAAATCTTGAAGAGGATCCTTTTCTTCATCTGAAAAACTGCCTTTTATAGCTCTCCAACCTGCATCAATAATTTTAATCCCATTTAATTCAAATTCATAGTGTATAACTTGGAAGACAACATTAGTTATCTCTTTGATACAAACAGGAGAAACTGCTTCAAGTAAACGATAAGCGATCATTTCATAAATAGCTTTTTCCTTTGCAGACAAAGCCGAAGGAATCTTATCTGTTATCAATAAACCATGGTGATCGGTTACCTTTAAATCGTTGACAATTCGTTTATTTAAACGTCCTATCTTCATTTTAGCAACTACTCCTTTAAATTTATCTGTCTCTTCCAAAATCCAGATAAGCTTAGATACTTCTACCCACATATCTTCTGGAATATACTTGCTCCCGGTGCGAGGGTAACTAATGAATTTTTTCTCGTATAGGCTTTGAGCGATATTTTGCGTTTCCTCAGCAGTTAAATTTAATTTAATGTTAGACTCTTTTTGTAATGCTGTAAGATCGAATAGCAATGGTGGCTGTTCATTGACTGTTTTTATTTCTATGGCAATTACCGTGGCTGTCCCATGTCGCTGTAGCGATTTCAATGCGTCTTCAGCTTGTTTACTGCCTTCCCATTTTATTGTGGAAAGACTTTTGAAATCTGTAAACTCTTTACGATGTTCCAATTCAATTTGCCAATATTGCTTGATAACAAATGACTTGTTTTCTAAAAATCGTTTACAAATGATTGCAAGTGTTGGTGTCTGAACCCTTCCCAAAGAATAAATACCGCCTCCACTTGCAATTGTTAATGCTTGTGAAGCATTAATTCCTACTAACCAGTCTGCACGGCTTCTACCTACTGCTGCTTGATACAGACCATCGAAATCCTTCCCTGGTTTCAAGTTATCAAACCCATTGAGAATGGCTTTTTCAGTTAGCGAACTAATCCAAAAACGCTCAAAAGGCTTACTGCAATTAAGATATTCATAGATGTAACGAAAAATAAGTTCACCTTCTCGTCCTGCATCGGTGGCAACAATGATACTTTCACAATTTTTAAAAAGTTGATCAATTGTTTTCAGTTGTTTCATTGCTCCTGTATCACGAACATAGCTTTTATCTTTTTTTACCTTACGAGCAGTTAGTAAGAATGGATTAGGTAAAATAGGTAAAGCCTCTCTTTGAAATCCAGTAACACCATAATCTTCTGGCATTGCCAATGACACTAAATGTCCGAACGCCCAGGTTACCTGATACCCATTTCCTGTCAGATAACCCTCTTTCTTCTCAATAGCTCCTAACAAGATGGCTATCTCTCGAGCAACACTTGGTTTTTCTGCAATTACTACTTTCATTGATTTGACTCTTTAGAATAATTACATTTTTCGACCTTTTGATTTAGCTACCGCTTTTGGCTTCTCCTGTCTTTCTTGCTGTTTGGTACTGTCAGGATTGTTCTGTCCGCTTTTCAAAGGCTCTTTAATATTCTTAGTTGCCTCATTGGTTTTACCTTCTGAATTAACAGCAACTTGTGTTTTACTTTCTTCTTTTGGTGTTGCTTTCTCTTTTAATTTATTTGAATTATCAAAAGAAAAACCAGTTTTGGCTGTTTCTTTATCGAATGTAATATACCCTTGATACTCCTTACCTTTCTTGTCAAGCAAACCACTTACATAAACGGTTTGTCCGTCTTTAAGTTTCTGATGTTGTTGTTCGTCAAGTTCTTTTCCTCGAAATTCTTTTGGTACATCTTGTTGTTTACTTTGTGATTGTTTATTGGGATCTGCTCTATCAAAAAGAAATTCAACATAACGTTTATCCGCATTAAATTGAACTGATGCATTGAAAGGCTCGCCTTTTTTGGAAATCATATCTTCGATATACAAAGATTTACCTTCTGTCAACGTCTGCTTTTGCTGCTCGTTTAGTTTTACTCCCTTTATTTCTTCTGGGATTTTGATATGTTCTGTGCGCAGTGCAATAACTTCTTTGGTCAAACGATCAAGACTAATTATAGAGGGTATTGTTTCACCCGATTTGGGATTAATCAAATCAACTACTGTGCCCATGTTTCCAGTTTTGAGCAAGTTTTCCTTATCTTCTTTTGTAAATTCATGTCCAAAGAATTTGTAGTTTAATTGAGGTTCTTTTCGGATGCCATGAATAGCAAGAACCACTTTTCCGTTTTCTTTTTCTTGTAGTGATAGCCTAGCGTCCATTCGCGTGATGGAGGATCCTAAATCAAGAGTTACAGGAACTAATTCACTAGTTTTATAGCCTTTTAACAGTGGCTCTAGTACGTTCATTTTTTCGAGACGTTCTTTACCTAATCCTAGATTACACATCGCTTTCCAATCAATTTGTTCTAATTTGTAGCGATACTCGCCAACCTCGGGTGTTGATTGTTTGGTTTCCATATTATTTTTAATTTCAAGTTTATAATCTAATTTTATCTCGTGTTGTTTAAATTGCTTTCCTCCCATTTTCGTAGGTTTATCAAATTCTTTCTGCATTCTTTTCGCTATGTGTATTGCTTGGTTTTGAGGAACTTTAAAAAAGATTAACTGTGTAGGATCTTTTAACTGCCGATAAAAGTTTGAGAAAAAATTTGAAAACAAATCACCTTGTCTATCCACACGCAGGAACTGGCTTTCACTTTTTTTATCCGGGATTACTGATTGTAGTTCATTATCTTTTCCAATTCCCTTAAGTATCCTTACTTCCTTTTTATTGGTATCAGATACCAACAAAACATCCGAAAATTGCTCCCCTGATTTTGGATTACTTACAGTTTCTTCTCTCATCTCTATGCTTTTTAAAATTTACTTCATCGAAAATAAATAGTTAAAACCACATTGTTCACAGACTGACTTTAGATGGTAGATTTTGTCTTTTGTTGGCTTTTAATTTTGTCTAGGAGCATTAAAACTGTCTCGAATAAACTGATGAACATCAGATAGTTTATAGTAAATTTTTCCACTTATTGTATAATATGGTAGCTTACCAGTTGAGCGATATCGCTGAAGGGAACGGTTGCTAATCTTTAACATTTGGAGGAGATCCTGATTGTCTAGTAATTCTTCACCATCAATGTTATTTCGCTTCTTTTGATTTTCATTAGTATGTTCGTTCAAAATATCAAAACGATCCATGATACGTTCCATCCACGCTATAAATTCCATTCTATCTATATTCATAGTGATATGTTGTTAATGAATTAAAAATTTTAAATTTCAATATATTTTTTTTCAAGAATGCATTTAAGAAATGTGCATAATTAAATTAACATTGCTATTAGTTTAACAAATTAAAATTTGGGTTTTAATTAGCTGATAAAGCGGTAAAAGAATTATTTATTGATGGAGTAAATTTTATAAAAAAAAATGGATGAATTTCACAAGTACTTCACAAGTTGTGACAGGTTTATTTTAAGGTTAGAAATAATATTTAAATTGAAGTCAGTAGTAAAACATATTTTTTGCAAAAAATTTAGCCTAGAATAAATAAATTATAAACTCTTTAAATGGTCTAAAAACAATGATTCAAATTTAAAGTGTGTCATTATTTTACCAGGTTAGAATGATAATCAATACTGCAATTACAATAAATTATTACACATTTTGAGCAACCAAAAAATCAATGTGCATTTAAAGAAAATTACTGATATTTTTTAAATTGAAAAAGAGCACATCTTCTGCATTGCCAAACATAGTTTTACAACTACGTTAACATGCACAAACGGAGTTGTTGGTTAATACGTTAGTATAATTATTGGGCGCAAAAACGTACATACCACAAAACGAAAGCTGATATTTAAGATCAAAAACAAATTGGAGATATGATGATTTTAAGAGAAAGACTTAAACTAAATGGAACACAAAGTATGTAGAATAAAATATTATGTAGTCTTGCTATTTAACTTATACTTAATATCGTTTTTCTTTAAATTATTTAAATCTTGTGATAGCGCGTTTTTTTTTTTAACTACTAAAATTTCCCCTATTCAATTCCCGAATTACACACTACAGTTTTAGCTTCAAATAATTTATTTTGATAGGTTTGCACAGGTTTTCCCTTTTCTTCAACCGGCAAATCACTTCAAATTATATAATATGTCAGAACAATTTAATCAGGACCGGATTAAACGTATTTACCAAATGCTGTTCGAAATGGCAACTGGAAATATGACCTTCCGCATCCATGATAATAGTAATGATGAATTAAAAAATAATGCTGAAGCATTAAATAAAATTGCTGAAGAACTTCAAAAAATAAATGCGGAATCAGGATACATAACCGCTTGCTACCAATACCACAATCTAATTCAGTTAACCTTTGTATTGGATAATGATTTTGTTTTATTGAGTTTTAATAATGAAGTGCCGCTCACTCTTAAGTACAATCCGGATACAATTGTCAATACCGACTTTGGTAAATTAATCGCTCAGCAATCGAAAGATATTTGGAACGGTATTCTTGATGAATTAAATAAAACTCTAATTACAACACTACTTTGCAATTAATTTTCATTACTGGTGATAATCATCTAATGCCCTCATTTTGTACAATATCACGATTATTATATAGCGATGAAATAATTGTAAGTTCAGTATCAACCCTACTTGAAGACATGCGTAGCATTAACGATCGTCTCTCTAGTTCAAAAATTCGTAGACAGAAAGAAGTTACTTCGATTCAAAATCTACATGATTATATTTTAAGTCATCTGGATGAACCATTACCTACTTTACACTACTTGGCTCAAATGTTTGCTATTGAAGACCACATATTAAAAAATGGTTTTAGAACCTTATTTAAAACCAGTGTCTATAACTTTTATCAAGAAGAACGCTTAAAAAGAGCACATCTAATGATCCGGCAAACATCCGTTTCTTTAAAAGAAATTGCATATCTGAATGGCTTTAAGGGCTATCTCAATTTTTATAAAGCCTTCAAAAAAAGATTTGGCTACAAACCAAGTGACATTTCAAGACCTGAAGAAGATCTTTAACCCTAATACTTTTGCTCTGTTTTATTTTTTGAATAACGAAATGCCTGATTTGCATAATGTTATATGTTTTTTATTTAGAATTTTACCTTATTAAAAACTCTAATAATGAAAGTTACAAATAACATCAGAAGAAACTATATAGATACCATAGGCTACTTGCTCATTATCCTTTTCTCCTATGCTGCTTTTAGTAAAATATTGGACTATCAGACCTTCACCATACAACTCGGACAATCGCCATTGCTTAGTGCTTTTGCCGGTTGGGTCGCTTGGTTGATTCCTTCTGTAGAGTTATTAATCGCTGGATTGCTTATGTTTAAACCTACTCGATTGCTTGCATTGGTTACTTCTTTCGCTTTAATGATGATGTTCTCCGCCTACATCTACATCATTCTGCATTTCAGCGAATTTGTACCATGTTCCTGTGGTGGTATACTTGAAAAAATGACTTGGAACCAACACCTAATATTCAATCTTATCATTTGCCTTATTACTATTCTTGCAATCATTTTTTCTTTGCAGGACTTACAGCAACAAAACAAAGGGTGGAGACTACGACATAGTTTAGTACTTATTTTTACAGTAAGCATTTTTGCGATTGGTATTGTATTATTATTAGTTGTAAAATCAGAGCAGATCATCCATAAGGAAAATAATTTTATCCGTAGATATCCACCTCATCTTTATAATAAATCGGCACAATTTAATTTAAAATATGACGGTTACTACTTTGCCGGGATGGTAAATGATACAATATATTTAGGTAACTTTCTTTCCCCACTTTCAATAATAGCGATAAATAGCAACTTAAAAAAAATTGGTAATTACAGCATTGAACTCGACAACTACAATCTGCCCTACCGAACTGCTCAGGTTCGTATTTCACCACCCTATTTTTTCCTAACAGATGGCACAGTTCCCTGCATTTTCAAAGGAAAAATAAGAACTTGGAAAGCAAAGCAACTTCAGGAAGTTAAAGCTCATTTTTCGGTGTTTGAACCTATAGATTCCATAACAGCTGCGATAAGAAGTAGAAACCCTAAAACGAATGAAAGCATTTTGGGTCTACTAACGTTTTCAAATGGCAATACATCAGTGTCATGGAATGATGGCCTTTTACAAAAACAAATAGATGGTGTTTTTGATTGTGACGGGATCCTTCGGTACAACCTCAAAAACCAGAAACTTATTTATACCTACTATTATCGCAATCAATTTATTGTAGCCGACAAAAGTATAAAAGATTTTTATCGTGACAATACAATTGACACGACCACCTTAGCCAAAATTAAAATCGCTTCATTAGGCAACGGCGTCAGAAAATTGGCACAACCATCTTTAATGGTCAATAAACTGAGTAGCACAGTAGGAAATCAACTGTTTATCAATTCCAATCTTCGAGCTCATTTTGAATCCTTAAAACTATGGAAACAATCGTCCGCGATTGATGTCTACAACTTAAAGACAAAGACCTACGAGTACAGCTTCCATGTCTACAACATTAACAATAAAAAACCACAAGCAATGTATGCAACAAAGGATAAAGTATACTTCATATTCGATAAAGTTTTGGTAGCATATCAAATAGATAAGTCCGTGAGACGATAATATAAAGAAATACCCTTTTAGGTATCAGGAATTAGATCGAACACCTGTAGAAAAGAGTAGATCAAATGAATAACTTTAATTTTTAACATTATGAAAAATGTAAAATTTTTTTTGTCAGTAGCGCTTTGTACCGCTGCGGCAGCCGGAGCGTTCGCAACAACTGCATCTAAAGACGCTGTTAAATCAAGTGCTGCAACCTTAGAGCCAGGTTACATCAAACAAGGACCACAATGTGTCTTTAAAAACAACTGTTCGGTTGAACCAACATTGGTACTCTGTACAGAAACGCAAACAGGCGGAGCACAGATTTTCGGTATGGACAGCAATAATGACTGTACTGTGGAATTGTTTAGACAACCTAACTAAAAAGTTGGAAAGTCAAAAAAAAGGCAGTTCCTTTTCGAGGGAACTGCCTTTAATTTTTAAAAATAACTTATTCAATACCCTTCTTTATCCATTCCGATGGCTGTGCATCCTTTAAAAAAGTGGCAAGCCATTGTTCATATTTATGCGTAAAATCGATTTGACCCCTACCCTGAGTTAAAACATGCCTGTTTTCGGGATAGATAAGCATGATCTCCTTCTTACCTAATCGTCGTAAAGCATTGTAAAATGCTATGCTTTGATGGTAATGAACTTGCAGGTCCAACTCACCGGTCCATATTAAAATTGGCGCGCTAATCTGTTGTGCATGCATAATCGGTGAGTTTCGCAAATAACCATCCATATCTTCATAGAACGATTTACCCATACGCCACATATCATACTCATATCGCCAGATTTCAGGCCTGCCATTATTCCAGCCAATCGAAAAATAACTACTAATCAAATCAGTCACACCGGCTCCAACAATGATCGTTGCAAAAATAGGTGTTTGGGTAGCAATATAACTGACCTCATAACCTCCAAATGAATGACCCGTCAAAGCAATTTTATCAGCGTGTACTAAGCCCATCTGAATCACAGCCTTAGTCGCGGAGACAACACAATCTGTGGCACTACTACCTACATGACCCATTTCATAGGATATATCGGGGTACAGGACAAAGTATCCTTGAGCAGTTAAATTACTGATATTGGCTCCTCCTCCATTATATAAACTCGGATTGACATAGTTATGTAAATGTTGACTCAACTTTTCATAAATATAAACGACCATGGGGTATTTTTTACTCGAATCGTAATCAGCTGGATAGTACAAAGCTCCTTGTAGCTGCTTATTTTTTGAATTAGTATAGCTAATAAGCTTTGAATTACCCCAATGATAAGCTACTTGTTGCGGATTACTTTTGAAAACCATTGTAGGAGTTGCCGATCTTTTGCTAATTGTCATTATCGCTGGTGCGGTATTATAATCTTCTACTTTGTAATAAAGGGTTTCACAGTCTTTGCTAAATCCAAACTCGGTAATACTTTTGTCAGCAAAAACTAAAGGATCCTCAACACCTTTCCATCGATAATAACCTGATTGTCTAGTAATTTTGCCATCAGCTTTTAGATAAATACCAGCTTCTAAATTAATTTTAGGAAAAATGAATCCATCAAAATTCATAAGTCGATCGTTCTGCCCCAAAGCTTTAGCGAGCCGAAATACAATTTGCTGCTCTCTTCCTTTAGTCAATCGTTCTGTTTTCAAGTTCTTTAAATTAACTGACCATAAATCATATTCATCATAAATAAGTATGCATGAATCATCAGCTGTCCATCCCGCAATTCCATAAGCATGGTGCCCTGCTCTATCATTTGACACTTCATAAATCTTTTGAAAAATACCTGCACTAACATTTATATGTCTCCCCGTCGCTAGTTCATAAACCCACCAATGGGAATCGCTACGATAAGTAATAAATTTACCACCGTAAGATGAGGTGACATCTCCCATAATACAACTTTTATCATGTAAAAAAAGCGTTTGTTTACCAGTGTTCAAATTAGTAACATACCAGTCGATTTTATTATGAAAATCAAACTGCGGCTTTTGCACAGTAGGATTATAGGTAATCGCATACTGCTGGTCGCCACTTAGCATAATTTTTGGCTGTGAAGTGGTAGTAAGCAGTCTAAATTGACCGCTATCCGGAAACCAAACCGCACATTTTGGTGCAATATCCAAACGACCCTCCTTTTGAACCTGACTATAAGTCCAAGAATCATTTCCATTCCATACCTGTACTATCGGTTTTTCCGCATTTGATTTGGCAGTTTCGCTATTAAAAAAGAACACCCGTTTGCCATCCTCTGATATAACAAAGCGAGTCCATAAAGGGGGTAATATGCTACTGCCTTTAGCAAAATCCGAAACTGTATTAGCATCAAAGCCATACAACTTACTGTCTTTAAAGCGATACAAATACAAGTTCTTGGTATTACGAACATCTAGATTATCTTTATAGCTTTTCACAAAAGCAAAAGCATTTCCTTCTCCTTGCCAAATTATATTATTAAAACTGGCTTCAGCATCAGAAGCTAGTGATTGAACTTGAACTTTACCGCCATCAAAAAGGCAATAATTTAAGGAGGATATCTCTTTATCTATTGTATAAACCAAAGCAGTACCAGACGGATTTAGGGAAAACTCCGCTACATCTTCTATTTTATTAACAACACTACCATTAATTGGGCCAATAGAAAGTTGGTTCAAATCAGATAAGGTTATTAGAGTTAATCCGTCACTTGAAAAAGCACTTTGCTTTACGTTCTTTATTACTCTGGTACTACCATTTTTTAGATTTACTATCGTAAATACTTTATCAGGAAGCATACACTTAAACCAACTGTCATTAGCAAACCTACCCTCATAACCTTTCGGAAAGCTATAGGTTTTGGTTGCCGTTTTATTCCTTACAAAAAGTGTATCATTCTTACTTTCATAGGCTAAATGATAACTCACCCAGCCCCCCTTGGCAGAGACCTCTTTCATTTCCATCGTACTCCATAACTGGTAATCAGCCTCGGTAAGGTGTTTTTTGAGTACAACCTGCCCCAATACCGAGCAGGAAAATAAAATAACTAATAAAACAAATAGATTTTTTATATTAGTAGCCTTCATTCTGTGGCGCAAGATTAGGGTTAATCAATAATTCCGATTGGGGTACTGGCCAAAAAACATCCGTACTATTCCATCCTCCTTTAACCACTGACAATTTTGTATCCAATTTTCCGTTACGTTGCAAATCAAAAAAGCGGTGCCCAGTTTCTGTAAACAATTCAAATCTTCGCTCCATAAGTACGGCTTCAATTATTTCTGAACTAGTCACCGCCACAGTATTACCAAGTCCTGCTGTACTGCGAACAAAGTTCAAGTCTTCTTTTGCTCCAATTAAATCTCCCTGCTGCGCTCGTGCTTCCGCTCGGATTAAATATTGCTCAGCAAGTCGCAGCATCACTGAATATTCGGTCGAAGTACCTGTTCCGATACCTTGCTTGTACTTGTAGGCATGATACCAGGCAGCAGTACCTTTGTTAATAATTCTAATCCAACGGTTTTTACGCTGATCACCTACTTCAAAGGAATTATACAGTTCAGTACTGAGCGAAACGCTTGATGGCGGTCCGGCATTAAATACAAACAAAGCTCCCTCCTGTGTATTAGTTGTACCACTACTGGAAGCAAATTGCCAAATAGTGCTGCTGCATCCTTTCAGAAACACCTTGTCTAAATTTCCTTCCCAGACATAGAGACCTGTTTCATTTAAGACAGCCGAAGCTGCATTACTAGCTTCAGACCACTGCCTGTTATATAAATACAGTCTTGCTAATAAAGCCTTAGCGGCAAATTGGTTTGGTCTAACGCGTCCTATGCTTATGTAGGACTTCGGCAATAAAGCAGCAGCAGCCTCCAAATCAGCAATACAAAGAGCGTAGACTTCTGCCTGAGGCAATCTCTTCACGCTACTATTTTTCTGATAATCAGTAGTTTTTATATAAGGACAACCTCCGTAAACACCATCTAAATAGGAATGTAATAACGCTCGAACAAACAATGCTTCGCCCATAAGCTGCTGCTTTTCGACCGTACTAAGAGTAGTAGAATGGCTAACACCTTCAATCACGGCATTGGTGGCATAAATTTGGCTATAGGCACTTGTCCACAATTCCTGTACAAAAGAATTGGTGGCCGTCAGCCCATTGTTGTAAAAAGGTTCTGCAGTAGTAATTCCGGTTTGATAACACACCAATTCATCAGTGTATTGACCTAACAAATGAGAAAGCCCAACAGACTTGCCCGTTAATAGACCACCATCTCTCATTTTACCATAGATATCCTTCATAGCAGCGGTCGCAGTAGTATAATCTGCAAAAACGGCTTCACTGGTCAGTTGAGAGTTCGGCTGTTCCACATCCACAAAAGAATCGCAGGAAATAACGACACTTTGTACTAAGCAACATAGTATGGCAGATCCAATAAATCTAATTATATTTTGTTTATTTTTCATAATAGCTTTTTTAAAATTTAATTTCGGCTCCTAAACTGATAACTCGTAGTGGAGGCAAATAATTAAAACTTCTGAACTCAGGATCACCGTCATCATACGAGGTAATTGTCAACAAATTTTGGGCCTGCAAGGATAGTTTACATTGCAATCCTTTCAAATAAGTGGGTACACTATAAGAAACAGCAACGTTCCTAAGGCGGATATACGACGCATCACTCACTGCGGCATTACTATAGGCATAACGTCCGTAGGCAGTCACTGCGGCACTATTCAAACCAGTAGTGTAAATTTGCATAGTAGCATTGTCTCCTGGCTGTTGCCAACCCCCATTTGCCGTAAGGGGTTGGTTGCCAAAAGCACCTGGAGCCGAATACTGCGAAGCAGCATTCCAATTCAATTGCTTTACAAACTGGAAAAGAAAGTCCAATTGAAACCGTTTATAACGCAACTGATTTTGTACTCCGCCATAGTATTCCGGGCTGAAATCCCTGATTGTCTGGGCATCATCTGCAAAAGATAAAGCACCATCGCCATTCACATCTTCAAACTCATAGATACCCGTTTGTGGGTTCACACCGCTAAAATGATATAATTTCTGAATATTGATGGATTCCCCTATCACATATTGATTACGGTAACTGCTGGTTGCAAGACCGGGAAAAGCAATCAGCTTGTTTTTTGGAAAAGTGATATTAATATCAGTGGTCCATCCAAAAGAATCCTTCTGGATATTCAGCGTGCGCAATGTCAATTCTAATCCTGTATTCTGAACCGTAGCATCAAGATTAGATTGTATGGTGGTAAAACCAGTAGTCGAAGGCAGCGGCATACCTATAAGTTGATTGGAGGAACGGTTGTGGTACCAACCCGCAGTCGTGAAAATTCTGTCGTTTAGAAAACCAAGTTCGATCGCTGCTTCTATTTTTTGGTTACTTTCCCAACTAAAGTTAGGATTAAACAGTCGTATAGGTCTCAATCCCACAGTACCATCATAAACACTCGTTGATGATTGATAAGTATCCAAATATTGATAATCACCTATCTGGTCATTTCCGGTAACACCAAAACTGCCGCGTACTTTTCCGAAGCTCAGAAGAGAAAAATCCTCTCTAATTACTTTTTCCTCAGAGAATAACCAAGCCATACCTACAGCGCCAAAATTAGCAAATTGCTTACCTGGTCCAAATCGGCTTGAACCATCACGACGACCGGTCAGATTCACAAAGTATTTATCCTGCCATGAAAAATTCACTCTGCCAAACAAAGCCTGATACATATAAAGAATTTCATCGTCAAAATTAGTTCTACTCAAACTCGCTGAAGCCAAGTTATATAGCAAACTGTTACTGGTGAAACCGGATCCAAATTGGACCAATCGATTGGTAGTTTCGTTCTGAAAAGTACCTCCCACGAGCACATCAAACTTTCCTTTACCGAGCTGTTTTTGCCATTGCAACTGCGGCTCAATTACCCATGATTGCCGAGCAGTGGTCGTAAGATAGATGGAAGAATAAGAAGCAGCGGCCTGATAAATGGGATCATAAATGGTCGAAGGATTACTCCGGGTTTCATGATGCTGCAAATCCGTAAAACCAAAACTGGTCTTAGCGGTAAATCCATAGTCTAATTGATAGGAAAACAATCCATTAGTTACCAGACTATTCGTTTTTGACAATGCCTTTGCATAAAGTGCCGCTAACGGATTTTCCCAACTGCTATTTTCCCAGTTCAGGGTACCATCAGCATTATAAAGAGCGGGAGCATTAGGAGCTAAATTTCGAGATATGCGTGTTAAATCTCTTGCGGGCTGGTCATTATCTTGAATATCATAACTGCCGGAGAATGTCACTTTAAATTTTTTATCAATACTCTCATGATCTAAACTTAGATGTACTCCACCTTTTTTATAATCAAAGTCCCCAGGGTATACCGTACCCTGACTATAGGTATTTCCACTAAGCAAAAAGTGTGTCTGTGCCGAACCTCCCGAAACGGATAATTGCATCGTCTTTATTTCAGCAGTACCACCGGTTAATTCCTTTTGCCAATCAGTATTTTGATTACGGTCCCATGTACCGTTTACATCGTAAGCATTAAAAGGATAAGTAGTGATTCCATCGTTGGCAAAGGCCTGTTCCCGCATCATCAAATATTCAGGAGTGCCCATTAAATCGGTCGTTCTGGTAATTTGCCCTACAGCGGTAGTGCTACTGACCGCAAATTGAGTCTTCCCCGCTTTCCCTTTTTTAGTGGTAATAAGTACTACTCCATTAGCACCACGCGAACCATAAATAGCTGTCGCATCAGCATCTTTCAACACTTCGACACTGGCAATAGCACTAGGCGTAATCGTATTAAGCGGACTGGTAGCACTCGGCAATGAAGTCGAAGTTTGCCTATCCCCTATCGCATCCGAGCTAAAAGGAACCCCATCAATAATATACAATGGTGCATTACCAGTACTGCGTAAACTGTTGATTCCGCGAATTCTAATGTCAAAGCCACCACCTGGAGCTCCTGTCTGTTGAGTTATATCAACCCCCGCCATCCTACCCTGCATCGCTGCGAGTACATTCGTTACAGGCTGCGTTTCAATATCATTAGCAGTGATTCTGGCTATACTACCCGTGCGTTCGCTTTCTTTAACGGAATAATAACCAGCATTGACTTTTACTTCTTGCAGGTTTGTGGCATCTTCCTGAAATCGTACATTAATTATAGTGCTAGTATTTACGGGCATTTCTATAGTCTTGTAGCCCATAAAGGAAAAAACCAGTGTATCTGTAGCGGAAGCAGTTATCTCATACTTCCCATCAAAATCGGTAATAACAGCCGTTTTCGTTCCTTTAATAGAAACGGTTACTCCCGGCATTGACCCTCGATTGTCAGTAACAGTTCCGGTAATTTGTTTAATCTGAACTTGTTTCAGATTCTCCTTTCGCAAGCTATTGTAAGGTTTAAAAATAGTCGAAGGGATTACGGTTTTTTTTGCAAGAACAAGGTTAGTATTCAGTATTATGCAAATAGGCATATACCACAATACCGCCCTAACTCTGATTAATGAAATTTTTTTCATAATTTTGGTATAGTTAAATGAAACGTTAGTTTTGTTAGCATTGGTCCTCTTTTCAGTTGTCCAGACAGTGAGAGGGCCTTTTTTTATGTGTGTGCCACGAAGGCGCTACGGTTTAAAGGGTTTATTTTTTCATAGGCGTTTTTTTAGAGTTAGTGTTTGTACTAAATAAGCTTTAGCTATTTTTAAATCTTTAAAAACAGTTGCAACCATATAACCACAGGCATACTATTGCTATTAAAGCCACTATTAATGCAATTTGCATTTGTTTGTAGTATTTCATTTATTGTTCAATTGTTTAAAAGGTTAATTTTTTTGTTTGTTATAGACTAAAAAACAATCTGCACCTCGTGATAACCAACTCAAATTCAATTATGTCCATTTGATTCAAAAGGTGTTTCGGTGCAGGTATTTTTTTAAGCATTATATTGTTGTCAATCGGATAAGTCAATTTGGGACAAAGATAAAATACAGACATAGGACTTAGATAGTAATAATTATTAAATCATAGGCTCACGGGCTTTACTGGTTAGAATAGATAAAAAATGAATGCGAGGCTTTGAAAATGAGGAAGATTGGCTTAAAACCAGCTGAGGTATAGCCATAAAAAATGGCATGGAACTCAGCTTACTGCCTTAGAGGTACTGGTATACCCGGGAACAATAAGTGAGCCCACGCCATGGGACGTGAGCATCTTACTTATCATTTCGTTCCTTTTAAAATTACCAGTTTTCTAAGACGAAATTCTAAGCGAATGCTTCAAAATTGTATTTGAAGAATCGCAAATATATAAATTCAAAAACAAATATAGTTAAAAATAATTAACCACACATATATGTGTAGGGTTAATATTTTTTTATGCTGCAAATTTATCGTGTGGAAGAAAAGGAACTAAATAAGGTAATGATAGCTCTTGGAGCGATGATTAGGAAAATTAGAGAACAGACAACTGACTTTTCTCAGTCCAAATTAGCCGTTGAAATTGGTATGTCAGAAAATCAGGTTAGTAGAATTGAAAGAGGGGAAACAAACCCAACAGTTAAAACTCTTCTTATAATTGCGAAAGCTTTAAAAGTTGAAATTAAAGATTTATTTGAAAATGGAAATTAGATTTCGATAAAAGAAAGGAATTAGAGATAAAAAAAGATGCTAGGCATCTTTTTTTTTATTAAAAACACTTGAACTATAGTATTCAATTCGGGAATCACACACTATACTATTTGTAACTATCTCAATAGAGCTATTAGTTTGACACTTAATCAAATTTATAGTAGGGATGAACTGGTATGAAATAATAGGGATAGTTGTGATTTATGTAATTGGCGTTTTTATAGGTATAAAGGTCAATGACATTAGAAAAAATTATCAACATAATGATAGCTGGAAGAGCAGGTAAAAATGAAAGATGCTGTGAGGTGTCTTTTATTGTTTTAAGACTAGTTGATAATTTATAAATAAAATACTATATATTTGAGAATCACAAAAAACGCTGTCGAATAGCGCCTAACCTACGTGATTTGGGTAGATTGGCTCTTTAATGTAGCGTGTATATACAAGTTATAGCCAATGCGTTAAAAAATCGTATCATAATCAACATCAATTCTAAACATCATGAGAGAAAAAGACCAAGAAAAAATAAACAGCGACTTGAAGAAAGTCGTTAATGACCATCTTTTAAATGGTTTCAAAAATCGCCAACATCGCTTAGTTGATACGGTTAAAGAAGTCCGTATCCTTAATAGTGAAATCATCCAAGACGAAAATGATAGAGATCACATTTTAGTTAAAAATATTCAAGTTGGTGCTCGGGTATTCGTGATATTCGGAGATGATGCAAAAAGCTCAGATAATATTCTTGTAAAAAACCAAGGACCTCTGAGTTTTAGATATAATAAAGAAATAGATAACTTTGAATTAGAGGAAGCCACAGCCAAATTCTATGATGCAACAAACTAAATTTTAATATGCCAATTCCAAAAAATATTGAGCGTGAACATATTTTCCAAGCGATAATTAGAATAAAAAGAGAAGGAATTCCAGCGTTACGCGAAGCCAAAGAATGGGCGATGAAATATGAAAATGAAACTTATCCATGCAAACTATTAATATCGTGGGGAAATTTTTATGCGAATGAAGAAGAACTAAATCCAAATCCTAGGAACTTTCAAACATATATGGCTCAAGAATATTTGCGAAATTTAGGTTTTGAAATCATCCATATTTAAATATTCGCACTAGCTATAACAGCGGTTTTGCGAGATTGCGAAATAAGTGCAAAATTCAAGTTTATCGTTCGCAAGAAATTTTATCTTAGCCGAAAAATCTCGATTACGAAGTTCGCAACCTCGCAAAGCCGCGAAACGTCAGGCTGTGAAAAAACTTCTTTTTCCTCTAATATGCCCTCACATTGGTAT
>NZ_LLWK01000029.1 GCF_001529295.1 Flavobacterium sp. TAB 87
TTATGTTTATGATGGGCACGGATTGCAAATCCGCGCTATCGAGTTGCACATTCGCCCTATCGAGTTGCACATTCGCGCTATCGTTTACTGGGAAGTGCTTTTTTTTTGACATATATTTATGTTTATGGTGGGCACGGATTGCAAATCCGCGCTATCGAGTTTATGTTTATGATGGGCACTGATTGCAAATCCGCGCTATCGAGTTGCACATTCCCGCTATCGTTTACTGGGAAATACTTTTTTTTTTGTTGACATGTATTTATGTTTATGATGGGCACGGATTGCAAATCCGCGCTATCACGTTGCAAATCCGCGCTATCGAGTTGCAAATCCGCGCTATCGAGTGCGAGTGTAGTCTAAATCTTTTTTAGAAAAAATGCAATATCCTATTATAAATATATAATAAAATGTAAGAATAATCTTTTTTATTTTAAATTTTTTTATTATTGAAAATTGCTTAGGGTCACGTTTAGTGGAGTTTGTGCAACGAAAGACTTTGTTTTATAATAAAAAGAGTCCAGACTAGGGGTCTGGACTCTTTGCGGAAAGTTCTCGGTGGGAATAGTTTTATTTTCTTGTCTTTCGAAACAGTATTTTTAGTAGTATGGAGATACCGAAACTAACTATTGCCCCTATACTAGCTAGTGCTACAGTTTTTAGAATGTCCTCTGAGTTTAAATTTGGGACTATACTTAAAAAAGTACCACTTGCCGTTGCGACGAGCGAATGGTTACTCGACTGCATTCTCCGCTGATTTTAATTCGACAGTGAGCTGGCTTACCGCAGATACCACACCGCCTGCTACGGCCAAATAGCCGCCGAGTGTTATTATGGCTGCGGGCAATGCTATGGGGGCTGCAAAAACAGCACTGCCAATGGCTGCCAGCAGTAAGCCAATTGCGCGAAGGGTTTTGAAAAATTTTGGTGTGGGAGCTTGTGCTCTTTTGATTGCATTCATAATTTTTGGGTTTTAATTTTCTACTTTGGATTGTGATTGAATAAGGAGTAAAACGCTCTCTTTAGCGTCGAGTTCTCGAAATACTATAGCCGTAAGTTGTTGCATTGCTAGTCGAGATTTACGACCTTGACCAGGAGCAGCAAGTTGACTGACTGGTGCTATACAACCGCGGAGTTGCAGTGCGGCATTATTTGCTGGATGGATTAAGATTAGACTTCTATTGGGTACCTCTACTAGTTCTAGATGCCAGCCAAATTTTGTGCTGTACCGCTTCACTATGAAATATTCCCCTTCAGGAATACAAGAAATTTGGGGTCGATTTGCTTTCCAAGGCAATTCGATGGTATGGCAGATGGTTTTTCCTTTATATACCAATGTTCCGTTTGTTCCTTCAGGGAAATAGATTCGGTTTAAGACTAGAATCATTTATAGTCCGCTTACAGCTACCAAGGCTAGTGGATTGTACGACCCATTTTTTAACGCATAGAACTGGCCATTGACCTCCTGAAAGAATTCTATACCCACAGCAAGAAATAGTGGTTTGGTACTGTTTGCAGTTACTGCATTGATGTGGCTGATTGCGACAGTAGGTAGCATGTTCCACGGCAAAGTGGCCGTTTCATTGTTTGCAGAAACGAATGTTTCTGCTTCAAAATCTACTTCTGTTCCTGCTGAAATAATTTTAAAATGGGTTGTTCCAGAGGGAGCAGCTATCATGTTTGCCGGTACAAATGGTGCAATGGTTATTGAAATTTCGCCTGTCACTCGGTTGATGGTTTTGGTGTATTCGGCAAATAAGGTGGATCCCAAGGTACTTTTTATGTTGAATTCAAATCCCGCTAACAGTTCGGCTTCGCCGTCAATAACGTTGCGTAAACCTCTTATGCTGATGAGGTCTGCCTGAATTACTTTGATCATAGATTGTGTCAATCGGCTGACCATTCTGCTGTCTGCAGCATTTAAAAGCAAGGTGCGTATCGATGATCGCAATATTTTTCCTGCTTTACCGGCTCTGCCAAATTCAGCTCCATTTTCTCTAGTACGTTGAAAGGCTGGATCAGTAGCCATTCTTTTGGCATCGATTCCGCCTTTTTCGCGAGCTAAGTGACCGTCTTTTGTTTTGTAAAAAGTAATATCTCCGATAGTACCTCTTAATTTGATAATCCCTTTTTGTTGCGCCATAATTTCTAAGTGTTAATTTATGAAGTATAAAATGTTAGGTACATTTTTTCAAACCTGATAAAGCCAATTTCGATGCATCTAAAAGCGGATTTATAGTACAAATCTTTCGCTATTTAATTTAAAATCAAAGTGGTAGGGTTCGTAACAGACCATAAAGGACTATAATGGTCGTATTTGCCTAGTTTTGAATGAGCAGTAAGAGGTAATTGTTAATTATTAATTGTTAAGTATTAAGAAGTAATTATTAATTGTTAAGTGTTAAGAAGTAATTATTAATTGTTAATTATTAAGTAGTAAGTATTAAGAAGTAATTGTTAATTATTAAATAGTAAGTATTACGCAGTAATTGTTAATTGTTAAGGATTAACTAGTAAGGATTAAGTATTTCAATTATTGAAGTATTGAGTCTAAAGGATTAAGTAGTAAGTATTAAGAAGTTATTGTTAATTATTAACTAGTAAGTATTAAGTATTAAGTATTGGATTAGTGCGCAGTGAGAATTGGCAAGTAGAGTTGTTTGTTTGCTTTTATTAATACGTTTTAACTTGTTAATTTTATTATATTTGAGTGGCCAATGAAATTCTTTTTTCTTTTTATAAAAGTAGAATCTTGGTCTCAGATGGACGTTTATGAAGGCAGAACTGAAGAGAGTATGTATTTACCCTAAAGATGTTCAGCGTATTACTGGTAAGAGTTATCGTTACGCGCGATTACTCTTGATTGCTATAAAAAAGAACTTGGGAAAACAAGAACATCAATTCGTAAGCATTGAAGAATTTTGTTTGTACACGGGCTTAAATTTAGAACTGGTACAGCCGCTGATTGTGGGTTAAAAAATGTGATGGTTCACCCATTACTTTTTTACACTTTATTCTAACCTGTTCAACAACTAGTTCAGTAATTGAAGGAATGTAGTTATAGTAAGAGCTCAGGGTGTTAATTTGCTTTTAATCGACTTTTATTTGAGATGTATCTTTACTTATGCTCTAGCTTCAAGATTGCTTCTTTGAAGATCCAATTTCGAGAGGCGACTTTTATTTTTTAAAAAGCACTATTAAAACTGTAAGTTTCTGTATTTGCTGTTTAGAGTGTATAGTAATTGATTGGAAGTTCTGTTTTTAAGTGGATTTCTCTTTCAACCACTCTATTAGGGCAAACGATTTATACAAAACAGAGGGTTAAAGTGGATTAATTATCTATTTTTGCCATTGCTAGTTTTTTTAGAATTCTGTATAGACTTGGCAGTAAATTAGTTAAATTTTGCTAGTTGATGTTCACTGATTAATGCTTAGAAAGTGTTGGTGGGGATGCCGTAGGCTTGTTTAATTAGTGATTATAAATAATTAGTGTGTGTTACGCACTGTAGCATATGAATAAATAGAGCAGTGAATAGTGCGTACGTTATTTGTAATGCGCTGCACGTATTGCTTAAGGAATACTGTTATTGAAGACTTATTACTTGCGAATTAGAGTACAGCACTTTTAGCTCTTCATCCTATTGAAAATAGTATTATATTAGATTTATTTTTACTTAACTTATAAAAGATGGCAAAATTAATTGGGCCTTTTAAAATTACGGGAAAGCTCGACGATTTGACTTTTTATGAGACTGCTGACGGTACTATCGTTCGTATGTGTGGTAAGACAGGAATTACGAAACAACAATTTAAGGAGAATCCTATTTTTGATCGAATTAGACAGCAAAGTACTGAATTTGGACTTTGCTCTAGGAAAGCGAAGCGCTTTAAATTACTTGTACAACCTTTTTATACTTATGCTCAAGAAGCTTCTACCTTTGGTCGTTGCATTGGATTGTTACAGGCTATTTTAAAAGAGGATGCTATAAATCCTATTGGAAGCAGGCACATATATGTTGGACTGCAAACTCCAACTGGCCTTGGTTTTTTAATTGGATTTGAAGGCAATAGTCGACGACCTTTGTCTGCTGTATTGCGAGAAGAGCTCACTTTTGATTGGAAAAGTTTGCAGTTGAATTTGAAAGTTATTAGCCCTAGTATTGCCATCGACTGGCCAGAATTGTCTACACAGGTGGAAATACAGCTCGCTGTAGCCAATTGGAATTGTTTGGGCGATACCCATGAAACACATTACAGCAATTCGATTGTTGTCTCGAATCGTACTGAAGAGGTTGTTCTGGATTTTAAAATCAATGCTCCCCAAGAACAGGATTTGTGGTTGTGCTACATTCATTTCAAATTTAGTTACACTGCTGCTTACGGCAAAGTGAAGGTCTTGCACAATAAGTTTAATACCACTTCTTTAATTGGCTGTTTGTCTTTTGGAGGGAAGTGATTGGCAATTAGTGCGAAGTGAATAGTTGTGAGCGAGTAATGAAGTGTTTTTAGGAGTTACTTGATTGCAATTTACTTGTAAACCTTCTGCGAAACACTTAATTCTATTTACTCATCTCCTATATTTTTTAAAATTTAAAAAAGAATTTATTTTTTATGCCCCATAGCCCGTCTGACAATGATCCTTGGTTGTTTGAAATAACACCAAAAAACAAGTTCTTTTCTTTAAACCTGCAAGAAGTTTGGCAGTACCGCGATTTATTAATGCTTTTTGTCAAGAGAGATGTGGTGACTGTTTACAAACAAACGGTTTTGGGACCATTGTGGTATTTGATTCAGCCATTGTTTACCTCCATTACTTTTACCATTATTTTCAACAATGTTGCCGGAATTGATACTGGAACGGTACCTCCATTTTTATTTAATTTAGCCGGCATAACAGTTTGGAATTATTTTACAGCCTGCTTATCTGGCACGTCGGATACCTTTCGAGCCAACGCTGGAATATTTGGAAAAGTATATTTCCCACGAATAATTACGCCACTCTCTGTGGTAATTTCCAACTTGCTGAAGTTTGGGATACAATTTTTTATATTCATCGCATTTTATATCTTTTACTACTTCAAAGGCGCAGCAATTGGCTTTAACAGTTTAACACTATTTTTTCCTTTACTAATTGTAATGATGGGAATATTAGGGCTAGGACTCGGAATGATGATTTCATCAATGGTCACTAAATACCGCGATTTTAGTTACTTAATAGGTTTTGGTGTGCAGTTACTAATGTATCTTTCGGCAGTAATGTATCCGATGGAATTGATAAAAGAGAAACTACCCAGTTATGGCTGGTTAGTGCAATATAATCCGCTTGCGTACATTATTGAAACCGCACGGTACATGCTATTAAATGTAGGGGAAGTTTCATTACTAGGATTGCTATATACTCTAATTATAACTTTAGTTGTATTTTTTGCTGGTCTATTGTTATTCAATAGAACTGAGAAGAGTTTTATTGATACGGTGTAATTCCTCCCCCAGCCCCTCCGAAGGAGGGGAGCAAGACGCATTGAGGTAATCCTCCCCCAACCCCTCCGAAGGAGGGGAGCAGGAACGATTTGATTTAATTGGAAAAGAATATTTTAATTTGTTTGAATTAATAGAACAAAAGGTGAAATTAGGTATAAATCACAACTCCTCGTCCTTCGCAGGAGGCTGAGGGAAGGACCAAAAACAAATGAGTAAAGACATTATATTAAAAGCTGAGAACATCTCCAAACAATACCGTTTGGGGCAAGTAGGCACCGGAACTTTAAGTCATGATTTCAACAGATGGTGGCATAAAATTCGTGGTAAAGAAGACCCCTATCTTAAAATTGGCGAAACCAATGACCGAAGTACAAAAGGAGAAAGTGATTATGTATGGGCACTTCAAGATATTAATTTTGAGGTGAAGCGAGGGGAAGTTTTAGGAATTATTGGTAAAAATGGCGCTGGAAAATCCACACTCTTGAAAATTTTATCCAAAGTAACCGCACCAACAAAGGGAAGTATCAAGTCACGGGGACGTATTGCTTCTTTGCTAGAAGTTGGTACTGGTTTTAATCCAGAGCTAACCGGTCGTGAGAATGTCTATCTAAACGGAGCCATACTTGGAATGACCAAGAAAGAAATCACCTCAAAACTGGAAGAAATTATTGATTTCTCGGGTTGTCAGCGCTACATCGACACTCCCGTAAAAAGATACAGTTCAGGTATGACCGTAAGACTAGCTTTTGCCGTTGCGGCTTTTCTCGAACCCGAAATTTTGGTTATCGATGAGGTTTTAGCAGTTGGTGATGCCGAATTTCAAAAGAAAGCCATTGGAAAGATGCAAAATATTTCTAAAGGAGAAGGAAGAACTGTTTTGTTTGTAAGTCATAATATGGCGGCAGTTAAAAGTTTGTGTACGAGGGGGATTGTTTTGGAGAATGGGAAAGTGGTTTTTGAGGGTAATGTTTGTGAAGCAATCGATAAGTATGCAGTTAGTCAAGATTTTAAAAATTTGGATGTAGAAAATATTAAAGCACGAAGAGGAACAGGAGATGTTATTTTTTCAAGGTTTTATTTAGAAAACAATTCAGAAAAAATAATAGACAAAGCCATTTCTGGAGAAGATGTTTTTCTGGTGTTTATATTGAAAATACAAGATAAGACGTGGAATAATATTGATTTAGGTTTTTCATTCCACGATTCTTACGGAAATTTACTTACAGTTTTATATAGTTCGTTTCAAAATGAAAAATTTGACGCTCAAAACCAAGAATATTTAGTGGTTAAATGCAAATTGAATGAATTTAATTTTGCACCTGGGAGAATTCAAGTTATGGGACGAATAGTTTCAAATGAAATTGAATTAGACTGGCCACAAAATATTTTAGGAACGATTGATGTCGAAATGGGAGATTTTTACAGAACAGGACGTAAAGGATATACGGATAATGCTAATTTTTTGATAAAAGGAGAATGGAGTTCAAAAGAATATTAAAAAAAGTAATTAGTTATTTAATACCAAGTAGAATTGCGGTATTTCTATCTGAGTGTGTCAGGCCAGTTTATTCATTTTTTGATGTGAAATCATTTTCACAAGAGGGTGAAGATTTAATATTAGAAAGGTTATTTGAAGGTAAGAATTGGGGTATTTATGTTGATGTTGGTGCACACCATCCCTACCGCTATTCAAATACTTTCAAGTTTTATTTAAAGGGATGGCGTGGTGTGAATATCGATGCAATGCCAGGCAGCATGGATCTTTTTAATAAGTGGAGACCAAGAGATTTTAATATTGAAGCTGCAATTTCAGAAGAAAAGGAGATTTTGTGTTTTTATATTTTCAATGATTTAGCTTTAAATACTTTCGATGAGACAGTAGTTAAGTTGTATGATAATGATAAATATTTTAGGGTTATTGAAAAAAAAGAAATTGAAACTAAGAAATTATCTGATGTATTAGAAAACTCATTGAGAAATAGCGAACAAATTGATTTTATGAGCATCGACGTAGAAGGTTTAGATTTAGACGTTTTACATTCTAACGATTGGCAAAGGTTTAAACCATTAGTCATTTTAATCGAGATATTAAATGTAGCATCAATAATCGACGTACAAGATCATGAAATTTATATATATTTAACGTCTAAAGGATATAAACTTTTTTCTAGAACTGTAAACACCTTTATTTTTAAATTATAAAAAATTATGAATTTTACAGTAACAGTAATCATACCAGTTTATAATTGTGAACGCTTTATTGAAAAAGCTATAAAATCTGCTTTACAACAAAAGCATGTAGCACAAGTGGTTGTCGTAAATGATGGAAGTACCGATAGTTCATTATTAATCATTGAAAAATTTCAAAAATTCGACGAGAGATTACTAATTGTAAATCATGAAAATAAAAATAATAGAGGACGCTCCGCAAGTAGGAACTTAGGAATTCAAAAAGCTACATCTAAATATATTGCTTTTCTCGATGCAGACGATTACTTTTTAGAAAATAGGTTTAATGCAGATATGAAATTATTTCTAGATAAACCTAATTGCGATGGCGTTTACAATGCTGTCGGTTTTTATTTTTATAGAAAGGCCACAGAACGAGAATTAGAAATGCATCAGCTTTATACCGTGACTAAACAAGTTGCACCTGAAGATTTATTTCAAAATTTATTATATGGAAGATGTGGGAACTTTCATATCAATGGTTTGACAGTTAAAAGGAGTATATTTGAAAATGTAGGTTTATTTAATGAAGAATTAGTAGTAGCGGAAGATTCAGAAATGTTTTGGAAAATGGCTCTCAAATGCCGCTTATATACTGGGATAATAAATCAAGCTGTTGCCATACGTGGTATCCATGATGAAAATATCTTTAACAACGAGGATTTATATCAAGTTTACACTATTAAGATGCATGAAGTGCTTGCCATATGGTGTAGTAAGAACAATATCAATTACAGTATTGTAGATGACTTACTGAAATGGATTTGGATGCTGAAATACAAACAACAAAATAATTTGATGACAGATATAAAAGGGTGGGCAAAATTCTTCTTCCCGCAACCACAATTGATGTTTTCAATTTTAAGTATTAAATATTTTCCTGTCGTTAGATTTAGGAAAATGCTTTTTCCATTCTTGTATGAAAAAGGATAAAGGATTTTTAAAATTGAGATAGTGAAATTATTGTTTTGTGAAAAAATTTAATTTAGATAAAATAAATTGATAAATCGAGTAAGTAATGTAACTGTTGTAATCCCTTGTTATAATGATGGAGAATACATTGGTAGAGCTTTAAAGTCAATATATGAGCAAACATTATTGCCAGATAAAATTATAGTAATTGACGATGGCTCCGACGCTCAAACAAAAAATGTTTTACAAAGCCATGTGCATCCGTTGTTGCAAATCGTTTATCAAGAGAACAAAGGTGTAAGCGCTGCGCGCAATTTGGCTATTAGCTTAGCTATCACACCATATATCGTAAACTTGGATGCTGATGATTATTTTGAACAGACCTTCATTGAAAAATCAATTGCTGTATTAAATGGCAATCCTGATATTCTAGCAGTAAGTAGTTACTGTCGTGTTTTTAAACAAAGCAATACATTAGAAATAGTGAAGCCTTTGGGCGGTCAGGTAAAAGATTTTATCATAATGAACAGCAGTAGAGCCAATTCTATGTTTAGAAAATGTTCATGGGAAGCCACCGGTGGTTTTGATGTAAAAATGAAGGATGGTTATGAAGACTGGGAATTTTGGATTTCAATTTTAAAGCAAGGAGGATCTATTTATATTATTAATGAAGTTTTATCGCATTACAGAATTAAAAAAACTTCCCGAGATCAAAAAGCATTACTCAATCATGACTACGAACTTCGCAAGTATATTTATGCAAAACACAAAGAGGTATATGAAGAACACATCGGATTTTATGTCTTAGAATTACTCAGACAAAATTCTATGTTTAGAAAAACGGTCCGTAAAATTAAGCGTAGTGCAGAATTCACGATTGGTTTTAATTTGCTAAAACCCATCCGATTGGTAAAAAAAATATTTAAAAAATGAGTATTTTAGTTTCGATAGTAGTTCCTTGCTACAAGCAGTCTCATTTTTTGGAGGAGTGCTTGCAATCGGTAATTGAGCAGACTTATAGCAATTGGGAATGCATTATAGTAAATGACGGAAGTCCTGATAACACTGCTTTAGTTGCTCAAAAATGGATACAGAAAGACATTCGTTTTAAATATATTTATAAGGAAAATGGTGGTTTATCTAGTGCTAGAAATTCTGGAATTGGCATTAGTGAAGGTGATTATATTTTACCGCTCGATTCGGATGATTATATTGATATTAATTTTCTAAGTAGGCTAGTTCCTGAGTTGGATAATAATAAGCAATTGGCCATTATTTCCTGTTACAGCAAGTTTTTTATAAATGATAGAAACAATTTTATTAATGAACTAAAACCATCTGGTAGAACTTATGAAGATCTACTATTTCAAAATCATTTAGTTGCAACTTCATTGTATCGTAAAAAATGCTGGGAAGAAGTTGGAGGTTATGACGAAAATATGAAAAAAGGTTTCGAAGACTGGGAGTTTTGGTTAAATGTTACTAAACGGGGGTGGCAATTTTTCATCGTACCAAAATTTTTATTCTACTATCGAAAAGCTAAAAATTCTATGTTAGTAGATACAATTAATAAGCATGCTGAAGCTAACATGGAATACATTTTTCGAAAGCACCAAGAACTTTACATCAAACACTTTGACAATACAGCCGAAGTACTTTTTTATTATATAAAAACGCATCGTTTGGGTAAAATAGAAATTAGATATTCATTAGAATATAAGATAGGTAAAATGTTGCTGATGCCTATTAGATTTATTTCTAATTTATTCTCAAGTTCAAAAAATAAAGGATGATTTCGGTTGTAATAAGAAATAAGAATCAGGCAGCTGCCTTGTCTTTTTTGTTGAAAAACTTAACAGAAAGGTATGCTGACGATATTAATGAAGTGATAGTGATTGATAATCTTTCTACTGATAATAGTAGCGAAATTACCAACCAATACGCAGCTCGATTTGTAACGATTGAAAAATTTAGTTATGGACAAAGTGCTAACCTAGCGGCCAGCGAAGCGAAAAATCCAATTGTCGTTATGTTTAGCGCTCATTCATATCCAGTCAGTCATGATTTTTTTAAACTAATAAAAGAAAAATTTTATTCAAACACTAATCTCGCAGGATTACGTTGCTTGCACAGCACAAATGATTATCGCAATTATATTAATCAAATTTCTGCTAAAGCAGACCCTAATAGATCAGGCTTAATTTTTTCGGGTTCTGCGTTCAGTAAAAAGGTTTGGGAGCAATATCCTTTTAAAGAAGATGTATGTACTTTTGAGGATAAAGAATGGTCTAAAAGAGTTTTACAAAATGGATACGAAATTGAATTTGTCCCTGCAATTTTTCATTATGAAATAAAACGAACAGCAAAACAAAATTTCTTTCGGTTCAAGAATGATGTAATTGGTAATTATCAATTGTGGCATCAGGATGTTTATTTGTTAAAAGCTATTAAAGGATTTTTAGCGTCTATATGTTTCTTAGTAAGACATATTTTTGTAGAGATATGGTATATTTTTAGAAGACTCATCTTTTTGTTAAAATTTATTTTTAATAAACCAGAAAGATTTTAAATTTTAAAAAAAAATCATTACTAACTGTGGTTTAAATTAAACATATTTGTACTGATAATTTATGAATAGAAAACACACAAATAATACAATAATTGATTATTTCCTTCCAGCCAAATTTGGTTAATACAATTGATAATAAAAAATTAATGAATAAAAAAAGAAAAAATTGTATTTCGAATTTTAATGTTAAAGAAATAATAATTTATTAATAAGCGCTTTTTATTCATATTGTTAAAATTAATAAACAGCTAAATTAATTGATAAATTATGATATTTCAACTCAATAAAATATTTCTTCTTATCCGAAAAGTAGAAAATAAAGTCCGAAAGTATTTTGGCAACCATTCTAAGCTTTTATCATCTAAGAAAATGTTAGAAATTAATTTTGAAGAGAAATCAAATTTTAAATTTATTCAGATTGGAGCTAATGATGGAGTTAGTTTTGATTTTCTATATGAATTTGTTGTTTGTAGAGAATCGCAAGGATTAGTTATCGAACCAATAAAGGAATATTATGATGAATTATTAAAAAATTATTCTGAATATCCTGAAATATTTGCGATTAATATAGCAGTTCATCCAACAATTAAGAAAACTTATATTTACAAAATAAAGCCTAGTGTCATCACAAATTATCCGGATTGGGTAAAAGGTATTGCGTCTTTAGATTCTGAGCATCATAAAAAAACAGATATTAAAAGTGAGGACATCATCAAAGAAGAAGTTATGGCTGATGCATTAATGAATATCATTAGCGATAATAAGTTCATAATGGAGATTGATTACTTGCAGAGCGACACAGAAGGTTTTGATCTAGAGATTTTACGAATGATTGATTTTTCAATAATCAAGCCCAAAATAATAAAATTTGAATATATTAATCTGAGTGATTCTGATAAAATTACTGCTAATGAATTATTGAGAGACAATGGATACTATTTGTTTAATGAATATGGTGACACTGTAGGTGTGAATCTTAAAGCAATAAAATTATTTTAATGATTCCAAAAACATTACATTACTGTTGGTTTGGTAAACAGAAAAAATCTCCCTTAATCAATTCCTGTATTAAATCATGGAAAAAATTGCTTCCCGATTATAAAATTGTGGAATGGAATGAATCAAATTCAGATTTAATGCATCCTTATGTAAAAGAAGCTTATAGATTAAAAAAATGGGCTTTTGTTTCTGATTTTGTTAGGTTAAAAGTATTGTATCAACATGGTGGAATTTATCTAGATACAGATATGATGATGATTAAATCTTTAGATAAGTTGTTGCTAAATGATTGTTTTTTTGGTGCTGAACAAGAAAATTTAATTAGTGCAGGAATTATCGCATGTCAAAAAAATCATTTTTTTATTAAAGCTTGCTTGTCTTACTATGATAAAATAAATTTAGAAGAATCAACTAATTTTCATGAAATAACAATACCACTCATAATAACAAGGACACATAATAAGCATTTTGGAAATATTTTATTTAAAAATACTGTACAAGCGAATAATGTTGTAGTCTATCCCGTCACCTATTTTTATCCTTTTCCTAATAATAAAAAAAATGATTTAAAAAATTATAAAAATTATATAGAAGATGGAACCTATGCAGTTCATTTATGGAATGCATCGTGGGTTGAATATGATGAATTTTATTATTTGAGAAATCGAAATTATTTTAAATCATTAGCAAAAATAGTAAAAACAGTATTTTTTACCAGAGAATTTAATCTCTATTACTTTAAAAGAATTTATTACAGTTTCATAAAAAGTTTATAAATGAAGAGAATAATAAGATTTCTACGTAATTTTTTTGTTGGAGGTTTTTTCTTAATGTTTTTTTACTTTTTTCAAAAACAAAAAATTAGATCTTCTACAATTATTTTCTTTTTCCCACATTATCATACTGGCGGAGCAGAAAAGGTGCATTCAGAAATTGCTAAAGCAGTTTCCTATCAAAAATGTTGTGTCATCTTTACGAAAGGTTCAGCAACTAAAAGCATGTTACCTTTTTATTCAAAATATGCTACTATAGTAGAATTAAACCCTATTTTAAGTAAAAGATTTTTTTGTGTAAATAAATTACTTAAAAAAATTATTGAGGAACAGATGAACACTAGTTCTTCTTTAAAGACGGTTTTGGGAGCTAATTCTGATTATTTTTATGAGTTATTGCCTTTTTTGAATAATAATTTTAAAAAAATTGATTTGTTCCACGCTTTTAGAGAAAATGACGATAGAGAAAGTACAGTCGTTGCAAGTGCTTTACTTATTGATTCAAGAATAGTTATAAATAAGAAGGCTAAAGAAATTATTAGTAATTACTATTTAAAAGCTAACCAAT
Organism: Flavobacterium sp. TAB 87; assembly: GCF_001529295.1. Classification (GTDB taxonomy): domain Bacteria; phylum Bacteroidota; class Bacteroidia; order Flavobacteriales; family Flavobacteriaceae; genus Flavobacterium. The sequence goes on from NZ_LLWK01000029.1 coordinate 13,529, forward strand.
CTTTTCTTTTAGAGCGAGTACAAATTATTTCAAACGGTGTAACACTTCCAAAAATAACCCATCCCAAAAATAGTGAATCTTTAAATATCAGCTTTATAGGAAGATGGAGTGCCGAAAAAAGACCAGAGCTTTATTTGCAAGCAGCGAAGTTATTAAAAGAAAAATTTAAAGGACTCACATTTTTTATTGCTGGTAGTGGAACAATTCCTAATCAAAAACAGATAGAAAGTCATAATGTGGTATGTTTAGGAGATATTCATGAGAAAAAGATTTTAGATGATTTGTATTCTGCAACGCATCTGTTGGTTTTAACTTCAGTTTACGAGGGATTTCCTATGGTTTTTATGGAGGGAATGAGTTACGGTTGCGTACCTATAAGCACCAATGTTGGGGGTATTTCGGAACATATTCAGCATGGAGTAAATGGATTTTTAATTAATGAAACCGTTGAGTTGAAAATTATTGATAATTTAATTCAAACGATCTCTCATATATATAATGACAGATCTCTTTTAGAAATTATATCAAACAACTGTAACAAATACGCACATGCAAATTTTAGTATCAAAAAGTTCAATAATTCCTATCAACAATTATTAAAATAATGAAAATCCTTTTGGTTTCTATTCCCAATCATCATTTTTTTCAATGGGCAAACCAATTGAGGGAAAGTGGTTATGATGTGCATTGGTTTGATGTAACAGATGGTGCAGGATTCGTAGACAAAATTAATTGGATAAAGCAATATAACGGTTGGAAATTAAAATGGGATTATCCTTTTCGATACACTTTAAAAAAAAAAAATCCTAAACTCTATCGCTTTTTAGAAAGAGTAACGACGAATAAAATAGAAGTTATTTTTGAAAAAATTTTAAAAGAATTTCAGCCTGACATCGTCCATTGTTTCGAAATGAAATTGGCAGGATTGCCTATTTTTTCAGTGATCGAACAAAACAAAATACCCTTTGTTTATTCTTCTTGGGGGAGTGATTTATATGATTATGAAAGTCTAGGAGTGCGCAATATTGAAATAAGATCATTTTTAAAAAGAGTTGATTATTTAATTACCGATTGTGAACGTGATTCTAAAATTGCAAAGGCTTTAGGTTTTAATGCTAATTTTTCAGGAGTTTTTCCCGGAAATGGAGGCATCGAAATTGATAGCACTTTTATAAAACGTGTTTTTAGTAGAAAAACCATTTGCATAAAAGGTTATGACGATGGCGTAGGGAAAGCATTAACGGTTCTAAAAGCAATTGAAAAGATTGAGGTAGATAAATCAATCGATTTTTTAATCTTCAGTGCGGATCAAAACGTAGAATATTATATAAAAAATTCGAATTATTTTAGGAAAAGAAATCTCGAAGTAATTTCAAGAAGTTCTTTTATACCTAATAAGCTTCTACTCCAAAAATTAGGTTCCTGTTTGATATATATAGGGAATAGCAGTTCTGACGGGATGCCAAATTCTTTATTAGAAGCTATGGGAATGGGAGTGTTTCCTATTCAATCGAATCCTGGAGGAGCTACTGCAGAAATAATCTTGAATGGCGTAAACGGCTATTTAATCGAGAATCCTGATGATATTTCTGAGATTGTAAAGCATATAAAGAATTCCTTAGAAGATAAGTTACTTTTAGAAAATGCTGCTATTCAAAATATAAGATTTATTGCGGATAATTATAATCGAAATGAATTAAAGGATAAAATTGTTTCTTTATATAAGGAAATAAAGTAAAATTTTTTGTTTCAACTAGTCAGTCGAATGTGCTATAATATACTATAAATGGAAATTTCATTTCTTATCGTCACAAAAAATAGAGCAACTGAGCTTCAGTTTACGCTTGATCGATTAGTACTGGAATGTGATTTTACTAAACATGAAATTCTTGTTTACATTGATGGATGCTTAGAAACTGAAAAAATAAAGGAGTATTATCCGCAAATTAGATGGTTTTCCAATTCCTACACTATTAGCGCTTCTCCATCTCGTAATTTTTTATATAAGCAGGCAAAAGGAGAATTTTTCATAGGTCTGGATGATGATGCTCACTTGATTTCTAATAGTCCAATAGAAACAGTTAAGCAGTTTTTTAATAAAAATCAAAGTTTAGGCATTATAGCTTTCTTAGAAATAAAAGGCTTGATTGAAAAACCAGAAAAAAATCTAATTGGAATTAAAAAAGAAGAATTTCTAACTACGGAGTTTATTGGCTGTGGTTTTGCCATTCGTAAAACTATTTACGATCAAACAAGTGGTTTTCCAAACTGGATTGATATTTATGGCGAGGAAAGTTGCCTTTCTATAGAAGTAATGAACTTAGGATATGATATTCTTTTTACGAATCAAGTCGCGGTGAATCATCGTGTAGATATTGAAAAGCGAAAATTACAAGGAAAAAATTATTTTCGTTTTCAAAAACAACTTCAAAACAGTTTCAGAATTTATATGGTCTATTATCGTAAGCCATTCCCTAGAATACTTAGGCTTTTGTGTCACAATTTTAAGAAATATGGGACTTCAGATAGTATTTATTTTAAATTGTATTTCAGAGCCATTGGTAACATGATTTGGAATATTCCGAGGCTATTAAAACGTAGAAAAAAAATGGATTTTATAACTGATTCTAAATTAAAAACCCTAAAAGGAATCTCTTTCTAATATGCTTTTTAACTCTTTTCCTTTTGCAATTTTTGTCCCAGTAATTTTTGTACTGTATTGGTTTGTATTTCAAAAATCATTGAAAGCTCAGAATATTTTAATACTAGCAGCAAGTTATTTCTTTTATTCTTGCTGGGATTGGCGTTTTTTATTTTTATTGTTATTTTCAACGGCATTAGATTATTTTTCGGGACTGCAACTAGAAAAAAATTCTAATACTACTGTGCGTAAATTTTGGTTTTATGGGACCATAGGAATCAATTTGTCTTTTTTGGGCGTTTTTAAATACTTTGATTTTTTTGTACTTTCTTTCCAGAATCTATTTTTAAAAATGGGTTACGCAATAGATGTTTTTACTTTAAACATTATTTTGCCAGTAGGAATATCATTTTACACCTTTCACGGTTTATCGTATGTGATTGATGTTTATAAAAAAAGGATAAGAGCAGAGAAAAATTTCGTCGAATATGCAGTTTTCGTCAGTTATTTTCCACTATTAGTTGCAGGTCCCATTGAGCGTGCTACGCATTTGTTACCGCAAATTAAAGCTAAAAGAAATTTTAATTACGATCAGGCAGTTTCAGGTTTGTATCAGATTCTGTGGGGGTTATTTAAGAAAATTGTCATTGCGGATAATTGCGCTCGTTTTGCTAATGAAATTTTTAACGATCCAAGTCAGTATTCAGGAAGTACATTAGTAGCTGGAGCTTTATTTTTCACATTTCAAATCTATGGTGATTTTTCGGGGTATTCAGATATTGCTTTGGGAGTTTCAAAATTATTTGGAATTGAATTGCTCAAAAATTTTGCTTTCCCTTATTTTTCAAGAGACATAGCCGAATTTTGGCGTCGTTGGCACATTTCACTTTCTTCATGGTTCAAGGATTATCTATATATTCCTTTAGGCGGTAGTAAAGGAGGAAAAGCAATGCAGATTCGAAATACGTTCATTATATTTTTAGTAAGCGGTTTTTGGCATGGCGCCAATTGGACTTTTTTGATTTGGGGATTTTTAAACGCCTTATACTTTATTCCCTTGCTCTTAACTAATAAAAATAGAATTAATTTAGATATTATTGCTCAAGATCGATTGTTACCCAGCATGAGAGAAAGCCTTCAAATGTTTACTACATTTGCTTTAACGGTCTTTGCATGGGTATTTTTCAGGGCAGATTCTGTTTCTTCTGCTTTTCATTTTATAAATGGTATTTTCTCAAAGTCATTAATTAGTTTGCCTCAAATAAGACCAACATTTTTAATCATTTTGATCATATTTTTTATTGTTGTTGAATGGTTAGGAAGACAAGGAAACTTTGCACTAGATAATTTTAAAAAGTATGGGAGTCGCGCCTTTCGTTGGACATTTATTATTTTGATATTAACTCTTTTGTTTATTTTTGGAAAAGAGGAGCAACAATTTATTTACTTTCAATTTTAAAAATGAAAAATTTTATAAAGAAACTACTTTTGTTTTTGCTGCTGTTTTTTCTAGTGGATAAGTTATTCTATTGGAAGGTTAAGACGTTGCCTTATCGTGAATTTGATAAAAGATTAGAGCGGATAATGGAAGGCAAAATGAATAAGGATATTTTAATATTTGGTTCTTCACGTGCACAACATAATCTTTATAGTGATGCCATGCAGGATAGCTTAAAAATGTCTACATTTAATCTTGGTTATCGGGGGTGTAACATTAATTTTCAACTGTTTATTTTAAAATCAGTCTTAAAATACAATAAAAAACCAAAAATAATAGTACTAACGGTTGATGATTTTCGAGAATTTTTACCCGAAAAGACCTTGCAATTTAGGTATGATAAACTCTATCCTTTGGTAAAGTATCAGGAAATCACCAAAGAACTTATTTGTCACAAAGAGATTTCTCCATTTGCTGTAGGTTTATATTGTGCTAGAATGAATTGGGAGCAACTTTTAGAACCAAAGTCTATTACTAAATATGATAATTGGACAAAGGCAGGAACTATAATTTTAGATTTCACTGCTGATGATTTTGATAAAAAGTATAAAAAAACAAAAGAATATGATGTTGAAAAAGAATTGCCGGATAGATTATCCGCTTTTAAAGAATTTCAAAACATTTGTAAAAAAGAACATATTAGATTATTCGTTTTAGTTCCACCAAATTATCAAATTCAAAATAATGTATTTATAAAACGAGTAAATGATTTACTCGTAGATAAGAACACTGTTTTTTATTCCAAAATTCATCCTTCTTTTATCGATGCAAATTATTTTTCTGATGCCTCCCATTTAAATAAAAAGGGCGCTATTTTATATACAGATGAAATAATATACTTGCTAAAAAACCAACTTAATACAAACGAGATAGGCCCTTTATTCTAATTGTTTTCAAAATATTAAATTCGCGGACATTAAACTACACACCTAAGAACAATGAAAAAAACTGCCATAATTCCCCTTAGAAAGAATTCAAAAGGAATACCAGGAAAAAACAAGAAGAAAATGTTGGGAAGGCCTTTGTTTTTTTGGGTTTTGTCAGAAGCAATATTTTCTGAACTTGATGAGGTTTTTGTTTTTACAGATGATACAGATATTATCGCTTTTATACAAAAAGAGTATCAATGGTCTAGCAAAGTAAAAGCGGTATTGCGCTCTTCAGAACATGCAACAGATACAGCTTCTACTGAAAGTACGATGCTAGAGTTTGCTACACTTGTTGGATACGATTTTGATGTTTTATGCTTGTTACAAGCTACTTCACCGCTGACTACTGCAGCAGACATCAATGCAGCTTTAAAAATTGTTTCTAGTGACGGTAACGATTCGGCCTTATCGGTCGTTAATACCCACCGTTTTACATGGAATGCTGACGGAACATCTCAAAACTATGATGTATTTAATCGACCAAGACGACAAGATTTTGAAGGGTTACTTATTGAAAACGGAGCGGTGTATGCAACATCAAAAGCTGCTTTTTTAAATTCTAAAAATCGGGTTAGTGGAAAAATTGGATTGGTAAAAATGCAAGAAGACAGTTTAGTAGAAATTGATTCAATGACCGATTGGAAAATAGTAGAAGAATTATTAGCAAAACGCCTCAAGAAAAGTAAAAAGCACCAACGCATTAATTATTTAGTATTGGATGTGGACGGCGTATTTACGAACGGTGAAGTGCTGTATTCTGAAAAAGGCGAACTGGCCAAAGCTTTCGACATGCGAGATGGAATGGGTTTAGAGATTTTAAGACAGTGTGAAGTCGAAGTTGTTGTGTTGACGTCAGAAAACTCAGAATTAGTTGCACAGCGCATGAAGAAGTTACAAATTGAAAATACGTTTTTAGGAGTTAAAGATAAATATGCGTTTTTACAGCAGTTTATCTCTCATAGAAACACTAGTTTCGCTAGTTTTGCCTACATTGGTGACGATGTAAATGATCTGGCAAGCATGTGCGCGGTGGGCTGGTCGTTCGCTCCAGCAAATGCAACCGAGATTATCAAACAAAAAGCGGATTACTTACTAACTAGAAAATCGGCAGCTGGAGCTATTAGAGAAGCTTGCGATAAAATAATTGCCTACAACGAAAGATATGACTAATTATAAAAAACCATACGTAATTGCCGAAATAGGGTGCAATCACAAAGGAGATTTGGCCATTGCAAAAGAATTAGTACAAATCGCTAAGATATTCTGTAATGCAGACGCAGTTAAGTTTCAAAAAAGAAATAACAGAGAATTATTAACAGCCGAACAATACAACGCACCGCATCCTAATGCATCCAATTCTTACGGAGAAACGTACGGAGCACATCGCGAATATTTAGAATTTACGGTCGCGCAACATACTACATTAAAACAGTATTGCGACGAAATTGGCATAGTTTATTCTTCTTCAGTTTGGGACACCACATCTGCCAAGGAAATTGCTTCTTTACAACCCGAGTTTATCAAAATTCCTTCAGCCTGCAATAATAATTATGAGATGCTAAGTTGGCTTTGCGACAATTATACCGGAGAATTGCACATTTCGACTGGCATGACTACAAAAAATGAAACGGAAGATTTAGTAAATTTCTTTATTGAAAAAAATAGAAATCAAGACCTGGTATTGTACAATTGTACTTCTGGATATCCAGTTCCTTTTGAAGATGTTTGCTTGTTAGATATTAATCTCCTGAGTGAGAAATACGCAAATAAAGTAAAACACATTGGATTTTCTGGACATCATTTGGGAATCGCCGTTGACATTGCCGCTTTTACATTGGGCGCTAATATCATCGAAAGACATTATACTATTGACAGAACCTGGAAAGGAACGGATCATGCGGCATCACTTGAACCAATGGGTTTGCGAAAATTGACTCGGGACCTCAACGCAGTCTACCAAGCACTATCTTTCAAAAAAACAGATATTTTGCCAATAGAACAGGTGCAGCGCGATAAACTCAAAAACAAAAAAGTGTAATTTGAGATTGATATGAAAACTATCCGACTGTTTTGGTGGAATGAAAAAATAATACAGCGAAAGTCAAGCGAGAATTATGGCGATTTGCTTGGGAAATATCTGGTAGAAAAAATTGCTCTAAAAAAGTAATTTTTGCTTGGCCTAAAAAGTTTTCAGTTTATGATTTTTTTGCACCTATTTATGTCACAATTGGTAGCATATTAGCCAATGTTAATCACAAATGCATCGTTTGGGGAAGTGGCATAATAAGCAAGGATTATCCAGTCAAAAAAGCAAAGTTCTTAGCAGTTCGAGGGCCACAAACGCGTCAGTTCTTGTTAGCGCAAGGCTATGAAGTTCCAGCTATTTTTGGTGATCCAGCCTTGTTGTTGCCACGTTATTTTAATCCTAAAGTAGAAAAAAAATACCGTCTGGGTATTATTCCCCATTATAATGATGCTGTTTTTGTCGATGCTTTAAAATTAGAATCAGCAGACGTTTGCGTCATTAGTATGATGACAAATGATATAGAAGGCAAAACTATTGAGTTTTTACAATGTGAAAAAATAATTTCATCTTCATTGCATGGAATCATTGTGGCACATGCTTATGGAATTCCTGCAGTATGGCAGCGCTTTTCGGATCAAGTTTTTGGAGATGACATTAAGTATCAAGATTATTTTGAATCTGTTGCTCTAGAAAGTTATAAACCGTCCATACAGCTCAAACCTTATGCTGATTCTGAATTAGCAGCGCTTTTTAATAAATATCCAAATCTTCCCGAAAAACAAGTTTTAGAAAATTTAAGAAATGGTTTGATGGAGGTTTGTCTATTTTTATAAACATTGCTTTAAAAGAGTTGAAATAGAATTATTTATCAAGGATTATAAATGACGAAAGAACGGTTGAATAAAAAAATATTTATTTTTTTTCCAGATGGTGTTGGATTGCGCAATTTTGCGTTTACTAAATTCAAAGAAATTGGCGAACAACACGGCAACCAAATTGTGTATTGGAACAATACGATTTTTCCTTTGAGTCAAGAATTAGGCTATGAAGAAGTAAAAATTGAAATCCAAAAAAGTCACCCACTTACAGCAATTTTCTGCCGAGTAAGAAAGCACATAGAACTCAATGTTTCTGCAAAAAAATTTAAAGATTCGGTTTATCACTTGTATAAGTTTCCTTTTAATTACAAAGGATTAAAAAATATTTTACTTACACTTTTTATAAAGACTTTAATTTCTTTTAATAGTTCAGATAAAGGAATTGTAAGAGTTCGCAAGCGAATCAATGCGCTAGAACGATCTACTAAAAAATACAAATACTGCAAAAATCAATTAAAGGAACAAAAACCTGATTTGGTCTTTTGCACCACACAGCGCGCTACACAATCTATTGCACCACTTCTGGCCGCAAAAGATTTAGGGATTCCCACTGTAGCATTCGTTTATTCTTGGGATAATGTTCCCAAAGCAATGCAGTTGGTAGAGACAGACTATTACTTGGTTTGGAGTGATTTAATGAAAAGAGAAATGCTGCAGTACTATCCATTTATCAATGAAAATCAAATTATAGTGACCGGAACTCCGCAGTTTGAGCCACATTATGATTTGTCACTGCTTCAAACGAAAGCAGAATTTTTTGCGATATATGGTTTGGATATTTCTAAAAGGTACATTTGTTTTTCAGGAGATGACGAAACGACGTCGCCATTAGATCAATATTATCTAGAAGATCTAGTCCATGCAGTTCGCTCCTTAAGCGCAAAAGGAAATGATTTGGGTATTATATACAGAAAGTGTCCAGTCGATACGACAAATCGCTATAAAAATATTTTGGAACAGAATCAAGACCTGATAACTGTGATTGATCCTTTGTGGCAAAATTTTGGCAACCAGTGGAACGAAGTTTTCCCTACCAAAGCTGATTTACAATTGCTTCATAACATTTGTGCCCACTCAGAACTTGTTACAAATGTATGTTCGTCGACTGTATTTGATTTTGTCGCTCACAACAAACCATGTATTTACTACAATTATGAGCAACCCCAGTTAGAAAAAGGAATTCGAGATATTGGACAAAATTATAACTATGTTCACTTTCGCAGTATGCCAAGTTCAGAAGCAGCGATTTTTTGTACTGATAAGTTGAATTTAGAGCGTCAAATTGAATTCGTTTTAGATGATACATTATCAAATGTTTCTGAAGGTAAAAAATGGTTTGAAATAGTTGCAGGAAAAACACCAGCCGAATCTTCTGAAAAAATATGGAAAGCCATTGGTGGTATTCTTCAAAAGAATTTGATTAATGCGTAGTTTAAAAAAATAAGTAAATTAGAATAAATAATGCACATTGGTTTTATAACGCCCGAATATCCACATCCCAGAGTCAGACATGCTGCAGGCTTAGGTACGAGCGTCTATAACTTGGTTAAAGCTTTGGTAAAGCAAGAAATAGTGGTTTCCGTTTTTATTTATGGACAAAGTTCAGATGTTGTTTTTGAAGAAGATGGCGTTCATTTTTATTTAATTGCAGATAAAAAATATAGGTTTGCCAAATGGTTTTTGTATCGGAAATACATTCAAACTTATGTGAATAAAATTGTTTCACTGGAAAAAATAAATATATTAGAAGCGCCAGATTGGACGGGAATAACGGCCTTTATGAAGTTTAAAGTCCCGCTGGTAATTCGCTTTCACGGAAGTGATACTTATTTTTGCCATTTGGAACAGCGCAAGCAGAAATTAAAAAATTTTTGGTTTGAAAAATTAGCTGTTAGCGGAGCGAACGCTTTTGTTGCACCAACAGCATTTGCGGGTAATTTGTCTCAACAATTATTTAAAATAAAAAATAAAAAAATCGAGACCATTCACTACGGACTAGATTTGCTACAATTTGAAAATACAACACCCGACGAATTTGAAAATGGTTTGATTTTGTACGTGGGTACAATTATACGAAAAAAAGGAGTTTTAGAACTTTCCGAAATTTTCGCAAAAGTGCGCCAACAATGTCCAAATGCACATTTGGTTCTAATAGGAAGCGATGCGGCTGATATAAAGACGCAATCTAGTTCAACTTGGGAACTTTTGATCAAACAATTTCCTAAGGATGATTTAAATCACATTCAATACTTAGGAAAAGTAGCGTATGATGAGGTGCAAAATTATATTAAAAACGCAAATGTTTGTGTGTTTCCAACATTTGCTGAAACTTTGGGCATGGTAACTATTGAATCTATGGCGATGCAAAAAGCGGTAGTCAACAGTAATATTGGCTGGGCAAAGGAATTGATTGTAGATGAAGAAAGTGGTTATTTAGTACATCCAGAATACCATGGTTTGTATGCACAAAGAATTATTGATGTGCTAAAAAATGATTTGCTGTGTCTAGAAATAGGCAAACGCGCTAGAATTAGAGTGGAACAAAAATTTGATATTGACGCTATAGCCATTCACAATATTAAGTATTATGAGGAAATCATTTTGTCTTTCCGCCAGAATTAGTGTGATTTTTTGTCATTCCGAGGTACGAGGAATCGCACGCGAGAAGTTTGCAGCGTTATTGCGAGTGCGATCTCTCCTTCGTCGAGATGACAGGTTGTGTATGTCATTCCGAGGTACGAGGAATCATACGCTATTGGTTTTAGAGCTTAATTACGAGTGTGATCTCTCCTTCGTCGAGATGACAAGATTGTGTATGTCATTCCGAGGTAGTAGGAATTAAACGCGAGAAGTTTTGACGAGTTATTATGAGTGTGATCTCTACTTCGTCGGGCTGACAAAGTTGTGTATGTCATTCCGAGGCACGAGGAATCACACGCTAGAAGTTTTGAAGCGTTATTACGAGTGCGATCTCTCCTTCGTTGAGATGACAGGTTGTGTATGTCATTCCGAGGTACGAGGAATCACACGCTATTGGTTTTAGAGCTTAATTACGAGTGCGATCTCTCCTTCGTCGAGATGACAATATTGTACATTGCACTCTGTTGAAAAGTGTGATAAATAATGAAATAAAAAACAATAATGATTGTAATTTATCATGATAATTTAAAGATCTTGTCATTGGAGGCTTCTGATGACAAAGCCGTTTTGGCAACAGAAAATATTGTGTCGACTTTATTTGCTGTTGCGGAGCGATACCCTGATCAATTGTTAATTTGGTGTCATATTTCCCAAAAAGAAAATCTAAATGCTAGTGCTTTAGCTGAAATTTTTCACCATCAAAAGATAGTGGCTTCGTACACTACTGGCAATGCTAATTATCTGAGCAACACTATTGGCTATGTCGAAGAATCTCCTTTTATAAAAATAAACAAAGAAGTTTCTTATCCAACTTGGCAGTTGAGCACAGATGTTGGTGGCGCATATGCTGCAGTATTTCTTGCTATAAAAAGTAGTTTTCCACAAAATACAAATTTCGCATACTTTTTACAATCTTTTGCTAAATTAGCAATGCCATTGGGTATTTTTTGCTATTCCGAACCGAAATTATTAGAAACAATCTCCGCATGCATTTCCGATAAAAAGGCAGCGAAAGAAGCGGAGTTATTTAAATTTGTGAAGCAACATTACAGAACCAGATGGCTGTTATTGCTATTGTTGAATTTATTTATTTACGAGAAAAGAATACCCTTACTTGCTTTTTTTAAAGCACTATTCTACAAGAAAAGGAAAATTCCAGCGAATACTTTTGATTCAATCACAATACAGTCCTCTCGAAAAGTTGTTGAAACAAAAACAATTGACGTTGTTATTCCAACCATTGGTAGAAAAAAATATTTGTATGATGTTCTGGTCGATTTAAAAAATCAAACTCATTTACCTCAAAATGTCATCATAATTGAACAGAATCCAGATGAAGGAAGTGCATCTGAATTGGATTATTTGAATAATGAAAGCTGGCCTTTTACTATAAAGCATTCTTTTACACATCAGGCAGGCGCTTGCAATGCTAGAAATTTAGCATTAGCAGAAGTAACCAGTGAGTGGGTGTTTTTAAATGATGATGACAATAGGTTTAATTCAAAATTATTTGAGAACATATTTTTAAAAGCTTCTGAATTCTCGGCTACAGTCATAACAACTGCTTATTTACAAGTTAACGAAATTCAGGAGTACAAAACAACTCATCAATCTGGGATTTTTGGATCAGGCAATAGTTTTGTAAAAAAAGCTGCACTACAAAACATTCAATTTGACAAAGCGCTAGAATTTGGTTATGGAGAAGATATAGACTTCGGCTTGCAGCTCAGAAATCGTGGCCATGATGTTATTTACTTTCCCGATCTGAAAATCACTCACCTCAAAGCCGCGATAGGTGGATTTCGAACAATCATAAAAAAACAATGGGCAGATGACCTAATTCAGCCTAAACCTTCTCCAACAGTTTTATATGTAATACAAAAACATTCGTCGAGCGAACAATTAAAAAGATATAAACTAATTTTATTTCTGAAATTGCTTAAAAACGAATCTTTTGGAAATTATCTTCACTTTTATAAAGATTTCAAAATTAAGTGGAGAAGAAGCGTCTATTGGGCCAGTAAGTTAAAAAGCTAAGAAAGATGAGAATTATTTATTTTATTAATAAAATGAGAACGCGATATTCAGCATTTAAAGTTCATCCATTGACCCAAGATGCTCCTTTATTTGCTTTAGTTAGATATATTAAATTTAATGTTTCTCAAATTCTATATCTTAAACCAAGAATTTATCCGTGGATCAATAATCTGAGCTTCTATGCGCAAAAAGGAGATGCAGGAATTGTTGCTAACATTTATTACAAATTGTTCGATTATGAAGATTCAATGTTTCTGATTGATAAGCTAAAGGAGAATGAATTATTTGTTGATATTGGTGCCAATGTCGGGCACTTTTCACTTATAGCCGCAGGAATATGTAAATCAAATGTAATTGCTTTTGAACCAATTCCTGAAACCTTCATGAAATTAGAAAAAAATATAATCCTGAATAAATTAAATAATAAAATTCGATCATATAATATTGGTATTGGAGATAATAATGCAGTTTTAAATTTTACAAGATCAAAAAATGTTATGAATGCTGTGGCCATGACTTATGAAACCGACGTGGTTGCAGTTGAAGTAAAAAGATTAGATGATGTATTGTTGGGTTATAATCCAACTTTTTTAAAAATAGATGTCGAAGGATATGAATATTTTGTGTTAAAAGGTTCTACTGAAGTTTTGAAAAATAAAATGTTAAAATATATTATAATCGAACTCAATTCGTCAACTCTAAAATTTGGTCATAGCAATGAGGAAATTTTTGAATTTTTAGTTGAATTGGATTTTGTTCCAATCGCATATGATGTTTTTAGTAAGACAATAATTCCGCAGCCTACTTTCAACACTAATAAGTTTAACACTATTTTTGCAAGAAAAGATTATTTAAAATAAATGCTAAAGCTTTACACTGATACAAATTATTTAACCGCAGCGAATAGGAAAATTGTTTTCCCTTTGTTATTCGATTTGTGGTATTTGCCGAATGCAAATTTATGTGCAAAGTATCAAATTGTTGCTGATATTGATGATTGTGACATTGCTGTGGTACCAGTAGATATTGCGCATTTTGGATTGAAGAATAAGAATCAAGATTTAATTTTTTTTATTGACAGAGCTAGTGCATTAAATAAAAAAGTATGGTTGTATTCTGCGGGTGATTATGGTAGCAGTTTACAAACTATGGCCTACACTTTTAGGATGGGTGGTTTTGATAGTAAATTGAATTCTCGAACATTCATAATGCCTTCTTTTATAGTTGACCCATATGACACCTCAAGTAGAAAGTTTGATCCGCTGCCAAAAATGCAATTGCCTCAAATAGGATTTGTTGGTCATGCTAGTAATTCCAAGCTTAAAAAAATAAAGGAGTTTCTTCTTTTTATTAAATATAATTATAGAAGATTAAACGGAAGTTTAAGTACGGATTTTCAATCTTTTTATCCTTCTAGTAATCTAAGATTTAAATACCTGACTTTACTGCTGAATTCACCAAAAGTGAATGCAAATTTTATATTTAGAAATAAATACCGTGCTGGTGCAAAAACAGAAGAAGAAAAAGAACAAACAGCTACTGAATTTTTTCAAAATATAGCACAAAATCCGTATACATTTTGTTTGAGAGGCCAAGGTAATTTTTCTGTTCGTTTTTATGAAACGTTAGCAATGGGACGCATTCCTTTTGTTGTTGAATCGGATTTTAGATTGCCTTTGCAAGAAAATATCGATTGGAAAAAGCATTGTGTTTTAGCAACAGAAACCGAAATGGTAAAAACTCTTAGTGATTTTCACAATAATATTAGTGCGAGTGATTTTGAATTAATGCAGATAAATAATAGAAAATTGTGGCTAACTGTATTGGAGAGAGAAGCCTATTTTTGTGCCATATATTCAATATTTAATTCAAAAATTGCATGAAGTTTTCTTTAATTATTTGCACATATATGCGTCCGAATTCAATATTGGATTTATTGAATTCAATATTGTCACAAACGAGTTATCCGGATCAGATATTAATTATAGATGGTTCTACAAATGATCTAACAAAAGTAGCGGTTCTAAAAGATGATTTTAGAAACCTGACTTATTATGCCGTTCCTCCACAAGAGAAAGGTTTGACCAAGCAACGAAATTTTGGAATTTCAAAGGTTTCCCAATCCTCAGAAATTGTTTGTTTTTTAGATGATGACACTGTTTTAAAATCAGATTACTTCGAACAGGTATTTCAAACGTACAAAATTCACCCAGAAGCATTAGGGGTTGGAGGTTACATTACTAATGAAACGCAGTGGGCTAATGTTGGAAAATGTTATCAGCCAAAAATAAATGAGTTTTATTTTGATGATTGGAAAAGAGCAGATGGTAGTCGATTTGTTTTACGAAAGAAATTAGGACTTGATAGTAATTGTCCTCCAGGATATTCTTCTTTATTCTCTCATGGTAGAAGTGTTGGGTTCTTGCCACCTACTGGGAAAATATATGAGGTGGAACAGCTAATGGGAGGAGTTTCGTCTTTTAGAAAAAAAGTATTTGATTCAATTCAGTTTTCTACCTATTTTGAAGGTTATGGTTTATATGAAGATGCAGATTTTAGTTTAAGAATAGCAAAAAAAGGAAAGTTATTCTTAAACACAGCTGCCCAATTGGCACACAACCACGAACCATCAGGTCGTCCGAACCAATATCAATATGGTAAGATGGTGGTTAGAAATGGGTGGTACGTCTGGCGCGTTAAAAACCCTAATCCTTTTATTAGAGACAAGTTTAAATGGCATACCATCACGATTCTTCTAACAGTTATACGATTTTCTAATACATTTACCACACCAAACAAAAAAGCAGCTTTTACTGAAGCTTTAGGTCGCTTTGTAGGCTGGTGGAGTCTATTTTTTAATAAACCGTCAAGTAATGAATAGAATAGAGAAAGTTTCTATATATGGTTTGTGCAATGTTTTTTATGATTCTTTTTATTTAAAAGGTTTAGAAATGCTCTTTGGCAGAGATAGAATCTGCTTTACAACTTTGAATTTTCCAAAATTTAAAGAAAATACATTTGCGATCATTTTTGAATATAAGAATACTAAAATATTGAAGGTTGTGATAGATTCGAGAGATACAAATCTGATTTGGGAAGATGAATTGGCTTGGTGTGATATTTACGGAAAGATCAATTACGATTTTGAACTTATTTCAAAGTATTCAAATCTCAAGATCGTACCTATCGGACCTAGTTTTGGTATAAAAATATGGGGTCTGTATGAAACCCTTTTTTTTGGTTTAAAACACACTTTTAAATTTCGTAAATTTCTATTAAATAAGAGAAATTATTTGGCGAATTACTGGAGACAGTATAAAAGATTGCCACTTGAAGATTATTATCATAAGTCGGTTGCTAGCAATAATAGCGTTTTCTTCGTAAGCTCTATTTGGAAAAAGGAATTTGAGACAAATATGAATCGATTAAATTTTATCAATGCATGTAAATTAAATAATAGCATAATTTTCGAGGGGGGATTTGCGCCAAGATCAGACGGGAATAATATGGACTTCGACCGCAATTTAATTTTAAAACGATATAATTTGAAAACATATTTATCAAAAACACAGTTATCAAAATTTGTTTTTAACACACCTGCCGTCTTATCTTGTCATGGTTGGAAGTTAGGAGAGTATTTGGCACTTGGCAAAGTTATTATTTCAACAAAGCACAAAAATGAATTACCAAATCCATTAATAGATAGAGTTCATTTAATTTACGTTCGTGAAAATGTTTTAGAAGATTATTCTGTGGTACTAAATGAACTGATCAGTAATGAAGCACTTTGTAAAAAAATGGAGGCAAATGCCTTAAGCTATTTCAAAAATAATCTAGAGCCGACAGTTGTAATTAATAATCTTATAAATTTTGGAATTTGACTTATTGCATAATAACCCATGTCAATCATATTAGAGTTCAAGATGAATATTTTGCTTACGCACCGTACGTGCGGGAAATGAATATTTGGTTAAAAAATGTAGATATAGTTAGTATAGTAGCTCCCATAACTAAAATTGAATTGTCAACAATCGACCTACCGTATCAAAATGCGGCAATAGATTTTCGAG
The DNA here is from genome assembly GCF_001529295.1 of Flavobacterium sp. TAB 87. GTDB lineage: Bacteria > Bacteroidota > Bacteroidia > Flavobacteriales > Flavobacteriaceae > Flavobacterium. The sequence continues at coordinate 30,248 of NZ_LLWK01000029.1, forward strand.
AAATTCCGGAACTATCTTTGACTTCATTATATGAAGTTATTAAAACAGTGATTAAATTCCCATTTGTTATTTGGCAGATTTATAATGCTATGCATTCCGCGGATCACATTCATTTGCGTTGTCCGGGTAATATTGGGTTATTGGGTTGTCTGGTTCAAATATTATTTCCTAATAAAATAAAAACTGCAAAATATGCTGGAAATTGGGATCCGAAAAGCACACAACCTTGGAGTTATAGATTGCAAAAGTGGATATTAAGCAATACATTTTTGACTAAGAACATGCAAGTATTGGTTTATGGAGAATGGGAAGGACAATCAAAAAACATAAAGCCTTTTTTTACGGCTTCCTATACTGAGTCTGAAATAAAAGCTTTAAAAGCGGTAGAAACAGATTATACAATTCGATTGCTTTATGTAGGTACTTTAGTTTCAGGTAAAAATCCGATGTATGCCATTGAAATCACTGCCGAGTTATTAAAAAACGGCAGAAATGTAAAGCTTGATGTGTATGGTGATGGTCCTTTGAAAAATGATTTAATACAATTTGTAAAAAATAACAACTTAGCTGACGCCGTATTTTTTCATGGCAATCAAAATGCAACTATTCTCAAAGAAGCATATCAAAACAGCCACATTTTAGTTTTGGCTTCTAAAAGTGAAGGTTGGCCGAAAGCGGTTGCTGAAGCGATGTTTTGGGGCTGTATTCCAGCAGCAACCAGCGTATCTTGTGTTCCGTACGTGATTGATTACGGAAATCGCGGTATATTATTGACGTTGGATCTGTATACTGATGCACAGACAATTGAGCAATTGATTAGTGATAAAAATAATTTTGAAAATAAACGAATTTTGGCGGCAACCTGGTCACGAAAATATACCTTAGATTATTTTGAGGCGGAAATTCAAAAATTATTAAAGGTATGAGAATCGTCCAGCTTATTGATTCCTTGGAAGCCGGTGGAGCGGAGCGCATGGCAGTACAATATGCTAATGGACTTGCCGAAACGATTGCGTTTTCGGGTTTGGTCGCTACACGAAAAGGAGGAATTCTGAAAACTCAAATAAAAGAGCAAGTTGCTTACAGCTGCTTATTTAAAAAAAGCAGTTTAGATGTGTATGCAATTTTAAAGTTGCGAAAATTCGTTAAACTGAATCGTGTTAATATTATTCACGCGCACAGTTCTTCCTCCTTTACAGCCGTAATGCTTAAATTTTTTATGCCAAAAATTAAAATAATCTGGCACGACCATTATGGGAACAGTGATTTTTTAGAAGATAGACCAACAAAAGCTCTGCGTATTTCTTCTTATTTTTTTAGCGGAATTATAGCGGTAAATGATAATTTAAAAAAATGGTCTCAGAGTAAACTGCATTTCAAAAACGCAATTTATTTACATAATTTTGCTACTTCTGAAAAAGGGATTGCTCTAGCTACCTTTTTAAAAGGTGAAGACGGTAAGCGCATTGTCTGTTTGGCGAACTTACGACCACAAAAAAATCATTTGTTTTTGCTGCAAGTAGCCGAAAGATTAAAAAGTGAATATCCAGAATGGACTTTCCACTTAGTAGGAAAAGATTTTAGAGATGGGTATTCGAGTACAATAAAGGACTTTATATTACATAAAAGTTTAGAAGATCATGTGTTTTTATATGGTTCATGCAGCGATGTGGAGTGGATTTTAGAACAAGCTGAAATTGCAGTTTTATCTTCGAGTTCAGAAGGACTTCCAGTTGCGCTACTTGAGTATGGTTTGAATAAAAAGCCTGTTGTGGTAACGAATGTAGGTCAAATTTCAGCTGTAGTGACTGATGAAATAAGTGGTTTTTTAGTTCCTTCAGGAAATATAGAGTTGTTTTTTAATAGCTTAGTTGCATTAATTAACGATCAGTTACTTCGAGAACGTTTGGCTACTAATTTATTTCAAAAAGTAGAAAAAGAATTTTCAGCTGGATCCGTTATTCAAAAATACATCCAATGGGTAAAGGCAACGATTACAGATGAATAAATCAGAAAGACAATATATTAGTTTAGTACTGTTGCATGTGGTTATTGCAGCGGCTATTTTTTTTATTCCATTCTTATCAAAAATATATGCTGTAGTAATTGTTCTTTTTGGGTTCTACTATGTTATTTCGAACAAGAATAGAAGCAATGAAGTACTATACGTTTCGGGGTATTTAATCGGAATGGAGGTTTTCTTGCGAATGACAGGAGGCAACCTAAATAACGAGTATATCAAAGTAGTAGTGTCACTTTTAATGCTACTTGGCTTTATTTTCAGTGGCTTTTCTAAGAGGTCCTTCGTGTACTGGCTCTATCTTTTACTTTTAATTCCAGGCGTTTTAGTGACCATGCTCTATGAAGATGCAACGCTCGAAGTACGTAAAGCAATTGTTTTTAATATTTCAGGTCCAATTTGTTTGGGTTTGTGTGCCATTTATTGTTACCAAAGAAGATTGAATTACCAACAATTGCAGAATATTATTGTCTTAATCGGTTTGCCCGTGATCAGTACATTAACCTATTTAGTACTGTACAATCCCAGTGTTCAAGATGTAATTACAGGAACACAATCTAATTTTGAAACTTCTGGGGGTTTTGGTCCCAACCAAGTTTCCACTATTTTAGGACTGGGCATGTTTGTGTTTTTTTGTCAGTTGGTTTTTATGTCCAAAACTAAGTTACTAATCGCGGTTAATGGATTGTTGTTTATTGTCGTAAGTTACCGCGCCTTGGTTACTTTTTCTAGAGGAGGCGTGATGACAGGAATAGGTATGATTGCAGTAGCACTTTTTGCTGCTTATCTATTTGGAAATTCAAAAGGAAGATCGAAGTTGAAATGGATTTTTCTATTTACAATGGGATTGATTTTTAGCATTTGGAGTTATAGTATTATACAAACTGGAGGTTTAATTGTGAAACGATACGCCAATGAAGATGCAGCTGGTCGCGTTAAAAAAGATCGTTTAGGAGGTCGTGAAGAGGTAATGAACAATGAGCTCCAATTATTTTCTGACAATCCGATGTTCGGAGTTGGTGTTGGACTAGGTAAATCATATAGAGAAAAGATGATTGGTCAAGAAGTTGCCTCTCACAATGAAATTACTAGACTTTTATCGGAACAAGGTATGTTTGGAGTCGCTGTTTTGCTGATACTTTTGTTTACCCCTTTCTTATTTTACTTTAATAATTATCAAAATATTTACTTTTTTTCTTTTTTTATCTTTTGGTTGTTGACGATTAATCATGCCGCTATGCGAACGGCTGCACCTGCTTTTATTTATGCACTGTGTCTGTTACAAATTGATCTGAAGCGAAGTTCTAGCTTACATAATAAACTCGACGAAGAAAGTAAAGCTGGGATTTAACGGTAAAACTGATTTAATTTTTATATTTGCTCAGCCAAATCAATAGAAAGCCCTTTACTAATGCCGTTAAAATCAACTACAAAAATGCACTTTGAGATCTCAGAACGCAAGATGATTCTGCGTTTGATGGATGCTGTGGTTGTTATTATAATGTTGGCCTTGGTGCAATATTTATTTAATTACGAATATTTCAGTCTCACACATCATAAATTTTCAAAAATTGTCTTATTGCTTATTTATCTAAGTGCTTTTGGATCTATTTTCGAAATGTATAACTTACAAGTAGCAAGCAATCACTTTTATATTTTAAAAAGTACCTTGTTAGCAAGTACCACAACAATTTTTGTATACTTGTTTACTCCCTTTTTGACGCCAGAACTACCTAAACAGCGTTTGCCAATTCTGGTTTTTTATATTTGTATCATGGGCGGATTGTTACTATGGAGGCAATTCTATGTTTATTTTTTAGCTTCGAATCGTTTTAGTCAAAATGTACTTTTGATATGTGACCAAGATCAAGTCCAAGAATTAGTTGAAGGTTTAGAAAGCGTTGATCCGCACTACAAAATAATTGGCTATGTAAATTCAGATGATTCAAATCTGGAGCAAACATCTTTCTTACAATCAGTTCCGAAGGAGGATCTCTCTTTCTTTGTGTCAAAAAATGGCATTTCAGAAATTGTAATTGCTTCTCAAAAAACGGATGGAATTACAGCCGAACTATACCAACAATTATTGAAATTATTGGAATCTGGCAAAGTAATCCGAGAATACAGTCAAGTGTACGAAAGTAAAACACAACGAATTCCCGTTCAGTTTATCGGGAGAGATTTCTATCGTTTTTTTCCGTTTAGTCGAAGTAATAACAATAAATTATACTTGTCGGTGGTGCGAATTATAGAGTATTTGCTTTCGATCGTAGGATTGATCGGTTGCTTAGTATTGATTCCTGTTATTTGGTGCGGAAACGTAATCGGAAATCGAGGCACTTTGTTCTATACACAAGAGCGGATTGGTAAAGATGGTGTTGTTTTTAAAATTTACAAATTTAGAACGATGACCCAAACCGTTCCCACTGTCGAAGCTTCTTTTGCAGAGAGCAATGACAGCCGTGTTACTACTTTTGGAAAAATGATGCGCAAGACTAGGTTAGATGAATTTCCGCAATTTTTCAATATTTTAAAGGGTGACATGGCCATAATCGGACCGAGGCCAGAACAACCTTTTTTCGTTCGCGAAATAGCACAGATTATGCCTTTTTACGAAACACGTCATATTATTAAGCCAGGACTAACGGGTTGGGCACAAGTCAATTATTCTTACGGCGAATCAATAGAGGAAAGTTTAATAAAGTTGCAATATGACTTGTACTACATTAAACACCGAAGTATTTTTCTAGACTTAAGTATAACTTTTAAAACAATTACTACCGTTATTTTTTATCGTGGTCAATAACTTTTATTAAAGTTAATGATCTAATAACTTACAAAAGCGAAGTAGTGAATTAAGACTGTTTGGTCGACTTTATTTTTTAAAATCCCAACCCACAGGACTCTTAGATAATTATAGGAATTCTTTTTGCGTTACGAACCGCAATTCTTACTAAAATTATAAGTGTTGTTAGTAATAAAGGCAATACAATTATAAAATGAGCTTTGCTTGCGATAAATATGCCGTAAATTAAGAGTATAACAATCTGTAAAAGAGCTGTTTTATAAACTAAACTTCTCTTATGAAATATTGTGAACGCAATTAAAATCAATACTATTGGACTGAAAAGTAAGATGTTATAATTGAAGGCCAGTTCCTGATGATCAGAGTAAAAACCCATCACTATAAAGAAAACACCTAGCAAACCCATACCTGTTAAGTATGTAAAATCAATGGCTTTTTTGTTGAGGACCAGAATTAACGCCAAAATGACCAAGTAGGTGTACCAATTATTCCACATAGAAGTATTTACTTCCTTTTCAAAAGAGAGAAGTACTTCGGACTTTCCGGCTAACTTTTCATTCTTGTAGTTTGTTTTAGCTAAACTGCTTTTTAATTCGAATGGAAGAAAAATACGAGTCGCTTTTTCATCTACCTTCATTCCGAAAATAATGCTAGTCCCTAATCTTTCGTAAAAATGTCCTTCAAAATAAGGAAACAAAACAGAACGATACGTTGTCTCTAGATCTCCTTTTTTTACTATAACGGTGCTTCCTAGTGATTTATTGATGAGATCTACAACCATTGAAGTGCAATTTTTATCTATAAATTTATAGGTGTAAAAGCGCTCGTTAGATAGTAAAGTGTGATTTAAATTATCAAAAATTTGCTGCTTTTCTGCACTGTTTATCTCTAATTGTTGTTCGTAAATAGATCGTTTTTCGTCGGTGTAATTAGATAGGAAGTCACTGAAGGAATTGGCAATTGCAAAATATTGCAAGTCACCTTTGGCAAATTTTGCTACAAAATTGGGCGTTCTAAAATCAAAAGCACCGTAATTATAAACAACATCCAGCGCATGTATCGAATCCTGAACGCGTATGGCGGTGTGTCCAAATAAAGAATACGATTCATTTCCTGTTCCGCAAGTCAAGACACTTATTTTCGCTTGATCGGATAATGCGATGTTCTGACTGAATCCTGAATAGAAACTCATTATAAATGAAACTATAAAAATTATTTTTTTGAAGGTAGGTGTTGTCATGTGCTTACTATAATGATTGATTTACTTTCTAAATATTCCTAAATCTACTTTTAGTGAAAAAATATTGGAATACAATGCAGCGCTCTGATTGCCTAAATCAGTCAAAGCATAATCAACTTGAATTCCTTTGTATTTAAATCCAACCCCAATATTGGGCTGAAAACCTATTTTTTCAGAATTATCAAATTGTGTAACATTCTGAAAATTTCCCACTCCCGCTCTTAAAAACACCAAATCAGTATAGCCAAATTCTAATCCTAATGCAGGATCAATACTTACAAGTTCAGAGTTAATAATGTCGTTGGTTTGCGTAAATCTCATATTTAAATTAGTCGCGGCCAAAATACTATAATCGTATTGAATGAGGAATTTTTTGGCGATTCCCAATTGTGCTTTTGGGAGAGTAATTTCAGTAGTTTCTGGTAATTCTTGATTTTGACCTGGAACGGCATCTGCTATTTTTTGATACTTTTCTTCATCAATATTCCAAGGGTTATAAGTAGTGGTAATGTCGCGAAGTAGTAAACCAAATTGCCAATTATTTTTTTCGAACTGAATTCCGATATCAAAACCAAACCCCCAAGAGTTTGCAAAATCTCCAATTATACGTCGAATTACTTTAGCATTTACGCCATATTGTAAACCCTGAACAGGGAGTTTTCGAGCATAAGAAAAGGTAAAACCATAATCGGCTGTAGAAAATAAACTAATTCTATTGTAGTCAAGATTACCTTGATTGTCAATTAAATCAGTAGTGTTTAAAATGTCATCGACTCCAAATCGGATCATTGAAATTCCCCATGCACTCTCCTCGTCAATTGGACTAGCATATCCTATATAATCATATTGGGCAATATTAGCAAAATAACTAGCATGCATCAAGCCTAATTCATGGTCTTTTAAATGGGTCAGACCAGCGGGATTCCAATACACACTATTTACATCTTTAGTAGAAGCAACTGCGGTATTCGACATTCCTAATGCACCAGCATCCACACCAATGTTCATAAACTCATTGGAGTATTTACGAGCGGTTTGAGCGTAATTTACCGTACATAAAGATAGGCAGCTTAGAAGGATGATTTTTCTCAATTGTATTTTTTTTACCAGTAGATTATAGTTTGGTAGCCTCAAAAATATAATTTTTTACCGAGCTTACTTCTTCAATAGTAGAAATAATACGAAAGATGCTGCTATTGCCAAAAATCTATAGCTTAAACACTCTACTCATTCGGTAATTATGCTAAATTTGTTCTTTTATAAAACTAAAAAACAAATGAACATCAAAAAACACATTCCAAATTTTATCACTTTATTAAATCTTTTTTGTGGCTGTATTGCGGTTGTTTTCATTTCTAAAACGGACTACGAGATGGCTTTTTATTTTGTTTGTTTGGGAATATTTTTAGATTTTTTTGATGGTTTTTTTGCTCGTCTTTTTAAAGTTGCTAGTCCGCTTGGATTGCAATTGGACTCGCTTGCAGATATGATTACTAGTGGTTTGATTCCTGGTTACGCAATGTTCAGTTTGATGAGTAATGCCCAGCATGAAATTACAGATAGTTTTCTTTTTCCGTATGTAGGTTTTATCATTACATTGGGTTCCTGCTATCGTTTGGCAAATTTTAATATTGATACGCGCCAAACTGATTCCTTTATTGGATTACCAACACCTGCCAATACTCTTTTTATTTTAAGCTTGCCCTTGGTTTTGCAGTATTCAGAGTCTTTGGTGGTACTAGAAGTTTTAACCAATCAGTGGGTTTTGGTTCTAATTACTTTGTTTAGCGCTTACATATTAAATGCCGAAATTCCGTTGTTTTCTTTAAAAATAAAGAACTTTAAAGTTAAAGATAACGCATTGCAAATCGGTTTTTTATTGCTGTCATTTTTACTCGTTCTTTTTTACGAATTTTTAGGAATTGCATTAGTGATTATCGCTTACGTGCTTTTGTCTGCGTTCAATAATAAATTTCTGAAAAAGAAGTTGTAATTGCATCATGAAAAAAACGCAAAGAAGTAAATCTACTTATACACGCAATTCTAAGAAGAAAAATTCTTCATTTAGTCTTTTTATTAAACGGATGCTACTCCTGCTTTTTTTGGCGTGTTTTTTTACCGCTTTGTATCATTATCGTGATGGGTTAGCTTATTACTTCAGTTTTACGGCAGGAACAAAGGTAGAGACTGAAGCAAAGCGAATTTCGGATGTGCGTAATATTCAAGTGATTGAAAATCATAAAGGAAAAGCACTGGGAATTGATGTGTCTGAATTTCAGGAAAAAATAAAATGGAATTTAGTTAAAACCGTCGAGGAAGAATATCCGATTCAATATGTTTTTATTCGAGCGACTGCAGGGTACGACCGCTTAGATCGTCAATTTAAAAGAAATTGGATCGCGGCCAAAGAACAAAAATTGATACGTGGCGCTTACCATTATTACAGGCCGAACGAAAACTCCATACAACAAGCTGATTTTTTTATCAAAAATGTTCATTTAGAAAAAGGCGATTTACCACCAGTTTTAGATATTGAAAAGCTACCAAAAACGCAATCTATTGACAGTTTAAAAGTAGGTTTGCATCGCTGGTTAAATCGAGTAGAGGCACATTACAAAGTACGGCCGATTATTTATTCTGGAGAGAGTTATTACGATGATTTTTTAAAAGAAGAGTTTAGCGAATATCTTTTCTGGATTGCCAATTATAATTTTTATAGAGAAAAAATAGATCCGAATTGGTTGTTTTGGCAATTTACTGAAAAGGCAGCAGTTAACGGAATTGTTCGAACTGTAGATGTAAATATATACAACGGCGATTTGCAGCAGCTACAGTTTATTACGGTAGATTAGGTGTGATAGTGAAGTAGTAAAAAAGTTGGCAATCAAACAAGTAAGTAACACTTAAATCTACATTTAATTCCAGCGAAATGGATTTGATTTCAAATTTACGAAATCAGCGGTATTAAATTTAGCCTCAAAGCTGTCATTCCTCGGAGAAGAAATCGTCACGAATAAATATAAAAATTATAGTTTTTTATTCAAGTAAAACTTTGGTGATACAATTGTCGATTTTAGTTTACAATCTGAATGAATTAAAGAATGGCGAAATGTCATTTGTTTTTGCGTGCATTTGAACTTATAATTAGCGGATTCGACTCAATTGTATCAATATTATTAAAATAGCTATAATTGCAAAAACAGAATGCGGATTGGCAAAATTGGTAGTCCAACCCATCCATTTTATTTTTTTTGGCGGAAAAATACGGTCGTCTTTTGGGTTGAAGTAAAATAGTCCCCAAACCCAATTGTCCGGATCATTGGTCCAATTTTCGTAATCTTGTGGAGTGGGTTTCTCTGACTTCAATTAGTCTTATTTAAAGTTTATAAAATCTATAAATTCTCCTTACTAAATGTAAAAAAAAAACCGCGAAATATAGTTGTTAAAATTCCAATTTCTTTTTTCGCAACTCAAAGTTTTGACCTAAATACACTCTACGAACCATTTCATCTTCCACCAACTCTTCTGGAACTCCAGCTTTTAAAATTCCACCCTCAAACATTAAGTAGGTTTTGTCGGTAATTGCTAAAGTTTCTTGTACGTTGTGATCAGTAATTAAGATACCGATATTTTTGTTTTTTAACTGCGCTACAATTCTCTGAATGTCTTCAACCGCAACAGGATCGACTCCTGCAAAAGGCTCATCTAATAAGATGAATTTTGGATCAGTAGCTAATGCTCTTGCAATCTCGGTACGTCGACGTTCCCCACCCGAAAGTAAATCGCCTCGATTGGTACGAATGTGCTCTAAACTAAATTCAGATATAAGCTCTTCCATTTTAGCAATTTGCTCCTCTTTTGAAAGCTTGGTAAGTTGCAAGACGCTTAAAATGTTATCTTCAATACTTAATTTTCTAAATACAGAAGCCTCTTGAGCCAAATAACCAATTCCATTTTGGGCTCTTTTGTACATTGGGTAGTTGGTAATATCCATATTATCCAAGTAAATATTACCCGAATTTGGCTTTACCAATCCTACAATCATATAAAAAGAAGTTGTTTTTCCGGCACCATTTGGTCCTAAAAGTCCAACGATTTCACCTTGGTTCACTTCCACAGAAATCCCTTTTACAACACTTCGTCCTTTGTAGGTTTTGATTAAATTTTCGGCTCTTAGTTTCATTTTTTAGTTGCTTAGTTGCTTAGTTACTGAGTTGTTTACTTCTTCAGTATAAAGAAACGATTTCCGTTTATTTCCGGGTTGATTTAAATTTAAGTTCAGAAAGTGATCGTGCGAGCTATTTCTAATTCGCTGAGAAATTCTATTTACTCAGCACTTTCTTCTAAAGCTTCCCAAAACTCGTAGGCTCTTCGCAAATGCGGAATTACGATTGTTCCTCCCACCAACGTAGCAATTCCCATTGCTTCCATCATTTCTTCTCTAGTAACGCCCTCTTTATGGCTGGTTTCTAAATGGTATTTTACGCAATCGTCGCAACGTAAAACTGCGGAGGCAACTAGGCCTAAAAGTTCTTTGGTTTTTACATCTAGAGCGCCTGCTGCATAAGCATTAGTGTCTAAGTTAAAGATGCGTTTTACAATTTTATTGTTATCAGCCAAAAGTTTCTCGTTCATTTTAGAACGGTACTCATTGAATTCTTTGATAGTCTCTGCCATTTTAGTCCTTTTTATTTTTGTACACAAATTTCGAAATTAAAATACTAATCTCATAAATAATTAACATTGGTAATGCAACAATTGTCTGGCTTACTACATCTGGCGGGGTTACAATGGCGGCAATAATTAAAATTGCAATAACTGCATATTTCCAATATTTACGTAAAAGTACTGGTGTGACTAAGCCTAGTGAAGTTAAGAAATAAATAATAATAGGCAATTCGAAAAATAAACCTCCCGCTAAAACACTGGTTTTTACTAATCCTACGTATGAATTTATGGTGAATTGATTAATTACAACATCACTTATGGTAAATGTAGCAACAAAATTTATCGACATTGGAATGATTACGTAGTATCCAAAAAGTACGCCTAGAAAGAACAGTAATGACGAAACGAAAATAAAAACACGCGCATGTTTTTTTTCATTGGAATACAGAGCAGGACTGATAAATTTCCAGATTTCCCATAGAATGTAAGGGAAACTGAGTATGAAACCAGACAAAATACACATCCAAACAAAAATATTGACCTGACCTTCCATTTCAGTATTCTGAATGATGAACGATAAATCGGTGATGCAAATACTTTCTACGCCTAATTCACGAGCTAAATCACAGAAAAAGACATAAGTAAAAAACGTCGGGCGAGTAGGTCCAAAAATGATTGTATCAAATAAAAAGTCACTTATAAAGTAAGTAGCTATAGCCATAATTACAACGGCTGCACTGCTTCGAACAAGTAACCATCTTAAATCTTCTAAATGGTCCAAAAAGGACATTTGGTTAAGGTTTTTCTTTGCCATTATACAATTCCTTCTTTTAAAATATCATGCAAATGCAAAACGCCTTTGTATTCACCGTTGTCAGTTACGATTAATTGGGTAATCGAAAAATCTTCTAAGATATTTAGGGCTTCTACAGCCATAGTTTCAGAAGTTACCATTTTTGGGTTTTTTGTCATAATTTCCCTAGCGGTCAAATCGGCAATAGAATCTCTGTCGTTTAACATGCGACGAACATCTCCATCGGTTATAATGCCGATTACAATATTGTTCTCTATAACAGCCGTAACGCCCAAACGTTTTTCTGATATTTCGAAAATTGCTTTTTTAACAGAATCCTCTGGACTTACCATTGGTTTTAGAGAGTGTTCAATCATATTTTTTACACGAAGTAATAATTTTTTGCCCAAAGCACCACCCGGATGGTAAACGGCAAAATCTTCTGCTTTAAAATCACGCAGTTCCATTAAGCAAACTGCAAGTGCGTCACCCATAACAAGTTGTGCAGTTGTGCTGTTCGTTGGAGCCAAGTTGATGGGACAGGCTTCAGCATCGACAGTTGTATTTAAAACATAAGTGGAACCTTTTGCTAAAAACGAGGTCATGTTGCCAGTCATTGCGATTAAAGTATTTCCAAAACGAGTTAACAAAGGCACCAAAACTTTAATTTCGGGGCTGTTTCCGCTTTTTGAAATGCAAATAATGACATCTTCTTTTTGAACCATGCCTAAATCCCCATGAATGGCTTCGGAAGCATGTAAGAAAAGTGAAGGTGTTCCAGTCGAATTAAAAGTAGCAACCATTTTTTGCGCAATGATGGCGCTTTTGCCAATTCCCGTTACAATTAAACGGCCTTTACTCTCAAAAATGGATTGTACAGCTTTGCTGAAGTTTTCGTCAAGGTAAGTGGCTAATTTTGTAATGGCTTCGCTTTCAGAGAGTATCGTCTTTTTTGCGGTCGCCAGTATATTTTCTTTTGTAATCAAAACAGAATAGTTAAAATTTGTATGTATGAAAGAAAGTTGTATCTTTATAAGGTGCAAATTTAGACAAAATACCATACAATAAAGAATGAATTCAAACGAAATTGAAATACATAAAGAATTAAAGAAGTATTTCGGCTTTAGCCAATTTAAAGGCTTACAAGAGCAAGTTGTTAAGAGCGTTTTAGATCAAAAAAACACTTTTGTAATTATGCCGACGGGCGGAGGTAAGTCCTTATGTTATCAGCTTCCTGCCTTGATTCAAGAAGGGACTGCAATTGTTGTTTCGCCGCTGATCGCTTTGATGAAAAACCAAGTGGACGCAATACGAAGTTTGTCTTCAGAAAATGGAATTGCACACGTTTTAAATTCGTCTCTAACTAAAACGGAGATAACGCAAGTAAAAAAAGACATTACTTCTGGTTTAACCAAATTATTATACGTTGCGCCAGAATCTTTAACAAAAGAAGAGTATGTGCAGTTTCTTCAAGGGGTGACCATTTCTTTTGTAGCTATTGATGAGGCACACTGTATATCGGAGTGGGGGCATGATTTTCGTCCTGAGTACCGAAATCTTAAACACATTATCAAACAGTTAGGTGATGTTCCAATTATTGGCTTAACTGCTACTGCAACTCCTAAAGTTCAAGAGGATATCTTAAAAAACCTGGACATGGTCGATGCTACTACTTTTAAAGCATCATTTAATAGACCAAATTTATATTACGAAATTCGAACAAAAACCAAGAATGTAGAGTCGGATATTATTCGTTTCATCAGTCAGCATAAAGGTAAGTCTGGAATTATTTATTGTTTGAGTCGTAAAAAAGTAGAGGCTATTGCCGAAGTTTTACAAGTAAACGGAATTAGTGCCGTGCCTTATCACGCCGGTTTAGATGCGAAGACGAGAGCAAGGCATCAAGATATGTTTTTGATGGAAGATGTAGATGTAGTAGTTGCTACAATTGCATTTGGAATGGGAATTGACAAGCCCGATGTACGTTATGTAATTCACCATGATATTCCAAAATCACTCGAAAGTTACTACCAAGAAACTGGTCGTGCGGGTCGTGATGGAGGAGAAGGGCATTGTTTGGCATACTATTCCTATAAAGATGTGGAAAAGTTAGAGAAATTCATGTCTGGTAAACCAGTTGCTGAACAAGAAATTGGTTTTGCGTTATTGCAAGAAGTCGTTGCTTATGCCGAAACTTCAATGTCAAGGCGCAAATTTTTATTGCATTATTTTGGTGAAGAGTTCAGCAGTGAAACTGGAGATGGAGCTGATATGGATGATAATGTTCGGAATCCAAAGACGAAGATCGAAGCCCAAAATGAGGTGGTCAAATTACTGCAAACGGTTCGAGATACCAAGCACATCTACAAATCAAAAGAAATTGTTTTTACCTTAATTGGGCGTGTAAACGCTGTAATTAAAGCGCATAGAACTGATTCGCAATCTTTTTTTGGATCGGGTTCAAGTCATGACGAAAAATATTGGATGGCCTTGCTACGCCAAGTTTTAGTTGAAGGCTATTTATCTAAGGATATTGAAACATACGGAATTATAAAGATCACTAAATCAGGGTTGGATTTTATTGGAAATCCGTCGTCTTTCTTGATGTCTGAAGATCATGAGTACAATGAAGCTGGTGATGATGCTATTGTAACCGCTTCAAAGACATCTGCTACAGCCGATGAAGTTTTGATGAATATGTTGCGCGAATTGCGTAAAAAAGTAGCTAAAAAATTAGGGGTACCGCCCTTTGTCGTTTTTCAAGATCCTTCTTTGGAGGATATGGCTTTAAAATATCCAATTACAATTCCAGAATTATATAATATTCATGGTGTTGGCGAAGGAAAAGCTAAGAAATATGGTGGAGATTTTGTCGCATTAATCAATCGATATGTAGAGGATAATGATATTATTCGTCCCGATGATTTGGTCGTTAAAACGACAGGCGTCAATTCGGCAAATAAATTGTATATTATTCAGAATATTGATAGAAAATTACCTTTAACTGATATTGCATCAGCCAAAGGATTGTCTATGGATACGTTGATTAAAGAAATGGAGCAAATTGTGTATTCGGGAACTAAATTGAATATTAGCTATTGGTTGGAGGATATGCTAGACGAAGACCAGCAAGAAGAAATTCATGATTATTTTATGGAGTCAGAATCTGATAAAATAAATGAAGCCTTAAAAGAATTTGATGGCGATTATGATATTGATGAATTGCGTTTGATGCGTATTAAATTCATTAGTGAAGTAGCCAATTAAATTTTAGATAAAAATATAAAAAAATCCAAATTTCAATATACTGTTTATTGAAATTTGGATTTTTTATTTGATAGCATTTATTCTTCGTACAATTCTCCTCGATGCGGTTTTAAAGCATCTCTTACCAATATCATATTTTCATCCGTTACCACCATAAACGCAATGGCGTACATGTCGTTTTTAATTTCGAAACCCGAAATATTGGGCTCTATTTCTTTGATTGCGATATATTCTTTTAGATGAATATCGTGGTGCTCGGCCGTTTTTGCTGCGGCTGGACCGCGAAAATCCCAAATTAATTTTATTTGTCTAGACATTATAATACGGTTCTAAGTTTGAAAGGAGTAAAGGTACAAAGTTTGTCTATTCTTTTTTATATTTGATAAAAATCGCCGCTATGAAAATCACCATGCAATTGCTGTTTATGTTTATTTCTACCACTTTTTTTGCTCAGCATTTAACGGTCGAAAGAGCCAATCATTTAGCAAGTCTACCAGTTAAATGTTTGCAGCAAGAATACCCGAATAAACTAAATCAACTGCTCATCGATAACACCGAAATTCTCTCGCCAAAAGTATTGCATCCTGCTTTTTATGGTTGTTTCGATTGGCATTCTTCGGTTCATGGCCATTGGAGTTTAGTGTATTTGTTAAGTGAATTTCCAGATTTGGCACAACGTGATTTTATTATTGCTCAACTAAAAGCCAATTTGTCCAAAGAAAATATTCAACAAGAAATTGCTTATTTCAATAAAGGCCACGAGAAAGCATTTGAGCGCACGTATGGCTGGACGTGGTTGTTAAAGCTGCAATTAGAATTGGAGTCAAGTACTGATCTGTATGCAAAAGACTTAGCGGTAAATCTGCAACCATTGAGTGATTTAGTCGTGCAACGGTATTTAGATTTTCTGCCTAAATTAATGTATCCCGTTCGTGCTGGTACACATACTAATACGGCTTTTGGACTTAGTTTTGCTTGCGACTATGCTGTTCATTCTAAAAATATAGAATTGCAAAAATCTATTAGTGACAACGCGATTAGGCTTTTTCAGAAAGATCAAAATTGCCCTTTTAATTGGGAGCCAAGCGGTACTGATTTTTTATCTCCATGTATGGAAGAAATGGGAATCATGCAGCGTATTTTACCTGAAAAGGAATTTTTAAAATGGTTGCAGTCTTTTGCACCAGCTTTATTTACTAAAAGTTTCAACTGGGAAGTTGCTAAAGTTTCAGACCGAACGGATGGACATTTGGTACATTTAGATGGATTGAACTTTAGTCGTGCTTGGAATTTGTACCGCTTAATTCAGCAATATCCGAAACAATTTAGTTATTTGAAACCATTAGCAGATCAGCATCTTAATTTTTCTTTGCCTTCGGTTGTTGATGGTAATTATGAAGGAGAACATTGGTTGGCTTCTTTTGCGTTACGTGCATTTGATGAAGCAGCTAAGGTGAAATAGAGCACTTTATTACTTGCTAAAATGATTGCTTTTTAGCCATGCTTCGCAAGCTTGTGTCCAGTATTTGCTAGTGTCTTGAACGCCTAAGCCAAAACCGTGGCCTCCTTTTTCGTATATGTGTATTTCTGCTGGAATGTTATTTTTCTTTAAAGCCAAGTAATAATTGATGCTATTTTCTACGGGAACTGCATTGTCATCTGTGGCGTGAACCAAAAATGCGGGCGGCGTGTCCTTGGTAACTTGCAACTCTCCTGAATATTTTTTCACCATTTCTTCAGAAGGCGATTTTCCTAATAAATTTACTCTGCAGCCTAAGTGCGTAGTTTCTTTATTCATAGAAATTACGGGATAAATCAAGAGCGAAAAATCAGGTCGTGCACTTATTTTGTTTGTAGTATGATAAACAGAATCAGCAAAATGAGTTGCTAAAGTGGCAGCAAGATGACCGCCAGCGGAAAAACCCATTATTCCTATTTTTTCGGGATTAAGGTGTAATTCAATAGCCTTGCTACGAATGTAACGCATGGCTTCTTGTGCATCTTGTAATGGTGCGACAGTTTTGTCAGTCATGATCACGTTACTAGGCAAACGGTATTTTAAAACAAAAGCAGTAATGCCTAAAGTATTTAACCATTCGGCCACTTTAAAACCTTCTTTGTCTATCGCTAAATGAGAGTAACCGCCACCAGGAAAAATTAGAACTGCAGTTCCATTGGCAATTTCTTGTTTGGGAATATAAATTGATAAAGTCGGAATCGACACCAATCGAGCACTTTTTAAAGTTCCGTTTTCTGATTCGTGTTTTTCTACATAATCTTTATTTTCGATGCTATTTGGAATAGCATTTTCCCATAAAGGAATTGTTTTCATTTGTGCGTTCATTGTTGAGATTGCAGTTGTTAGTAAAAGAATAAACAATACATTATAGAGGGAGAATTGTTTCATTTTTTATTTTTGGGCAAGTTAAACTATTTTTTAAAATTTATTTGCTGTGTTTTTTAAAGAAGGAGCTAGTTAGTTATTGAATGTATACTGGTTTTAAAAATGAAATTAGTACTACTTATGAAATCCTTTAGGTCGTAAAACTTTTATTTTCTTTAATGTAAAAGTAAAACAGAATATTAGACTATGTCTTCTGTGTTTATAGAGCTTCATGATTTTCAATTTGCATTTGTAAAGCAATACAAAATGAAAAAGGCTTTGTTTTTACAGACTCGAAAAAACAATATGTAAATGCTTTGGTTTTTTCTAACTTTGCATCATGCCAAAAGAACTTTTATTACAGGTTTCTCCAGAAACTGCCGCCAATGAATCGATGCTTAAAGAGCAGTTGTCTAAAGAATTAAAGATAGCCGCTGCCGATATTCAACATGTTAGTATTTTAAAAAGATCTATTGATGCGCGTCAAAAAGCAGTCAAATTCAATTTAAAAGTAAGTGTTTTTATGAAAGGGGAATCATTTGTTGCGCAAACAATTGAATTACCAATTTATAAAGATGTCTCTAATGCGCAAGAAGTACTTGTTGTAGGCGCTGGGCCTGCGGGACTTTTTGCCGCTTTGCAATTAATAGAGTTAGGATTGAAACCCATATTAATTGAAAGAGGAAAAGACGTTCGTGGTCGTCGTCGCGATCTAAAAGCAATTAATCGTGATCACATCGTGAACGAAGATTCAAATTACTGTTTCGGCGAAGGAGGAGCAGGGACCTATTCGGATGGTAAACTATACACACGTTCCAAAAAGCGCGGAGATGTCACTCGAATTTTAGAGTTGTTAGTTGCTTTTGGTGCCACTCCAGATATTTTGGTAGATGCGCATCCGCACATTGGAACCAATAAATTGCCGCAAATAATTGAAGACGTTCGAGAGAAGATCAAAGAATTTGGAGGACAAGTGTTGTTTGATACTCGCGTAATAGATATTCTATTAAAAGATAATGAAGTGCAAGGAGTGCTTATTCAAGATGGAACAACTATCGCAGCCAATAAATTAATTTTGGCGACTGGACATTCAGCCCGTGATATTTTTCAATTATTAGATAGAAAGAAAATTTTAATAGAAGCAAAGGCCTTTGCTTTGGGTGTTCGTGCAGAGCATCCGCAATCGTTAATCGATCAAATACAGTACAGTTGCGATTATCGAGGAGACCATTTACCGCCAGCGCCTTACTCAATTGTAAAACAAGTGGGTGGTCGTGGTATGTATTCTTTTTGTATGTGTCCCGGCGGTGTAATTGCGCCTTGTGCGACAAGTCCAGGAGAGATAGTTACGAACGGATGGTCGCCTTCCAAACGCGATCAACCCACAGCGAATTCTGGAATTGTAATCGAATTAAAATTAGAAGATTTTAAACCATTTGAAAAACATGGGGCCTTGGCCGGAATGGAATTTCAAAAAAGCATTGAGCAAAAGGCATGGCATTTGGCTGGTGAAACCCAAAAAGCGCCCGCACAACGAATGGTTGATTTTACGCAACATAAAGTTTCAGCCGACATTCCAAAAACATCATATGTTCCAGGCACCACTTCAGTAGAAATGGGAGCAGTTTTTCCTGGGTTTTTATCTCAAATTTTAAGAGAAGGTTTTACCGAATTTGGTAAGTCTATGCGTGGGTACCTGACCAACGAAGCAATTTTACATGCGCCCGAGAGTAGAACATCTTCTCCAGTGCGAATTCCGAGAGATAATTTCACCTACGAACATCTTCAAATTAAAGGATTGTATCCTTGCGGAGAAGGAGCGGGCTACGCTGGCGGAATTATTTCGGCTGCTATCGATGGTGAAAAATGTGCACTAATGATTGCTCAAGCACTGCAAAATAAAATTTAGTTTTAATACTATAAAAAAAGGAGTTAAAATTTTTAGTTTCAGCTCCTTTTCACTTTAAGACTTCTTCATTTTATCTTTAAAAACCTTTTCAAACTTATCTAATTTTGGCTGAATTACCATTTTACAATAGGGCTGACTTTTATTGTTTTTATAATAATCCTGATGGTAATCTTCGGCTACATAAAATTTTCCAATCAGCGCTATCTCCGTAACAATCGGATCGGGATATACTTTGGCTGCATTCAATTCAGCAATAACGCTTTCCGCTGCTTTTTTCTGGCTCGGACTGTTGTAGAAAATCACAGAACGGTATTGAGTTCCTACATCTCCGCCTTGTCTGTTCAGTGTAGTTGGATCATGAACGGTAAAAAACACTTTAAAAATTTCATTAATATTGGTTACCGTTTTGTCGTACGTAATTTGTATCACTTCGGCATGACCCGTTCTTCCTGTGCACACTTCATCGTAAGTCGGGTTTGCTTTCTGTCCTCCTGAAAAACCAGAAACCACAGATTGCACGCCATTTAATTGTTCATAAACAGCTTCGACGCACCAATAGCAGCCACCGCCAAGCGTTATCGTTTCTAAGTTCGCTCCTTTTGGACTTATTTTTAATTCTTTCGATTTTTGGCCACAAGCACTAACAGATAGCGCTAAAAGACCGAGTATAAATAGTTTTTTCATTTTTCTTTTATTTAGTATCTGGTACAAAGTCCAAGGCAATCGAATTCATACAATATCTTTTTCCTGTTGGAGGTGGGCCATCATTAAACAAATGTCCTAAATGTCCTTCGCATCTGCCGCAAAGGGCTTCGGTTCGTTCCATACCTAAGGAATTATCTTGTTTGTAAATTACACTTTTCTTGTTTTCTTGCTCAAAGAAGCTTGGCCAGCCGCAACTACTTGCAAATTTAGCACCAGATTTAAAAAGCAAATTTCCACAAGACGCGCAATAATATGTTCCCTTTACATCTGCGTTCCAATACTTGCCCGTAAAAGGACGTTCGGTGTCAGCTTCTCGCATTACGGCATAAATGTCATCGGATAAAACTTTTTTCCATTCGGCATCAGTTACATTCAGTTTTTTGGTGTCAGTATTTGAATAATAGGGATTGTTTTGTTTCTCAATTTTATTTTCCATCATTGTTGTTTTTTTTGTCTGATTATTTTGTCCGCACGCTTGTAGTACAAAAAGAGGAATAATAAATAGAAAGTTAAAAAGGATCGATTTTGTTTTCATAATTACTAGGATTTTTTCGTTTGCGGTCGCTTATATTTTTTGGATATCATTGTAATTTGTTGGATTAACTTACAGTCCAAACAGCAAAGTTTTTATGTTTCTTTTATATACGTCAAAAAAGAAGTTTTGGTTTTTATACTATTCTTAGATCACTAAAAAACAACACTGTTTTTCAGTCATGTAAAGGTATAAATTTGAGTATTAACGCCTTAGTTAAACTTATCACAAACTTTATATAGCCTTTATAAATGGTTCTTTTTTCGTATTTTTGTTAGTAACAATTATGATCTATGACAGAAGAAAAAGTAATCCTTGTTAATACCAATGATGAACCAATCGGATTGATGCCAAAATTAGAAGCGCACGAAAAAGCAGTATTGCATCGTGCATTTTCGGTATTTATTTTGAATGATAAAAAAGAAATCATGTTGCAGCAAAGAGCCGCTCATAAGTATCATTCGCCCTTGCTTTGGACCAATACGTGTTGCAGTCATCAACGTGAAGGAGAATCCAATATCCAAGCAGGAACCAGAAGACTCGATGAAGAAATGGGTTTTACCGCCGATTTAAAAGAGTTATTTCATTTTATCTACAAAGCACCCTTTGACAATGGTTTAACCGAACATGAATTAGATCATGTAATGATTGGCTATTGCAATGAGGAGCCAAAGATTAATCCAGAAGAAGTAGAGGCTTGGAAATGGATGAAAATTGAAGATATTAAATCAGATATGGTTACAAATCCGCAAAAATATACCATCTGGTTCAAGATTATTTTTGATAAATTTTATCATTTTTTAGAAGATCACACTATTTAAATCCCAGATATGAGAGTTACTATATCACGAAAAGCCCATTTTAATGCAGCGCACAGACTCTATCGAAAAGATTGGTCTTTTGAGAAGAATGATGCTGTTTTTGGAAAATGTAACAATCCTAATTTTCATGGACACAATTACCAATTGACCGCTAGTGTTACCGGTAAAATTGATGTCGAAACTGGATTTGTTATAGATGTTAAAGATTTAGCGAACATAATATATGAGGAAGTCGAACTTCCTTTTGATCACAAAAATCTAAACTTAGATGTACCTGAATTTGAAAATTTGAATCCAACAGCCGAATATATTGCAGTTGTGATTTGGAATAAAATAAAAAAAAGATTACGAGCCGATTTTGATTTAGAAATCGTCTTATATGAGACAGAACGGAATTTTGTAACCTATAAAGGAGAATAGATGTCATTGAAAATAGGAGATATAATACCCAACTTTAGCGCAAAAGACAATCACGGAGATGTCTTTGAAAGTAAAAGCGTAGTGGGGCGAAAACCATTGGTAATTTATTTTTACCCTAAAGACAACACGCCAGGATGTACAACAGAAGCCTGCGGATTTAGAGATCAATACGAAGACTTTAAAGATTTAGGAGTAGAAGTAATTGGTATCAGCAGTGATAGTGCAAAGTCACATAAAAAATTTGCAAAAAAGTACGAACTGCCTTTTATTTTATTGTCTGATAAAAGTAAAGACATTCGCAAGTTATTTGGAGTTCGCGATCATTTGTTCGGGTTAATTCCGGGTCGAGTGACATATATTGTGGATAAGAATGGAGTTATTGTTATGGTATTTGATAGTATGAATGCTTCTAAACATATCGAGAAAGCTTTAGAAACACTTACCGAATTTGTATCGTAATTATAGAAAATAGTACCACATTTTTAGAATATTTTTTTTCTAATTTGTAAAAAATAAATATCATGAGCAATACCTTTTATCCCTTACAATTTCATCCCATTTTAAAAGAACGAATTTGGGGCGGTGAAAAATTAAAAACACTATTTAATAAACCAATTACTTCAAAAATTACTGGGGAAAGTTGGGAATTATCTACGGTAGAAGGAGACGTTAGTGTGGTGACACAAGGTTCTTTTGCAGGGAAGTCATTAAGTGCTGTTATCGAAGAGTTTCCTAATGAAATTTTAGGAGCTGCTGTTCATGAAAAATTCGGAAAACAATTTCCGTTATTATTTAAATTTTTAGATGCTCGAGAGGATCTTTCGATTCAAGTGCATCCAAATGATGAACTGGCAAAAAAGCGACACAACTCTTTTGGTAAAACTGAAATGTGGTACGTCATGCAAGCAGACAAAGATGCTCGTATTATTGTTGGATTTAAAGAAGATTCAAGTAAAGAAGAGTATGTCGAAAATTTAGAAAACAAGACATTGCTCTCTCTTTTAGATAGTGTAACAGTTAATGTAGGTGATGTTTTCTTTTTAGAAACAGGAACAGTTCACGCCATTGGGGCTGGTTTGGTCATTGCCGAAATTCAGCAAACTTCAGACATTACGTATCGTTTGTATGATTTTGATCGTAAAGACGCCAACGGAAATACTAGAGAATTACATGTAGAGTTGGCTTTGGATGCAATTAACTATAATAAGGTAGAAACGAAGAAAGAATACACCACCACCATTGATCAATCGAATACTATGGTTGATTGCCCTTATTTTACCACCAACTTTATTCCTTTAAAAAATAAAATTAATGTAAAAAAGGACGGAGCTTCCTTTACCGTTTATATGTGTGTCGAAGGATCTTTTGAAATAGAATTTGAAGGACAAAAGCTATCCTATAAAAAAGGGGATACCGTACTAATTCCAGCAGCTCTTAATGAGTTTGGTATCAGTGGAAATGCTTCAATTTTAGAAATTTACATTTCATAGTCAGTAATAGAAAGATTATGTGTACTTTTGCAGTCGAAATTTAATAAAGATAAAAATGGCAAACGTTAAGAATTTAAAGAAAGATATCAATTTTGTATTAGCAGATATTATTGAAGCAGTTTACTTGTTCGAAGTATCAACTTCAGGAAATCCTACTCCAGAAACGAACGCTATCATTGATGAAGCTATCGCTTCTTTTGATAGTTTGATCACAAAAGTGAATCAAAAACACGTAGAAAATAAAAAAGTTCACTTCAAACAAATCAATGTTGAATTGGAACAAACTGCAAATCAATTGATTGCTAAAATCAACGAATTGTAATTAAAAAAAACGATAAAAAAGTGTAAATTTATTTTGGAAAAACGAAATTCCCGCTTATATTTGCACCCGTAATGAGTCGCCAGCGTAGCTCAGTTGGCTAGAGCAGCTGATTTGTAATCAGCAGGTCGTGGGTTCGAGTCCCTCCGCCGGCTCAGAGTTTAAAAACCATCATAGAGATATGATGGTTTTTTTTATGCCTGATTTTTATGCCAAATTGGCCTCAAAAAAAAAGACGTATTACAACTGTAGTACGTCTTTTAAATAAGTTTTATAAAAGTATTATTCCTGCTTTTTGATCTCTTTAATATATTCGGTTAATTTTTTACCGTAAAGCGATTCTGCGACCTTTGGTGCCATTGATTTTTGAATGGTATCTAAATACTTAATGTTGATGTCGTAAATCTCAGATAAAGCAATATAAGGTGCAATTTCGTGACTGGCGTTGTTTATGGCAAAGTTTGTCGCGTATAAATATTTACGTTTAATATTTGATTGCTGTCTAGCAGTTAAGCTGTCAACTACATTTTGTCCCTGGTATTTAATCGCTTTAAACTTTTGTTCTACTAATGTCAAACTTTCGTCATTAAAACGAGAATTCATTTTCTTGTACTCTTCATATAGTTCTTGATTTTTTGAACCCGTAATTTTTGCGTTCGTTAAAAATCCATCCAAATTGGTTTCGATTTTCATTTCGCCTGGTTCAGCAAAAAACAAAAGATTATTATCCATTGAGTTAGTTACTCCTCGATCTAAAAACAAGTACAGCATTTCTGGTGATTTTAAATCAAGATTGGCTTCAAAACGAGAATCTCCATCAATTAAAATACTGTCGATGATCACTAAATTAGTATCGATTACACGTTGAATATACAACGTTCCTTTTTTTAATCCTTTAATGTCACCTGTCAAGTGCAAGTTGTCTTTTGAAGGTGTTTTGCTGCACGAAGCTAAGAGTATTACAGATACCAATGCAATAATAGTTTTTTTCATTGTCTTTTTAAATTTCGTGCAAAATAGAGAAAATTGTTGAAAAGAAACTATTTGCGCAACTGATTTTATAAAAAAAATACCGAACTATTTTTAGTTCGGTATTTTGTCAATAAGCGTTATTTTTAGCCTTTTAACCACGCCTCACGCAATGCATTTTTACTGTTATCGGTTGCTTTGTAGCTGCCGCTGTTCTCATAAGGTAATTTTACTTTTCCTTTGATCGTCTGTTCTTTTTTATTTCGAATAATTTTTACAGTAATCGGGTCGTTTTCTTTCCAAGTTTGACTGATAGTTATTAAATCATAAATATTTTCTAAAGAATAGGTAACATCATTAATTACTAAAATTTCGTCACCTCCTTTTAAATCTAAGTTCGTGAAAAAGTCATTCAGTTCGATTGCAGGAATCACCATTATTGCTTTGGTTTGCGGGTTTATAGTAATGTATGGCTTTTGGCCTTTCAAAAATACATTTCCTGGTTTCTTGATTACTGATGGAGTAACGCCGACTTTTGCAAAGTAAGTATCGTATGCAATTGGAGTTGTTCCAGAAACATGTGCCTTTAAAAATTCTCCTACTTCAGGATAGGTTAATTCTGTGATTTTTGCAAACAGATCAGCATCATTAAAGGCTTTGTGAACTCCATATTCCTTAGATAATTGATGCATCAAATCTAGAATGCCTTTTTTGCCATTACTTTTTTCTCTAATAATAAGATCAATGCACATCCCAATTAAAGCACCTTTTTGATAAACGTTTAAATATTGATCTTTATAGGGTTGCTCTAGTACATTTTTACTCATTGTGGTAAACGACATCGTGTCGTTCATTGCATTTGCTTGCTCTACTTTTTCGGCCATGCGACCGTAAAAATCATCATCGGTAATTAATCCTTGGTTGATTTGAAATAGATTTGCAAAATATTCGGTTACACCTTCGTACATCCATAAATGCTCTGACATTTTTGGAGCATTGTAATCAAAGTCATGAATTTCTTTCGAATGAATAGTTAATGGCGTTACGATATGAAAAAATTCATGCGAAACAATGTCCTTTAATGACTTTAGTAATTCTTCTTGTGGCATCATTTCGGGTAAAACAACAGTCGTCGACGTTGGGTGTTCTAAAGCGCCAAAACCTTTAGCGTCGTCTGCTTTTGTGGTCGATAAATACAATAAGACGCTGTACTTTTTTGTAGCATCAATAGAACCCAAAAAGTTTTTTTGCGCCGTCATCATTGTTTTCATTTCTGGCGTGATACTTTCCGCAGTAATTTTTCCGGTTGGAGAATACACAGCAATTTGAATATTCATTCCATTGACATCAAAAGATGTGTAATCAGGTTTCGAATACATAATTGGATTCTCTACCAAATCGGCGTATCGAGTAGTAGTAAAAACGTCAATCGTATTGCTTGCGTCTTCATCTGTCATAGATGTTGCTCCCCAAAGTGTTTCAGGGTGAGTAATTGTAACCTTATACGGATTATCCAATTTGCCTTGTAAATAGCCAATAAAGCCGTGAGTATTCACTACAAAATTTGCGTTGGCTAAAATATTGGTTCCAGCAGGAGAAAACACATCGTCTTTCCCAAAACCTTGTCCTTTTTCAGTGTCAAAAGTGTCATTTACTAGGTAAGTTATTTTAGATAAGACTTTGGCGTTTTTGATAATCCAATTGTTTTCATCTGTTTTTGTAACTCCAAGCAAATTTCCTTTAGCATCAAATGCTTTTAAATCATCAATGTATCTTCCATAGTTGTCTTCAGAATAGGTTCCTGGGACTATTTTAGGGATACTGAACGTAATTTCTTCTGTCGTTATTTTTGGAGGAGTGACGGTTACGGCAACTTTATCTGCAATAACATCGTTTAAGTTGAGGTGAACCTGTACGATTTTGGAGGTTTTGCCAGCGGTAGAGACAGCAGCTGTTTTACAACTCAATAGCGATAACGAAAGGGCGAGTGTTAGAACAATTTTTTTCATAAATATAAGTTGGTTTTGCAATTGGTCTTGTAACACCGTTTTTTGTTACATCCTATTAGTTATAAAAAGAACAAAGCTCCTGAATAGGAGCTTTGTAAATTATTAGTCGAATTTGTTTTTTATATAATACTTACCATCCAAATCCTCGTCAAAATCATCAATTTTTACAGGTTTTGGTTTTGGTTTGCTTCCGAGCGCTTTTTTCTTCCACATCTCAAATTTTTCAGCGGGCATCTTCTTTTTCATAATCTCGAGAATTTCTGTGTCAGAAAGTCCAAATTGTTTTTTTATGATTTCAAATGGATTTTTCTCTTCTAGAGCTAAAGCTACTACCTTCTCTGTTTCGTCCCAATTCAATTCTTTTCGGTTACTCTTTTTCATCACGTGAAAATTAATTCAAATTTGTGTTTAATGATTAATATATTGATTTTCAATTTACATACCAATATTAATAAAAATAATAATCACTTCACAGCTTAAACACCTTTTTTTTATTCTTTTTTAATAGGTAGTGCCGTGCGTTGTTTTTTTAGCGGAATTTCTAATAACTTTCCGAGATTATTATGCTCGCTTTCTAGCATATGGGTATCTACTCCGTAAATTATTTTGTCGGTTGGTAAATAGGTAAATGTGCCAAATAATCGATCCCAAATCGAAAAAATATTTCCATAGTTACTGTCGGTATAAGGTAAGACATAATGATGGTGAATTTTGTGCATGTTGGGAGAAACGATACAGTAGCTTAATAGTTTATCTAGCTTTTTAGGCATGTTTATATTGGCATGATTAAATTGTGAAGCCACTACCGACAAAGATTGATACAAGAAAACCAACCACATCGGGCTGCCGACGATTAAGACACCTAAAGCAGTAAAGGCAAATCGAATTACACTTTCTCCTGGATGGTGTCTGTTAGCAGTCGTAGTGTCTATCCAAGTGTCCGTATGGTGAATAATGTGAAAGCGCCACAAGAATTTTATCTTATGTTCAACTAAATGAGCCAAGTAAGCACCGATTAAATCAAGAAGTAAAAGGCCGATAATGGTATAAAGTAAAAGTGACATTTCAGGAAGCGACTGTAAAATTCCGAATTGATGGGCTATCGTCCAATCGGCAGTTTGAAGTAATATAAATGCTAAAACAAAATTAATTAGAATAGTAGTAAACGTAAGAAAGAAATTGATTTTGGCGTGTTTCCATTTGTGATACTGCAGCTGAAATAAAGGAAAGTTGTTTTCGATTAACCAAAAAACAGTAATGCCACCCACTAAAATTAAGCTGCGGTGCAATGAAGAAATCGTGCTGAAATAGGATACAAGCTCATTCATACAACTACCATTTTAAGCGATTAGACAAACAAATTTGCGATAAGTGCTTCTTTAAAATAGTTTTAAAACTACGTATATAGAAACGCCCACCACATTAAAAGAACTTGCAACGGCAAACGCAACAATAAGACCCACTTAGGTAAACCAAAACTTGCTCTTTGCTCTTGAACCATAAATAGATTGGCCGGAAAAACAGCAATTAAAAGCGCTATAATTCCCCAAGCTGAATAAGTTGTAGTAGCAGGTACCGCTAACAAAATTCCTAAAATAATTTCAGCAAATCCGCTAAGACGATTTAATAATTTTGGATTGGGTAGGTACGACGGAATGATTTTTAGGTACATTCTCGGGTTTCTAAAATGATTTAATCCTGCAATTATATAAATTAGAGCCATTAAATAGAGATGCCAAGGTAAATTCATAATAGTAGGTTTACTACGAATTTAGCAAAAATAGCAACAGTATTTTACGAAGGGGTTAAATTTCTTTACCCCTTGTAGTTTTAATCAAGATGACTTTAGACGAATATTCATTAAAACAATAGCAAGAATTATTAAAACTATGCCCAGCCATTGTAAAAAGACCACTTGCTCATTTAGTAAAATGTAGGCCATCAATACCGATATTGGTAATTCTAGTGCCGAAACAATACTTCCTAGCCCAATTCCGGTTAATGGAAAACCCGCATTCATTAACATTGGCGGAATAATGGTTCCGAATAAAGCTAGAATGATTCCCCATTTTGCAAAAATCTCTAAATTAAAAGGGCTGATTTGTGTAACAGCAGCAAAAGTAAAAACAATTACAGCACCACCTAATAGCATGAATAAGCTACGTTGTGCCGAAGAAATTTCGGTTGCAACTCGGTTGGCTGTAAACATAGTAGTGGTAAAAGAAGCGGCTGCAAAAATCCCGAACACTAAACCGCGCCAATCTAGAGCGACTTCGTTTTGAAGAATGTTTGTCGCCAAAGCAGTTCCAATCAAAACTATGACCACGGCAAGTACTTTTTGTTTGGAAGGCAGCTTTTTATCCAAGAAATATTCTAATAAAACACCCATCCAAACCGTTTGCATTAGCATCACAATTCCGATAGAAACCGGAATGTATCGTACGGCCAAGTAGTAAAATAAACTGGTCATTCCCATTGATGTCCCTGCGAGCATCAAATGAAAAATATTTTTTGGACTTGCTTTTCGTCCTGCATTTTTATTTTTTATTTTTTGAAATAAATTGATCAGCAATAATCCAGTAATTCCTAAAACAAATTGAGCAGTCGTAACTTCGGCAGTTGTATAATTTTCATCATAAGCCATTCGTACAAAAGTTGCTAACATTCCGTAGCTTGAAGCGCCGATTGCTACAAGAAAAACTCCTTTTAAAACATTCGTTTTAGCCATTTTTTTTATTTTAAATGCGTGCAAAGATAAGCCATTTCTACTTGTTTAACGGATTGAAATTTTTATAAAATTTTAGTTTTCTAAAATATCTTTTAGCCTACTTGATTCAAAAAAAAATCCTGTAAGATTTAATCTTACAGGATTTAATAGTGATAAAGTTGGATAAACTTATTTAATCATTTCAAAACTACGTTTTACAAAAGCAGTTAGTGCCTCTCCTTTTAGTAAGTTTTGCGATAATTTAGCCAAGTCAAGCGCTTGTTTAACTAAGTGCTCTTGGTGTGTTTTGTCTTCGGTATTTAAAATGTTTGAAGCCAAATCAGAATTGGTATTTACAACCAAATTGTACATTTCGGGCATGTTTCCCATTCCGAACATTCCGCCACCGCCAGATTGACTCATTTCTTTCATTCTACGCATAAATTCTGGTTGCGTAATTATAAAAGGAGCTGCTTGGCTGTCCATTGCTTCCAATTGCACGGTATATGCTTTTGGAATGTAAGTTTCTAAAGAAGTTTTTAAATTTTCTTTTTCTTCCTCTGATAATTTAGAAATTGTTTCTTCATCTTTTTTGATCAGGTTATCCACATGATCAGAATCGACACGAACAAAAGTAATATCTGAATTGTCGCCTTCAATTTTTTGAATTAAATGCGAGATAATCGGAGAATCTAACAATAATACTTGGTATCCTTTGTCTTTTGCTGTTTCAATATAAGAGTGCTGTGCCTCTTTATTACCAGCATATAAAACAACAATTTTACCGTCCTTATTAGTTTGATTGTCTTTGATTTTTTCTTTTAATTCTTCTAAAGTAAAGTAGGTGTCGTCTACCGTTGGGTATAAAACGAATGCACCTGCTTTTTCGTAAAATTTATCTTCAGACAACATTCCGTATTCTAGAACTATTTTAATATCGTTCCATTTTGCTTCAAAATCAGCACGATTTTCATTGAATAGCGCTTTTAGTTTATCTGCAACTTTACGAGTAATATAGTTTGAGATTTTCTTAACCGCACCATCTGCTTGTAATCCAGAACGAGAAACGTTCAACGGAATATCTGGTGAATCAATCACCCCTTTTAACATCGTTAAAAATTCAGGTACAATTCCTTCTACATTATCAGTAACGTAAACTTGGTTTTGGTATAACTGAATTTTGTCTTTTTGAATTTGCAAATCAGAACCTAACTTAGGAAAATATAAAATTCCGGTTAAGTTAAATGGATAATCTACATTTAAGTGAATGTGAAACAACGGATCTTCAAATTGCATTGGATACAATTCTCTGTAGAATGACTTGTAATCTTCATCAGATAATTCAGTTGGTTGCTTCGTCCAAGCTGGATTTGGGTTGTTGATGAAATTATCAATTTCAACCGTTTCATTTACGTAATCTTCAGGAGCATCTTCTGGCTTTGGAAGTGTTTCTGTTTTTGTTCCGAATTTAATCGGAATAGGCATAAATTTATTGTATTTATTCAATAAACCTGCAATTTTAGAATCTTCTAAAAAGTCTAAAGAGTCTTCGGCAACATGAAGAATAATTTCTGTTCCGCGTGAAGTTTTGTCAGCTGGTTCCAAAGTGAATTCTGGGCTACCATCGCAAGTCCAATGTGCTGCTGGCTCATCTTTGTATGATTTAGTAATGATTTCTACCTTTTCTGCAACCATAAAGGCAGAGTAGAAACCGAGTCCAAAATGGCCAATAATTCCAGAATCTTTAGCAGAATCTTTGTATTTGTCTAAGAACTCTTCGGCTCCAGAAAAAGCAACTTGATTAATGTATTTTTCAACCTCATCCGAAGTCATTCCCAAACCTTGATCGATAATGTGGATCTTTTTACCTTCTTTATCTACCTTGATTTCAATAAACGGATTTCCAAATTCTACTTTAGCTTCACCTATGCTTATAAGGTGTTTGAGCTTTAGAGTAGCATCAGTTCCATTCGAAATTAGCTCACGTAAGAAGATTTCGTGATCACTATATAAGAATTTTTTGATTAAGGGAAAGATGTTTTCTACTGAAACATTAATTTTACCTGTTGTCATATTTTTTAAAATTTAAGTTTAACTTGATGATTCTCATCTAGTCAAATAGAATACCAATGTAATTGTAAATGACAAATTGTCGGAGGTGTTAATTTTGAAACAAAAAAAAATAATTTTTAAACAAAATCAAATTATTTGCAATGTACCTTTGTAGGAGTATTAATTATAAAATACCATAACAATGAAAAAAATTATTTTTATATGCATGATAGCGCTTTCGTTATTTGCATGCAAGTCTGCAGACCCAAATGCACTTTCTACAAAATTAGATAAGTCATCGCAAGTTGCAATTAAAGGAAACTGGATTTTAACTAGTGTAAGCTTTCCTGGTTCAGAATATATTAAAGTAACTTCTTTCGATATTGCTGACTCAAAATGTTTCGTTGGAAGTAACTGGAAATTTATTTCGAATAATAATAAAGGATCCGTTAGTTTAAATGTAGCTGATTGTACGGGATACGAATCTGCAATTGTTTGGAGTATTAACAAACAAGGTTTATTTGTATTGAAAGTTTTAGATGAAGGATTAAAATCTAAAAAAGTTAAAACAGGTTACCTATTAACTGTAGCCAATCAGACAGAAAATTCTTTTCAGTTGATCGACCAAATTACCGTTGGTGGGCAAGCAAAAAGCGTAACGTACCAATTTCAAAGAAATTAATTTAAATAAAGACAAAGATGAAAAATATTAAGATATTAGGTTTAAGCGCATTAATGATTTTTAGTGGTTTATTTGTAAGTTGCGATTCAGTAAAAAATGCAAATAACACTCAAAAAGGTGCTGGAATTGGAGTTGCTGCTGGTGCGGTAATTGGTGGAATTTTGGGTAACAATCTTGGTAAAGGTGGAAACACTGCTTTGGGAGCTGCAATTGGAGCTGCTGTTGGTGGTGGAACTGGAGCGTTGATTGGTAACAAAATGGACAAACAAGCGCGTGAAATTGATCAAGCATTGCCTGGAGCTAATGTAGAAAGAGTTGGTGAAGGAATTCACTTAATTCTTAAAGAAGATGCTGTTCGTTTTGATACTAACAAATCATCTTTAACTACTCAAGCTAAAGCAAATTTAGATAAATTAATTCCTGTTTTTAAAGAATATGGTGATACTGATATTCAACTTTTTGGATACACAGATAACACTGGTAAAGCGGAATACAACTTAAACTTATCTAAACAAAGAGCTCAAGCAGTAAAAACATATTTAGTTTCTAAAGGATTATCTTCTAGTCGTTTTAAATCTGAAGGTTTAGGAATTGCTGATCCAATTGCTAGTAATGATACTGCAGATGGTAGAGGTCAAAACCGTAGAGTAGAGTTTGCTATTACAGCAAATGATAAAATGGTACAAGATGCTAAAACAGAAGCAGCGAAATAATTTTCACTGTTCCTACATTACACAAAAAGCTGTTTCTACTTATAGAAACAGCTTTTTTTATGGTCCAAAAATTAAATTAAAGATTGTAATTTTGCAATTCAAAATAGTAGCATGTTAGCAGTTAAAAATATTTCGTTCACGTACACCGATAGTCCAGTTTTAAAAAATATTTCTTTTACCATTGAAAAGGGACAAAATATTTCCATCATCGGAGAAAGTGGTTGCGGAAAAAGTACTTTATTAAAGCTTATTTATGGTTTGTATGATGTTGATGAAGGATCAATTTCTTATGATGAAAAAGCCATTTTAGGGCCTAAGTATAATTTAGTTCCAGGAATGTCGTACATGAAATATTTGGCTCAAGACTTTGACTTATCGTTGTATGAAACCGTAGCCGAAAATGTGGGTAAATTTCTTTCGAATGGTTTTGCAAATATGAAAAAATTGCGCATTCAAGAGTTATTGGAAATGGTAGAGATGGACCAGTTTGCCAATGTAAAAGCGAAGTATTTGAGTGGTGGTCAACAACAACGTGTCGCTTTGGTTAGAGTATTGGCTTTGGAGCCAGAAGTGATTTTGCTAGACGAGCCCTTCAGTCAGATTGATGCTTTCAGAAAAAACTCGTTGCGTCGTAACTTATTTCGCTACTTGAAGCAAAAACAAATTACTTGTATTATTGCTACACACGACAGCACTGATGCCTTATCATTTTCTGATGAAGCAATTGTGATGCGTCATGGAGAAGTCTTGATCAAAGGCAATCCAATAGAAATTTATGAAAATCCAACTTCAAAATATGTAGCGTCATTGTTTGGCGAAGTAAATGAGATTGCAACACACTTATTGCTTCCTTACGAAGATGAGAGCCATAAAACGTTAGTATACCCGCATCAATTTGAGATGGTTTCGGAATCTAACTTGCAAGTAAAAATTAGAAAATCCTATTTTAGAGGTAGCCATTACTTGATTGAATCAGTGTATAAAAGACAACTTATTTTCTTTGAAAGTGAAATCGACTTACCAATAGACGAATCTTTTTTTATCGGATTGAATTATCTGTAAAAAAAAGAAAAGCCATAAACGCTGTAAAGTGTTTATGGCTTTTTTTTAAGTGTAAGTGGAGGTTAGTTTTTTAGGTATTTTTCTAAAAATTGATCTTCTTCCCACAGTAAATGTAAAATATTGTCTTTGGCAGCGTAACCATGACTTTCTTTAGGTAAAATTACCATACGTGCTGGTGCTCCAAGTCCGTTTAAAGCTTGGAAATAACGCTCTGTTTGCAAAGTAAACGTACCAGGATTATTGTCCGCTTCACCGTGTACCAAAAGAAGTGGTGTTTTCATTTTTTCTGCATTCATAAACGGAGACATTTCGTTATAAATTGCAGGAACTTCCCAGTAATTACGTTGTTCTCTCTGAAAACCAAATGGAGTTAAGGTTCTGTTGTATGCCCCACTGCGCGCAATTCCGCAGGCAAAAAGTTTAGAATGCGTCAACAAATTAGCAGTCATAAAAGCACCATACGAGTGTCCTCCAATGGCTACTTTTTTAGTGTCAATATATCCTAGCGCATCAACAGCATTAATTGCTGCCGAAGCATTGTCAACCAACTGCTCGATAAAAGTATCGTTTGGCTCTGTGGTTCCTTCTCCCACAATTGGAAAAGCAGCGTCATCTAAAACAACATAACCGCGAGTGACCCAGTAAATAAAAGAGCCATAACTTGGAAAAGTAAATTCGTTTGGATTTGAAGTAACTTGGCCAGCAGAATTTTTGTCTTTATATTCTGTTGGATAAGCCCAAATTAATAAGGGTAATTTTTCTTTTTTTACACGATCATAACCAACCGGTAAATACAAGGTTCCAGACAACTCCACACCGTCTTTTCTTTTGTATTTAATTACTTCTTTGTATACATTTTTAATACTCTCAAACGGATTTGCAAAGTGAGTTATTTGCGTTAGTTTGTTTTTTTGTCTGATGTTTCTAAAGTAATAATTTGGATAATCACTTTTAGATTGAATTTGTACCAAAACTTCTCCTTTTTTAAAATCTTCTATAGATAATAAACTTTCTTTTTTGTCAGTATAAGTTGAGGTATAGATTCGGTTTGTCTTTAAGGAATTTAAATCCAACTCATCAATAAAAGGAAATTGTCCTTTTTGCGTAAGTCCATCTCCAATTAAAAAAGCTTTGTTGTTTTCAATCGCTAATGTTTTTCTATTAAATTGATTTTTTCTAGTTTCGAAAGATCCTGGATCGGAATATACATCTTGTGAATTTCTATCCGAAATTATTTTTGGCGTTTCTCCTGGTTTCGACGGATTGATTACGTACGTTTTGGTGTTACGAGTGTCATACCAAGAATCAAACAAAATCGCATTGGTTTCGTTACCCCAAATAATTCCTGCATAACGTTGTTGCGTTTTTACTAGTGCAGTTGGAGTGGCAGTAAAAGGAGCATCCCAAACAAATACCTCGTCTCTATATTCTGCTTTTTTAGATGAATCACCTTCATCCAAGGCTTCTACAAAATACAAAGTAGCAGGTTTGTCTGCACGCCAATTCATGTTCCTTTTTCCTTTACGTACCGAAGAAAATCCTTTCGGCATAATTTCATTTAAAGGCACTTCGTTTACGGTTTTAATTTCATTTCCGGCAATATCGTACACGCTACTAGTTTGTGGAAAACGATTTAAAGGAACGATATACGAAAACGGTTTTTTTAGCGTAGTCAACAAAACATATTTTCCGTCAGGAGAAAAGCTTTCGTCAGTGTACATTGCTGCATTTTTAAACAAAGTTGACTGTCCATTTAAACTTACTTTGTACAATTCAGACGTAGCAATACTTTCAAAGTTAGCCTCATCTATTTTGTTTTTTAATAAGTCAGGATACGTTCTGTTTTGTGATTTAGCACCATCAGAATTAGAAACAATCGGTCCTTTTGGTAAATCTTTCTTATTGTCTAATAAAGAAGGTTTGTTTTTCGGCAATATCGTAACTAAAATAGATTCGTTATCAGTAAACCAATTTATCGGATTTCCTAAATTCGCGTTGACAGTTGCATCGGTCAATCGAGTTGCTTTTGCAGTAGCAACATCAATAACCCAAAGTTCAACTCCGGCCGCAGTAGTATTGGTAAAAGCAATCTTTGTCTCGTTTGGAGCCCAAGTTAAATACGTGATCTTGGGATTTTCGGGTAAACCACTTACTTGAACATCTTTTGAATCTTTTATTTTTTTGATTTTAAGATTGTTCATATACGTTACCGTGTTCGAAATATTGGTAATGGGGTTGATGCGTAAACCACCTAAACGCAATTCATCTTGACTCAAGTCTTCTAATGTTTTATAAGTGCTTCTGTAAGATAAAAGCATGTACTCTTTTTTAGAATCCATACTAGCAGACGGCGCTCTTTCGAAATCTGCGAGCGCTAGGATAGATTGCGGTGGTTTTTGATAGGTTACATTTTCTTGCGCATAGCCAGCAAAAATGGTTGTAACAAAAAACAGCAAGGTTGATTTTAATTTCATAAACAGTTGGGTTTAGCTTTTGATTATATTGGACTAAATTAGTTCAATAAAGTTTAATAGCAATTGGTAAAATAAAATTTTAATAAACGTCTTTTAATCTGCTGTTTAAGAATTGCGCAGAAAAATAATTGAAAACCAAATATATCATTTTAATAATTTTGTAAACATTAAATCTGTAATTTCGAAAAAAACACTAAATTGTGTCTTTGCTTTTTAAAAGATGTTTAAATTTGCAATCCAATTTCTTAACGAATAAAATAGAATATGTATCATTCGAAAATAGCAGGTTTAGGGTATTATGTTCCTTCCAATGTGGTAACTAATGACGATTTGTCAAAGGTAATAGACACTAATGATGAGTGGATTCAGGAGCGAACAGGCATACAAGAACGCAGGTACATTGTACGTGGAGAAGACACGACCACCTCGATGGGCGTAAAAGCAGCAGAAATTGCGATCGAACGTGCTGGAATTGCGAAAGATGATATAGATTTTGTTGTTTTTGCTACTTTAAGTCCAGATTATTATTTTCCAGGACCAGGAGTTTTGGTACAACGTGATTTAGGATTGCGCACAGTGGGAGCTTTGGACGTGAGAAATCAGTGTTCGGGTTTTATCTATGCGATTTCAGTAGCAGATCAATATATAAAGACTGGAATGTATAAAAACATTTTGGTGATTGGTTCTGAAGTTCATTCGACCGGATTAGACATGACGACTCGTGGACGTGGCGTTTCTGTTATTTTTGGTGATGGAGCAGGAGCAGCAGTTTTAAGTCGTGAAGAAGATACGACCAAAGGAATTTTGTCAACACACTTACATTCGGAAGGGCAGCATGCTGAAGAGTTAGCTTTGCAAGCTCCAGGAATGGGTGGTCGCTGGGTAACTGATATTATTGCAGACAATGATCCAAATGACGAAAGTTATTATCCGTACATGAATGGACAATTTGTGTTTAAAAATGCAGTAGTTCGTTTTGCCGAGGTTATTAATGAAGGCTTAGCAGCCAATAATCTAGAAGTTTCTGATATTGACATGTTGATTCCGCATCAAGCGAATTTAAGAATATCGCAGTTCATCCAAAATAAATTCAAACTTTCTGATGATCAAGTGTATAACAACATTCAGAAATATGGTAATACTACCGCAGCCTCTATCCCTATCGCATTGACAGAAGCTTGGGAAAAAGGAAAAATTAAATCCGGAGACACTGTTGTTTTAGCTGCTTTTGGTAGTGGTTTTACTTGGGCAAGTGCCATCATAAAATGGTAGATAAAATACTATAGTAATGTTAAAACCTATTCAATCTGAATAGGTTTTTTTGTATATTGGAGTAATACCCAAACAAAAAATCTACTCAAATGAAAAAAAATCAATTAGAGATTGCTTGCTTCGGACTGTACTCTGTTGTACTTGCACAAGAAAACGGAGCAGATAGAATTGAATTGTGTTTGGATATGTCTGTTGGAGGAATTAGTCCGAGTAGTATGTTGGTTGCAGCTGCAAGAGAAAATACAACCTCAGAATTGTATGTAATGATTCGTCCACGTGGTGGAAGTTTTGTGTACAATGAAGCTGAATTTAATGCAATGAAAAGAGCCGTTCTTGATTTTAAGAATCTAAATGCAGATGGCTTTGTATTCGGAATTTTAAATGAAGACGGAACGGTAAACGAAAAACAAAATTCAGAATTGGTGCAACTGGCGAACCCACTGCCTTGTACTTTTCATCGTGCTTTTGATGATGTTCCAGACCCCCACCAGGCATTGGAACAACTTATAAAAATTGGATTTTCGTCTATTTTAACTTCAGGAGGTGCAGTTAATGCTATCGCTGGAATTGATGTTCTTGAAAATTTGATTCGTATCGCTAATACGCGAATTAAAATTATTCCAGGTGGCGGCATTCGATCCACTAATATCAATTTATTGCTAGAAAGATTAGGACCAAATATATATCATTCTTCGGCTGTTTTAGATGAAACTGATGTTCCGAGTATCGAGGAAATAATTAAGTTAAAAAAAGTGCTTTCTTAAAAGTAGAAAAGTTAAAAATCAAAAAAGCCGAAGTAGTTAAACTTCGGCTTTTTTTTACTACAAAAACTAATTCAAAAAATTAAAATTGAGTTGGTTGTCTTTAAAACATGCCGCCGCCATCTTTACTGGTGTTGTCCTCACGTTGCTTGCGTTGCAAACTTTTATTTTTTCCACCGCCAAAATTGTAATTCAAGCCAAAATAAACAGATTGGCTTTCCCAATTAAATTCACCTTTTTGCGGATAAGGATATTCGGTATCAAACGAATATTTCATTGTATCAAAAACATCATTAAAACGAACACTTATACTCATTTTATTGTTCAATAAAGTGTAACGAGCGCCAGCATCTATTTTATACATTGCTTTTCGATCGTTTTGAATCTCCTCAACGGCATTGTTGTAAAATCCGAAAAGTAAAAAACTCAACCGCTTATTCGCTTTAAAATTAGAGTTCAAACGCGTGTTCAAAGACGAAACATTAATATTTCTTGACAACGGACTAGTCTGGTTTGTGGTTGGATTGTATTTAAATACAATACCTTCTTGATTGATGCTTGAAAAATCAATAGACGGTTGAATGTC
The DNA here is from genome assembly GCF_001529295.1 of Flavobacterium sp. TAB 87. Taxonomy (GTDB): domain Bacteria; phylum Bacteroidota; class Bacteroidia; order Flavobacteriales; family Flavobacteriaceae; genus Flavobacterium. The sequence goes on from NZ_LLWK01000029.1 coordinate 68,908, forward strand.
CCACCATTTGGTTATTTTGTAATTGGCAGAAACCTCAAAACCGTACGCTGTATTATGAGCGAAATTGGTGTACGTCATAATTTGCTTCTGCTGCGTTTGGTCACTTTCGTCTGGAGAAATTACACGACTAATTTGGTCGTTGATGTTTCGATAGTAAATACCTGTTGTAAAACTGCCTTTGTTAAAAGTTTTAGTATAATTTATTTCTACTGAATTGGTAAATTGAGGGCGTAATTCTGGGTTTCCGTACGAAGTAATTAACGGAGTTGAAAATTCTCTGATGGGTTTAGTTTGTTCTAAACTCGGACGATCGACACGGCGACTGTAACTCAATTGCAACGTATTTTTCTCGTTCAAATTATAAGTCAAATAGGCCGACGGATATAACGTAATGTAATCATCTTCAAATTTGGCAAGGCCCTTGTTTAAATTTGCAACGACCTTATAACTTTCAAAACGGCCTCCTATTTGGTAACTAAATTTATTGAACTTTTGCCCAAAGGTTACATAAGCGGAATAAATGTCGGTATCGTACGTATAATTAGAGATTCTTTCGTCAGCAGGAACAGATGGGTTTCCAGTGGCGTACTCATTACTTGTTCTGGTAATTCTAGCTTCAGCACCAGCTTCTAATGTTGTTTTTTCGTTTAATGGATTTACATAATCGATATTGACAGTGCTTAGTTTACGACTGTCTTCTAAATTATCATTGTAAATGCTTGAGTCAATTGTATTGTTTTGGTTGGTTACGCGAGTATCGAAGTTTGCCCCTTGATCTTCTTTGTAATTGCTATAATTTCCTTCGATATCTAAAGTGTGACCTTCTTTTGTGAACAAATGTTTGTAAGCAAGGTTGTAAGTTCCTGTAATATCGGTTCCGCCATAGAGTCCTTCTTGAAAGATGTTAGCGCTAGTTGGGCTAGCATTTTTGTAATCAACAGTAGTTTGTACATTTGTTTTGCCTGTAAATTTATTTTGATTGGTGTAAAACGATACAGTGTTATTGTCGTCAATTAAATAATCCATTCCAATTTTGTATAAGTACGAATCGTTGTCATTCAGGATATTTAATTTTTGAGAAGTGGGAACGTCGAGGCGATTGATTTGACCTTGATTGTGTTTTAGTCCCGAATTGTTTCCGAAATTTCCAAAGAAATTTACTTTTCCTACTTTATAATTAGCATCTAATGATTGGTTGAATTTTGCTGTTTCAGCAAAGGTAATTCCGCCACTGTAGCTTCCGTTGAAACCATTGTTGGCATTTTTATGCAAAATGATATTGATAATCCCCGACATTCCTTCTGGATTGTACTTTGCACTTGGATTGGTGATTAGTTCAATTTTTTTAATCGAAGTAGACGGAATTTGTTTTAGTAATTGTGCAGCATCAATAGTGCTCACTCTTCCGTCAATTAAAACTCTGACATTTTGATTGCCACGAAGTGATATTTTTCCGTCTTGATCTACATTTACGGACGGTACATTACTCATAATGTCCGAAGCAGTGGCGCCAGCGGTTGTTAAATCTTTTCCAACAGTAATCACTTTACGATCGATTTTTTGTTCCATTGTAGAACGTTCGGCAATTATATTTACACCTTTTAATTCGGTTGCCGCTTCTTCTAAATTAATCTTAAAATTCGCAGTTGGATTAGCGGTTAGATTTACGGCAGCAGTATAATTTTTAAAACCGATGTATTGCACTTCTAGTACATAATTTTTTAGAGCAATGTTTTTGAAGTCAAATTCTCCATTGTCGTTGGTAACGGCGCTGTTGATTGTTTTTCCGTTTTCTTTTAAAGTAACGGTAGCGTAAGAAATAGGCACGTTTGAACTGTTCTCGTTTACTTTTCCAGATACATTTCCATTGTTTTGAGCTTCAGCCCAACCGACCATTCCTAAAAATAGTACGATAAATAATTTGATTTTCATGATTGATTATTTTTGATTGATGATTACTATTAAGACTTTTAAATCTGGATTATGTTACACTTTTTTTGATGTTTTTTTATTTTTTAACATGTAAAGTGGCCTATGGCCTGATTTTTAAACCTTTTGTGTTTTCTGTATTTGGGCAATAAGAAGTATATTTGCACACTTTAAAAATACGTTTACATGTCATTATCAAAAATTCTTACTCCTTCTATACAACAAGCGATTCAAGCTTTATTTGGTGCAACTGTCGAGAAAATCGAATTTCAAACCACTCGAAAAGAGTTTGAAGGCGATATTACAATGGTTATTTTTCCGTTGTTGAAAGTGGTTAAAAGCAATCCAGTTGAATTGGGAACTAAAATCGGAAATTATTTAGTAGAAAATGTATCAGAAGTAGCTCGTTTTAATGTAGTTTCAGGATTTTTAAATATCGTTATTTCAGATTCGTATTATTTGGATTTTTTCAATACCATAAAAGACAATGCTAGTTTTGGTTTTGTAGATTCCAATTCAGATGACAAAGCAATTATGGTCGAATATTCTTCGCCAAATACCAATAAACCATTGCATTTGGGGCACGTTCGTAATAATTTATTGGGGTATTCGGTAGCTGAAATTTTAAAAGCTTCGGGTAAAAAAGTATATAAGACACAGGTGATCAATGACCGTGGAATTCATATTTGTAAATCGATGTTGGCTTGGGAACGATTCGGAAACGGAGAAACTCCAGAAAGTACTGGTTTAAAAGGAGATAAATTGGTGGGTAACTATTATGTAGCTTTTGATAAAGCCTACAAAGTAGAAATCAATCAATTAATGGCTGAAGGAAAAACCGAAGAGGAAGCCAAAAAGCAGGCGCCGATTATTATAGAAGCGCAACAAATGCTTCAAAAATGGGAAGCAGGAGAAGAGCAAGTTTTGTCACTTTGGAAGAAAATGAACCGATGGGTTTATGATGGTTTTGCCGTTACTTATAAAAATTTAGGAGTTGATTTTGATCAATATTATTACGAAAGCAATACCTATTTATTAGGTAAAGATGTGGTGCAAGTCGGTTTGGATAAAGGTGTTTTTGAAAAAGATCCTGACGGTTCCGTTTGGATTGATTTGACTGACGAAGGTTTGGATCGCAAAATTGTGTTGCGTTCTGACGGAACTGCGGTCTACATGACCCAAGATATTGGAACCGCGATTCAGCGTGTAAAAGACAATCCAGATGTAGGCGGAATGGTTTACACCGTTGGTAACGAACAAGATTATCACTTTAAAGTATTGTTTTTGATTCTGAAAAAGTTAGGTTTTGATTGGGCTTCGAGCTTGTATCATTTATCATACGGAATGGTAGATTTGCCTTCTGGAAAAATGAAAAGCCGCGAAGGAACAGTGGTCGATGCTGATGAATTGATGCAAGACATGACCGATACGGCTCAAAAAATCTCAGAAGAATTAGGCAAATTAGACAGTTATTCAGCAGAAGAAAAAGCGAAATTATACAGTACGATTGGTCTAGGAGCTTTAAAATATTATATTTTGAAAGTAGATCCTAAAAAACGTATTTTATTTAATCCAGAAGAATCAGTTGATTTTGCTGGAAATACAGGTCCGTTTATTCAATATACGTACGCGCGAATTCAATCGATTATTCGAAAAGCCGATTTTGATTTTTCTGCAGCAGTTTCATTAGATTTTGAATTGCATGAAAAAGAAAAAGAGTTGGTAAAACAAGTAGAGTTATTTGCTGAAGTAATTCAAAGTGCCGCTCAAAATCACAGTCCCGCTTTAATTGCCAATTATACCTATGATTTGGTAAAAGAGTACAATTCATTTTATCAATCGGTACATATTTTAGGTGAAGAAGATTTGGCTAAAAAAGTATTCCGTGTACAATTGTCTCAAAAAGTAGCCGAAGTGATTAAAGGTGCTTTTAAATTATTGGGAATTGAAGTTCCAGAAAGAATGTAAATGAAACAGTTACTGTTATAAAATAAAAGAGCCGATAGTCATAAAAACTAACGGCTCTTTTGCAATTAACTAACTCAAACATTTATTTTTTAACGACAAATTTGTCAATAATAGCATCACTTTCAGCTTTGGTCGCGTCTGGTTTTAAATCAAATAAATACGAATACAATGGTTTTCTTTCGACCTTGTTCTCTAAAATAAGATCTTTGTCTTGAGCAAAAATTACATCCCATTTGGTGCGTACGTTTTTCCATAAAGGCTTGTTGGTAATCCACCATTTTTGCGCGGCAACACATTTAGAATCATCTACTTTGGTATACACATCAAAACCCTTTTCTTCGGCAACAACATAGTCTTTTTGAGCATCCGTGCGCAATACTTTGGCGTTGTCTTGTTCGTGGTTCCAACCTGTCGCTGTAATTTCATGTATGTTTCTTCTTTTCAAAACATTGTAATCATTTCGGTGTGTTTGCTCTCTTCTTGGTAGAGGAGCATCAGCAACATTGGTCCAATAATTTTTGCCATCAACGTGAACCCAACTAGCAGAACCTTCGTATCTCGGACTATCATCTACTTGAAATACTTTTTGAGTCCATTGTCCTTTAACGTCTTTTGGATTCAGTTTGATAAACTTCCATGTTTTTTCTTTATCAAAAGCATACAATTTGGTGTTTTCATACAGCCAATCTTGTCTCCAATGTTTAATAATCATATCATCACTAACGATCAATAAATGCTGTAAAACAATTTTATTGGGATTGTCTTCTAGTAATTCTACCCATTCTAAGCCGTAATCGTGTTTGGTTTTTGAGGGCTGATAAGTAGCGGTATCTTTTGGATACTGAAAAGTTTCGGTAAAATTGAATTTCACTTCGTAACAACCGCACATCGACTTTATGGATTGAATGTCTTGCTGTTTTTTATTTTCTTGACTAAATCCAAGCGTGGTACTAAGTGCGATTAAAGCGGAGAAGTAGTGTCTTTTTGAAATCATAAAGGGTGTTTTTAATTTTTTTTTGAGCAAATATATATATTTATTTAGATTAAATAAAAATAATATTACATTTGCTAAAATTATTAAGATTAAATAAAAATAATGAATTTCAAAAATAGTATCTTTTTAGGCCTTCTTTTTTGCGGCTCGCTTTTCGCTCAAGTAAAAGACAGTATTGCCTCAGACGAACAATTAGCAGAGGTAGTTATAACGGGGCATTTTGAGCCACAATCCATTAAGAAATCGGTTTTTAATGTGCGTATAATTTCTAATGCTGACATTCAAAATCTAGCGGCAGCTAATTTGGCTGATGTACTGAACCAATATTTAAATATTACGGTTCGCCCTAGTAGTTCTACGGGACGATCTTCCGTTTCGTTGTTTGGTTTAGATTCGCAATATTTTAAAATTTTAGTGGATAACGTGCCTTTAGTCAGTGAGCAAGGTTTTGGAAATAATACCGATTTATCGCAAATAAATTTAAGTGATATTGAGCAAATAGAAATTGTCGAAGGTTCTATGGGAGTTGCATATGGAGCCAATGCAATTAGTGGTGTTTTAAACATTATTACTAAAAAATCATCTCGGTACAAATGGAATGTTTCTGCCGCTGCACAAGAAGAAACAGTGGGCAACGAATTTAGTTTTTTTGATAAAGGAAGACACATTCAGTCGTTGCGTGTTGCGAATAGTATAAACGACAATTGGTTTGTGAGTTTAGGAGTTAATAGAAATGATTTTCAAGGTTATTTGGGAAATAAAAATGGTAAAGAATACTTAGAAACTGATTTTACTAGAGGTTACAATTGGCTTCCAAAAGAACAAGTCAATGCTACAGCCTTAATTGCTTTTCATAAAAATAACTTTAGAGCTTTTTACAAGTTGGAATTTTTAGACGAAACAATTGATTATTATAACAATACCGTACAATCAGGATACAACACAACGTTGGGTTCGTATAGATATGCTGATGATAATAGGTATTTGACCAATCGGTATTTTCATAATTTAAATGCGACTGGAAAATTATTCTCTAAACTAAATTACAACCTGTCTCTTTCGCATCAAAAACAAACTAGAAATGTAGAAGATTTTACGTATTATTTGTACACAAAAACAGAGGCTAATGTATTGGAAGCAAGAGATCAATCTATGGAAGTTTTGTATACTATTGGAACTTTCAATGACTTTTTTAATAGTGACATCTTCGATTTGCAATTGGGATATGAGTTTGTAAATAACAAGGGTTTTGCTTTGGTGCAAGAAGCAAATAATGTGATTGTTCCTATTCGAAAAAAGATCGACAATTATGATTTTTTTGCTTCTTCAGAAGTAAATGTCACCAAAAAAATGGCTATTCGACCGGGAATTCGGTTTTCAGCTCAATCTCAATTCGACAATCAATATGCTTCTTCTTTAGGACTTCGCTATTCATTTAATAGCGGAATCGAGTACCGCATTTCGTTTGGTAAATCATTTCGAACTCCCAATTTTGAGGAGTTGTATTCCCAACAAATTTTTGACGGACATTTTTTTACAGGAAATGAAAATCTTGTACCCGAAAAAAGCACTTCTTACGAAACTAGCTTGAAAAAGACCACTTACTTAAATTCTGGTTGGCAACTGTCTACTATGCTGAATGGGAGTTTTATGAATGTTGATGACCGAATAGATATGGCTTTGATTGGTTTTAATGAGGTTACCGGAAATCCGATGTATCAATTTATTAACATCAGTAAGTATCAAATGTGGAATGCTTCGACTGTAAATCAATTTCAAAAAGGAAACTTTAGCTTTAATTTGGGAGCTTCATTTATTGGTGTTTCCCGTCAAATAGACAATCAAATTTTTGCTTCAGACGATACCTTTTTATACTCATTCAATTTAAATAGCAGCCTTGCGTATACGGTTCCAAAATGGGCAACTACTTTTTCTGCTTATTACAAATACAATGGTAAAACACAGCAATTTGTAGAAGGAACTTCGGCTTATGTCATTTCTGAGATCGGAGCAAGCAATTGGTTGGATGCTTCGATTCGCAAAACATTTTTTAATGACAGAATCGAAACAGTTATGGGATCAAGGAATTTATTTAATGTTTCTAATGTACTTCAATCCAAAACCGATACAGCTGCTGCCCACGCCACTTCTTCCAATGTAATGTTGGCTTATGGACGCTCTTTTTTTATCAAACTCACGTATAAGCTTAATTTTAATTAATACTAAACACTATGAAAAAAACAATTTTTTCTTTAACAATCGCTTTATTGACCTTAGCATCTTGTTCAAGTACGGAGTCAGATCCTATAGAAATACCAACAGTTGGAGCAACTTTAAACCCAGAAGTCGGCGGTCCTAATCAGCCCAATCAAGTATATCTTGATTTAAGCACAGGAAAATCTGAGGTAGTAAACCGAGAAACGTGGGATTTTGGTTTTGCAACTGGAACCGATTTTAGAGTGATAATCAACGGTTCATTGAAAATGGCAGTTAAAAAATTAGAAACGTCAGATATTACAGCACCACAAGAAATAGATACAAAAATTACTGTTGGACAAGGAGATGTGGCTTCGACAACTGGATATGTAGATAATCCTACAGGTGTTTTAACAGGTAACGGACAAGGAATTGGTACTGCAATTGCGGAGGTTTCTGCCAATGATGCTGATAATAAAGTATATTTAGTGAATATGGGATTTGCTGTTTCTACCGAAAAACCAGCAAAAGGCGCAGTCAATGTGTACGGTGCTGCAAGAGGTTGGAAAAAAGTAAGGGTTTTAAGAAACGCAAATGGCTATAAAATTCAGTATGCTGATTTAGCTTCTACCACATTTCAAGAAAGAACCATTGCAAAAGATGATAATTTCAATTTTACTTTTTTTAGCATTAAAGCAGAAAAAACGGTAACTGTGGAACCTTTAAAATCAAAATGGGATTTGAATTTTACCACATTTACCAATTACGTTAATTTTGGTTCAGAAGTACTATACGGCTATTCTGATTTTGTTATTTCGAATCGAAAAGGTGGCACTCAAGTGTATGAGGTTTTGGTTGCAGACCAGATCACTTATGAAGGCTTTGTTTTGTCTCATGTAGATCCATCTAAGTTTGAAATTTCAAAAACAGATCAAAGAATAATTGGAGGAAACTGGAGGAGTGGTGGTGGACCAAGTTCATTGCCAAGTATTAAAACGGATCGCTTTTATATTGTAAAAGATGAAGCGAATAACAACTATAAAGTGAAGTTTCTTACTATGACTAATGATGCTGGAGAAAGAGGAAATCCTGTTTTAGAATATGCTCTTTTAAAATAAGTGCAAACTAGTAAAATATTGTAATTTGTTTTTTTTATTTTCTGAAAAGAGGCTGGATTTATTTCCTCCTCTTTTTTTTTGCCTTCTAAAGTAAAATATACTATTGATCTACACAACTTTGTTAATTTGGTGCTTTGAAGCTTTGCAACTTCTTACTATATTTGCAGTTCCAAAAAAACACTATTATGTTCGATAATTTAAGCGATAAATTAGATAAAGCTTTTCATATACTAAAAGGTCACGGTAAAATTACCGAAGTAAACGTTGCTGATACCTTAAAAGAAGTTCGTCGTGCGTTGCTTGATGCCGATGTTAACTTTAAAATTGCTAAAGACTTTACTGCCAAAGTAAAAGAAAAAGCAATTGGTCAAGACGTTTTAACTACGCTTCAGCCAGGACAATTATTAGTGAAGTTGGTTAAAGATGAATTAACCGAATTAATGGGTGGTGATGTTGCCGGAATTAATTTATCGGGAACACCAACGGTGATTTTGATGTCTGGTTTGCAAGGTTCTGGTAAAACAACTTTTTCTGGAAAATTAGCCAATTATCTTAAAACTAAAAAAGGAAAAAATCCGCTTTTAGTAGCTTGTGATATTTATCGTCCTGCGGCAATCAATCAGTTGCATGTAGTGGGAGACCAAATAGGTGTTGCCGTTTACTCGGAACCAGAAAATAAAAATCCGGTTGACATTGCTCAAAACGCAATTAAACACGCCAAAGCAAACGGTTTTAATGTAGTTATTGTGGATACTGCCGGTCGTTTGGCGGTTGACAAAGAAATGATGGACGAGATTGCTCGTGTTCATGCTGCGATTAAACCTCAAGAAACTTTGTTTGTTGTTGATGCGATGACGGGACAAGATGCGGTAAATACGGCAAAGACATTCAACGATATTTTAAATTTCGACGGAGTTGTCTTAACCAAATTAGATGGTGACACACGCGGAGGAGCTGCTTTATCGATTAAAACGATCGTAAACAAACCGATTAAGTTTGTTGGTACAGGCGAAAAAATGGATGCACTAGATGTGTTTTATCCTATTCGTATGGCCGAACGTATCTTAGGAATGGGAGACGTTGTGTCGTTAGTAGAAAGAGCGCAAGAACAATTTGATGAAGAAGAAGCTAGAAAACTTCAGAAGAAAATTGCTAAGAATGAGTTTGGTTTTGATGACTTCTTAACTCAAATTCAACAAGTTAAAAAAATGGGTAACATGAAGGATTTGGTTGGTATGATACCAGGTGCTTCAAAAGCCATGAAAGATATAGAGATTGAAGACGATGCTTTTAAACATATTGAAGCAATTATTCATTCAATGACACCAGGAGAGAGAAGCAGACCTGCTGTGATTGATGTAAAACGTAAAGCTCGAATTGCTAAAGGTTCAGGAACAAAAGTGGAGCAAGTCAATCAATTGATGAAGCAGTTTGACCAAATGAGCAAGATGATGAAGATGATGCAAGGTCCAGGCGGAAAAAATTTAATGAAAATGATGGGCGGCATGAAAGGAATGCCAGGCGGAATGCCAGGCGGAATGCCAGGCGGAATGCCCGGAATCAAATAAAATACTACGTAAAGTTTAAGATTCGAATCAATTAGAATCTTAAACTTTATTTTTTAATACTAATTATACAGTTTGGTTTAAGCTATTTACGAGATAATTTAAACTTTAAACTTCGTTTTAAACTAAAAGAAATGCAACTACTAGACGGCAAAAAAACAGCAGAAGATATTAAGAATGAAATTGCTGCCGAAGTGCAAGCGATTAAAGATGCGGGTGGAAAAGTTCCGCACTTAGCAGCTGTAATCGTGGGTACAGATGGTGCAAGTTTAACTTACGTAGGAAGTAAAGTAAGATCTTGCCAACAAATCGGATTTGATTCGACTTTGGTGAGTTTACCAGAAGACATTACAGAAGAAGCACTATTAGCAAAAATTAAAGAGCTGAATGAAGATGATGATTTAGATGGTTTTATTGTACAATTGCCGTTACCGAAACACATCAACGAAGAGAAAATTTTAATGGCGGTTAATCCAGATAAAGATGTAGATGGCTTTCATCCGACAAATTTTGGGAAAATGGCTTTAGAAATGGATACTTTTATTCCTGCAACTCCATTCGGGATTATGCAATTGTTGGAAAGATATAAAGTAGAAACTTCTGGAAAGCATACGGTTGTTATTGGAAGAAGTCATATTGTAGGTCGTCCGATGAGTATTTTAATGAGCCGCAAAGGATATCCTGGAGATTCTACGGTAACTATTACGCACAGTAGAACAAAAAATATTGAAGAATATACCAGGAATGCTGATATTATAATTACGGCATTAGGAGTGCCTAATTACTTAAAAGCAAATATGGTAAAAGAAGGTGTTGTTGTGATTGATGTGGGAATTACAAGAGTTGAAGACGCATCTCATCCAAAAGGATACATTATTACAGGTGATGTTGACTTTGCTGAGGTAAGTAAAAAAGCATCATTTATTACACCAGTTCCTGGAGGGGTAGGACCAATGACGATAGCAATGTTATTGAAAAATACATTGTTGGCGCGCAAATTAAGAAGCAGAAACTAAAAGATAATTTATAGTAAAAACCCAAGATGAGAGTCTTGGGTTTTTTGTTTACAATTGGTTTAGGATGCTGTATTTAAAATAGTAAAACGAAACAAGCTGTTTCAAATTTTTGAAGCAGCCTGTTTCTCTAACTACAAAAAAATTTGTTTAGTAAACGCCTAAGTAAAAAGCATCTGTACCGGTTTTTAATTTAGCTCCAACTTTAAAACCATCTGCTGAAGTAGATGCAGGGTCAAAAATGTAAATGTTTCCTTCGCCTCCAATTGGAGTTAAAGCCATGTACAATTTACCTTCAATCACACTTGCCCATTGGTATTGACGCAACCACATTGCAAATGGAATATTCATTTTTACAGCAGTCTTTTTATTGATATCAACGCGAATAAGATCCCAGTTAGAACTAGAACTTCCACCCAAATCAGTATTTAAAACTGGAACATAGCCAATACCATTACCAGCATAAAACCATCCAGTGTTAGCTTCTGCTTTATAACCTAAAGCTTGAGCAATATTAAAAGTTCCATAAGAAGTATCGTAAACGCCATTTTTTATTTTGGTAATCGTTGCACCATTAGACGTGATCAATTGTAAGATGGCGCCATCTTCATCTTTGTGTGCAACTGGTGTGCGGTACCCATTGGTAGAACCTGCCACATTATCTACATCGGTTCTAATCGTTCTTGGCATCTTTAAAGAAGGATAATCAACAACCAACGTTTCTACGTCTTGGTATTCCATAGTTATTTTTGCTGCAGTTATCGGATCGTATTTACTTTTGGCAGCGCCATAGTATAATTTTCCACTAGCCACAACTGGCGCATCAATACGAGAAACGTAAACACCTTGAGTAGCTTCTGCTTCCGTCCAAGGAAACTCGAAAGTAGCGTTTTCTTCAACCGTCATTGTTTCCAAATTAATTCGGGCCAACTTAACTGTTGTTGCAGTTCTTTGATAAATCACACCTGTAGCATCGTATTTTTCTTCGCTAAATACGTGTTGCAACATCGCGTACTTATCGTCAATTTTTGTCCAACGCGGATACGCAGTTCCCATTACCGCTTGTATATCAGTATTTAGTAGTTGCTTGTAATTTTGTCCGCCGTTGTAGCTAAATTTAGTAACTGCACCACCGCCATAATTTAGGTTGTAAATCGTTTCTCCGTCATTTGAAGCATACACACGTGCTGTTCTAGTCGAAGGCACCTCGAATCCAAAGCCAGTAAAAGAGAAAGTTTTATTTGGATCTTGCATTTCGGCAAGAGTAGCGCCTTGCGTATAGGTTGTAGATTCTTTTGTAGAACCTTGTCCTAAAACCAAATGGTAGGAACGAGTTGTTGTTGTGTCGGGAGTTGCTGGTGTTTCACTTTCGTCATTGCTGCAAGAGGCGAGTGTTAGTGCTGCTGCTGTTGTAAAAGTCAATTTAAATATTTTGTTGAAATTCAGATTCATAGTAAAATGTATTTAGATATTAATGTTGAAATTTATAATAATGTATAGGTCAATTTTGCGTAAAAAGCGCGTCCCGGTTTTTGTAGCGCATAATTATCAAATATTTGTTGATTGAAAATGTTTTTAGCATCGATGCTCAACGTTAATTTTTTCTTCGGAAAAGTGTAAGCGATGCCGGTGTCACTAGACAATTGGGTTGGAATAATTGTTTTTCCTGCGCCACCCAAAGCGTTTCCATGTCTGAAAAATTCATGCACGTATAAAATGTTATAGTAAAAAGAGAACTTGGCTTTTTCTTGAATAAAATTATATTGGTCCAATCGCAAATTGTAATTCATAGTAAAATAAGGCGTGTTGGGCAGTCTCTCGTAAGTTGGCGTAATCGTATTGCCGCTGCTGTCGTAAGTGACATTGTAATCTCGGGCAGCAAAAACAGATGTATTTGCATTAAAGAACACGAGCTTGTTGTAATTGTAATGGAGTTCTAAGTCCAAACCTTCGGTGTAAATTTTACCGACATTAGAATTTTGGAAAAATTCTTCGGTATTACCAACGGGTAATTGCATTATCAAATCTTTGGTGTCTCGAATAAATACATTCCCTCTAACATTCAATTTATGATTGTTATAGTTAATGTTATCAAAGGAGATACCTAGATTGTAATTGTTGCTTTTTTCCGGTTTTAGGTTAATCGCAGGATTAATATTTCCAGCAACGTTTCCAAAAACTTCACCTGCTTCGGGTAAACGAACGGCTTTTTCTGCCGATCCAAAAATGGATAATTGACGGGTAATGTTGTATGAAATCGCACCTCCAAAGCCCAAATCATCCGATTTATTTTTACTTTCGATTATAGTAATGGTTGCCGAAGCGCTATTTCCTGTGCGCTGTCTAATTTTGGATAAACGATTTAAATGATACGATTTGGCAAAGACGGTTGTTCGCAAACGATTATCAAACGCTCTGTTTTCGTACGATAGCGAATAGATATTTTTGAAATAACTTCGTTCTTCTTGCATCGCTCGCTCTATGGTTGGCAACATGCTATCGTCTGAATCTCTAGAAAAACGATTGGCTAAATAGTTAAATTGTACGCTATTTTTCGCATTTAATTTATAAGTTAAATTGGCTTTGCTATTCAGGTTAATATCCAAATCTTCTTGTAAAGTTGGATTTCCAGCTTCGGCACCAGAAGCCCAAACATCTGGATTGTTGAAATAGTTGGTAGGATACCCTAACCAACTGTATTGCGTTGCGATAGTATCGGTTATGTTTCGTGTCAATCTCGATAGTGACACAAATGCACTTGCATCTAAATTTTTTAGAATATTTTTTTTAGAAAAATCAACACTATACATTGCCGTATTTTGCTCTGCAAATCGGTTTCCATAGACGATTTCCATTGTTGCTCCGTTCTGGATTTGTTGGTCCATTCTTGACAACAACATGCCAAATAGTAGCTTGTCGGCCCATTGTACATCGGTAAAACCGAATTCTGCTTTAGTTCCTTGCGAACGGTAACGATCATGAAAACGTTTGGCTTTTACGTAAACATCAGGAGTTCCAGGAGCAAGTTGTACTGCTACTTGGTCTCCCCAAACGGTATAGTCGTTATCGGCATAATTTAAAAAAGCAGATCCTCTAAATGTTTGTCCGTTCTTTTCATTACGGTAACTTCCGGTTACATCTGTTTGAAAGGTGTTGAACGATCCACCAGACACAGAAGCGGTAAGGTTATTTTTTGCAGCATTTTTTAAAACTACATTTATGGCGCCGCCCATAGCATCATCGGCCAAATGTGCTGGAACTACACCTTTGTAAATCTCTACTCTTTCAATGAGTGCGACAGGTAAGCTATTCAATGAAAAAGAAGGCCCGTAATTTCGAATCGGAATGCCATCAATAAATATGCGAACCGAATTACCCGACATTCCGTTGATGATGTATTCGGCATTTGACCCTAAACCGCCAGAACGGCGCACGCGAACACCAGCGGTCTGGTCTAGTAGTTCATTTAATTGGATGGACTGTAATTCAAAATTCTTAGTGTCAATTACGTTCACGGCAAATCCTTTAGTTTCAAGTTGTTTTTTCTTGGTGTTCGATCTAATGACAACAGAGTTCAGTTCTTTAGATTCAGCTTTCTTTACGATGGTATTGCTACTGTAATGTGCTGAATTATGGTTTATTTTTTGTGTTTTTTGCTCTGATTCTAAAGATGATATTTCAATTTCATACTGACCAAATGGAACATTTTCCATCAGATATTCCCCATCAATTCCCGTAACTGCCGTTCGTTGTATGTCATTTCCGTGCAATAAAATATTGGCACCAGGTAGTGGTTGCGCACTTCCAAGTAAAATTTTTCCAGAGACTTTTCCCATTTGAGAAAATGCGACAGTGCAGCTCAAACAAAGAAATAGTAGTAAAGTCCAGTGCAATATAGAAGTAGTAACTGGTATAATTTTTATAGTCTTCATCAAACAGTCAATTGATATTGATTTAGTAATGGTGCAAAAGTATCGCAGACCTGTAGAAAACTAGTTTCGTTTAAAGGATTACAAATTATACTTAAAGGATTATTTTTATTTAGAATAAATATAGATTAGTTTTGTCCAAAAACGTATTTGAAATGAGACTCCAAACTCGAATAAAAGAGCCCGATTTTACACTTTGCGATCAATTCCTTTTCAGTGAAAAATGTGGCTGCTTGGATTTAGCTGAAAAGCCGAGCACTTTTGAAAGTCAAGAATATGGTAGTCTGATCGAAAGTACAACAACGACTTCCCAATTTTTGATTCGTTTTTTGCAATTGGATTTGGTAAAACCAGTTACTTTTGAAATTTGCACAACCAAACCGATCATTCAATTGATTTTTTTAATGGAACGGTTTGACAATCAAATGAAGCATCAAATCCGTGAAATTAAAGAAGGAACATCGGTTTGTCCTATTTCTTTAAACGCCAGTACCGCTGAATGTTTGGCTGTCTCCATGACCGAAAAACATTTTTGCAGCTTTTTAGAAACCATAAATTGGGATAAAAAAGAAGCTTTTTCTGTAATGCAAGCGAGTCGAACAACTAATGGTTTGGCCGAGCAATGTCTGTCTACGTCGCCAGAAATTCTCAATGCAATTAGAGCCATCTGTACTTGCGATAGAAAAGGCTCTTTCAAACGTTTGTATATGGAGGCAAAAGTAACCGAATTGCTATTGCTGCAATTAGAACAATACCAAAAGAGTGCAACATTAGGCGTCAAATTTTCAAAAACAGATATAGAAAAGATGTACGAAGCACGATCGCTGATTATCAAGAATTTGACCACACCTTGCTCTTTAATCGATCTTGCCAAGAGAGTAGGAACCAACGAGTTTAAATTAAAGAAACAATTTAAAGCACTTTTTGGCACAACTGTTTTTGGGTATTTAAACGAAATTAAAATGAATAAGGCAAAGCAAATTTTGCAAGAAGGCAACTTAAACGTAACAGAGGTTGCAGAACAGCTAGGCTACAAAACAAGCAGTCATTTTGTAACTGCCTTTAAGCGTTATTTTGGATACAGTCCTGGATCAGTTTTAAAAGTTTTTTCTGCAATGCTGCTTTACATTGTTGAGGTAATTGGTAATTTTACCGCTGAAGATATTGTTCTTATAACACTATCATAAGCAAAAAGAGTTGCTGTTCAAGTGAATAGCAACTCTTTTTGTCTTTTAATACTCTCCCTTATTCTTAAATCGTGGATCGTCTTTTTTAATGAATTCCGTTTTTCTTCGTTGCGGTCTTTCGTACTCCTCTACACTTGCTTCTTCAGTTTTGCTAGAAGGTGCAATTAGTTCGTTCATTTCTTTAAATTCTGCTTCGGTAATGTCACGGTATCTTCCAACAGGAATATCTAACGAAATATTGATGATTCGAATCCGTTTAAGCGCTGTTACGTCGTAACCTAAGTATTCAGTCATTCTTCTAATCTGACGGTTCAATCCTTGCGTTAAAATGATTTTAAATACGAATTTGCTAATTTGCTCTACTTTACATTTTTTGGTAATAGTATCCAAGATGGGAATTCCATTTCCCATTCGTTGTATGAATCGGTCGGTAATTGGTTTGTTTACCGTTACCGTATATTCCTTTTCGTGATTGTTTCGAGCACGAAGAATTTTATTGACAATATCCCCATCATTAGTCATAAAAATCAGACCTTCGCTGGCTTTGTCTAAACGACCAATAGGGAAAATTCGTTTTGGATAATTAATATAATCTACAATATTGTTATGGACTTCTAAATTGGTGGTACATTCAATTCCCACTGGTTTATTAAAAGCCAGATAAACGAGTTTTTCATGTTTCTCCACAATTAATTTGCCATCAATTCGCACTTCGTCATGAGTTGAAACTTTAGTTCCCATTTCTGGTACCACTCCGTTCAGAGTAACGCGTCCTTCTTCGATTAATTTATCGGCTTCGCGACGAGAACAATAGCCTGTTTCTCCTATGAATTTATTGAGGCGTTTTAAATTTTCTTCCATAACTGCAAATATAAGCAATTTGAAAATTAGATAATGGGATTATTGTACAATGAATAGGCTACTAAATGCAGTTGCAATAAAAGTAACGAGAAACAACTTATCTTTTAATTAAAAAAAAAAAACGCTGCAACTCTAAAACTTTGCAACTCTGTTTATTTAAATCTTCGCGACTTATTCCTGTAAAAAAGCAATAACCTTTTCATACAGTTCGTCGTCGTGCATGCCGTGTCCTAATCCTTTGGTTGAAATGAACTGACTGTTTTTCCAAGTGCTTGCAATTTTTTTTCCTTCGGTAAAGGCCACAACATCATCTTCGGTATCGTGAGCAATAAATCCTTGAATGTTTATATTTTGAGCAAATTTCCTTCCAGAAAAGTCATCTATTTTAAAATTAAAATGCGTTAAAAAACGAGCTTCCATTAAAGCGTACATTTTGTGATTAAGGCTCAAGAGGTTCACATAATTTTCTAGCAACGTCTTTAAATCTGATGGAGCCCCAAGAATAACCATTTTTTGAATAGTAGTATTGGGAAATAAATGTTGGTGATACACGCAAGCAATTCCGCCGATAGAGTGGCCAATAATAATGGTAGGTTGGTGTTTTTGGACGGCTTTATTAATAAACTGTGCATAAAGCGGCACGTTAAATTCTTTGCCACTACTTTGTCCGTGCGCCGGTGCATCAATAGCGATAATGGTACTACCTGATTTTTGAAGATAAGGCAATGTTTTTTGCCAGCGAGCAGCATTGCTTTCCCATCCGTGTACTAATAAAATTTTGGTTTCGTTGCCTTGCCAAACATAGGTTTTAAAATGATGTTCGTCGTGCTGAAAAGTTTCGGTCTCGGTATGCTGTAAAATTTCAGGTAAATTTTCCTTTTGTAATTTTCCTATTCGCGGTTCGCTAAATAAAGCATACGATAACGCCAGTGCTTTTTTTGGTTTTACATAACTCAAGCAGTTAATGTAAAAACCAACCGATTTTAAGGTTACTAAACGAATTCTCTTTTTTACTTCCAAAACAAATTGCGGTATATAATAAAAAAAGCCTCGAAATTCGAGGCTTTATAAATTTGTTAGAACTTTGCAAATAATTGTTCCATTTTTTCTCTTTCTTCTTCAGCTAAACCGCTGTCAACCAAAATTCTTCCTGAATGCTCATCAGTGATGATTTTTTTTCTAGAAGCAATTTCAACTTGTGTTTGTGGTGGAATTGTAAAGAAAGAACCTGCCGAAGCACCTCTTTCGATAGAAACTACCGCCAAGCCATTACGAACACTAGTACGTATACGAGTGTAAGCAGCTAATAAACGGTCTTCGATTTGAGCAGCATACTCAGCAGATTTCTCAGTCAAGAATAATTCTTCTTTTTGAGTTTCAGCCATAATAGCATCCAATTCTAGTTTTTTGTGTTTAAGGTGATTCGATTTAGCCTCTAATCTTTCCTTAAGTCCATTAACTACATCTTTTTTATGTTCGATAGAACCTTTCATTTCTTTGATTTGCTTTTCAGCCAATTGAATTTCTAATTCTTGAAATTCAACCTCTTTAGTCAAAGAATTAAATTCTCTGTTGTTACGAACGGTCTCTTGTTGTTTAGTATATTTTTTGATTGAATCTTTGTGATCGTCAATAGCTATTTTTTTAGCTTTGATTTGCTCATCAATCATTTCAAGCTCTCCTTTTAATTTTTCAGTACGAGTGCTTAAACCAGCTACTTCATCTTCTAAATCTTCAACCTCCAACGGAAGTTCTCCTCTTACATTTCTGATTTCGTCGATTCTTGAGTCAATTAACTGTAAATCGTAAATTGCTCTTAACTTGTCCTCAACACTTAACTCTTTCGTATTCGCCATATTCTATAAGTACTTAACTGGATTTGTATTTTCTTCTGATAAAATGATGGCAAAATTAAGGATTTTTTTCCGAAGAAAATCAACAATGTAATTTTTTGTATACCGTTCGCTTTCAAAATGACCAATATCTGCTAAAAGTAGTCGATTTTCGGCTTCATAAAACTGATGGTACTTTAAATCGGCAGTCAAAAACGCATCTGCTCCAGCATTAATTGCATTTTTTATGGCATAACTTCCAGAGCCACCCAAAACGGCAACTTTTTTTATCGATTTTTGCAAAAATTGAGAATGTCGAATACCATTTGCTTCCATCTTCTCTTTTACAAAAGTAAGAAAGTCAGCTTCTTGCATTTCATTTTCAAATTCACCAATCATGCCCAAACCAATATTTTGGTGTTCGTTTTTTAGATCATAAATTTCGTAAGCAACCTCTTCGTAGATATGACTCGTAAAAAGTGCTTTTAGTATTTTAGATTCCAAATGCTTTTCAAAAGTAACTTCAATTTTTATTTCAGAGGCTTCGATCAATTCATTGCGTTCACCAATAACCGGATTACTTTTAGAATTTCCTCTGTAAGTTCCTGTTCCATTAGAAACAAAACTGCAATTTTCGTAATTGCCAATGGTTCCTGCTCCAACTTCAAAAAGTGCGCGTCGAACTTCAGCTGCATTTTCAGGAACAGTAAAAGTGATTAATTTTCGAATAAAATTTTGCTTCGGAATTAGAACTTTAGTGTTTGTAAGACCCAAAGCATCACAGAATATTTTATTCACACCATATTGATGATTGTCCAAAGCCGTATGAACTGCGTAAATGCCAATATCGTTTTTTATAGCTTTTAAGATCGACCGTTCTACGTAATTTTTGCCTGTAATCTTTTTTAGTCCCCCGAATAAAATAGGATGAAAACAAACTACCAAATTACAGTTTTTGTTAATTGCTTCATCGATTACACCTTCTAATGCGTCATGACAGACTAAAATTCCTGTGGCTTCGGCATTTTGATCACCCACCAATAAACCAACATTGTCAAAATCTTCGGCATAAGCCAAAGGCGCCATTTGTTCGAGAACATCAAGTATTTCTTTGATTTTCATCTGCATCAATTTTATCAAATTTTAACTTTCAACCTTTCGTATCCGAGCTGAAAAGAGAGACAAATTAACGAAAAATATTATACTTTCGTAAAATGAAATTTCTCAGAATAATTTTATTTCCCTTTGCAATTGTGTACGGATGTATTACGAGTATTCGTAACTGGATGTTTGATAACGGAATTTTTAAATCAAATTCTTTTGATTTGCCCATTATTGCTGTTGGAAATTTGAGCGTAGGAGGAACTGGTAAAACACCACAAATTGAACATTTAATTCGATTGCTTTCGCAACATTATAAAGTAGCGACCTTAAGTCGGGGTTACAAACGAAAAAGTGAAGGTTTTATTTTGGCAGATGAAACGGTTACGGCGGCCATTTTAGGAGACGAACCTTTTCAGTTTTATCAAAAATTCCCTAAGATTCAGGTGGCTGTTGATGCCGATCGAAGCAACGGAATTCGGCAATTGCTTTCACAAAAGACTAAACCAGAAATAATTTTATTGGATGATGCGTACCAACACCGCAAAGTAAAAGCTGGTCTTTATATATTATTGACTTCTTACGGCGATTTGTATTCAAATGATTTTATTTTGCCTACCGGAAATTTACGCGAAAGCAGAAGTGGAGCCAAACGTGCAACTATTATTATTGTAACCAAGTGTCCTGCAAATCTTTCGGCTCCAGAGCAAGACGAAATTAAACAAAAACTAAATCTAAAGACCGATCAAGAATTATTCTTTACCTTTATTGATTACGATACTCGTGTTTACAGTGAGAGAGAGACACTTGAAGTGGCAGATGTAAAAAATCAGAAAAAATTAGTTGTAGCAGGAATTGCAAAGCCCACTCCATTTTTTGATTTTATTACATCGAATCAAGATAAATGTTTAACGTTTCCCGATCATCATGATTTTAGTGAGTCGGATATTGCAGTGATTCAAGAACGCGCACAAAGACTAAAAATCATTACCACAGAAAAAGATTATGTGCGATTAATGAATACCGTTTTAGTGCCTCAATTGTATTATTTGCCTATCAAAAGTTCGTTTATTACTAATCAGAATCAGTTTGATTCTATAATTTTAGCTTATGTGGGATCAAGTTCAAGAAACCGTACAATTCATTCAATCTAAATTTAATACTGTTCCCGAATATGGAATTATATTGGGTTCGGGCTTAGGAAATTTTACAGAGGATATAACCATAGAATACTCGATACCGTATTCAGAGATTCCAAATTTTCCGGTATCAACAGTTGTTGGACATCAGGGAAAGCTTATTTTTGGAAAAGTAGGAGGTAAAAATGTGGTCGCCATGCAAGGTCGTTTTCATTATTATGAAGGCTATTCGATGCAAGAAGTTACGTTCCCAGTTCGCGTGATGAAGTACTTAGGTATCCAAAAGTTGATCGTTTCTAATGCTTCTGGTGGCGTTAATCCTGATTACGAAATTGGCGGAATTATTTTAATAAAAGACCATATTAATTTTACACCCGAGCATCCTTTACGTGGTAAAAATGACGAACGTTTTGGTCCGCGCTTTGTTAATATGAGTGAACCCTATTCGTTAAAAATGATAGCAAAAGCCAAAGAAATCGCTGCAGCGAATGCTATTAAAGTGCAAGATGGTATTTATTTTGGACTGCAAGGGCCGACTTTCGAAACCTTGGCTGAATACAATATGGTGTACAGAATGGGTGCCGATTGTGTCGGAATGTCAACGGTTCCAGAAGTTATAGTTGCGCGACACATGAGTTTAGAAACTTTCGGATTGTCTGTAATTACAGATATTGGTCGAGACGGGTTTCTAGAAACTATATCCCACGAAGAAGTTTTGGAAGCTGCTAAGATGGCCGAACCCAAAGTTCGTTTGCTGATCAAAAACTTAATTGAAGGGTACTAAATCTATTAAATTTTAGTGGTTTGCTTGCTCTTTTAGCGACTATTTTAAATTCAAAAAAAATTCAGTTTTTACGGTACAAGTATGATTTTAATCATGTTCTTTGTGCATCTTATTCCTGAACTTTGTATTATGAGAATATTGGTGATCATACTATCGATGACGATGTTTCTAAAACCTGTTTTTCCGGTTATAGAATACATCGTTAATTATGATTACATCGTAAATGAACTTTGTGAAAACAAACAAATTCCCGAATTAAACTGCAACGGAAAATGTCATTTGATTAAAGAATTGGCTAAAGCTTCAGCTAGTGAATCAACCAATCCTACAGATAAAAAAGTAAATGTCAAAATGTATGAGGTGGTTTACTTTCAAGAATTACAATCAATAAATTTCGACTTTTCTTCCTTTTTTAATCCATCTAAAGTACTAGTTACTTGGTTTAATAATTACCACTATTTGGTAAATACTGTCATATTTCATCCTCCAGTAAAATAATCGGTTACAATACTATTTAATATCAGTATAGAACGTACTGATCATAAACAGTTGTCTAATAGCACTATTAGACACAACTACTTAACCTTTTATTGCAAAAAAAATGAAAACTTCAATACAATATATTGTGGCATTATTTGTCGCTGTCTTAACTTTTACTTCTTGTTCCAATAATGATGATGCTGCTGCGACTGACATCGAGAAACTGAACTTAGTTACCAAATTTGAAAATGACCTGCATACTGTTGAAATGTATTCGGAAACTGGATTTTTGCAGCAAGGTTTCAATGATATTAGTTTGCGTATTAAAGACAAAAAAACTTCAGAATATGTAAAGGATGCTGCAATTTCTTGGAAACCAATAATGCACATGAAAATGATGAGCCATTCTTGCCCATTTTCTACTATAGTTAAATCAGCAGAAAACAATTCGATTTACAAAGGATATATTGTTTTCCAAATGCCACAAAATGATTCTGAATATTGGAATTTACAAATCAATTATAGTATTGATGGAGCGAGCTTTTCCGTAGAATCTAACATTGATGTACCGACAGTTGCAAAAAGAAATGTAACATCCTTTACAGGTACTGATGGCGTAAAATATGTTCTTGCGTTAATTGAGCCTACAAAACCCAAAGTGGCTACCAACGACCTGAAGATAGGACTTTGGAAAATGGAAAACATGGATAGTTATCCTATTATGGATGGTTATACCATTAAAATTGATCCAAGAATGCCAAGTATGGGCAATCATTCTTCACCAAATAATACAAATGCCATTCAGGACAAAGCAGGGGACTGGTACAACGGAAAAGTATCATTAACAATGACTGGATATTGGAAAATTAACTTGCAATTAGCAGACAAAAACGGAACAACCATTAAGGGTGAAACCGTTTCTGAAAAAATCGATTCAAGTAGTCTTTTCTTTGAAATTGAATTTTAAAGAAGAGCGTAATCATCTAAAGCTTGTTCTTTACCGACAAGCTTTATAATTCAATATTTATGAAAAAGTTAGTATCATTTTTAATGGTAGGTCTTGCTGTACATGCGTATGGACAAGAGTCTGCAAAAGATAGCCTTGATGTTATGCAATTGACAGAAGTGCTTGTAGTAGGAACGAAAACGCCACTGCACGAAAAGCAATTTAAAACTCTTTCTTCTGTCGACGAGTTTTTACAAAAATCAAATAAAATTAATTTAATAAAGAGAGGCGCCTATGCTTGGGAGCCCTTGATAAACGGTATGGCTACCGAACGAACTGTGGTTACTATTGATGGGATGCGGATTTTTGGCGCTTGTACCGATAAAATGGACCCCATAACTTCTTATGTAGAGGTATCTAATTTATCTGAAGCAACCGTATCATCTGGACAACAAGGTTCGTGTCATGGCAATACTATTGGTGGTTCACTCGATTTAAAAAGCAATAATACTAATACAGCGGTTCAAGGTTGGGATTTTGATTTTCTAACGGGATTTGAGTTTAATAATAAGCAAAAAATCGTCGGAGGTGGAGTAGATTATAAAAAAGGTCCCTTTTATATAAATACTGATGCAATGTTTAGAGATGCCGACAATTATAAAGCAGGTAATACAGAAGAAGTACAGTTTTCGCAATTTCGAAAATTAAATATTTCTGCAACTGGAGGTTATCAATTAGCAGCTGATAAAACTATGGAAGCTTCAGTAATTTTTGATCGAGCAACAAATGTCGGTTATCCATCATTACCCATGGATGTTTCGTTAGCACAAGCATTAATTACGTCTGTGAAGTTGGAGTACAAGCCAATAAATAAATGGTTGCAAAACTGGGAATCGAAACTCTATTACAATACAATCAAGCACCTAATGGACGATACCAAGCGACTGTCAGTGCCGATCCACATGGACATGCCGGGATGGAGTGATACTTTTGGATTTTACAGCAATATAAAAGGAAGTTGGGCTCAACATTCAGTTTCTGCCAATTTTAATGGTTTCTACAATCGTTCGCTAGCCGAAATGACGATGTATCCCGAAAATCCTAGCGAAAATTTAATGTTTATGTACACTTGGCCCGATGTGCGTACCGTATATTCGGGTGTTTATATTGAAGATAATTGGCATTTATCCGAGCAGTCTTCTTTAAAAATAGCGACTACTTTGGGTTTTCATTCCAATCACATCGCAAGTGAATTTGGCTTAGAAAGTTTGCAAATATTTTATCCAGATCTAGCCGATACACGATCGCGTTTCTTGCCAAGTATTTCGACAAATTACAACTATCAAAAAAATGAATTCTCTACTGGAGCAGGATTAGCTCTTGGGGAAAGAGCTCCCTCTGTTTCTGAAGGATACGGTTTTTATTTGTATAACAGTTTTGATAATTACGATTACATTGGAAATCCGAATTTAAAAAACGAACAATCATATGAAGTGAATTTCTACTTTGGCGTCACTAAAAAAAATTGGGCTGTAAAGATCACTTCAACATATTTTTATCTGAGTAATTATATTTTAGGAATTCCAGATGAAAATGTGGCTCCGATGACCATTGGTGCTAATGGTATCAAAAGATATACTGCAATAGATTACGCTACTATTTGGTCAAATGACTTGGTTGTAAAATATAAGCTTAGTCCAAATTGGAAATGGAATGCGCAATTACAGTATTATATAGGAAGAGATGATAATAATAAAAGCTTGCCTTTTATGAGTCCGTTAGCGTATAGTACATCCCTCGAATTTTATAAATATAAATGGAACGCTATTTTTTTAGTGAAAGGAAATGCAACTCAAACAAATTTTAATGCGTTTTATGGTGAAGATAAAACGCCAGCGTACGGAATTATTGACGCGAGTGTAGGTAGAAAAGTCAATTGGCTTAAGACCAATTTGCAGTTAAATACTGGTGTTGAAAATGTTTTAGATGCTAATTATAGTACGTACACGGACTGGAATAATTTACCACGAATGGGAAGAAACTTTTTTGTAAATATTTCTTTGCGGTAAAAATTAATTGGCTTCTAAATGTTCTGCAATTGTGGCATAAAATTCTTCGGGGACAAAAGGTTTCGTAATTACATCATTCATTCCGAAGGCCAATAGCGACTCCCGATTTTCTTCTAGCGAAATAGCTGTCAATGCAATGATTGGCGTATCGGTATTAAATTCTCGAATTTCTTGGGTTGCGGTAGTTCCGTTAATTCCAGGTAAATGAACGTCCATTAAAATAAGGTCGTATTTTTCAGTTTTTAAAGTTTCGATCGCCAATTCGCCATTGTCAATTATGATGCATTCCATTTCTTTGTTTTCCAACATTTTTTTGGTGATCATCTGATTGATTTTGTTGTCTTCAATCAATAGTATTCTTTTATTCTTTAAAACTTCAGCGTTGTAAGTTAGTGCTTCTTTTACAGCAATGGCTGCAAAATTAATTTCAAATTTCAAACTAAACGTAAAACTAGATCCTTTATCAACTTCACTTTTTAGTTTTATTTTTCCACCTAGAACTTCTACCAATCGTTTAACAATAGTTAAACCTAAACCAGTTCCTCCATATTTACGATTCACTTCTATAGAGCCCTGAGAAAAACTTTCAAAAACGGAGTGTAATTTATCTGCAGGAATCCCTATACCAGTATCAATGATTTCAAAATCAAGTAGTGCTATTGTTTCAGTTTCAATAGAATTTAAAGTAAC
This sequence comes from Flavobacterium sp. TAB 87, assembly GCF_001529295.1. GTDB lineage: Bacteria > Bacteroidota > Bacteroidia > Flavobacteriales > Flavobacteriaceae > Flavobacterium. Next base: position 94,709 of record NZ_LLWK01000029.1, read on the forward strand.
GATTACTTTTACTTCGCCATTCTGAGTGAATTTTAAAGCATTATTAATCAAGTTCATTACGATCTGAGCTAATTTGGTTGGATCACCAATTAGATTGTCAGGAATGGTTGGGTCAATTATTAGCTGAAAGTTGTTTTGGTTAACGTAAGCAAGTTCTTTTAAGGAACTTTTTATATTAATCATTAACTCTTTTAAATTAAAACTAATTTGCTCTACTTCTAATTTATTAGATTCGATTCTGTTAATTTCTAGAATCTCATTAATAAAAGTAGTCAAATAATTACCAGAGAATCGTAGTGATTCTAGGTAGCCAATTTGTGATTTTTTCGGATTGTCTTCAATTAACAAGTGCGCAATTCCATTAATTGCATTAAGTGGCGTTCGCAATTCATGACTGACAGTCGATAAAAATTCGGCTCTCGCCTTCGAGGCTTTTTCTGCCTTATTTTTAGCAATAATTAATTCTCGATTCTTTTCCTTTAAAACAATATTATTTTGATTCCGAATAATATTGTTTTTATATAAAGACAAGCTCAAAAGAGATAAGATAGAAATTAATCCGATAGCAAGAATACTTATTAGCTGACTGTATTTTGCTTCGTTTTGTTCTTCAATTTTTATCTTTTCGAGTTTATGGGCTTCTCCTAAAAGTTCACTTTTTTTGTACGTCTTGTAAGCTAGAAAATCCAATTTAGCATTCTCTACTTGCTGCACATGATTTTTTAATTGAAAATGTTCTTCGAGATAGGTGTAAGCGCGGTCGTAATCGTGTCTGCTTTTGTAATATTTACTAATCGCTAACAGAATTTTTGTTTTTTGCTTGAGATCGTCTCTTCTTGAGTTTAGTTCTAATGCGTCCTCGAAGTGAATAATTGCAGAATCGCTTTTAAGTTTTGTTTCAAGAATACCCAATTGAAATAAGGCTTCGGACTTCGCTTTGATAGAAGTTGCAGATTCTTCTTTATCAATGGTTTTTACTAACGCATCTTTAGCTAAGGCATATTGCTTTTTTTGTTGGTATGCAGTTGCTTTTTTAATGTTCAGACTCTCCAGTGTATCTACAATTCCTAAATTTTTAAAAATAGCTTCCGATTGCAAAAAATGTTCTTCTGCTTGCTTAAAATCTTCTCTAGAAATAGTAGTTAGCCCTAAATAATAATAAGCTAAACCTTTGGTGTTTTCGAGTTTAATTTTGTCAAAATAAGCAATACTTTTGCGAAAACTAGCGTCTGCAGCGGTAAAGCTTTTATTTAAATATTGAATTTTTCCTAGTTTGAAGGTTTGAAAAGCAGCGTTTCTCGTTAGGTTATTTTTTTCAGAAAAAGCAATTGATTTATTAGTGTAAAAAAGTGCTTTATCAACTTTTTTCAGTGATAGGTTAAAATTAATAATTTTATTAAAGTACGAAATGCTGTCAAATGGTTTGTTCGTTTGCGCAAATAAGGCAAGTTGGAAAAAACAAAAAAGTGTCAAAAGATAATTTCTTCCCATCGAATACCTATTTTAAACTTTAATTAATCGTTTTACGAATCAGTAGTATTAAATCTATTAATCGCGAAGAGTAGCCTATTTCATTGTCATACCATCCCACCACTTTTACCATTTTATCGATAACGGAGGTCAATTGCGCGTCAAATACGCAGGAATTTGTATTGCCAATTACATCCACCGATACAATTGGATCTTCAGTATACGCTAAAATGCCCTTCAAAGTGGTTTGACTCGCAATTTCAAAAGCTTTATTAATTTCTTCTATAGTAACTGCTCGTTTTACATTGACTGTAATGTCTGTTAGCGAACCATCTGGAACAGGAACTCTAATGCCGCAGCCACCAATTTTATTCTGCAATTTAGGGAAAATTTTTGTTAAAGCCTTAGCTGCACCTGTAGTTGTTGGTACAATTGATTGGCTAGCACCTCTGGCACGACGTAAATCCTTATGTGGCTGGTCGTGAAGGCTCTGGTCTGTCGTAAAGGAGTGAATAGTAGTGATGTATGCTTGCTTGATTCCGCATAAATCATTAATGATTTGAATCATCGGCGCTGCATTATTGGTTGTGCAACTTGCATTGGAGATGATTTGCTCCGTGCCGTCTAGGATGTTTTCATTAACGCCCAAAACAACTGTTTTTATAGTATCTACTTCTGACGGAGCGGATAGAATTACTCGCTTTGCACCAGATGTAATGTGCTGTTGTAATTCTTCGTGGGTTTTAAATTTACCCGTACATTCAACAACAAAATCAATTTTATTTTCTTTCCAATCTAATCCTGTAATGGCTCTCTCGTGAAAAAATAAGTAATGCTTTCCATCTACAATAATTCCTTTTTCATCTGATTCTACTGAAAAAGGTAAAACACCGTGAATGCTATCGTATTTAGTTAAATGCGCCATTGTTTTGGTGTCGGCAATATCATTTATTGCAACAACTTCAATTTCAGGATGATTTAGTAAAAGACGGAATAAATTGCGACCAATTCTTCCAAAACCATTTATTGCAATTCTTGTTTTCAAAGTTATTTTTTTAATCGTTTAATCGTTTAAAGAAATAAACGATTAAACGAATCAGCTTTTTATAAAATATGTTTTTGTGCTTTGTATGAAGAACGAACTAATGGTCCACTTTCAACATGGCGGAAACCCAATTCGAGTCCGTATTTTTCGTATTTGGCAAATTGATCGGGAGTAATAAATTCTTTTACTGGCAAATGTTTTTTACTGGGTTGTAAATATTGTCCAATAGTAACGACATCTACATTTGCGTCTCGCAAATCTCTCATCGTTTGAAAAACCTCTTCCTCCAATTCGCCCAAACCTAACATAATTCCAGATTTGGTTCTGTTGATTCCTTTTTCTTTTAAATAACGCAACACATCGAGACTGCGGTCGTATTTTGCTTGTATACGAACTTCACGTGTCAAGCGTCTAACGGTTTCCATATTATGCGAAACTACTTCCGGATTGGCAGCTATGATACGATCTATATTCCGTTCAATTCCTTGAAAATCGGGAATTAAAGTTTCTAAAGTAGTAGTGGGATTCATTCTGCGAATCGCTTTCACGGTTTCGTTCCAGATAATAGAACCTCCATCTTTTAAATCATCGCGATCCACACTAGTAACAACAGCATGCTTGATGTTCATTAATTTGATAGAACGCGCTACTTTCTCTGGTTCATCCCAATCAACGGTTTCTGGCCTTCCAGTTTTTACACCGCAAAATCCGCACGAACGAGTACAAATGTTTCCCAAAATCATAAAAGTAGCCGTTCCTTCTCCCCAGCATTCACCCATATTTGGGCAACTTCCAGAAGTACAAATGGTATTTAAACTGTATTTATCGACTAAGCTGCGAAGCTCTGTATATTTTTTTCCGATTGGTAATTTTACCTTTAGCCATTTGGGTTTTGCAACAGGTAAATTATTTTCTACAACGTTTTCCATATATAAAAATTCAAAGCACAAAGATACGGAATGTAGTTTTAAAATAGAGTTTAACAACGCGTTATCTTGTTTCTCAATTTAAGCAATAACGACTGGTTTTTATGCGACTTTAAATAAAAAAGCAGGACCGAAGACCTGCTTTTAATAATTATTGCGCTTTAATTATAATAGGTAAATTGTACGCTGTTCGTACAGGTTTAGAATTTACAATTCCAGGACTCCATTTTGTTTTTAAAGATTGCAATACTCGAATGGCTTCTTTTCCTAAGCCGAAACCAGGATCTTTTAAAACTTTAATAGCAGTCATAGTGCCATCTTTTTCGATTACGAAAGAAACATAAACGCGAAAAACTTGATCAGATTCTAAATCGGGCTGTCTAAAGGTAGTACCGACATACTTATAAAATTTGTCAATTCCGCCAGGAAAAGCCGGCATTACATCGACAGCATTGCTATTAATAATACCCGTGCCTGGATCAAGATTTCCAGTAGTCGCTGTTCCATTTTCGGTTCCAACCCTCGGGAAAGTACTTAGTTCAGTTCCAGATCCAGTACTATCTTGGTTTACTGGAATCACATTATCACTCGCTTTTGCGATATCGGCAACAACTAAATCACTTTTTACAATTACAGGATTAACCAACTGACTTTTTATAGTGATAGGAGCAGGCGGTGTCACTTGTGTTGTGGGTAGTACTGGAGCTGCGCGCTCTGGTTCTTCGTGCAAATCGACTTTTGTAACATGAATGGTCTCATCGATGATTGGAATGTCAACTGGATTTACACTAATCGGATTTTTAATTTTATTTACAAAAAACAGAACAGAAGTTACGCTAGCCACAAATAATAAACCCATTAAAAGCGCTGTAAATGAAGTCTTTAAATTGTCATGACGCAGTTGATATGCACCATATTCCTTGTTCTTGTTTTCGAAAACAATATCAATCCAACTGTTTTCATAGATACTTGATTTTGACATAATTCATGGGGTTTAAAAGGTTAAGTAGCAGTTAAATCATAAGCAAAAACAACTTTTAAGTAAGTAAAAATGATAATACTAATATTTAGTAATATGGAATGAATTAAGAAATAAACGTAGAATTGTTTATTCTTTTTATAAAGCTACTGAATTATCTTTTAGTTTTGATAATTTCTGCTAACAATTTTTTAGCACGTAATAACTTAATTTTTACATTGCTCAAAGGTTCACCAATTTTTTGGGCAATTTCTTGGTAAGTAAGTTCCTGAAAATAGCGTAATTGAATTACTTCTTGGTAATGTGGCTTTAATTCTTTGATGCAGCGCAGCAAACGCGAAAGATTTTGCTCCGTAATTAATTCGTCTTCAGCAGTAGGAGCAGTGTCGGCAACATTATATGCTTGCTGATCTTCATGATCTGAAATGGGTACAAAAAGATTATACTTTTTTTTGCGTAATAAATCGATGTGAACGTTTTTGGCAATGGCAATCAACCAAGTGTTGAATTGAAATTCAGAATTATAAGTGCCAATTTTATCAAATGCTTTCGAGAAAGTTTCGATGGTAATATCTTCGGCAGTGGTTTCGTTTTCGGTTCGTTTGAGTAAGAATCCGTAAACCTCATTCCAGTACCGATCTAATAAAAAAGTAAAGGCAATTTGGTCTCCTTTTTTCGCTTCTTCAATTTTAGAATTTATTTCCAATGTACTGGTTTTGAAAAAATATTAGTTATAAAGATATTGATTTGCGTGAATATAAGCACTATTTCTAATACAGGAAACCAAATTGTTAGGTCTTTTTCTTGAAATTTCTTTGCAGAGAAACCCACGACAAGCCAAGAAGCCAAATAACGAAGTAAAAATAAAGGCAACACAATCATCCACTGAAATTGAAATGCAAATAAAATAATCGCTAAAAGTAAAAATAAGAATTGCGAACAGTAAAAAATGCCCAGCTGAATTTGGTCGAACATTTTATAAAATTTTGCCGTCGAAACGTGTCTTCTCTTTTGATTGAACCACTCTTTGTACGTTTCTTTTGGTTTAGAATAAGTAAAGCTTTCTGGAGTGAAAGATATCGTTGTATTGTGAGCATTCGCAGCTTCGTTTATAAATAAATCATCGTCTCCAGAACGAACTTGAATGTGTTTTATGAATCCATTTACATTAAAAAATTCTTCTTTTTTGTAGGCTAAATTGCGACCCACACCCATATATGGATTTCCGATTTTGGCCCATGAGAAATATTGAAGTGCCGTAAGTACGGTTTCAAATCGAATAATTTTATTGATAAAAGAATGCTCTATTTTTTCGTAACCACCGTACCCCAAAACGATAGTTTTATTCATCGTAAATTGCGAAGTCATTGCGGTAATCCATTCGTTAGAGGTTGGATAGCAATCGGCATCAGTAAACAATAAATATTCTTTTTTTGCAGCTTTTATGCCAAGCGTTAATGCGTATTTTTTATTTCCCCAAAATGCTTCGTTGTTCTTTACTTTAACCAAGCGAATATTAGGATACGTTTTTTCGAATTCTTCAAAAACTTCTAAAGTTTCATCGCTTGAAGCATCGTCTATTAATACAATCTCGAAATCAGGATAATTTTGCTCGGCAAGAATTGGAATGTATTTTTTGACATTTTCCTCTTCATTTTTTGCGCAAACAATTACCGAGACAGAAATTTTTTTAGAGGTGAAGTTTTGTGGTTTCGCAAAAGAAAATTTCGCAAAAATACCAAGGTAATAAGAAAGTTGGATGACAACTATTGCAATAAAAAAGAAGAAAATAATTGTAAGCATTTGATTTATATGTCTTTTTAATTTGAAACTTGCGAGTGCAAATGTAGGTAGGAATTGCCGATTTTCAATAAAGAAAATTGATTTACTTTCTACATTTCCCCATTTCTTTAGCAACAGCAATCGCTTGCATATCTTGGGTTTTTTCTAATTCAGAAATGATGTTTTTATAATTTTTATCGTCTCGATTTTGGGATAGTTTCTTGACTGCTTGAATCTCTTCAATTTCAATTTCGAAACCAATAATACCTCTAGCTTCTTGCATTGTTTTCTCGGATAAATTCTCAATGCGAATTGGTTTCTCAGAATTGGCTTCGTAGCGATCTACTAATTTTTTTAAGGATCGAAGAGCAGACTCCTGTTCTACAATTTTAATTCGACCATATATATGAACGGCACTGTAATTCCAAGTCGGAACATTTTCATGATCGTACCAAGACGAAGAAATATAGCTGTGCGATCCCGAAAAAATGGCTAGAACTTGGTCGTTTTCTGTAAAACCTTCAGCTTGTGGATTTAGTTTAGAAATATGACTGTGTAAAATTTCGTTGCCATTATCGTCGGTGTCCAAAATCATGGGAATATGAGTAGCCCACAATTTTCCGTTGGTTTGATTGACTAAAATTCCGAACCCATTCGCTTTTAAAAAAGCACGAATTTCATCTGGATTTTCGTTTTTATAAGTCTTAGGGATATACATTGTTTTGTGCTTAAATTACATTTACTTCTGCTTCAATTCGAATACCGAAGATCTCAAAGACGGTATCTTGCACTTTTTTTGAAACGGCCAAAATTTCTTGACCTGTGGCATTTCCATAATTAACCAAAACGAGCGCTTGGTTTTTATGAATGCCTGCGTCACCAAAACGTTTTCCTTTTAAACCAGTTTGTTCAATTAGCCAACCAGCCGGTACTTTTACTTCAGTTTCTGATACTTCATAAAATTTCATTTCAGGAAATTGCTGATGAATTTTCTCAAAATCAGATTTTAGTATAATCGGATTTTTAAAGAAGCTTCCGCTATTTCCCAATTCTTTGGGGTCTGGTAATTTACTTTGTCTGATGGTAATTACAGCATTACTCACGTCTTTTAAAGTAGGTATCGAGATATTTTGTTTGTTTAATTCACCTAAAATATCACCGTAAGACGTATTAATTTTATGTTCGTGCTTGGTCAGTTTATAAACGACTGACGTAATTATGTATTGATTTTTTATTTCATTTTTAAAAACACTTTCCCGATAACCAAAATTGCACTCGGCTTTGTTGAAGATTTTTATTTCTTGATTCTCTATGTTCATTGCCTCGCAAGAAATAAAAGTGTCTTTTATTTCCGTTCCGTAAGCGCCAATGTTTTGTACAGGAGTCGTACCCACATTTCCTGGAATCAAGGACATGTTTTCCAATCCCCCGAAATTTTGATCGATTGTCCACAGAACAAATTCGTGCCAATTTTCGCCCGCTTGACTTTCAACAAGAACAAATTCATCATTTTCTTCAATGATTCTTTTTCCTTTCAAATCAATATGAATAACTAAGGCATCAATATTTTTGGTTAAAAGCATGTTGCTTCCGCCGCCTAAAATAAATTTTTCCTTTGTTTTGTTTTCTGCCAAAACAGTTTTCAACTCTTCAATCGTATGAACCGATATGAATTCTGATGCAAGGACTTCGATACCAAAAGTGTTGTAATTTTTTAAAGAAAAATCAGCAGTTATTTTCATAAAAACGAACTATTTTTTGAAGAGTATTTTAAGACTTCAAAAGTAAGAATTATAATTGAGTTGTATGGAGATTGCTGAAAATATCAACGTACTGATTTGAAAGTTTATTCAGCCGAATTGCGATCGATTAATTCGTGGTATTTGTCCGAAATAATTTTCATGTTTATCTTGTAACTCGCTTTTTCTTCAACCATTTTTCTATTTTCAAAAATAGCTTTTTGACAAATAGTGTCGTTGTTTTTTGCCCAAATTAATGCTTCTGCTAATTTTTGAGCGTTATCAATTGCAACCAAATGGCCATTATTTCCTGAACTAATCCAACTTTGATTGCCTGCAATTTCAGAAACAATAGGGTAACAATTGCAAGCCATGGCTTCGAACAAAGATGCAGACACTCCTTCTGTGATAGGCATGCTAACATAAATAGTTGCTTGTTGCAGCAAGTTTGGTAATTGAGAATTTGGGATTCTTCCGGTAAAAATCACTTTATTCTCAATATGTAATTCTTTGGCTAAAGCCTTCAAATTATTTAATCTAGAGCCGTCGCCAACAATAGTCAGGGAGAAGTCAATTCCCTTTTTGTTTACGATAGAAAATGCTTTTAAAATATTATCATGTCGGTATTCTGGTTGCAAAGATCGCGTTACAATTGCTTGTATTGTATCGAATTTTTTTTGAGAAGGAGTAAAAACATCCAAGTCAATTCCTTTGGAGAGTACCAAAACTTTGTTCATGTCTACTCCAATTGCTTTCATAGAAACAGTCATTACTTCTCCCCAAGCGTGAATAAGGTGTGCTTTTTGAAACGCAAATTTCTGAATGAGTTTTTTAAAAGGCAGCAGCTTAGAATTTTCTGGCCATAAGTCGGTACGTCCTTGTTGCGCAATAGCGGTATTTTTAGAACCTGATAAAGCCGCCAAAAAACCATAACTCGTAGTTCTTTCTGCGACAACCATATCTGGTTTTTCGATTCGAATTATTTTTTTTATGGAAAAAAGAGCTGTACTATATTCGAATATACGTTTCAGTTTAGAGCTATTTGGAGTTTGAAGTTCCCATGTAATTATTTCAAAATCGCCAAATTCTTTTAATCCGTTCATCCACGTAATAGCGTCTGCGCGATAAGACTCGCCTAAGAAAAGTATTTTTCTTTTTTGCATCCGCCTAAAATTCGTCTGTTGCTAAACCACGGTTCAAGAAATCATTTAAAGGTTTTAAAGCAAGTAGCTTTGCGCTCATTTTAGTAACAAAATCAGACTTTAAAAATTCAGCTCTATCTATTTTTTGACTCGCCGTAAAGCTCTTTAATTTTAAAAAAGAAATTGCGGGGTGCTCTTTGTCATATCCTCGTGGTGGATTTTTGAGCGAATTTCTTTCGTTAACATCTAAAGTGCCAAATTCTTTCTTGAATGTTTTCTCGGCTAAAACAGTTTCTAAATCGTCATAAAAAAAGGCAATTTCTTTTCTAATTTTCTTTAAATCATCTGATTCGGGAGAATACAATCCGCCTGCAATAAAGCTAGCGTCTTTTTCGATGTGAATGTAATACCCAGATCGATTCAAACCTTTAATTCCACTAGAAATCCAGATACCTAAATGTGATTTATAAGGTGACTTATCTTTAGAAAAACGAATGTCGCGATTAATACGAAATGTACAATTTTTGACTTCTAACAGTTCTAAGGAAGGGTCTAAAGGTTTCATAGCATCCAAAAAATCACCAATCAATTGATGGTAGTCGGTTTTGAAAATTTCATACCTTTTTTTGTTTTCTAAAAACCAATCTCTATTGTTATTGTTTTTTAAATCATCTAAAAATTGGAGTGATTCTATGGTTAGCATATTTTACTATTGTATTTTTTTTACTAAATCTTGCTCACTAATGTATCCAAAATTTCTCCATTGCTCTTCCTTCTTGTTATTATACAAGATTAATGCAGGCAATTGATCGATTTTCATTTCGGTAGCTAACGTTTTGTTTTTGTCAACATCAATTCTAATCACAAGCACTTCACTAGCTGGATCTGTGCCCATTTTAGTCAAGTACGGCTCCATCTTTTTACAAGGTCCACACCATTCTGCATAAAAGTCGACTAGTACTTTTTTATCACTCGTAATCATTTTTAGGTAGTCAGCTTTGGTCATTCCAACTACTTTGTCTAGTGGCTTGCCAAGTCCAGCAGAATTCCATTTCATAATTCCACCTTCCAATTCATAAATGGTTGTAAAGCCCATTTCACTTAATTTTTCCGAAGCTTTTTTACTTCTACCACCACTCAAACAATACACAAAAACAGGTTTTGATTTGTCGTATTCTGCTGCTTTAGTTTCAAAGTCACTTTGTTTCCAGTCTACATTGATTGCGTTTTCAAGGTGTTCGCCCGAAAACTCTTCTGGAGTTCGAACATCCAAAATTTGTGCATTAGCTGTTGTGTGTATTTTTTCGCTAAATGCTTTGGGCGCAAGAACTTCAATCTTTTTATCTGCTTGTCCGTTGCAAGAGGCAACAATAAAGGCCGTAATTAGTACTAAGATTTGTGAAATTTTCATGTATGTAGTATTTATTTTGTTAGGGGTCATTTTATGTTTGTGCTAAAATAAGGATTTTTTAATTTTTGAAAACCCTATACAATCATAAATTAAATATTTTGTACGATTGATGTGTTGATTTTACAATAGTTTCGGTCCGTTCTGGATGTGTGTCTGAAATAAATAATTGTCCAAAAGTATCGGTGTTTACCATTTCTACTATTTTAGCAACACGACTTTCGTCTAATTTATCAAAAATATCATCAAAAAGTAAAATAGGTTTTACGCCACTTTGTTTTTTTAAAAATTCAAATTGAGCTAATTTCAACGCAATCAAAAATGATTTTTGTTGTCCTTGCGAGCCAAATTTTTTTATCGGATGCGCATCAATTTCGAAAAGTAAATCGTCCTTATGAATACCGACGCTTGTATATTGCAAAGCTCGATCTTTACCAATATTTTCTTGTAAAAGAGTAAGCAGTTCTTTTTCAAACAAGCTACTTTCGTAAACAACTTGAACCGTTTCATTATTTCCGGTAATGCTTTGATGGTGTTTGTTGAAAATTGGAATGAATTCGGCGATGAAGTTTTTTCTTTTTTCAAAAACCGCTTTTCCTAAAACATTCAGTTGCTCATTATATATAGATAGCGTGTCGTTGTCAAAAACATGATTGAGAGCAAAATACTTTAATAAAGCATTACGCTGCACAATTATTTTTTGATATTGAATAAGTTGCTGCAAGTATGGAGCGTCGAGTTGGCAAATCACACTGTCCATAAATTTTCTGCGAGTTTCGCTTCCTTCAACTATTAAATCCCGATCTGCAGGAGAAATAATTACTAACGGAATAAAACCAATATGATCCGAAAATTTATCGTAGGCTTTGCCGTTGCGTTTTAGTATTTTTTTCTGTCCTTTTTTTAAGCTACAAACAATTTGTTCATTGCGTTCATTCTTTTCTAATTCGGCGTCAATCACAAAAAATTCTTCGCCATGTTTGATGTTTTGTACCGCTAGAGGGTTAAAATAACTTTTTCCATAAGCCAAGTGATAAATTGCGTCGAGTACATTTGTTTTGCCAATTCCGTTTTTTCCAACGAAGCAGTTTATTTTAGAGTCAAATTGAAAGCTGGCTTCGTCAAAATTTTTATAGTTAAATAAGGCTATTTTTTTTAAATACATGTGGTAAAGTGCGCTGTGGTAATTGTTTATGTTTTTGAAGAAACTTTTTAAAAAGTCTTGCAAATTATCAAAAAATATCGAGATTCTAGTACTTTAAAGATTGGGAAATGGAATAAATTAGCACTAAAAAGACAGTAAGTTTTGCGTTCTGTAGAAAAAAATATTTAAAATAAATATAAAATCGTTTTTTATTACGTAGGTCTCAATAAAAATTTTATTTTTGCCGTTCACTAAATTAATTTTTTAAATGGCAACTTACAATAAAAGAGGATATAAAGCACCTAAGGAAAAAGAAGTTAAAGATACGGTAGAAGACGTTATCATTGATGAAAAAGACAGTACTACTGCTGAAGTGTTCTCAAAATTAGACGAAACTGCTTCTAAAACGGAAGATTTTGTTGCTAAAAATCAAAACATCATTATTGGTTTAGTAGCAGGTATTGCTATTTTAACAATTGGATATTTGGCTTACCAAAAATTTATTGCTGCTCCAAAAGAACTTGATGCTGCTAGCGAAATGTTCGTTGCACAACAAAATTTTGAAAAAGCGACAAACGGTGTAGCAAGTGATTCATTATATAATTTAGCTTTAAACGGTTCTGAAGGTAAATTTGGATTCTTGAAAATTGCTGATGAATACTCGAGCACAGCTGCTGGAAATTTAGCAAATTATTATGCTGGTATTTCTTATTTGAACACGGGTAAATATGATCAAGCGATCGAATTTTTAGAAAACTTCAAATCAGATGATATGATCTTGGGAGCTTTGGCAAAAGGAGCAATTGGTGATGCTTACTCTCAAAAAAATCAACCAAAAGAAGCTTTAGACTATTACGTAAAAGCTTCAGATTATAATAAAAACGATTTTACAACGCCACGTTTTTTATTAAAAGCTGGAAAAACTGCTTTGTCTTTAGGGAAAAAGGATGATGCTTTGAAATATTTTAATGAAATCAAAGAAAAGTACGAAGCAACTCCAGAAGGTTCTTCTGTTGATGCCTTGATTGGTTTGGCTCAGTAATACGACAATAAATTGTAGTGAAGGTTAGAAGTTATTAGAAATGTATAAATTTCTTCTCGCTTCTAACCTTTATTTTTTTAACTTTAGTTTCTTAATCAAAAAGTGTAAACATGGCAACTGCAAATAAAAATTTATCAGAATACGATAAAAACAAATTACCGAAGGCAAAAAATTTCCGTTTTGGAGTAGTCGTTTCCGAATGGAATGAAAAAGTGACTGAAGGTTTATATAATGGTGCATATAATGCTTTAATTGATAATGAGGTTCACGAGCAAAATATTATTCGCTGGAATGTTCCGGGTAGTTTTGAGCTAATTTATGGAGCCAAAAAAATGTTACAAACACAGAACGTGGATGCTGTAATTGTAATTGGATGCGTAATTCAAGGAGAAACTAAGCATTTTGATTTTGTGTGTGAAGGAGTGACACAAGGCATCAAGGACTTGAATGTACAAACGGATGTGCCAGTTATATTTTGTGTCTTAACGGATAATAACGAGCAACAATCTATCGATAGAAGTGGAGGAATTCACGGTAACAAAGGTACTGAAGCTGCAATTGCAGCAATCAAAATGGCCTTTTTACGCAATCAAGCTTCTTTGATGCATGATTATAAAAATCCGATGTTGACTTCGGGGGCTATTCAAATTGATGAAGGTACTCCGTTGGAACTGAAAGAATAACACACAACGATATAAATCGTAACCCATACTGTGCTAAATAGTATGGGTTTTTTGTTTTATTTATGAGTTTATAATCCCCAAAAGACAATCAAAATTTGCTAAATTTGTGCTTCTTGGTTATTTTACCAAATTTCAAAAACACAAATCCAATTCCCTATTAATGTCGAGTATTATACAATTGCTTCCTGATCATGTTGCCAACCAAATTGCTGCTGGAGAAGTGGTTCAAAGACCGGCTTCGGTAGTCAAAGAATTACTTGAGAATGCCGTTGATGCCAAAGCAACTGATATCAAATTGATTATTAAAGATGCGGGTAAGTCATTGGTTCAAGTTATTGATAACGGACAAGGAATGACGGTTACCGACGCACGTTTATGTTTTGAGCGTCATGCAACATCTAAAATTCGCCATGCCGAAGATTTGTTTTCGTTGCACACTAAAGGTTTTCGAGGTGAAGCATTGGCTTCTATTGCTGCAATTGCACACATGGAAATGAAAACCAAGCAAGACCAGGAAGAATTAGGAACGCACATTATTATTGAAGGCAGTAAATTTGTTTCGCAAGACGCTGCAGTGTTACCAAAAGGAACCGCATTTGCAGTTAAAAATTTATTTTTCAATATTCCTGCTAGGCGTAATTTCTTGAAGTCAGACATTGTTGAGTTTCGCCATGTTATGGATGAATTTCAACGCGTGGCTTTGGCGCATCCCAGTATTCATTTTACTTTTTATCATAACGGAAGCGAAATGTTCAATTTGCCTGCGGCTAGTTTTCGCCAGCGTATTGTTGGTATCTTTGGAGGCAAAACAAACGAAAAGTTAGTTCCTGTAAAGGAAGAGACTGAGATTGTAAAAGTGCAAGGATTTGTATGCAAGCCCGAATTTGCTAAAAAGAGTAGAGGAGAGCAGTTTTTCTTTGTGAATGATCGCTACATAAAAAGTGGTTATTTGCATCATGCGGTGATGGCTGCTTACGATGGAATTTTAAAAGACGGTGCACAACCGAGTTATTTTTTATTTCTTGAAGTGCCACCCAATACTATTGATATAAATATTCATCCAACAAAAACAGAAATTAAATTTGATGATGAACAAGCACTATATGCTATTTTACGCGCATCGATCAAGCATAGTTTAGGTCAATTTAATGTAGCTCCAGTATTGGATTTTGATCGTGATTCTAATTTGGATACACCTTATCATTACAAGGATTTGGATGGCGAAACGCCAACGATACAGGTCGATGGTAATTTTAATCCGTTTGAAATGGTGGAACCACCTAGAAAGCAAACGACAGCGACTGCCGGTGGTAACTCGTATTCGTACAAAAAGCCAGAAGTAACAGCGAGTTGGGAAAGTTTGTATGTGGGGTTAAAGCATGATGCAGAAGAAATTGCTTCGCATTCGTTTGAAAGTGATACCATAACTTCGTCTTTATTTAATGACAATGACGTGGAGCAAGTTGTACAGAAAACCTATCAAATTCATAAAAAGTATATTGTATCGCCCATTAAATCAGGAATGGTTATTGTCGATCAGCAGCGCGCGCACCAACGCATTTTATACGAGCAATTTTTATTAAATATGACTGTTAATCAGGCATTAAGTCAGCAACTATTGTTTCCTTTAAATTTGTTTTTTTCGTCGAGCGAAATGGAATTAGTGCACGAGTTACAGCAATCATTGGTTACTACAGGTTTTGTGTTTGATGAAAATGCAGAAGACCACATCGTGATTTCTGGTATTCCAGTAAATGTTACCGAAAGTGAAGTGTCTATGGTAATTGAGCAATTGTTGTCTGATTTACAAGATGGTGTCCCCGAGAATAATTACAGTCAAAACGATACGATTGCAAAGTCAATGGCCAAAAGTTTGGCGATTAAAACAGGTTCTTACATGACCGAAAAAGAACAAGACAATTTAGTAAACGGACTGTTTGCTTGTAAAGATCCTAATATTTCTCCTTTTCAAAAACCAACTTTCATCACGATGCGTGTGGAAGATATCGATAAAAAATTTGCCTTATGATGAAAATCACTCCCGTTGTTAAACAACTATTGATCATTAATGTGATCTTTTTTATAGGCTCACAATTAGTGCCTATTTCGTATGATTTTTTTGCCATGTTTTTTCCAGAGAATCCCGAATTTAAATTCTGGCAGCCGATTAGCCACATGTTTATGCACGGAGGCTTAATGCATATTGCATTTAATATGTTTGCATTATATTCGTTTGGATCAGCTCTGGAACATTTTTGGGGAGCTAAAAAGTTTTTGTTTTTTTACGTTTCTTGTGGTTTAGGAGCAGCATTGTTGCACACTGGTGTTAACTACTACTTTTTTCAAGAAGGATTGTCAGTTTTAGCTGAACACGGTTTTGCGAAGGCAGATATTTTGCAACTTTTAGATCAAGGAAAAATTGATACGAGGTGGCAAGAAATTATGACTGTTTCTGATTTTAAAAACTTTACAGGTGCTTATCTGGGCACAGTTGTCGGAGCTTCTGGAGCTATCTATGGACTTCTAGTTGCTTTTGCATATATGTTTCCTAATGCCGAGTTGGCTTTGATGTTTATCCCAGTGCCGATCAAAGCGAAGTACTTCGTGCCGGGACTTTTGGGTATCGATTTGTTTTTAGGCATTAATGGTAATTCTTTATTTGGCAGCAGTGGGCCTGGTATTGCGCATTTTGCACACGTTGGTGGTGCTGTAGCTGGATTTTTAATTATGTATTATTGGAAGAAAAATGAGTTCAATGACAATCGTTGGAATTAGGATTTAATTTTTTAATTTTAATAAAAATTATAGGAAATAGTTTATGAGTATAATTGATGATTTAAAGTTACAATACAAAGTAGGAGGCATTGCAAAAAGAGTAATTTATTGGAATGTAGGATGTTTTCTCGTTTCTCTAATTTTTTTCTACCACTTTTCAAAAGGATTTTTTATTTTTCCTAGTTGGTTGGCACTTTCTTCAAGTCCTTCTGAGGTTATTTATTATCCATGGACATTTTTAACCTATGCTTTTTTGCACGACGGTTTTCTGCACTTATTCTTTAATATGATTATACTGAATTTTGCGAGTTCATTATTTCTTACTTTTTTTACTCAAAAACAGTATTTAGGACTGTATTTATTAAGTGCTGTTTTTGCAGGAGTAGTGTTTGCTATTGCATTTTATATTTTAGGATATAATGCTTCAATCGTAGGTGCTTCCGCAGCTATTATGGCAATTTTGGTTGCTGTAACGACCTATCAGCCGTTAATGCAAATTCGAATGATATTGGTCGGCAATGTAAAATTGTGGCACATCACCGCTGTTGTTTTAGTGTTAGACTTAATGCAGTTTCGCTTGGATAATATGGGCGGACACATGTCGCACTTGGCGGGAGCTTTTTTCGGGTTCTTATATATTAAATTACTGCAAAACGGAACCGATGTAAGTACAGTTGTTTCTCGTGTAATTGATTTTTTTGCCAATATGTTTCACAGAAAACCTGCAACGGCTTTCCGAAAAGTACATAAAAATTACAGACAGCAACCACCTGTCGAAAAAGCAACCTCTCGAATTGTCACCAAAGACAAAAGACAGCAACAAATTGACGAAATTTTAGATAAGATTAGTCAGTCGGGTTATGATTGTTTATCCAAAGAAGAAAAAGAATTTCTGTTTAAAGCAGGAAAATAATCCTTAACACACTGCAATGAAAAATCTCTCGTGGTTTAATAAGATCATGTTCTTTTTTAATATAGTGTTGACTGTATTAACATTCAGCGCTTATATTTTGCCGTTTTTGGCGCCCAGAGCTTTCCCATTATTGTCTGTTTTTACTTTGTTTATGCCTTTGTTTTTTGTGCTAAATGGTTTGTTTTTTTTGTATTGGGGTTTATTGCTGAAGAAGCGAATGATTCTTTCGGGTCTCGTTTTGTTGATGGGTATTACTTTTATCAATAAATTCTACAAATTTAGTGCTCCCGAATACAAATCAGATACCAAAGATTTTACGGTGATGAGTTATAATGTTCGGCTTTTAAATGTATTTAAATGGGTGCCGAGAGATGATATACCCGATAATATTTTGGAATTTATAAATGAAAAGAATCCTGATATATTATGCATTCAAGAATATTCTAATTCAGGAAATATCGATTTAAAGGTATATCCACATCGTTATATTGTAATGGAAGGCAATAAAATAAAGACAGGTCAAGCCATTTTTTCTAAATACCCTATTTTATATCAAGGAAATATTGAATTTCCCAATTCCAACAATAATGTAATTTACGCCGACATCAAACGTGGAAAGGACATTGTGCGGGTTTATAATATGCATTTGCAGTCAATTAAAATTTCTCCAGACGTCAATGAGATTTCCGAAAATATTGACGTAATCAATCAAGAGAAATCTAATTTATTACTTTCAAGGATTGGTAAAGCATTTAAACAGCAGCAGCAACAAGCGGAGATTTTTAAAGAACATAAAAAGGAGTGCAAGTATAAGATAATTATTTGCGGAGATATGAACAACAGTCCGTTTTCCTATGTATATAGAAACATCAAAGGATCTTTAAAAGACAGTTTCGAAGAAGCTGGTGAAGGTTTTGGTGCTACTTATAAGTTTAAGTATTACCCAGCTAGAATCGATTATATATTTGCGGATTATAGTATGAAAGTAAAGAAGTTTGAGAGCTTTTCTGATTTCGAAAATTCAGATCATTTCCCGATTATTGCCACACTTTCAATGGAATGATTAGAATGATAGTTGCTGAGTTCTTAAGTAGTCAGCAGCAAACTTTCCTTCATTAAAAAGTAAATCTAGTACGCTGAGATTATTTATAAACCCATGCTTATCTGCAAAAACCTGGGTATAGCTTTCAAATTTATGCTCGTCTTTTTTGCCGTTTGCTAATGCTCGGTAATCTATGCTATCAGGAACTTCTTTAAGATATTCACTCGTGGTTGAATAGTTAATTTTCATGCGTAAGCATTTGCACATAATTTCAAAAACTTCCCAATTCAAGTCCATTAAAAAAGTATATTTTCTTTCAAAAATAGGATAAATGTCATCTTCAAAAAATTCAAAAAATGGCGAGCTTCTGTAAGCTGTTTCTAATGATTTAAAGTGCTGCTTTTGCCAATCGAAATCAGGCTCTATTACTATGTCTTTGCTTTTTTGTCGACTGTCTTTAGAATGCTTAACAGGAATATTCAAAAGCTGAATTCCGTTTGGGCTATAAATATATGTTCGGTTGCGGTTGCTTTGCTTTTGAAAATTATCTTCAATCTCAAAAGTCACAGTATCCGCTTGTGCAATTGCTGCAAAGTGACTGATAGAGGGGAAATAGGTTGGAAGAAGTAGTGAATCCATTTTCTTAAGTCTTGTTGTTTTTAAAAACGGAAAGTCTAAAGTCAGCACTTGCAGTGATGCAAATTACGGTACGACTTTAGACTTTAAAGTTTTATAATAGATTGTTATGCTTTATTCTCTTTTCTTTTTTTCCAAAAATAATCTCCGACGAAAAACAAAGCAAGAATAATTAAGAAATATTTAAAGTACGATTGCGGTTGTCCTTCGCCATCAACAGTGCTAAAAACTCTGTCCCAACGAATTTTATTAAATCCTTTTCCGTTCGTATCCCAACTCATCCAAATAAAAACTGGTTTTCCTACGATATGGTTTTCTGGAACATACCCCCAATAACGGCTGTCTTCAGAATTGTGTCGGTTATCTCCCATCATCCAATAATAATCTTGTTTGAACGTGTAAGATTTAGCAATTTCTCCATTAATACGAATTTCACTTCCATTGACTTTTAAATCGTTTCCTTCGTAATTACGAATGATTTCCTTATAATAAGGTAACGTTTGTAAGTTTAATGCAACTGTTTTTCCAGCTTCAGGAATATAGAGCGCAGCCATATTATCCATGTTTCCTTTGCCGTTATGAGGAAAAATAGAGTTATCATTACCTTTGCTGATCATTCGAGTAACTGCAGTTATTCCTGGCGTGTTTTTTAATCGTTCTGCGCTAACTTCGGTTAGTGCACTAAAAATGATAGTATCTCTCGCTGCAGGATTTTTATAACCAGCGAAATCTGTGATGTCTAATTCTCGGGTTAAATATTCAAAATCAATTGGGGTCTTTCCGTCCAAAGCTACTTCGTAAGAGTATTGTGGTTTAGCACGTTCTGGTAGCGCTAATTGTTTTCCATTAATAAAAACAAAACCATCTTTTATAGATAAGCTATCACCAGGAACACCAACGCAACGTTTTACGTAATTTGATTTCTTATCGACCGGTTTGTCTACGTGACGACCTGATTTATCAAAAAACTGATACACGGTGTCCATTGGCCAGTTAAAAACGACAATGTCAGTTCGCTGTATTTTTTCGATAGCGGGTAATCTTAAATAGGGTAATTGTGGCCATTTTTCGTATGATTTTTGTTTGATAAAAGGAATGGAATCATGAACCATAGGCAATGCAATCGTAGTCATTGGTACACGCGGTCCATAATTTACTTTACTAACAAATAAAAAGTCTCCAATTAAAAGTGATTTTTCTAAGGAAGAAGTTGGTATTGTATACGGTTGCACTATGTAAGTATGCACTAGCGTTGCTACAATAATCGCAAAAAGCAACGAACTTAAAGTATCAGCTGTCTTGTTTTGGGCGTGCAAACTTCTGTTCGGAACGTATTCTAATTTCTGCGTATAGTTAACATAGTAAATGTAAAGTCCACAAGTAAAAATGCCCAATAGCGTATCTGCTGTGGTGTTTTTTCCAAAAGAACGTAGAGTTTCAACCCAAATAACTGGGAACATGATAAGGTTAATGATCGGAATGAAAAGTAAAATAGTCCACCACGTTGGTCGACCAATAATTTTCATTAAAACGATAGCGTTATAAACCGGAATGGCAGCTTCCCATTTCTTTCTTCCTGCTGCTTCGTACATTTTCCATGTTCCTAAAAAGTGAACTAGTTGCATCACTAGGAAAAATACAAACCATAAATATAGTGTCATAATTGTATTGTTTAATTTGACTAAGAAACAAAATCTCTAAGCAAAAATGATATTATTTGATGTTTAAAACGTCTTTCATTGTAAATACGCCTTGTTTTCCCGCCAACCATTCGGCAGCAATTACGGCACCAAGGGCAAAGCCTTCGCGATTGTGAGCTGTATGTTTAATTTCGATAGTGTCTACTGCAGATTGATAACTGACAGTATGAGTGCCCGGTACTTCACCCTGGCGAATTGCATCAATGTGAATTTCGTTTGCTTTTGGCGATTCCATCGTCCAATTAGTAAACGTGCTATTTTCGATTACTCCCTTAGCTAGAGAAATTGCAGTTCCGCTTGGTGCATCTAATTTATGAATGTGATGAATTTCTTCTATACTGACTTTATATGTATCTAAAGTTGCCATCATTTTGGCTAGGTATTCGTTCAGACCAAAAAAGATATTTACTCCTAAGCTAAAATTGGAGCTAGAAATGAAACCACCTTTTTTATTTGCACAAAGTGCAATAACTTCATCGTAATGCTCAAGCCATCCCGTGGTTCCAGAAACTACCGGAACTCCATTGTTAAAACAAGCAGAAATATTAGGAACTGCAGCGCTAGGAACGCTAAAGTCGATTGCAACATTTGCTGTTTCTAAGCCGTCGTAGGTGTTAAATTCGTCTTTTTTAAGAACAATCTCATGTCCTCTTTGTAAAGCAATCCTTTCGATTACTTGTCCCATTTTTCCGTATCCTAAAAGTGCAATTTTCATTGTATTTTATTTTAATTTTAAGAACACTTCTGTTCTTTTTAAAAGTTGTAGCTAAAAGTTAGTCCTACATTTGGTTTAAATGTTACATCATTTGTATAAACATCTGGACAAAGTGACAATCGATCATTTACGTTAAATTGAATCAGAGCCGCATCAACGTTGGCATCGATAATATTTAAAACATAAAAACCAACGACAAAAAGAGCGGAAAGATCTCGGTTGCGTTGGTAAAATTTTTGAGCAGAAATAAGACGACTCTTATCTTTTAAGAACTGAAAATCATCATCATCATAGCCTTCTAATCTTCGTTTGTAGGCGTCTCGAACATCATGATATTTTTTGTTGTTGTCAATGTATAAGTACAAACTGGTTCCGATTGCTCCGTAAACAATCGGGATCTTCCAGTATTTTTTATTATACGCTTGCCCCAACCCTGGTAAAATCGCCGAGTAAAAAGCGGCTTTTGCAGGAGTCAATGGGTCGATGTCTAGCGAGGGCAGCGTGTCTTTTGCAACCGCAACACTATCTTTTTTTGATTGGGAAAAAACAGTTGTATTTCCTATTATAAAAAAGAGAATACTTATGAATACAATTTTATTCACTATCCGTTTATTAATTTCATTAATCGGCTAAAATCTTCTTCAGATTGAAAAGGAATCGTGATCTTTCCTTTGCCACTTCCAGCCACTTTTATATCTACTTTTGTTCCGAAGTAATCGTTAAAAGTATTTTTTTGAGTTTCTTTTACTACAAAAGAAGCCGCCGGTTTCGTTTTTCCCTCTGCTTTAGGCTTTAGACCTTCTTGGTAGTTTTTTACCAAAGTTTCGGTTTCACGTACTGACAAGTTCTGACTTACTATTTTTTGATAGATATCAGTCTGTTCGTCTAAATCTTCAATGCTAATGATTGCCCGACCATGTCCCATACTAATAAAACCGTCACGAATTCCGGTTTGAATAATTGGATCTAATTTTAACAAACGCAAATAATTCGCGATTGTCGAACGTTTTTTTCCAACTCGTTCACTCATTTGCTCTTGTGTCAATTGAATTTCGTCAATTAAACGTTGATAAGAAAGTGCAATTTCAATTGGATCTAAGTCATGACGTTGAATATTTTCAACCAAGGCCATCACTAATGATTCGTTGTCGTTTGCAATTCGAATGTATGCAGGAACAGTAGTTAATCCAACTAAAGTAGAGGCCCTTAAACGACGCTCTCCCGAAATTAATTGGTATTTATTGAACTCTAATTTACGAACGGTTATGGGTTGAATTACACCTAATTCTTTAATAGAAGTAGCTAATTCTCGCAATGATTCTTCGTTAAAATTGCTTCTCGGTTGAAACGGATTGATTTCGATAGCAGTAATTTCAAGCTCAATGATGTTTCCAACAACTTTGTCTGCATTTTTATCCGAAACTGATTTAATATCGTTTTCAGGATCTTTTAATAATGCGGATAAACCTCTTCCTAATGCTTGTTTTTTAATTGCCTTTGTCATACAAACTATTTGCTGTTTTTCTTTATAATTTCTTGCGCTAAATTAATGTAATTGACTGCACCTTTGCTGGTTGCGTCATAATTAATAATGCTTTCGCCAAAACTTGGCGCTTCACTTAATTTTACATTTCGTTGAATCACGGTTTCAAAAACCATATCGTTAAAATGCTTTTGAACTTCCTCTACAACTTGATTAGACAAGCGCAGTCTCGAGTCATACATCGTTAACAGTAGTCCTTCGATATCTAAATCTGGGTTGTGTATTTTTTGAATACTTTTTATGGTATTTAATAATTTTCCTAATCCTTCTAAAGCAAAATATTCACATTGAATGGGAATTATAACAGAATCTGCTGCAGTCAAGGCATTTAGTGTTAATAAGCCTAATGATGGCGCGCAGTCAATGATTATAAAATCGTAATCGTCTTTTACGCTTTCTAATGCTTTTTTAAGCATATACTCGCGGTTTTCCTTATCAACCAATTCGATTTCGATGGCAACAAGGTCAATATGTGCCGGAATCACATCTACATTTGGAGCAGAACATTTAACAATACTTTCTCTTGGAGTGTGGCTGTGCTCTAAAATTTGGTAGGTTCCAATTTCTACATTTTCTACATCAATTCCCAGTCCTGACGTCGCATTAGCTTGAGGGTCAGCATCAATTAGTAATACTTTTTTCTCTAAAACACCCAATGAAGCGGCAAGATTTATAGATGTAGTAGTTTTTCCAACGCCTCCTTTTTGATTAGCAATCGCAATGATTTTGCCCATTTGTTTTTCTTGATTTTGAACGGTAAAAATACGATTATTTATGGTTTTTGAAAATCTATTTTGTTAACATTCCCGAAAGTCAATGTTTGAGATGTATAAACCTTACAAGGCGTATTGTAATTTTAAGTACTGCTTTTCAAAAACAATAAATAGGGCAATTGGCTTTTAGAGTAGTAGCGATAAGCATAGGTTTTTTTGCTTTTATTTGGGAATTTCTTTTTTCAATTTCTTTTTATTTAAAGAAGTACTCGTGAAAAGGTTGTTAATTTATAAGATAAGATTTTTCGTTGTAATTAATTGATTATAATTTTAATGTGAAAGTATTTTAATTACTTTTGAAAATTAAATAATTTATTACTTTAAAGTGAGAAAAACAGTTAAGATTTTTGTTAAAGCGCTGCTATTAGTAACTGGTTTACTAGTTTTCTATGGTTTGATATCTTTTGCGCTTAGTGCAATAACGATCAAACAAGAAGTAGGAACTAAGGAAGAAGTAGAAATATTTATACTGACTAATGGAGTGCATACTGACATTGTAATGCCTGTGAAAAATGATCAAATGGACTGGGTGGCGAAAGTCCCTTACAACAACACTCAAGCCGCAGATTCTACGTATAAATTTATCGCATTAGGTTGGGGGGATAAAGGATTTTACTTAGAAACGCCCACTTGGTCTGATTTAAGAGCGTCTGTAGCTTTAAAAGCAGCCACCGGATTGAGTACTACTGCTATTCATGCAACCTATTATAAAAAAATGAAGCAGGGCGATGACTGTAAAGCAATAAAAATCAGCAAAGAGCAATACCAACGGCTCATAAGTTTTATAGATAAAAGTTTTCAAAAGGATAGCTTGGGAAATTTTTTAGTCATTAAGACCAATGCTAATTATGGAAAAAATGATGCTTTTTATGAAGCTACCGGAAGTTATAGTATACTTCAGACGTGCAATACTTGGGCAAATAGTGCATTAAAAACAAGCGGTCAGAGATGTTGCTTTTGGACGCCTTCCTCTTCTGCAATTTTTTCTAAATACAAATAAATATAATATAAATATGGTACAAAAAACGTCGAATGCTTTTATAGCAGCATCATGGGTGGCTCTTGCAGCCGGAACAGCAGGTTTTATAATTGGTCTCAGTAGGGCCGAAATGTTATTAAATGAAAAAGGATATTACTTTACGGTATTAATGTTTGGGCTTTTTGCAGTTGTATCTCTGCAGAAAAGTGTACGAGATCGACTAGAGAAACTTCCCGTTACAGATATGTATTATGGGATTTGTTGGTTCGGAACGCTTTTATCTATTGTGCTACTTGTTGTCGGATTATGGAATGCAACAATTTTACCTAGTGAAAAAGGATTTTATGCTTTTGCATTTCTATTAGCGATTTTTGGTGCTATCTCAGTGCAGAAAAACACGAGAGATAACATGTCTTTTTCTGAATAAAATTGAATACGGTTAAAGTTAAAATAATTTATAAAGTTTCAAAGTAAAAGAGCTGTGGTAAATCATTTTACTGCAGTTTTTTTTGCTCTTCTGCTTTTTTCGGGAGTTGTATTTGTTTGTATTTTAGATCTTAATTATATCAAGTAAAGGGCTGAAGGAAATAAGATATTTGAAGTTCGTTAGGTAGCGTATGGGTTTCTTGCTAAGAAATCCTATCTAATTGCATAAAGGATCCGAGATTGATTTCATGTTAGGTGAAGATAGTTAGAAGTGTTGTAAGAAGATAAAATTAAACACTGGGAGAAATTAACAAATAAAAAAAACAAGCTGGTAAAGATTGAGAAATGAAAAGGAGGGTTAATGTCGTGTATCTGCTATTCTTTGTGTCTTCCTGACTTTTGATCTATTCGCCGTAATTGTGCGTAAGAAGAGTGTGTCAATAGTCCGAAACACTACCGTTAAAAGTTTCAAACTTGTTGTGAAAAATAAAAAAGCCTGAAAAAATAGTTTTTCAGGCTTTTTGTCTTTGTAGTGACCACGGTGGGATTTGAACCCACACGCCCTTGCGAGCACCAGCCCCTCAAGCTGGCAAGTCTACCGTTTCTCCACGTGGCCTAAAAGCAAAAAAGGTCAAGTAAATAAATACTCAACCTTTTGTGACCCGACTGGGGCTCGAACCCAGGACCCCATCATTAAAAGTGATGTGCTCTACCAACTGAGCTATCGAGTCAATGCATTCAATTAAATTATGTGTTGATCACTTCATTTGTGACCCGACTGGGGCTCGAACCCAGGACCCCATCATTAAAAGTGATGTGCTCTACCAACTGAGCTATCGAGTCATAATTGTTTGCTTGAATGCGGGTGCAAATATAAGGAGTTTTTTTTATTATTTCCAAGCAATTTTATTATAAATTTGTCTTTTTTTAACTTTAATTTTCAATTCCTTAATTCATAGGGTTTTACTATCATGAAAAAAATAATATTATTAGGTTATATGGGCTGTGGAAAATCTACAATTGCCGAAAAGCTATCTGGCGTAACAGAAATTCCTTTTGTCGATTTGGACAAAGTAATCGAAAATAAGGCCAATTTAGAGATCAGTGAAATTTTTGGGCAATTCGGAGAGATCTACTTTAGAAAACTAGAACACCAAACTTTTGTCGAATTACTGCAAGAACCCACTGAAATGATTATCGGTTTAGGAGGAGGAACACCATGTTATGCGAACAATCACGAGTTATTAGTAAGAGAGGATGTGCTTTCTATATATCTAAGAGCCTCTATAGAAACCTTGTTTAGTCGTTTATCGGTAAATAAAAGTAAAAGGCCGCTCATAGCGCAAATGAATGATGATGAATTAAAAGAGTTTATCGCAAAGCATTTATTTGATAGAAGCTATTATTACAATCAAGCGCAGCATAAAGTGGTGGTTGATGATAGAAAGATTGATGAAACAGTCCAAGATATACTGAGCTTATTAGCTTAAAAATGCACAATCACTTTCGTTGTCAAAAACAACTTGAACGTGCTCTAATAACGAAGTAGAAAGAGAAATGCCTTTAAAGTCTGCTTTTACTGGATATTTCTTATGATTTCGGTCAACTAGTACTGCAGTTTTAAATTTCTTTAAAGGAGCGTCTAGAAAATGGCGCACTGCATATATAAGTGTGGTGCCGGAGTTAAGCACATCATCAACTAAAACCAAACCACGGTCAGTGTATTCATCAACAGTTAGACTTGTTGTAATTGGCGCAGTTGGATTTTGTTTGTCTATGGTAACCTTACATAAAGAAACCTTTATTGGAGAAATATGTTCTAAAGCAGCAGCAATTTTCTCAGCAAAAACATAGCCATTCGAGGCAATTCCAGCTATAACGATATTTTCTTCATCTACAAAAGTCTCGTAAATTTGGTAAGCAATACGTTTTATTTTGTGCTCGATTTCTTGATGATTTAAAATTATATTTTTGCTCATAGTATTTATTTTTTTTCAAAGATAAAAAACAGTTCGTTTTCTCGTCTCGGTTTAATCGAATTATATGCGGTTTCTAAACTTTTGATTCTAAAATTAGTTCTAAATAAATTTTCGTATTCTGTTTTTGAACCACCAAAAGGCGGGCCAACCTCAGTTAAGGGAAATTGAAAGAATACACCAGCAACTTTGC
The DNA here is from genome assembly GCF_001529295.1 of Flavobacterium sp. TAB 87. Classification (GTDB taxonomy): domain Bacteria; phylum Bacteroidota; class Bacteroidia; order Flavobacteriales; family Flavobacteriaceae; genus Flavobacterium. Next base: position 121,740 of record NZ_LLWK01000029.1, read on the forward strand.
CGTTTGGTTTTAATAATGACTTTACTTTTTCTACATATTTCTCTCTCAAATATGGATTTAGTGCGCAGAAGAAGGTTTGTTCTAAGATCAGATCAAAGTGTCCTTCTAATTCAAAGAAATCGGCCTGAATTAATTGTTCTGATTGGAGATGTGGAATTCTCTTTCTAATATAGTGTAAAGGTGTAGTCGCAAAATCAACAACGAATACGCTCTCAAAGCCATTTTCTAGTAAGTATTCCAGTTCATAGCTATTTCCACCACCAGGAATCAGTATAGAAAGCGATTTGTCGGTCAGTTGATCTATGTATTCTTTTAACGGAGTAGAGATCGAGCCAATGTCCCAAGCAGTCTGTTGCTGCTGGTATCGATCTTCCCAATATTCTTTAGTCAGTTTCATCTTTATCTTCCTCTATTTCGTTACCATATTCATCCAGATCACGACGATCCTTTTTTGTTGGACGACCCGTTCCGCTTTTGCGATAGTGCTCTTTAGAGAGCTTTAGTAATTCTAAATGGGCGTATGCTTCAGCAGGCGTTTCATTTTTTCTATAAATATCGACCAATTTTGCGCCTACGCGACTTTCGGGAATATCAAGTACAGTAATAATTTGTGTAATTTGATCTTTTCGAAAAGTGATTTTGTCGGTAGCAAAAACTTCTCTAGAAGGCTTGGCTACTTGTCCATTTACTGTTACATGATTTTTTTTGCATGCCTCGGTGACCATGTTTCTGGTTTTGTAATAACGCACGCACCATAAGTATTTGTCTATTCTCATAATTTTTCTAAAATCGGAGTTAAATTGTTTACAAAAATAAATCAATATTGTATCTTGCGCACCTAAATTTACAAGCAATAATGAACAAAATTAAATATTCTTTTATAGTAGTACTAACAGTTTTTTCAATAATTTCATGTTCAAAGAAAGATGATGAGGTCGAAATAGTACCGCCAAAACCTTACGATGTGCAATATGCTATTGATAAAGTTGATATCCAAGAATATTTAAAAAACAATTATATTACTGTAGATGCGGAGTATAATGTAACTGTTGCTAAAATTCCTGCTGGAGGAACGCAACCAAATATTTTATCCTATAAAGATAATGCAGCTTTTCCAAAATTGTTAAGTAGGTTAGTAAAGGTGCACGAAATAGAGTATGAATTGTATTATTTGGTAATTCGTGAAGGTACGGGCGAAAAACCGATGAATGTCGATGGTGTTTTAGCAGCTTACAGCGGAAGCTATTTAAAAACGACTGCAGCTGAAGGAGTTTCTACACAAACTTCCACTCATTTTGAAACAGTGATGAATCCAGCTAGTTTTATGGATTTATTTGGAACTATAAGAGGTTGGAAAGAAATTTTTCCACAGTTTAAAACGGGAACCTATTCTTCAAACGCAGATGGTAGTGTGAAATACGATAATTATGGTGTAGGTATGATCTTTATTCCTTCTGGACTGGGATATTATTCAGGGGGTAGTAATAGTATTCCTTCTTATTCCCCTTTAGTTTTCAGTTTTAAACTCTACGAAGTAAAACGTTTAGATCATGAATATAAAATAATCAATAATCAAAGTGTGGCAGAACCTGACGGCGTTCTTTCTATGTATGAAGATATAGATGGTGACGGATACGTTTGGACAGCATCAGAACTTAATAAAGGAGTTGTGAATCCGGATGATACAGATGGAGATGGAATTCCAGATTTTTTAGATACTGATGACGATGGAGATAATTACACAACCAAATTAGAGATAAAGAATCCTGCTACGGGCAAGCCTTATCCTTTCGATCAAATTCCAACTTGTGAGTCTGGCAAGAAAAATTATTTAGATAAAACATGTCATCCATAATAATGTATAGAGTTTTAATACAAAGCGGCCATCAATTGATGGTCGTTTTTTTTTGTTTTAACATCTATCGTTATATATAGGTTTAGGAAGGTTTTTTATATTTAGGAGCTATTTCCTGTCATTCGCTGTATCTTCTATTGCTTAAAGAAAGCAATAGAAGGATGCCGCTGCTACCAGGGCTA
>NZ_LLWK01000030.1 GCF_001529295.1 Flavobacterium sp. TAB 87
ATTCTTCCTTGTCAGTATCTCAAATAACTTGCGCCTTTAGCGGGGTGCAAATGTAAAACGTTTTTTCTTACTACACAAACTTTATTTTGATATTATTTTTGAAGAAAATCTCCGCTGTAATATCTCAATTCGTAGTCAGTAAAAAGTAGAACGTGTCGCTGTTGCGGGTGCAAAAATAGTCACTTTATTTACATAAACAACCCTTTTTATTGCATTATTTCAATCTTTTTTTTTAATAAATTCTTAACTCTTTGGAAACCTTAATCTTGTGAACACTTTACACTATTGTCTTTTTAGCCTTTTACATCGCTTTCGATCGGTTTCTTAGGATTTACGTGGGGTATTTGCTTTTACTCTACTCCTCTTTCTTGCTTCTGGTGGGATTTTACGAGAATATGTTGGGTATTAACTTTTAACTCTTTTAAAACTTCACTCTTTTTATTGGGTTTTGAGAGGTTTCTTTGTCACTTTATAATAATGCTAGAACTTCGAACTCGATTCAGTTAATTTTACTGCTGTATTTACTCCTTATATATAGGTCGCAGAAACTTGCTTGATCTGGAACACAAAATTTAAGCAGAATAGCTAAATCCTAGCCCTGGTAGCAGCGGCATCCTTCTATTGCTTTTTTTAAGCAATAGAAGATACAGCGAATGACAGGAAATAGCTCCTAAATATAAAAAACCTTCGTATACCTATATATTACGATAGATGTTGAAAGATTTATGAAAAGATGATTACCATGGAAATAATTTTTACTTAGATCGTAAATTAATCTCAAAGACGAATTGGAAATGTAAATGTTAATTTATAAAGCCAGAATATGAGATTTTTGAAATTCAACTCAGAGCAAGCAAGAAATTCAAATTTATCCATGCGCTTAACAATACCATTGATCCTTTACTAAAGCTATCATGAACAACAAAACACGTTTAACAAACTCAATGATTTATTGAATAGTTAAAAATAAAAAAACCTCCAAAATCAAAAGATCTTGAAGGTTTATATTCTGTGGGCGATGAGGGGTTCGAACCCCCGACCCCCTCGGTGTAAACGAGGTGCTCTGAACCAGCTGAGCTAATCGCCCTTTCTTAAAGGTGTGCAAATATACAGCTAGAATCGGTAATTGCAAGCCTATTTTAAAAAAATTTTGAATATTTTTTGTGTATCCCTATTTTAGGTTTAGAAACCAGCAATTTAGCCCACTTAGTAAAAATGTAATTTTTTTTGTATTCAAGTGGTATAGTTATACATTTGTAGCAATAAATTAAAAATAAATGGCAAGATTTAAAGAAAACGATTTACCGAAAGCTAAATTAGACTCTAATTCCCTTCAAAAAGCACTACGAATTTTCAAATATGCTAAAAATCATAAATGGAAATTTTTCCTCGGTTTATTCTTCTTATTGCTAACCAGCGCTACAGCACTCGCTTTTCCGAAATTAATGGGAATGCTGGTAGACTGCGTAACCAATAAAGATTTGGGAAAAGCAAACCAAGTCGCACTAGGACTAATGGTAATCTTAGTTCTACAAGCCATTTTCTCTTTCTTCAGAATTTATCTTTTTGTGAATTTTACCGAAAACTCACTCTCTAATATTCGTTTTGCACTGTACGAAAATCTGATTAAATTACCCATGTCGTTTTTCTCACAAAAGCGTGTTGGTGAACTAAACAGCCGAATTAGTGCTGATATTTCGCAATTGCAAGATACCTTTACTACAACAATCGCCGAATTTTTGCGTCAGTTAATTTTGATTATAGGTGGTTTTATAATTTTAGGAAACATTAGTCCTAAGTTAACTTTTATGATGCTTGCAATTGTGCCTTTGGTTGCTGTTGCTGCCGTAATTTTTGGTCGTTTTATTCGTAAATACGGTAAAAAAACACAAGATAAAGTGGCAGAAAGTCAAGTCATTGTCGAAGAAACTTTGCAGGGAATTACCAATGTAAAAGCATTTGCAAATGAGTGGTACGAACTGCAACGTTATAAAAATAAGATCACAGAGATTGTAAAAATTGCAATTAAAGGTGGACAATATCGCGGCTACTTTGCTTCATTTATTATTTTATGTCTGTTTGGTTGTGTAGTTGCTGTGGTTTGGTATGGTATTACGTTGACTATAAAAGGTGAAGTTGAAGGTGTTGGAGATCTTATCTCTTTCATTTTGTACACTACTTTTATAGGTGCTTCTTTTGGAGGAATTGCCGAAATGTATGCTCAAATTCAAAAAGCAGTTGGAGCAACGGAGCGTGTTTTTGAACTTTTAGACGAAGTACCAGAAAAGATAAATTCTAGTCCAAATCCGATTGTCGAAAAAATCAAAGGTAATGTTTCCTTCAATACTGTTTCTTTTAGCTATCCTTCACGTAGCGAAATTGCCGTTTTAAAAGATGTTAGTTTTGAAGCTAATTTTGGTCAAAAAATTGCTATCGTTGGACCAAGTGGTGCAGGAAAATCTACAATTGCTTCACTCCTGCTTCGATTTTATGATATCGATAATGGCGAAATACTAATTGATGGAAAAAGTATCTATGACTTTGAATTAGAAAATTTGAGAGGCAATATGAGTATCGTTCCTCAAGACGTTATTTTATTTGGAGGTACAATTAAAGAAAATATTGCTTATGGTAAGCCAGATGCATCTGATGCAGAAATTATGGAAGCAGCCAGACAAGCCAATGCATTGAACTTTATCGAAGGATTTCCAGAAAAAATGGAAACATTGGTGGGAGAAAGAGGAATCAAACTTTCGGGAGGGCAACGCCAACGAATTGCAATTGCTAGAGCTTTGCTGAAAAACCCTAGTATTTTAATTTTAGATGAAGCTACCTCGTCACTAGATAGCGAAAGTGAAAAACTAGTTCAAGAAGCACTTGAAATTTTGATGGAAGGAAGAACTAGTTTTATAATTGCTCACCGTTTATCAACTATACGTAAAGCAGATCAGATTTTAGTTTTAGATGGTGGGAAAATTACCGAAAAAGGAACGCACCAAGAACTTATCAACTTAGAAAATGGGACTTACAAAAATTTAAGTAATTTGCAGTTTACCAACAACTAATGATATAGGCACACAAGATTACAGTTCATTATAAAATAAAAAAGATTTCACAATACGTGAAATCTTTTTTGTTATTACTTAAATATTTTTTGTAAGTATTATTCTTTTCTTCTTTTTCGTTCTGTCTTAATCAGAGTCAACTCGCGATTGGTTTGACCGGCCACAGAAGTATTTTCTTCGGCACGGCGAATCAAGTACGGCATAACATCTTTCACAGGTCCAAACGGTAAATACTTCGCTACATTATATGCGTTTTCGGCGAGGTTGTAGCTAATATTATCGCTCATGCCGTATAGCTGCCCAAACCAAATGCGTTCATCATCATTTTTAATGCCTCGCTCTTGCATCATTCTCATTAATTTATAAGAACTAATTTCGTTATGAGTACCTGCAAAAATGGACATTTTATCAATATGATCTAACATATACATAACTGCTGCATCATAATTTATATCGGTTGCTTCTTTTGATACACAAATGGGCGACACATAATTTTTTTCTACCGCTCTCGCATTTTCTTTTTCCATGTAGGCACCACGAACTAATTTCATACCAATAAAAAAGCCTTCCTTTTTTGCAATTTCATGCAATTTTTTTAAATAATCCAAACGATCCCAACGATACATTTGCAACGTATTAAAAATAATCGTTTTTTGGGTATTGTATTTTTGCATCATATTAAAGACCAACTCGTCCGCAGCATCTTGCATCCAGCTTTCTTCGGCATCAATTAATAAAGCAACGTCTTTGCTATGTGCGGCACTACAAACAGTATCAAAACGAGCCACAACTTTTTCCCACTCTGCTTGTTCTCTATCATTCAATTGCTTTTCTGCACCTACTCTTTCAAACAATTCAAACCGACCTAAACCAGTTGGTTTAAAAACTGCAAATGGAATTGCCATACGTTCTTTTGCAAACTCAATTGTTTTGAGCGTCATCATTAGTGCGGCCTCAAATTGCGCCTCTTCTTCTTTTCCCTCTACAGAATAATCTAAAACTGAAGAAACTCCTTTAGTATACATTTTATCAACAACCGACAAACAGTCGTCTTCATTTACTCCTCCACAAAAATGATCAAACACAGTAGCACGAATTAATTTTTCGACTGGCAAATTCGCTTTCAAAGCAAAATTAGTAACGGCAGTTCCTATTCGAACCAAAGGTTGATTGGCAATCATCTTAAAAAGAAAGTAAGCGCGCTCTAACTCTGTATCGCTTTTTAATGAAAACGCAACTTGTGTGTTATTGAAAATATTTTCCATTATTTGTTATATTTTTATGCAAATATAGAGAGAGTTTAAATAGAATTTAGTTAAAAATGACTTATTTTGTACTTTCAATAAACCTATAAAAACATGGAATCAATACAAGCCAATAATTACCCTATTCATTTTAACGAGAAGGCTTATGAAGCGTTAAACAACCACTTGCAAGAGCACAAATATTCTAAGATTTTTATCATTGTTGATACTCAAACTAATGAATTTTGTTTGCCTGAGTTTTTACCGTTACTAGCAACCGAAATTAGTTTAGAAATTATTGAATTTGACTCGGGAGAAATCAATAAAAATATTGATACATGCATCGAGATTTGGAAAGTATTAACCGAATTAGGTGCCGATAGAAAATCGTTGATTATTAATTTGGGAGGAGGCGTTGTTACTGATTTGGGAGGTTTTGTGGCATCAACTTTTAAACGAGGCCTTAATTTCATACATGTTCCAACAACATTGCTATCCATGGTTGATGCTTCTGTTGGAGGGAAAACTGGAGTTGATTTAGGGAATTTAAAAAACCAAATTGGTGTTATTAATGTTCCTACAATGGTCTTAATTGATACCAATTATTTACAAACACTTCCACAAAATGAAATGCGTTCAGGCCTTGCCGAAATGCTAAAACATGGTTTGATTTACGATAAAAAATATTGGGAGCAATTTTTGGATTTAAATGCAATTGATTTTGCCGATTTTGATGCGCTAATTTACCGATCTGTTGAAATTAAAAATGAAATTGTAAAACAAGATCCTACTGAGAAAAACATTCGCAAAGCTTTAAATTTTGGTCATACCTTAGGTCACGCGATCGAAGGATATTTTCTGGAAAATGAAAATAAGACAACTTTGTTACATGGAGAGGCAATTGCCATTGGAATGATTTTAGAAAGCTATATTTGCTTAGATAAAAAGTTAATTACTGAACAAGAATACCAACAAATAAAACAAACTATTCAGAATATATACACGGATGTTGATTTTGAAGAAGCCGATATTGACCCAATTCTTGATTTATTGATACATGACAAAAAAAATGAGTACGGATTAATTCAGTTTGCGCTTATAGATGGAATCGGTAAAATAATTATTAATCAATCAGTTGAAAATGCTTTAATACTCGAAGCTTTTAAAGATTATAAATCTTAGTCTTTTTTTAGTACAAAAGCTTTGGTTTGCGTTTATATTATTTTTTACATTTGCGCCAATGAAACGGAATCAAAATACCAAGCAGTTTAGTTCGCATAGAAACAAAAGCAATAGTTCTTTGATAAGAATATTGAACCGTTTTTATGGCGTAATACGAAATTTTTGTTTCGATGTATTTCAACTCTCTAAAGCAGAGCATGGAAATTTAGAAATTGTGTATGCAAATATTAGGGTTTGATTTTTAGACCGCATTAATAATCTAAAATTTAAAAATCTCAAATATTTAAAAATAAATGAACACAAAATATTCAGATCTAATCAATCAAACCTATTATTTTCCTCAAGAAGAATTCAAACTAAATAAAGATAATCTTCAGTTTCATAACATTGACTTGATGAAATTGGTAGAGCAATATGGTACGCCCTTAAAGTTTACGTATTTGCCTCAAATTACAAACAATATAAAAAAAGCTAAAGCTTGGTTTAGAAGTGCGATGGAAAAAAACAATTATGATGGTAAATATTACTATTGTTATTGTACTAAAAGCTCTCATTTTGAATACATTATGAATGAAGCTTTTAAAAATAAAATTCACATCGAAACTTCATCTGCGTTTGATGTTAACATCGTTGAGAACTTACTAGAAAATGGTAAGATAAATAAGAGCACTTACGTACTTTGCAACGGATTTAAAAGAGACGAATACGTTACAAATATTGCACGATTAATCAACAACGGCCATAAAAATGCGATTCCGATTATTGATAATTTTGAAGAATTAGAGTTGTTGCAAGCTCAAATTAAAGGGAAATTTAAAATTGGTGTTCGAATAGCAGCTGAAGAAGAGCCTAAATTTGAATTTTATACTTCACGTTTAGGTATTGGTTACAAAAACATTGTTCCTTTCTATAAAAGAGAAATTAAAGAAAATAAAAATTTGGAACTGAAAATGTTGCACTTTTTTATTAATACTGGTATCAACGACAATGCCTACTATTGGAATGAGCTGGTTAAATGTATCAAGGTATATGTTTCGCTTAAAAAAGAATGTCCAACTTTAGACAGCTTGAATATTGGTGGTGGTTTCCCTATCAAAAACTCGTTGGCTTTCGAATACGATTATCAGTACATGATTAATGAAATTATTAATCAGATAAAAATTGCTTGTGACGAAGCTGAAGTGGCTGTTCCAGACATTTTTACAGAATTTGGATCTTTTACCGTAGGTGAAAGTGGCGGTGCTATTTATCAGATATTGTATCAAAAGCAACAAAATGACAGAGAAAAATGGAACATGATCGACTCTTCATTTATTACTACTTTGCCGGATACCTGGGCGATAAACAAACGTTTTATCATGTTGGCTGTAAACCGTTGGAATGATACGTATGAACGAGTTCTATTGGGTGGATTAACTTGTGATAGCGATGATTACTACAATTCTGAGCAGAACATGAATGCTATTTATTTACCAAAGTACAATAAAGAAAAACCGCTGTATATTGGCTTCTTTAACACTGGAGCGTACCAAGAAACAATTGGTGGTTTTGGCGGATTGCATCACTGTTTGATTCCTCAGCCGAAACACATTTTAATAGACCGTGATGAAAACGGAATCTTAGCGACCGAAGTATTTTCGGAACAGCAAACATCTGATGAAGTTTTAAAAATCTTAGGTTACCAAAAGAAACAATAAAAATTAACACTTTAAAAAACTTCTGTATATAAAATTTAGTATTTTGCAGAAGTAATTTTGTGTAAAAAAACTTTAAATAAAAAGGATAATGAAAGGACCAATAAGTCAATTTCTAGAGAAGCATTATTTGCATTTTAACTCTGCTGCTTTAGTAGATGCGGCCAAAGGCTATGAACAACAACTAGCTAATGGTGCTAAAATGATGGTAACTCTTGCAGGAGCTATGAGTACTGCCGAAATCGGAAAGATTTTTGCAGAAATGATTCGTCAAGATAAAGTACAAATTATCTCTACAACTGGTGCAAATCTGGAAGAAGACATCATGAACCTAGTAGCGCATTCTCATTATGAAAGAGTGCCAAACTATCGTGATTTAACTCCAGAGCAAGAGTGGGATTTAATGGAAAGAGGTCTAAATCGTGTAACGGATACTTGTATTCCAGAACATGAAGCATTCCGTCGTTTGCAAAAGCATATTTTTAAAATTTGGAAAGATGCTGATGACAAAGGAGAACGTTATTTACCGCATGAATATATGTACAAAATGCTTTTGTCAGGCGTTTTAGAAGAATATTACGAAATTGATTTAAAAGACAGTTGGATGTATGCTGCGGCAGAAAAAAACTTGCCTATTATTTGTCCAGGTTGGGAAGATAGCACAATGGGAAATATTTTCGCATCCTACGTAATCAAAGGAGAATTGAAAGCTTCTACGATGAAATCTGGAATTGAATACATGACTTTTTTGGCTGATTGGTATCCAAAAAATTCAGCTAACGGAATTGGATTTTTCCAAATCGGTGGTGGAATTGCAGGAGATTTTCCAATTTGCGTGGTTCCGATGTTGTACCAAGATATGGAAATGCCAGAAACTCCTTTTTGGAGCTATTTCTGTCAGATTTCAGATTCTACAACAAGCTATGGATCGTATTCTGGAGCAGTACCAAACGAAAAAATTACTTGGGGTAAACTGGATATTAAAACTCCAAAATTCATTATTGAGTCGGATGCAACCATTGTTGCTCCTTTGATTTTCGCATATTTATTAGATTTATAGTAGAACTTTATGAAAAGAGTAATAGTTGATTACGCTAAACTTACGAACGAAATTTTAAACTTATTAGTTGAAAAATTTCCTGATGGTTACGATGATTCGGATGTAATCCGTTTTCGAAATGCGAAAAACGAGCTGATTGAAGCCGTTGAAGTTCGTACCGAGGACACTATTTATTTAGTAAAAATTAGTACTAAATTAGCCGATAGAATCGAAAATTATGACGAAGACGACGAAATTGATGTAGAAGTTGATATTATCGAGCCAATCAAAGGCCTAGATATCGACGAGGATATCGATGACGAAGATGAAGACGATTCAGATAAACCAGACAAAGATGGCGAAGACGATGATGATGAAGACAAAGATGTTGCAGAAGACGATGAAGAGGACGAAGACTAATCACTCATTCTATTACAGATAAAAAAAAGGGCTATAAATTTTATAATTATAGCCCTTTTTCTATTTGCTGAAAATCAATCTATTTCTGGCGTTCTTTTAATACTGCAACCACATCATTCAATTGAAAACCTTTAGCTTGCAACAGAATAAGGTAATGAAAAAGTAGGTCGGCGCTTTCGCTTAAAAACAAGTCGGCATTGTCATCTTTAGCTTCAATAACCACTTCAACGGCCTCTTCTCCAACTTTTTGCGCGATCTTATTGATGCCTTTCTCAAACAAAGAAGCCACATAACTTTTCTCCGAATCAGCATTTCCTCTTCGTACCTTAATGGTATTTTCTAACTGCGAAAGAAATCCGAAATTCTCGTTGTTCGGCTCTTGCCAACAAGTATCTGCTCCTGTGTGACATGTTGGTCCAGCAGGTTTTGCCTGAATTAACAGCGTGTCACCGTCGCAATCGTTCTTGATGTCGACAAGGCTTAAAAAGTTACCACTCTCCTCGCCTTTCGTCCAAAGTCTTTGTTTAGAGCGGCTGTAAAATGTTACTTTTTGAGTATCTATGGTTTGCTGCAGCGATTCTTCGTTCATGTAACCCAACATCAACACATTTTTAGTTACTGAATCCTGAATTATAGCCGGAATTAAACCGTGTGCGCTTTTTGTGAAATCTACGTTCATATTTTAAGTATTAAGTTTTAAGCTGTAAGTATTAAGTAAGTCTATCTAAAAAGTTTTATTTATTGATACGATTTTGCACTTAATCCGTACTACTTACTATTTCATCCTTACGACGATATTATTATTCTTCAATTCTTCTTTTAACGCTTTAATTTCAATTTCTTTAAAGTGAAAAACACTGGCGGCTAAAGCGGCATCTGAATTTCCTTCTATAAAAGTATCTACAAAATGTTGGATATTTCCCGCGCCACCAGAAGCGATGATGGGAATGTTAATTAAAGTCGATAATTTAGCTAACGCTTCGTTTGCAAAGCCATTTTTGGTGCCGTCGTGATCCATTGATGTAAATAAGATCTCTCCAGCACCACGCGTCGCAACTTCTACTGCCCAATCAAATAAATTCAGTTCTGTTGGTACTTTTCCACCGACCAAATGCACGATCCATTGTCCGTCAATTTGCTTGGCATCGATAGCAACCACGACACATTGTGATCCGAATTTTTGTGCCAAGTCGTTGATTAATTGCGGATTTTTGACAGCCGATGAATTAATTGACACTTTATCTGCACCGTTGTTTAGCAAAACGGCAACATCTTCGACAGACGAGATTCCGCCACCAACGGTAAAGGGAATATTGACTTGTGAAGCCACAGAACGAACCATATCGATTAACGTTTTTCTGTCTTCCTCAGTGGCCGAAATGTCTAAAAAAACCAACTCATCTGCTCCTTCATCTGAATACAGCTTTGCCAATTCTACAGGATCTCCGGCATCACGCAAATCAACAAAATTTACGCCTTTTACGGTTCTTCCGTTTTTGATATCTAGACAGGGGATTATTCTTTTTGCAAGCATGATTTTTGTTATTGTTACGCAGAGATTCGCAAAAGAGTCACAGAGTTGCCCAAAAATTTTGTGGATCTTTGCGATTTCTTTGTGCTGCTTTGCGAAATTATCTATTTATTTAAAATATAGTTTTCCAATTGTTTCAACGTGATTCTTCCTTCGTAAATTGCTTTTCCAATGATTGTTCCTTCGCAACCTAATTCGCCTAATTTAGGTAATTCGTCAAAGGTTGAAATTCCACCCGAGGCGATTAGTTTTATACCTTTTGCTTCTGCTAAAATCTTTTCGTACAAATCAAAACTTGGACCTTCTAACATCCCATCTTTGGCAATATCAGTGCAAATTACATACTGAATTCCCTTAGATAGATATTCTTGAATAAAAGGAACTAATTCTTGATCAGAATCTTCTAACCAACCTGAAATAGCTACTTTTTCATCTTTTGCGTCAGCGCCTAAAATGATTTTATCCGAACCGTATTCTGCAATCCATTTCTCAAAAATTGCTCTATTTTTTACAGCAATACTTCCACCTGTAATTTGGTTGGCACCACTTTCAAAAGCAATTTTCAAATCAGCATCCGACTTTAAACCGCCACCAAAATCAATTTTTAATTTGGTTTGAGAAGCGATTTGCTCCAATATTTTGTAATTGACAATTTTGCTCGATTTTGCACCATCCAAATCTACTAAATGTAAATATTCGATTCCGTGCGCTTCGAATGATTTCGCTACTTCTAGCGGATTTTCGTTGTAAATTATTTTGGTATTGTAATCTCCTTTGGACAAACGAACGCATTTTCCGTCGATGATGTCTATAGCTGGTATTATTCTCATTTATTTAAGTCTTAAAGTTTCATAGTCTAAAGTTGTAAAGTCTCTAAAATTCAAATTATATTTTTAAAAAATTGCCTAAAATTTTCTCTCCCACATCACCACTTTTTTCTGGATGAAATTGGGTTCCGTAGAAATTATTATTTTCTAAAGCCGAAGAATATTCTAACTCGTAATCTGTAGTTGCAATGGTTTCATCGCAAATTGGCGCATAAAAACTATGTACCAAATACATGTATTCTTTGTCGGCAATTCCTTTGAAAAGATCTGATTTCAAATTGTAAATAGTGTTCCAACCCATTTGAGGCACCTTTACTTGAGACGTAAATTTAATTACATTCACATCAAAAATCCCAAGTCCCTTTGTATTTCCTTCTTCGGATGATTTACACATCAATTGCATGCCCAAACATATTCCTAAAACGGGTTGCTTTAAGGTCTGAATCAGCTTATCCAAACCACTTTCTTGCAGCATTTGCATCGCTGAACTCGCCTCACCAACTCCTGGGAAAATAACTTTATCTGCGCTTTTTATTTCGTCAGGATTGTTACTCAAAACTGCTTTGTAACCCAATCTTTCGATAGCAAACATAATACTTTGAATATTTCCTGCACCGTAATTTATAATAACTATATTCACTTGTATAAGTATTAATTATTAAGTCGTAAGCATTAATTATTTAAATACTTAACACTTACAACTTACTTCTTACATTTAAAGCATCCCCTTCGTTGAAGGCAAAATCATTTTCTCTGTATCTCTTTTTACAGCGACTTTTATCGCTTTTGCGAAAGCTTTAAAGATGGCTTCGATTTTGTGATGTTCATTATCGCCTTCCGCTTTGATATTGATGTTGGCTTTTGCACCATCAGAGAATGATTTAAAAAAGTGAAAAAACATTTCTGTTGGCATCTTACCCACCATTTCGCGTTTGAATTCGGTTTCCCAAATCAACCAATTTCTACCACCAAAATCGATAGCAACTTGCGCTAAACAATCGTCCATAGGCAAACAGAAACCATAACGTTCGATTCCTAATTTATTTCCTAATGCTTTAGCGAAAACTTCACCAAGAGCAATAGCTGTATCTTCAATAGTATGATGCTCGTCTACTTGTAAATCACCAACCACTTTAATCTCTAAGTCCATTTGTCCGTGACGCGAAATTTGGTCTAGCATGTGGTCAAAAAAGGCAATTCCGGTATCAATTTTACTTTGTCCCGTTCCGTCCAGATTCAAATTAATGTAAATATCGGTTTCATGTGTTTTTCTAGTTATAGAAGCCGTACGTTCTTCGAGTTTTAAAAATTCATATATTGTTTTCCAATCCATAGATTGCAAAACAATGGTATCGTTTAGCTCTTCTCTTTTAGCACTGATTTCTTCGCTTCCAGCTCCATCAGTAGTATTCATAAAAATAGCTTTGGCACCTAAGTTTTTAGCTAATTCTACATCAGTCAATCGATCTCCAAGAACAAATGAATTTGCCAAATCGTAATTTGGATTATCAATATACTTAGTTAACATTCCGGTGCGTGGTTTGCGTGTTGGCGCATTGTCTTCAGGAAAAGAACGGTCCACAAAAATATCATCAAAAAGTACCCCTTCGTTTTCAAAAGCTCTTAAAATGAAATTTTGAGTAGGCCAAAAGGTATCTTCAGGAAAACTAGCTGTTCCTAAACCATCTTGATTGGTTACCATTACCAACTCAAAGTCTAACTCATTGGCGATTTTAGCCAAATATTGAAAAGCTTTGGGATAAAATTCTAATTTATCTAAACTGTCTAATTGGTATCCTTCTGGTTCCAAAACAATCGTTCCGTCACGATCTATAAAAAGTACTTTTTTCATTTTTTTATTTTTTTAAAACACGAATTTCACGAATGTAAACGAATTGAAATTTCGAAGTTTATTGTTTTTATTTAATTGAATATGACATTTAAGAAAATTAGTGCTAATTAGTGAAATTCGTGTTTAAATAGATTTCAAAGCCTCCATTAATTTTTTATTCTCATCCGCTGTTCCAATCGTCAAACGCAATGTATTTTCGCAAAGTGGTTGTGTTGTTCTATTGCGAATTACAATTCCTTTTGCTATTAATTCATTATAGCGTTTGTTGGCGTCATCTACTTTGATCAAAATGAAATTTGCTTCTGTTGGATAAATTTTCTCTACGAAAGAAACTTGACCTAAAACTTGAAGTAAATTTGATCTCTCAGTTAAAATTGAAGCTATTTCGTTAGCTATTTTAACCGCATCACTCAAACGTTCTAAAGCTTTTTGTTGCGTTAATTCGTTTACATTATACGGTGGCTTTATTTTGTTTAGAACAGAAATTAAAGCTTCTGAACCATAACAAATTCCCAAACGTATTCCTGCCAAACCATAAGCTTTTGATAAGGTTTGCGTAATAATCAAATTTGGATATTGATC
This sequence comes from Flavobacterium sp. TAB 87, assembly GCF_001529295.1. Lineage (GTDB taxonomy): Bacteria > Bacteroidota > Bacteroidia > Flavobacteriales > Flavobacteriaceae > Flavobacterium. The sequence continues at coordinate 13,437 of NZ_LLWK01000030.1, forward strand.
TAATTTTTCTAGCCAACTTGCTTTATCTGAAAAATCAATGTAAGCTTCATCTATTACGACAATACCTTTAAATTTATTTAATAAAGTGGTTACACTTTCTGTAGAAAATGAATTTCCTGTTGGGTTATTTGGTGAACACAAAAAGATAATTTTAGTATTGGTATCAAGATTTTCTAAAATTTTTGCTACTTGTGGTTGAAAGTCTGTAGAAAGTAATACTTCTCTATTCTCAACCGCATTGATATTAGCCAAAACACCATACATACCGTACGTTGGTGGCAATGAAATAACGTTGTCTACTTTAGGTTCACAAAAAGCTCTGAAGAGCAAATCTAAAACCTCATCGCTTCCATTTCCTAATAGAATTTGTTTTGGATTTATATTTTTCATTCTTCCCAAAACTACTTTTACAGAAGCTTGTTGCGGATCTGGATACCGATTTACGCCGTTTTGGTATGGATTTTCATTAGCATCCAAAAAAATCATATCTGCAGTATCAAAATCCTCAAACTCATCACGGGCAGACGAATATGGTTTTAATTTTTTTACGTTTTCACGTATTAGATTATTTATATCGAAACTCATTTTTAAATCTTTAAATTTTTAAATCTTTCAACCTCAATGTAACTGCATTTTTGTGTGCTTGTAACCCTTCTGCTTCTGCCATTAACTCAATAGCTGGTCCAATATTTTGAATACCACTTTCTGAAATTTTCTGAAAAGTCATTGCTTTCAAGAAACTATCTAAATTTACGCCGCTATAATTCTTCGCGTATCCGTTAGTTGGCAAGGTATGATTTGTACCCGAAGCATAATCTCCTGCACTTTCTGGTGTATAATTTCCAATAAAAACTGAACCTGCGTTTCCAATATTATTTACATAAAAATCTTCATCTTTCGTACAAATAATAAAGTGCTCAGGACCGTATTCATCAATTAACTCTAAAGCGACAGTATCATTTTCGACATAAATCAATTTAGAATTTGCAATTGCTTTTTCTGCAATTTCTTTTCTTGGTAGGACTTCGATTTGTTTTTGAATTTCATTTTCTACTTCGTCGATCAACGCTTTTGATGTAGATACCAAAATTACTTGACTATCTGTTCCGTGTTCCGCTTGTGACAGTAAGTCTGAAGCTATAAAAGCAGGAACTGCAGTATCATCAGCAACTATTAGCAATTCTGAAGGTCCAGCAGGCATATCAATGGCTACTCCAAATTGCGTTGCTAATTGTTTGGCTACTGTTACAAACTGATTTCCTGGTCCAAATATTTTGTATACTTTTGGAATTAATTCGGTACCAAAAGTCATTCCTGCTATCGCTTGAATTCCGCCTACCTTTAAAATTTTGGTAACGCCACATAAATTCGCAGCATATAAAATTGCTGGATGAATATTTCCTTTTTTATCTGGTGGCGAACACAATACAATTTCCTTACAGCCAGCAATATTTGCTGGAACAGCCAGCATTAATACCGTTGAAAACAAAGGTGCTGTTCCGCCGGGAATGTATAAACCTATTTTTTGAATTGGTCTCTTTTCTTGCCAGCACTGTACTCCATCAGTAGTTTCTATACTAATTGGAGCTGTTTTTTGAGCAGCGTGAAATTTTTCTATATTCGATTTTGCTAATTGAATGGCTTCTTTTAGTTCTTTTGAAACCGTTTCAATAGCAGTAGCTATTTCTGCTTGCGAAACTTCCAAAACAGGAACTGAAACACCATCAAAAAGCGAAGTATATTTTGCAACAGCAATGTCTCCTTTAGATTGTACTTCCTTAAAAATTCCTTTAACTGTAGATTCAATATCATCTACTGTTTTAGTTGGCCTTTCTAATATAGTGGACCAAGTTTCGGGTTTGGGATTGTATATTTTATTCATTTTTTTCAGTTGCTAAATTTCTAAGATGCTGCGTTACTACGTTTTTTACAAAACCATTTTTTCAATAGGACACACTAAGATACCTTCTGCTCCTAACTCCTTCAATTGATCTATGACTTCCCAAAAAGTATCTTTTTCAATAACGGAGTGTACACTGCTCCAACCTTCTTGTGCTAATGGCAAAACAGTTAAACTTCTTAAAACTTGAAGAATTTTTGCAACATCATCGATTTTATCATTAGGCACATTCATCAAAATATATTTTGATTTTCTTGCTCTTAAAACAGATTCGATTCTGAATTTTAAAGTGTCTATTATTTTTTGAGATTCTGGACTTATTTTTGGAGAAACCGCCAAAACTGCTTCACTTTTAAAGATAACCTCAACCTCTTTTAAGTTATTCTTGAATAAAGTACTTCCGCTAGAAACGATATCTACAATCGCATCAGCCAACCCGATATTTGGAGCTATTTCAACAGATCCTGATATTTGGTGAATATCAACATTTATGCCTTGTGGGTTTAAAAAATCAAGTACTGTATTTGGGTATGAAGTCGCAATACGCAACCCTTCTAAATCTTTAACAGAGTTGTACTCAAATGTTTTTGGCACTGCTATAGATACTTTACATTTTGAAAAACCTAATTTTTGAATTACTTCAATATCTTTTCCTTTTTCAATTAATAAATTATCACCAACAATAGCAATATCTACAACTCCATCAATCAAATATTGAGGTATATCTGAATTTCGTAAATACAAAACTTCCAATGGAAAATTAGAAGCTTCTGCTTTTAATTGATCGATTCCGTTATCTATAGATATTCCAGCATCTTTTAAAAGCTGAATACTTTCTTCGTTTAAACGTCCTGATTTTTGAATTGCAATTTTTAAAGTACTCATTTTTCTTTTTTTTTATAATTAATAGTTTGAGTACAAAGAATAGGTAACAAAAAACCCGTTTGATGTACTCAAACGGGTTTTAAAATATGATGATTTACATGCATACCATTAACACATCGCTTGAGAGCAATTATGAAAATGATGATGATGTACTTGATTTGAAAACATTGTTGGTTGATTTTTTATTCTTTGATTCGGTTGCAAATATACAGGTAATTTTCTTAAAAAGACTATTTTTAATTTAACTTAACAACTGTTTATTGTTAAAAACTTATTGTCCTGAATTACTTCCCCTTTATTTATAGTAGCTGGGCTCAATTTATTTATTTAAAAATTATAGTTTGAAATTCTAATTTTATTGTTCAGAATTATTCCGAGCCAAATAGCAACTAGCTGCGCTATTACAGTTCCAATCGCTAAAACTGCTACAATAAAAGAAAAATGATTTACTACTAAGGGCAAATATCCATCCTTGATATTTATTGTTTTTAAGGTTGATATTAACTACCGTTTTCTAAAAGATTTTTGTACTTATCATCCCGCTAAAGAAATTCCAATTAAAGATCCAATTCCGTAGGTAATTGCTGCGGCAGCCAATCCAAAACCAACTTGCCTTAAGCCTGAAAACAAAACATTTTTACCAGTCAATAGCGTAATAGCAGCACCAATGCCAAAAAGGCCAACTACACTGCTCCCAACACTTAATAAAATAGCATTTTTTCCTTCTAAAATCATGAATGGATATAATGGAATAATTGCTCCAATAGAAAAAAGAACAAAAGAAGCAATGGCCGCCTCCCAGGCTGAACCTCCTAACTCTTCTTTATCAATACCTAGCTCTTCTTTGATAATTGCGTCGATAGCGGTTTCGTGGGTTTCAAAAGCTTTATTGGCCAGTTTTTGTGCTTCAACAAAATCCATTCCCTTGGCTTGATACAACAAAACCAATTCTTTTTTCTCTTCCTCAGGTGACGCTTGCAATTCTTCTGTTTCTAAGTCAATTTGTCGCTGATTCAATTCTCTCGAACTTTGTACCGAAAGCCATTCGCCTAAAGCCATAGAAATTGCTCCGGCCAAAAGTCCTGCAATACCAGTTAATAAAATAGTATTGTTAGAAACCGCAGCTCCCGCCACTCCCATCACCAAACTCATATTAGAAACCAAACCGTCGTTAGAACCTAAAACTGCTGCGCGCAAAGCGTTTCCTCCTACTGATTTATGTCTACTTTCGAACTTTGATAAAAAACCTCCTGAAACATTCAATGCCCCATTATTATTTACCGCTTCTATAATTTTGAGGTGATTGTGTTCGAAACCTGTCGGTTTTTCTCCACTTTGAAGCTTAGTTTTGACTGCATTTACTGCAAACTGTTTTTCTATACTGGAAAGGCTGCTGATGATTGAATTGTATCCGAAAATTTTACCTAATTTCAATTGCAATTTGGCTCTTGAAGATGGCAATGGCATTGTATATTTAGGATCAAATTTTGAAATTTTATGAAGTATATTTTCGGAATGTCCATTTTCAATTTCTGATAAACTTTGCAATACTCTTATCAAATTATCATCATTTTGAATAGCAGCAATGCGATCATATAAAAACGAAGTATCGACTTCCGTTTGCAACTGGTCTTTTAATTTATTTAGGTCCATTTATCTCCTATTTAATTAGTTGGCTACATCAAAAACGCCTTTTGTTAAAATTTTTGATACCGTATTAATTTGAGCATTTGGAATTATCTCCACAAACTTTTCAGATCTTTCTCCAATGGTAACACTTACTTTTTTAAATGAATATCCATCTTTTTCATTCTCTACTAAAAGTACAAAGTTTTTGTCATCCGATGTCAATAGTGCTTCAGTCGGAATTGCCAAACCTTTTTTAGTGTTTACAATAATATTTGCTTCAACAAACATTCCTGTCAATAATTTTTGCTTTATAGCATCGTCTAAATGCGCATGGACATTGATGGTTCTTTCGTTTCCTTCGATTGATTTTCCAACCAAATGTACTTCTGCATTAAAAATAGCTGCTGACGCTTCTGGAACTTTAAAATGAACTTTTTGTCCAATTGCAAGTTTTAAAATGTCTTTTTCAAATACAGCTAATTCTAAATGCAGGTGATCTGTGTCTACAATTTCTAAAATTACAGCTGATGGTGAAACATACATTCCTACGTTGGCATTCAGTATCACAATGTCGCCAGCTATAGGAGAAAAAACAGTAATCGTTGAAGTCAAGTTTCCATTCTCAACATTTTTAGGATTAATATTCAAAAGCACTAATTTAGCACGCAAACTTTGATGCAGCGCTTTGGCTCTTCTGTATTCACTTTCTGCTTTTAAGTAGTTTTTTTGGGAAGTAATTTTTTCATCATACAAAATTTTTTGTCGGTCGTATTCTGATTTCAGGAAAGTAAGTTGCTCCGCCACTTCCATATAATCTTTTTGAATATCTAAAAATTCTGCATTCTCTAGTATCAGTAAAGCTTGTCCTTTTTTTACTTTATCGCCAACCAAAAGCTTGGTTGACTTTACATATCCTCCCAGAAATGTGGTTACTTTTGCCCGATTTTGCGGTGGTACATCAATTTTACCAGACGCCTTAACCGCTACATCAAAATTTTGTTCCGCCGGGCTTGAAATTTGCATTCCTGAAGATTCAAATTGAGCAGCAGTTACCGAAATTAAATCACTTTCTTTTAAAGGTACTTCTTCTGTTTTTGTTTCTTTGCAAGAGAATAAAAGCAGAGATAAAGCGGTTATATAGAGTAGTTTTTTCATTGTAATAGTATTAAAAATTTAAGTATTGTAAATCCAGTTGGGTTTGGTTGAATTGTAAAATAGTGTCCAAGTAATCAACTTGAATTGTCGTTGCATTTTCTAAACTTTGTATGTATTGAAAAAAGTCAATCTCACCATGTTTAAAACTACTATTTCCGACCTTTATAATCTCATCGGATAATTTCTTGCCATAGATAGTATAGTAATTTATTGCCTCCTGATATTTGGCTAATTCATTAGTTTTTTGATTACTGTACTGTTCTATTTTTAATTCTTCGTTTTGTTTTTGCTGTTCCCAACTGAGCAATTGCAGTTGTGCTACTTTCGATTTAGAAACATTACCCGAAAAAAACAAAGGTACCGCTACCCCAACACTAAACCCGTATAGCGATTGTGATATACCATTATTTTTACCCTGAAAATAATCTAAGCCAATATCCGGTAACCAAGACTGTTTTTCCAAATCAATTTGGCTTTGATAAGTTTTGGTAACACTCTCCAGATAAACCTTGTAAGACAATTTGATTGCTTTATCATTAAATGAATTTAAGGGTTCGATTGTGTTCTTTTGTATCTCTATCTTTTCATCACTTTGTAACAACGATTGCAGCAGTTCGTACTGCGCTTTTTTATCTTTATCTATTTGAGAAAGCTTCGTTGCTATTTGTCTAAATTTTGCTTGCGCAGTAATTTTTTCTAGATAATTTGTTTCTCCTAGTTCAAAACGTCTGTCACTTGCTAGAGAGAAATTTTGATATAAACTATCAAGATACTGATACAATTTTTCTTGATGTTGCAGATAAACAATATGCTGATACGATTTAGAAACCGCTAATGATAGTTTGTTTTTCTGTATTTCGAAAATGGCTTTTTCTTTTTCATATTCCGAAGTATATACTTTTCTCTGCGCAGCGTAAACCGTCGGAAAGGAAAAGCGCTGTTGCACTCCAAAAACCTTTAAAGGCTGATCATTCATTGCTAAATTATTCTGATCATAACTGTAATAAATATTAGTTTTATCAAAAGTATAAGCCGTTTTTATCGAAGCATTTGTTTTATCTACCTGTAATTGAGCTGCTTTAATTCCTTTATTATTTTGCATCGCTTTTGACAATAAATCGTCTAATTCTGGATTAGAAGTTTGTGCGAAGGCAAAAGAAGAACTCAGTAATAATAAAATAATAAAAGTGGTGTTTTGGTGTTTTTTAAACGTAGCTGTCTTAAATTCTCTACTTTCGAAAACCTTATACAAAATAGGTAGTACAATCATTGTTAAGATTGTTGCTGTAAATAAACCACCAATTACTACTGTTGCCAAAGGACGTTGCACCTCTGCGCCAGCCGATGATGAAATTGCCATTGGTAAAAAACCTAAAGCAGCAGCAGCAGCAGTTAACAGAACAGGGCGCAGTCGATCTGTAGTTCCTTTTAAAATTAACGCATCGATATCATTCATACCTTGGTGTTTAAGTTCTTTAAAATGCTCTATTAATACAATTCCGTTTAGTACAGCGATTCCAAAAAGTGCTATAAATCCCACTCCCGCCGAAATACTGAAAGGTAAGTCACGAATCCATAAGAATAAAACGCCACCCACTGCCGAAAGTGGAATAGCAGAATATACCATCAACGCTTCTTTTACCGACCCAAAGGCAAAATACAATAGGATGAAGATCAGAAATAAGGCGATCGGAACCGCAATCAACAAGCGAGCTTTGGCACTTTGTAAATTTTCAAATTGCCCTCCGTACTTCACATAATAACCATCTGGTAGCTTAATTTGACTCTCCACTATTTTTTGAATATCGGTTACAACACTTTGCAAATCACGATTTCTTACATTTATACCAACTGCAATAAGTCTGTTGGTATTTTCCCTTGAAATTTTCGCTGGACCTTCGGTATATTCAATTGAAGCCAATTCTTGCAACGGAATTTGTTCGCCATTTGGAGTGGCTACGTATAGATTGCGTAAATCCTCAATATCATGCCGATTATCTTGATCCAGTCGAATTACCATATCAAAACGCTTCTCTCCTTCAAACACATTTCCAACTGTTTTTCCGGCAAAACCAAGCGCAATCATTTCGTTTAAATCAGATATATTAAGACCGTAACGCCCAATTTTAGAACGATCGTAAACCACTGACATTTGTGGCAATCCTTCCGTTTTTTCAATAATAACATCCGACGCGCCTTCTACGTTGGCAATTGCTTTTTTAATTTCATGTGCTTTTTTAGCTAAAATATATAAATCGTCTCCAAAAATTTTGACCGCAACATCAGATCGTGATCCTGAAATTAATTCGTTGAAACGCATTTCAATTGGCTGCGTAAATTCTATTTCCATGTTTGGAATTTCTTGTTCCAGTGCTGCTTTTATTTTATCTGCCAATTCATCTTTGCTCGCTGCTGATGTCCATTCTGATTTTGGTTTCAATTTTACGATAACATCACTCTCTTCCATCGACATCGGATCTGTTGGCACTTCCGCTGCCCCAATTCGGCTAACCACTTGCGTCACTTCTGGGAAATTTTTAAGAATTATTTGCTCAATTTTGGTTGTAATAGCAATTGTTTTGGTCAAAGAAGTTCCTGTTTTCAAGACGGGCTGAATTACAAAATCGCCTTCATCTAAGGTTGGAATAAACTCTCCGCCCATAGTTGTAAATAATCCCACAGCTAACAATAGCAATCCTAGTGCTCCGTATAATACTTTTTTAGTATTACCAATTGCCCAACTAATTACAGGCAAATACCAAGAATTGAGTTTACGGATTAATTTACTGGAAAGTGATTTCGGATTCTCCGCTTTTGGTTTTAAAAATAAAGAAGAAACAACTGGAACATAAGTGAAACAAAAGAGCATAGCACCAAGTAAAGCAAAACTAAAGGTCATTGCCATTGGTCTAAACATTTTGCCTTCGATTCCGGAAAGTGAGAGAATTGGAATAAATACTATCAAAATAATCAACTGACCAAAAATAGCTGAATTCATCATTTTGGAAGCACTTTTATACGTGATTTGGTCTATTTCTAATTGCCGTTCTTCTTTTTCTAAACCTACCAAATGAGCAGTTTTACTAGCAATCTGAAAAGCGATAAACTCTACTATAATTACCGCTCCGTCTATAATAATTCCAAAATCAATGGCACCGAGACTCATTAAATTAGCATCTATTCCAAAAATATTCATAAACGATATGGCAAACAACAAGCACAACGGAATCACCGATGCGACAACTAAGCCAGAACGCCAGTTGCCGAGCAATACAATTACCACAAAAATTACAATTAAGCAACCTAGAATTAAGTTTTCAGCAACAGTAAAAGTAGTTTTCCCCACTAATTCACTTCTTTCAAGAAATCCATTGATATATACGCCATCGGGCAATGTTTTCTGAATTTCCACCACTCTGTCTTTCACATCATCGATAACCTGCTTGGAGTTCGCGCCTTTGAGCATCATTACTTGACCGAGTACTTTTTCGCCTTCGCCATTTCCTGTAATTGCTCCAAAACGGTTGGCATGACCAAATCGAACATCTGCTACATTTTTGATGTAAATAGGCAATCCATTTATGTTTTTCACAACAATATTACCAATATCTTCAAGAGATTTTACTTTTCCTTCTCCTCGAATAAAATAACTTTGATTTACTTTTTCGATATAAGCTCCTCCAGCAATACTGTTATTTTTCTCCAATGCGGTAAAAACATCACTGGTGTTTATATTCATCGCCTTTAAACTGGAAGGTTTAATTGCAATTTCGTACTGTTTTAAAAAGCCTCCCCACGTATTTATTTCAACCACTCCTTTGATTCCTGATAACTGACGTTTTACCACCCAATCTTGAATAGTTCGTAAGTCTGAAACGGAATAATTGTCCTTGAATTCAGGTTTTACTTCTAAAGTATATTGATAAATTTCGCCGAGACCTGTAGTTATCGGTCCCATTTCTGGTGTCCCAAAACCCTGTGGAATTTTCTCTGACGCCGCTTTAATTTTTTCTGCGATGAGCTGTCTTGGTAAATAAGTTCCCAAATCCTCTTCAAAAACAATGGTAACGACAGACAAACCAAATTTAGAAATAGATCGAATTTCGGTTACACCAGGTAAATTAGCCATTTCAATTTCGACAGGATACGTAATGTATTGTTCAATATCTTGAGTAGAAAGATTTTCTGAAGTAGTGATGACTTGAACTTGATTGTTTGTCACATCAGGAACAGCTCCAATTGAAATTTGAAATAAAGATAACATTCCATATCCAAAAATTCCCAGAGTGAAAAGTAAAACAATAAGTTTGTTTTTTAAACTGAAAGCAATAATTTTTTCAAGCATTTTTATCTTATTTAACATTTCAAAAGTAATGCTTAAAGATAAGGATTGTCTTAAGATTCGGTTAAGCTCGTCTTAGGAAAACTTAAGACAACACGAGTTCCGCTATTTTCTTTGCTTGAAATTACAATGTTAACCTTCAATAAAAAACACAGTTTACGAACGATCGACAGTCCGAGACCAGTTCCTTTAATTTCAGGATGCTCGCCCACATTCGATCTGTAAAATTGATGAAATATCTTTTCCAAATCACTTTCTGCAATCCCAATTCCACTATCGATAATTGCACATTCTACCTGTTCAGTAGAGCTGGATAATTGAATTTGCAACGTTGCGTTTTCCTTCGAATATTTTAAGGCATTCGAGATTAGATTATTTAAAACAATCGCTAGTAAATAATGATCAGACTTAACTGTAAAATCTTCAGAAAAATTACTACTGATTTTACACTTTTTAGTCTCGATTACTGTTGAATAGCGAGATAAAACTTCTGAAATAATTGAATTTAAACTCAACTCTTCAATCTTTAGCGACTGGTTTTGATTTTCAAATCGTGCTAATAAGAGAAGTTGATCTACCAAATGATTGAGTCGATTGACTTCGGAAATACAATATTTAATTTTGTTTTGATACTCTTCATTATCTCTTGGTTTTCGTATCAAAACTTCCAAAGTTCCTTTGATAACGGTTAGCGGCGTGCGCAATTCGTGCGAAGCATCTGACGTGAATTGTTTTTCTCGATCAATGGTAGTTTCTATGCGATCCAGTAAACTATTTATGGTTTGTGATAAAACGAACAATTCATCTTTTTTTTGCGGCAAAACGATTCGAGATTTCAGGTTATCTTTTGTAATAATATTAGCTGTTTCAATAATAGCACTAATTGGTTTAATACTTCGACCAGCAATAAAACGCGCAATAAAAAAAAGTAGTACTAATATTAGAGGATAGGCAATAAGTAGAATTTCAGATAAGTTTGTTAATACCATCGCGGCGCCTTCTAGAGACATCGCAACAAGTAAGTAACCAATTAACTTCGACCCACTATAGATGGGAACTTGAATTTGCCGAATCTTATTGTTCAATAATTTAGTGTCATACAATTCATAATTCTCGGTCGAAAAATTAAACTTTAAGTTTTCGCTTTTAAGATTTGGAGATTTTTCGATGGATTCTTTATTTGCATTTAAAAACTGAATAAAAACAGGATTTACATCTAAGGTATTGTGTTCGCGTTCGTTCCATTCTTCGAGATGAACGAGTCGAAAATTATCATCTTTTACTTCAATTTCGCTCAAATGATTTTCAACCTCTCTAGAAATGTCAGTATTTAGATGGTTGTAAACACTATATTTTACAATAGAATATATAGCCGAAAAGACCACAAAAATCAATAAAGCGGTTGTGATAATATAATGGAACGCAATTCTATTTTTAAAAGAAAGTTTTTGCATAGCTACTTAATCATTTGCGATATAACCGACACCTCTGATTGTTTTAATGCAATCTTCCTCGATCTTTATATTTAATTTTTTTCGAATCGCATTTATAAAGACGTCAATAACACCCGTATCATATTCAAAATAGATCTTCCAAACATCTTCGATAATTTGATTGCGCGTACACACTTTTCCTTTGTTTTTAATCAAGTAAGACAACAGCTCAAATTCGCGTTGTGTCAGAGAAACTAGCACATTATCACTAAAGACCAGATGTTGAACTGTATCTATTTTAATTTTACCTAAGTGCAAAAATTCGTCTGACGCTTGCGTTCTAAAATGAATTTTTATTCGTTCCACCAATTCTTCGAAGCTAAATGGTTTTTTAATATAATCGTTGGCACCCGATTGCAAACCTTCTACAGTTTCCTGAATGGTATCCTTTGCTGTTAAAAACAAGATTGGTATTTTTTTATCTCTAGTTCGAATGGCTTTACAAAGCTCTAATCCACTCATTTTAGGCAACATCCAATCTAGTAAAATTAAATCAAAGTTGTTTTTTTTGAACAATTCTAAACCCATCAATCCATCAGAAGCGGTAGTTATTGCATAGCCCTCTTCCTCTAATCCTTGTTGAAGAAATTGTATAATTCCGATTTCGTCTTCTACTATTAAAATATTCATTTTTATTACTCTACTATAAATTTAAATTCCAACGTACCAATATTCGCAGACAAGGCAGCACTTCTTTTATAAAGATTTAGAATGTAAATCTAAAAAAATTTAATCCAAAAGATAAATTCTAACCGAAGTCATCTTACCATAGAAAAGTTTTCAACTATTAAAAAACTTTTATTTAAAGAAACCAATAGTCCTATGATGAAAAATATACTTTACCACGACATTGAGTTAATCATTTAATTTTAAAGCTTTATATCACAAAAATAGAAACAGTTACGCTTTTAATTGGATTTCTTTTACCATCTTAAGCTAATCTTAATACTATTCCTAAATCAAGATTATACTTTTGCTCTACATTTTATAAAAAATTATAAGCAATGAATCTATTAAAAAAAACAGCACCATTTTATTATCTTGCTCTTTTCTACTTTATAATTAATTGTATCATTAGGATCATCCTGATATTTCATCCTATTACCCAATCAAAATTTGGTTTAATTGACCTTTTAAAAATATTTGGATTCGGTCTAGTATCTGACTTATTTGTTTTTATAATCGCCAGCGTATTTCTATTCGTTTATCTCCTATTCATTTCCAATTCTAAATATAACAAGCCTACAGGTTTTATTATTTTAGGTCTATTCGTGCTTCTTTTTGCCTATGTAGCTTCTGGAAAAAGTATCTTAACCGAATATGGAGGCGGACTCGCCCGAGTTGGAATGATTTTTATTGGACTTAAAACTGCCTTGTTTGCTTTGCTTCTTTTTTTACCAAAATATAGAAATGCCATACGTTATTGGTTGTTTTCTTTTACCCTCTTTTTATATGTGTTACTGATTATTCAGAACGGAATTAGCGAATACTTTTTTTGGAACGAATTTGGAGTTAGATATAATTTTATAGCTGTTAATTATCTCGTATATACTAATGAAGTTATCGGAAATATAATGGAATCGTATCCTGTAGTTCCGATCTTTGCTGCACTGTTTCTAATCGCTGGAATCATTACTTACTTAATTGTAAAAACATCAAGAATTTACATTGATTCTATTCCGACTTTTATTGAAAAAATAAAAATTTTAGTTGTGTTTTTTTCGTTGTTCGGGATGTCATTAGTTGCAATTCCAGCTTTGGCAAAACTAGAGAACTCCACTAATCTATTTGCCAATGAACTACAATCGAATGGATTGTATAAATTTTATAAAGCTTTTAAAGACAGTGAATTGGATTACTTTAAGTTTTACAAAACGCTTCCTAATTCTGAAGCTTATCAAATTTTGGACGAGCAATTACCTGGTCTTAAAACAGAAAGCACGCTACGAACAATAAAAAGTGACAGTGCTGAAATTCATAAAAACGTAGTTTTAATCACTATCGAAAGCTTCAGTGCAGAGTTTATGAAAGCCTATGGAAATGAAGGTGCGCTAACTCCTTTTTTAGACAGTCTTGCCACTCAAAGTTTACAATTCACTAATTTGTATGCAACAGGCAACAGAACCGTTCGTGGATTAGAAGCAGTTACTTTATGTTTACCACCAACGGCTGGCGAAAGTGTACTAAAAAGAGTAGATAATAAAACTAAATTTTCTACAGGAGCTTTATTAAAGGAACGAGATTATACCGTAAAATTTATGTATGGTGGAAATGCATTTTTTGATAATATGCAGGATTTTTTTGGTGGAAACGGTTATGACATTGTAGATAAAAATAGTTTTTTGCCAAGCGAAATTACCTTCTCTAATGTTTGGGGTGTTTGCGATGAAGATATGTACAAGAAGGCATTGCAAGTAATGAATCAGGAAAGCCTTTCTGGTAAACCATTCTTTAATCATATTATGACGGTCAGTAATCATAGGCCTTTTACCTATCCAAACCATAAAATTGATATTCCTGGAGACATCAAATCACGTGCTGGTGGTGTAAAATACACCGATTTTGCAATGAAGGAATTTTTTGAAATGGCTAAAAAACAAGCTTGGTTTAAAAATACGGTGTTTGTCATTGTTGCAGATCATTGTGCTTCTAGCGCTGGGAAAACCTCACTTCCGATAGATAAGTACCGTATTCCGGCTATGATTTATAGTCCAGGTTTTGTGGCTCCTAACAAATACAATCAATTGATGACACAAATAGACTTGATGCCCACTTTATTCGGAATTTTAAACTTTACTTACCAGAGCAAATTTTTTGGTCAAGATGTCTTAAAAGCAGACTATAAACCACGCGCCTTGATTGCGACTTACCAAGATTTAGGCTTAATTAAAGATGGAGTTTTGACTGTTTTATTACCTAAGCAGGACGTCAAACAATTTGAATTAAAATTGAATCCAAAGGAAGGAGTTGCGCCAGAATTTCAAATTTATTACGATCAAACTCCACTTGCAAAACCACGAACTGATTTAATTAATGAAACGATTTCATTTTATCAAACCGCTTCGGATGTATTGAAAAAGAAGAAATATAATGCTTTGTAAGTGAAAAAGGTCTTGAACTTCAGAGGAGCAAAGATGTAAACGTTTTAAGCTGAGAATTATTTATGATGAAGCGAGAGTACTAGCCCTGATGGAAGCGTCATCCTTTTGGGTCGGGGTTCGCCCAAAAGATATAGTGCACAGCAGGAAATAGCTCCAAAAAGAAAGCCTCAAACTGTACTACAATTTGAGGCTTTTATTGTACTCTAAATACTATTTTCAAGCTTTAACTTTGATCCTTTATAACTCTGAATCTATGAAACTTTAATCATTTTGATTTTTGAAACCGAATAATTGTCCTTTTGCGAATAACTTGACATCTTGTTTTAATGCTTTACTGTTTCTTTTGGTCAATTCGGGTGCGTCCAGATCACTTAAGTCCGGTTTTCCTGCATTTACCCAAGCGGTATACCAAAAACTGGCTGTTGCAGTAATGGCTTTCTTCATCTGACTTTCTACCATTCCGTTTAACTCAGTATGAAGTTTTAGCGCGTAAGCATCAGAAAATCGAGCTGAGTTGTATTTACTTTTTACAATTTTTCCTTCAGCGTCCACCAAAAATACTTGATTTTCTGGCGTAGCATCTCTCAGTTTTTTATCGACAGCTAAAAGTGGTTCAACCAAACTGTGCGTATCCATCATTAAGGCCCAAGTGGCTTTGTGAACGTCTTCATAATACTCTGCTGGCGCAACATTAAATTTATAATCTTTCACAAACAATTCTGGCAGTCTGCTCTCCCAAAGAGAATGAATTCCTTTTTGGTTGGTCAATTGGCCATCGTGGTTTGCAGAAGTGTGCAACGGCATGTGCGCATCGCCAATATAATGTCCTAAATCGGCGGCCAAAAATAAAATTTCAGCTCTATTCTTATCTTTAAAAGCTTGCGTTAATTTGATCATCATTTCTTCAATGAACCAAGGTAAAGTACCATTGGTGTATAAAAACTTAGCGTCGTATTTTGCAGTGGCTTCAGCCATTGTTTTCGGAATGCTATCTAAGTTACCGAAATTTTCCATGTCGAAATAATGTCTCGGATTTTCATCTTTGTATTTCAATGCATACTTTCGAATGTCAGGAACAGAAGATTCTTGCGTGATAAAATCGATATGATTGTAAAAAAAAGGCAACATCGATTCTGGTAGCGCCATAACTGCCGCTTTATTGATGCGCTCATGTCCTACGATTCCCCAAGATAAGGTGATAAAACCTATTACAAGTGCCACTACTGCACTTGTTTTTCGATTCATTTTTAAGTTTTTCATGTGTGATTAAATTTGAACGGCAAAGGTATTTCTTTTAAAGATAATTTAATCAAAGTTGGATCAAGAATCTGTTATTTTAACTTTTCTTAAAAAAAACCAACTCTAATTATAAATAGTGGATACCGTCAGATTTTTTAAACTAAATAAAGAATAGCTAAAAGTGCTGCAGTTGCAATAAAAAGCCACAGTAAAACACCTTGCAATAATGGCATCACTCCTACCGCTTTTAAAACAGAAAAATTTAAACCTGAACCAATTAAAAAAAGTGTGATTGTTAAACCTATTTGTGCCAAATTTACAATCGTTGGCGCTACATATTTTATTTCAGGAACATAGCTGTTTAGCAACATTGCCACGATAAATAGACCAATAAAATAAGGAATTTGAATTTTAGTTTTTTTGTTTTTAAAGATAACTGAAGTTAGCAGCGCTACGGGAATGATCCATAAAGCACGCGCCAGTTTTACCGTTGTTGCAATTTGCAATGCCTCGGCACCGTAACGACTTGCTGCTCCTACTACAGAACTGGTATCGTGAATGGCGACCGCGCACCACAAACCGAAATCTCTTTGCGACAAATTAAATTCGTGTCCTAAATACGGAAATAAAAATAATGCAATGGAATTTAGAATAAAAATAACTCCTAATGCGACTGAAGTCTGTTTTTCTTCAGATTTAATGACTGGAGCAATTGCTGCAATGGCACTTCCACCACAAATTGCAGTTCCGCAAGAGATGAGATGCGCTGTTTTTTTATCGATCGCAAACCATTTTCCTAGAAATGTTCCTAAAAGTAATGTAGAAAATATAGAAGCAACTGTTAAAGTAAAACCTTCTTTTCCAGCTGAAATCGCGCTCGCCACGTTCATTCCGAATCCCAAACCTACTACTGAAAATTGAAGTAAAAAAGGTATTGATTTACTGCTAAAACTTTGAAAAGGATTGCCTGTTAAATTTGCTACTAATAGGCCTAAAAGTAAAGCGATTGGTGCGGAAATTATTGAAAAAAGACATAAAGCGACAACTACAATATATATAAATTGTTGCATTCGTGGATTAATTTCTAGTAACTGTTCTTGTGGCATTGAATTGACTTTCATGAGAATGATATGTTGGTTATTGTGTTGACAAAGGTCAGCAGAATAACTACAATTCGCCAATTGTAAATAACAATACGCTATAACTTTAAATTATAATGAGTAGCGAGATTATGAATAAAGAGTTCTGTTAGTGCATCCGATTTACCTTGCAGGGTAATGATATAAAAATACCGCTCAATGTCGAGTGATTGCACATCTAAAACCATTAACTCATTATTTTTAAGTTCTTTACTTACCGCGTGAATGGACATGAAAGCCACACAGTCGGAGTTTAATAAATACGATTTAATACTTTCGGTACTTCCTAAGCGCATTTCTATTTGCAGTTGATTGGGTTTTAAACCTGCTTTTTTAAGCTCATGTTCTATTACCTCTAAAGTACCAGAACCTCGTTCACGTGTAACAAACTTGAGTTTTTTTAAGTCATGTATTGTAAGTTCTTTTTGAGTAATTAACGAATGACTGTTGTTGCAGACCAAAACCAATTCATCTTTTAAAAAGGGACTGTACTTAATAGATTGATTTTTAGACTGACCTTCAACAATACCAATTTCAATTTCTTTATTAAGCAAAGCAACTTCTATTTGTTCCGTATTTCCGTTCAGTAAATTGACTTTAATATCTTGCATTTTCTGATGGAAACTAGCCAATAACGGCGGAATAACATACTGCGAAATAGTGGTGCTCGCACCCAAACGCAGCAAACCTTGACGCTCAGTAAGCAAGGTGCTCATGTCAAAGTCGATTGTGCGGTAAATTTCAAAGATGGTTTTCGTGTGTCTTAGAAGAACTTTTCCAGCCTCGGTCAGTTCAATTTTAGATCCGTTTCTTTCAAAAAGTTTAATTTTGTAGAGTTCCTCCAATTCTTGAATGTGCTTAGAAACCGCAGGTTGCGAAATGTACAATTCGGTCGAAGCTTTAGTAAAACTCAATCGGTTGGCAACTGCGTAAAAAACTTTAAGTCTGAAATCCATTGCAAAAATTTTAATTAAATGAAGTAATTTCTGGAAAACTATATAACATCTTTGTCCTACTAGCACTTTACTACATATGAAATCTAGTATGTTCGACTAAATGACAAGTTGCTAGTACCGGCTATTATGTGTTATGCTTTACCTTATTTTGGCGTAGATTTTCCCTTTCCAAAACATTTGCTTTTTTGGATTTTCCACATGATTAAATTTCATATCAAATTCAGCTTTTAATATTCCTCTTTGCATTGCTTTTTATCAACTTTAATTAATGCTTTATTGCAAAAAAAAGTTCGCTTTCCATCAGTTATACTATTTAATTCAATTCTCGGATTACTGACAATATCATTAATAATGTAAAAATTCAGAGTAGAATGTGTAGCAGCATTAGCTAATGTGTAACATTCAATAGAATCTTTGTTAAGCTTTTTTACCGTAATTTCTGAAACTCCAGCATACTCATAACACCAAGCTTCACTTTTTAAACTATGCTTACGTGAAAATGAAAAATCTCCTTTGAGATTTTCAACCCATTCTATCTTAAATTCTTTCCATGAATATAAATTAAAAGAGCAAAATGCAAGTACCACTACTAAAGTCATATATTTCATCGCACTGTTTTTTTAGCATTACACATAGCTTCTATATTTTGCAACTTCTCATCTTTATAATTTCAAAACTTCTTAAAGCAGTCCATTGTATTTCCTGATAAACCACTCTAAACTAAGAGCTACAGTAATACTAATTAGTAACCAGTACCAATCTATTAACGCGGTTTTTTTAGAAACTTTTTTCTGAATGGCTTTATAATCTTCATTTTTAATTAATTCCGCTACTAAATCGGAAACCTGATTATCAAAATACGCTTTCCCATTCGTTTCTTGCGCCAGCTGTTGCAGTTTATTTACATCTGGATTGACAAACTGCTTTTCGATATCAAAATCTAAAATTTCAAAACTACCAGAATAGGAAGATTTCGACTGCAATTTTTTCACAGTAAACTTATATTTCCCAGCATCCAAACCGTCCAAATTAACAGCGTAAGAATTGCTTCCCTTTAATAAATCATAATTTTTTGTTTGTTTGGTAGATGAATTAACAACTGAAATTGTCAATTGTGCTTTCTCATCAAACTCATAATTTTTACTGAAATATTGCGCATTGATTACAATTGTTTCGCCCGAATTATAAAAGCTTTCGTGCGTTACAACCAATGATTTTTTTGAACTATTAGAAGCTAAATATTGAATAATTTTATCAATAAACAGATCGTATTTAGCAAACGATTGCTCTTGAACATGACTTTGCAAACGCCATTTCCAACTATTTTCTCCTAGTAAAAAAGCAGACCGTTTTCCACCGTTTTCGGCGAAAGCCAATAATGGAGCATTAGTTGCAACGTTTCTAATCTTACTAGTTAATACATTTGAAACCGATCCGTTTGTGGTAATGTTTCCAAATGCATTTTCTAATGGTGGAAAATTTTCAAAACCAATGTCTTCCAAAGCAAATAAATTAAACTGCGTGTTGAAATCTGCGAGATAATCTTCTTTCTGATTACTCAATTTAAAAATCAGCGCATTTTGCTGCTGATTTAAAAAATTAAAATCGGTCGAATTTCCTGTAACTACAAAAGCATTAATTCCTGCTTTGCCATTAGCTTCAAAAAGTTTTTTGAAACTCGCATTGGGTTGATACAGTACCAAAACATTATAGTCTTGCAACGATTCGATTTGATTGGGCTTGAGCAAAACTACTTTGCGTTGTGCATTCGATTCAATGGCACGCTTTAGCGCCGCTATATCAGGATGATTTATCGCTGAAACAATAGCAACGGTAGTTTTTTGATCGATGACTTCGACCGCAAAATTCTTAACATTATTATAGCTGTTTTTTTCTTTTTCTGAACTAAAAACGGCTGCTTTAAATACTTGCAAACCTACTTGATCGGCAGGCAAAAGCACATTTAAAGTAGCTGTTCTTTTATTGCCAGAAAAACTCACTTTTTCTTTAGCAAATACAGTATTGCCCTTTTTTATGGTAAAATCGGCAGTTATATTTTTATTTCCAGAATAGCTCAAAAACACTTCTACGGGAAATTTATTCTTTAAAAAAGCATACTTATTTACGTTGAGTTGGTCAATTTTTAAATCTAAAAAAGTAGTGGTATCACCCACAATTACAGGGAAAATTTTATTTGTAGCCTCAAATCGGTACACATAATCATTTCCTGTAGTTTGATTTCCATCGGTGATAATAATTGTTGGATAGATACTATTCTTGTAAATGGCTTTCAGACCTTTGGCAATTCCATCAAAATTGGTTTGCTTCCCTTTAAAATCAAATGTTTTGTTGGCTTTAAAGTCCGAATCGAACTGAAATGATTCTACAGCAAATTTTTCTTGTAGCGCAGGATTTTTACTCAATTCCTGATACAATTCCATTACTTTTTCTTTAGAATTTAGAGCTTCAATTGAACTCGAATTATCGACGACAATTGGCAATGGTGTTTTAATAATTTCGAGTGAATTACTGGTAATTACAGGATTAATCAGCAAAACCAACAATGCAAAAATCGAAATAAAACGCAAAAAAGCCAAAAGCAATAGTACTTTTGACTTGCTTTTGGCTTTGTAATAATATTGAAAAAACGACAAACCGCCCGCTAATACAACTGATAAAAAGAGTAATAGAATGGTGTTTGTAGTCATAAATTGGATTGAAAAATTAAAAGATTGAAAAATTTAAGAATTACCAATCTTTAAATAGTTCAATTGTGAAATCATTAAATTATTAGGTTAACATTCCGCCACACACATTCATTACTTGTCCCGTCACATAACCGCTCATGTCAGAAGCAAAGAAAAGACAAGCGTTTGCTACATCTTCTGTTGTTCCTCCGCGTTTCAACGGAATTCCTTCTCTCCAGCCTTTTACAACATCTTCGCTTAATTTGGCAGTCATTTCTGTTTCAATAAAACCAGGAGCAATCACGTTACAACGAATGTTACGCGAGCCTAATTCTAAAGCAACTGACTTAGAGAAACCAATAACTCCAGCTTTTGAAGCTGCATAATTGGTCTGTCCCGCGTTTCCTTTTACACCCACAACTGAACTCATATTAATGATAGAACCAGCGCGTTTTTTCAAAAAAGTTTTCTGAATCGCTTTGGTCATATTAAAAACTGATTTCAAATTGACGTCAATAACTTGGTCAAAATCAGCTTCAGACATGCGCATCATCAAATTATCTTTGGTAATTCCAGCATTGTTTATCAAGATATCTACTGTTCCAAAATCAGCCAAAACCGCATCAACAAAGGTTTGCGCTTCATTAAAATCAGCGGCGTTAGATTGGTAACCTTTCGCCTTAATTCCCATCGCGTTCAACTCTACTTCCAAAGCATTGGCCGACTCGACCGAAGAGCTGTAAGTAAAAGCAATATTAGCACCATTTTTGGCAAAAACTTCCGCAATTCCTTTTCCAATTCCACGACTAGCACCTGTAATTATCGCAACTTTTCCTTCGAGTAATTTCATTTTCAAAAATAGTTTAAATTTTATTTAGGCCACAGTAAGCTTTTTTATTTGAAGCTAATCCTGCTGTCCGTTCCAATCTTTTTTGTTTTAAAGAAAAACAAAAAAGGATTTCCTCTAGCATCAGGGCTAAAAACGGCTCGTCAAATATAAGATATTTACTTTTTAAAAAAAACCACAATAGCTATAAGATGCTTTTTTAGCTAAATTTGGTTTATCAAATAAAAAAAACCGCTTCTTACTCAGAAACGGTTTTTACTATATCTAGATTAAAGCACAATTAGTCTATTGCTCTTTTAGTAATTTCACCAAAAGCATCAATTCTTCTGTCTCTAAAAAAAGGCCAATTCTGACGGACATTTTCTTGTAAATCTAAGTCGACTTCGGCAATTAAAATTTCTTCTTGATCGTTCGATGCTTGGGCTAAAATTTCTCCTTGAGGCCCTGCAATAAACGAAGATCCCCAAAACTGAATTCCTTCTGTTCCTGGTATGTATTGCTCTAAACCAATACGGTTTGCTGCTGCAACATAAACCCCATTTGCAACCGCATGTCCTTTCATTACATTCATCCAAGCACCATGTTGATTCTCTCCATACTGCTCTTTTTCTTGCGGATGCCATCCAATTGCTGTAGGATAAAATAATACTTCAGCACCTTTTAAAGCTGTCAATCGAGCTGCTTCTGGGTACCATTGATCCCAGCAAATTAAAGTTCCGACTTTTCCTTTTTGAGTTTGAAAAGCTTGAAACCCTAAATCACCTGGTGTAAAATAGAATTTCTCATAAAAATGTGGATCATCTGGAATGTGCATTTTACGGTACAAACCTGCTTCTGTACCATCTGCATCAATAATGTATGCACTGTTATGGTAAATTCCGGCCATTCTTTTTTCAAAAAACGGAACAATAATAACAACGCCTAATTCTTTTGCTAAAGCGCTAAAGGCAATAAACGATGTGCTATATAAAGGCTCAGCCAAAGCAAAATTATCAACATCTTCGCTCTGACAGAAATAATGACTACTGTATAATTCGGGCAATAAAATAACTTCCGCACCTTTATTGGCCGCGTCCCGAACCCATTTTAAACATTTTTTTAGGTTGTTTTCGGCAACGTCGTTTAAGTTCAATTGTATAACCGCAATTTTGTACTTTTTGTTTGGCATGATATAAAATTTAGTCAGCAAAAATAGGCAAATAAATGAAGAGATTTTGTAAATGAATTATAAAGTTTGATCGTTTGTAATCACAATTCATTCCTTGAAAAAATAATAAAAATTATTCCAGCTGAAAAATAAAAGATTCTAAAGGTTGCATTTCAATTTGAAGCATTCCAACTCCATTTTTTACTAGTAAATTAGTATTGTTTTTTGGATACAACTGATCTTTCATCTGGTAGGCTCCATCTTTTAAATTCCATTTTAAAATTAAGTCAGACGGAAATATTAAATCAAATTTTATATTTTCTTCAGAATCAAAATTAGTAACAACAAGTAATTTTTGCTTAGTAGACCAACGTGCGAACGAATATACATTTTGAGGATAAGCCGCTGAATTAATTCTGTTGTAGGTTTGAATTTCTTGGTAATCGCCCATCAATGCAGGACTAGAAATTGTAAAATTCAGCAATCTCTTATAAAAATCACGCAATTCTTTTTCAGCTGTTGTTAATTGTGTTCCATCAAATTTACCCTTGCTCATCCAACGTTGATGATTAGGAACACCGATGTAATCAAAAATTGATGTTCGAGATTCCGTTCCAAAACCTGCATTTTCGGCTGCCTTTTCACCTACTTCTTGTCCAAAGTAAATCATTGTTGGCGACGTACTCACGGTTGCCGAATACACCATCATTGGCTTACCTTTTTCTGCATTTCCTGCAAATTCTGGACTTGCAATACGCTGCTCGTCGTGGTTTTCTACAAAATGTAACATCTGATGTTCAATATCACTCATTTCTTTTTGTATCCAACTCAATCCATCTGGATTTGATTTTCCTTGAATTACGTCTTTCAATTTATCATACGTTTCGACTTTATCATACAAATAATCCATTTTTCCTAAATGAATGTAATTGCGGTATTCCTTCGGATTATAAACTTCAGCCATTAAAAAAGCATTTGGATTTTTTACTTTAATCGCCGAATTCATATAGCTCCAAAACTCATACGGAACCATTTCTGCCATATCGTATCGAAACCCGTCTACTCCTTTATCGATCCAATACAAAGCAATGTCTTTAAACTTTTTCCAAGAATCTGGCACGTCTTTGCTTTTCCAAAAATTAAAATGCTCTTGATAGTTTTTCTTTTCAAAACCAACAGGTAATTCTGAAAAATCTTTAGTTCCATCAGGACGAACGCCATAATTTACTTTTACAGTTTCGTACCAATCATTAAGATCAGGCTTTGTTTTTCGGGATCCATTTCCCGTCCATTTTGCAGGATATTCGTCAAATTTCCCATCAATCAACGGGTTGCTTTCTTGATTTAACGGCACATCTCCATCCGGAATTTCAAATGCTTCATTGGGAATATAATAGAAGTTATTGTTACGTTTGTATTCCATGGAAGTATCGTCATTTTTTCCAAAATCAACCACTCCATCAGGATTTGTTTTTCCGTCGTACTTACGAGCGATGTGATTGGGAACAATATCTATAATAACCTTTAAATCGGCTTTGTGTGTTCGCGAAATTAGTGCTTCAAATTCTTGCAAACGATTTTCTGGATGTACAGCCAAATCTGGATTTACATTGTAGTAATCTTTAACCGCATAAGGCGAGCCCGCTCGACCTTTTACGACTTCTGGATCATCATTAGAAATGCCTAACGAAGTATAATCAGTAACTACGGCGTGATGTGGAACGCCAGTATACCAAACATAAGTCACACCCAACTCTTTAATTTCTTGCAATGCTTTTTGATTAAAATCATCAAACTTACCTACTCCATTTTCTACAATTGTTCCCCACGGCTTATTGTTTGTATTTTGATTGCCAAACAAACGGGTAAAAACCTGATAGACGACAATTTTTTGATTTTTAGACTCAGAATCTTTTTCGGATACAATTGTATTTTGCTGGGTTTTACAGCCAGATGTAAGGAGTAAGACAGAAAGTGGTACGTATAGTAATTTGTGCATAATTTTTTGACTTGGAAATAATTAATAGTTTTAAAATTAAACTTTATTTTCAGATTGGATTGCAATCCACGAGCATAAACCTTTTTAAAGGCTACTTTTCTCCCACTACAACGAGAGAGTGATTGATTTTGTTAATAATTTAAAGGCAGACAATTCCAAAATCAATTATAAATAATTCCTAATTAACAGCGGGGTTGATTGGTTTTTGTTAAATTTGACAAAAATCTAAAAACGTTGAAAAAAATACTTTTTTTACTCTTTTTTGTTTCGCTACTGCTAAAGCTTAATTTTTCTTTCGCGCAAGCGCCAGCACCGAAAAAAATAAATATTGAGCATTCTGATTATGCTGATATGAATCAGACTGAAATTCCCGATGCTTTTTTACTAACTGGAAATGTAAAAGTGAGTCATGATGGCGTGGTTTTAACTTGTAATAAGGCTTATTTTTTTCAGAAGGAAAATTACCTAAAAGCGTTCGGAAATGTGCAATTAGTGCAAGGGGACACCTTATTTTTAAACAGCAAATATGCCGAGTACAACGGAAATGTAAAGAAAGCTTTTGCAACAGGTAATCCTGTAATGACTTCGCCTGATGCCACTTTAGAATCAGATACCATAAATTTTGATCGAAATATTCAGCAAGTATATTACAATACCAAAGGAACCATTGTCAACAAAGACAATACCTTGGTTAGTAAAGCTGGTCGCTATTTCGTGAAAGAAAAAAAGTTTATATTTTTAGATAAGGTGGTAATTACCAATCCGACCTACGTTATAAAATCCAATCATTTGGATTATTACACCAATTCGGGTCATACTTATTTATCAGGACCTTCTACAATTACTAGTAAGACCAATTATATTTATACAGAGAAAGGTTTTTACGATACCAAGAAAAACGTAGCACACTTGCTCAGAAAATCGTACATCAAATACGACGATCGACGTATTGAAGGCGATAGTCTGTTTTACAATAGAAATACCGAATTTGCGTCTGCTACTCGAAATGTAAAAATTACCGATTCTATTAATCGTGGCGTTGTAAAAGGACATTATGCCGAAGTGTACAAGCAAAAAGATTCGATGTTTGTGACTAAAAGAGCCGTTGCGATCAATTTTGTAGATAACGATTCCGTTTACATTCATGGAAAAAAACTAATGGTTACAGGCAAAGAAGACAATCGTATCATTCGTGCTTACAATAATGTTCGTTTTTATAAAACGGATATGAGCGGAAAATGTGACTCCATCCATTCGAGCGCCAAAACAGCTTTAACTAAATTAATTGGAAGCCCAATATTATGGAATGGCGAAAGTCAAATTACGGGAGACATAATGCATCTTGTTGGTGACAACACAACAAAAAAAATTGATTCTCTCAAAGTTTTAAACAATACTTTTATAGTGTCAAGAGACACTTTAGGAACTGGATTCAATCAGGTAAAGGGTCTCAATTTATTCGGGAAGTTTAAAGAAGGTAAACTACACGATGTAGATGTGGTAAAAAATACCGAGGTTATTTATTATATGAGAAATGACGCCAATGAACTTATTGGAATAAATAAAAATAAGAGCAGTAAGATTAATATGATTTTGGAAGATAATGCAGTGGAAACTATTACGTTTTTCAATAACGTAGATGGTGATATTTTCCCGGAGGCCGACTTACCAGAAAGTGCTAGAAAATTGCGAGGTTTAGTCTGGCGCGGAGACGAACGCATCAAATCAAAAGACGATATTTTTTCGGAAGAAGAAAACCAGATGAATGATAAAATGATTGCAGAAGGAAAAAAAGAAGCAAGCAAAGAGAATACTCCAATGAAGATTAGGAAAGAGACTAAAAATTACGATAAAAAGAAAGGGAAGAAATAAGTCGTACGTATTAAGTATTAATTGTAATTTATTAACTGATTGTTTTTACGATTAAACATAAAATTCTTGTCCTATAAAAAGTCTTTGTAACTTTGCCCCTTTAAAAATAGCACCTCAAAATAATGAACTCCGATTTTATAAAATACCAAGCACAAACCTCTCCTTATCCTTTAGGAATGGAGGTTTCATACGCCAAAGGATCCTATATATACGATACGAATAATAAAAAATATTTAGACTTTGTAGCCGGAGTTTCAGCTTGTACTTTAGGACATCAAAATTTTCGAGTAAATCAGGCTATAAAAGATCAATTGGATAAATATTCGCATGTGATGGTTTATGGTGAATACTCGCAAAGCCCAGCAGTAGAATATTGCAAATTGATGGCGTCGCTCCTACCAGAAACTTTAAATAAAACCTATCTGGTCAATTCTGGCACCGAAGCGATTGAAGGCGCTTTAAAACTGGCACGACGAGTAACAGGTCGTAGTCAGCTTATTTCGTGCTTTGATGCCTATCATGGCAATACCATGGGCTCTATGAGTGTAATGGGAAAAGAAGAGCGCAAGCAAGCATTTCGTCCTTTATTGCCAGATGTTGCTTTTATCACCTTTAATAATGAAGCTGATTTAGAAAAAATAACAACAAAAACTGCTGGAGTTCTTCTCGAAACCATACAAGGTGGAGCAGGATTTATTCAGCCAGAAAATAACTATCTGCAAAAAGTACGTGAACGTTGTGATGCCGTTGGCGCCATGATGATTTTAGATGAAATTCAGCCTGGATTTGGTCGTACTGGAAAATTATTTGGATTTCAAAATTACAATGTCATTCCAGATATTGTGGTTATGGGCAAAGGAATGGGTGGCGGAATGCCTGTTGGTGCCTTTACCGCTTCCTCAGAAAAAATGGACTTACTAACTGATAATCCTAAACTCGGACACATAACTACCTTTGGAGGTCATCCTGTCATTGCGGCAGCTTGTTTGGCAACCTTGCAAGAAATTACCGAGACTAGTTTGATGTCAGATGCTTTAGCAAAAGAAAAACTGTTCCGATCCCTTTTGGTACACCCTTTGATAACGGAAGTCAGAGGCAAAGGTTTAATGCTTGCAGCAATGACCGAAACAGCCGAAATTACCAATCAAGTAATTTTAAATTGTCAAGATAAAGGTCTGATTTTGTTTTGGTTATTATTTGAAGGTTGTGCCATTAGAATCACTCCTCCGTTGACCATTTCAGAGACAGAAATTAAACAAGGTTGCGCTATCATCTTGCACGTTATGGATGAAATTTTAGAACAACAAAAAGTAAAGTAAAATTAAAGAAAGTTGGCTGACGAATAATTTTAAAGCTAATTTTAATTCAATAATAAAAGAAACGTTCCGCATTGTTAATTAAATTGTTCAAAACAATTCAATCTTTAATTTTTTAAGACAATCGGGTTGCCTAACTTTAGGTTGGGCTAATTTCAAAAAAACAGAGTATGCAGTTAAGCAACGAAGAAGAAGATTATAACCTATCTCTATCCAAATTTGAGTCGATGTTAAAAACTAACAAAGTGCTCTTTTTTGATTCTGAAGAATTTGAAGAAATCATTCTTCATTATTTAGACATGGGAAAGGCTAATTTAGCAAAAAAGGCCTTAAAGTTAGCACTAGATCAACATCCCAAATCTACCGGCTTAAAATTAGTTCAAGTAGAAATGCTAGTGTATGACGACAAACTCGAACTGGCAGAGAAACTCTTAAATGAGTTATATGCGATAGAACCGACGAACGAGGAAATTTACATTCAAAAAGCCAACATCTGTTCTAAACGCGATCAACATGAAAAAGCAGTTGAATTGCTAAATATTGCTTTGGAATATACTGATGACTATGCCGATGTCTATAACTTAATTGGTATGGAGTATCTCTTTATGGATAATTTAGAGATGGCAAAAGACAGTTTTATTAAATGTTTAGAAGAAGATTTAGAAGACCAATCGGCCTTGTATAATGTGGTGTACTGTTTTGAATTTTTAGATCAAAATCAGGAAGCCATTGCGTATTTGAATAAATATATTGATAAAAACCCATACAGCGAGATTGCTTGGCACCAAATGGGCCGTTTGCATTATGGTGTAAAAGAATATGAAAATGCCATTCGTGCTTTTGATTATGCAACCTTAATTGATGACGAATTTTTGGGCGCTTTTATGGAGCGAGCCAAAGCTTACGAACGTCTTAAAAAATATTCTGAAGCAATCGAAAGTTACAACCGTACAATTGAGTTAGACGATGCCACTTCTTACGCCTTACTGCGCATTGGAAAGTGTTACGAACGTTTAGGCAACAATGTACTTGCTTTAAAATATTACAATAAAACGGTTCATGAAGATCCTCTTTTAGACAAAGGTTGGATTGCCATAACTGATTTTTATGTGCGCCAGAAGAACTATCAAAAAGCCTTATTTTTTGTCAATAAAGCCCTGGCTATTGACAATCAAAATCGCATGTATTGGAAGCGCTACGCAACGATTAACAAACACATGAACTTGTTCGAAGAGGCTGAATTTGGTTTTAGAAAAGCAGTTGAATTTGGTGATCACGCATTAGATACGTGGTTGTTTTGGGTAGATATTCTACAATTTTTGGGAGAATTTGATAGCGCCGTGCAAACATTGTTACAAGCAACTGAATATTTTCCAGAAGAAAATGAAATTGAATATCGTTTGGCTGGATTGTATTTTATGTTGCAAGAATTGACCAAAGCAAAGTTTCATTTGAGCAATGCGTTGCGATTGAACTTTGATAACTATATCTTGATAGAAGATTTATTTCCAGTAGTTTGGACCAAAAAATCAGTTCAAAATTACATTTCAAAACACAAAAAATAAATATGAGTACTATTTTAAGAAGGCGTTATGGTCTTTTAGGACGTAATATTGACTATTCATTTTCGAAAGGTTATTTTACTAATAAATTTGAAGGTGAAGTTTTTAAAGGTTGCAGCTACGAGAACTTTGATATTTCTGAAATTAATTATTTTACGGAATTGATAAAAAATAATCCCGATTTAAATGGGATGAATGTTACGATTCCGTATAAACAGCAAGTGATTCCTTTTTTAGATAAAATGTCTAAAAAAGCAAGTCAAATTGGTGCAGTAAACACCATTAAATTTACTAAAAAAGGAAAATTAAAAGGATATAATACCGATTGTCACGGATTTAAAAAGTCTTTAAAGCCTTTGTTGCAATCGCATCACAAAAAAGCTTTAATTCTTGGTACGGGTGGCGCGTCTAAGGGAGTTGCTTTTGCACTGGATGAGTTGGGTATTTTATACACTTTTGTTTCTCGTGAAGCCAGAGAAGACGTTATTGACTATAGTTTAATTAACGCTACAACTTTTGATAATTATCAAATCATAATTAACTGTACACCAGTTGGAACCAGTCCAAATATAGAACTTGCTCCCGATTTACCCTACGAATTTTTTACAGAAAAACACATTGCTTTTGATTTAATTTATAACCCAGCAGAAACAGAGTTTTTAAAACGCGCCAAATTAAAAGGAGCTACTACTAAAAATGGATATGATATGTTGGTTTTTCAAGCCGAAAAAGCGTGGCAAATCTGGAACAGATAACCATTGATCGTAAAAAAACTGAAACCTTCTTACTACAGAAGGTTTTTTTATGACTTAAAAATAAATACTTTTAAGATATAAAAATAATAGTCAACTGTGTTCTTTCCAACTCAAATTATAATGAGTATACATTTACATTCCTCAACTAGATCCGATTAATTCTATACCGCTCTGTCGGATCGAATAGTACATTAATCTAGACGTAAAAATTCAATAAAAACTTGCAAAAAGAGGTATTTAACCGATTACTAATTATACACATAGCTATTTATCTCGTAAATCGATAAATACCTTGTGAAACAATAACAGATTCATACTAAATTGCCTTATAATTAACACTTTTGTTTTGTATTTTAAAACTGCTTTATTATCTTTCGGTCAAATAATTAAATAAAACCTTAAACATTAATTACGATGTTAGAAGAAACGAATGATAACCTGCCACAAGCAGACGGAAACTACGATCGAGAAACAGCACCTTCTGTGCAAACTGACCCTGCAGACGATTCTGTAGTTAACAATGTAGTTGCTGTAGGTGAAGATGGGGATGTACTGAAAAAAAAATCTGCACAAGATGCGATTGATGATTCTAATGCAGAAGAAAGCGAAGATGAAACACTTAAAGAACGTCATACGCTTCCGATGAAAGATTACGGAACTTTTTCTTTAGAGCAATTAGTGGATGCCTTAAAAGAACTGGTTGTTACCGATACAGTAATGTCGATTAAAGAGCATGTAGATGAGATAAAGAAAGCATTTACGGTAGAATTCAATCATTTAATTGAAGAGAAAAAAGAAGAGTTTAACGCTGAAAACACCGATTCAAATGAAGAATTTGAGTACCACTCTCCATTAAAATCAAAATTTGATGAAGCGTATAGCGTTTATAAAACAAAACTAAATGCACATTTTAAAAGTCTTCAGACCAATTTAAAAGGTAATTTAGAAGATCGTTTAGCTATTGTAGAAGAGCTAAAAAACTTAATTAACCCGCAAGAAAACATAAAAGATACGCTTAAGCATTTTAACGAACTGAGAGAACGTTGGAAAAATGCTGGACCTATCCCAAAAGATAAATACAACCACGTTTGGAACAACTTTCACTTTCACGTAGAGAATTTTTATGATTATTTACACTTAGATCGAGAAGCGCGTGACTTAGATTTTAAACACAATTTAGACCAAAAGCAAAAAATTATTGCACGCGTCGAAGAATTAACACAAGAAGCTGACGTAAATAAAGCATTTAGAGAATTGCAAGATTTACATCGCATGTGGAAAGAAGATATTGGACCCGTTTCTAAAGATCATCGTGATGAGATTTGGAATCAGTTTAGTGAGTTAACTAAAAAAATTCACGATAAACGTGAGGTTTTATTTGAGAATTTAAAAGAATTAGAAGTTGAAAATCTAATTAAAAAGAAGGAAGTAATTGTAAAACTAGATCAATTAGCAATCGAAAAAGTGAATACACATTCGCAGTGGTTGGCACAAATTGATAAGGTAGAAGCGTTGCGTTCTGATTTTTTTGCTATCGGAAAAGTTCCTACCGAGGTGAACGAAGCGACTTGGGCAGGTTTTAAATCGGCTGTTCGAAAATTTAATTCTTTAAAAAATTCGTTCTACAAAGAAATTAAAAAAGACCAAACAGACAATTTGAATAAAAAAATGGCTTTGGTCGAAAAAGCGAAAGCTTTACGAGAAAGTACCGATTATTCTAGCTCTACTCCTGTTATGAAAAAAATTCAGGACGAATGGAAACAAATTGGCCATGTTCCTCGAAAATATTCAGATAAAATCTGGAAAGAATTCAAAGAAGCTTGTAATCATTATTTTGACAATCTAAAAGAACATAAAAGCGAAGAAAACAGTGAAGAAGTAGAATCTTTCGATAAAAAGAAAGCCTATTTAGAAACTTTGCGTTCTTTTGAAATGACAGGCGATCATAAAATCGACTTAGATGCGATAAAAATGCATATTGAAAATTGGAAACAATTAGGAAAGGTTCCGTTTTCAAGACGTCATATCGAAGGCAAATTCAATAAGATTTTGGATGCTCTTTTTGAAAAATTAAGTTTGAGTAAGAAAGAAACAGACATGCTCCGTTTCACCAACCGAATTGATTCTTTGTCAGAGAATAATGATACACGCAAATTAGATAACGAGAAAATTTTCTTGATGCGAAAAATTGATGAAGTACAAAACGAAATTTTTCAATTGGAAAATAATATTCAGTTTTTTACAAATACAAAAAATGCTAAAAAAGAAAATTCAATTGTTTTAGAGGTGCGTAAAAATATTGCTATTCATAAAGAAGGACTGGCTGTTTTAAAAGACAAACTACATCAATTGAGAGAATTAGATCAATAAACTAAAAATATGATTTTATAGAAGCGAGGTACATGTGCCTCGCTTTTTGTTTCCAATAACTTTTCTAATTAGCATTTTTTTCTTTAAAACTGTAGTGTGGTTAACGACCGGATAAATTGATTGTATGCAAACTGCGCCTTAATTACAACTAAAGATTTCCGTCAATCGTCTATTATAGTTTAAAATTAAAAGCTTTACCTCTTTTACATGTAAATTCTCTAATCGATGCTTACCTTTGCCAAAAAAAAATTATCATGTCAAATATATATTTAGGATATCATTTTGCAATTGAACCAAGAGAACTAGGTTCAGAAATACTTATTGCTGAACTGGGCGAAAAAGCTTTTGAAAGCTTTACTGAAACTGAAACTGGTATTTCTGCTTTTGTAAAAAAGGATTTGTGGGATGAGAATATTCTTGACGATATTTTTATTTTAACCTCTGATGAATTTACAATTACGTACACTTTTGAAGAAATTGATCAAGTGAATTGGAATGAAGAATGGGAGAAAAATTTTGAGCCGATTGACGTAGACGGAAAATGCCACGTTCGCGCTCCTTTTCATCCAAAAACGACTGCAGAATATGATATTATCATTGAACCTAAAATGAGTTTTGGAACGGGTCATCATGAGACAACACATATGATGATTCAACATTTGCTAGAAACGGATGTAACCGGAATGAAAACGCTAGACATGGGCTGCGGAACCGCAATTTTAGCAATTTTAGCTGAAATGAAAGGAGCACAACCTACAGATGCGATCGACATTGACAATTGGTGTTATCTTAATTCAATTGAGAATGTAGAGCGCAATAAATGCAAACAAATTACCGTTTACGAAGGAGATGCTGCGATGTTAGCCGGTAAAAACTATGATCTTATTATTGCTAACATTAACAGAAATATTTTGTTGAATGACATGCAAAGTTACGTCGATTGTTTAAATCCAAAAGGAACCTTGCTTCTAAGTGGTTTTTATGAAGAAGACATACCATTTATCGATGCTTCTTGCACAGAAAAAGGATTGACGTATGTTAAAAAATTTCAAAGAAACAATTGGGTATCTTTAAAATATGTAAATTCGTAAAACATTCATTAACAGTATGAGAACTTTACAATGAGTACTAAAGAAAAAGTAAGAGAACGCGTTCGCGAAAAGGAATCGGTTGGTTTTAATAACGAAATAATTATATACAATGACGATGTTAATACATTTGATCATGTGATAGATACTTTAATGCGCGTTTGCAGTCACACACCCGAACAAGCCGAACAATGTTCGCTTATCATTCATTATAACGGTAAATGCACTGTTAAAACAGGAACTTTAGATAAACTAAAACCGCAATGTTCGCAGCTTCTCGAAGCAGGTCTGAGTGCCGAGATCGTTTAAACTCTACTATTTTAAAAAAAGAGTCTATTTTATTCTATATTTGAGTAAAATAGACTCTTTTTTCATGGAAGAATACGGTAAATTACTCATCATTACGATGCCTATTTTTTTGACTCTCATAGTGATTGAGAAATTATATGGATGGTACAAAAAAGAAGATCATACACCGATAATTGACAGTGTTGCAAGTATTAATTCTGGAATCACTAATTCATTAAAAGACATTCTTGGAATCAGCATTACGTTACTTTCTTACGAGTGGATGGTCTCTAACGTGGCGTTCTTTCCTGTTGAAAATACACTTGCAATTTACCTGATTGCCTTTATCGCAATCGATTTTTATGGTTATTGGAGTCATAGACTAGCGCATCAAATAAATTTTTTATGGAATAAACACGCCATACACCACAGTAGTGAAGAGTTTAATTTGGCTTGTGCTTTGCGACAACCCATTGCAAGTTTGACTAATCTATTTATTTTTTTACTCTTTCCAGCAGCACTTTTAGGTGTTCCTGCAACTGTAATCGCACTTATATTGCCCTTGCATTTATTTTTGCAATTTTGGTACCATACCAGACACATCAAAAAATTAGGGTTTCTGGAACATATTTTAGTAACTCCCTCTCATCATCGCGTACATCATGCTATCAATTCAGAATACCTAGATCGAAACCATGGCCAAATATTTATTTTCTGGGATAAAATTTTCGGAACTTTTCAAGAAGAACTCGACACAGTTCCTCCAGTTTTTGGCATTACAAGACCTGCGCAAACGTGGAATCCGATAAAGATTAATTTTCAACACCTGATTTTATTAATTAAAGACGCATGGCGCGCCGAACATTGGAATGACAAATTAACCATTTGGTTTAAGCCAACAGGATGGAGACCTGAAAATTTTGAAGAAAAATATCCCGTTGTAAAGATTGAAGACGTTTATAATTTTGAAAAATACGGTTTAAAAAATTCTAGAAAATTAGAGTATTGGTCCATTATTCAAATGCTAATTACTTTATTATTCGTAACTTATTTGTTCTCTAATATTGCAACAATTGGTTTGCCACAGATTTTCGTGTATGGTTTTTTTATTTTGGTAAGCATATATAGTGCTTCCGAATTATTGGACAAGAGCGCCGGAGCTGTTTTCTGGGAATTTACTAGACTAGTTTTGGCCGTAAGCGTAATCGTTATTTTTAAAGATTGGTTCGGTTTAAACACAGTTTTTACAGGAAGTAGCTACATAGTAATTGTCTACTGCTTACTATCCACTCTTGTTGCATTTTATTTTATGAAGAACGAGTTTCAACTACAGAAAAAATTATAATTGCTTAAATAACAACTATGAATCAAAAATTATTTTTTAAAGGTTACATCGTAATTAGTAGTATCTATTTAATTCTGGTTCTTTTTGGATTAGAAAATACCGCTTGGTTCTTGAAACCTGTGCTATTGCCTTTTTTAATTTTAGGCGTTTATTGTGCTCCACATTTTACAACTAAAAGACTATTACTTGTTGGTTTGATACTTTCTTGGTTAGGTGATATTTTACTATTATTTGAAGAAGTAAAAAACATTTATTTTATACTCGGGTTACTTTCATTTTTGGTAGCGCACATAAGCTATACTTTAGTATTCAAAAAACAAAAAGAGAACTTGAACCACAAAAAGGAACTTCTTTACGGAATTGGTTTAACTATAATTGTAGTGTATCTAATTACTTTATTGACTTTACTTTTCCCGACTTTAGCAGATTTAAAGATTCCCGTTATTATTTATTCAATCGTTATTTCAGTAATGCTGTTGTTTGCTTTTAAAGGCTATTTTGTATGGAAATCGCCCGAAAATAAAATTATATTAGTGGGAGCAATTATTTTTGTTGCCTCAGACAGTATTTTAGCAATTGATAAATTTTATGAGCCTATAGAAAAAGCTACATTTTGGATCATGAGCACCTACTTAATTGCCCAATATCTAATAAGTACCAGCATTGTAGATTTAAATAAAAAAAAATAATGTGTTCCTTAATTTATAATACAATCCATTGCTTCGCTGCTAGTAATGAATCGTTCGCAAAAACACGTACTTCACAGGGCATCAAATAACTAAAAAATTTGACAAAAGTATTGATGGTTCGATGATTTGAAACTAACGCTACTTTGTCCCATTGTGCCAAATGTTTCATTCCAATTTTTGAATCGTCAATCATTGCGGAAACATCAAAATTTTCAAAATTTTCTGCTAACTGATAAATTATTTTAATTTTTTCATTCTGTTCTAAAAGCTTATCTACAGCAGGAATTAACACAGTTTCATAATCAGCTGGTGTAATTTTTCCTTCAGCAACAATGCCTAAAACATCGTCAGGCAAGTCAGACATTAGTTTCATCATAATACAAGTTTTTTCAGGTTTTACTCACTTTATTCTTATAAATTTAAAACAAATATGTGAAACCTCAGAAATTAATTACTTTATAAATCAATATTCTACCATTAAAAGTGCAAGTATTAGCCTTATTTTTGTATTACATTATTGAAAATCCTTTATTAGTATGAAAAAAATTAGTATTACCATTTTCTGCCTTATCGTTTTAGCTTCGTGCGTTAGTTCAAAATCAACCCTCAAGAATGTAGATGATAACGCACCCAATTTAACATTATCCAAAAATAATACTTTTGTAATTACGGAGTTTTGTACAGACAAAAAATACGGCTATGATAAAGATTATCCGATCAACATCTTTTTTAGAACTACCCGTGACGAATTAGCGAACGAGAAAAGATTTTTAGAAGCATTAGCAGGACCAAAAGGAGAAGCGATTGCCTATACAAAATTAGAAAGT
This sequence comes from Flavobacterium sp. TAB 87, assembly GCF_001529295.1. Taxonomy (GTDB): domain Bacteria; phylum Bacteroidota; class Bacteroidia; order Flavobacteriales; family Flavobacteriaceae; genus Flavobacterium. The sequence continues at coordinate 50,068 of NZ_LLWK01000030.1, forward strand.
TGTTGTCCTTTTCCATCTAAAAGAAGTGACATGGGAGCTGGTTTTTTAGACGTTTATGAACTAAAATGGGAGGGACAGAAAAAGCCCATTATACTATATCTAAATATTTATGAAAAAGGAATTTTAATGGTTCCAGTCGGCCTGACTTTGCGTAAATAAGTAACAGCATTCGCTTCCTAAATAAATCCTAATTACTAGACCTTAAGTGATAAATCCTAATTACCTTTGCACACTCAAAAACTCTTATTATGAACATACACCATATTCCACAAATTAAGCATACAGAAAGCGGAAATTTCTTTTTGCTAGCAGGACCTTGCGCGATCGAAAGTGAAGAAATGGCTCTTCGAATTGCTGAAAAATTAGTTGGTATTACAGATTCATTACAAATTCCATTTGTTTTTAAAGGTTCGTTTAAAAAAGCTAACCGTTCTCGAATTGATAGTTTTTCTGGAATTGGAGATGAAAAAGCATTAAAAATATTACGAAAAGTATCAGAAACTTTTCATGTTCCTACCGTTACCGATATTCATACCAATGAAGATGCAGCTATGGCAGCTGAATATGTAGATGTTTTGCAAATTCCTGCTTTTTTAGTTCGTCAAACTGATTTGGTTGTCGCTGCGGCAAATACCGGAAAAGTGGTGAATTTGAAAAAAGGACAATTTATGAGTCCAGAAAGCATGAAACATGCCGTACAAAAAGTATTGGATTGCCAAAACGAAAACGTAATGATTACCGATCGCGGAACGATGTTTGGATACCAAGACATGATTGTAGATTACCGTGGTATTCCGACAATGCAACAGTACGCAACAACCGTTTTAGACGTTACGCATTCTTTACAACAACCCAACCAAACAGCGGGGGTTACAGGTGGTCGACCAGACATGATTGAGACCGTTGCCAAAGCTGGTATTGCAGTCGGTGTGGACGGTATTTTTATCGAAACTCATTTTGATCCCGCTAATGCCAAAAGCGACGGTGCTAATATGTTGCACCTGGATTATTTTGAAGGTTTGATGAAGAAATTAGTTGCCATCAGAAAAACCATAAATCAATTTTAATTTCACTTTTTTTCAGTTTAAAATTAAATACCACAACATTGAAAACAAAATTTTTAGTATTAACATTTTTCGCTTTGAGCTTTTCAACAGCATTATTTGCTCAAGATGAAATTGATGTTCAGCAAAAATACACCGCTCACAACAAGGGAAAATTCTTTGTAATGTGGGGCGGAAATAGAGAAACCTTTACCGATTCTGATGTTCATTTTAGAGGTACAGATTATAATTTTACGGTTCATAATATGTCGGCTCACGACAAACCAAAAGGTTGGCACGTAGATTATATTAATCCTGCGCGAATGACGATCCCACAAACAAATTTACGTTTGGGTTATTTTTTTAGCGACCATTATAGCGTAACAATTGGTGTGGATCACATGAAATATGTGATGACTCAAAATCAAATTGCAAGTGTTTCGGGAACTGTAAATTTGCCAATTGATGCTGCAGGATCAGTCCACAATGGCGTCTATAATAATACTCCAATTCCATTTGAGGACGGAACTTTTTTAAAATTTGAGCATACAGACGGCTTGAATTACGTGCATACCGAAATTTCGCGCTTTGACGATATCTCGAGGTGGTTTGGACTTCCTAACATTGATAAAGTACAGATTAATCTAACCGAAGGTGTTGGTGTTGGTGTTTTATATCCAAAAACAAATACAACTTTATTGGGTAAAGACCGAAATGATGCTTTTCATGTTTCTGGTTTTGGGACTTCTTTAAAAGCAGGTTTAAATGTGACATTTTTTAAACATTTTTATGTGCAAGGAGAGGTTAAAGGTGGATATATAAATATGCAAGACATTCGCACTACCGCTAGCTCTGATGACAAAGCTTCACAAGATTTTTTCTTCTTTCAAAAGATTATAGCTTTTGGGGGGATTTTTAGGATCTAAACTTAAAATATTTTACATAAAAAAGCAACATTTAAAAATTATTAAATGTTGCTTTTTTATTTTAATACTAATTCCTATATGATGTTAAAATATCTTCTTAGTCAAAAATATTTTTAGTGACTGCATTGACCTAACAAAACCCAAAGAAGAATAAAAACGAAAATTGTTCCGAAACAGCCTCCACCCAATTTTTTTGCACCGTAGCCTGCTAAAAGTCCTCTAAATATATTGTTCATAATAATGTGTTTTAAGGTTAAATGTTTTATTTTAATTAATTACAATTCGATAAAGTAAATTTCGGAATTTAAATTAAGTACATTTTATATAAGATTTAAAAAAAGTTTCAAAATTTCAGCTTATCAATAGAAAGAAAAAAGTATTATATTAAAATTCTATTCAGAGGATAATTCGACTTTATCGCATTAATTCCTAGTAAAGTAAGTTATGAATTAAAGCTCTATTGCTCGCATTTATATCTATAACCTTCAGGAAATTGAGACTGTTAGGTTTCTAAAATTGTAAGTAATAAAAAAGATTTTAAATTTAATAAAACTTTCATTTCGTTGGATAATTTATTGTAATTTACAACTCATTATCCCTCACATTTACAACGAATAGCATCTCAGTTGATTTGACCCTCAAAATCATTCTGACGCCTCTTAACATAAATTTCCTACGTTACTTTTATAATTTTATCCTAAACAAAAGTATGTCTACAACTAATACCACCAAACAAGAAGTTGATTTAGAACGGGCTTTTTCTCTCGAAGATTTTTTTGAAACCTCTCCAGATTTTATGTGCATCGCTGGATTTGATGGGTATTTTAAAAGCATAAATCCTGCGGTTTCCCAATTACTGGGATATTCGGAAGAGGAATTATTTTCCAGACCCATTAATGATTTTATTTTTGAAGCTGATCAAGATAAAACCGCAAGTGCAAGAATAAATTTGACAAAAAAAGTTGGTTTGTTTAATTTTGAAAATCGTTACGTATCTAAAGCAGGAACTATTATTTGGCTTCACTGGACGTCGCATCCAGTAGAGGATAAGCAAGTCATTTACGCCATTGGTAAAAATGTAACGGCAAAAAAAGAAGTGGAACTAGAGCGCAAAAAGCATCTAAAAATGCTAACGCAGTCTAATACTGATTTATTAAAGCTCGCTTATGCAAATGCCCATGATTTACGCTCGCCTATTAATAACTTATTGTCGGTTTTTGACTTAATCGATACCACAAAAATTACTGACGGAGAAACGCTAGAGCTGTTAGAAATCGTGGAGCAATCTACACAGAACCTTAAGAAAACGATTACGGAAGCCATGAAAAGCTTGGATAAGAAAAACGCGAACGACAAACAGTTAGAACTACTAAATTTTGAAAGTAGTGCAAAAGATGTCATTACTTCCATACACTCGCTGGTGCATCATTCTCAAGCAAAAATCACAACTGATTTTACTGATCTTCCAACAATAAAATTTAACAAAGCTGCTTTACATAGCATTTTCCTTAATTTGATAACCAACGCTATCAAATATGCTAAAAGAAATGTCGCGCCAGAAATACACATCAAAACCCAAGAAATTGATGGTGTTAAACAATTAATTATTCAGGATAACGGAATTGGCTTCGATATGTCTGTTGTAAAAGATAAAATTTTTGGACTCCATCAAACCTTTAATTCATACGAGGACAGCACAGGTATTGGTTTGTATTTGGTGTACAACCATGTGATGCACTTGGGCGGAAAAATAGGTTTAGAGAGCGAAGTCGATCAAGGAGCTAAATTTATGATATCCTTCAAGTCTTAAAATTAAATTGTTTTCTAAAAGTAAAAAATCAGGCGAAAAGTAAATTTTAGCCTGATTTTTTAATGTTTTAAATCCTATAAAAGTTGCTTACAGCCCTTTTTGATCAACCAAATAAATTAGTGTAGCCATTGCCGCAGCTCCTAATTCTAATTCTCTTTTGTTTACTCCGTCGAATGTATCATTTGCTGCATGATGATAATCAAAATAACGCTGAGAATCTGGTTTTAAGCCTGCTTTTACAATTTTATTTGAAGTTAGATGTCCAATATCTGAACCGCCGTGTCCTTTTGTAAAACTATGAACAAAATACGGCTCAAAAAATGGTTTCCAAGTTAGAATTTTCTCAAAACTAGCTTCGTCCGATTCAAAATTAAAACCTCTTGGTGAGAATCCGCCTGAATCACTTTCTAAAGCAAAAATATGGTTTTCCCTATTTTGTTTCGCCAACTCTTCGTATTTCGCTCCACCTCTACCTCCATTTTCTTCATTCATAAATAAAACCACGCGAAGAGTGTTTTTAGGCTTGTAGTTAAGGTTTTTAAGAATTCGCATCACTTCCATGCTCTGCACTACTCCTGCTCCATCATCTTGAGAACCATCTGCTAAGTCCCATGAGTCAAGATGTCCGCCAACAATCATATAGTTTTCTGGACTTTCAGAACCTTTGATTTCTCCAATAACATTATGTGATAAAACATCGGGCAAGGTTTCGCAAGATTGTTTGAAAAAGAATTTTAGATTTGGATTAGCAGCTAACGATTTACTGAGCAAATTTGCTCCATTTGTACTTATTGCTGCAGTCGGAATATACTCTTCTTGCTTCAAATCACCGTAACTTTGAATTCCCGTATGTGGATAATCATCTAAACGTAAATTCATAGAACGCACAATTGTGCCTACTGCTCCAAGCTTGGCTGCTTCTTCGGCGCCAGAATAGCGTTGATCGACACAACCACCGTAGGATTTGAATGTTTCTATGTGTAAAGGATCCATTGCGCGGTTAAAAAAGACTATTTTTCCTTTTACTTGAGCACCCAATTTCTTTAACTCTTCGATTCCTTGAACCTCAACAATTTCGGCAGTCAAACCTGATTTTGCGGTGGCAATAGACCCTCCTAATGCACAAATCGGAACGACTGTTTTGACATTATTGTCCAAGATATAAGCCGTCTCTTTTTCGCCGCGTACCCAATGTGGCACCATAACTTCTTGCAGGTACACTTTATCTAAACCTAAACTTTGCAGCTGATTTTTGGTGTACTCGACCGCTTGCGCCGCTTGTTTAGAACCTGACAAACGTCCTCCGATATCATTAGACAGATATTCTAACCAAGTATAACATTTGCCTTCGGTTAGCGCTTTTTTATAAATTAGCTTAATGTTCTTTTCATCAGTTGATTGAGCAATTGCTACTATTCCGTTTAATAAGAATACAGCAAAAAGAATACTTTTTTTCATTATGCACATGTTGTTGTGAGGTTGGTTATTTAAATTACTAAGGAATAGTGTAAAGAAACAAAAATAGTATTTAAAGCGACAATTTTCAGTTTTACATTTTAAATAGATACGAATAAAAAATATCAAAACTACTACCTAGTAGATTCGAAACTATTATACAAACTTTTACTGCGTTTTAATCGTACTATTTATCCATAAAAAACCCTCCGAAAAACTGATTAACGGAGGGAATAATAACTAACTAACAAATCATTTAGTTTATTAATTCAAAACTAACTTTATCTTGCGCAGTGGAACTTCCTCCAACAAAAACGTCGAATTGCCCTGGCTCTGCTGCATATTTTAAATCGGAATTATAGAATTTCAGATCTTCGACTGATAATATAAAAGAGACTGTTTTTTGTTCTCCCTTTTTAAGTTCTATTTTTTGAAAGGCTTTTAGTTCACGCACTGGACGGGTTACCGATCCTACAAGATCTCTGATGTACAACTGAACCACCTCTTTACCATTAAAATTACCTGTGTTTTTTACGTTAACTGAAACTGTAATTTTTTGATCTGGATTTAATTTTGTCTCCGAAATTTCTAAGTTTGAATAGTCGAATGAAGTATAACTTAACCCATATCCGAAAGGGAATAAAGGCTCGTTTCTTTCGTCTATATAATTCGAACGGAATTTTTCAAATTTTCCTTCGGTATTATTTAAAGGTCTGCCTGTATTCTTGTGCGCGTAATAAATGGGTATCTGTCCCACACTTCTAGGGAAAGTGGCTGTTAATTTTCCTGAAGGATTTACATCTCCAAACAAAACATCAGCAATGGCGTGGCCTGCTTCTGTTCCAGCAAACCAAACATTCAAAATAGAACTAACTGTTTCATTTTCCTCTGTTAAAACTAAAGGACGACCATCAAACAAAACTAAAACTACTGGTTTTCCTGTTTTTAACAATGCCTGCAATAAGTATTTCTGTGCTTGCGGAATTTGTAAATTAGTGCGGCTACTACTTTCTCCGCTAAACTCTGCCGACTCGCCTAAAGCGGCAACAATTACATCGGCTTGATTGGCAACTTTTAACGCTTCTTCCAATAATTCTTCTGCAGAACGATTGTCGCGGTTTAAAGTTTTACCAAACATAGTTGCATTTGTTTCCAACGTTTCATCGTAGGTCAAATTACTTCCTTTAGCATACAAAACTTTCGTATTTTTTCCTGCCACGTCTTTTATTCCTTGCAACAATGGTATTGATGATCCTGCCTTTGTGGCTACGCTCCAAGTTCCTGACATATTGTTTTCGGCATCTCCTAACGGACCGATAACTGCAATAGTTCCGGATTTTTTTAGCGGTAATACTTGATTTTCGTTTTTTAGCAATACTAAAGATTGCGCTGCAATATCACGTGCTTCTTTGCGAGACGCTTTGGTAAATATTTCGCTTTTTGCTCTCTTATCATTGCCATATCTGTACGGATCTTCAAATAACCCTAGGTCGTATTTTGCCTCTAATATCAATCGAACGGCATTGTCAATTTGAGCAACAGTTACTTTATTTTCTGTTACCGATTTTTTTAATGTCAATAAAAATCCTTCACCAACCATATCCATTTCAATACCCGCGTGCAATGCTAAAGCAGAAACCGTTTGCAAATCGCCTAGTCCATGGTCGATCATTTCATTGATTCCGGTATAATCGGTGACAACAAATCCTTTAAATCCCCATTCTTTCCGTAGAACATCTGTCATCAACCATTTGTTTCCAGTAGCCGGAATTCCATCTACTTCGTTGAATGCTGCCATTGCAGTACCTACTCCTGCCTCAACAGCCGCTTTGAAAGGTGGAAAATAATCATTGTACATGCGCACACGACTCATATCAACCGTATTATAATCGCGTCCTCCTTCGGGAGCTCCATATAAAGCAAAATGTTTCATACAAGCCAAAATCGAATTATTTTTAGACAGATCATTTTGTTGGTATCCTTTTACCATAGCAACTGCAATTTTACTTCCTAAGAAAGGATCTTCTCCTGAGCCTTCAGAAACTCTTCCCCAACGTGGATCACGAGAAATATCAACCATAGGCGAAAACGTCCAGTTAATTCCGTCGGCACTCGCTTCTTGCGCCGCAATTTGAGCGCTTCTTTCAATTAATTCCATGTCCCAAGTACAAGATAATCCTAGGGGGATTGGAAATGTAGTTTCGTAACCGTGAATAACATCCATACCAAAAAGCAACGGAATTTTTAGTCGGCTTTTTTCGACCGCAATTTTTTGGACTTCTCTAATTTTTGCCACCGATTTAATATTAAATAAGCCTCCCACTTTACCTTCCTCAATATTTTTAGCCACATTCGAACTGTTAGCTTGGCCTGTGGTTATATCACCTGAAGTCGGTAAATTTAGTTGTCCTATTTTTTCATCCAACGTCATTTTTACTAATAAATCAGCAATAAATTCTGTTTTTGGCTTTATTTTTTGGGCTTTTTTAAATTCCTTTTTTTGTCCGTAGCTTAAAAAAGTACCGCTTAAAAAAAGCAGTAAGAATATTTTTTTCATCTTAGTATGGTATTTATTTGAGCTATTTATTGTTTAGATGCCGTATTTAGTAGAGCTAAAACCTAAATCGGTCAAACCTTTCTTTACTTCAGGACTATTCATAAATAACTTCCATAATAATCCTGTTCGGTAATTTTCAATCATGGGAGCAATTGTTCCTTGATCGATGGCTAAATAACGTTTGGCAACCCAATTATAATGTGGAGAAACCGCATCGTAAGGTCCTGCAAAGCCGACGTATTCGGATTTCTTTTCATCATACAAATAATGAAGTACTTTCATCGATTCTTCGGGAGTGAAAGGAAAAAAAGACAAAGCTGCCGTTGGTGAAATCACACCAGTATCATTATTGGGTTGGTGAGCGGTATACCCTGTTGTGCCATCGGAATTGCGCGTGTAGCTCGCAGTTAATCCCCATAGTTTATCGGAGTACCCTTTCCAGTTTTTAGGATTGGCGATACAATATTGATTCATGATTTTTGCATGATTCTGAATCAAAGTAAAATAATCAGCGTATTGGTCCTTTAATGTGGAAGGATCTAAACCGAGATGCGAATATTGCCCCCAAAATGATGGTCCCACATTTCCAACCGTTCCATTATAACTAAAAATCACAGAAAGTCCGTATTGAGTTCCGCCATTTTTAATTGCATCATTTCTAGCCCAACCTTTGTGATAAGCAGAAGCCGAAATAGGATGTGTTGGTGAGGAAGCTGCCATTACATAAGTGATTAAACATTCGTTATATCCTTCCAATTTAAAGTTCATATCCCAGCCGTAATTCGGTGACCAGTGCCAATACAGTACATCTTCACCTCTAGTGTACCAATCCCATTCGACACCGCGCCATAGTTCGTCAGCTTTTGCAGCTAAAGCTTTTTCAGAATCGTTTCCGTTTTTAAAATATTCTCTTACCGTAAGTAAAGCTTGACATACAAAAGAGGTTTCTACCAAATCTCCACCGTTGTCTTTGGTTCCGAATGGAATCGCTTTTCCGCTTGAATTATCGATCCAATGCGACCAAGCTCCATGAAAACGATCGGCTTTACCTAGAAAATTTAGTCCTGTTGTTAATCTTGTAACCGCTTCTCCACGTGGCAAAAACCCGCGATCAACGCCCACCACAATTGACATTAAGCCAAATGCTGATCCGCCAGTTGTAATAATGTTAGATTCGAAATTTGGATCTTCAGTCAAATAACGTTCTCTCGCTAATTTTGAAATTGGATCTGCGTAATCCCAAAAGTATTTGATAGCATCCTTTTGAACCTCATCCATAGCTTGAGCATCTGTTAAGGGAGTTACGGGATTTTTAGGTACTGTCGGCAAAGGCGTTCCTCCACCGCTTCCTTTATCATCTGGTGATGAGGAACAGGCATTGAAAAAACTAAGTATAGATAGTAGGAATATTGAAATTTTCATTCTTTATAAAATAAAGTATTACTAAATAGGTACACCTAGAAGTAAACCTCTAAGTGTTGAAATAATTATTTATCTGTTGTCTTTTTCTAATTGATACAAAGAACGTACATCGTTAGACTCAAGAGCAGTATTGTAAAGTCTGAATTCGTCTAACAAGCCAACATAGCTGGTAGCCCAGTCTTGAGGGCCACCATTATTTTGCGGAGGCGTGGTTTCAAATTGATGGTTCCCGAAAACAATCTTACCGTTGGTTGCAACCATTTTAAAATCACCGTATTTTGGCGCATTGTTGCTATTGTCTAAACTACCAGGATTGTCGGCATATAATACGGCTGTGCCACTTACACCATTAGCTGGAGCATAAGGGAACCCACTTAAATTAGCAGCCAATTCTCCATTTACGTAAGCAGAAATTGTACTTTTTGTAGCATTATAAGCAAAGACCACATGCACCCATTTGTTTATGTTGCCATCGATATTTACTAACGCACCTTGACCTCTCCAAGCTACGCCATCTCGACCATTTTCCATGCTGAATTTTAATCGAATTCGATCTGGAAAAGCACTATCTGGATTTTCAATATATACGTTCAAACCTCCCCAAAATTCGGTTGGTCGCACTACAGAAAATATTCCTTGCGCACCTTTGCCTTGCCCTGCAGTGGCAGGATCAATTGTATTGGCCGAATTCATCCAAAAAGAAAAAGTGTAACTGTTTAGACTTATAATAGCATTCGAAGCATCGGCAACAAAATAGCGCGCTTCTGTACTAGAGCCATTGTATGCTTTTCCCTTTGGGCCTTCGGCATAACCAATATTGGTTGCTATAGCATTAGTGATGTTGCCTTTTACATCTGCGATCGTATTTTCAAAATTAAATTTAGCTACTAAATTATCTTTAGCAATTTCATCTGAATTTTCATAACCTCCTATGGGTTCATACGGAATGGGACTGTTTTCTTTATCGATACTTTCATCATTACAACTCACAAAAACTGACGAAACTAGCGCTAAAGCCAGCACGTATATATATTTATTATTTTTCATTTTTATGGAATTTTAGATTAATTGTATCCAGGATTTTGAATAGATAAACCAGTTGCTTGTGTAATGAATGCTTGCGGTAACGGAAAAACTTCGTGTTTACCAACTGTAAAAGTCTTATTATTATCTGCTGTAAAGGCCGCTTTTGCCTGTCCAGTACGAACCAAGTCGAAGAAACGATCGTGTTCAAAAGCTAACTCTACTCTTCTTTCTTTCCAAATTGCTAAACGAACTGCATCTTGTGATGTAGCGCTGGTATTTGCAAGTGTCGCTCTATTGCGGATTTGATTCAATAATGGAATCGACGCCGCAGTTTGTCCCAATTCGTTTAATGCCTCAGCTTTCATTAAAATAACTTCGGCATACCGAATGTATCTAATATTCACATCGCTCTCCCAAGCGTCTGTATAAGCCGATGAGTAAGCCTTATAATTGTATCTGTCATTTTCGACCGTGTTTGGTACTACTCGACCATCGTATAAGGTGGTGCCTTTAAAAATAATAGTTGCGTTTTTTCTAACATCACCAGCTTCATAGGCATCAACTAGACTTTGAGAAGGCGTGTTAAAACCCCAACCCCAACCTCCAGCACCGCGGGCGCCCTGAGTTGCAGAATAACCTTCGATTCCTTTGGCAGGAACAGAGCCAACTCCATTTATTTCAAAAATAGATTCTGCTCCATTTTCTCCTGATAATTTATACATGTCAGCATAATTAGAGACCAAACTATATCCTGTTACTAGATCGCAGTTATCAACTACTTTTTGCCAATTTTTTTGATAGAGGTTTACTTTTGCCAACAAAGCGTAAGCTGCTCCCTTTGAAGCACGACCTACTTCTGCTGCTGGATAAGCTGATTTTGAAGACAATGTACTAATAGCATCGTTCAAGTCACTTTCGATAAAAGCATATACTTCAGCTGGCGTTTTACGAGTCAATTGCATGAGGCGATCTTCTTCTGACGAAGGATTAGGTAAATGATCAATAATTGGTACACCACCATAGGTTTTTATTAATGTAAAATACATGAAAGCTCTTAAAAATTTAGACTCACCAACCAGTCTTGCGCGAAGATTTGCATCTGCTTTATCTAATTGCGGAATAATGTTTATTGCTTGGTTGCAACGGTTTATTCCTTCGTAATTGGCATTAAAAACTTCTTCGATAGAAGGACTCGAGGCATTGTACGTCAAGGCATCCATTAAGTCTTTGTCTGATCCTGTATCTCCAGGTGAAGAGCCTTTGTCAGCATCATCTGATGCAATACTAGATACTCCGTTCCACGAAAACGAAGACAAATTCCAATTTAAAAATTTATTATAAATTGCAGTTACAAACGACGAAGCTCCATCGTTATTATTAAACAATTCTCTGTCGTTTGTCGATATAGATTCGGTTTGCTCTACATCCAAATAATCATCTGAACAACCCGACAATAAAAGTGTGGTTAAAACAAATGTGGTTATATATATCTTTTTCATAATAATTAGAATTTTAAATTAGCACCAATAACAAATGAGCGTACCGTTGGATAAGCATTAAGCTCTACGCCTTGGCTTCCGTATGGATTTCCATCGCCATTTAATTCTGGAGAAAAACCAGAGAATTTCTGCGTGATAAACGGATTAATTGCGTTTACGTAAATTCTGCAATAATTAATGAATCTACTTTCTATTGGTAACTTATATCCTACCGTAATGTTATTAATTCTCAAGAAATCTCCCGATTCTAAATAATAAGTAGACGCTACTGGAACTTGGTTAAAAGCAGCTGGATTCGCAGCTGTTGGATTGTTTGAGGTCCAAAAATCAGTTGCCAATGAGTTTTCGATATTTTCTCCCGAAAAACGTTGTGCTTTTTTACCATTGTACACTTCGACTCCGCTTGTACCATATCCATCTACAGAAAAATCAATGTCTTTATAATTAAAACCAACGCTAATGCCGTAATTTGAATCTGGTAAAATAGACCCCACATATTTTTTATCCTCGATGGCTAATCCATCTTGAGTAGCTGTAGTTCCGTCCGCTTTCAAATACAATTTACTACCCGTTGCTTCATCAAAGCCAGCGTACTCATACATGTAAAAGCTCCCTAAAGGTTGTCCTACCGAAGTATTGTCTAATATTTTGGTATTCTGACCATTACCTAAATCTCCGCCAATTACTGGAGACAACGTAGCGCTTTTTAAACTTTGAAGTTGGTTTTTATTATTAGAGAAGTTTCCACCAATCCAATACTTAAAATTGTCATTTACTTTATCCTCCCATCGCAAAGAAATTTCATATCCTTTATTAGAAACTTCGCCCACGTGCGCAGGAGACGCAGCGCTAATTCCAGAAGTACTGTACGGTTTTGTATTCAGAATAACATTGGTATTGATTTTTGAATACCAATCAAAAGTTCCTGTTAAACGATTTTCTAAAGCACCAAAATCAAGTCCTACAGATGTTTCCTCGGTAACTTCCCAAGACAAACTCGGATCAATTTGAGAGTTGATCGTTGTGCCAGGATACAAAATCGAGCCTCCTATATAACTGTCTAATCCAGAACCGTACGCTTGGTTGTTTAGCGGTACATTTTGATTTCCTAATCTACCCCAACCTCCTCGTAATTTTAGTAAATCTATTCCTTTTACATCAGCCATGAAGCCTTCTTTGCTGATTACCCAACCCAAGCCAAAAGCGGGAAAAGTTCCCCAACGATAATCTTTTGCAAAGGTAGAAGAGCCATCACGTCTTATCGTTCCTGTAAATAAGTAACGGTCTAATAATTTATATTGAAAACGACCAAAATACGACAGTAAACGATTTTCATTTAAAATCTCATCTCTATATCCCGTAACGTTTGCAGCATAATCGACACCGCCTAATGACCAATAATTTGAATCTGCATTTACATTTTTTCGAATAACAGTCATTTTTTCGCGAGAGCCTCTAGTTGAAGTTTCTGTTCCTACTGTTAGCTCTATATCATGAATTTCTGCAAAAGCTTTGTTGTAAGTTAGATAATTGGAAAGCGTCCAATTGTAATATTGCTCACGACCTTTAGTCAACGTATTTGTATTTCTTGTAGCAGGATAAGCGTCAGCAACTCTCGTAGGATCTGCTGCCAACCAAATATTTAAATCATCTGCATAATTGTAATTTTTCCAAGTATAATATTCACCATTAAATTGCGAGGTAAATTTTAGAGACTCGATAATCTCATAATCTAATTTTAAACCGCCTTGCAACATAATGCTGCGTTGTTGTTCGTCAAAAAAGTCTAATTGTGCTACGGGATTTCCAACATTATTGAACTGAGAACCAGTAGTGTCTGCAAAACCATTAGCTCCTAAAAAAGGAACTCCATACTGACCATTGTCAAAGCGAACGGGAATAATTGGCGATTGTCTGTAAGCATTAGTAAAAGCATCGAACGGTTTAGGAGTTGATTGTGTTGAACTTAAACTGAAGTTTTGATTTAAAGTGATTTTTTTGGAAATCTTAAACTCGTTGTTGTTTCTAAACGTAGTTCTGCCGTAGGTAAGTCCGTTTAAAATTCCATCTTCTTCGTAATTTCCAACACTAAAAAAGTATTTAATTGTTTCACTTGATCCTGAAACCGAAACGTTATTTTGCTGGTACGTTCCCGTTCTTGTAATTTCGTCAAACCAATCGGTATTTACGGGTTGATCCTGAGAAAATGTAGTAGACTGTAAAGCACTATTTGTATAATAAGCATACTTATTACTTCCGGCCATTTTTACTTTCTTCAATGGATTTCTAAATCCTGCAAAACTTTCGAATTCTACTGAAACTGTATTCCCTTTTCCTTTTTTAGTCGTAATAATAATCACTCCATTTGCGGCTCTGGTGCCATAAATTGCTAAAGCAGAAGCATCTTTTAATATCTCGTATGATGTAATATCGTTGGTATTAATATTTCCTATATTGTCCGTTGGCATTCCGTCGACTATGTATAAGGGGTTTCTGCCTCCTAGTGCAGTTCCTAATCCTCTAATTACAACTGAAGGTGATGCACCAGGAACATCAGATGAAATAACCTGAACACCAGCCGCTTTTCCTTGTATAGCTTGTGAAGCGTTCAATACTTTTGTTCTCGAAATTTCTTCTGACTTTATGGAAGAAATTGCCGTAGTATTGTCTACTATCTTTCGAGAACCATAACCAATCACTACTACTTCTCTTAATGCCGTATCTTGTGATTCTACTAAAGTTATATTTATAAAACCGCTCGAGGCATTAACTGTAGCAGAGTCGAAACCGAGCATAGTTATTTTTAAAGGTTCATTGATCTGAGCATTAATTTCGAAATTACCATCAAAATCAGTCTCTGTATTTGTTTTTGATTGCGTCGCTACCACTATAGCACCCGGAACTCCCATTCCGCCGCTATCTACCACTTTTCCTTTTACATTTTGCGCAATCAAATACGACGGCAAAATTAGAAGTGCTAAAAAGCTAAAAATGAATTTTTTCATATGGTTGTTTGTCGTTTAAGTTAGTTCAGCCAAATTAAGCAATTACAACGTTGTAGTTAATAAAAATGGAATACTACACGACTACATCAAATTACTTAAAAATACAAATAATCAATTGAAATACAGCGCTTTACAATAAGTTAAAATTACCATAAAATTGGATTAATGATGTAGTAATGATGTAGGAGAATTAAAACCAATAATGCATAAAAAACTAAAATTTTGTAAAAATTTACTTGTTTTTATAATGTTAGTAAAAATTTCGATAAACTTTCTTCTTGCACGAGTTCAAGTTTTTTTCTCAAACGGTATCGTTGTAATTCGACACCTCTAAAAGAAATATTCATTAAAGGAGCAATTTCTTTAGAGGATAAATTCATTTTTAAGTAGATGCAAAGTTTAATGTCCTTAGAAGTTAGGACGGGAAATCTCTGCGATAATTTGATAATAAAATCACTGTGAATTTGATTTAAATTGGTTTCAAATATTTCCCATTCGTGTTTATTGACCGAGTTTATCTTTATCGCTTTTCTAATTTCACTCTTAATTTTATTAATATCTGCTTCTTTGTCTAAAATAGATTGAATATTTTCGATCATTTCGCTTTGTTTAGCAATAGATAACGACTTTCCTGCCACTTCTGAAGATTTAGTTTGTAATTCTAGCTCCAAAATATGTTTCTCGTATTCTTGCGTATTCAGCTCGTGTTCCGCTTTTAGTTCCATTTCCAAAATGGTTTTTTGGTGTTTTAGTTCCTCTTCTTGCAGTAGGAGTTTCTGAATGTATCGCATTTTATTCCACTTATAATACAAGAATAAAATACTACCTGAGACTAAAACATACAGTACAATCATCCAAAGAGAAAAATACCAAGGCTGACCGATTAAGAAATTATACTCTTTTAATTTTTGATATTTAGAACCGTCATTACTAAATATTTCTAGTTTTTGATTACCACTAATTAAATTGCTTAAGAAAATTCGACCATTTTTTACAAGAATAAAATCTTGCGCATTATTAATAGTATAAAATAAATTGGGTTTTCTTGATCCGTATAAATTAGAGATAATATTGAAATTGACTTCAGAATTGAATCCAATTTTTTCATTTGTAGTAATTGCAATTCCATTGGCAAAAGCGTCAATTAAAATGGGAGTTTTTACAGTTTCTCTATGTTTCAACTCTAAAGAAATAAAGCCATCATCTAAGTTTAATAGATAATTTTCTTTGTTTTTAAAGATTTTTAAATAATCGTTAATTAGTTTTCCCTTGTAATATTTCTCCTGAATTATATTCCAGATAAAAGTATTTTTTTGTGCTAAAATATAGTACAGAATACCCTCTTTTAGTACTATAAACTGACTGGAATCTATCGCAACGATATCTGTACAATTTTTAAAATTGGTGTTAAACAATTTGTTCTCCTCTAATTTGTTTAAAATAGAATTGTAGGTGTACCAAGTATTATCGATAAGAAAAAGAATTTCATTTCTGAATTCAAAAATTATAACTCCAAAATCATTTTTTATTTTGCTAAGCTGCGTAATATTTTCAATTGTTTTGGTTTTATAATTGTCGTCGTAAAGAATACGATACAATCCTTTATAATTATCTGCAGCCCAAAGTTCATTTTTTTTATTTTGAGCGACATATTTAATAGGCTTCACTAAGTCTGAAACTAACACATTTTGGGAAAAATTTTCGAATCTATTATAAATTGATATTCCGGTGTAATTGGCTTGAAAATATGTATTATTGATTGCACTTTTAGTTAAGTTCCAACCTCCATTTATTGAGTTTAAAAGAGATAATTGCTCATTTTGATATAAAAAAGTACCCGAATTATGTCCAATCAGGTATTTACTATCAATTTCTGAAATGTCCCACGCTTGTCCTTGCGTGTTTGGTAACAGCGAAAAAGACCTGTTTTTATATTCAAAAATACCGTGGTTGGATGCGATTAAATAGCCTTTTGGAGTTGGAGCTACATCATAAACGGATCCCAAAACACCAGTGTTATCGTAAAAAATAGATATAGGAGAATTGACTTCAATATGCGAAATACCGTTGTCCAAGCCGAGCCACAAATCATTCTCTTGATCAACAGCAATACTCAAGACCGAATTGTTCATCAAGACATTATTTCGATCAATCGTTTGGTATTCGTTTGTATTTAAATCGACAATAAAAACACCTTTACTTCCGGTGCCGATGGCTAGTTTATTTTTTTTTATAAATTTAGCAACATTAATCGTTCCTGTTTTTAGCAGGTTATTTAAGCTATTCTTCCACGGACTTAATTTACCATCAACCGAGACAAAAATACCTGAACGCTGGGTAAATATATAAATCTCATTTTGATGCTTTTCTATACTGTGAACCACATTGTGCTTTAAAACTTCCCATCCTTTTACAGGAATAAATTTTTTATCTGTAAAAATAAAAACACCAGATTCGACCGAAGCCACGTAAATCTGATCATCGACAATAAAACAATACGAAATTAAAAAAGGAAACTTTGTTTTGCTGATTACACCATTTCTAAGCGCAAATATTTCATTAAAGGACTGAAAATATATGGTTTCTTTTACTTTAAATATTTTCCAAATTTCTTCATTCTCATTTTCAGCAAAGACGTTTTTATCTTGGGAAAGCGAAGTGTAGTTCATTACACCTTTCTCTCGAGTCCAGTAACCAAACTCTTTATAAGAACCTGAATAAATTTTATTTGAATCCGCCATTATCGAACGAATTATTGTTTTATTGGGTAAATTATACTTTTCCCAAACGACTCCGTTGTACCTTAACAAATAATGATTATTGGCAAAATACATGGCTTTGTCGGTACCTTGAGTAACATTCCAAATTTGATTATCTCCTTGGTAGTTGGATTTTGAATAGTTTTCTACAAAAGGCAATAATTCTTGCGCAGTTCCCGCTACTGAAAAAAGTAGAAATAAAAGTATTTTAATTACAGTTGAGTTCAAGCTAAATGTATTTATCCAAATATAATCAGAATTATAGGATCTTTTACAATAAAAAAGCCTCTCTTTAGAGAAGCTTTTGATTTTATTTGAAGGTGAATTTTATTTATCCGTAACCAAATGATAAGCTTGATTGGCGATTTCGAATTCTTCATCAGTCGGAATAACTAAAATTTTGGTTTTGGAATTTTCTGTATTAATTTCCCGCACCAGTTTTGAACGCATGGTGTTTTTATCTGCATCTAAATCTATTCCGAAAAAATTCATATTCTCACAAACTAATTTCCTGATATAAGAAGAGTTTTCGCCTATTCCAGCTGTGAAAATAATAGCATCTAGACCGTTTAAAACTGCTGCATACGTACCAATATATTTTTTAATTCGGTAGGCATTCATATCTAAGGCTAATTGGCAATTTTCATCTCCTTTTTCGGCTGCTGCTTCAATATCTCTTAAATCACTAAAACCAGTTAAACCTAACATTCCGCTTTGTTTTTGCAAAATGGTATTGATGTCTTCTAATGAATATCCTAACGTATTTTGCATGTAAAAAATAATAGACTGGTCGATATCTCCGCAGCGAGTTCCCATAATCAACCCGTTTGTTGGACTAAAACCAAACGAGTGATCCACACTTTTTCCATCTTTAATCGCAGTCATACTACAGCCATTTCCTAAATGAATGGATATTATTTTATCATGGTTCGCATTGTTTGCTCGCAAGTATTCTATTGCTCTTTCAGAGACGTACTTATGACTCGTACCGTGAAAGCCATACATTCTTATTTTATTTTCAGTCAAAAGCTTGTTAGGAATCGCATATTTATAAGCGACAACCGGAATGGTTTGATGAAAAGCCGTATCAAAAACTGCAATTTGAGCTGCTGAATTAAAAATTTCTTCCGCTACATTGATACCTTCTAAATTGGCCGGATTGTGCAAGGGAGCCAAACTAAATATTTGTTTAATTTTTGCTTTTACAGCTTCATCAATCTGTACTGTTTTCGTAAAATTACTTCCACCGTGAACTACACGATGCCCGACAATTTCAATCTCATTGGTACTTTTAATTACTCCATTTTCTTCATTCAATAAAAATTGTGCTACTTTTTGTAGACCTATTTTATGAGTGGGAATAGAAACTAGTTCTTCTACCGAATAATCATAGGTTTTATAAGTAACGTTAGAAGTTGCTAAGCCAATTCGATCAATCATTCCCGAGCAAATTACTTGGTTCTCTGGCAGTGCCATTAATTGGTATTTAATAGAAGAACTACCTGAATTTATAATTAATATTTTCATTTAAAATTTTATTTAACAATCTCTAGATCAAAAATTTAAAACTCATTTTTTAGAACTTACAATCTAGAAATCTTTTACTATATAGTTACAATCCTTGCGCTTGTATTGCTGTAATTACAACGGTGTTAATAATATCATCTACGGTACAACCACGGCTTAAGTCGTTTACGGGCTTGTTTAGACCTTGCAACATTGGTCCAATTGCCAAAGCGCCAGTTTCTCTCTGAACGGCTTTATAGGTATTGTTTCCTGTATTTAAATCAGGAAAAATCAATACGCTTGCTTGACCAGCTACTTCAGAATCTGGCATTTTACTTTTACCTACACTTTTGTCAACCGCTGCATCGTATTGAATTGGTCCCTCAATTTTTAAATCAGGTCTTTTTTGCTTTACAATAGCAGTTGCTTCGCGCACCTTGTCTACTTCGTTTCCTTTTCCTGAACTTCCAGATGAATACGAAAGCATGGCTATTTTAGGTTCAATACCAAATGCAGCGCTCGAATCTGCAGACGAAATAGCAATCTCTGCCAATTGAGCAGCAGTAGGATTTGGGTTAATTGCACAATCGCCAAAAACCGAAACTCTATCGGCCAAACACATAAAAAATATTGATGAAACTACAGAAGAATTAGGTTTAGTTTTAATGAATTGCAAAGCAGGAAGAATCGTGTGTTGCGTAGTATGTGCAGCTCCCGAAACCATTCCATCTGCATCGCCTTTGTACACCATCATGGTTCCAAAATACGATACGTCTTCCATTACATCATTAGCCATCGCAATGGTAACATCCTTAGCTTTTCGAAGTTCATAATAGGTATTGGCGTAATCCGCGTATTTAGGCGACTCTAAAGGATTAATGATGTCTATTGCTGTAAAATCAATCGTAATTCCTAATTCTGCTACTTTTGCTTCAATCGTCTTTTTGTCTCCAATTAATGTTAAATCAACCACATCCATCGTTTGCAAACGCGACGCTGCTATGATAATACGGTCGTCATTTCCTTCGGGTAAAACGATATGTTTGCGATGCAATCGTGCTCTTTTAACCAAACTGTATTGAAACATTTTCGGAGTCATTCCTTCCGCTTCAAAAGTCACTAAGCGCTCCGACAATTTATCAATTTGTACATATTTTTCGAACGTACTTATCGAGGTTTCTATTTTTTGAACATTACTGGCATAAATCTGAGATTGTATGGCTCCAATTTTATTCACAATGCTATATGTACCGCCATCTACCGCAATAATCGGAACAACGGTTGATAAACCTTCTATCAATTTTAAAATACTCTCCTCTGGAATAATATTTCCCGTAAGTACAATTCCTGAAACCGATGGATAATTTGCCGACTCGTTGGCTTGCAAAGCACCCATAATAATATCGGCTCGATCTCCTGGCGTAATTACAAGCGCATTTGGACCAAGGTGAATTAAATAATTGTGTAATTGCATTGCTCCAACGCTAAAATGGCCAGTTTGATTGTTTAGATGATTTTCTCCAAAAAGCACTTTAGCATCCAGTTCGTTTACAATTTCTTGAATTGTAGGATGACTTAAAGTCGAAATAATAGGAATCGTACTTACTAATACAGAACTTGGTAGTGTCTTTTCTAGACTTTCATTTACCAAATCAATATTTTCTAATTGTATTTTATTGGCAATAATGGCTACCACCTCTACTTCTCTAACTTTAAAAGAATCGTATACCATATAAGTACTATCCAAAAAGTCATCTAAAGTTTTGCCAACGCCAGAAGTAAGAATCAAAACAGGTATTCCTAAATTTTTAGAAATCAGTACGTTTAAGTCCAATTCGATCGCAGTTGCTTCGCCTGTAAAACTGGTGCCCTCGACTAAAACAAAGTCAAAACGCTCTTCTAATTTTTTATATTTTTCAATAATTAAATCAAGAACTTCGCCCATTTTCCCTTTGTTCTTCTTCTTGATGAGTTTGCTTTTGGTAATCGCATACGCATCGTCAAAAGTCATATCTAATTTAAAATGAGTTAGCACCGTCTCGATATGATTGTCTACTTCTCCATCTACAAAATCTTCGATAATGGGTCTAAAATAGCCCACTTTTGCCATTTTGCCCATTAACATACTCATTAAACCGAGCGTTACAATTGATTTACCGCTATTCTGCTCACTTGTTGCGATATAAATTGCTTTATTCATTTTATTCTATTTTATGTGTGAAATAATTTATTGTTATTTTATAATTTTAAGTTGAATTAAAACCAATTTCTCTTTTTGAAATAAATAATTAGCGCAACGACCAGCAATGCCATGACTCCCAGAACGACATAGTAGCCATATTTATAATCTAGTTCGGGCATATTCGTAAAGTTCATTCCGTAAATACCGACTATAAAGGTAAGCGGAATAAAGGTTGCCGATACAATCGTCAACGTTTTCATTATTTCGTTCATCTTATGATTTTGAGCCGAAAAATAAAAATTAGAAGCACTTTCTAACAAATTCATATCTGATTCAATTTGTTCTAAAAGCTCTAAGCTCTTTTGGTGCAAACGCGAGAAAAAGCTAAAATTATGTTTTTCGACGGCATTAAACGTATTGTCTTGCTTGATGCTTTTTATATCGTAAAGCGAATCCCGTAACGGAATAATAGCACGTTTTAAAAAAT
Organism: Flavobacterium sp. TAB 87; assembly: GCF_001529295.1. Taxonomy (GTDB): domain Bacteria; phylum Bacteroidota; class Bacteroidia; order Flavobacteriales; family Flavobacteriaceae; genus Flavobacterium. The sequence continues at coordinate 71,745 of NZ_LLWK01000030.1, forward strand.
GAAAATTGTCGCGGTGCTTCTCAATTCGTTCCAATATGGCAGGATTCGAGTCTGTTTTAGTTAAGGAAATTAGCTTCTCAATTTTATCTTCTTCGTCTTCAATTGTAATGTAAAAGTTTTCCATTACAGCATCTAATAAGAGATAAAGTAAATAGTCAACTCTTTTAGAGCGCACAATTCCAGCATTAGTTCGCAATCTTTCTCTGATATGCGTGAAAAAATCACTACGCTTTTCTTGAAACGAAATTAAAACTCCTTTTTTAACGAGAAAACTAATTTGCTCTACATGAATATCGTCTGAGTTTTCAGAAGGTAAAATTGACTTAATTATAAAAAACAAACTGTCTGTTTGTTCTTGAAAGCGAGTTCGTTTATTGGTGTTTAAAATATCGGCAAGAATAAAATCATCCGTTTTAAAAAAATTCGCAATAGCTTTTAATTTTTCGGTGTCATTTAGTCCGTGTAAATTAAGCCAGTTATTTTTAGTGAAATCAAGTTTATCGGCGAATTCAGAAATTTTAATATCCTCATAATCAACAATCGAAGATTCATCATACACAAACAGTTGCATTTCAGAATCAGCACTTTTATGGCTTCCAGTATATTCTAATTTACTAGGATTTATTTTTCGTACTTTTTTAAATTTTATTTTTCGCATTGCTGATAAATTAATAAAGTAATATTACGAAAAAGTTTCTTCAATTTCCGTTTCCATTATAAGAGAATACCACGTTTGATGTGTTTAAAACAGTAGTAAAAATGGTACTAAACGTTCAAAAATAATTGATTCTAACACATCAAAATAGGATAAATATCAGTTTCAATATTAAAAAAAACATTTCCTATTCACGGCTCTCAAATAAGATAAAATTCTAAATCGAATTACTATCAATTGTATGCAATTCAAAATCAGCATACAACTTTAATATAGACGCAACCGACCATGCTTGTTGAATGCATCCTTTTCCGTCAAGTGGAAGGGCACCATCAAAGATTTCAGAAATGCAATGCAATCCGTTCTCAACATAAAAATGCGCTCGCAGTTCTTTTAATTCATCAACTACACGCTTTTTATTTTCTTCTGAATTACCGTATAACTTAAAAAAAGCTTGGTAATACTCACCTAACAGAAACGGCCATACCGTACCTTGATGGTAAGCATGATCTCTATTCCATTGATTTCCCTCGTAAACCGCTATAAATTGAGCATCATCTTCGGCTAAAGTTCGCAAACCAAATGGAGTCCATAATTTGTACTTGAGCGCTTCAAAAATTATCTTTTGCTGCTCTTGATTTAAAACTGTAAAAGGCAAACTCAAGGCATAAATTTGATTGGAACGAAAACTAGTATCTGCTGAAGTATTTGGAACAATAACATCATATAATGTTCCTTCAGAATTGATAAAGTACTTCGAAAAATTAACCTCAAATGAAGAAATAACTTCTAAGAACTCATGATTTAATTCGTGATTTAATTTTTTGCAAAATAAGTTATAAATCTGCAAAGCGTTGTACCAGAGCATGTTTATTTCTACAGGACAACCTATTCTGGGTGTAATTACGGTACCGTCAACAATTGCGTCCATCCAGGTTAATTTTACACCTGCTTGACCTCCGTACAAAAATCCTTGTTCTGTTACGTGAATATTATATCTTGTCCCGTCAAGATGCGCTTGTAAAATCGATTGTAGAATACTGCTGTTTTGCTCCATAAATTCCGTATCTGTAAAACGCTGATGATACTCGTATAAAGCCACAAAAAGCCAAAGTGTTGCATCTATTGTATTGTACTCTACTTGATCCGAAGTGTTGTCTGGAAATCGATTTGGCAACATTCCCTGATCTACATATTCGAGAAAAGTTTTTAAGATAGATTTTGATGCTTTTTGATCGCCAACCGAAATCGTCAAACCTCGCATTGCAATCATCGTGTCTCTTCCCCAGTCTGAAAACCAATGATAACCGGCAATTATCGAATCGCTTTGAGTCGATTGTCGGTACACCAAAAACTGCTTGCTCGACGCCAATAAATCAGTATAAAAATCTTCATTTTTTGGAGAATAAAAGTCTTCTGAATCTGTAATAGTCTTTCTATACTTTTGACTTATATCTACCGATTTTGTTATTTCATCTACAGAAAATGACAGTATAATTTCTTCGTCAGGTTTCAACCTGCATGTCACATAGCCTATTCTGTAATAATCAGTCGAATCAGGTAAACCGCGTTCCTTCTCTACTGCTAATTGTATGTCTTTGTACCACGATCTATTTTCCGTAAATACACCTTTATTCCAAGCAGTAAAGAACGGTTGTGCACCATATTTGGCATAGGTTTTAAAACTATTTTCACTGAACTCAGAATAGAAATCAGTTTCGGTATTTTCTTGAAAAGTAGTATGAAAATCAGCAAAGGAATAAAGCGGATGCAGCTCCAAATCGATGGTTTGATCTCCTATGTTTTTATAATTAATTAAAGTAGTATTTTCTTTTTGTGGCATCAAAACGTTCTTCTCCACTTTCCAATTTTCTCCTTGATAATTCCATTTGGGAAAAGGTTTAGGTTCAAAATTTTTCAAATAATCTAGCCCTTTAGGATAAATAGTTTCTTTATATTGATTACAAGACAGATCATGATACATTTCATTTATTAAAACGCGCTCTTCAATTTTCGCAAAAAAAGTTTTACGATTCGTTGGTGGTTCTAAAGCGGCAATTAGTAGGCCGTGGTAACAACGCGAATTGCTTCCTGCGACAGTTCCCGAAGCATACCCTCCTAAACCATTGGTAATAATCCACTCTTTTTGCATTGCATCTTCGACCATATTACTGAATTTCATTAATTAAATTAGCTACCAAAGCACTCCAACCCGTTTGATGCGAAGCCCCGACACCTCGTCCGTTTTCTCCACTGAAATATTCGTAAAACAAAATCAATTCTTCAAAATTTGAATCTCTGTATTGCTCAGCGTGAAGTTGATTAATTGGCCGGTTTCCATCAGGATCTTTCTCAAAAACACTTATAATTCTTTTACTCAATTCGATACTAATTTGTTTTAAATCCAATTCATTGGTGGCGTTGGTTGGAAAGGACACTTTTACTAAATCGGTGTACTTATAATATTCAACTAAGGCTTGAATAAAAAGATAATTCAGCGGCATCCAAACGGGTCCCCGCCAATTTGAATTCCCTCCAAAAAGTGAACTCGTCGACTCAGCGGGCTCATAATTGATACAATACTTAACACCTTGAATCGAAATGTTGTATGGGTCCTTATGAATTTTGGATAATGAACGCAGCCCATACGGACTCAAAAATTCATTTTCATCTAAAACTGTTTTAGCTAATATTTGCATTCGGTCTTTGGGAACAAGCGACAACAATAAATCACCTCCAGCGGCATATTCTTGAATAACGGGAAATTTTAAATTATCAGCCCGATGCTTTTTAAACCAATCCACACTTTTGCTAAACTTAGGCAACTGTTCGAGTGTTTCTTTTTTAATGCACAATAAAGCTACCATCGCCAATAAACTCGCTATAGAACGTACTTTTATCGGGATATATTCGCCATCGGGCATTACCAATTTATCGTAAAAAAAACCATCAACCTCATCCCAAGTTCCGACATATTCTTTACTTATTTGATTTAAAGCTTCGGCAATAAAGACAAAATGCCCAAAATACTTGGTCGCCATATCTTCATAGGTTTCGTCGACCATTGCAATTTCTAAACTCATCTCGAGCATATTCAAACAATATAAAGCCATCCAAGAGGTACCATCTACTTGCTCTAATTTTCCTTTTCCAGGAATTCCGTGACTGCGATCAAAAACGCCAATATTATCTAAACCTAAAAAGCCTCCTTCAAATACATTATTTTCGTTCGTATCCAATCGATTGACCCACCACGTAAAATTAAGCGCTAATTTGTTGAACATTCTCTTTAAAAAATTAACATCACCTTTGCCTGTTTTGTCGCGATCATTTTTAAAAATTTGCAAAGCAGCCCAAGCCTGTACTGGCGGATTAACGTCGCTAAAAGACCACTCGTAAGCTGGTATTTGCCCGTTAGGCGCCATATACCATTCTTTTGTAAAAAGCAATAACTGATTTTTGCCAAAATCGGGATCAATAAGCCCAAAAGTCACGCAATGAAAGGCCAAATCCCAAGAGGCATACCACGGATATTCCCAAGCATCAGGCATCGATATAATATCATGGTTTCTAAGTGTTTTCCAATTTGTATTGCGTCCTTCCCAACGTTGCTCTGGCGGTTTTGGTTGCTTTGGATCACCTAAAAGCCACGTTTCTACATCGTAATTATAATATTGCTTACTCCATAACAAACCTGCAAAAGCTTGTTTTTGAATTTGTTGGTGCTCTTTATTTTTAGATTTTGTGATTGCGGCATAAAAAGCATCAGATTCTGCAATCCGTTTTGAAAAAGTAGCATTAAAACTTGAATCAAACGGATTTTCTAACTCTTCTTTTGACAGTCGCAGTTGAATGGTAGCCGAACTCTTACCTTCGACGCAAACTACATATAACGGCGCAAATTTAGTTCCGGCTGTTTTAGTAGAACTTAAGGTAAAATCGTTATTTATAATCGCGTCATGAAAAAAATCTTTCTTGAAAGGTTGGCTGTTTGGCGTCCCATAAATGCGTTCGCTATTGGTTTCGTTTTCGGTAAATAAAAGTCGATCTGCTTGATCAAAATAAAAATTATAATCGCCAACATATTCGTGTGATACAGAAACGTAGTCATTTCCGTTTTTCGTTTCTCTCTTTATGACAGGTTTATTTTCTTGTTCTCTAAAGCTCCAATAATTACGAATCCACAGCGTTGGTAAAACGTGAATATCAGCTGCAAATTCATGTCGGTTCTCGATTGTAATTTTGATTAAAATATCTTCAGAATCGGCTTTTGCATATTCGGTAAATACATCAAAATATTCATTTTTTTCAAAAATTCCGGTATCTAATAATTCAAATTCTAAATCATCTTTACCACGCTTTTTGTTTTCGCTAACCAAACGATCGTATGGAAATTCGTTTTGAGAGTATTTGTACAAATGTTTCATGTACGAATGCGTAGGTGTGTTTTCAAGATAGTAGTACAATTCTTTTACATCTTCACCATGGTTTCCTTCTGGTCCGGTTAAACCAAAAAGACGTTCTTTTAATATTGGATCTTTGCCATTCCATAAAGTAACACCAAAGCAAACATTGCAATACTTGTCTGAAATGCCAGCCATACCGTCTTCACCCCAACGGTATGTGCGACTGCGAGCGTGGTCGTGCGGAAAATAGTCCCATGCACTTCCATCCACGCTATAATCTTCACGAACAGTTCCCCATTGTCTTTCACTCAAATACGGCCCCCAATGCAACCAGTCTTTATCTTTCTTATAATTTTCGTCGATTCTATTTTGTTCTTGCAAATGCATAGTTTGTTTTTTTTTGAATTAGCCGTTAGTCGTAAAACCAGGATAACAAGTCATTCCGCCATCTACGAAAATGGTCGTTCCGTTAATGTATTCAGATTCATCTGAAGCCAACCATACGGCTGTGCTACCAATATCTTCTGGAACACCAATTCGTTTGTACGGAATTAATTTATTTAAGTCATTTAATGCTTCTGGATTTCCCCAAACGTTTTTGTTGATCGGGGTTTGTATCGCTCCAGGAGCGATGCTATTGCATCTTATTTTATATGATGCATATTCTTGACATATACTTTGCATTAGCATATTAATCGCTCCTTTACTCGCCGCATAGTTAGCATGACCAGCCCAAGGAATTAACTGATGAACTGAACTCATTTGGATAATTTTGCCGAGGGAGCGGGATACTTCTGGACGCATACCTCGATGTAAAAATTCACGAATTGCTTCTCTAGCACACAAAAATTGTCCGGTAAGATTCACATCCAACACCAACTGCCAGTCTTTTAATTCCATTTCGTGTAAGGCAGCATCGCGTTGCAAACCTGCGTTTGGAACACAAATATCGACCGTTCCAAAGTGATTAATTGTTTGTTTAAATAGTGCTATAACTTCGCTTTCTTTACTCACATCGCATTTTATAGCAATCGCATCACCGCATAAATTATCAATTGAAATTTTATGAGCAATTTCTTCTGCAATTTCTGGATGCGATACGTAATTAATAACCACATTGGCTCCATCTCGACCAATAGCTGTAGCCACTGCTTCTCCAATTCCAGAATTAGCACCTGTTACTATACAAGTTTGATTGGCAAGTCTATTATTTGGTTTTTGCATTTGAACTGTTTTAGAATTTTCTGTTGAGAATAATTATTTAGGAAATTATTTCTCAGCAAACTGAAGTAATACTACTTTCATTATCATAAACTTACAAAAATTACGTGCTGCAGTTCGTACAGAAAGTGCTAAAATAATTGTAAAATATTCAGCACGACAATCCTATTGAAGAATAACCGCGATCGGATCAACGATATTTTTGGAGAAAAATTAAGAACGTTTAAAACGAAAAAAAGGTCTGACTTTTTTACAAGTCAAACCTTTTTTTTATAATTTATAAATAAATAACACTTATCTACTCCACTCTGAAATACTGTCTTTATTCATTTTTACATAATCTTGATTTCCTGCGGCTTCAGAAGCAGCTAATGAAACTTTAGCAGTTGAAATTGCACCATTTTTATCTCCTTGTCTCGCTTGAATCAATGATTTTAAACGATTATAATAAAACGGCTGTTCTTTAGTTAAATCCAAAGCTTTGTCTACATATTCTCTCGATTTGTTGATATCGCCTTTTATTTGATATAGGTACTGCGCTGCTGCAAAGTAATCTGCTGCTGTCGGCCCAGAAAGGACTCTTTCCATACTTTCAGACGCTATTTTTGCAGTTGGCACATCAAATTTCATAGATACTGAAGAATTCTCCCAAGCAATATCTAAATGTGCATAGTTAGAGTTTGGATCAATATTATTAATTCCTACTGTAAAAGTCTCTACAGCTTTGGATAAAGATTCTTCCTTAACCGTTGTTTTTAAAGCTACGTTGGCCTCGCTATATTCTTCTGGTAATCCCCAGTTATCTGTCGTTTTGTAAAAAATAACATCCCAACTTTCAATTCTCGGAATGGTATATAAAGCATATTTTCCTTTTTTCAATGTCTTGCCATCAATAACAATATCATCACTAAAAGATATAATTGTATTTTCGTTAGCACCTGTTCTCCACAATTTTCCAAAAGGTACCAAATTACCAAAAACAGCTCTACCTCTAGCACTTGGTCTAGAGTACACTATTTCTACATCTGTCAAACCAACGACCTGACTTACAACTCCTTTTGGACTAGAAGCTGGTGTTTTAATTTGTGCTTGCAAAGCAAATGGCGCTAAAATAATCGCTAGTGCAAAAAATAATTTTCTCATGATAGTTTATTTATTTGTTCAAATTTACAAATACAAAAGAATATCGCTAGTTAAATTAAACCTAATATCTTACTGTAATTGTGCTATGTTTTTAAAATTTAATTCCGAAAAATGTTTAATTACTAAATCTGCTAAACTGAGATCCTGCATTTTCGAATGTTCACTGTCGTAACCGATACAAAAAATTCCTGCTGCATTGGCTGCTTTAATTCCGTTGGTACTGTCTTCAATTACTATACAATTCTCTTTTGGCGCAGTCGATAACGAAGCAGCATGCAAAAAGATTGCGGGATCAGGTTTTGATTGCGGAAAATCTTCACCACTTACTATATCAGTAAAATATTGGTGTAAATTAAACCGATTAAAAACTCGTGCAATTGTTACTTTCGAAGCGGACGATGCCAAAATCAACTGTATTCCGTTGCCATGCAAATCCTTTATCAAATCCTCTACTCCATCCAACAAATACAAATCTTCTTTGGTGTCAAAAGCATCATTAAATATGGCTCTTTTACGTTGAATCAAATCCTCTACTTCGTGCGAAATAACAAATGATTGCTTTAATCTTTGAAACGTGTTTCGAGTCGAAAATCCAGTAAACGAAGCATACATTTCATCAGTAACCTCAATTCCTAATTCTTTAAATTGCTCATGATACGCATAGTAATGTACCGGTTCGGTATCAACAATCACGCCATCCATATCAAATATTACTGTTTTTATCATTTTTTATTTTTTTTTATTTTTTTCAGGGCTCAAATACGTATAGCTTTTTTTAAAGCGGTAAAAGTATACGGTGATTGTGTAAATGATTTTCTTTAATTATAAGTAATCTATTGAATTTAAAGATTAAAATTTGAATACTAAATCCTTACTACTCACTTATCTCTTTTCAACAAATAACGAATTGCAGTTTCAGCCGCATACAAACCAAATAATCCAGGCATGTAACTGTTGGTACCGTAAAAAGACTTTTTAAAATTAGACCCATCAGTTAGTTTCAAACTATTTTCATCTTGAATTTCAGAAGAGAAAACTACTTTTAATTTATTGATATTTACTTCCTTTAAACGCTTACGAATCGTTTTGGAAAAAAAACAATTCATTGTATTTGAGATATCAGCAACTTTTACTTTTGAAGCTATCATTTTTCCACCTGCTCCCATGCAACTGATAATTTTTACTCTATTTCGTTTGGCACCCATTATCAAATTTAATTTTGGTGTGATGCTATCGATGCAGTCTATTACGTAGTCAAATTCTGGAATAACAATTTCAAAAGCTCTTTCGGGAGATAAAAACTCTTCTACTCGAGTCAATTGCAATTCTGGATTAATATCCATCAAACGATCGCCAACAATAGTTATTTTAGCTTGTCCAATTGTCGAATGCAACGCAGGTAATTGTCGGTTTATATTGGTAATATCAACCACATCTCCATCAACAATAGTCATTTTTCCAACTCCAGCTCTTGCTAAAAATTCGGCTGCAAAAGAGCCAACTCCGCCCATACCAACGATTAAGACGTTAGCATTTATTAAATTATTTAATCCTTCTTTTGTATATAAAAGCTCGGCTCTTTCCGTCCATTCTGCCATACGTAATGTGTTTTATTAATTTGTTTAGAAATAAGGATTCTATCTTATCTCTGAAATACATTTTTAAAATTAGATGCAATGGTAGCTTGCAACTCAATAATTGATTTATTTTTATATTTTGCTGCCAAGGCATATACTTCCTCGATTGATTCAGACAACGTATCCGTTTCTAAGAAAAAACGCTCGTCTGGTATCTTCTGAAAAACACTTTCTAATTCTGGGTTTTTTAGTAAGTATTTTCCAAAGGAAAGATAGAAACCGTTCGCTAGCAGTCGTTGTGCCACTTGAGTGTTTTTTGAAAAACCATGAATAATAAGCGGAACACTAATTTTTAACTTTTTTGCAATAGCAATTACCTCTTGAAAAGCGGCAACACAATGAATAATCACTGGTTTTTGATATTTTTCGGCTAATAGCAGTTGTTGTTCAAAAACTTTTTCTTGTAGTTCAAAAGCGACTTCAATTCGTTTGTCTAAACCGCATTCTCCTAAAGCCAAACAGTTTGCAGTTTGCAGTTTTTCTTCAAGTACTAGTAGCTCAGCAGCAATTGAACTTTCTTCAATGTACCACGGATGAATTCCTATTGAATAAAAAGCTATTTTTTTATCAAATTCCTTTGGATATTGATTCACTAAATCCAAAACACCTTCTTTGACTAAAGATTGATGGGTGTGACAATTAAAAAACTGCATTAGTTGTGAAATTTTTTAACGCCAGCTTCAATTGCAACATTAAGATCATTTTCTAAAGGAACAATCGGACACGAATATTTAGAATTATATGCGCAATACGGATTACAAGACTGATTAAAATCGATTACGATAGTGTCATCTTTTGGAATTTTTAAATCAATATATTTTCCTCCAATGTAACTTTCCTTTCCCGAAGTAAGATCAGAAAAAGGTAAAAACAAATGCTCCTCGTAACCTGGCTTTTTAGAAAGTTCTATATTTTGATATATACTTAATTTCAAATTCTGTTCATCGATGCTAAAATAAAGAGTGCCGTATTTAATGTACTTTGGGGTTCTTGCAGTCGAAGTGTTCATATCAAATGGCTTTTCCCCTTTTGATCTAATTAATTTTGCCGTCACGATAAATTTTTCATCAATTGAATAAAAAGCTAATCTTTGAAAATCTTTTAAATCTTCAGCCAATAGCGGGCTGGTTGCAGCATCTGCATATTCAGCATTAATTTTTGTTTGAAATCGCTGTGATTCGCTTGTACTAAATGCAGCTTGTGCCAAAGTAATTTGAGCCAGTAGAAAGAACAAAATCACAATACTTTTTTTCATTCTATTATTTTTAGCAAAAATACTTTAAAAGAAACAAAGCCACAAGGTTAGTGAAGTACAAACTTGTTTAACTTTGCACCGATATTTTATGACTTAATGCGAACAACTGCTTTTCAACGTTATCTTAATAATTTTCGTGGATTTTCTAGAGAAATCTGGATTTTAGCACTTATCACTTTCATCAATCGCGCAGGAACGATGGTACTTCCTTTTTTATCTAAATATCTCAAGGAAGATTTAAACTTCACTTATAATCAAGTCGGATGGATTATGGTTTGCTTTGGACTTGGCTCGATGTTGGGCTCTTGGCTGGGCGGTAAATTATCTGATAAAATTGGCTTTTACAAAATAATGGTGTTTAGTTTATTTTCTAGCGGATTGTGTCTTTTTACAATACAATACATCACTTCTTTCGCAGGATTATGTTTTGGAATGTTCGGAATTATGGTTCTTGCCGATATGTTTCGACCTGCTATGTTTGTTTCGCTCGGCGCGTACGCCAAACCCGAAAACAGAACACGAGCTTTGACCTTGGTTCGCTTGGCCGTAAACTTGGGTTTTGCTGCTGGCCCCGCTTTAGGTGGTTTAATCATTATGAACATCGGCTATAATGGTTTGTTCTGGGTAGATGGAACCTCTTGCATAGTTGCCATTACTGTTTTTGCATTATTGGTAAAAGAAAAGAAAAAGTCGGCATTTGAAAATCACGACGAAGAAAAAGCGGTTACAACATCGGTATTTAAAGATAAAGTATTCTGGGCTTTTTTGTTTGTGAGCTTTGCTACTGCAATGATTTTTTTTCAATTGTTTACCTCTTTACCTCTGTACCACAACGAAAAATTTGGCTTGTCTGAACTGCAGACTGGCTTATTAATGACCTTAAATGGCTTGTTAATTTTTGCACTAGAAATGCCAATTGTTGGATATCTAGTCAGAAAAGACAGCTCTAAAATTAAAATTGTTTTGTGGGGAACTTTTTTAATGGCAACTAGTTTTTACACTTTACTTTTTAATTTTTGGGCAGGAATGCTTGTAATTGCCATGATCTTGATTTCTATAGGAGAAATTTTTGCTTTTCCATTTGCCAATGCTTTTGCTTTAAGTCGTGCTCCAAAAGGACAAGAGGGTCGCTACATGGCATTGTACACTATGAGCTTTAGCTTGGCACATATTGTTAGCTCGAAAGTTGGATTCGAAATTATTGCAGATCTTGGCTATCAAGCGAACTGGTTTTTTATGGGAACCTTGGGATTAATAGCGGTTGCTTGCTGCTATTGGGTTCAAAACTTATTGAGATCGGAGAAACAAATTTTTAAATAAAAAATACCATTCGATATTTATTATATCGAATGGTATCTAATTTATTCTTCTCTTTTTATTCTTCTCTTTTTATTACTTTCCGAGCTACTTCAATTTTAAATTTTTTGCCCTTCATTTTTTCGTCTCTGACATTTTTTAGCAAATCTTGTACTTTATTAAATCTGACTGCTGCAAACGAAATAAAATCTTTGACTTCTATTAAACCTAAATCTCCTTTTTCTAGATTCCCTTTTTGAGAAAAGAAACCAACAATATCAATTTTATTTAATTTATTTTTCTTTCCACCACTAACGTATATGGTCTGAAATTCGGGTGGTTTTGGTAAAGTAGTGGCAGCACTTACATCCATCACATCCATTTTATAATCAACGTAGTCCAGCTTTTTTTCACTTTCGTGAATTAATACATACGCTGTCCCTTTTGCTTGCATACGAGCAGTACGACCATTTCTATGAGTGAATTCTTCTTCTTTTAAAGGCAAGTGGTAATGAATAACATGTTTCATCTCTGGAATATCCAAGCCTCGCGAAGCCAAATCAGTCGTAATTAAATAACTCATGCTACCATTTCTAAACTGAATCAATGCGCGTTCTCTTTCGTCTTGGTCCATGCCGCCATGATAATACGTCGAATAAATGCCTTTTTCGTTTAAAGTGTCGCTAATGCGCTCTGCAGCGTCGCGGTGATTGCAAAAAACTATCGCTGCTTCTGATTTTAAAGAACAAATCAAATTAAATAGGGATCCCAATTTATCCTTATCCTTTGATACCACTAACTTTGTAGAGAGATTGATTTTCTCTTCCTCAGTCAAGAAGTCCAAGACGGTAGGATTGATGACTCTTGTATATTTTGGAATTTCGATATCAGAAGTAGCAGAAACCAAAACACGTTTGTTTAGTTTGCTCAATTTTCCGATGATAAAAGACATTTGTTCGTGAAATCCTAATTGCAACGACTTATCAAATTCATCTAAAATTAAAGTCTGAATTTTATCTGTTCTAAACGTTTCTCTGTCGATATGATCTGCGATTCTTCCTGGCGTGCCAATTAAAACTGCTGGCGGATTACTTAAGTTCTTAATTTCGGTATCGATCGAGTGGCCTCCGTAACAAATATTGACTTTGTAATCGGTTGCCATTTTTTTCCATACTTGCTCAATTTGCAATCCCAATTCTCGTGAAGGAACCAAAATTAAACATTGTACCGATAAAATTTCTGGTTGTAATAACTGTAAAACAGGTAATAAAAAAGCTAAGGTTTTACCCGAGCCCGTTGGAGATAACAATAACGTATTGTTGTCATTCAAGATCGTATCTTGAGCAACTTCTTGCATTTTATTCAGGTTTGAAATCCCTAAATTAGAAAGTATATTTTTTGTATTCATGCGACAAAGGTAAAAGATTCTGTGAAGAAACTAATGTCTAATTTTTTAAAATAAAAAATGGGGTTTAGAAAACCCCATTTTAAAATATAATAGTTAAAGCGAAACTTAAACAGTCACTTTGTTTTTTACAACTAATCTAAAACCTTCACCGTGAATGTTTAAAATTTCAACGTTTTCATCCGGTTTTAAGTATTTTCTAAGCTTAGCAATATAAACGTCCATACTTCTTGAAGTAAAGTAGTTATCATCTCTCCAAATTTTTGTCAAAGCTAATTCTCGTGGCATTAAGTCATTCTCATGTAAAATAAGCATTTTCAATAACTCATTTTCTTTCGGAGACAATTTAGTTGGCTCATCCGTATCAAAGGTTAAAAATCTCAATTTTGAATTCAAATGGAATCTCCCAATATTAAATTCGAACTGTACTTGTTCTGTTTTGATGTCAGATGATTTTCTTTGAATAATTGCTTTAATTTTCATCAATAAAACTTCTGAATCAAAAGGCTTATTCAAGTAATCGTCAGCACCAGCTTTATATCCTTTCAACACATCCTCTTTCATAGATTTTGCAGTTAAAAAAATAATTGGCACTTCGCTATTTTTTTCACGAATTTCCTTTGCTAATGTATAACCATCTTTATACGGCATCATCACATCCAAAATACAAAGATCGTATACATCTTTTTTGAATTTTTCAAATCCTTCCATACCATTCTTTGCCAGAGTAACGTCAAAGTCATTCAACATTAAGTAGTCTTTAAGAACCGCTCCAAAATTAAGATCATCTTCTACTAAAAGTATTCTTTTATTGTTATTTTCCATAATATTAATTTATTAGTGGTATTTTTATTATAAAGGTACTACCCTTCCCTTTTTCGCTTTCTACATAGACTTGACCATTATGATCTTCTACTATTCTTTTTACGTACGACAGTCCTAAACCGTGTCCTTTTACGTTATGTAAATCTCCTGTATGTTCTCTATAAAACTTTTCAAAAACGCGCTTCTGAGCAACTTTACTCATCCCTTGACCGTTATCTTTGATTTTTATCAGAATCATGTCTTTAACATTTTCTGTGAAAATTTGAATCTCAGGAACAGTTGGCGTGTATTTTATTGCATTTTCTAAAATATTTACGATCACGTTTGTAAAATGTACTTCGTTAACCAAAGCAGTTGTTCTCAAAGCACCAAAATTCGTACTTACTTTTCCGTGTCTGTCTTCTAATATTAAGCTTACATGCTCAATAGCATCATTAATAATATCTTCAATATTAACAGGATCTTTTGTAATGTCTAATTCTCGCTTCTCTAATTTAGATATACGCAAAACGTTTTCTACTTGCGCATGCATTCGCTTATTTTCATCACGAATCATCTGTAAGTACCTAAAAACCTTTTCTTTATCATCTATAATCTTCGGATTCTTAATCGCATCCAAAGCTAAATTGATCGTTGCAATGGGTGTTTTAAACTCATGCGTCATGTTATTGATAAAATCTGTTTTAATCTCATCAATATGACGTTGTCGGATCAACTGATTTAATGCACTAGAGTACGCGATTATTATGATTAATGTAAAAATAATTGACAGTATTGTAATACTAACTAACTCCGATAATAAGAATCGTTTTTTATGAGGAAACGTGACCATCAACTCATATTTACTATTTCCTTCATTATCAGTAAATACTGGAATGGTATAGGTTAAATCCCTAATAAACGCAAAATTGGACGATTTTATTTTAGTAGCAATTCCACTACTGTAAATGCCAAATTCAAATTTTGTCTTTACTCCGTACTCTTCTAATTGTTTCTTCAATAATTTTTGAACTCTATCTGATGAAACTCTTTCATTAATTGGCATTGCAGAAGCAATGTCTTTATAGAAAATTTCGAACTGCGCATTATCTAATATTTCTAAGTTACCCGATTTCTCAATCTTCACATCTGGAATAACACTTACATCAAGAGAAGAATTATCTATTGAATTGTCATTAAAAACTTCGGTAACCCGCTTAGAGCTAAAGTTTTTGAATCGTTCATTATTAAATCTTTTGTCAAAGAGCGAGCCGTTGATTTTGTAATCCTCGGTTATAATGCTATTGGAGTAAACAATAGTTTTATTGGTCTTTCTGTTTTTTTGAATATAAAAAAATTCAGACAAATCATCTCGCTGAGGCAATTTTCCTGTACTGTCTTTTATGTGGTTGTACTTGTCGTAAAAACTATAAGCTTCTTGCTGTTGTAACTTTTGCGCAACTTCTCCAATAACCTGTTTTACATGAAATTTGAATTGTTCGTCATTGTTTTGAAACGAATTATTAAACCAATAAACCTGAACTAGTATAATTCCTATTAAAGAGAGACTCATTAATAGCACTAGTATTCTAAAAAATAATTTATTCATAGAAACAAAATTAATATTTTAACATTATACAGAATAATGCATTAACCAAATATTAACATTTAAGAATCATTTTGTTTAATATCTAAAATTTTAAGAATTTTAACAATTTCTTGTTTTACCGCAACTATATCAATGTTATTGATTACAAAATTGCTTTTTTCGGAACGTTGTAGGTCATTCCATTGCATATTTATCCGATTTAAAACTTCCTCCTTTGACGAATTATCTCTTTGCATAACCCGTTGAATTCTAACATCCACTGGAGCATTTACGGTAATTATGTAATCACAATCCCTATAACGTCCACTTTCAAACAAAATAGCTGCTTCATAAATGACATATAATTGATCATTATGGCCCAACAACCACTTTTCAAAATGCTTTTTTACTGCGGGATGTACAATTTCGTTCAACAGTTTTAGTTTTTCAGCATCATTAAAAACAATGGCGGCCAATTTGGCTCTATTTAGTTTTCCATCGTCAAAAATACTGCTGCCGAACTTTTTAAAAATAGCCGAGACAAGTTCTTCTGACTGCATTAACTGCTTTGCTTCATCGTCTGCAATGTAGATTGGAATGCCATATTCGGCAAACATTTTAGCAATCGTGGTTTTGCCACTTCCAATTCCTCCCGTCAAACCGATTATTTTTGTCATATTATATTCTGAAAAATAAATTAGGAAAAGCTTCTTGCGGTTTCTTTCTTAAAACAATTACCTTAATAAAGGATTCTAAAAAACCAACTCCGTAACCGTAAAATTGTTTCCATACTGCCACAACTGAAAGTGCCCCAATTTTTAAACTTTTATTTTTAAAAGTAGAAACCAGAAAAATAAATACAAAATAGACAAAATACAATTGCAGCAACCAATCGTGATTGATGAGCATTAAAAACGCGGCAACAACCAACCCAATAATAAAAATTGTTGGAAAAAAGAACGTAATTTTACTGTACTTTGGGTACCAACTGTTTAAAATAGGTCGCGCTTTGCCAAATTTATTTACTTGAATACTAAATTTTTCCCAGTCAATTCTGCGTTTGTGATACACATAGGCATCTGAAAAAAGTCTAGTTTCAAAACCTAAGTTCCACAACCGAATAGTCAAATCTGGGTCTTCGCCTGGGTGAATATTTCCAAATCCGCTAGATGCTTCAAATGCTTTTTTAGACAATCCCATATTAAAACTACGGGGCTGAAATTTTCCTATTTTTTCAGAACCTCCTCTTATTCCGCCTGTTGTTAAAAAGGAAGTCATCGCAAAATTGATCGCTTTTTGAATATCCGAAAAACTATCTAACGCTCTATCTGGACCACCAAAACAATCAACATAATTGTCATTTAAAGCTTTCTCAACTTCTAATAAATAAGTGGACGGAATAATACAGTCCGAATCAAAGATGATAAAATAATCACCTTGTGCTTTTTCCATTCCGAAATTCCGAGAAGCACCAGGTCCTGAATTCTCTTTAAAATAATACGAAATTTTCAGTTTATTCGAATACTTTTCGGCTATTTCCAAACAGGGAATTGTCGAGCCATCTTCTACCAAAACTACCTCAAATGGTTTAGAATATTCACTTGATGATAAACTTTGTAAAAGCTCATCTACCTCGTCAGGACGATTGTAAACAGGAATAATTAAGGAGAAAAACATATGCGATAATTGGTATTATTTATTAGAATAATTTACTAAAATTTAGCGCAAAGATAGGATATATCATAAAAAAACCATCACCTAAAAAGATGATGGTTTTGTTGCAAAAAATATATTTTATTACTATTTAGTAAAGTCTTCTAAAATCGCTTGACTTACTCCCATGTTTGAGAATCCTCCGTCGTGATACAGATTCTGTAAGGTAACTTTCTTAGTTAGATCAGAAAACATAGAAACAATGTAATTGGCACAATCTAAAGCAGATGCGTTTCCTAACGGCGCCATTTTTTCAGAAAAAGAAATAAACTCATCAAATCCTTTTACTCCATTTCCAGCTCTTGTTGGCGTTGGAGATTGCGATATCGTATTGACACGCACTTTTTTATCTCTACCAAAAAAATAACCAAAGCTACGTGCTACTGATTCTAAATAGGCTTTGTTATCTGCCATGTCATTGTAATCAGGAAAAACACGTTGAGCAGCCATGTAACTCAGTCCAATAATACTTCCCCATTCGTTCATTGCATCTTTTTTATACAAAACCTGCATCACCTTGTGAAAAGAAAGGGCCGAAACCTCCCACCCTTTTTGAGTGAAATCGTAATTCTCATCCGTATAATGATTGCCTTTTCTAACATTGACAGACATACCGATAGAGTGCAATACAAAATCGATTTTACCTCCCAAAATTTCAACCGCTTGATCAGCTAAATTTTCTAAATCTGTTACAGATGTAACGTCCGCTGGAACCACTTTTGAGTTGGTTTTTATAGCCAACGCATCAATAGAACCCAAACGCATTGCGGCAGGAGAATTCGTTAAAACAAATATACCACCTTCTTCAAAAACGCGCTCAGCTGTTTTCCATGCGATAGAATTTTCATCCAATGCACCAAAAATAATACCTCTTTTTCCCTTTAGTAAATTATACATTGTTGTTTTTTTCGAATTAAGATATACTTTCGATCTTCACGACTTCATTCGTCTCAGCGTCGTAATCTACACCGTCAAAGGCAAATCCGAACAAGTTTAAAAAGTCATTTTTATATCCCGTTAAATCTCCAAGTTCTCCTAAATTTTCAGTTTCGGCTTGCTTCCATAACTCTGCTACTTTTGCTTGTACATCGTCGCGCATTTCCCAATCGTCAATACGAATTCTTCCTTTATCATCTGTTGGAACTGCATTACCTGAATACAATCTGTCTTGAAACAAACGCTGAATTTGCTCAATACAACCTTCATGTAAACCTTCTGATTTCATGATTTTATATAACAATGAAATATACAATGGTATTACAGGAATTGCAGAACTCGCTTGTGTAACCAATGCTTTATTTACAGAAACATACGCTTTACCATCTATGTCTTTTAGACTATCAGTTATTTCAAAAGCAGTTGCTTCTAAATGATCTTTTGCACGACCAATTGTCCCTTTTCTATAAACTGCCTCCGTTACTGATGGCCCTATATACGAATAAGCTACAGTTTGAGCTCCAGGAGCCAACAAATTAGCGGCTTTTAATTGATCAATCCACATTGCCCAGTCTTCTCCACCCATAACTTGAATGGTATTGGCAATATCTTCTTCAGTTGCTGGCTCAATTGAAACTTCAGAAACTTTTCCAGTATGAAAATCTACTGTTTTATTTGAAAAAGCACCTCCAATTGGCTTCAATGTAGAACGGTGTAAAACGCCAGTAGTGGGGTGCTGGCGTACTGGTGAGGCTAAACTATATATAATCAAATCTACTTGTCCTAAATCAGCTTTGATTAAGGCTAGCGTCTGATTTTTAATTTCATTAGAGAATGCATCTCCATTGATACTTTTAGCGTACAAACCTGCTTGGTGTGCTTGTTTTTCAAAAGCGGCAGAATTGTACCATCCTGGTGAAGCTGTCTTTCCTTCTGTTGGAGGTTTTTCGAAGAAAACGCCAATAGTTGCGGCATCAGAACCAAAAGCACTTGTTATTCTTGAAGCCAATCCAAAACCAGTTGAAGCACCAATTACTAATACTTTTTTAGGTCCGTCAATAGCACCTTTTGACTGTACATATTTAATTTGGTTTTTAACATTTTGCTCGCAGCCATCAGGATGTGATGTCAAACAAATAAATCCGCGCATTCTTGGTTCTATGATCATACTATATAACTATTTTAATTTTTATAAAAATAAATATTATGTTTTATTCACTTTTTACTAAGTGATAAACCGTATTTTTTAACGGACAAATATAGCCCAATTTTTTAGTTCAACAACGCTTTAGCATGATTTAAAGCCGAATCAGAAACAACTGATCCCGATAACATTTGCGCTATTTCTACCACTCGTTCTTCTGGGCTTAATAATTTTAATTCAGATTGTGTATCGTCAGCAGTGGATGATTTGAATACTTTAAAATGCGCATCACCTTTAGCCGCAATTTGAGGCAAATGAGTAATTGCAAATATTTGCATAGTCTTACTCATTTCCTTCATAATTTCGCCCATTCTAATTGCGATTTCTCCAGAGACTCCGGTGTCAATTTCATCAAAAATAAGTGTTGGTAATTTAGAATATTGTGCTAAAATTGCTTTTACAGCCAGCATAATTCGAGACATTTCTCCACCCGAAGCCACTTTTTTGAGTAATCCGAAATCAGTTCCTTTATTGGCAGAAAATAAAAATTGTAATTCTTCTTTTCCGTTAGTGAAATAAGTTTCAGAAGGAATTAATGCCATATTAAAACGAACATTGGGCATTCCTAAAGTTTCTAAAATTGTAACTAGCTTTTGAGATAAAACTGGAATCGCTTTATCTCTATTTTTATGGATTTTATCTGCAAGACTATCTAGATCAATCGTTTTTCTCTCAATTAATTTGGAGTACGTTACAATATCCTCTTCTAAACTTCCTAACTCTAAAACCGTGCTTTCTAATTTACTTTGAACTTCAATTAATTCATCGACAGAATTTACTTGATGTTTCTTTTGCAAATTAAATATTAGCTGTAATTTTTGACTTAGAAATTCCAATCTCGAAGGATCATTCAGTAATTTTTCTGAAGCACTTTCTAACTCTTTGGAAACGTCATCAAAGTCTATTGTGATACTTGAAATTCGTTCCAAGAAATCATTATATTCAGTCGCGAATGGTGCAATTTTCTGCAACGCTACTTTTATTTCATTCAAACTATGAAAAACACCAAATTGCTCCTCATTTGCCAGAAGCAATGACTTATCAATGGATTCTTTTATAATTTCAACGTTGTTTAATTTCTCGTACTCTTCTTCTAATTCTTCTTGTTCTCCAGACTTGAGCTTAGCTTCTACTAATTCACTCAGTAAAAATGTATTGTATTCTTGCTCCTTTGCTGATTCTGTTTTTCTTTTCAGCAAAGCATTCAATTTACTTTTGTCAGCTTTATAGGTTTTTAGTATCGTTTGATATTTCGTAATACTTTCAGAATTATTAGCAATCGCGTCAATGATTTTAAACTGAACCCCTTCGTCTGATAATTCTTGCGTTTGTTGTTGGGAGTGAATGTCAATTAAAAACGTGCTTAACTCTTGCAATTCTTGCAGATTTACAGGACTGTCATTGATAAAAGCACGGGATTTGCCTGAAGGTAGAATTTCTCTTCTTATAATAGTGTCATTTTCATAATCTAGATCATTCGCTTCAAAAAAAGATTGCAAATTATATTTTGAGACGTCAAAATGCGCTTCAATAATACACTTTTCGTCTTTATTTTTCAAGGAAGTTAAATCAGCTCTTTTTCCTAAAACCAATCCAATAGCGCCAAGAATAATCGATTTTCCCGCACCCGTTTCTCCAGTAATAATAGAAAATCCAGTAGAAAAATTAATCGCTAATTTTTCTATAAGTGCATAATTTTTTATTGAAAGTGAGGTAATCATATAGTATAAGTAAAGATTTTGGTAAGAAGAAAATGAAAGCAAGAAGCCGTTAAAATTTAATTTCTGACCATTTCGTTGCATTCAAGGGCGAAACTCTATTTAAAGTATCGACTAAATCGGTAATAGGAATAGTAGGCCCACCAGAAAAAATAGAAACAATTTCATCTGATTTCGCATCAAAAAAAACACGAGTTAAAAAGGCATTTGGTTTAACTGAATTTATCTTTTTTATATTCAAAATAGCGGTAACAATTTTTTCTTTAGCGACTTTTTGATCTTGTGTCATTAAATCTAAGGCCGTATTATAAGCATACGAAGTTTGACGCAGCTCATTGTACATTGAAGCCAACATATCATTAATTAAATAATATCTGTTTTGTGTTCCATCAGCTTGCGTCCAACCTTTATAACTACCTTGTTGTGCAACATTAGCAATGTTTTGCGCGATTTCAAAGTAGCGATTTCCTCCTAATGGTGCAAAACTATCTGCATCCATTCCTAGAATGATATAACTATAGAAGGACAAAACAGATACTAAATTACCGTCGTAAGTCGTTGGGTTAAATAATAAATTCTGAAATTCACTATAATTAAAATTAAAATCTTTGTCGTTAAAATTAAAAATCGGAGAAGAGTACGTCGAATTGTACACTAAGCGTGATGACTGTATTTGAATCGTCCCTGAATACTGATCTGAATTTTGTGATGCTAAAGTTATGTACATAGAGCAACTAATTTTCTCATGTTGCTTTAAAGCAGCACCAGTCCAATCGGTATTATTTACAAAATCGGCAATAGATGTTTCTAACGTTTTATAAACTTGCTGATTTGTATTGGATAACATTTGGGTATTGATAGTAACCGTACAATTAAGTTGTTGCGCGTTTGCAATACCTAAACAAAAAAAGGCTAGTACAGCAATGAATTTATTCATAAAAATAAGCAATGACTTTGTTTAAAATATCTGTCGCAACAGCTTCTTTCGGTTTTAAATCCATCGGCTCTAAAAAGAAATTTTTATCAATAAAAGTTACTTTATTAGTCTCTTTTTTAAAGCCAGCACCTTCGTCTTGTAACGAATTTAAAACAATCAAATCTAAGTTTTTTTTCTGAATTTTCAGCTTTGCATTCTCAATTTCATTTTCAGTTTCCAAAGCAAAACCAATCAAAAGTTGATTCTTTTTAATCTGACCCAATGAAAAAAGTATGTCCTTTGTTTTTTCTAATTGAATTGTAAAATCATCCGTACTCTTTTTAATTTTTTGAGTTGCAACTGTTTTGGGTCTGTAATCTGCTACTGCTGCTGCTGCAATTGCAACATCAACCGAATCAAAAACAGCATGACAAGCGTCGTACATTTCTTCCGCAGAAGTAACTGAAATTAACTCAATTGAACTGTTTGTTATTTTACAATGAGTTGGTCCAGAAACCAAAATTACCGAGGCACCTAAATTAGCTGCTTCATTGGCAATGTCATAGCCCATTTTTCCAGACGAGTGATTGCCAATAAAACGTACTGGATCAATCGCTTCATACGTAGGTCCTGCAGTTATTAAAATTTTCTTTCCCCGCAATGGTAGCTTACTTTGAATATCCTTTTCTAAAAAAATAAGTATATTTTCTGGTTCAGCCATCCGTCCTTCACCAGATAATCCACTAGCTAATTCTCCGTTTTCAGCAGGAATAATTACATTGCCAAATGATTCTAAGGATAAAAAATTAGCAAGAGTTGATGAGTGCTTATACATATCCAAATCCATTGCCGGAGCAAAATAGACAGTACATTTTGCCGATAAATAAGTAGCTAATAATAGGTTATCGCAAGTACCACTAACCATTTTAGATAAGGTGTTTGCTGTAGCTGGTGCAATGACCATGAGATCGGCCCACAATGCCAACTCGACGTGATTGTTCCATTGAGCATTTTGATCCTCTTCATTGTAAAAAGAAGAATGAACTAGATTTTTTGAAAGAGTCGATAATGTAAGTGGGGTTACAAAATCCTTAGAAGCAGGTGTCATTATCACTTGGACATGTGCACCTGCTTTTATAAAGAGCCGTACTAAACTGGCGGTTTTATAGGCAGCAATTCCACCAGAAATTCCTAGCAAAACTTTCTTACCGTTTAAAACTGACATAATAGTATTATTTATTTGAACTTCTGTAGTAAGTTTTACCATCTAACCATTCTTGTACTGACAAAGCATGTGGTTTAGGTAATTTTTCGTAAAATTTAGAAACTTCGATCTGTTCTTTATTTTCAAAAACTTCTTCAAGGCTATCATTATAAGTCGCAAATTCTTCTAGCTTTTCAGTCAACTCTTTTTTAATCTCAGAGTTAATTTGATTTGCTCTTTTAGCCATAATGGTAATCGCTTCATACACATTACCAGTTGGTTGCTCAATAACTGTTTTATTGTAAGTTATTGTATTTACTGGAGCATTCGTCTTTTTTAAATCCATGACTTTAAATTATATTTTAAATTTTTCTAAATCTGTATCAATTCTGGCATTCATTTCTGCTGCCTTTTCTTTGTATTTCGTTTCACTATTAAACTTCATTAAATTATTATATGAAGTTTTAGCAACATTAAGACGATCATTCATTTTATCATAAACACTATTGATAGCCAATTTATAAGCAGAATCATACTTGTAAAACAAAGCATCTTCTTTATACATAGTACCAGGAAAATCGGCAATAAAATTATCAAAAGCAACTAAGGCCGACTTGTAATCAGAAATAGTATTGTACTGCTTTGCAATTTCGAATGACTTTTTTTCTAATTTATCTGTCAAAACTTTCATTGTAGCATTGGCTTCAACGATGTATTCAGAGTTTGGATAATTATCAATAAAATTTTGCGTTTTCTCAATCGCTTTGTAGGTATCTTTTTGATCCAGACTATATACCGGCGAAAGCATTGAATAACTTTTGGCTGATAAGTAAGCTGCTTCTTCAACTTTTTCACTTCGTGGGTAACCTGCAGCAAAACTTTCAAATTGATATCCTGCTAAATAATATTGCTTCGTGTTGTAATAGGCCTTCGAAAACATGTAAAACAATTTTTCTGCTTGCGGCTTTCCTTTATAACTTGGCGCTAATTGTTCGAAAAGTCGTATCGCTTTACTATATTTACCCGCTTCATATAATTCTGTTGCCAGAGCAAATTTAGTTGCAACATTATCACTTTTAAGTGCTTTTTGATAATCACTACACGAATTTAAAAGGACAACAAGTGCAAACAGCCATACTATTTTTTTCATATTCTTAACTTTTATTATGATCTAAAGGATTTTTTTACCCAATAGCAATCACACCGAAGTTTCGGTGGCAAATTTAGTTATTAATTTAGCTACTACAAAATATTTTTCTGCTTATTAAAAAGCATTCAAAATTAGTGGTATTAAATGTTCTTTTTTACAAATTTTTCTATTCTTTGAGATAAATCTTCCTCTACTTTTACCAATGGCAAACGCACGGTATTATCAGCAATACCAAGACATTGAAACACTTCTTTGATTCCGGCCGGGTTTCCTTGTTCAAAAATCATATCAATACATTCGTCTAAAACATATTGTATTTTAAAGGCTTCATTTACTTTTCTATTTAAACCTAAACGAATCATTTCTGAAAATTCTTTTGGAAAACCTTGTCCAATTACCGAAATAACACCCGCACCTCCTGCTAACACCATCGGTAAAGCGATCATATCATCTCCAGAAATAACTAAGAAATGAGCTGGTTTATTTTTTAAAATTTGCATTGCTTGAACGAGATCTCCTGCTGCTTCTTTTATAGCTACAATATTGTCAAAATCGTTTGCTAAGCGCAAAACAGTTTTAGGCAACATATTGCTAGAAGTTCTACCTGGAACATTATATAAAATTATCGGAATAGGAGAAGCTTCTGCAATAGCTTTGTAATGTTGGTAAATGCCTTCTTGAGTCGGTTTACTGTAATAAGGAGAAACAGAAAGAATAGCTTCAAAAGCACTTAGGTCTCTCGTTTTTAATTCCTTTACTACCTCTGCCGTGTTGTTCCCACCAACTCCCAAAACCAAAGTAAGTCGTTTTTTATTTGCAGCAACCACTGTAGTGATAACAAGCTCTTTTTCGTCTGCTGATAAAGTTGCATTTTCAGCTGTGGTTCCCAAAATTACAAGATACTCAATTCCTCCATCGACACAAAAATTCACAATTCGTTGCAGTGCTTCTGTATCTACCGAAAAATCTTTGTTAAATGGAGTCACCAGCGCAACACCTGTCCCTATTAATGATTGCATAATTCTTAACTTATAGTTTATTCAAAATTTTTAAATACTTTACTAGCTCATTTGTAAAACCAATAGCGTTCGATACGTCTACTTTAACATTTATATCATTAAAAAAATAGTTTTCCAAAGTAAATCCTGCTTTAAAACTAGCTTGCGACTGTTTTGTAATCGAAAGCATTACTGGATTTTCCACCTCATAATAACTAATTAATAAATCAAATTTAGTGGCTATGAAATTTGCAACAAATCCGTCAGCAAAACTGCCATTCAGCTTCAAATCTTTAAAGCCGCAAGTAGGCAAACTTACGCTTTCTTTCTTTTTAAAATTTTGCTTAAATACTAAAATAGAAACATTTTCTTCTCTAATACCATTTGCAACTAATTGATCCAAAATTACTTGTTTACAAGACAAATTCCGATTCTCTATAAGTAATCCAATATTCTGAATTTCGCTTATACGGCTCGATTTCATGTCATTGTGCAAAGTTCTTTTGAGCGATTTTTTTATAAAAAAAAGCTTTATAGCGTTTAAAAACATAGTACTTTTACAAGGTTACAAAATTAATTATTTAAGCCGCATTTAAGATGGTAAAACTAAAAAAGTATAACGTATTTTTGAAACTTTTTGTTATATTCTTAACACTTTTTTTTCTAGAATCGTGTAGCAAGCAGAATTATCAAATTTCAAAAATTGAAGGGAAGCTGATTCCTGTTGATTCTATTTATGGACAATCAACTGAAATTGAAAACTTTATTAAGCCATACCGCGAACACATCAATAACGATTTAGATAGTGTTTTAGCGTATTGTCCAGAAAATTTACTTAAGAGTGATGGCAAGTGGCAAAGTACGATTGGAAATTTAATGGCTGATGCCTGCGTAGATCGTGGAAATATTGTTTTGGAAAAAAGAGAACAGAAAAAAATAGATTTGTGCTTGCTTAATTATGGAGGAATAAGAGCATCACTTCCCAAAGGAAATATTACGGCAAGAAATGCTTACGAAATAATGCCGTTTGAAAACAGTTTAGTGGTCTTAGCCTTAAAGGGAACTCAAATTAATGAAATGCTATCTTACTTTATTTCTGAGAAAAAAGCACATCCTTTATCTGGCATTACGTTTACCATCACTAAAGATTGGAAGGCAAAAAATATAATGATTCAAGGACAACCCTTCGATGAAAATAAAACGTATTACGTTGCAACCAACGATTACTTAGCCAATGGCGGTGACAAAATGAATTTTTTTAAAACAAGCACTCAAAAATTTGATTTAGACTATAAACTTCGAGATATTTTTATCGATTATTTTAAAGAAGTTGACACAATTCCAGTGAAAAAAGACCTTCGAATCATCCAAGATAAATAATACTTCAAATTATAATTTATACCAGGTTTGCTACAAACCATTTATAGAAGTAGCACGCTCAAGTAAAAATAAAAACTAAAGCATAGATTACCTCTGATAAATAATTTTACATCCATGAAAAGAAGAGAATTTATTGAAAAAACAACTGCAAGCGCAGCGCTTGTTGGTTTAGGTTTGTCACTAAGTAGTTTTGATTCTACAACAACGAAACAGTTAACTATTTTGCACACTAATGATGTTCACAGTCATATTGACCCTTTTCCAGCAGATGATCCAAGAAACGCAAATAAGGGCGGTGTTGCGAGAAGAGCTGAATTGATTAAGTCGATTCGAAAAGAAAACCCAAACGTACTTTTATTGGATGCAGGTGATATTTTTCAAGGAACTCCGTATTTTAATTATTATGGCGGTGAATTGGAGTTTAAGCTAATGAGCATGATGCAATACGATGCTTCAACTATTGGAAATCATGATTTTGACAATGGTGTTGATGGTTTGCTTGCACAAATGCCGCATGCAAAATTTGATTTTATTTGTTCTAATTACGATTTTACCAACACAGTAATGAACGGATTGGTTAAACCGTATAAAGTGTTTCACAAGCAAGGTCTAAAAATTGGCGTATTTGGTCTCGGAATTGAATTGGAAGGATTGGTTGACAAGCGCATGTATAAAGAAACAGTTTACAACGATGCTATAGAGATTGCGCAGGATATGGTGGCCATTCTAAAAAAGCAGGAAAAGTGTGACCTAGTAGTCTGTCTTTCTCACTTAGGATATAAATACAGAAACGATGATCCTAAAATTTGCGACTTAAAATTAGCCGAATTAACCGAAGATATTGACATTATTATTGGTGGACATACGCACACATTTCTGGAAAAGCCTGCCATCGTAAAAAACAAAGTTGGAAACGAAGTTTTAGTAAATCAAGTAGGTTGCTACGGTATCAATTTAGGTCGTATCGATTTTTATTTTGATAGAAACAAGAATAAAATTGCCGAGGGAAAATCAATTGTGGTTTAAATCGTCACTTTTTACCTCTTTTTTCTTCAGTAAAAAATAACGTACCATAAAATAATAGGCCAGTGATTGAGTGCTATTTCTGATTATTCTAAAAATTAATAAGTCATGATAAAATTCGTTAAAAACAAAGAACATATCTGACAAAATAAAACAAATCGCTGTTAACGTTATAAAAAGATGTGCAGCAGTTGGCCTAATAATATGATTAATAAAGCATACACAACTCATTGTGCATAAAACAATACCGTAAACCACATATAATAGAAACATGTCGGTTTGAGTATCATTAATGGTCATTTTTAAAATGGAAAAAAGTAAAAAGACAACAAAAGAGACCACAATCAAAATAGGAACTACATCTATTTTTCGGACTCTCACTCTTTTAAAGTTTTTTAAAACGTGGACCAACAGCAGCATATAAACTGCCATAAAACAATACATCGAACCTAAACTTGAATACGCTGGATTTAGAACAATTACTACGTCTCCCACAAAGCAACAGATAAAAATAACGGCTTGAAACCATGTGATTTTGTATTTGTTACTGATTAAAAAATAAATAAACATCAAGGGCACAGCCATTGATTTCAAATAAATGATCGGCAATCTGTTTTGAAAGAAAATTTCAAAAATAATCGTTAAAATAATCGTTCCGAAAAACAGTACTAGCGACGGCTGATTGGGTTTCATTTAACTAATGTGGTTCATAAAATCTTGCTCACTCAAAATTGTTATATTCAGCTTGTTGGCTTTTTCTAATTTTGCGGGTCCCATATTATCTCCTGCAATAACATAATCCGTTTTTGATGAAATAGAACTTCCTATTTTACCACCATTGTCTTCGATTGCTCTTTTGAGTTCATCTCGCGAAAACAAAGTAAATACACCTGAAACAACATATATTTTTCCGTCTAGTTT
Source organism: Flavobacterium sp. TAB 87 (assembly GCF_001529295.1). Classification (GTDB taxonomy): domain Bacteria; phylum Bacteroidota; class Bacteroidia; order Flavobacteriales; family Flavobacteriaceae; genus Flavobacterium. Next base: position 100,318 of record NZ_LLWK01000030.1, read on the forward strand.
ATTAGTCGCATTTAGATTTATTTTTTCTACAACTTCAAACTGTAAACCATAACTTTTCAATCTGTCAATCGTACCTATATTTTGCTCATTTGCAAAGAAATCAAGAACACTTTGTGCAATCCGTTCTCCAATTTCATCCACCAAAACTAAATCCATTAAAGTTGCGTGACTTAGTGCATCAATATTTTTATAATGTTTGGCTAACTTTTTGGCTACAGTTTCCCCAACAAATCGAATACCTAAAGCGTATAAAACTCTTTCAAACGCAATATTTTTAGACTGCTCTACTCCTTTTACCAAGTTTTCGGCAGACTTCTGCGCCATTCGTTCCAATGGTAAAATTTGCTCTACTGACAATTCGTATAAGTCGGCGTAATTGTGAACGAGATTATTATTAAACAACAATGCAACAGTTTCTCCACCCAAACCTTCGATATCCATCGCTTTACGCGAAATAAAATGCTGAACTCTACCAATAATTTGTGGTGGACATCCATAAAAGTTTGGACAGTAGTGATTGGCTTCTCCAGAATTTCGAATCAATTCCGTTTCGCATTCTGGACAGTTTGTTATGTAGACTGTTGGTAATGTATTTTCGGGTCTTTTTTCGAGATCAACCGCGATAATTTTAGGGATAATTTCACCGCCTTTTTCAACAAAAACAGTATCTCCCACTCTAATATCTAGTTTTTCTATTTGATCAGCATTGTGCAACGAAGCTCTTTTTACCACAGTTCCAGCCAATTGTACTGGACTCAAATTGGCAACAGGCGTAATAGCTCCCGTGCGCCCGACTTGATAGGAGATAGAATTTAGTTCTGTCGAAACTCGCTCTGCTTTAAACTTGTAAGCCATTGCCCAACGTGGCGATTTTGCCGTATATCCCAACTCTTCTTGCTGTTGAATACTATTTACCTTTACCACTACTCCATCTGTTTCATATGGCAATTCGTGTCGATGTAGGTCCCAATAATCAATAAAATCAAAAACTTCAGCTAAATTACTTGCTAGTCTTGCCTCTTTAGGCGCTTTGAAACCCCAATTACGAGCGGAAACTAATCCCTCAAATTGAGAATTAAACGGTAATTTTTCTCCTATAACAAAATACAGCAAGCACTCTAATGGTCGTCTAGCCACTTCGGCACTATCTTGTAACTTTAAACTTCCTGATGCTGTGTTTCTCGGATTGGAATACGGGGCTTCTCCAATTTCAACCAATTCCTGATTCATTTTTTCAAATCCAGCAAAGGGTAAAATAATTTCTCCTCTAATATCAAATTTATCAGGATAGTTAGTGCCTTTTAAAAGTAAAGGAACCGATTTTATCGTTTTAATATTATTGGTCACATCGTCACCCTGAAAACCATCACCACGCGTAACAGCACGCGTTAATTTCCCATTTTCGTAAGTTATACTAATCGATGCGCCATCGTACTTTAATTCGCACGTATATTGCAGAGTAACATTTCCTAAAACCTTCTGGATCCTATTTTCCCAATCTTGCAAATCTTCTTTTGAATAAGAATTATCTAAAGAATACATTCGGTACTCATGCGGTACTGTTATAAAATTCTTTGTAATGGTACCTCCTACACGTTGCGTTGGCGAATTTGCATCAAAAAATCTTGGGTTTTCTTTCTCTAATACTTCTAGTTCTTTCAATTTCGCATCAAAATCAAAGTCAGTAATCGTCGCATTATCCAATACATAGTAATTATAATTGTGCAAATTTAATTCGTCTCGCAATGCCTGAATTTGTTTTTGGATTTCCATAAATGATATGCTGAAATTGAAGATTAAAACTATAAATTTTCTTTAAACAAAAATAACTAAATTAAAATTCTACCACATTGAATTGATCAATCTTTACTCATTATTTTCAAACGACTAATTTTGGATTACTTGCTTTAAAACTTTATTAAAACCTAAAAAAAGCACTTTAAGGATTGCTATTGCTTAAGATTTTAGTATTTATTGTACCAATCAAAATTCTTTTGTAAAATCGATTGTTTTTCTGAACGAACGAATTCCAAAAAAGCTTTGGCAACTGGTGATAATTTTTTTTCTTTCAACCAAATTAATCTCCATTGTGTCACAATAGGTGTTTTTTTGGCTGGAAGAATAAATACCTGCTCTTGCATTAATTCATTTTGCAAACCAATTAACGGCATTATAGAATAGCCTAAACCCGCAATAACGGCTTGTTTTACCGCTTCATTGGTAGATAATTCAATCTGTTTTCTTTGTTTTCCTTTACTATCGTTAAAGTACTTTTCCATTGCCATTCGTGTCGCAGATCCTTCTTCTCTATAAATAAGTGGTTTATCCTTAGCGCGTTCTGGCTCATTACCCACAAGATATAATTTATTGTCTACCAATAATTCTTCTTCAATATTTAATTTCTCAGGCAATTGAGAAACCAATGCAAATTCAATCAAATTATTTTTTAAACTTTCAATTACCATGCTTTTATTGGTAACGTCCAAAACTAAATCTATTCCAGGATTGTTTTCTAAAAAGCCCGACAAGAAAAATGGAATTACATATTTCCCGGTCGATGCCGATGAAATAACCAGTTTTCCCTTGAGCATTCCTTTGTACTCGATGGTTTTATAGTTAATATTTTCGAGTTCCTCGATCACTCTTTCTGCAATTACAGCAATTTCTTTTCCAAATTCTGTGACATATAATTGTCGACCTATAACCTCTGTAAGAGGAATATCAAATTGATCTTGCAAATTTTTCAGTTGAATAGAAACGGCAGGTTGAGTCATAAATAGCTCTTCTGCAGCTTTGGTAATGCTCAATTTTTGAACAACTTTTAAAAAAATCTGTAATTGGTGAATCGTATAATTCATAAAATATTTTTATACATAACATAACAAATATAAATAAAAATATATAATCACTATCCATGACCTTTGTAAAAAAAAATAGTCACAATTTAAAATTTTCGAAATGGAACAAAAAACAAACGAGAACAAAATTACATTCGATTTAATCAATGGAACTTTTTTGCCGCAAGAAACAATGGAGATTATCAATCACATTATTCAGAAAAAAATTGACTTTCATGAAATTCGGAATTTTAGTGAACTCATCCGTTTTGGAATTAGTAACGAAAATTCCCCACAAAGAATCGCTACACTAGCATCTCATCGAAAAGCATTAAACCGCTATCTAAAAAACGCAAAAGCTTCTAATGAGCTTTTAGATATCAAAGCTACAATATCAATTGTACCGAGTTCAATAATTACACTTTAAAATAATAAATCATGTCTGAAAATATACTTCTATCCTTACTTCTCTTTTCTCCCTTATTTTTTTTCATCATTGCATTGCTAAGTGCTTTTCCCTATTTTGGTACTCCTAATTTTTTAAAGAAAACCACAAATACTGCCGCGTTATTTTACTTTCTAATTTCAATTTATTCTGTTGTTTTAGTTTACCAAAACGGATTAATGCAAACTGATTTTATTGGATATAATTCTATTGGCATAAGTTTTAGATTAGATTCAATCGCAGCTTGTATGTTTGTGATGGTTGGTTTTTTAAGTTATGTAATTGTAAAATTTAGCAACAATTATCTTGATGGGGATAAAAATCAAGGATTATTCTTCGCCCGTTTAGCAGCAACTATTGGTGCCGTTCAATTATTAATTATTTCAGGGAACATCGGTATTTTATTTATATCGTGGGTATTAACTAGTGTGTTTTTAAACAGACTATTACTATATTATCCAGACCGAGTTTTAGCCAAAATTGCTGCTCACAAAAAATTTCTTGTAGCTAGGTTAGCAGACCTCGCTCTCTTTGTTGGTTTAGCATTATTGTATGACACTTTTAAAACTGGAAATTTAGAAGAGCTTTTTCAACAAACGAAACCACTTGCAATAAACCAAATGACTCCTCTTACTATTGGATGCGCCGCATGTTTACTAGTAATCGCAGCTTTGTTTAAATCGGCACAATTTCCTACTCATGGTTGGCTCACTGAAGTTATGGAAACACCCACTCCAGTTTCGGCAATATTGCATGCAGGTTTACTTAATGCTGGTCCTTTTTTAGTAATACGAATGGCTTTTATAATTGAAACCTCACAATTCGCAAGCATTCTATTAATAGTTATTGGTGGCTTTACTGCTCTTTTTGCATCGAGTGTGTATTTAACTCAAACATCCATAAAAACAGCACTTGTATACTCTAGCGTAGCCCACATGGGCTTTAGTCTTTTTCTTTGCGGAATTGGTTTTTACTCTGCCGCAATGCTACACATGGTTGCACACTCCTTTTATAAAGCGCATGCTTTTTTATCCTCTGGAAATTTATTTGAAAATGATCCAAAGAAAAATAATACCCAAATTGACCGAAGTTTAACTCAAATTATCCTGGTTTATTTGTCTTGCCTTGCGTTAATTACCGTTCTTTTAGAATCTATAAAAACTAATTATCAAGCAAGTACTGCAGTTTTAATTTTGACTGGCATCGTACTCTTGGGGTTGAGCAAATTAATTCTTGACGCATTTATACGCAAACATTCTATACAATTAATCTTTATAACAGCAATAACTGCTGGTTTTATTTGGATCGCTTTTCATTATGGAGAGTTTTTCGCTCAGACCATATTCTCCGATGACCTTCCTATAGCTACTGCTTTAAATTGGATGCAAATAATAGCAGCAACACTAATACTATCAGGTTTTGTGGCTGCAGTATTTCTTCAGTCGATTACTCCATTACTTCAAAAGAATGAAAATTATATACGCTTTTCAGTACATCTAAAAAATGGCTTTTACACTAATACTGTATTTGACAAATTGGTTGGTGCGCTCAACTCCACTAAAAATTAATAGCAAAGTCCTAAATAAAACAACGATTAACCAAACCTTAAAAAGAAAAAAATGCAAACAATCGAAGAAACTTTGACGAGTATTCCCGCTATTCAAAATATTACCTTAGATCAAATAATTGCTGAAGCTTGTCAAAGAATAGCGCCTTTATGGTCGCTTGAAAATTTTGTAGCCGTCAATCCATATCTCGGAAATGTAGATAAAAAATTCTCAATTGTCGCTCAAGAGCTTTCCTATCTCGCCAACATAGACTCTACAATGCCCATTAATTTTTATTTGGATAAAATAGAAAAAAAAGAAATAGTATTAAAAGACGTTGAAAAAGCGTTACAAAGCAGCAATGCAAATCAGTATAAAAATGCAGAAATATTTTTAGAAAATTTATATAGATCTTCCTCTAAAAAATCTGTTTTACCTTCTATTGCAACCGCTATCCAACTAGTTAGTCAAACAACCAATGTCGAATGGGAACGATTTGCGATCCAAAGAATTTCTTTGTGGTGTGCCTCTTACTTCGACAACGGACAAGCGCAACTAAGTAGCTTAACTAAAAACAAGAACTTATTTACCTCCTGGAAAAGAGAAGCCTTAATTGATAAAACGCCAGAAATTGCAGGTTTAAAAAGTTTTAGAAAACAGCTACAAAACCTACCAGATCAACCAACAGAGACCATTGAATATGTACTAAATGAATTCGGATTAAAAAGTACAGCTGCTTCTTACTACTTGCAACGCCTACTTTTAAGCTTAAACGGTTGGGCTGGTTTTGCTGCTAGAATTGATTATGATGCAAAATTAGATTCGAAAGAATCAAATCAAGTAACCCAATTATTAGCAGTATTAGTAAGCTGGGAATTATGTACCTATTTATCTTTAAAAAATGAAAATTTAGAAGATAAATGGAAACAAAATAAACTGAATCTTGCGAGTATTAAAGAAGAAGCTATTATCGATGGAACAGTGGCGAATACAATACTATTGCAAGAAGCCTTTAATTTTTCGGAACAAAGAAAGATAATTAGTGTAATTAATGCTACAAAAACTACAGTTGAAACCGAGAAAGAAAAAGAAGTTCAAGCCATTTTTTGTATTGACGTACGATCCGAAATATTTAGAAGAAATTTAGAAAAGACAGATAGCAAAATTCAGACATTTGGTTTTGCTGGATTCTTTGGCTTTCCCGTAAATCTTTTGCCACTTGGAAAAGATAAAACCAAAGCGCAAACTCCAGTGTTAATTAAACCACAACTCACTGTTTTTGAAAAAATAAAAGAAAACAACACTAATAACAAAACAGTAAAGCGATTAAAAATAAAACAAGAGATTGCAAGTTTATGGAAAACATTTAAATCAGGAGCCGTTAGTTGCTTCGTCTTTGTCAGTCCGCTTGGTTTGCTTTACATTCCAAAATTAATTTTTGAAACCTTCAAATTATCTCATTTCGCTAAAGGATTTTTTTCAGGACGAAGTAGAAAATTGACTGTAATTAGTTTGCAAGACAATTCAAAAATTCAAACAAATCTCGGCATTTCGTTAGATACACAAGTTGAAATGGCTAAAAACGCGTTAACGGCGATGTCTCTCACTGAAAACTTTGGAAAATTAGTACTATTAGTTGGTCATGGATCGAGTACAACAAATAATCCATACGGATCTGCCTTGCACTGTGGTGCTTGTGGTGGTCATACGGGAGAAGCGAATGCAAAGGTTGCCGCAAGCGTCTTCAATAATCAATACGTAAGATCACAGTTAAAAAAGTCAAATATAAACATTCCTGAAAGCACTGTGTTTGTAGCTTGTCTGCACAATACAACGACTGATCAAATTTCAATATTTAATGAGGACGATTTGAGCAGCAGTCATGAGCAATTATTTAAATCATTAAAAACTAATTTACAAACAGCAACTGGAGTAACTCGTACAGAACGTGCCATCAGAATGTCAACCGAAAACAAAAATGTTACTCAAAGAAGTAGAGACTGGTCTCAAGTTCGTCCCGAATGGGGATTGGCTGGTTGCTCTGCTTTCTTGATCGGTAAACAGCAAAGAACAAAAAATCTAAACCTAAATGGTAAAGTTTTTTTACACACGTACGACTGTGAAAAAGATACTGAAAACAAAATACTTCAGGCGATTATGACTGCTCCAATGGTCGTAACGAGCTGGATTAGTTTACAATATTACGCCTCCACCGTAGATAATAAAAAACTAGGATCTGGAAACAAAACCTTACACAACATTACTGCAGGAATAGGTGTAATCGAAGGATTTAGCGGAGATCTAAGAACTGGTTTACCAATGCAATCTATAAGTGACGGCAATTATTTGCAACATAATCCAACAATTTTAAACGTGATAATAGAAGCAAAAATAGAATCTCTTAACCAAGTAATTGAACAGAATAAATTGGTCCGTAATTTGGTTGATAATGGCTGGCTTAAATTACTACAAATGAATGAAGACGGTAAAATTAGTAATAGATATACCGGTAATTTAAATTGGGAAACGATATAAAATATCACTATAAAAAAGACCGTATTTGAATTCAAAAACGGTCTTTTTAATTTAAATATTTATGATTCTACGATCGTATTAATCTGAGTAAACAACTTACCATCGGTTAAAAAAGCACCTTGTTGAATCAGTTGAAAAATAGAATTATTGCGTTCTTCAGTAAAGACTTTTTTACCAATCTTCATTTCTATAGTATCCGTAAACATATTGTCGCTTAACCATTGTAAACCTTCCTTCGTTAGAAAATCAACTTCTGGAACCAAAGATTTCAATACAATCGATTTTATGTCGGTTTCAAAACACTCAAATAAAAAAATGTGATTCTTTGAAAAGTGCTCTAAAAACTGTGCTCTCGAAAGTACTCCTTCCCAAACTAAATCAGAGAAAACATCTAATTCCTGTTCAGCAACTTCGGGTTTATTTTCTTTTATAGAATCCCATTCACCCTTATCAATGGATTGACTTGCTAAAAAAGTAGCAAATTCAGTATGTAATTCATCAAATTGTTCTTTTGTAAGTCTTGCGTATTTCATTGTGAAAAATTTTATTAATAGAAATCAAATTTCTAAAAAAAAGTACAAAAAAAATCCCGACATACATCGGGATTTCATTATATAAACTAAAATTACTACTATTCAGCAACAATTTCGTAAGGTAATTCAACTATTACATCTCTGTGTAAACGTACGTTTGCAGTATATTTACCTGTACGTTTAACGATTCCGCTTGTGATGAATTTTCTATCAATTTCTTGTCCACCTTTTGCTAAAGCTGCAGCGATATCAATATTCGTGATTGAACCGAATAATTTTTCTCCACCTGCTTTTGCAGTGATCTTAATTTCGATAGCTTTAATTGCTTCAGCTATTTTCTTAGCATCATCAACAATTTTTGCTTCTTTGTGCGCTCTTTGTTTTAGGTTTTCAGCCAATACTTTCTTTGCAGAAGGTGTTGCCATATGAGCAAATCCTTGTGGTATTAAAAAGTTACGTCCGTAACCGTTTTTAACATTAACCACATCGTCTTTAAACCCTAAGTTTTGAACGTCTTGTTTTAAAATAAGTTCCATGTTGTTGTCCTTTTTTATAGAAGTTAGGTTTCATCTTTCAGAAAACCAACAACCAATTAGTATTGATTATTTTAATAAATCCGCCACGTATGGCATTAAAGCTAAGTGACGTGCTCTTTTTACAGCCACAGAAACTTTTCTTTGGTATTTCAATGAAGTACCTGTTAAACGACGAGGAAGAATTTTTCCTTGCTCATTTACAAACTTCAATAAGAAATCAGCATCTTTAAAATCGATGTATTTGATTCCAGATTTTTTGAAACGACAATATTTCTTTTGTTTGTTAGTCTCTATATTTAAAGGAGTAAGATATCTGATATCTCCGTCTTTTTTTCCTTTTGCAGATTGTTCTATTGATGCCATACTAATTAAGCTTTTTGAGATTTAAGTTTTACTCTTCTTCTTTCCGCCCAAGAAATAGCGTGTTTATCTAAACTTACAGTTAAGAAACGCATAATTCTTTCGTCACGTCTAAATTCAGTTTCAAAAGCGATTAAAACTTCTCCTGATACTTTAAATTCAAATAAGTGATAAAAACCACTTTTTTTGTTCTGGATTTCGTAAGCCATTTTTTTCAGACCCCAATCCTCTTTAGATACCATTTCAGCTCCTCTACTAGTAAGAAAATCTTCAAATTTGCTTACTGTTTCCTTTACCTGAACTTCAGATAAAACGGGATTTAAAATGAAAACAGTTTCATAATGATTCATAAATAATGTATTTATTTGTTAATTTGGCTGCAAAAGTAATAATAAATTTTATATAAACCACTATCAAATAAGAATTATTCGATGAAATACGAAATAAAGCCGACAAAAATTTCTCTTTTAAATTTTAAACATTATATTTACATGTAATTATCCTATTTAATTACTAGCTTAAATTAATCATATGAAGTTAAATTGTGTCGTTGTAGATGATAGTTCTATTCAAAGGACCATTATTGCAAAGCTTGTCAACAATCATACTAATTTACATTTGATAGGGGATTTTTCTAATGCAATTGAAGCAAAAAGTTGCATCTCACTAAATAATGTAGACTTAATATTTTTGGATATTGAGATGCCTGTAATTAATGGATTTGATTTCTTAGATGGTTTAAAGTCCAAACCTCAGATTATTTTCATTACTTCCAAAGCAGAATATGCGATGAAAGCTTTTGATTATGATGCTACGGATTATTTGCAAAAACCGATCGCAGTGGACCGCTTTAATGCCTCTGTAAAACGCGCTATTGATTTGTATTTATTGCGTACAGAAACCAAAGAAGAAGAAGGCGAACATATTTTCATTAAAAGCAATCTTAAAAAATTGAAGATTTTCACTTCAAAAATAAAATGGATTGAGGCTTTCGGTGATTATGTACGTGTGGTGACCGAAGACGATAGCAACTTGGTTCTTTCGACAATGAAATCATTTGAAAAAGACTTATCCAAGGATAAATTTATTCGTGTACACAAATCGTATATTATTAATATAGATAAAGTTGAGCGCTTTAATAGTAAGTTTGCAGAAATTGGCATCACTAAAATACCGCTGAGCCGAAATAAAAAAGAAGATTTAGTTAGAGCTCTCTCTACATCAAACTAATTTAATAGAAATCAACGTTTACGGTCACTTTTATCGATCGATATACCGCAACTGCCTCAAAACTATTCAAAACCTTCTGAATAGTTTTTTTTGTGCTTGCTAACGGCAAGTTGTGTGGAATTTTTATCATTATAGTTCGAATGTACTCGTTTCTAATTCTGCTAATTCCAGGCTCTTCGGGACCCAAAACAGGCACTGGTAATGACTGACTCAACACTTGGCACAACCACATTGAGCCTTCTTTTAGCTTATCAAAATCACGGTGTTTTATCGTCAATTTTACAACTCTAAAATAAGGTGGGTATTTGTATATTTGACGATCATATAATTGTTCATTATACATCCCTAAGTAATTATTAGTCGTTACTTGTTGAATGGTATTGTGATTTGGATTGTAGGTTTGGATGATTACTTTTCCTTGCTTTTCTGCCCTTCCTGCTCTTCCCGCTACTTGAGTCATCATCTGAAAACTGCGTTCAAAAGCCCTGAAATCGGGATGATACAGCATATTATCGGCATTCATGATTCCAACCAAACTCACATTGTCAAAATCCAATCCCTTAGCAAGCATTTGAGTTCCTACCAAAATATCAATTTCACGATTTTTAAAACTATCTATAATTTTTTCAAAACCAAACTTTCCACGAGTTGTGTCTTGATCCATTCTACCAATTTTTGCAGATGGAAATAAAGTGTGTAATTCTTGTTCAATTTGCTCCGTTCCAAATCCTTTTGTCGTTAAATCGACACTAGAACAACTGTGACAATGCGTGGGCTTTGCCATGCTGTAACCACAATAATGGCAGCGCAGCTGATTTTTATGTTTGTGAAAAGTCAAGCTCACGTCGCATTGCGGACATTCAGGAACGTGACCACACGTTATACATTCGATTATCGGTGAAAATCCACGACGATTTTGAAATAAAATTACTTGTTCGCCCAAAGACAATGCGTCGGTAATTTGCTCAATCAGAACATCGCTAAAATGTGCTGTCATTTTTTTTCGAAAATACTTATCTTTTAAATCGACCAAAGTGATTTCTGGCATTCGAACATTATTGTACCGTTCTGCTAAAGTCACCAATCCAAATTTATCCGATTGTGTGTTGTAGTACGTTTCTAGACTTGGAGTTGCTGATCCTAAAAGCACTTTGGCTTCATGCAAATTAGCCAAAACTATAGCTGCATCTCGCGCGTGATAACGTGGTGCTGGATCTGATTGCTTGAACGTTTGCTCGTGTTCTTCGTCTACAATTATCAAACCCAAACTAAAAAAAGGCAAAAACAAAGCCGATCGTGCACCTATTATAATTTGCGCTTTCTCTGCATTATTTAAGGTTTGTTTCCAAACTTCAACACGTTCGTTATTATTGTATTTGGAATGAAAAACGGCTACTTTATCTCCAAAATGAGCTTGCAATCGAGAGACCAATTGAGTAGTTAGTGCAATTTCGGGTAATAAATACAGTACTTGCTTTCCTGTCGCTAAATAGTCTTCAATTAATTTAATGTAAATTTCTGTTTTTCCGCTAGAAGTCACTCCATGCAATAAACAAACTGCTTTTTCTACAAAACTATTTTTAATTGATGTAAATGCGATTTGCTGTGGTTCACTTAGTAGCAATTCTTTTTCATTAATCGCTCCAGAAAAATTAACGCGATCGTGCTGAATGTAATACTCTTCAAAAATCTGTTTTTCAATCAATGCTTTTACAACTGCTGATGAAGATTGCGACGTTTCTACTAATTTTTTAACTGTAATTGGTTTTTTCTCTGATGCACTCAGCTGAAAATAAGCCAAGACGATTTCCTTCTGCTTCGCTGCATTTTTAAGCACATCAAGTAAAGTAGTTAAGCCATCATTAGATTCGAACTGTGAATGCAACTTTACATAGCGAACCAATTTTGGCTTATATGATTCTTGAATTTCTTGTTGCAAAACCACAATATTACTATCAATAAGTTTTTGAAGAATTGGGAAAACATTCTTTTTATTGACGATTGCAATAATATCACTCACCTTAAGAACGCTTTGTTGCTGCAATGCTTCGTAAATCAAATATTCGTCATCATTTAAATCTGAAATAGTTATGCTAGTATTGGGCTGAGTGGTAATTACAGTCTCACTTTCCAAAAGCAATGCACTCGGGAAAGCGCCTCTATAAACATCTCCAATTCCACACATATAATACGAAGCGATCCAAAGCCAATGTTTCAATTGTACTTCAGTTGCAATAGGTTTTTCATCTAAAATTTGGTGAATTTCTTTAGCTTCATACAAAGTTGGTTGGTTTTGATGCGTTTCAAGAACCAGCGCGGTATACATTTTACTTTTACCGAAAGGTACAGCCACTCGCATTCCTTTCTGAATAAAATGATATTCAGCTTCAGAAACACGGTACGTAAAAGTTTTAGCTAAAGAAAGTGGTAAAATGACTTCGACAAAAAACATAGTGTAGAAATATTATTGTAGTTCAGTAAATGAGTAAGCTAAATTAGTACAATTTAGTTAGTAAACGATGCCAGTAATTTAGATAGGTAACTTGTAAAATATATTTTATTATAAACTTTATCCAGTAAATCATTAGACTAGATTAAGCAATATTTACAATTATAAAAAACTATAAAAACATAAAAGTCATCGGTGAGATGACTTATGTTTAATTTTGATACTTCTTCTAAAAATAAAATTTACGTCTTAATTTAATTTTTAACTCTTACCCAATACTGAGTACGACCCATTAAAGCAAAACCTACGTAACCACGAACTTTCAATTTATCTGGAGATTCAAGCGTAATGTAACATTTGTATTCTTTTCCAGTAGTTGGGTCTAAAATTGTTCCTGAACTGTATTCGTTTCCATCTTTTTTCAAGTTATTAATAATAACCATCCCTAAAATTGGTTTGTTTTTATTTACACCTTTACATTGGGTACACGCCTCTTTTTGGCGATCTTCTCGCATTATTTCGACCACTTTACCATATACTTTTCCCGATTTTTCGTACACTTCAACAATCGATTTTGCAACACCTGTTTCATCGTCAATTGTCTTCCATTTTCCTAAAACTGATTGACTTTGCATACTTGTCACAGCAAGAAAAAACAATCCTAAAGTTAACATCCAGTTTTTCATAATTAGTTTCTTTTTTAAGTTTAAAATCTATAGTGCAATCATCATACCTAAAATATATTTAGGTAAAAATGAAGCTTTAAAATCTTAAATAAAATTAAATAGTGGTCTTTTTTTGTTTCAAATTTCTAATGGTTGCATTGAGTTCAAAACCCAAAAGCAAGATCATACAGTTAATCCAAATATAAAACATTAGAATTAATAATGTCCCGATTGAGCCGTAAAGTTCATTGTATTTTGAAAATTTTATAACCCAAATTCCGAAAAAGTATGAAGATATAACAATTAAGACGGTGGTAAAAACAGAACCAATGCTAAAAAAAGGTACTTTATTGTATTGTTTTGTCCCATAACGCAATAATATAGAAGTTGTTAGCAAAATCATTAGAACAACAAAAGCATATCGGCCAAATATAATGAGTGGAATCGTGTCACTTAAAATATCCTGAACTATTGTTTTCTGGATAATAACCTCAAATACTACAATTGTCGCTACAGTTACTAGCAATAATAATGACAAGGTTAAGGAGATTGCTAACGCAACTAAGTACTGATTAAAAAAACCCCGTTTATCGAATACATGCTTTGAAGATTGGAAACCACCCAAAGTGCCGCTGACTCCGTTGGCCATTAAAAAAATAGATAATAAAAAACCTGTAGATAGCAATCCAGAATGACTATTATTTAAAATATCGTTGATGATTTTTTCGACTGCATCAAAGGTATTTGGAGGTACGCCTTGTTGCACAAAACGCAAAAAATCTTCCTGAAAACCTTCAATCGGTATGTACGGAATTAAGTTTAAAATAAATAATGCGAAAGGAAAAAGTGCCATGAAAAAGCTAAAAGCAACCGCACTTGCGTGATAAGAAAATGCCCCCTCGAGAATCCCTTTAGTATACATCTGAATTAAATCGTAGAGCGATAATCCGTTAAGCCAAGGCAACTTTACTTTCTTTAAAAATCGAACCAACGTACCAAGCAATGGTACTTTTTCGAGACGATTTTCAATTGTTTCAGACATATATTGTTGTTTACGAAACCTTTTAAACTGCTTTTAAACTCAAGTCCATATTATAAACGGAATGCGTCAAAGCACCTGAAGAAATATAATCAACGCCACACAAGGCATATTCTCTAATAGTTTTTTCATTGATATTACCAGATGATTCTGTTTGACATCGGTTACCAATCAAGGCAACAGCAGTTTTGGTATCCTCGTAATTAAAGTTATCAATTAAAATACGGTGCACTCCGTCACTTTGTAATATTTCTCTAATTTCGTCTAGAGTTCGTGCTTCAACGATTATCTTTAAATCTAAATTATTATCTTTTAAGTAGTCTACAGTCTTAGCAATTGCTAATGTAATTCCTCCCGCAAAATCAATATGATTGTCTTTCAACATAATCATATCATAAAGTGCAAAACGATGATTTTCTCCACCTCCTATTTTTACAGCCCATTTTTCACAAACTCGAAAATTTGGAGTAGTTTTGCGAGTATCTAAAATTTTTGCTTTCGTTCCCTTAACTAATTCTGAATACTGATTTGTTTTTGTTGCTATTGCAGACATTCTTTGCATTGAATTTAAAACAACACGTTCTGCTTTTAATATCGATTGTGAACTTCCTTCGACTTCAAAAACAATATCTCCGTAATTAACTGTGGTACCATCTGTAATAAAAGTGATAATTTTTAAATTGGAATCAACATATTTAAAAATCATTTTCGCAAATTCAACTCCAGCAATAATACCTTGATCTTTAACCAATAAATGTGCTTTTCCCTTTGCCGAAACAGGAATGCAAGCCAATGAACTATAATCTCCTGGGCCGACATCTTCTCGTATTGCATTAAAAACAAGGTTATCTAATTCAGATTGAAATTGTGCGTCGCTAATCATTTTATTGAGTTATTTAGTACTGCTAAAGTAGCACATATTTAAGCTAATTGAAAATTTTCTAACTGTGATTGATATAATATAAGGATAATTTATAAGTTTTTTCGTTAAATAAAAACTATAAATTACTAGTTTACAATAATAAAAGTGTAAATTAGTAAAGGATATTCTGATAAATTAAATTGCAAATAAGTATATAAACAGATTTAATAGATACTACACTAAGTTAAACGTGCTCCAAATAATTTGAAGGACGTTTTTTATTGAAATAAAACTTTAAGAAGTTAGAAATACAGAAAAAACAGTAAACCTTTTTTTTATAAAAAATAGTTCTCATCAGAATTTTAAAAGGATTTGAAGAATGAAAATTTGCAGTATAAGAAAAGGCTGTTGCTTTTTATTCAAAAAAAAATTAGTTACTTTTACATTTGTGAAAATTAAAACAATCATATTATCAATCTATTTAATCTTACTATCGTGTTTGCCTTGCGCTGATACTAAAGTAAATGAGTTTCATATTGATAGTATTTCTACTAGTATTGCAAACAATTCACATTCGCACACAAATGAAAAACATACGGATTTATGTCCGCCTTTTTGCTCTTGCAATTGTTGCGCGGCTCAAGTTTTGAGCTTTAATCCTGCTGTAGTTTTTATTTTCATAAAAGAAAATCAGCTTATTCTTTCTCCTGTTCCAACTTATAGTTCGACATTCCAGTCTAATTTCTTTGGAAGTATTTGGCAACCGCCGCAAATAGTATAATGAATCTCTTTTAATAGAGAACGAAAAATGTTAAATACACCACAGTATGGCAAAATAATGCCTAATTTTTTCATTCAGTACTACTAAAATGTTAGACAAAATCATTCAGTTTAGTATAAAGAACAAGTTCATTATACTACTTTTTACCCTAATTTTAATTGGTTGGGGAGCATATTCATTAAAACATTTACCACTCGACGCCTTACCTGATGTAACCAATAATCAGGTACAAATTATTACAACTGCTCCTACTTTGGCCAGTCAAGAAGTGGAGCAACTCATTACCTATCCTTTAGAACAAGCTTTTAAAACAATTCCGAAAGTAATTGAATTGCGCAGTATTTCTCGTTTCGGTCTATCTGTGGTTACAGTAGTTTTTGAAGATGATGCCGATACATACTGGGCAAGAGAACAGGTTTTTCAACGTCTAAAAGAAGCCGAAGAAAATATTCCTGATTATGTGGATTCGCCCTCATTAGCTCCTATTACGACCGGACTTGGAGAAATATACCAATACGATGTTTATGCAAAAGAGGGATACGAAGATAAATATGATGCAACCAGTTTACGCACCATTCAGGATTGGATTATAGTTCCACAATTACAAGGGGTTAAAGGCATAGCGGAGGTAAGTACTTGGGGCGGAAGCGTCAAACAATATGAAATTGCGGTCGACCCAAATCGCCTAAATAGCGCTAACGTTACAATTACCGAAATTTTTGATGCGCTACAAAAAAACAACCAAAATACTGGTGGAGCTTACATCGAAAAAGATGAATATGCATTCTTAATTCGTGGAGTCGGTATGGCAACAAACCTCACGGATATTGGCAATATTGTGGTCAAAAATCGCAATGGAACTCCAATATTAATTCGAAATATCGCTACGGTTCAATACGGATCTGCAATTCGATTTGGAGCAACAACAAAAGATGGTAAAGGCGAAATCGTGGGTGGTTTAGCGCTGATGCTAAAAGGCGAAAATTCTAAAGCTGTTGTAGAACGAGTGAAATCCAAAATGGCTGAAATTAACAAAATGCTTCCAGAAGGAGTTACAGCCGAAGCTTTTATTGACCGAAGTAAACTAGTCGATAATGCAATTGGCACCATTTCTAAAAACTTAATTGAAGGCGCTTTAATTGTCATTTTTGTTCTGATTTTATTTTTAGGAAATCTTCGAGCTGGATTAATAGTTGCCTCTGTGATTCCGTTGGCCATGTTGTTTGCAGTAATACTAATGAATGCTTTTGGCGTAAGCGGAAATTTAATGAGTTTGGGTGCTATTGATTTTGGAATCATCGTGGATGGAGCTGTAATTATAGTAGAAGCTTCGATGCATCATTTGTATCATAAAAAGCGCAAGCGAGTTCTTAATCAAGAGGAAATGGATGTTGAAATTTATCAATCGGCATCTAAAATTAGAAACAGTGCTGCCTTTGGAGAAATCATTATTTTGATAGTGTATTTGCCAATTTTAACGCTAGTAGGAACCGAAGGAAAAATGTTCCGCCCAATGGCGATGACCGTTGCCTTTGCTGTTACAGGTGCTTTTATATTATCGCTGACGTACGTGCCGATGATGAGTGCTTTATTTCTATCTAAAAATACGGAGCAAAAACCTAATTTTAGTGATCGAATGATGGCTTGGTTAGAAAATATATACGAACCCATTTTAAAAAGTGCCTTGCAAATTAAAAAAATTGTACTGGGAATTGCAGTAGCACTTTTTGCTTTTGCTCTACTTCTTTTTAGTCGAATGGGTGGAGAATTCATTCCGACAATTGAAGAAGGTGACTTAGCTATAAATGCTACTATTATGACGGGGAGTTCCCTTTCGCAAATGATCAAAACAACGACGAAGTACGAACAAATGTTAAAAGCAAAATTTCCTGAAATAGAAACTATTGTCTCCAAGATCGGTAGCGGAGAAATTCCGACCGATCCAATGCCTATAGAAAGCGCCGATTTAATTATTGTTTTGAAAGATAAAAAAGACTGGGTAACTGCTGATAATTGGCAGGATTTATCGTATTTGATGAAGGAAGAAATGGAAAAAATTCCAGGTGCAAACATCGAAGTTTCCCAACCGATACAAATGCGCTTCAATGAATTAATGACAGGAAGTCGAAGTGATATTGCGATAAAAATATTTGGAGAAAATTTAGAAACGCTAGATCTTAAAGCCAAAGAATTAATTCAAAAAATTAAATCTGTAGAAGGTATTGGCGATCTAAAAGCTGATAAAATAACCGGATTGCCACAAATTACCATTAAATACGATTACGATAAAATAGCTTTATATGGCTTGAATATAGCTGATTTAAATCAAATTATTCGGTCCTCTTTCGCTGGTGAAAAAGCAGGTAAAATTTATGAAGAGAACAAACGTTTCGATTTAGTCGTGCGCATGACCAATGAAAACAGAAATGATATTTCTGATGTGAGCAATTTATTTATTCCGTTGCCAAACGGACAACAAGTTCCCTTATCGCAGGTCGCTACTGTAGATTATGAAAATGGACCAGTACAAGTAAGCCGAGAAAATGGTGAACGACGTATTACAATTGGTCTAAATGTTCGCGGTCGAGATGTAAAAAGTGTAGTCGAAGAAATTCAGCAAAAACTAGACAAAGACTTTAAACTTCCTGCAGGCTATTATGTAAGTTATGGAGGCCAGTTTGAAAATTTAGTGGAGGCCAATAAACGACTTTCAATTGCAGTGCCATTAGCTTTAGCTTTTATTTTAGTTTTACTTTATTTTACGTTTAAAAGCGGAAAGCAAGCGATTCTTATTTTTACTGCGATTCCACTTTCCGCTATTGGAGGTGTTTTTGCCTTGTATTTAAGAGGAATGCCATTTAGTATCTCCGCAGGAATTGGTTTTATAGCCTTATTTGGTATCGCAGTTTTAAACGGAATTGTACTCATCTCCTACTTCAATCAATTGAAAGAAGAAGGAATTACATCACCGTTAGAACGAGTTTTAATAGGAACCAAAACCAGATTACGTCCAGTCTTAATGACTGCTGCAGTAGCATCACTCGGCTTCTTACCGATGGCACTTTCTACCAGTGGCGGCGCAGAAGTACAAAAACCTTTGGCAACCGTGGTTATTGGTGGCTTGATGACGGCTACTCTCTTAACTTTAATCATACTACCCATTCTTTATTTGTTTTCAGAAAAAAAAATAAAAATGAAAATTAATCCTACTCTAAAAACAACATTAATCGTTTTTTTTATCATGTTCAGCACAACTGGATTTGCTCAAGATGCTATTGTTGTTAGTTTGAGCGAAGCAGTAACTTTGGCAAAATCCAATAACAGCAGTCTTAAAATTGCTACTAAAGAAGTTGAAAAACAAACGCTGCTAAAAAAGACTGCTTTTCAAGCAGATCCTTTACAGATTGAATATCAAGGCGGACAAATAAATGGTGAACTTTACGATAACAATTTCTCAGTGCAACAATATTTCCCTATTGGAAAAAGCACTAGTACCAATCGCAAACTACAGCAAGAACTAGTGACGTTAGCTGAAAACCGAAAAGCGTTAACTTCTTATGAAATAGAAAAAGCAGTAACCTTGGCTTACTATCAATACTTGTATGGAGTGGCATTGGAACAGCTGAATTCTGAATTAGAAATTATTTACAGTGCATTTTTAAAAAATGCAGAGTTGCGTTATAAAACAGGAGAAAGTGGGCAAATTGAAGTCATTAGCGCAAAAGCAAAGTGTATGGAAATTTCGACAGAGAAAGTACAAATTCAGTATGATTTGGCTATTTATCAAAAGCAGCTCCAATATTTCATCCAAACGGAACAAACTGTTATTCCTGATAAAAAAACTCCTTTGGAGTTTCAGGGAAATATGGGTCTGGAAGAAGCTCCTATTCAAAAACTATTAGAGAATTATTACCAGCAGCAAGTGATTGTTTATGAAAAAGAAGTAGAAAGTTTGCAAGCACAACGCGCACCGAAATTAGGCTTAGGTTATTTTGCACAAAGTCTGGATCAGCGTTATTACTACCAAGGTTTTACAGCAGGATTACAAATCCCACTTTTGGGACAAAATTTTTCGACTAAAGCAAAAGCAGCACAAATACAAGTCGAGCAAACTAAAATGGAATATAATAATTCGAAATGGCAACTAAAATTATACATGGAGGAATTGAAAAGTGAATTTGAAAAGCAACAAAGTGGCTTAGTTTATTATCAAAATGAAGGATTAAAATATGCGGAGTCAATTATAAGAACAGCGCAAGTAAGTTACTTCAGTGGCGATATGAATTACTGGATGTACATTGGTTATTTGAATCAAGCGATCGATATAAAAAAACAATATACGACCTCTTTACAAGCTTACAATCAAAGCGCTATCACTTTACAATTTCCATCAATTCAAAAAAACTAATAGAATGAAAAATATATTTCCAATAGTATCAATAAAACTTCCAACAGTTGTTATAGTTCTTCTTTTCACTTTATGTCAGATTTCGTGTAAACAAAAGGAGGAAGAAAATCATGCAGAAGATAATCACGAAGACGAAAAACCAAAGACTGAAGTTTCGCTAACTGAAGATCAATACAAAACGGTAGGAATTGCAACTGCTCTGGTCGAAGAAAGGAACTTAAAATCGATTATAAAGGCGACAGGAACAACTACAGTTCCTCCTCAAAACTCAGCAAATGTAGCAACTTTAATGAGCGGAGTAGTTAAAGATATTTACGTTCTAGAAGGCACTTTCGTGAAAAAAGGAACCGTTTTGGCTACCCTAAAAAATTTAGAAATTACCGAAATTCAGCAAGAGTATCAGTCAGCTTTGGCAAGTATCGAATATTTGCAATTAGAGTTCGATCGCCAAAAGATTTTAACTGCTCAAAATATTACAGCACGCAAAGTTTTTCAAGAGGTAAAATCAAAACTGAAAATGGAAAAAGTGAGAGCGCAAGCCGCAAAAACTAAATTAGAAACCTTGCACGTCAGTCCAAATTCTAAAAGTGGTACCATTCCAATTATAAGTCCTATAAACGGTTATGTTGGCGAAATTAGTATCCGAAAAGGTGGATTTGCAGCAACCGGAATTACGTTGTTCGAAGTTGTTGATAACAGCCAAATGCACTTGGATTTGGATGTATATGAAAAAGATTTGTATAGCATTTCTATTGGTCAAGAAGTCGATTTTATACTTACGAATCAATCTAATAAATCAATAAAAGGAAAGATTTTCGGAATTAATAAATCGTTTTCCAACAGTAGTAAAACGGTTGCAGTACACGCTAAAATTGATCCGAAGGATTCTAAAGATCTCATTTCCGGAATGTACGTTTCCGCAAATATCGATATCGACCGCGCCAAAGTAAAAGCTTTGCCTAAAGAAGCTGTTATTCGCAATGGGGACAATTACTATGTTTTTATGAAAGAAACTGAAAACCATACCATTACAAAAGACGAACACAATGAAGTTCATTTTAAATTGATAGAGGTAATTGTAGGCACTACTGATATGGGGTATACCGAAATTAAATTTGTAACTTCAATTCCTGAAGATGCAGAAATTGTAACTAAAGGCGCTTTCTATCTGCAATCAGCTTTGATTGGCGGTGGCGAGCATTCACATTAAAAAATAAATAATGGATATCAAACAACATTGGGATAACGTGTTTACAACAAAAACTCCTTCAGAAGTAAGTTGGACACAAGAAGCTCCCAGCACAGCTATTGCCTATTTGGAAAATTTGCAATTACCTAAAAATGCTGCTATTATAGAAATTGGAGGCGGAGAAAGTAATTTTTGTGAAATTTTATTAGATAAAGGATACGAAAATATTTGGATACTAGACATTTCTGAAGTTGCACTTCAAAAAGTAAAAAACCGTTTGGGCGAGAGAGCAAATCGTATTCACTGGGTTACCTCAGACATCATTGAATTTAAAACCAATATAAAATTTGACTTTTGGTACGATAGAGCTGTTTTTCACTTTTTAACTTCTTCAGAAGAGATAAATACGTATGTCAATTTAGTAGCAGATTCTATGGCTGATAAAGGGAATTTTTTACTAGGAACTTTTTCAGAAAATGGCCCGCTTAAGTGCAGCGGTTTAGCCATTACTCAGTATTCTGAAACTAAAATGAAATCATTATTTATAGAAAACTTTGAACCAGTACACTGTTTTAAAGAGCAGCATCAAACTCCATTCGAAACAATTCAAGAATTTCAATTTTGCGGATTTAAAAAATTAAATAAATGAACGGATACAAATCAAATAATCGCAAAGTAATAAAGTCTTGTTGCGCTACAGATGAGCATGAAAGTCACGGAAGTGATGATCACGACGAACACAATCACGATTTAGGTGATCAAACAAGAATGCGACTGTTTTTACCAGCTATTATATCTTTTTTACTATTATTGATTGCAATCTTAATCGATAATTTTTTTCCACAAGATTGGTTCTATGGATGGATTCGAATAGTATGGTATGTAGCGGCATATCTACCTGTTGGATTTCCTGTCATTAAGGAAGCTTGGGAAAGCATTTTAAAAGGTGACGTTTTTTCTGAATTTCTATTAATGGTTATTGCGACCTTAGGCGCTTTTGCGATAGGAGAATATCCTGAAGGTGTTGCCGTAATGTTATTTTACGCCGTAGGTGAAATTTTTCAAACACTAGCGGTAACTCGTGCGAAAACAAATATAAAAATACTACTTGACCAACGTCCTGATGAAGTAACTGTTTTGGAAGACAATAAACTCAAAGTCGTTAAAGCAGTCGCCGTAACTATCGGTTCTATTGTACAATTAAAAGCAGGAGAAAAACTAGGCTTGGATGGTGAATTATTGTCTGAAACAGGATCTTTTAATACCGCTGCTTTGACTGGAGAAAGCACACCTGATACCAAAACGAAAGGCGATTACGTTCTTGCGGGTATGATTAATCTAAATAAGGTCGTTCAAGTAAAGGTAACAGCTTTGTATTCAGACAGTAAATTATCGAAGATTTTAGAAATGGTACAAGATGCTACAACTAAAAAAGCACCAACAGAATTGTTCATTCGCAAATTTGCTAAAATATACACTCCAATTGTAACACTTTTGGCGGTGTTGATTTGTGTGCTTCCATACTTTTTTGTCGAAAACTATATTTTTAGAGATTGGTTGTATCGAGCTTTAGTTTTCTTAGTGATTTCTTGTCCGTGCGCATTGGTAATCTCAATTCCATTGGGTTATTTTGGAGGTATTGGTGCTGCTAGTAAGAACGGCATTCTTTTTAAAGGTTCAACTTTTTTAGATACGATGGCAAGTATTCAAGCAGTAGTAATGGACAAAACAGGAACACTAACCAAAGGTGTTTTTAAAGTGCAAAAAGTAATAGCAGAGAATGTTTCAGAAAAAGAATTAGTACAATATGTAGCTGCGTTAGAAACATACTCTACTCATCCTGTAGGAACAGCGATTATTGAATATGCAAATGGTGCGGAGAGAGACAGTACTGTGAGAGATGTTGAAGAAATTGCAGGACATGGTTTAAAAGGAAATGTAGATGGAAAAATTATTCTAGCAGGAAACAGCAGGTTAATGCAGAAGTTTAATATTGCTTATGATGAATCTATTAATAAAAATCCTTTTACAATTATAATTATTGCCATAGAAAACCAATATGCAGGATATTTTCTAATTGCCGATGAAATCAAAGAAGATGCAAAATCAACCATCAAGCATTTACAAAACTTAAACATTAAAACGGTTATGCTTTCCGGTGACAAGCAATCGGTGGTTACTGCTGTAGCAAAGGAATTAAATATTTCTGAAGCTTACGGTGACCTATTGCCCGAAAATAAGGTCGAAAAAGTTACTGAACTAAAAAACCAAAACTTAAAAATTGCTTTTGTCGGCGATGGAGTAAATGATGCTCCTGTAATCGCATTGGCTGATGCTGGAATAGCAATGGGTGGATTGGGAAGTGACGCGACCATAGAAACAGCTGATATCGTAATCCAGAACGACCAACCTTATAAAATTTTTACCGCAATCCAGATTGGAAAAAAGACAAAGCAAATAGTGTGGCAAAATATTGGTTTGGCATTCGTTGTTAAAGCAATTGTACTGATTTTAGGAGCGGGAGGCTTAGCTACAATGTGGGAAGCCGTATTTGCCGATGTAGGTGTCGCTTTATTAGCTATTTTAAATGCAGTTCGTATTCAACGTATGAAATTTTAAGTTAAGAGAAATAAACAATTAATAAAAATAATTTAAGCAGACAATTATGGAAATTATAACAGCTCATAATGATAACTCAAAGTATAAAACAACGATTCGCTCCACAAGCGGAAACATAGTAATAGCTGACGAACCTACAGAATTAGGTGGTGCTAATCTAGGATTTTCTCCAGTAGAACTATTAGCAGCTGCACTAATTTCCTGTACAGCAATTACTTTAAGAATGTATGCTGATCGAAAAGAATGGAACTTAATTGATATAATAGTAGAGGCAACTAGTGAAGTGAGAGAAGATGGCAGTACTTTGTTTAAATTGAATATTAAACTTTTTGGAGAAATTGACTCCAAACAGAAAGAGCGTTTACTAGATATAGCTAAGAAATGCCCGATTCATAAAACACTCTTACATACAATGGAAATAGACACTAAACTTGAATAACATGGAATTCATACAAAACAACAATGGGCGAAGGGGAAACTTCGTTGCCATCGAACAAGGCAAACAAGCAGGAATAATAACATACATATGGAAAGGAGACGATGAGATCATTATCGAGCATACTGAAGTTAACGACGAATTTAAAGGTAAAGGAATAGCAAAAAAGCTGGTTATGGCTGCAGTTAATTATCCACGTACAAATAACATTTTTATCATTCAAGTTTGTCCGTTTGTTAAAGCAATGTTTGATAAAACAGAAGCAATTCGTGATGTTTTAGCGTCCTAGTTTTACATAGAATGACTTTGGATCAATACATAATGTTGTGGGGAAATCTTAAAATCTAGATATTTGTGATTCCAAATTATACCAAATATAAAATTCCTATAGCGAACTAATCAAGTTATTATTACCTGAAATCATTGTTGAATATTTTGAATTGACTTCTTATAAAAGGGAAGAAGAGATACTTCATCTGTATTTGAAAGAGATCAATTCAATTCCTAAAGAATACAGAGATTTTAAGTTAAGTTCTAAATGATTCTACGAAGAGATAACTGTTTAAGATTTTCCCATTCGTGGACATCAAGTATATCTTGATATTAAAGAGATCAATAGATTTCAGTCCAAATAATTGTAACGCTATCGCCTGTTTCTAAGATGTTTCTGGAAGAAATCTGCAATATCAGTACAAAGATTATTTAAGTGATTTTAAAGCTTGGGAACAAAAGTCGCATACAAAACAATGGTTTGTTTTTCCTAAAAACATTGGAAAACGCTTGTCAATAGATGAAATGTCTCCCTCTAATGCCGAACTCTATGCTATTTTAACCAACAAAGCTGGTAAAGGTAGAAAGGGAACCTTTGTATTTATAATTGCGGGAACTAAAGCAGAAACAGTAATTACTATACTAGAAAAAATAACATCAAAGTTACGAAATTGAGTTGCCGAAATAACACTCGATCTGGCGGCTAATATGGGGCTTATTGCTAAGAAATGCTTTTCGAATGCAGTAAGAGTTACCGACCGATTCCATGTTCAAAAACTAGCGCTCGAAGCTTTGCAACAAATCAGGACTAAATATAGGTGCCAAGCAATTGACATGGAGAATGATGCTATTGAAAAAGCTAAATCCACAAAAACGAAATTCGAATCTAAGATATTATCGAACGGTGATACTAGTAAGCAACTATTATCTAGAAGTAGGTATATTTTATATAACAACAAATCAAAATGGTCTAACAACCAAACCGAAAGAGCTAAATTATTATTCGTATTATATCCTAACATTGAAAAAGGATATCAGCTTGCTCAAGACTTAAGGAATGTTTTTGAAAATACTACCGATAAAATTTATGGTTTATCCAAATTAGCAAAATGGCGTGAAAAGGTAGCTCAAGCTGAATTTAAATCATTTAATACCAGATCTAGATCAATACAGAGTCACTATCAAACAATCGTAAACTATTTTGACAACAGAAGCAGAAATGCTTCATCAGAATCTTTCAATGCCAAAATAAAAGCTGTTAGATCTCAATTTAGAGGAGTGAGGAATGTTGAATTTTTCTTGTTTAGATTATCTAGCATTTTGCTTAATCCCCAACTTTTGCGTTTGATGGTACATAATGCCTTAAATTGGGTCAATAGATATTGTTGTGATCCAATATTTATGCCTAATTTTTGCTAATCCCCAGGTTTTCGTTATGAACCAAAAAAACTAAGTAGCAACGTATTAAGAAAACACAAATTGTTTAAACAAAACTAAATTTAAAACGAAAAAACCCTAATTCGTTAGAATTAGGGTTTTAAAAAGAAAGGCGACGACATACT
>NZ_LLWK01000031.1 GCF_001529295.1 Flavobacterium sp. TAB 87
GTAATTGGGGACTTGTTATTTCCACCTCTCTTGCCAGTTCTGATACATTTGTTCTATCATCACTTAATTAAAAACTTTCTCTTAAATTTTACGGATTACATTTAAGGTTATTTCTTGACCTTTTATGATTTTTTAATTAGTACGTACAAATTTTTCATTGACTAATTCACATTCCGAAAAACAGATGAATCCCCAACAAGACATCCAAACCAAATTCATAAAGCCAATGAAAGATAGTAACTACATAAAATAAGCCAATAGCTTTAAATCCTCCATAAAAAGGTGCGTAATTTGTCCTTTTGGGGTCACAAAAGCAAAAGCTCAATTCTTTCGAATTGAGCTTTTTTTATGCTTCATCTTTAATGTTATAAAAATTCAATATGTTGATGTTTAACAGTTTGAATATATCTGTAAATTCAAAAGTTATAGAAGAAGGTAAACCGATCAAAACTACATTTCCATTTTTCTAATGTTCTACTCTCGCCCAATCTGATATAAGGCCTTTCTATTCGCAAGATCATTTGCTTTAGACGTTGTTGAAATAAAGAGTAGCGCTGTAAAAAGAAATTTATTTTTAAGATTCATCTGAATTTGAACGATTTCATATAAAAAATTATAAAAGTAATTTTTAAAACGTCCAGCAGTTTGAATTTTATTTCTATTTCTAAGCCGCACAAATTTTCCTCTCTTTTTATTACAACACAATTATGTAATTAACCTCCAGGATCGTATAATAAATTGCGGTGTTCTTTAGCTAATTTTATAGTAGACAATTATAATTTTATATGCCATGGAAACCTCAAAATATGACGATAGCATCACAGATAAAGGAAATGAAATAGACCACACTAATAATGCTAGTTCTTCCAATTCTAATAGTTCAATTTTGGAGATTGAGCATCATTTTACAAAAGAAGACAATCAATCAAAAGAGACCTCTTCTTACGCAAGTCAAGATCTTAAAGAAGAGTTCGATTTTAAATACCTTCAAGAAATTCAACACAACAACAACCTAGATTCTCTTAATAACCACTAGGCAAAAATTCAATATAAATTTTAATAACGCTGAGTTATTAGAAAACAATACAGATTTACAATTATTTTAATTTAATAAACGAATTATGGAAGCAACTACGCACAAATCGGGATTTTCACTACAAAGTATACTGCCAAAAAAAAATATTTCCACGACAGAACGAATTTTAATGGTGGCTGGGGGAGCTTACTTTTTGTATAAAATTTTGTCAAAAAAAGATAAAAGCACTGCAAAAAGCACATTAGCTGGATCGATGCTAGTAAGAGGACTAACTGGATATTGCCCAGTTTACCAAGCAGTCGATGCTTATAAAAACACGTCTACGTCTAATGTCAATATTAGAGTGACAGGAATAGTGAATCGTCCTATTTTACAAGTCTACGCTTTTTGGCGCAATTTAGAAAATTTACCAAAATTCATGAATCATTTAGAGTCTGTGACTGCAATTGATACTAAAAGATCTGAATGGACAGCCAAAGGACCTTTCGGATTAGGAACAGTAACTTGGAAAGCGGAGATCGTAAAAGATGAAAAAGATAAATTTTTAAGCTGGAAATCTCTTCCAGGTTCTACCATTGAGAATTTTGGGAAGGTTGGCTTTAAACCAATAGGACAAGCAACTGAAATTGATGTTACTATATCATATAAAGCACCGCTAGGAATAGCTGGCGAGCAAGGGGCCAAAATTTTAAATCCGATTTTTGAAAAAATGGTACAAGATGACATTGAGAATTTAAAATCGTATATGGAGTCTGGTCAACATTAAGGATACTAAAACACGGTTACATTAAAGTCTTCATAAGGTTAACTTTATGAAGACTTTTTTTTTTATTTAAAATAATTGTAATTGCAATGTCAAAACAACAATATGTGGTAATTATGTAATGTTTAATGGTAATTTTATAAAATGAGATAAATTTATTACATTTGTGCTACAAAATTTCGTACTTGTCAATTTAAATTATTACTCGCGAAATACATAAAATTAAAAATATGCAGCATGAAGTACGCTAATATCTTACAAATAGATGACGATTATGACGATTGCGAGTTTTTTAAAGAAGCGCTAGAATCCATTTCCCCAGCGAAATATACTGCTCAACACAATCCACTAGAGGCATTACGTAAATTGCTTTCAAATGAATTGCAACCCGACTTAATATTTTTGGACATCAATATGCCCACTATGGACGGACCTACTCTTTTAGAAGAAATTAAAAAACATGAAAATATCCAAAAAATCCCTGTGATTTTATTTTCTACTTCTCCTTTGGCTGCGCATCATCAAACTAAAAAAATTGATGTAAAAGAATATCTAACTAAACCTGGTGATTTTAATGATTTAATTAAAATGTTGAAACGCGTACTAGAGATTTATTAGATCAAGTCAATAATTAAACTCGAGCTGCTAAAAGAATTAATAATATTTTCTTCAGTATGATTAAGTCTTCTCGCTAGAGCTATTTTAGTCAATTACTGGTTTGGTAGTTGTATTCGTTTCTAATCGCTCTATGATTTTAGACGTTGCTGCATCAGACGAAATACCATAGCCATTTACTAAAGTTCCTTTAAGTTCAAAATGTGGCGAAGAAATAGCATATAAAATAGATTGGTCGTCTGGATTAGAAGCACCCTCAAAACGATATACTTTATCAATTTGAAAATCCTCGGGATCTAGCGTTACATTATTTTGACGGCATACCAAACATTCTTCTTGAATATTAAAATCATGAATATAACCCGCACGGATTAACCCATTAATAGTTTCAGATAAAGTTCCAAAACTTTCTTTTAAATTATCTTGTTTCATTTCTTAAAGATAAGGCTTTAAATTGGATAAGAGGTTTTATTTTGAATTCTCAATTAGATATACTAATTTCTAATTTCCGAAGTATACTTCGTTATTTTGCTTCTACCCTTTTTAATTTCATAATTTAGTAATTAATCAAGCAGCTATTTTCTGAACTTTCAAAAACCTAAAACAAATAGTCTTTTTTACAATGACATTAGGGTCAAAATCAATTTTTATATCGCGTAACGTATCTCAGATTTTATACCTAAATTGCAGTATATGGAAACAAATCCTGATGTGGTACTAATTGGTGGTGGCTTAGCTGGACTAACAGCAGCAATACATTTATCCAAAAAAGGATTGAAAGTAACCCTGATAGAAAAATCAGATTATCCCCGTCATAAAGTCTGTGGCGAGTATATTTCGAATGAAATCTTACCTTATTTACAATGGCTTGATATTGATATCTCAGAATTGCAACCTACTAATATAAAAAACTTTAGATTTACGTCTAGAAGCGGTCAAGCGGCCAAAGCTCAACTACCCTTGGGCGGTTTTGGTATCAGTCGCTTTACACTGGATCATTTTTTATATCAAAAGGCGCTTGCTAACGGTTGCAGAGTGCTTAACGAAACAGTTAGCAATGTTACTTTTGGCGCCGATAGGTTTAGCGTTACAGTTTCGAGCCAAATTATAGAAACAAAATTAGTTTTAGGCGCTTACGGCAAGCGCTCGAACATCGATCAGGTTTTATCTCGTGATTTTATCGCAAAAAAATCGCCTTGGCTGGCGGTTAAAGCGCACTTTTCGGGCGACTTCCCTGATGATTTGGTAGCGCTTCATAACTTTGATGGTGGCTACTGCGGTATTTCGAAAGTCGAAAATAATGCGATAAACATCTGTTATCTGGCCGATTATGCCTCTTTCAAAAAATATAAAAACATTGATGATTTTCAACAGAATGTACTTTTCAAAAACAAAGAATTAAAATCAGTTTTTGAAAACGCAACACTACTCTTTGATAAGCCACTTACCATAAGTCAGATTTGTTTTGAAAAAAAATCACCTGTAGAAAACCACATTTTAATGATTGGCGATACTGCAGGTCTCATTCATCCTTTATGCGGCAATGGTATGGCTATGGCAATACATAGTTCTAAGATCGCGTCCGAATTGGTTTTAGACTTTTATAATAGCACAATTAATTCACGCGAAGAATTGGAAAACAGCTATACCAAATTATGGAAAAAACAGTTTGGGAAACGCTTGTATATGGGCCGAATTTTAGCAAAGATCTTACGTAATAAAGCAATAACTACTTTTCTAATTAGTATTGTAGCTTCTATTCCAAAACTACTTCCATTATTAATTAAACAAACGCACGGCAAACCAATAGCAATTGATTAAATGAATATAAACACTAAATACAGAACACAAGAAACCGAAATTATGGATGACTTTTCGCTGCAAGGCGAAGAGTTGCGTGATGCTTTAGATAAAATTGCAGGCATCAACCAATTATTAGGCGGTAACAAACTCACCGTCAATGGCGTTCGACACCTTTTAAAAAAAGCCGATACTACAAAAACGACAACTATAGCAGATGTAGGTTGCGGCAATGGCGATATGTTACGTGTGCTCGCGAATTACGCTAAAAAAAACAATCTTACTTTTAAACTCATTGGTATCGACGCCAATGCCTTTACCATAAATTATGCTAAAAAATTATCTACTGAGTATTCCAATATTGAATACAGTTGTGTTGATATATTTGGCGAGAATTTTAGCACTGTAAAATACGACATTGTTTTGTGTACGCTTACGCTGCACCATTTTACAAACGATCAAATATTAAATATAATTACTACCTTTAATAAGAATGCTACGATCGGAATTGTGATAAATGATTTGCATCGAAGTAAAGCAGCGTATCGACTTTTCGGAGTGATCTGTACTCTTTTTAGCCTTAACAAAATGTCTCGCGAAGACGGATTAGTATCGATATTACGAGGGTTTAAAAAACAAGAACTCGTAGATTTTTCTAAAAAATTAAATTTAAAAAACGATACCATAAATTGGAAATGGGCTTTTCGATACCAATGGATAATTAGTAAAATATGAGTGTAAAAATAGTTACAGTTGCAAAGCAACTACCCCAATATTCGCGCACAAC
The DNA here is from genome assembly GCF_001529295.1 of Flavobacterium sp. TAB 87. GTDB lineage: Bacteria > Bacteroidota > Bacteroidia > Flavobacteriales > Flavobacteriaceae > Flavobacterium. The sequence continues at coordinate 5,002 of NZ_LLWK01000031.1, forward strand.
GGCCGATATACTTCCATTGCTTAACGTATGGCTGCAGGACCAAGACGAACGATTTATAAAAAAAGTAAAGAAAATTTTTGAAGGAGCTGCGGTAGACAAACGCTATTCTATAATGGATCCAGCTGAAGTTTTTACAGCCACTTCTTTTGAAGATAAAAATGACATTTACAGTCGTGAGGTTATTATTTTGGGCGAACAGGTGTTAGGAAAAGCGCTTGCTAAATCAGGATGGGAACCGCAATCTATTGATTATATCATTACCGTAAGTTGCACGGGCATAATGATTCCCTCGTTAGATGCTTACCTAATCAATAAAATGAAATTGCGACAAGACATTGTGCGTCTTCCGGTAACTGAAATGGGTTGTGCGGCAGGAATATCCGGAATTATATATGCTAAAAACTTTTTGAAAGCCAATCCCGGTAAACGTGCAGCAGTAATTGCAGTAGAATCCCCCACGGCAACTTTTCAACTCAATGATTTTTCGATGCCGAATATTGTTAGCGCGGCCATTTTTGGTGACGGCGCTGCTTGTTGCTTACTGTCTTCACACAATGAGGATCAAGGGCCAGAAATAGTTGACGAACAAATGTATCATTTTTATGATGCCGAACATATGATGGGATTTAAGCTTACCAATACTGGTTTGCAAATGATTTTAGACATCGAAGTTCCCGACACCATTGCTTCCAATTTTGGAGATATTATTCATCCATTTCTTCAAAAAAATAATCTAGAAATCGCAGATATTGATCATATGATATTTCACCCTGGAGGAAAAAAAATTGTCACTACTGTAGAAGCACTTTTTTCGGGTTTAGGGAAAAACATAGACGATACCAAAGAAGTACTGAAGCAATACGGTAATATGTCGAGCGCTACCGTCTTATACGTTTTAGAACAAATTATAGATAAAAAACCGAAACCAGGAGAAAAAGGACTAATGCTTAGTTTTGGACCGGGATTTTCGGCGCAACGTGTGTTACTACAATGGTAGTATTCTTAAACTTAATAGTAAAATGAATTTAAACGATATTGTAAAACAACTGCCGTACAGCAAACCCTTTTTATTTGTAGATGAGTTGCTGCATGCTGATGAAAACGGAGTTACAGGAACCTACACTTTTGATGAAAATTTAGATTTTTACAAAGGTCACTTTAAGGACAATCCGGTAACACCGGGAGTAATTTTAACCGAAACAATGGCACAAATCGGAATGGTTTGCTTGGGTATTTATTTACTCCATAATGACCTAAAACAAAATACTGTTATCGCTTTTACTTCAGCCGATGTGCAGTTTTTAAAACCCGTATATCCGAAAGAAAAAGTTACAGTAACCTCACAAAAGACATTTTTTAGATTTGGAAAATTAAAATGCGATGTAGTGATGAAAAATGAAGCCGGACAAGAAGTTTGTAAAGGGGTTTTATCAGGAATGATAACCACAAAATTATGAGTAAAAGAGTTGTAATTACAGGACTAGGTGTTGCTGCTCCTAACGGGGTCGGTGTCTCTGCGTTTACTCATGCCCTAAAAAATGGTATTTCAGGCATCAGACATGATTCGCAATTACAAGAATTACAGTTTTCTTGCCAGATTGCTGGTAAACCTGAAATAACTGAGGATATCAAATCAAACTATTTTACAGATTTAGAACTTAGAGGTTTTAACAGCACTGGAATTTTATATGGTGTTATTGCGGGTATGGAAGCTTGGAAGAACAGTGGTTTGCCTATAGGGCATAATATTGACCCCGATTGGGAAAGCGGAACTATCTTTGGCTCTGGAACTTCGGGAATTGATAAATTTCGCGAAAGCATTTATAAAATAGACGATTTGCAAACGCGACGATTGGGCAGTACTGTCGTTGCACAAACTATGAACAGCGGAATTAGTGCCTATCTCGGCGGTAAACTAGGATTGGGCAATCAAGTAACTACCAATTCATCGGCTTGTGCAACGGGCACCGAAGCTATAATGATGGCTTATGATCGCATACAATCAGGTCAAGCCCAACGAATATTAGCTGGAAGTACTGGCGATAGCGGACCGTATATTTGGGCTGGTTTTGATGCGTTGCGAGTTTGCAGTTCCAAATACAATGATCATCCGGAACAAGGCTCTCGCCCAATGAGTACTACTGCGGCAGGTTTTGTTCCTGGAAGCGGAGCTGGTGCATTAGTTATAGAGGATTTGGATAGCGCCTTAAAACGGGGTGCTACAATTTATGCTGAAATACTTGGTGGTCATGTAAATTCTGGCGGACAACGTGGCAGCGGAAGTATGACTGCCCCTAATAGTGTTGCCGTTCAGCGTTGCATTACTCAGGCACTACAAAGTTCTGGTATCGAAGCAGATGCTATTGATGCAATAAACGGACATCTAACTGCTACAACAAAAGACGGGCTGGAGATTGAGAATTGGACCAAAGCACTAAACAGAAGCGGTCTTGACTTTCCTTATATAAACTCCTTAAAAAGCATGACGGGCCACTGTCTTAGTGCTGCAGGAAGTATAGAAAGTGTGGCAACTGTATTGCAATTGCATGAAGGATTTTTATTTGGCAACTTAAATTGCGATGATCTTCATCCAGAAATTACTGCTTTAATAGATGCATCTCGAGTACCAATAAAGACTAAGAACATCGATTTAAACATTATTGCCAAAGCAAGCTTTGGTTTTGGTGATGTAAATGCGTGTATTATATTTAAAAAATTTGAAACTGAACTAAGATGAATAAAGAAGACCTAATTGCTAAATTAAAAGTTATTATAAAGCCCTACACTACCAATATAGAAGCTTATGATAACCTAACGGAAGACACCGATTTTATAAACGATCTCAACATTAATTCAGCAAACCTTGTTGATATTATATTGGATATTGAGGAAGCTTTTGATGTCGTTATAGATAATACCGATATGGAACAAATGCTAGATGTAAAACGATCTGTAGCAATTATTGAAACTAAATTGGCGGCAAAGTGATCGGAAACGATATTGTAGATATTGTACAAGCACGGAAAGAAAGCAACTGGCAACGCAAAGGTTTTTTACAAAAAATATTTACTGCAAATGAACAGTTGCTCATTGCACAAAGTACCACGCCTGAAATCACGGTTTGGCTGCTTTGGAGTATGAAAGAAGCAGCATATAAAATTTACAACCGACAAACAACGATTCGAGCATTTATTCCAACAAAGCTAGAGTGCTGTCTCCTTTCAGATAATGTTACTACTAAAACGGGGAGAGTACTTTGTTTCGGCACTATGTATTACACCAAATCGACGGTCATGAATGATGTGATTCATACTATTGCAGTCAGTTATTTAAAAGATTTAAATAATATAATTGAAATTGAAAACAAAAACATCATCAAAGATAAATATGGTATTCCTTATTTATCCACCGCTATTCTTCAGGATGTTTCTATTAGTCATCATGGTAAGTTTGAAAAAGTGGTTGTAATTTGCAACTAGATGATTCAACTTTCAAAGAGCCCCCTTGCGAAATTAGTATCTAAATGTGATTTAGTATTTATTTAATATCTATTTTATAATAAAATTAACGACAAACAATAAAATACAATAGTAACTTTGCAATTGAAATGACAAAAAACATCTACATATTATTAATTCTCACTTTTGGTCTGATTTTGGGACCAACGCAATCTTTTGCGCATAAAAGTAAGGTTGTAATGGATTGTTGTCAAAAGGAATCAACTGATTCTGGAAAATCATGTTGTAGCGAAAAGCAATCTAAGGAAACCAATCACAATTGTGACAGCAGTTGCTCAGGAGCTTCTTGTGCTTGTCCTGTTGTTTATTCTGGTTTCACTATGGTCTTCAATTTTCAGGAAGAGAATAAATCTCTCTTTGATTTTCCAGAAACTACTGCAAATTATTATTATACAGAAATCGGAGCTTCTTCTGATTTTCATTCGATCTGGCTTCCACCTAAATTGAGCTAGAATTTATTTCATTGACTGCTATAAAAGCGTCAAATTCATGCCTAACCTGGGCAAAAAAAATAACTTAATAATACATCCATTTCAATTTCAAAATTAGTTTACTATACTATTTTTGCGCTTGTTCAATCGGATCAATTCATTCTTAAATTTAAATAAAATGAAATCAATATATAAATTATTGATGGCAATAACACTATTGCTATCTGTTACTTTAACTAACGCACAAAGCAAAAATAATGTTACTGAAAGTGTAAAAATCAATGGCAACTGCGGCATGTGCAAAAAGACCATCGAAACGGCTGCGAACAATAAAACAGCAAATTTAACTTGGGACGTAGACTCGAAAATCGCTACGGTAACTTACGATTCTAAAAAAACAACTGTAGATGAAATTTTAAAACGAGTAGCTAATGTTGGGTATGATAATGAAAAATTTACAGCGCCAACTACTGCCTATAACAAATTGCCAGGATGTTGTCAATACGATAGAGAGCCTGCCACAGAAACGGATAAATAATTCCGTTCTTTCTTTCATTTAAAAGTAACACTTTATGTTTTCAATAAAAAATAGTTTTGCGGTATTGGTTCTCCTATTTAGCTTTTCATTGGCAAATGCACAATTAAAGATAGGAGACCAATTACCCGATCTTCAATTACAAAATGACAAAAATAGTACGGTCAAACTAAATTCCTCTACAGGGAAAGTGGTCTTGGTAGATTTTTGGGCTTCTTGGTGTGGTCCTTGCCGATTAGCAAATAAAAATTTAGTAAAAATCTACGACAACTATAAATCTGAAAAATTTGAAATTGTAGGTATATCGATCGATACTGATCAAGCCAAATGGCTAAAAGCCATTGAAAAAGACAAACTAAAAAACACGCAATTAATTGACGATAATGGATTTGACTCACAATCTGCAGTACTCTTTGGCGTAGATGCCTTGCCTGCAGCGTACCTTTTTGATGCATCAGGAACACTGATAGCTGTCAATCCAACCGAAGTTGAAATCATTGCACAAATCAAAAAAAATAATTAATATGAAATTCTCAAATATAAAATTCTTAACACTAACGCTCTTAGTTGTCTTAACAAGCTTCCAATCGTATGCACAAATCAATAAAGCAGAGATCATTGCGACAGGACTAACCTGCTCGATGTGCTCTAACGCAATAAACAAGCAGTTAAAATCAATAACTGAAGTTGATAGTGTAGGCACCGATTTAAACACAAATACCTTTACTGTCTACTTTAAAAAAAATACAGTATTGCAGCCTAAAGTATTAAAAAACGCAGTCGAAAAAGCAGGCTTTTTTGTGGGTTCAATGGTAGTAACTATGAAAACAGATCCTTCTAAAATTCAAAATAATTCGGTAAAAACGGATGCTGGAACTTTTATCTTTATCGATGCTAAAAATCCTATTACGTCTACGGAAGCTTCGTACCAAGTTTTAGACAAAGGTTTTGTAACTCAAAAAGAATATAAAAAATTAGCTAAAACCTATGCTAAAAAAGATACATACAATGCCGAAAACGAAAATGATTACCATTTAAAATCTGTTAAATAATGAGGTATTTATCAGTCGTTTTTATACTGTTTATTTCACTGCAAATAGACGCACAAGAGCTGTTTGTAATGACAGAACCTGCCAGTAATGCTCCCGCAGGTTCTATTGGAGCGCGTCTTGGTCAGTCTTTATTGAAAAATAAAATAAATGGTGGTAGTACTTACAGTGTAGCGCCAGAAGTTACTTGGGGAATCAACAAAAATGTAATGGTTCGCGCTTCTTCCTATTTTGATGATATGAACGATGGGTTTGATTACAGAGGAGCTGGTTTGTATGCCAAATACCGTTTTTTCTCTGTAGACGATCTGCAGAGTCATTTCAGAATGGCAGCTTACGGTCGCTATAGTTGGAACAACGCTGAAATTAAGCAGGAAGCCATCGATATAAACGGAATGAATAGCGGTTACGAAGCTGGATTAGTAGCAACTCAATTGATTAAAAAAGTGGCACTTAGTTCTTCTGTGAGTTATAGTCAAGCTTTTAACAATGGAGATTACTCTTTTCCAAACAACCACGGCAAGCGAGCTGTGAACTATACTTTGTCGGCTGGACGTTTAATGTATCCTAAAAAATACACCAGCTTTAAGCAAACCAACATTAACACGATGTTAGAATTTGTTGGGCAGACGATTACAGAAAATGGTCAATCGTATTTGGATGTCGTGCCTTCTGTTCAATTCATCATCAACAGTCAGGCTAGAATTGACTTGGCGTACAAAAAAGAATTGTACAGCTCGATGAGCCGCATCAATACTGACGGTGTTTTCTTAAAATTAGAATATACATTTTTTAACGTTACCCAATAAGATACGCAGATTAGTTACGTTCAATTAAAAAATAGGTTCGAGAATGGTTTGACTAACTATCAGTAATTTCTAAAACAAAAAAAGCTGTCCAATTCGTTTTGGACAGCTTTTCTATTTTAAACTCACAATTAAATATTTTTAAAATTGAGTTTTATTTTAAGTAGGCTTCGCAAGCTGCTTCGCATGACCTGCACGCTGCTGCGCAATCTTTACAATGTTGGTGGTCGTGTTGTTCGCATTCCTCTGCACATTTTTTACAGATTTCAAGACAAACTTGCACTAGTGATTTTACATCTTCGTAATTTCCTGCCAGTAGTTTTGCTGTTGTAGTGCAAATTTCTGCACAAGCAATGTCTGTTTTAATGCAATTGACCATCATTTTTACGTGATCTTCATCCAGACAAGCATCTGCACAATACTTACAATGCATCGCACAATTATTTAAAGCCTCAATCAATTTTGTATTTTTCATATCTAACCTATTTAAAATTAATAAAATTTGAAACCTTCCTAATTAGAAAAGGCTTCTTAATAATTTTTAAGGTATTGACTTTACGTTTAGTAAACTGTTCTAAAAAATATTATTTTTAACTCATTTGCTATTTACTTCAATATGCTTTCGCAAAATTTACGCTGGTTAAAGCAATGATTTCGATTTTATTATTTTATTCAGCAAGCATTTTTTCGATCTGAAGATGAAAGTTTTTAGCATCATAATTAGCAAAGCCAGTATGGCGCATTCGCACTATTCCATTTTTATCTAAAATGACCGAAGTCGGTAAAGAACCCGAATAAATTTCTTTAGGTACAGCGGATGTCGCTTGAGCAATTGGCAGCGAATAGTTTTTCTTATCATAAAATTGTTGTCCGGTCTTAATGTCATCGTCCATGTTGATCATCAAAAACACCATCTTATCATTGTTTTTAAACTTAGAATGGAATTTTTCTATCGAAGGAAATTCGGCAATGCAAGGCGGACACCAAGAAGCCCAAAAGTTAATAAAAACTACTTTTCCCTTTAAGTCGGCTGTGCTTTTTATGTTTCCTTCATAATCCTCGAAATCAAAATGATTTTTAAGTTCGTTATCAGTCGAATTAACCGAAGATACTTCAGCGTTAAAAATTCCAGTAAATAGCAATTGTTTAATGAGAAATGATTTTGCATCTGGGCTGAACAACAGAATTCCGAAAATAAATACCATCAAAATTGTAGGTATTTTTTTCTTGACTTTGTCCCACGTTGATAGTTCAATAGCTTGTTTCTCGTTTGTATTTTTTTCAATCATTATAATTCTTTTTTAAGTCTGTTTTTTTTTGAATAAAATTATTAATTATAACATTTGTCAGGTTGAACGCAGTCAAAACTCTTTTTATAAGTAACCTACACTCTCGACTACGCTCGATTTGACAACAATAAAACCTTATTTTCAAAAATTAATTAGTAAATCTTTCCTTCTTTCATTTCTTCTGAAGGCTTCAAAAGTATCAGATCTTGATCTGAAAAATCACCAAATACTTCCGATAGAGTATCCAATTTAATGCCTTCGGTGATTGGAACTTTTTTAATCTCATTATTGTTAAAGGTAAGCACAAAATTACCGCGTTGCGTATTTAAAATACTTCCGTTTTGAACCCAATAGGAGGGTGCTTTGCGTTGCAATTTCAAATTTACTTGGGCGTAATCGCCACCTTGTAATTCTCCTGAAGGGTTGTCGACATCAAACTCTATGGTCAAAGAACGATCGGCTTTGTTTAAGAATCCTGAACTGCGCGATAGTTTCGTTTTAAATGTTTTTCCGGGTTGCGAACTGATTGTGAATGTAGCCGGCATTCCGTCAGTGATTGACGCTGCATGTTTTTCGGGTAGCGAAACGGTCAAACGCAAACGGTTTCCTTGTGCAATCATAAACAATGGCACTCCTGAACCCGATCCAGCAAGCGCTCCAACCGATACATTTCTAGCTGTAATAATGCCGTCAAAAGGTGCTGTAATTCTCAAGTATTTTTGCAATTGTGCAGATCCTGCTGTTCCAGCACTTGCACTTCTGTACGCTGCTTGCGCACTTTCCATAGCGCTTTTAGATCGTTCTACTTCAATCGCTGCAACAGCTCCTGCAGTTTTCGAAGCCTCTAACATTCGGTCGTGCGCTTGCTTGGCATACAAATAATCGCTTTTAATTTTTTGTTCAGAAGATTGATCGGAAATGTACTTTTGATTCATTTCCGGTGCAACAAGCTCGGCCAACAACTGGCCTTTTTTTACTTTTTGGCCACGTTCTACAAAAAGCTTTTGTACAAATCCACTCACTCTAGCGTAAACCGCTACTTCCTCATACGGTTGCAATTCTGCCGGCAAGGATAGTTCGTATTCAGGCTTTATAAATTGGATAACTTCTGTTTTATGACTTTGTAATTTTGCCGTTGGCGCTTTCTCAACTTCCGCTTTAACTTCGTTCTTATCCGAACAAGCGGCAAGAAAGAGCAAAGTAAAGACTGCAATTGCGATCATTTTTATTTTTTGATTTATAGTGTCCATTTTTTAGGTATTAAAGTTATTTGATAAAATATTGACTTTCCTCATCATCTGGATCAAGGGAAGGATTCACAACTGCCGTTTTTGACAACATGGATGCAAAGAAATGCGGTACCAATAATAATATGGTAGCAGTAGACGCTATTAAACCACCAATCACGGCGCGAGCCAAAGGTGCCACTTGTTCGGCGCCATCACCAATTCCGATTGCCATTGGTAACATTCCTGCTAACATTGCTGCAGCTGTCATTAATATTGGTCTAAGTCTAGATGATGCTGCTAAACGCGCTGCATTTGCAGGTTTCAGCAACAAGTCTTTTCGATAATATTCGGCTTGATTGACCAGCAAAACAGCATTAGAAACCGAAACACCAATCGACATAATGATTCCCATGTACGATTGTAAATTGAGTGTACTTTGCGTTAGAAATAAAATCAGCAAGCTTCCTGCAATAACGGCGGGAACCACCGATAAAATAATAAGCGGCACTTTATACGATTGATAATAAGCGGCCAACATTAAAAATATAGCTATAATTGCCACGCCTAAACCAGCTAATAAATTGCTCAATGTTTCGTCTAAAAGTTTAATAGTTCCTTCGGTCCAGACAGTAACGCCTCGCGGTGGCTCACCCACATCTTTAATTGCTTTTTTTACCGCACCAGAAGCAGTTCCCAAATCTTTGCCGTGCAAATTCGCAATTATGGTTACATAACGATTGGCTCCTTTTCGGTTTACTTGGGCGGGAGAACTTACTCTTTTTATGGTGGCCACATCCTCTAAAACAGGTCTCAAACTACCTTTCTTTAAAGGCAATGCTCTGAGATTTTGTTCTGATGACATAATGGCTTCTGGAATTTGAACCTGCACCTGAAAAACAAGTCCCGATTTTGGGTCAATCCAAAGATTTTTATCGGTGAAACGAGTCGATGACGTGGCCGTCACTAAGCTTTTGGTAATTTCTTGAACTGTTAAGCCAAATTGCCCAGCGAGATCACGATTGATTTCAATTTCTAGCGTAGGATAAGCAACAGGTTCTGCAATGCGAACGTCTCGCAAGTAGGGAATTGCTTTTAAATTGGCTTCAATTTTCTTCGCAAAAGCAACAGCACCTTTTAATTGTCCAGCGCCCACTTTTACTTCAATCGGAGTCATAGCGCCTTGACCCATAATTTTCTCAGTAAGTTCCATCGGTTCAAAATTAATCGCCACAGCTGGATGACTTTTTTGAAGTTTTATTCTAATTTCTTCTTTTAAATCTTGAATTGATCCAGAATACAAGTCTTGGTTTACCGATACTTGCAAAATGGCCTCGTGAGAAGCATTGGTAAAGGTAAATATTGGATTGATGGGTGAAGTTGCAGGTTGCATTCCAACAAAAGCCGAAGATATAGCCACTCCATTTTCTGGAAGTTGTGTTTTAATCTCTTCTAAAATTTCTTTTACAATTCGCTCTGTTTTTTCCAACCTACTTCCTGTTGGCGCTTGAATGCGGAGTTGGAAATCACCACTATTGGATACCGGCATTACATCTGTTCCTACATTGGGCAGCAACAATGCAATTACACCTACAGCTACAAAAATATAAAGTATAAAAAGCGACATCGATCTTGTGGACCACTTGCGCATTCGATATGAATAATTGACACGAAATTTATCAAAAAAAGCACGCTTGCGAGGCGTATTTGCCACTTCATTTTTTTTCATTTTCATCATCCAGTTGGCCAGAATTGGCACAAAGGTTTGAGAAGCAATAAAAGAAGCCACCATCGCAAAAGCTACTGCCATCGATAAAGGCATGAACATGTCTTTTGGAATACCCGTCATAATAAACGCAGGCGTTAAAACTGCTAGAATACAAAGTAAAATAAGGAGTTTGGGAATCGAAATTTCAACCAAAGCGTCACTAATAGCACGCTGTTTGGGTTTTCCCATTTCCATGTGTTGGTGGATATTTTCAATGGTGACGGTGGCTTCATCTACTAAGATCCCGATCGAAAGTGCCAAACCGCTCAACGTCATAATATTGATTGTTTCTCCTAAAAAATAAAGCGCAGCAACCGCACTTAAAATCGCAATGGGAATGGTGAGCACCACAATTAGTGCGCCTCTAGAATCTCCCAAAAACAATAAAATAACCAATCCTGTAAATACTGCTCCCAATAATCCTTCGTGGATTAAATTAGATAGCGAACTTTCGATGTACTTGGATTGGTCAAATTCGTATTTTATATTCACATCTTCAGGAAGTTGATCCTTCAGCATTGGCAAAGCTTCTTTCAAATTTTTAACAGCTTCTAGTGTCGAAGCATCCGCTTTTTTTATAATGGGAAGATAAACAGACCGTTTGCCGTTGATGAGTGCATAACCAACCGTTTGATCTGCGCCATCTTGCACATTGGCTACATCTCTGATATAGATGGTGCGCGAATCGTTCGTTTTAATGGGTGTGTTTAAAAATTCTTCGGGACTTTTTGCAATAGAATTAATAGGTGCCATTAAGTTTTCATCGCCAATGCGAATGTTTCCTGCTGGCGACGGTAAACTGTTTTTAGTGATTGCAATAGTAATTTCTTCGGCACTCAAACCGTTGGCTTGCATGGCTTGTGGATCAATATTAACAATAATAGAACGTGCGTTTCCGCCAAATGGAGCTGGCGCAGTAATGCCAGGAATGGCCACAAACATTGGGCGTATTTTGGTAAGTACCAAAGTCTGAATTTCATTAATAGAGCGCTCGTCACTTTCAAAAACCAACTGTCCAACAGGCAAGGAACTTCCGTCAAAACGAACTACCATAGGCGGTACGGCACCTGGCGGGAGGAATCCCATTGCTCTAGACACTGAAGTCGAAACCTCTCCAGCAGCTTGGGCCATATTAGTTCCGGGATAAAAAGTCAATTTCATTAAGGTTAGACCTTGAATACTTTTGAAGTCCATGCTTTTTACTCCGCCAACAAAAAGCAGTACTTTTTGAAATTCATTGGCCATAAAACCGTCCATATAAGCGGGTGATAGTCCGCCGTACGGCATGGCGATATACATGGCTGGAAGTTCAACTTCGGGAAATATATCTACGTTTATTTTTTTTATTGCTGCAAAGGACAAGAAGACAATGGCAGCCACAGCCACAATAACCGATATGGGTCTTCTTAATGCAAATTGTATTAAGTTCATCTAAATTGATTTAAAGATTAGTGAAGAGAAAATTAAAATCTGAAGTCAATTCTGCTTCATAAGCGACCAACATCCAATAGTCACGCGATGCTTCTAAATGCTGATTTTCTGCCACTTCAAATAAAAGTTGAATTTGCAACAGTTCATTCAGCGCAATAAGTCCGCTCTTGTAACGTGACAAGTACATATTATACGCATCATTGGCTTGTTTTACTGCTGTGCTCGTTTTTTCAATTTGTTTAAATTGTTGACTAATTTGCACTTGTGCCGCCGTTAAATCTGCTTGCATTGCTTGCTCGTATTGGGCATGAAGATGCGCCACACTTTCCGCTTCTTTGCCCAAACGGTTGCTTTTATAGTTGTTGGTAAGCACGTTTGTAATATTCCATGTGATTCCAATGCCAGCTAAAAAATTATTGGCATTATTAGAAAAACCATCTTCCCATTTTCCAGAAACATAACCGTTGTCATTGATGCTGCTGCCTTTGTATGACAAGCCTCCCAAAAAATGAACGGATGGTAAAGAAGCGCTTTTCTCGACTGCACTTTTAGATCTGTAAAATTCGGTCTGATGTTTTAGTGTCGCCAGAACAGGATGCGAATCAACAATTATTGCGGTCCGTTCTTCGATGTAAACCATAGGTTTAGCAAAATGCGACAACGCACTATTGAACTGTATCATTTCCTTACCAGAAAGTTCTTGAAGTTTAATAAGCGCAGCACTACTGTTTCCTTCTAATTTATCATTTTGTGCGAGTGATTGTGTATAGGCAGATGAAGCCAACAAACTATCGGCAGCAGGTTTTAATCCCGCTTTTGATAAACCTGAAGTAATCAATCGAATCTCATCTAGTCGTTCGAGCGTTTTTTCATTCCACGATAGTTTTGTTTTGTTGTATAAGAGTTTGATATACCTTTCGGATAAAAGCTTTTTAAGCGTGAGCACATAGGTCTCTTTTTCGCTGCTTGCTTTATTGGTTAACGATCGCGCCGCTTGGGTTTCATTTTGAAGTTTCCCAAAAGAAAAAACTTCCCAATCTACCACAGCAGATCCAAATGAATTGGAAGAAAGCGAAGCGCCATGCAAGGAAGCATCGCCACTCACATTAAAAAATCCAGCTTGCGGGAAAAATGCACCGCCAGCTCCATTATACGTTCCGTAGCTACTTTGTGCTTGTGCTTTGATTTGCGGAAGGTGATTAGATTGAACCGCACGCTCATTCAAGGCAGCAGCATCAGTAGCAGTTTGTTTGGCTTTAATACCGGCGTAATTTTCGGCTACGTTTCGCCACAAATCAGCTAAATTGTTAGAAGATTGTTGGGCATATAAGGGAACTGTTATTCCCGTGACTAGCCACAGGAATGTGACCGCCAATACTAATTTGACCATACTAAATAATAGTTTTTGAGATCAGAATTTGATCATCTAATTAAAAAATTGATGTACTGAAAGATGCCTTTTCAGAAGAATTTTGAAAGGCACAACTAAAACTACTATTTTATCAAATGATGAGTTTGCGGTACAGCAGGAAAATCGGAAAAGAATCCGTGATTTTTAAGCTATTGTAGCGGGGATGTTTTCTTTTTTCAATTTCATAAACAGAAAAAAGAAGCATTACAATTGCACTTAAAGTGACAAATGCTACTAAATTTGAAGAAAGTAATGTGATTTTTGGAGATTGCGATACATCAGCATTAAAAGCGTTCGCACAAAGATCAGATAGAGCAGTAGAAAATAAAGTAACTCTTTGGTTTCCATTTTGCTCGATTGCGATTGGAATTCCTAAAATTTCTTTTATTTCATTCTTTACAGAACAAGTAGAAAAAAGCACCACAGTTACTGCGACAATTGAAAATAAATGTCGCAACAAGGATTTCGTTCTATTTTGTAAACACTTGTTCATTGTTGCGAAGATATGTTTAATGTTTGCAAGCGCAAAAAAAACAGCACTTAAACAACTAATTTTAACTTCTAGTTAACTTCTTTTATATCGTACAGATAAAAATTCAAAGCAAAATAATCTTAAAAAAAAATCTACTAACCAAGAGATTCATCAAACCAAAAATTTTAAAATAAAGACAAATAAAAAGGAGCCATTACAGCTCCTTTTTTGGCTAACCAAACCAACCTAAGTTTAGAAGTGTGGAATTCTAAACGTATTTTTATTTCCAAAAAACAGCATATACTGCTACTAAAATGATCATGATAGCAAAAGCACAAATGTTGAATAATGGAGATGTTTTAAATAAACTCTTACTTAATGTAATTGCCTTAGGATCATTAACTCCTTTGTTCTGAGTTAAGCTTATTACTGCAATAATGATCATGGTAAGAACTGCTGTTATTCCCATTTGATCCATCCACGGTAGTGTAGGGAAAATGTTTTCAAGACCTGATCCTGAAACCCAACCTTTTGGACCAATTTTAAAGAACATTGCGATAGGAATAGAAAGCAAAGCGCCCCAAATTGCCGCCTTGTTAGTTGTTTTCTTCCAAAATAAACCTAAAAGGAAAACCGCTAAGATACCTGGGCTAACGACACCGGTATATTCTTGAATAAATTGAAACGCTTGGTCAATACCTCCTAATAAAGGAGCTGTAATTACTGCTATTAGTAAAGCAATACCTCCAGACAAACGACCCACTTTTACCAAATTCTTTTCGCTTGAATTTTTATTGATGTACTGTTTGTAAATGTCCATTGTGAAAATCGTTGACGTCGAATTTAGCATGGAGGCCAAAGACGATACAATTGCCGCCGCTAAAGCTGCAAAAGCCAATCCTTTTAAACCGGTAGGCAAAAAGTGCAACAACCACGGATACGCTCTGTCTGCTGTTCCTACACCTGGTAAATTTTCTAAAGCGGTAACACCTAATCGTGCCATTATTGCTGGATCTTTAATAATTACGTAAGCCGCAATTCCTGGAATTACAACAATAAGCGGAATAATTAATTTTAAGAAAGCGGCTAATAAAATTCCTTTTTGTGCTTCTTTTAATGATTTAGCCGCCAAAGTACGTTGAATAATGTACTGATTGAATCCCCAATAATACAAGTTGGCAACCCAAAGACCACCTACTAAAACACCAATTCCTGGTAAATTAGAGTATTCTGGACTTGACTCATCTAAAATCATTGTAAAATGATCGGGCGCCGCATTGTAAATAGCTTTCAACCCTTCAATAGCTCCTGCTCCGTTAGAAACAGTATCTAATGCCAAGTACGTAGTTACTAAACCTCCCAGTACTAAAAATATAACTTGAATAACATCAGTCCACGCTACAGCAGAAAGACCTCCGTATAAAGAATACGCAGCTGCAAATAAGGCTAAACCAATGATGGCATAAACCATTTTTACACCCAAAATTGTTTCGATTGCTAAACCTCCTAAGTATAAAACGGTTGTTAAGTTTACGAAAACATACAAAGCGATCCAGAAAACCGCTAAAATTGTTTTTAGATTAGTTGAAAATCGCTTTTCGACAAATTGTGGAATGGTATAAATTCCCTTTTCGATAAAAATTGGCAAGAAATATTTACCTACAATGATCAACGTTAACGCAGCCATCCATTCGTAAGATGCGATTGCTAAACCTAACGCAAAACCAGATCCTGACATACCAATAAATTGTTCTGCCGAAATATTTGCTGCGATAAGTGAAGATCCAATCGCCCACCATGGTAATGACTTACTAGCCAGAAAATAATCTTCGGCGTTTTTCTCATGTCCGTCTTTATCGCGCGAAACCCATAAACCTACACCTAAAATTAATACAGCGTACGCTGCAAAAACTAAATAATCTACTAATCCAAAATGTGTTTCCATTACAATATTTTCATAAAATTAAATTCTTCTTATTTTATTTTCTAATTTTTTGTTCCCATTTCCAAGCGCTGGCCATGGCATCTTCTAAACTTAATTCTGTTTTCCAACCTAATACTTCATTGGCTTTATCTGTATTTGCATACGCTCTAGTAATATCACCTTCGCGTCTGTCTACTATTTTGTAAGCTAATTTTTGATCGCTAACTTTCTCAAAAGCCTGAATCACCTCCAACACCGAACTGCCTACGCCAGAACCTAAATTAAAAACTTCTACTTTGTCTTTATTTTTTTTATCAATCAAACGCTTTAACGCTACAACGTGGGCTTTGGCTAAATCAACGACATGTATATAATCACGAATACAAGTTCCGTCTGCGGTGTCATAATCGGCTCCATAAACTGATAATTCTTTACGCAAACCAATTCCCGTTTGAGTTATAAATGGTACTAGATTTTGAGGAACTCCCAAAGGCAATTCTCCGATTGCATTTGACGAATGCGCTCCAACTGGATTAAAATAACGCAATAAAATTGCTGACATATTAGTTACTTTCGCCGTATCAGTAATAATCTCCTCTCCCATTTGCTTGGTATTTCCATAAGGAGAAACAGCCGGCTGAATAGGTGAATTTTCATCTATTGGCATTTTTTCGGCTTGACCGTAAACCGTGCAAGAAGAGCTAAAAATAAAATTTGCTTCTGGCTTATTTTTTAGTTCTTGTAATAAATAAACTAAAGAGCTGATGTTATTTTCATAATAGTCCAACGGTTTTTCAACACTTTCGCCCACAGCTTTTGATGCTGCAAAATGAATCACATTTGATAAATCAGTATGTTTTTTAAAAAATGCCTGCACTTCTACTTTATTTCTTAAATCGATATTTTCAAAAATGGGCTCTTTACCAGTAATAGATTGAATTCCTTGCAACACATCAATCGATGAATTAGACAAATTATCTACAATAATTACCTCAAATCCTTCTTGTTGCAATTCTACCACGGTATGGGAACCGATGAAACCTAAACCTCCTGTAACTAAGATTTTCATTGTTGTATTTTTAAATTTTTAACTATCAATTTGGCAACTCTATTGGTTCTAATTACACTAATAAACAAATACTTATATTATATATGCTTAAAAATAAGCGAATAAATCCAATCTTTTATTTACTATTCAATTTATAATGTACATCTGGTAAATTGCGTAAAATTTCTGCACTTTTTTCTGCGGTAATGTCGCGCTGTGATTCACCTAACAATTCGTAACCGACCATGAATTTTTTGACTGTAGCAGAACGCAATAATGGTGGATAAAAATGCATGTGAAAATGCCATTCTGGATGGGCTTCTCCATCGGTCGGCGTTTGATGAATTCCAGAAGAATAAGGAAAAGACGTACTGAATAAATTATCGTATTTAACGGTAATTGCTTTTAAAATTGCGGCGTACGCTTTAATTTCTTCGTCGGTCATATCGGTAATTTTACCAAAATGACGCTTACTTACAATCATCGTTTCATAGGGCCAAATGGCCCAAAACGGAATCAACACCACGAAATACTCGTTTTCGATTACAATTCTTTCCTGCTGCGCTACTTCTTGTTTTAAATAATCTCCTAAAAGACTCGACTGATTTTCAGCGTAGTATTTTTTAAAATTTGCTTGTGTTCTGGACACTTGTGTAGGAAGTGATGACTGTGCCCATATTTGACCGTGCGGGTGCGGATTACTGCAGCCCATCACGCTTCCTTTATTTTCAAAAATTTGTACGTAATTGATAAAATCCTTTGCACCTAAAGCTGTATATTCTTGTTGCCATGTGCGTATAATATTTTCAATATCTTTTTCTTCCATTTCTGGAAGTGTTAAATCATGCCTAGGCGAGAAACAAACTACTCTCGAAATTCCGCGTTCGGGTTGCGATTTAAAAAAAGTAGGTTTTATGTCGGATTCAAAAGCTAGTTCTTCTTCTTTCATCGCGGCAAAATCATTCTCAAAAACGTAACAGTCTTTATACTCTGGATTTTGAAGTCCGTTGGCTCTCACATTTCCAGGACATAAGTAACATTCCGGATCGTATTTTGGTCTTTTTTCGGTAGAAATTGTTTCGTTTTGACCTTGCCACGGACGTTTCGATCGGTGTGGCGAAACCAAAACCCATTCGTCTAACAACGGATTGTATCTTCTATGTGGATCTTCGTATATATCAAATTTTTTCATTGGTTTATCCTTTATATAGTGAAGTCCCTTCACTGATTTTGACATCGTAGGTTTTCAATTCTATTCCAAATTCTTTATCGTACAATGCTGCAAATTTTTCTTTGACTGCTTCTTCTTGCCCTTTTTTGATTAAGTTGATGGTGCAACCTCCAAAGCCACCACCCATTAAACGCGAACCAATAACTGAAGCGTCATCTTTAGCATAACCAACCAAAGCATCTAGTTCTGCACAACTTACCTCGTAATCTTTAGACAAACCCTCGTGCGTGTCAAAAAGTAATTGACCTAGCACTTCAATATTTCCAGCATCCAAAGCTGCACAAGCTAGACTTACACGGGCAATTTCTTTGACCACATAATCTACCCTTTTATACACATTGGGACTTAATTTATCTTTTATTTCCACTACTTGGTCAGTGGTACAATCTCTAAAAGTTTTTAGAGATGGAAAATTTTCTTTCAGCATTTTAAAACCTTCTTCGCACTCTTCACGTCGAGTATTGTATGCCGATGTAAACAGCGAATGTTTTACGTTACTATCTAACAAAACCAAAGAGTAATCGCTAAAATTAGCGTCATGATATGAAAACTCCAACGTATTGCAATCTAACTTCATTACTTTGTCTTTTTTACCGTGAACACTGGCAAACTGATCCATAATTCCGCAATTGATGCCTACCCAATGTTCTGCTTTTTGTCCCATTAAAGCCATATCTTTTTTTGAAATTTCAAAATTAAATACGGATTTTAATCCGAAAAGAAAACCACATTCTAAAGCTGCTGAAGACGACAAACCTGAACCAATTGGAATATTACTACTAAAAGTACAATTTACTCCTTCGAAAGAAAGTCCTGCTTCTTTTAAATATTTAATAATGCCTGAAAAATAATTAGTCCAGATAGCATTATTTAATTTCATTTCTGAATTTAAGTCTATTTCAAATTCTTCGTCTAAATCTATTGCAAATATTTTCGACGTAGTACTGTTGTTTTTTTCAAAAGCAAAACAAATCACTTTGTCTATTGCTGCAGGTAACACGTAACCGTCATTATAATCTACGTGCTCGCCAATAATATTAATTCTACCTGGCGAAAGAACAATGGTCTTTGGTTCTGTGCCAAACTTTTCTTTAAAAGCGTTAGTAGTATTTTTTATTAAAATTTCATTCATAATATATATTTTTGGGGATCCTTATATATTTTGGAACCTGTATGTTGTTTTATGATAGTATTTTTCGCCCTTGCGCAATACTGCTGTTGGAAAATTTTTATGATTCGGTGCATCAGGAAAATTTTGCGTTTCAAAACAAATTCCGCTTAAAGCATGATACCTCGCATTTTCTTTTCCTTTTAGATCCTCAGAACAATTACCGCCCACATAAATATGAATTCCAGGTTGAGTGGTGGTAACATCCATTTGAAGTCCATTTTTCTTACTCACTAAAGTCGCCGCTACTTCTGCGTTGTCAGCCACGACAAACGTACTGTCAATAGTAGTTGGACATTTTTTAATGGTAGAAAAATCAAACGCATGATCCTGTAAAGCAATCATTTTTCCCGATGGCACATTGTCACAATTAGTTTCTAAGACTTCCTTTGCATTGACAAATAATTCTTGATCTACAATGGCAGCATCGTGTCCTTCTAAATTAAAATAACTGTGATGCGTTAAATTGACAATCGTGTCTTTTGATGACACTGCAGCGTACTCGATGCAAACTTCATTTTTTTCGGTTAGCGTATAAGTAACTTCAATTTGTAATTCTCCTGGAAAATTTTCTTCTAAATCTGGACTGATGTACTTAAAAGTCACCGACGGGTTTTTATCGGAATTTTGAGCGGCTATTTGCCATTCTTTTTGACTAAAACCAACAGCTCCACCATGTAGACAATTACCATGGTTATTCTGATGCAATTGATATTCTTGACCGTTTAATGAAAAAACACCTCTACTTATTCTACCGGCATATCGTCCTACTGTAGCTCCAAAATAAGGCGCTCCTGCGGAATCAAACGATTTGATATACTTTTCAATAGAATCAAATCCAAGAACTACATCTACTTTCTTGCCATTTTTTAAAGGAATTATAATAGAGGAAAGCGTTGCGCCATACCTCAACAGTGTAACGCTTATGCCATTTTGATTTGTTAAGGTATAATTATCCATTTATCGTACTACTTATTAATTTTGGCAGTGAATTAAAAAAACAAAATGTAAATAAATTAAAGAATCAATTTAAAATACGACATTTCATTAAAAACTTAAAAATACAAATCTAAAATAAAACAGTATAAATACATACTAGTACCTACCAGTTTTACAGTTGTTTTATTAAAAAAAATTTGTGCGCTTAATTAGATCCTCTTTCATACGAGAGATGACGCTCTTTTGCTAAATCTAATTTTAACGATGAAGCTGATAAAAATTAAAAGCAACATTATCAAATTTTACTTTTTTTTTAGAAATTAATCGTTGGTAGCTTTACTATTCCACCAATCTTTATTTGGCACAAAATCCTTATTTAAAATTGCTTTGCGTTGCCTCTCTAATTCGGGAAGCATAGTATTCTCGCGCGTTTCATACTGTTTTTGAGCTAAAACGGAATCGTAATTCGGATCTGCTTTTGGGATTTTAGCATTAGTTTCGGCTAGAAACGTATCTAACTTTGCTCTCAATTCTTGCCCTACTTTGGTGTTTTCTCTATAAACGTCTTTTTTCTCTGCAGGATCGTTTACTAAATTATAAAGCTCGTCGCGGCCATCTTCCCAATAATGAATTAGTTTCCATTCTTCTAGTCTAATACTACTAACTGGCTCACCCCCTTGATTTCCATAATGAGGATAATGCCAAAAAAGAGGCCTACTAGTTATAGTTTTCCCTTTTAAAAGTGGCACTAAACTAATGCCATCTATTTTTTGTACTGGTTTGCTTTTTACACCCGCCAATTCAAGTATCGTAGGATAGAAATCAATGCCCGAAACAGGAAAACTTACGGTTTTAGGAGCATTTTGCATAGCAGGAAGTTTTATAAAATACGGTTCTCTAATTCCGCCTTCCCATTGGTAGCCTTTTCCTCCTCGTAAAGGATAATTTGATGTAGAAAACGAATCACCACTTGCTACACCACCATTGTCTGACGTAAAAATCACAATCGTATTTTTATCTAATTTCAACTCTTTCAGTCTTTTCATTAGCAATCCAACAGCATCATCCATGGTTTCAACTAATCCAGCATAAATTGGATTATCCTGCTCCACTCGAATCGGCAGTACGTGTTCCATTTTATATCCAGAATCGGCAATACCTAATTTTTCAGCCTTGTCTCTGTATTTGCTCCATTTTTCTTGCGTAGTTTCTATAGGTCCATGAACGGCATAAAAAGACAAGAATGCAAAAAAGGGTTTGTTTTTATTATCGGAAATAAAATCGGCTGTTTCTTGTGCCAATCGCATCGAAAGATTCTCTCCTTTATATTTGTACGGCAATTTTGGATTTTCCCAAGGCCCATAATAGCCACCCGCAGGACTACCTACTTCCCATCCTCCTTTATTGATATCAAAACCATTATTTTCAGGAGTTGAATCACCATTGCCCAAATGCCATTTTCCAGCAAAGAATGTCTTATATCCTCCTACTCTCATCGCTTCAGCAATGGTTACATCAGTAGAAGAAAGGCCATGTTTGTAGTCTGCCGGAATTACTTTATCATTATTGCCTTGCACTCTCCAATTCGTTCCAGAAGTAGCACCAATCCAATCGGTAATTCCATGTCTTGCTGTAGATTGACCTAACATAATACTAGCTCTTGAAGGACTACATACCTGACAAGCTGCATAACCCGAAGTAAACACCACACCTTCTTTCGCAAGTTGATCTATGTTTGGTGTTTCGTAATATTTACTTCCAGAAAAACTAAGATCATTAACTCCATAGTCATCTGCCAGAATAAAGATTACGTTGGGTTTTTTGGTGCTTACAATTTCTTTCTGGTTAGTCGTTTTACAACCAAGAACCAAAGAAATCATGCAACAAATTCCCCCAAGAGTTTTAACTGTTCTTACCATACTATTTTTTTTACTTTATTAAAAAGTGAGAAACATAACGAGTGCAAATTATCTCCATAAAACTCATGATATGTCGGCTTATTTATTTCTAATTTTCATATATAAATATTTTGTTATTCATCGCCTTTTAAATCGTTATAAATTGCAATACATTTTGCTAATTCTTTCTTTTTAGAAGAAGCTAAATTTTGCTGCTGACCTACATCATTTCTCAAATCATACAATTGATATTCTGATGATTTACCAAGTTCAGTACTCACATTTTTATTGAATGCTGCTCCATTGTAAGGCGGAATCATAAACCAATTTTCATGTCGCAAAGCCGTATTTCCATCAGCCTCTAAAATTAAACTTTCTCTTCCTTTGGTACTTTTTCCTAAAAGTACAGGCCAGTAGTTTTTACTGTCTGAAATTATTTTTTGTTCTCCTGTTAAAGAAGCGAAGGAGGCTAATAAGTCCA
The DNA here is from genome assembly GCF_001529295.1 of Flavobacterium sp. TAB 87. GTDB lineage: Bacteria > Bacteroidota > Bacteroidia > Flavobacteriales > Flavobacteriaceae > Flavobacterium. The sequence goes on from NZ_LLWK01000031.1 coordinate 27,627, forward strand.
GTTGAAAAACTATTGCGTTGGAAACTCCAGGTTTGATTTTTCCTTTCCAGTAGGTAATAAACGGAACTCTAGTTCCACCTTCAAAAAGACTGTATTTCCCTCCTCTTAGTTTTCCTGCAGGCTTATGATCGCCTGTTTTTTCTACGGCATCATCGGCGTAGCCATCGTTTAGAACGGGACCATTATCACTTGAAAATACAATTAATGTGTTTTCTAAAATACCTTCGTTTTCTAAGGTCTTCACAAATTCACCGACACACCAATCGGCCTCCAAAATAACATCACCTCTCGGACCAAGACCTGATTTACCAGCAAATTGCGCTGATGGCGTACGAGGAACGTGCGGTTGCTGCATTGCATAATATAAAAAGAACGGTTTTTCTTTATGAGTTTTTACATAATTCTGCGCTTTAGTTAAAAAACTAGAAGCCATATCTGTATCCTTCCATTTTGCTGTTTCTCCACCTTTCATAAATCCGATGCGCGGAATTCCGTTTACAATACTGTTATTGTGGCCGTGATCCCATTTCATTTTCAAAAGTTCCGGATTTGAAAGTGCAGTAGGTTCTCCTTCAAAATTAGTATCGTAATTTACACTTATCGGATCATTAGCATCCAGATTCGCTACTGTTCCGTTTTCTATATAAACTGTAGGCACTCGGTCTTGAGTAGCTGCCATGATATACGATTCATCAAAGCCAACTTCGTTAGGACCTGGAGTAATTTTTTTATTCCAATCGGTATCACCGCTACCTAAACCCAAATGCCATTTTCCGATAACAGCGGTTTGATAGCCTTCTTTTTTTAACATCTTCGGAATCGTTTCTTGCGTGGTAGTTAACAATAATGGTGCAGTTCCGGGTAAAATTTTAGCATTTTTATTACGCCAAGGATATTGTCCTGTTAACATGCCGTATCGACTTGGCGTGCAAGTTGCCGAAGTAGCGTAGCCGTCGGTAAAACGTATGCCTCCTTTTGCCAAAGCATCAATATTTGGTGTTTGAAGCGCTGTTGCTCCGTAGCAACTCAAATCACCGTAGCCAAGATCGTCTAGATAAATTATAACTATATTGGGTTTTGACTTTGCCTCTTTTGATTGAGCTTTACTGCTATATAATCCAAGGTAAAAAAAACTTAGTAGCAGAAGAAAACAACTGTAGTGAGTATTTATTTTCATGATATTTAGTTTAGTTTAATTTAAATTTTATGGTTTCAAGCAACAATACAATACTGACTGGAAGTCTAACTTATATTAGTAATAATTGGGAATCGATTGGACTACAATTGGATGATTTTAGGAACTCTAGAAATTCAAAAATAGAACTCTTTGTTTCAAGAACACACTAGAACCTACCAGTTATTTTTATGGCTTTAGAGCAAAAAGATATTTTATATTTTTGCTATTTAGCTACTTGTTTAGGCATTAAAAAAAAACCATTACTATCATTCACTGAATTTTAAACATCGGTAAATGAGAGTAATGGTTTAACTTATTTTACTATTGTAAGTAAACAAACACTTACTTTGGACCTATTTTACGAAAGGAATCGGTGCCCAGTAATATTTATGACTTGCATCGTCTGCTTGATTGATAAGAGCAGCTTCGCTAGCATCTCTAGTCGAATTCATTTTTTGAACCGTTTCTGTTCTCAATAAATCAAACCATCTATTACCAAATTCAGCTGCAAATTCCCAACCTCTTTCTGCTACAACAGCATCTTTAAAATCTTTTGGTGATAAACCTGCTGTCAAGTTTGCCAATCCAGCTCTAGTTCTCACCTTGTTTATAGCTGCATATGCAGAAGCATCTGCACCAGAAGCCATAGCTTGCGATTCTGCATAAATAAGCAATACATCAGAATAACGAATTAGATAACTAGTTGCGTCTCCCCACCAGTTTGGACTTGAATGGGTAGCCCAGTCATAATCGTTAGTATCTCTGTACTTCCAAAAGTAAGGATGCTTTTGTTGTGTTTGTTGCCAAGTTATTACATTATTAGGGTTGTTTTTTACAAAATATTCTTCTTGATAGGTAGCCGCTTTTCTAGGACCTTCAGGAAAATTTTCATAAAAAGTAATATCTCCTAATAAATCATCCCAACCACCTTCTTCAAAATCTGGACCTGTTGACAATGGTCCATTTTGGCTACCGTTTTCCCAAACATATTCAGGAACATTTACATTATAGTAACATCCAAAAACAGTTTCTTTATTAAATTTGTTCTTAATTCTCCATAAATCACCATAATTAGGTAAAAGATCATAGCCCCAAGTTGCACTATTATCAATTACTTCTTTGGATTTTGCAGCTGCTAACGCATATTTACTTTCGTCTTTAATTGGCCATCCTGCCATATTTAAATACACACTAGCTAGCAATGATTTAGCAGATCCTTTTGTGGGAAAAATATCAACGCCATTTTGTTGCTTTAAACCTGTCCAATGATCTGGTAACATGGTTTCTGCTTTTTGAAGATCGGCAATCATTAATTCATAGATTTCTTGCACTTTTGCATTTGATCTATTTTCATCAATTTTAGTATCGGTAGGCATAGGAACTTCACCCCATGTTCTTGTTAAATAAAAATAACTGATAGCACGCATAAAGTAACCCATACCACCTGCATTATTTCGTACTTCTTCTTTTACATCTGTGGCCTCATTATAATTAGCAACAAGTGAATTAGCCGATTTAATCGTACTGTACGCATAATTCCAAAGCGCTGTCATTCTATTATTGGACGACGTTGCATTAAACACATCAAAATCAGAAAATTCAATTTTGTTACCAGTTCTTTTCGAAGTAATATCATCAGCAGCATAGGCAGGACCCTGCAATTGATTGAACATACCATTAAACTGCACCACTAGAGCAGCTTGAGCCATGTCAAAATCTTGCTCTGTTTTATAAAAATTACTTGGCGTTAAACTTCCTTTAGGATTCTCGTCTAAAAAATCACCTGAACAAGAAGATAAAAAGGCTGCCGCTAAAAGGCATATAGAATATTTTTTCATCGTTTTATTTTTTATAAATTATTTTAAATTATTCCCTTATCACTAGTACAAATAATAAGGGAAAAAATTTTATTAAAATCTAATTTGACCTCCTACTGTAATAGTTTTAGGTGACGGGTAAGCTCCTAAGTCAACACCTGCATTAGTGTCTCCTGTTACTGTACTTGCTTCTGGATCAAATCCTTTGTATTTTGTAAATGTTAAATAATTTTGTGCACTTACTGTTAATTTAATGTCTGCAAATTTTAATAAGTCTTTAGAAATATCGTAAGATAAACTAATGTTCTTCATACGTACATAACTACCATCTTGTAAAAACTGAGTAGATTCAATCCAACTCTTACTTGTATTACCAGGATTTGCCCAAGTTGAACTTGTGTTTGTTGGAGTCCAGTAATTTGCAGCATCGGCTAGCGTAATAAATTTATTATCACTTGTAGGAATTGCAGCAGCAGCATACGTTGCGTTAAATACTTTATTTCCAAAAGATCCTTGAAAGAAAACGTTCAATTCGAATTTTTTATACGTAAAAGTGTTATTAAATCCTACTTGAATTTTAGGAGTTGCAGATCCAGAAACTACTCTGTCTTCAAAACCGATAGAACCATTTCCACTTACATCTTTATATTTTGCATCTCCAGCTTTGTGAGTTCCTTCGTCTGTTTGGTATACTCCTTCCCATGGAATTAAATAAAACGCACCCATTGATTCTCCAACTTTAACAACCTGAATATTAGTAGTAATTAAACCACCACCAATGTGCGGAATGTTGATATAATCGTCTTTACCTAAACTCTGTACTTTATTTTTGTTAGAGGCAAAATTAAAACCAGAAGACCATTGAAAATTATCTGTTTTGATAGGCGTACCGTCAATTACAAGTTCAAATCCTTTGTTACTTACCACTCCAACGTTTTTGAAGAAAGAACCTCCACCGTCATAATTATTTACAACTGTTTTTAACAAAAGATCTGATGTTGTTTTATCGTAGTAGTCTGCACTAATGTTTAATCTATTGTTTAAAAATGATACATCAATTCCAAAATCTTTTTGCTCAGTAGTTTCCCATTTTAAATCTGGTGTAGATGGACTACCCAAACTGTATGCTGGAGATAAAACACCCGTTCCATAAGAATAGGACAAGTTATTTAACAATCCTAAAGTGCTGTAAGGATTAATTGCTTGGCTACCTGTAATTCCCCAACCCGCTCTTAATTTAAGATTAGAAACAACGTCTAGATCTTGAATAAAAGACTCATTTGAAAGTTTCCAAGCAGCACCTACAGAAGGAAACGTACTCCATTTGTTATCTCCTTGAAATTTAGAAGAACCGTCACGTCTTAAACTTGCTGTCAATAAAAATCTATCATCATATCCATAAGAAACACGACCTAAATAAGACAACAAAGAGTAATCAGAGTAATAAGAAGAAATCGCTTGAGAAGCATTTAATCCTAAATTATAATAGCCGTTAGTTAAAGACGCTAATCCAGAACCCGATGCTTTAAAACCGCTGTTTGTATTTGACAAAGACTCCAATACGGCTACAGCATTAACGTTATGCTTGTCAAAAGTTTTATTAAATTCTAATATACTACTGTTTTGGAACGTGTAATTTTCAGAATACGATTGACCAGAACCGTAAGAAGGTTGCAACCATTGGTTTTGCAAATACGCTGCTTTTTCATTTAGCATTTCTAAACCTGAGTTATTAGTAAATGAAAGCCAATCTGTAATTGTGTATTTAATTTTACCATTAAAAGATCCAATATTTCTAAAAAAGTCTTTGTTGGTTTCTTTACTAGTCATGTACGGATTGTTCCAAATTGGTGAAACTCCTGTCACATTGTAAATTCCTTCCGAATCATAAACCAATTCAGTTGGTGCCCAAGTAACAGCTCCCATAACTGGATTTCCTTTGTAACCGTAGTCATCATTATTATGACCTTCAATTCTACTAGCAAATACATCTACTCCCAGACTTAACTTACTGCTAATTTTAATATCAACATTAGACCTACCTCCAAACTTCTTTTGACCTGTATTGATTAAAAGTCCGCCTTGATCAATATGAAATCCAGAAACAAAATATTTAACACTTTCTGAACCACCAGATACAGACAATTGGTTGCTGGTTGTAATAGAGTTTGCAAAAATTAAATCTTGCCAATCGGTACCTTTACCAGCAAATGAATCTGGATTAGCAAATGCTCCAGGCGCAGAAAGGTTAGCAATTTTAGCATACGTTACTGCGTCCATTACATCATACTTTTCCATCGGAGAGTTAAAACTGGTAAAGTTGTTAAACTCTATTTTAGCCACGCCCGATTTTCCTTTTTTAGTAGTTATGATAATTACACCATTTGCTCCTCTTGAACCGTAAATTGCAGTAGCAGAAGCATCTTTTAAAACTTCCATCGATTCGATATCGTTTACATTGATTTGGTTGAAACCAATACTTCCTAAAGCAATTCCATCAACTACATACAATGGAGAATTTGATCCGTTGATCGAGTTGGCCCCTCTAATTCTAATTTTCACATCTCCACCTGGAGCTCCAGAGTTTGCGCTAACAGAAACTCCAGCTACTCTTCCTTGTATTGCCGCAGCACCGTCTAATACTGGCTGATTTTTAAATGCTTTTGCAGATAAAGTAGAAACCGAGCCTGTTAAGTCTTTACGCTTCACAGTACCGTATCCTACCACAACTACTTCGTTCATTTGCTGAGCTTGCGATCTTAAAACGATAGTCAGCTTGTTGTTGTCCTTAATTTGAACTTCTTGATCAGTAAACCCCAAATAAGAAAAAATAAATACGTCTCCTTTTTTAGCATCAATGGTAAAAGTACCATCCATATCACTACTTGCTCCCATTTGAGCTCCCTTTTTAACGATATTCACTCCAGGAAGCGGCAAGCCTTGTTCGTCAACTACTTTTCCTGTAATTTGATCAAATGCAATAGCACTTGCTTTTACCAATTTTAAATTCGTATTGATTTCGATACTTGCCACATTTCTAGTAGCAAGGACATCGTATTTTTCTAAAAATTTAACTTCGTTGCTATTTCCAGCGTACGAAGTAGTAGCTATCATAGATCCTAGAACCAATTGTAGGAATACGATTTTATTTTTATTGAAAATCATTTTAGTTTTATTATTTATAACCATTATTTAGTTTGTTTGTTAGTTCATAACTTTTACAATGCGTTACTATCACTTGACAATAACTTTTTTATCAGGAAGAATTTAAAAAAAAATCTTCCTGATCTTTTTCGATTAATTTGTTAAGTCGGTTTTCCCTTTTTCATATCTATTGTTTTGATTAGTATTTGGCTTTTAGTTTTAGTTAATTTTTTATTAAAATATTTTAATTTAGATTTCAAAAGTAGAACGGATTTTTAAAAAAGCATATCACTACCAACCAGTTTTTTTATTAATTGTGAAAAAAAAATAAAGCATTAGTACATTTTATACGGCTTAATTAATAAAAACATAAAGAAAACTCCGCAATCGAGATAGTCGAAATTATAGTTGTCGAATAAAAATTCGTAGGATTATTTTTTGTTTTTAAAAATTATATCGGAGCTGTCAACCGACCTAAATTCATTTTTTTATCTGAGTTTCTATGGATTTTTGAATTAATTATATTGACTAATATTTAAAATTATTTCCTATTTTACAGCTCCACATAAAAATAAAACAGCTACTACATATTCTTTAATTTAAGTTTTTTTTTAGAAGAATTTTCAGTGTAATCAGTACGTGCCATAGCACCTGAAGCTTATTTTATATCGTTTTTATTTGTAAGAGTACAATTGAATTTTTTTTTAAATAAGATCTTTCTACTAGTACAATCAGAAATTTTAGACAGAACGAAATTTTGAGTCAGAGATCAAGAAAAAATGTTTTTAAACAGTGCCTATCAAATTATTTATTGGTACATGATACAACTGCGACGAACAATTTATCTCAGTATTAAATAGTCAATACAATAATTTTCGTCCAATTAAAACTGGTAGGTACTGATATGGGCTGATAATCCCGTTTTACGGATAAATCACGATAATCTTCTAAGGTCGAAAATAACACAACAATCAAATATCAGCGAGCTACAAAGAAATTTCATCAATGAATATGCTTTTTATTTATAAAACTGAAGTCAAGTACTATCCAATTACTACAACTGTAATGAAGTAATCGGTAGTTATAAAATTTAATTAGCTCCATATTGCAATCTTATTCATGCATTTTCTTTATTTGTATGAAATAAACACCGGATCCTTTTGGAAAATAAAAATTCCTTTAAAGACAAACATCTTTTCGCCCTTAGTTCAGAAATTGGAATAATTTAATTTTCAAACTACCTACAGTTGAAAGTGAGCATAAACAAAATAAAATCAGTCATTTTAATTTTTCCTGCTATTTTCTCTTAACTTTTAAGAAAAAAAAAAGAAAAATCGATAATTTCAATAAATATTACATTTTAAATAAAAACATTAAAATATTTTTTACTGTTAAAATAACGAATAAAGAGCAATGAAAAAGGTTTAAATAAAAGGTTGCTAATCTTTGCAATACCATTCGCTACATTTAAATTAAAAATAATTCAATTCACTTTTAATAGCTTGAAACCTCAAAATAATCTCATAATTTTGCACTTCATTTCTACATACTTGTATATACAAGTATATTGTTAAATACCACTTTAAAACAGAATTGAATGAAAACAAAATTACTTCTAAGGACTATTTTTTATATCCTTATATTATCCTTATCCTCTACAACTGTCTTTGCACAAAAAGAACTTTACGCTGGTATTGAAATTGGAAGCAAGGGTGTCAAGATTTCGGTAATTCACGTCAGCAACATCAAAAAAGGTAATTACGATATTACTGCCTATTGGACTGAAAATGTCGGAATAGCGAAAGGAATCCAAATCGATGGCAAATTAGATCAAAAAGATATTGACAGAGCCGCAGCAGTCGTTTTCGAAAACTTAGCCAAAATTAAAAACAAATACGCCGTTGCCGATGACAATATTTTTATTGTTGGTTCTTCGGGAGTAGCTATGGCCAGTAATACCCAAGATTTAACTGCAAGAGTAAAAACACTAACAGGAAAAGATCTTGAGTTTATAGATGTAGAAACCGAAGGAAAAATGCTCTTGAAAGGCTGTATACCTCCAAAAGACTACGAAAGCGCTATGGTTTTAGACATTGGCGGTGGTAACACTAAAGGTGGTTATGTAGATACCTTAAATGACAATAAATTTGAATTCTTTCCATTGTCATTAGATTATGGTACCATAACACTAACTGAAGCAGTAAATAAAACAATCGTTAACAAGGCCGATATCGATAACATCGAAGTGTATAAAGAGAAGTCTTTTGCTTATATCTCGATGTTAAGAGAAAAAGTAGCAGCCATGTTAAACTCAAAACCAATTGTAAACCGCAAGAGAAATGTATACTTATCTGGCGGAGCACTATGGGCTTTTAATGAGTTGTACTATAATGATAGTGCAAATGATAAAAATTTAGTTCCGATGAAGCTGCGTGATGTTATGGAGTATGATGCGATACTAAAGAACAATTTTAGCAAATTCGAAACATTATCAAGAACAAACAGTAACGCTAAAAAAGTAATAGAAACGTACAGTCAGAAGCATTTAATTTCTGCCAATAACATTTTGCTTACTTGTTTAGAAACTATCCCAGACATAAAGAGTAAAAATATATATTTTGCTAAGGAGGGTCAAATAGCTTGGCTGGTTTCTTATGTTGTAGACCGTTCTAAAAAAGTAAAAATTAATTTTTAATTCCGCTTTTATCCACAACTAAACTTGCTCAAGCCTTAGCAAACTACTTAGGCTAACCTTAATTAGTAGTAATTTTTTAATATATATAAAAATGTCAGATTTTTTAAAACAATTCGGAGAGGAAATTAAAAAAAATATTCCTGGTTACATTGCAGTTGCTGTTACCGAAATTAAAAGCGGAATTTCATATTACAGTGATTCTGCAATAGCTGGATTTGATCCAGAACTTGCATCGGCTTTTAATTTAGAGGTGGTAAAAGCAAAACTTAATGCCATTAGCGCATTAGATTTAGATCAAAAAATCGATGATATTTTGATCACATTGACCAATCAAATACATATTATTGACATTTCAGAGAACAGCGAGTACTTTATTTACTTAGCAGTAGACTCTACTAAAGCAAACTTAGGTTTAACTAAGGCTTTACTTAATAAGTATAAAAAAGAGATTGCTAGTAAACTATAGTTTTAGTTTACTTTAAAATTTACCTGATTTTTTCCCAATAGATTAGTGTATATTAAAAAACCTACTTAAAATTACTAAAGTTTATTGATGCTATGCATTAATAAACTTTTTTGCTTTAATAGTGTTTCGTAAAAGTAATTGTATTGGTTTCTGCAATTGTCTACCAATTCAGAAAGTATCAAATTAGAAGCACGTTGCATACCACTGAGCAAAAAAAATTAAGCCCAATATAGATTAGGCTTAATTTTTAATGTGAAATTTTATGTCGCACTATATGCTTTTAATACAAAAATAGGCTGTTGCTTTGGAATTAAGATGAATATATAAATACGCACTTAATTGTCCTAATATTTTGATATTGGTACTAACTTTTTTCTGTAGCGAAAATAGATTGTATAATTTTAGCATTGATCTCTAACTTCTCCTTTTTAACGATGAAGACCAAGCGATACGCGATAGCAAAACCTATAAATCCTAGAAAAGCTAAAAAGATCCAATTGGTTCTGTAACCATAATTTGCAATGATTTCCATACCTGTTTTAGTACTCAAAATTTGAGCAACGCTATAACTCATGGTAAAAATAGACATGAATCTTCCTTCCTGTTTTTTACGCGATCGCTGTTTAACAAAATGGTTAGCGAACGGAAATGTAAGCATCACCCCAATTGTCATAAATACCATCATTAAAACTAGTGATACCACACTTCCTTCTACTAAAAGAAACAAATAACTTATTGCCATGGCCAAAACTCCTACCGAAACCACTGCCAAACGATCAATTTTCTTTTTTTCGACATAGGTTACAATAGGCAACTCAAACAATAAAAGTATGATCCCGTTTAAACCCAAGAACAATCCCGCTTGAAAGCTAGAAAAATTAAAACCTTCTTTATAAAATAATGATAAAGTGGTGAAAATTTGAAAAAACAAAAATCCCGTAATTAGTGTCACCACTAAGTGAATGAGAAAAGGTTTATCAGATAAAATTGAGTCAGTATCTTTTAAATGTTCAAATTTCTTTAATACATACAATAATTTCTTTTCTTTTACATAGATTGAAAACAACAAAACACTTAAAACACAAGTTAAACCATCAATTACAAACAGCATATCATAGTCTAAAAACGTGATTATAATACCTCCTATTACTGGTCCGAACATAAAACCCAAATTTACCGATGATCGAACGAGCGACAATGCTCGGGTTCTTTCTTCTTTACGGGCATAAGTATCTATAGAGATTAGCATGGCTGGTCGATACATATCTGCAACGGTAGTTAGCACTAATACGCCACAGCAAAAACTAAAAAAAGTAGTTAGAAAAGGTAAAACTAAAAATATTAAACCTGTTGAGAACAAACTAAAAACCATGATTTTATAAAAGCCAACTTGGTCTGCTAATTTGCCACTGATCCATGTTCCTAGAAAAGAACCCACACCAAAAAATACCATTACCCAACCAATTTGACCGTAAGAAAAGTGAAGTTCTTCGAGCATGTATTTAGAAAGAAATGGCACAACCATCGCTCCTGCTCTATTGATAAAAGTAGTAATGGCTAAAATTTTAATTTCAAGCGAAAACCCACTGAAATTTTTAAGATAATTTTTAAGTAATGTTTTTATCATATAATTTATTTTTATAATTTATTTTTAATTCCTGCGTCAGCTGCAGTTCGTAATAGTAATAATTGGCTATAAAGTTCATTCGTCTAAAACCAAAACTTTCGTACAGCTTGTGTGACGGATAATTATCAGCGTCTGTATTTAAGGAAATATGATTTACTTTGGTTGTCGAGGCAAAATCAATGCATTTTTCTAAAATTTCGCTTGCAATGTATTTTCTTCTACAATCTGGTTTGACATATAAATAAGAGATGTGCCAATTGTAATGGATCGCAGATAATGGATTTACTTTATAATATAAGAGTATAAAAGCAATGAATGTATCTTCGTGTTTTTTTACAAAAATTTTAGCCTTATTTCGCATCATTTTATTTTTGATAAAAAGCGCTGCATTTTGTTTGTCAAGCAGTTTATCGTCGATCAATTTCGATTCGTAAATTATATCCGACACTAAATCGAAATCTTTAAACTTTATCTCTACAATATCATCCAAATTATCCATCAAAAAAAAGCGAATTAGATTAAAAAACTGAATGAATTCAGGAGTTGACAAGACTTGAAAATAATTTTTAAAGTGATGCAAACTTATATAAAATTTTCAATAAAAAGCAATACTTTAACTTAATTATACTGAGAAAATTAGCTCTTTTTTTTAGTACGATTTCTCTTTCTAGCAGCGCCCAAAATATTCTTTTTAAAACGTGAAATGTAATCAGAATTAAGTCCTTATATAAATCAAAATAACTTCACATTTTCTAGGCTAAAATCAGACAAACAGCTATCTATTTAATCTAAATAATCTTTAGCGTTCACTTTTAAACTTCACTGTAAATTTGACGCCAACGCTAAGTGTGTTTTCATAACATTTAGTGTTAATTAGTAAAAATATCCATTTACGAAATATTTGAAATTGACGAAATCTAGTCAACAAATATTGTATCGCTCACCACTTTTCTTCTTTTTATCTACTCTACAATTATATAATAAATTATATAAAAGCAGCTACACAAAACAACAATAACAATTAAAATATCCTGATTTTCAAACAACTAAAGCTTATCTTTGATAAAATCATTATTTACGCTGAGATTGCAAATTGAATTAAACGCAATCACAATTGTGCTACAAAGCAGTAAAACTAATTGTAAAAAGAAAATACAAAAATAATATTCGACTGCTAAAATTTTTGAATTTCAACTGCATTACTATACTTAAAAATATGATGTTAAAAATTACATTACTTTAATTTTAGATCGAAAAAATAAAAAAATACTAGCATGGGAACACTTGTAAAAATTCAATATTTAGAAAAAATCACGCCCGATGTACTTCGAATTCAGTTTGAAAAACCAGAAGGATATTCATTTATCACAGGTCAAGCAGCAGATATTTCTTTTGATGAAGAAGGCTGGAAGGACAAACTCAGTTGCTTTACGTTCACCTCATTACCCGAAGATGATTTTTTAGAATTCACTATGAAAACGTATCCCGTGCACGAACGAGTAACTAATAAAATGCTTTCGGCCAAAGTTGGAGATCAACTTGTACTTGAAGAAGCTTTTGGCGACATAAAAAATGAAGGCGAAGGAATTTTTATTGCTGGTGGAGCTGGTATTACTCCATTTATTGCTATTTTAAAAGTACTAGAGAAAAGCGGAAAAATCGGGAACAGTAAATTAATTTTTGCCAACAAAACCAGTACTGACATTATTGATAAAGTATATTTTGAAAAAATATTAGATAAAAATTTTATCAATGTTCTTTCTGAAGAAAATGTAGAAGGCTACGAGCATGGTCGTATTTCTGCTGAAATAATTAAAAAATACGTGAACGGAAATGGAGATAAATACTACCTCTGCGGTCCACCACCGATGATGGAAGCTGTCGAAAAAATTTTAGCATCGCTTGGCATTACTGTAAATCAAATTATTAAAGAAGCTTTTTAAATTTACACATCAAGCATGTCAATTCTTTTTGAGGAAGCAACACCGTGTCAGTTGTATCTTTTTATAAATTTTTTGCAACCGTAACGAAAAACTGGATTTGTCGAATGTACTTACTGCTTCAATAAGCCTACAAAAACCCGACATAAAGTAGTGCTTTCATTTAAAAAGAGAATTAGATCCGTTTTGTGCTCAAAATTAAAAGACTAATTGAACGTAGAATGAACATTAAAAAAGAGTAAAACGATTTACTGGCATCTAAAGTCGAATTCGAGAATAGAATCGTACAACAGTTAAATTTACGACTCTACTTCATTCAATCTTAATTTTTTATAATTACCTTTGACACGTAAAGCACTCATAAATAAATACTTAAATAGTACTATTATGAAAACAGTATTTTTAACAATCGCTTTTTTTTCTTTGGTTTTTATATCCAAGATAGATGCACAAGACATCCTCACCGAAAATACTACACCGCCTTTTGAAGTGGCACGTACATTTGAAAAAATCTTCCCGAAAGAAATACCAAAGTGGTCGAAAGACTATGAAGGACAAGACCACGATCAACTTATTTATAGAGCAAAATTTAAAACTGCTACTTCCGAAGGTTTAGCCGTATTCGATAATGTCGGAAACTTAAAAGTGTACGAGTTTTTGATTCCGATCAAAGACATTCCAGCAAATGCAATTCGGTATCTCAACGACAATTACCTTTACTTTACAATCACTGAAGCAGCCAAAACCATCGAATCTAGTAATGTTACTACTTATGAAGTAGGAATTGTTAGAGATCACGTTTTTTATGACGTTGTTTTTGATCATGATGGTAATTTTTTAGAAATTGTAGAAAAAGACTAGTATTTGTTTTTCTGAACAGATGCTGATGTACTCAAATACGTATAAGTTTCTGTACGCTATTTTAGCTTGGCTACTCACTCCTAAACGCTTAAAAATAAAATACAACCAACTGAAAATTATATAATTGAAACGAAAGTATATATAAAAAATTTGATTGTGGAGTAGCTACTTTTAATTGAACAAAATTAAAAATCACAGTATGGAATTTTCAAATCATAGAAGCAGTACCATTGTAAACAGAGATTCACCAGATAACCAGTATTTTACAAGTACGAAGTCGCACTCTAATCCAGAATATTTTTCTAAAAAGAAAAATTCTGTAACCCAAGAGGACGAAAGTAATTCCTCCACTGCATCCAGTACCAACTCAGATACTGATCCTGTTTTAAAAGATGAAATTATTACGAACGATCAAGAGCACGATACTTATGAATCTGTTGTACTCGATTCTCCCAAAAAGACAGACCCCAATAAAAAATATGCACCTCAACCAGAAGATCCAGATCAAGACAGTACCACAGACGATGAAGATATTTATGTAGATGTAGAGCATATGCCGAGCAACACTGCCGCTGAATCTCCGATAGATGAATATTCGGGAAAAGATGTAGAAGAAAGTGATCCTATCGATAATCCTAGCTTATATTAAATTTATAGCCTTTACTATAAAAACACTCGGATTACCTAAACTATAAATTTTAATATATGAGATCAATTTGGACTGGCGCCATTAGCTTCGGACTTATTAATATTCCCGTGAAACTTTTTTCTGCGGTTCAAACTAGTACTTTGGACTTAGATATGCTGGACAAAAAAGATCATGCGAATATTAAATTTAAACGCATCAATGAAAATACGGGCAAAGAAGTTTCTTATGCTGATATTGTAAAAGGCTATAAAATCGAAGATAAATATGTGGTTTTGGATGATGAAGATTTTGAAGAAGCCGCGGCCGTAAAAAGTAAAACTATTGACATTTTGAGTTTTGCATTAGAAAAAGAAATTGACAGCTTATATTACGAACAACCGTATTATTTAGAGCCTGACAAAGGCGCAGCCAAAGCGTATGCTTTATTGCGTGATGCCATGGAGAAAACAGGCAAAGTGGGTGTGACTAGCTTTGTCATGCGAAACAAAGAAGCTTTGGCCATTTTAAAACCGTATAAAAATGTAATTGTTTTGAATAGGATTCGTTTTGAACAAGAAATACGCGATACCAAAGACTTAAAGTTACCTGCAATTTCTAAGAAAACCACAGCAAAAGAGTTGGACATGGCCAATCAGCTGGTCGAACAATTAACTGAAAAATTTGATATTTCTGCTTATAAGGACGATTACTCTAAAAATTTACTAGCAATTATTAAAAACAAATCTAAGGGAAAAAAAGCAATTGCACCTAAGTTAGAAGTTGTTCACAAACAAAATGATGACTTAATGGAAATGCTTAAAGCCAGCCTCGAAAAGAAAAAATCTTCTTAAGAATTATAATTCTTTAAAATTTCCAACATATCAATGCCAGGACCTAATACCGGCTTCCACAAATCGCCTTTTTTTTCAAATCGCTGCAATACGTTCTTAATAGTAAATTGAGAGGGAGATAATTTTACATTTACCTCGCTCCATTCTAGCGGAGTCGACACTGTAGCTCCTCTTCTAGGTCGAACAGAATAGGGAGCTGCAATAGTTTGGCCTTTTCTGTTTTGCAAGTAGTCAATGTATATTTTATGGTTTCGCTTTTTTATACTTCTCTCTAAAGTCGTGGTATCTGGTAATTTTGCTTGCACTTCACGAGCGATAAGTTGTGCAAATAATTTAACCGAATCGTACTCGTATTTTGCTCCCAAAGGAATGTAGACATGCAAACCAGTTGCGCCAGACGTTTTGCAATAACCATCAACTTCTAGTTGATCTAATACTTCTTTTACCGCTAATGCAGCTTGAACTACTTCTTTAAAATCATCTTTTTCAGGATCTAGATCGATCACCAGCCAATCTGGATTGTCGAGATTTTTGACAGTCGAATTCCATGGATTTAGGTCAATACAACCTAAATTTATCATGTACAATAATGTCTCTTTATCATTGCAAATGAGGTAGTCTATTTCGGACTTGCCCGATTCTGAAGCTATTTGTTTTGTAGTGAGCCATGAAGGGACCTTTTTTAAATCGATATCTTTTTGATAGAAGCTTGGTTGATCAATTCCATTCGGGAAGCGATTGAGCGATTCAGGACGACCCTTTAAATATGGTAAAATAAAAGACGCAACCTCATCATAGTAAGCGATAAGATCTCCTTTGGTTATATTATCTTCAGGAAAATATATTTTACTTTGATTGGTAAAAACTAATTGTTGCTTGCCGATTTTTTTCTCAAAATCATTTCTCAAAGATCGATTTGGATCTGATTTTTTTTCTATTATTTCATTTCTTTCCGTTGATTTCGCTGCTACATTTTCATGAAAAATAACTTCCTCAACATTTTTATCTGGTCGGAGTCCGCTATAAACAGGATGTCGCAATTTTCCGTCTTTAGTAAATTGTGCGAACTTTACCGAACAGACAAATTTTGGTTCTACCCATTGAATCTTTTCACGCAGCGCAATTTTTTTGATAATTGGAGAATCAGTTACGAAAAAAGGCAGAAATTGTTCGTGCAATTCATGTAGATTTTGTTCAGTAAATCCTGTTCCGCACTTACCAATGTAAGTTAATCTTCCGTCTTTATACTGTGCCAAGAGTAAAGCACCAAAATGACTACGAGAATTCTTAGGTTCTGTAATTCCAATAATTACGGCTTCTTCTTGCTGCACTACTTTAATTTTAAGCCAATCGTTGCTCCGCTTTGATATATGATAGTTACCATTGGCTTTTTTGGCCATTATACCTTCCGCATTTAAGTTCTCGGCTTGTTCAAACGCAGCGATTCCTTCTTCATGAATGTGCTCTGAATAAAATACTGTAGAAAGATTTGATTTTGAAAGTAAGTTTTCTAAAAGCTCTTTCCGCTGTAGTAAGGTAAAATTTGTAATGTCGTTTTCATCTAGGTTTAGCATGTCAAATACATAATATTTCAATTTACCTTTGCCCGTTTTCATATAGTTTTGAAGTAATTCAAAGTCAGATTGACCATGTTCATTTTCTACAACCACTTCTCCATCCAAAACAACATCATGATTTAACTTTTTTAAGTCATCAGTTACCGATTGAAAGTCAGTCGTAAACGATTGCTCATTTCGACTGTACAATTGAACTTCGTGATTCTTAATAACAGCAATAGTTCTGTATCCATCGTATTTATTTTCAAAGATCCAATCGGCATCATCAAAAGATTTTTTTGCTGCGGTTGCCAACATTGGACTTTGAAAAGCCACTGGACTTTTATTGTAATGATCCGCTACTTTTGTTGACTTAACACGAGCTTCTGATCGCTTTTCCTGTTCGCTATTTGCCGTCACTGCTTCTAAAGTAAGACCTGAAATAGCAGAAATATCATTTGTTAGAATATCGGTATCGGTTGCAAAAGAATCTTGCTTTTTAAGTAACAACCAGGCATTTTCTTGCTTTCCTTTTAGTTTAACCAATGAAAAAGCACCTTTCAATTTTGTACCGTGTAACGTAAAACTCAAATGACCTTTCTTTAGATCTTCCGTTAGTTTTTGTTCGCTAGTTTTGTTCTGACCTTCATCAATAGATTCATACGTTCCGGTATCCCAAACAATAACATTTCCAGCACCATAATTCCCTTTCGGAATAGTACCTTCAAAATCTTTGTAACTGTACGGGTGATCTTCAACCATCATAGCCAAACGTTTTATAGTAGGATCTAGTGATGGTCCTTTTGGAACGGCCCAACTTTTTAAAACACCCTCAAGTTCTAGCCTAAAATCATAATGCAGATGAGATGCCGCATGTTTTTGAACTACAAAAATCAACTGATCTGATGAACTTTCGAGTTTACCTTTCGGTTCGGATGTATGTTTAAAATCGCGCTTTTGATTGTATTTTTCTAAAGACATAATTCTATTGTATCATTTTCATTAGTATTTTTGTGTCTTTTCCCAAATAAAAAAATCATTCCACCAGCTGAACGATTAAAAGTACAGCTGATGTCATGATTCTAAATCTTCAAAACTATAAAACTTATTTTATAGTTCTTTCTCTCTTTCCCAAAAACGGTGTTTACCAAGCATTTTTATAAAATTTTGAGCTAAACTTTTGTCTCCTGCTTGATCTGAAAGTAGTATTCCTTCGTCCGCTTTTTTATCACTCGGTTTTGCATGAGTTCCATCGAGAACTGATGCTCCTTGACCTTCTGCAGCAATAAATTTGCAATGTTTAAAAGAATCGTTGATAAATTCTTTTACTTCATCCATGTTATTTAATTCTGATATTCCTTCGCCTGCTGGCACAAATACGCCATCAAATAAAACAGAAGCCGCAATTAAATAACTTTGATCTACAGGAATCTCAGTTCCATCCGAACATACAATTGTACCTAAATGTGGCGCTACAATTTTAACTACTGCACCGGCCGCTTCTAGGCTCGCACGCATGTTCATTATCGACTCCATAGCAACGCCGTCGGCACATAGAAAGGCAATTTGACGCGTTTCTATCGTATCAGACAATGTTTTGTTTTTCAACATACTTAACGCATCCGAACTTTTAATTTTTTGCTCCACTTTAGTCGGTTCTTGGCTGTTATCCGTATCTGCTCCTACTCCGTGATTCATTGGCTTTTCTGGAGTTAGGGGCACTGACAATCCCAAACCTTTGGCTACTTTTGCGGCCAGACTTTTGTCAACCTGAGAAAGTAAACCAAGCATTCGCTCTCGTATCGCTACGGTTTCTACTTTACCCAATTCAAAACGCAAGGCTTTGATAATATGATTTTGTTCAACGGGAGTTTGACTGTTATAAAATAAAGTAGCTTGGCCAAAATGATCTGTAAAACTTGTGCTTCTAGCTCTCACTTTTTTAGCATCGATCCGCTCATTAAAACTACTAAAACCTCCTTCGTCTATTTTAGCTTGAAACGGGCAACCACCACCCAAAGAGTTTGGATGATACGCAACGCGGCCTTTGCTTATTTCTTGTCGCATGTGACCGTCACGTTGATTGTTATGCGTCGGTGCAATGCTTCGGTTAATCGGAATTTCATGGAAATTTGGACTACCTAATCTAGATAATTGAGTATCGGTATAAGAGAATAGTCGTCCTTGCAGTAAAGGATCGTTTGTAAAATCGATTCCCGGAACTACATGCCCAGGGTGAAAGGCCACTTGCTCTGTTTCTGCAAAAAAATTATCTGGATTTCTGTTTAAAACCATTTTACCAATTATGGTGACGGGCACCAATTCTTCTGGAATTAGTTTGGTTGGATCCAGTAAATCAAAATCAAATTTATGTTCATCTGCCTCTGGAATTATTTGAACCCCAAGTTCCCATTCAGGGAAGTTTCCGTTATCAATTGCTTCCCATAAATCTTGCTTGTGAAAGTCAGAATTTTTTCCTGAAATTTTCTGTGCTTCATCCCAAACTACAGCGTGTGTTCCTAATTTTGGTTTCCAGTGGAATTTGACAAAATGAGATTCATTGGCACTGTTGATAAAACGAAAGGTATGGACTCCAAAACCTTCCATCATTCGTAAACTTCTAGGAATAGCGCGATCACTCATTATCCACATAATCATGTGCATCGACTCTGGCATGAGCGAAATAAAATCCCAAAATGTATCGTGGGCCGAAGCGGCTTGCGGAATTTCATTATGAGGTTCCGCTTTTACGGCATGCACCAAGTCAGGAAATTTCATGGCATCTTGAATAAAGAAGACCGGCATATTATTTCCTACCAAGTCATAATTACCTTGTTGCGTATAAAATTTAATCGCAAAACCACGAACATCACGAGCCAAATCGGTCGAGCCACGCGAACCTGCCACTGTCGAAATTCGAATAAAAATGGGCGTTTTTACCGAAGTATCTGTAAGAAATTCTGCTTTGGTGTATTTTTCCATGGATTGATACAATTCAAAATAACCATGCGCTGCAGATCCTCGAGCGTGAACAATTCTTTCTGGAATGCGTTCGTGATCAAAATGAGTAATTTTTTCTCGAAGAATAAAGTCCTCCAGTAATGAAGATCCTCTTTCGCCAGATTTTAAAGAATTATTATCGTCATTAATTTTAACTCCCTGATTAGTCGTTAAAAATTGATCGGTACCATCAGACGTGTTTCTGTTTAAGTCCTGAATTTTTGCATCAGAACTGTCCTTCGGAATTTCATTTTTCATTGTGATACTACTTTAAATTAAAAAAAATTTGATTTTACCACCCAAATTTAAAAAATCACAACTGCTTTATTATTACACAATTACGGTGTAAATTTCATTTTTTTCCATATCTACAACTATCGTTCTTTTTCAATTAAACTATTATAAATAAAGTACATCCTATTTTGAAAGGAGAATTTAATAAAAAACCCGTAATGCATACACATTACAGGTTTTATAATTAATAAAATGTCCCGTCCTGAAATAGCGATACACAAAAATGTATCCCTATGGAAAACCTAGAAGTAAGTCGCTATTTAAAGCGAACCCAAAAAGACTATTCAATGTCTTTTAAATTACAAATTGTTCAAGAAATTGAACAAGGACAACTCACAGCTACAGAGGCTACAAAGAAATATGGGATTCAATGTAGAAAAACCATTGTTAATTGGCGTAGAAAATTTGGTAACTTTGATTGGGAAAATCAGACACCTTTGAATATGCCCAAATCACCCGAACACAAGATAATGGAACTTGAGGCTCAAGTCAAATTATTAGAAAAACAGAAAGCCCTTCTAGAGCGACAAGCTTATGTAGCCGACAAGAAAGCTATCATTTTTGATATGATGATTGATATTGCAGAAAAAGAATATCAAATTGACATACGAAAAAACTCATCACCCGAACAATCAATCATTTTAAAGAACAACAAAATCAAACAGTAATGTTTGCCTGTACTTTGTTTGGGGTAGATAGACAGGTTTATTATCGGAAAATAAAAAGAAGAACAGTTAGACAATCTAATGCTATAAAAGTGGTTTCTATGGTTTTAGAAATCAGACAAACTATGCCTAGAATTGGGAGTAAAAAGTTATATTTTCTTTTAAATAACGAATTAAAAGAACTAAAAATAGGTAGGGATAAGTTTATTAACATGCTTAGAGCCAATCATTTATTAATAGCACCTAAACGTTCCTATCATATAACAACGAACTCTCATCATCGATTCAGGAAACATCAAAACCAAATTCTAGATTTACAAATACAGCGGCCAGAACAAGTCTGGGTATCGGACATCACATATATTGGAAAAAGAGACAATCCATATTATTTAAGCCTAGTAACTGATGCATATTCAAAAAAAATAATGGGCTTTAATGTGGCTGATAATATGAACACAAAAAGCACTTTGGTTGCTTTAGAAAATGCAGTAAAGCACAGAAAAGACAAGGACTTATCATTAATACATCATTCAGATAGAGGTTTACAATATTGTGCTATTGAATATCAAAAACTACTCAACAAAAGTGAAATAAAATGTAGTATGACACAAAATTCAGATCCTTACGAAAATGCTGTGGCAGAAAGAATAAATGGTATTTTAAAGCAAGAATTTAATATTGATAAACACAACCAAAGCTTGCCTATAATAAAAGAAGTTGTTGAAATTTACAACAATAAAAGACCCCATTATTCTAATTTTATGCTTACGCCTAATCAAATGCATGTGCAAAATCAAATTAAAATGAGAACTTATAAAACCAAAAACAGTAGTAAGCTTTTGCTCACTACTGTTTAATAATTTGTATATTTATTTTATTAATCCTGTATCGTTTTTTTAGGACTAGACAAAAGAATACAAATTTATACTCTAATTTAAAACTTTATCCTCTCAATTTATGGTTGAATCACCGTTGTTGCCGTATCAATAATAGTACTGTCTTGCACTACGTAAATACTATCTGCATCACTTTCTGATGAGTTAATATCATAATCAGTAGTTGTTGTTGGTTCAACTGTATCTTTATCTTTGCAAGAAACAATAGTACCCATCGCCAACGCTAATACTCCAATTTTTATTTTAAGTACTGTTTTCATAATAATTAATTTTAAGTTATTTACTTTTCAAATTTACGCGTTGACTACAAAAATATTTTATATGTTTTTTTAAATATCTTATACAATACCTCCATAATCTAGATTGTATGAAATTTAAGTCAGTAAATAGCAATGATTTGAATATAGTTTGATTACTTGAATAACGAATTTCTATTGTCAATTGCTGTCGAAACATCAATATTGAGTTTAGTACTCTTTCGTTTCTGTTGGTAATTTCGATTGAGTTCGTGAATAAATTTGTCCATTTCTAATGCAATAAGGTTCAACTTAGTAGAAGAATCTTTGAGTTCATTCGGATTAAAATAATTTTCCATAAGTAATTTAGTCATACCGATCATAGAACAAAGCGGCCTGCGAATGACATGACCGATATCGAATATAATTTGTTCGATAGACGTGATATAATCAACCAGATCAGTAATATCGCTTGTTGCACCATACCAAATGATTTTGCCGTTTACATCTTTTTCAGGAATTGCCTGCAGCCATCGCCACCTACTATGACCATTTACCACTAACCTAAACTGTATACTAATTGCTGCTTGCGTATGAAAGGCGTCTTTCATCGTATTGTCAAACTTAACTCTATCATCGTCGTGTATTAAATTTATAAGTTTTTCAGGAGCTTTTAAAAGTTCGTGGGTTTCAAACGGATGGTTAAAAAGATCTGTTCCTTTATTATTAAAAATCATGATACAATTACCACTTTCTTCGATTTCAAACATATAGGTATTGCCAGGAACTTGACTGGTGATTTTTCTCATCAGTTGTTCACTTTCCCTAATTTTTTGTTCTGATTTGACGCGGTCTGAAATATCAATATGAGTTCCGAGCGTAATACTGGTAACGTTGCCGTTACTGTCTTTAAGTTTTTTGGCACGCGACCAAATCCAAACCCATTTCCCGTTTTCATGCTTTAATCTAAAAATATTTTCGTAAAAACCAGTTGAATCACCTTTAATAAAATCCTCAAAAGTCTGTACTGCCTTTTCCTTATCTTCAGGATGCAATTTATCAATCCAATCTGTATTAATTCCTTGCGGCAACGTCATATCAGGTCGATCGATACCGAGTAAAGAAAAATATTGTTTGCTATACCAAACTTGATTATTCTCAAAATTGTATTCCCAAGCACCAGTATTTGAAACGTTAATGATCGATTTATAACGTTCTTGACTAATTCTAAAATTCTCTAATACCTCTTTTAATTCGGTGATATTATGATTGATGCAAATGTATTTACATACTTTTCCTTCTTGGTTTGAAATAGGAACTATTGTAGAATCAATCCAGTAAAAACTTCCATCTTTTGCTTTGTTTCTAAATTCTCCTCTAAAGATTTCCCCTTTTCTTATTGTATCCTTTACTTCCTGAAACTTTTTGGTGGAATGAAAATCAGTTGATAACATTTTGTAGTTCTTACCAATTAGCTCTGAACAATTGTACTTACTAATTCTAGCAAAATTTTCGTTCACATAAGAAAAATCGCCACCAACTTCTGTAACGCATACCATAGAAGCGCTATCGAGCGCTTTTTTATAATCATTAAGCTCCGTCGTACACTCTTTATGTTTGGCATAGACCGTAAGCATAGCTAGTAATTCGTTTAAAAACAACTCTTCTTCTTCTAAAAGTGACTCTTCGTCAAGTTCTTGTCTTGGTTTTAAATAGTCTATCTCGATACGAATTGCAACACCCTTTACTGACTCTACCTCGGCATGAACAGCATGGTTCGATGATCGGAAATTGGAGGTTTTGTAGCATGCTTTTCCAATGTTCAGTTGTGCCGCAATTTTATGTGGATGCTGGTAGGATTGAGCTATAGTATCTATCACTTGTTGGTAAACGATCGGAGAAGAAAACTCGTCTTTGTGCAAAATACGACTCACTGCATAAAGTGTTTCTGCGCGTTTAACTTTAGTTTGCAGTTCGGCAATAGCTACTTCTTTTACTTTTAACTCTTGCGCGAATCCCGTAATTTTCTGTTGAAGAATACTGTCGCTACTATTTTTATCCTGACTTTTATAATACCACAGTATAAAAATAGTACTGAGTATAATTGTAAACTCAATCCATCCAACGAGAGGATAATTTAAAACAATTGGAGAAGCGAAATAAGTAAAGCTGTCTAAATAAGGTTTTGTAAAGCTTGAAATTAAAACTAGAACTAATAATGTTATTCCGCCTTTCCATCCCAATAAAAATAATGCAGTTAAAACCACACTTATCTGTATGAATAAATTTGGAGCTATAGATACACCGATTAAATAGCCGGAAAAAGCAATAAAGAGCCACAATGCGATAGAAAGAGACCAGTTGGCTAGTCGTAATTTACCTAAGCTTATTAAAACAAATAGAAAGGTCGAGACAATGACCAAAAAACTTAGAAAGGTGACCCATCTTAACCATAGATCAGGAAATAAGTAAAACCCTCTAACAAAAAAAGAGACAAATAAAACCAACCAAACTATGAGTACTGTTTTGGTTGCATACTTTTTAGTACTGCTGAAACTAGAATAGTCAAATAATTTAAGCCCGCCTTTTGTACCTTTTCTCTCCTCCTGCATTAGTTAAAATTTAGTAATTAATTTTTACTGTATGTTTTGTTGGCACATAAATACTTTCAGTAAAAAACGATAATATCTTGAATGAAACACAGAAAGTCTGATTTTCTTATAAAATTTGATAGCTCATATAATTACGAGATTAGTAAATATACAAAAATATTTAAAAAACTCAGATATCGGAAAACGAAAAAATAGCTATAAAAATGATAAAACTATATTCTTTTATACTAAAACTTAAATTTTAATAAATCCTGAACCTAAAAACGTATAAATAAATAATTACATAAAATGCACTATTTCATTTAAGCTAGTATTTGATTTAATGCAAAAACCTTTAGCAAGTACGCTAAAGGTTTTTTTAATTTTTGTTTTAAAATAAAATATAGAAGTCGCTTAGTATAAATATATATATATTTTATATTATATTAGTGATTTTATTTGAGTGAAAGATTATAAGAAACAAGGTTTACACCATTACTCCCATTTAATCTTTGGGCATATAATTCTACTGATTCACCAGCAGCTAGAACGATCGTTCCCGTGACCGTTATGTTACTTATTATACTACCAGTTTTTGTATCGGTATATGTTTCCGTTTCCGGAAGTGCTGTAACCATTGTTCCGTTTATTCTAACAAAATAGAAGATTGTATCGCTATTTGTTGAACCTGTTCCTTCAAAAGATATGGTGCAAGTTGCTTGAAAAGCCCTAGGTTTTTTACCTTCGTAAGTCAATCGTCCTGTAGTAGACGTAAATCTAAATAAATTCTTGGGTTGGGTGGTTGGAGTATTAACTTTGACTCCTGAACCACTATTAGTTGGGATGAAATCTCTATTGTTTTTATAGATGGTACCTGTTGCTGCTGCATCACCTTCACGTGGTATACCAGGAGAATCTACGTACCAATCATTTGTAAAGTTATAATTTGGATAACTTTCTAAAGTATAGCCTTTCACATATTTACCCGATGTAGGCGTTCCTGAAAAATTTACATTTGACATTACCGCATTTCCAGTAATGTCTGGATTGCTAGAAACATCTAATCCGACGTACGTGCCGTTTACCTCGCTAAATCCACCCTGCTTTTGAAAGGAATCAAATGTTCCTTCAAGTTTTTCAAAAGTTCCTTGATTGTTAGCAAACCATCCTTGATTTTCCAATAACAATTTTCCAATATCTTTATATACAATACCATCATTATTATTTACATACTGAACAATCGTGGAAAAAACCAGACCGAAATTCTCTAGCGACCCAACTGATCCGGAATTGACCACTATCATATCTCTAAATATTAAGTTCTGAATATTGACTCCAGATCCTACGCCAACGATATCAAAGATTTTTCCTGGTGCCGAAACAGTTAGCAATTTTATATAACCGCCTGTACTACCAACAAATAGATTTCCGCTAGCCCTTATCAATTTATCCTCGCCTGAATCCAGTCCAACAATAGATGCATTGTTTAATTCGATAGGAAAATTAAGATTGATAGTCCCATTTATTTCATAAAGTGATTTTTCATTTAATTTATAAACTGATCCACCTCCAGCAGCAAGTTCAGCTGCTAGAACAACTGATAAATTATCTGTACTTTTTATTCTTTTAAAATTAGTTCTACCATTTACTGAACTATTAACTGGAACCCACGACGATGTTGGAGCTTCGACATAATAGTAAAAAGATCTTAAATCGGTATCGTACACTATAAGACCATTGGCTGGTGTTACTATAGCTGTACGCTGAGCAGTTGTCATTCTAGGAGTTAACATTCCTTTTTCTGTAGAAGATACATCTAAAATAGAACTAGCGTCTGGTGTCGTAGTTCCAATTCCTATTTGCGCATGTACTACTATAGAAATCATTAAGCAAATAAATAATAAGAATTTCTTATGATTTTGGAGAGTAATTTTATGTATCATAGTTTATATTAGTGTTAAGGGTTATTAATTTTGGAATGGCTGCTAATTATTTTTTGGTCGATTTTGAAATCAGTATTTTCTGTGTGATCTTTTTATTATTCGGGGTGAGAAATTCTACGATATAGACTCCGTCACTGAAAGCACTGGTTGAAAATTCAAAATTGGTGTTACTGCCCAATTTTGTCTTAGACAACAGACGTTTCCCGGTTAGGTCATACAACTGAAAAGAGTGTAAATCAATAGTATTGGGATTACTTATTTTTAAACTGCGATTATAATTGTCTTGATAAATAACCAACTGCTGCTGTGTGTTTTCGGTAGTTCCGAGCGTGCTATTAGAAAAAGTCAATGTAAAGCGATCAGTATAAACGCCAGCAGGAATATCTAATAAATACGACCCTGTCTTAATATTATGATAAATACCTGTTACATTATCGTACAAATACACCATTTGATTGGGGTCAAAATTTACCGATTCTGGTATAGAAAATTTAAAAGTAGAATTTGTAGTTGCTCTAACAAGTAACGGTATTTTTTTAGTTGCATCAAAATTGACTCCTTGAATTACGAAACTATCGTCGGCTAACCAAAAAGTAACGTCATTGGGTAACTCGCTGTCCATATTTAATGCATCAATTCCAAAATCAACTTCATCAGTTGCGGTAGGTAAAAACGCCAAAGCTATTTGTCTGGTAAATCGATTATTTATAATCGTATTCATTCTAAAATAAGACATCTCATTGACCGTCTCGGCACCAATTGCAGTTTTTTTTGTTTTATCCTCTTTAACTGCTGGCTTATGAAATTGTGAGCTGCTAAGTCCAGAACCTTCTTTAATATAGATTCGATGCGAATTTTTGAAGGTTACAGTTCCACTAGTAACTGCATTAAGTACGAATCCTTGCCCTATAGGAGCATATTTTCGAGGATAAATTATACTCGTAACTTCGGTTCCGGGATTGACTGAGCCATCAGCATTATAAGATTTAAAAGTTGCTGGAGTATATATTCCATCACTACCCAGTGAGCCAGCAGCATACGATCCATATCCTCCACTATAATCTTCTAAATAATGAGAATCTATTGTCACATCTTGATCCCAAAAATAAGCAATGCCACCTGTGACTGTAACGTTTTCATTAAGAAATGCATTTAAATCTAAAGCAGATGGATAAGGGTTCCCAGTTAAAAGTAAATTATCTTGCATTAATGAAAATGAAATATTTCCATCGTTTGGTCTGCCTCTGAAATCGTATCGTTGTGCACTACCAGGATTATTTATAGTGCTAGTATCTGGATTAGTAGTATCAGTGCCGCTCGTACCTTTCATTGTAAAGCCCTCGCCTGGAAGAATAGAAGTTGCTCCCTCTACAGAAACCCAACTTGAATACTCAGTTCCAGCTACTAATTTATTAATCCAATATGTCGAAATTTTAAGCGGACTTGAAACACCATCCAAATTTTCAAGACCATCGATTAAAATTGCAGATGTTGAAAATAGTGTAGTTGTGGGTCGACTCAACATACTTACACCAAAATTCCCATTACCTGGAGTTGCAGAGGCGATGCCTACGGGTGAACACCAATAATTAAACTCATAATTATCAGACGTACCTTCTTGATACACTGACAATTCACCCGTACCACTATTTACTGAAGCGGTTTCGGCACCTTGAATTAATTGTCCATTATTTCTTAAATATAAATTAGAACCTTCTCCTAAATCTACATATTGCTTTACAAAAAGAATCTCATCCTTAACATACATCAAAGCGCTTGAACGAAAATTGATTTGAGAAAAACAACTGCTTGATGCGAGTAATAAATAAAATAAAGTAGTTTTTTTCATGTTACAAAATTTAAAATGAAATGTTTGATTGACTAATTACAATTAAGTTGCAGCAATTTCATTAGTAATTTGTTTGGACTTTTTTTTCTTCTTAGCAATGAAATACAGTCCCATTATAATTGCTATGGCAATAAAAATAGGTATTCCTCCATCTATCGGAAGTTTTTTAGGAGGTAATCCAGGCGGTGGCGGTATTGATCGTGCTGTACATTCAAGAAATGTATAAATGAACAAACATAATGTGATAATGAATTTTTTATTTCGCATAATAATCGTAGTTCTGAGTTTATAAAATTCATTACAACAATTCACTTTTACAGCAATTAATTAAAAAGTTTCTTAAATATAGCAAAACATAATCGACTGATAACGTGAATAGTCGGCAAAGATAAAAATATATTGAATTTTATCGACAAAAAGCATAAATAAACGATGAACTACATTAAAATCACTAAAAAAAAGAACTAATCTTACAAAAATCTAAAGATTAGATCGCGAAAATAATTTGTGTTCGTGCACAAAATAAAAAAAAATCTATTTTTGAAGAATATTAAATGACGTAAAAAAGCAACGCCTAATCCGATAAAATTTCTAGAAATTTAGCACTATAATAGTAAAAGATGAAACCGTCCGTATTATCAATTTTCGCAGAAATACTTTTGACGGAATGAAAACTTATAAGCAATAAAGTACAAAATTAACCATGACAAAATCATTATTCCTTACATTCGCAAATTCACAAAATAAAAAATAAGATGAAAACCACGTTTCTAATAATGCTTGTAACGATCTTTTGTTTTTCTGGATATTCGCAATCAGAAATTACTGAAAAAGAAATAAAAGACCATATTTTATTTTTGGCGTCCGAAAAAAATGCAGGCCGTTATCCTGGAGGAAAAGCAAATAAAAGAGTAGTTAAATACCTCGAAAAAGATTTTAAAAAGCAAGGATTGCTTTCATTTGAAAAAAAGTATCTGCAAAATTTTAAAGCACGGTTACGTGTAGAAAAAGGCGAACAAGAAAAGCCTTTAGTGAATACGTCAAACGTGGTTGGTTATTTAGAAGGGAATGATCCCATTCTTAAAAACGAATATATTATCCTGGGGGCACATTACGATCATTTAGGAATGGGTGGACCTTCGTCAAAATCGGATAAGAAAAACACCATTCATTACGGTGCCGACGACAACGCCAGCGGTACTGCGGCACTTTTAGAAATTGCAGAAAAGGTAGCTGCTCACAAAAATGAACTTAAACGAAGCGTAATTTTTATTGCATTTGGTGCCGAAGAGCAAGGATTGTTAGGCAGTAACTATTTTGTAGAAAATCCACTAGTTCCCCTTTCACAAATTAAGTTAATGATCAATATGGATATGGTTGGCCGATTAAATGAACAAAACCATATTTATATGGGCGGTGCTGGTACTTTTCCCGATGGCGTAGCATTTATGCAAAATTTGGGTGAATCGCTAGGACTATCTCCTATCGTTCATGCGGGTTCTGTTGGCGGATCTGATCACGTATCGTTTTACGCCAAAGATCTTTCAGTTTTAGGACTCCATACTGGTGGTCACCCACAATACCACATGCCGGAAGACACTGTGGATTTAATTAATATTCCTGGTGAGAAAAAAGTAAGCGATTACATTTATAAAGCGCTAATGAAATTTGCTGCTACCGATTACAAAATGGAATTTATCAAACAAGATTAGACTTTGTTAAAATAGTGTAACGAACGAGCTTAAAGCAATTTAAGCTCGTTTTTTTATGCCTTATACAAACAGCATAACACTTTAAGCGAAACAAATTCACCCGCTAACCTCAAAAATATGCCCTTGGTCGAAATAATACTAGTCTTGCTTAAATTTAATATAAATTCGAACTATGCATAGTACTGCAAAACAGCACTCTAATTTACATTCAGGATAAAAAATGGTAGTGCAAATTTTTAGAAAGTAAAATAATAATTGAAATGAGTAGACAACCACTTAATCTCAAATAAATCAATAGCGTGTACTATTTTAGATTTGTACAAACATTTATAAAAGATTCTTTTATTAACTGTTCTAAATCGCAAATACAATCAGCTTTATCAATTTACAGCTACAATTTATTTCATCTGTTCAAAATTAATTAGCAATCATTAAAGTATTCGCAAAAAAACTGGTAGGCACTGGTGTGATTAATATATAATCTTTGCTATTTTTGGAAATCGATTTATAATAAAATTAAGAAAACTAAAAACTATTGAAACCTAAACTAGTAAACATGAGACTAACCGTATTTGCACTCGTAGCATTATTAACACTAACCAATTGTGCCGAAAAAAACAGATCGTTTTCAAAAGCTGACATCGCTATAGTTCCACAGCCATTGTCTTTGGTTTTAAACGAATCTTCATTTGCGTTACAAGACGGACAAACTATTTTTTCAGATTTAGATGAACAGCAAAGCGCTGTAAAAGATTTGCAAAACTACGTTACAGCAACAACAAAGTTTACTTTAGTCGCAAACGCCGACAAGCAATCAGCGATTGTATTTGAGAAAAAAGAAGGGTTAGATCCCGAAGCTTACGAATTGCAAGTAACACCCAAAAAAATAATCATTTCTGCTACTGGTAAAGCAGGTTATTTTTATGGTGTACAAACATTGAAACAGTTACTGTCTGTTGAAGCTACAAAAGAATCTCAAGCAATAACGTATTTAATACCATCGGTCGCTATAGAGGACAATCCCCGTTTTAAATGGCGCGCTTTTATGTTGGATGATGCCCGTTATTTTCATGGCGAAGCTTTCGTAAAACAAATGCTTGACCAAATGGCATTACTAAAAATGAACACCTTGCATTGGCATTTGATCGATGATGCAGGATGGCGTATTGAAATAAAAAAATACCCACTTTTAACTAAAGTAGGTGCTTTTCGTACTGATAGCGAAATTGGAACGTGGAAAAGTGGAAAAACTTCCGGCCAACCTCATGGCGGATTTTACACTCAAGAGCAGTTAAAAGATATTGTGGCTTATGCCGCAGCTCGAAATATTAACATCGTTCCTGAATTTGAAATGCCAGGACATTCTAGTGCCGCAATTGCTGCCTATACGTGGTTAGGAACTGCTGGTGTAAAGATTGACGTACCCGTTAAATTTGGTCGTTTATACGATAATTACGATGTCACTAAACCGGAAGTGGTTACTTTCATTAAAGATGTTTTAACTGAAATCTTTCAAATATTTCCATCAGAAGTAATTCATATTGGTGGTGATGAAGTTGGTTATGAAGTTTGGCAAAACTCTAAGTCGGTTCAAAAATACATGAAAGAACATAACATCAACACACCTGCCGATTTACAAATTGATTTTACAAATAGCATCTCTAAATTCATTGAAGCAAACGGGCGCAGAATGATGGGATGGAACGAAATTTTAGGAAAAAATATTCATACTGATTTTGAAGAAAAACAAGGCGATCAAGAAGCTGAGAAAGAATTAGCTAAAAACGTTATTGTTCAATTCTGGAAAGGTGATTTAGAGCTCTTAACAGATGCTGCCAAAAAGGGCTACGGAATTGTAAATTCTTTACACGACAGAACCTATTTAGATTACAGCTACGAATCTATTCCGCTAGAAAAGGCATATAGCTTCGACCCAATTCCAGAAGGTTTAGATAAGCAATTTCACAAAAATATTTATGGAGTAGGTTGCCAAATGTGGAGCGAATGGACACCAACAAATGCCGACGTAGAACGCCAAGCTTTTCCAAGAATCGCTGCTTACGCCGAAGTAGGATGGACAACAATGGAAAATAAAAATTACGATACCTTTAAAGTAGCGCTAAAGAAAATGCAAAAACATTGGGATACTTTAGGCATTAATTATTTTAAAGATTCTGATAAATTGGAAGCTGCCTTACAAGCAAAATAACAAATTAACACCCCAAAATAACAAAAAGATGAAATATTATTCGATAATCCTGATGCTATTAGTAGTATGCAACAGCTGTCAGACCACCACTAAAACATTTACGGAAGAAGAAATATCCCTTGTTCCGAAACCGTCTGAAATGGTTCTTACGGAAGGTTCGTACTCCTTTTCTAAAAGCACCACGGTTTTTATTGATAATGACAAACAAAAACCTGCAGCCACTTATTTATCTGATTTATTTAAAAATGCTGCAGGTTATCCTATTGCTGTTTCAGAAAGTAGAGACGGTGCCGCTATTGTTTTTTCAAAAGATGATAACATTAAACCAGAAGCGTATCATTTAGAAGTCACTCCAAAAAAAATTAGTATAAAAGCAAGTGATGCTGCCGGTTATTTTTACGCGGTTCAAACGCTTCGTCAATTGCTTCCAGCAAGCATTGAAAAAGCAAACAGCGACGAGAAAAATTGGTTGGTTCCAAGCGTTGTAATTAATGATCAACCTCGTTTTTCTTGGCGAGGAATGCAAATGGATTTTAGCAGACACTTTTTTGGAATCGATGATGTAAAGACCTTTTTAAATTACATGGCATTGTACAAATTAAATACCTACCACATGCATTTAACAGATGATCAAGGGTGGCGTATCGAAATAAAAAAATATCCTTTATTAACCGAAAAGGGGGCTTGGCGTATTGAGAGTTCTCACGATAAAACGTGCAATGAACTTGCCAAAACAGATCCTTTATATAGTATTGATCCAACGCATTATCACGAGCGCGATGGACAAAAAATGTACGGCGGTTTTTTTACTCAAGAACAGATTAAAGAAATTATTGCCTACGCTGCAGAAAGACAAATTGAAGTGATTCCAGAAATTGATATGCCTGGACATTTAAAAGCAGCTATTGATAATTATCCGTATTTATCCTGTACCAATGAAGCAGGTTGGGGCGAAAACTTCTCTCACCCAGCGTGTTTAGGAAAAGAAACTACGTATGAATTTACCAAAAATATATTAACTGAAATTGCCGAATTATTTCCTTCAAAATACATTCATATCGGTGGCGACGAAGTAAATATTCAATCTTGGAAAGAATGTCCGCTTTGCCAAAAAGCAATCAAAGACAATCATTTAAAAAATGAGCACGAATTACAATCTTTTTTCAATAAAGACATTGAAGCTTTTTTAAATTCAAAAGGAAAAAGATTATTAGGTTGGGATGAAATTGTTGAAGGTGGTTTGTCTAAAGATGGAACAATGATGTGGTGGCGCAACTGGGCTCCAAAGATGAGAGACATTGCTGCACAACATGGTAACGATATGGTAATTACGCCTTGCTTCGAGTACTATTTTGATGCACAACACGCGGTAACTCCGTTCGATAAAGTATACCAATACGAGCCAGTTCCAGAAAATTTCACCAAAGAACAAGCCAAACATATTTTGGGTGTTCAGGCGAATTTATGGTCCGAAATGATTCCCAATTTCAAACGTTTGCAATACATGGCTTTCCCAAGAATGTTAGCATTAGCAGAAACAGCATGGACTTCAAAAGAGGACAAAAATTACGATGATTTTCAAAGAAGAATGAACATGCAGTATCAAAGATTAGATGCTTTGAATATTCGTTACCATATTCCTACCGTAACTGGTTTGAAAGACAAAGTGGCCTTTTTGGATAAAGCGACTGTCGAATTGAAAGCGCCATTAGAAAATATGGAGATTTATTACACCACCGATGGAAGTATACCGACAAAAACATCTAAAAGATATACGGCTCCGTTAGAATTTACAGCAACAACAAAATTAAACACGATCGCTTACCGCGGAGAAGTGGCAAGTGAAACAAAATCGGCACTTATCGAAAAGCAAACCTACTTAGAACCTGTAACGATCACTCCGACTAAAGGAGCCTTAAAACGTTGGTCAGCGGTAAAACAATTTACTGTTGTGGACTCTGTGGCTTTGCCTAAAAATGCCATTTTTACTACTGTGAAAGAAATTAATTTAGCAGGTAAAGAGGGCATTGAACAACTTTCGATGGTTTTCAAAGGTTATTTTTACGCACAAACAGAAGGTCTGTACGAGTTCGCTACAAAATCTGACGATGGTAGTTTATTATATATTGGCGACAAATTTGTAGTAGATAACGGCGGAAATCATTCGGCAATCGAAAAAAACGGAATGGTCGCTCTAAAAAAAGGATGGCATCCAATTACGATCAATTACCACGAGGCAACTGGTGGCGGTGCACTTGAAGTTTTTTACAAAGCACCAAATAGTGAGAAAAAAGTTTTAAATGGAAATGCAATAGCACATGACTAAATCATTTCAAAAAATATTGTTTTTATGCGGTGTCTTCGTAGCTTTTACGTCTTGTAAAAGCACGAAAAACAACCAGGCAATTACAGCTAAGCAACCAAATATTATTCTGTTTTTAGTAGATGATATGGGTTGGCAAGATACTTCTGTTCCTTTTTGGACAGAAAAGACGCCTTTAAATTCGAGATACCACACACCCAATATGGAGCGTTTGGCCAAAGAAGGAATGAAATTCACGCAAGCATATGCAACTCCTATCTGCACACCTACTAGAGTGAGCTTAATGTCTGGAATGAATGCCGCGAGGCACAGAGTAACAAATTGGACTTTTAAAAGAGATACCTTGATGGTTGCTCCTCCTGCTGGATTAAAAATGCCCGAATGGAATTTGAACGGTGCGCAATCTTCCGACACTATACCTCGTTCTACCTACATTACCTCGTTGCCAGAAATTTTAAAAAACAATGGTTACCAAACTATTATCGTTGGAAAAGCACATTTTGGTGCCTTTAAAACGCCGAGTGCAGATCCTACTAATCTTGGGTTTGATATTAATATTGGCGGTCACGCTGCGGGTCAACCGGGCAGTTATTATGGGACAGATAATTTTAGAGATCTAAATCGAAAAACTACTGATTATGATGTTCCTGGTTTAGAAAAATACCACGGAAAAGACATTTTTCTTACCGAAGCACTGACCCAAGAAGCCATTAGTGCCATGGATGATGCTGTAGCTGATAAAAAACCGTTTTATCTGTATCTATCGCAATATGCACTTCATACCCCAATTCAAGGAGATCCAAGATTTGAGCAAAAATACAAGGATGCTGGTTTGGATCCTACGGAAGCCAACTATGCCTCTTTAATTGAAGGAATGGATAAAAGTTTGGGAGATATTTTAGATCATTTAGACCAAAAAAACCTTTCCAAAAACACGATTATATTATTCATGTCTGACAACGGCGGCTTAAGTGCAGTAGAAAGAGGAGGCGTAAAACACACGCACAACAAACCTTTATCTAGTGGAAAAGGTTCGGTACACGAAGGTGGAATTCGCGAGCCAATGATCGTAAAATGGCCTGGAATCACAACCGCAAATTCAACTACTGATGATTTTGTTATTATAGAAGATTATTTTCCTACACTTTTAGAAATGGCAGGAATAACCAAATACAAAACCGTTCAAACTGTCGACGGAAAAAGTTTTACGCCCATTTTAAAAGGAAAAAAACAAGACAACAATACCAGAGCTTTATTTTGGCATTACCCAAACAATTGGGGACCAACTGGTCCTGGAATTGGAGCATCGAGCACGATACGAAAAGGAGATTGGAAATTGATTTACTACCATTTGAATCGCAGTTTTGAGTTGTTTAACATTACCAATGATATTGGAGAAACTACTAATTTGGCAAACCAAGACCCGAACAAAGTCAAAGCATTAGCGCAGGAATTGAGTGCATATTTAAGAAGTGTCAATGCGCAAATGCCAACAGATACCAATACCAATACCTTGGTTCCTTGGCCAGACAGTGACACAGTATTGCGTAAATAAACAGTAGAAAAAAATTAAAATGAATAAAGTGGTTCAAACACATGGAAGCATACCTTTTCTTTAAACAGAAAACACATTGCAACTGTGTGTTTGGACTTTTTTTATAATGTGCAATTTGCATTAAGACCTCATCCTAAAATTCATTACTATGAAACGTATAGTGCTACTCTTCGGTATTTGTTTATTCGCATTTAGTTGTAAAAATCAGCAAAACATTGTGGTCGCGAAAACGTACCAAGAACCGCAAGATCCCAATCCCACCAAAAATGAAGACTGGTTACTTATTTCAAACGCTTTGCAAGCATCGATTGCATCCACAAATATTCGGTTCTTACGCAGTGAAGTTCCCAAAATAACACCCCAAAATTCGTGGTCTGGAACTGCTTGGAAAGGCGAACGCATCTCACTGCAATTGGTTTTATGGAGCACTGATTCCCTAACCAAAGTCAATACTAAAATTTCTGATTTTAAATCGGATAAAGGACAAATTATCTCTTCTGAAAATGCAACAATTAATTTCGTTAAATACGTAATCACAGACGAATTTGGCGAAGGTTGCGGTTATCGAAAACCGGAAGATTTCGCGTCTTCTTTAGCGGCCGATGTTTTAGAGCCTGTTTCTAGCTATGCGATAAAAGCACGAGAAACCAGACCAGTTTGGGTAACAATCGAGATTCCTCAAAACGCAACAGCTGGATCGTATCAAAGTACTTTTACATTACATATTGAAGGACAAAAAAGCAAACAGTTTCAGTTGAATTTGAAAGTTGTTGATCGCGTTTTACCCGTCGCAACCGATTGGAAATTCCATTTGGATTTATGGCAAAATCCGTATGCTGTATCGCGCTATCATAATGTAAAACCGTGGTCTCCCGAACATATTGCGCTTTTAAAGCCGTTAATGAAACGTCTTGCCGATGCAGGACAAAAAGTAATAACGGTATCGCTGAATAAACGTCCGTGGGGCGGTCAAACATTCGATCAATTTGAGGCTATGATTGAATGGAAAAAGAAAAAAAATGGGACATGGGAATACGACTATTCTATTTTTGATACGTGGGTCCAAATGATGATGGATTTGGGCATTAAAAAACAAATTAGCTGCTACTCTATGGTTCCTTGGGGTAATGAGTTTTACTATTTTGATGAAAACGAAAACAAGGAAATTAAAATAAGTGCTGCGCCCGGAACACCAGCCTACGAAGCGTTATGGATTCCGTTTTTAGAACAATTCAAAGCACATTTGGAACAAAAAGGCTGGAATACAATTACCCGAATTGCGATGGACGAGCGCGGTCCCGAAGAAATGAAAGCAATGTTGCAATTATTAAATAGATATGCTCCTGAATTTGGTGTTTCTTTTGCTGACAATCACAAAAGTTACAAGCTCTATCCGAATGATTTAAAAGACATGTCAGTTGCATTTGGACATCCGGTAGATGCAGGCGATTTGCTGCAACGACGCGCAAACGACTACGTTAGCACGCATTACGTTTGCTGCACAGACAGTTTCCCCAATACGTTTACCTTTTCTCCTCCTGCCGAAGGCGTTTTTATTGGTTGGTACACGATGGCAGCTGATTTTGATGGCTTTCTTCGTTGGGCTTACAACAGTTGGACGGAAAATCCCTTACAAGATTCCCGCTTTAGAGCTTGGCCAGCTGGCGATACCTATATTGTTTATCCTAACAATCAAACTTCTATCCGTTTTGAAACGTTGAGAGAAGGAATTCAAGATGCCGAAAAAATCAGAATACTTCGAGCGCATTTCGCTGAAAATAAAATGACTACCGAATTGGATCAACTCAACACAATCGTTCAAAAATTTGATAGAACAAGCAAGCCTGAAAATTTAGAAAAGCTCCTAAGAGAAGCGAAAAACGAACTTAATATATTAGCCGAAAATAAATTTTAAAAAAATGGACTCAACCAAAAAACAACCCGCCTTTTCTGTACTTTATTATAAATATAGGATGAACCAACAGAAAATAAAAAACCAGTTTTCTTTGAGAAAGCAAGTCCTTTCTATCCTATTTATTTTCGGTAGTAGCGTAGGATTTGCTCAAAATAAAGCAATCAATCCCACTCCACAAGTTGTAACGATAACTAGTGAAATTGTACTTCCAACGCAATTTAATGTGCAACAAAAGAATACCGATAAAGCAACTACTGCCTTACTTTCGTCATTTTTTACAGCTAAAAATACAGCGCGTACTGGTTTTACTATCAATATAGGGGATATCAAGAGTAAGTTCTCAAAAAATCTAATTAAAAAAGTACCCACAAAACCAGAGAGTTATTATATCTCCAGTTCTAAAAACGAACTTACAGTAATTGGTAGCGATGCTAGAGGCACGTATTATGGTGCACAAACTTTACTCGCTTTACTGAAAGCGAACAAAATGCCAATGGGCGAAATTATCGATTTTCCAGATGTTACGGCACGTGGCGTTGTTGAAGGTTTTTACGGAACGCCTTGGAGTTTTGAACACCGCATTCGTCAATTGGATTTTTACGGCGCAAACAAATTAAATACTTATATATACGGTCCAAAAGACGATCCTTACCACAGTTCTCCCAATTGGAGAAAACCGTATCCTGAAAACGAAGCGATTCAATTAAAAAAACTAATTGACAGAGCCGAAATGAATCACGTTGATTTTGTTTGGGCCATACATCCTGGACAAGATATTCAATGGAATGACACAGATCGAGCGGCTTTATTGCATAAATTCGGACTGATGTACGATTTAGGAATACGTTCTTACGCGGTATTTTTTGATGATATCTCAGGCGAAGGAACCAATCCGAGTCAACAAGCTCAATTGTTAAATTACATCAATACTGAATTTGTAAAGATAAAAAAGGATGTAAAACCTCTGATCATGTGTCCTACAGAATACAACAAAAGTTGGTCGGATCCGAAAAATGGATATCTCGTAACTTTAGGTAAAGAATTGGATCCTTCTGTTCGAATTATGTGGACAGGAAATCGTGTGATTGCCGATATTGATCAAGAAACGATGCAATGGATCAATTCGAAGATTCAAAGAGAAGCTTTTATTTGGTGGAATTTCCCCGTTTCAGATTACGTTAGAAACCACCTGCTTTTAGGTCCAACTTACGGAAACGCAACAAATATCGCCAACTCCGTTTCTGGTTTTGTTTCTAACCCAATGGAACATGCCGAAGCATCTAAAATTACCATTTATGGTGTGGCTGATTATTCTTGGAACATGACCAATTATGACGCGGACAAAAAATGGTTGAGCGCTTTAAAAGTAGTGATGCCAGAAAGTTATAAAGCCCTAGAAATTTTCGCTCGTCACAATAGTGATTTAGGTCCAAACGGTCATTTGTACCGACGCGTAGAATCGGTAAATTTTAAACCGCAAGCCGATTTATTTCTTAAAAATCTAGAAGCCAATCAAACCATTATAAACTTTGAAAGCATTCAAAATGAATTTCAAGCGATGGTCGAAGCTTCGGATATTTTATTAAACAGTACTGATAATCCAGTGCTTTTGACTGAAATTCGTGCGTGGGCAGAACAGTTTAAATTGCAAGGACAATCGGGTCTTGCGATGTTGCAAATGTACAAAGCTTTACAAGCTAAAAATACTGCTGATTTTGAACTGAGTTACCAAGCCATCAAAGCCATCAAATCGCAGATGTATGCGATCGATCATACCGAAAATCAGAATCCGTATCAACCCGGAATACAAACCGCTACTTTGGTGGTTGCTCCTTTAATCGATACTGGTTTTGCTTATTTGACTAATGCTTACAACAAAGAGTTTCATACCAAGTTAGAAGTAGAAGCCAATTACAATCCACATTCTTTATATACTTCTATTGCTCAGTTGAAAAACCAACAAATCAGATTGAAAGACAGAATGCTTTCTTTAAATCCACCTTTGGAAGTGATTCAAATTGCGCCAGCTGCATACTTTGGTTTTGAATTGAAAGAAGTGAGTAACGTCAAGAAAATTGCTTATAAACTAACTCCTTCGTCTGTTTATGAAAGTTTACAATTAGAAGTTTCTAGTAATGGAACGGATTGGAAAACGCTGCAAACTAAAGAAGACAAAGCGATCAGGAACGCTTCAGTGGATCAAGCGGTGAAATTCATTCGCATTAGCAACAAATCTAAAGAAAACGTGGAAGCTAAGATTGGACAATTTACCGTTACAGTAAAGTAAAAAAACGACTCGCTTCAGTAAATAACATAAGGCTAGGTGGAAAAATTATAATTTTCCTAAAACACCTTAAATTATAAAATCAAAGGGGTATTTCTAGGTATTAAAAGCCGTTTTTTACATATAAAGGGAATAATAAATCAAAATATGACAACAATTAGAACTCGGTCCATCAAACCCATTGCACGTTTTTTGTTTGCAATAACTTCGATTGTAACTGTAAATAATCTTCACGCTCAAGGCGGAACTAAAAAGGGAACTGAAAAAGCAGAATCATCGGAAAGTCTTCAAGTGATTTCTGCAAAAAAAATAAATAGCACGACTGTAGAAGTGTCTTTTCCTAACAATGAGAAAATGCTTCTTGATTTTTATGGGAATACTATTTTCAGACTTTTTCAAGACAATTCGGGAAAAGGAATGCGTGCTCCAAAAGCAGAACCTGAAGCTCAGATATTGGTAGATAATCCGAGAAGAGCCGTCTCCAATTTAAACGTTACTGACCAACAAAATGAAATATCTATTTCTACAGAAAAAATAACGGTCGTTTTTAATAAGCAAACTGCCTTGTTTAAAATTCTGGATGCGCAAAAGCAATCCGTTATTGTAGAAGAAACAGCACTACCTGTTTTTGAGGAAAAGGAAGTTTCGATCCGTTTAAAAGAAAATACAAACGAATATTTCTACGGCGGAGGCGTTCAAAACGGACGATTTTCTCATAAGGGAAATGTCATTGCTATCGAAAACCAAAACAATTGGACCGATAGCGGAGTGGCCTCTCCTAACCCATTTTTTTGGTCGACCAAAGGATACGCGGTGATGTGGTACACCTTTAAAAAAGGAATTTACGATTTTGGAAGTAAAGAATCTGGAACCGTCAAACTATCACACAGTACGGATTATCTAGACGTTTTCTTTATGATAAATGATACTCCTACTGCCTTGCTGAATGATTTTCACCAATTAACTGGAAACCCTGTATTAATTCCAAAATTTGGTTTTTACGAAGGCCATTTGAATGCTTACAATCGCGATTATTGGGCTGAAGATGAAAAAGGAATTTTATTTGAAGACGGCAAACGCTACAAGGAAAGTCAAAAAAATAATACGGGAATCAAAGAATCCCTTAATGGAGAATTTAAGAATTACCAATTTTCAGCGAGAGCTGTTATTGACCGTTATAAAAGTAATGACATGCCTTTGGGATGGATTCTTCCAAATGATGGTTACGGCGCGGGATATGGCCAAACCGAAACTTTGGATGGCAACATTAAAAACCTAAAATCCTTTGGCGATTATGCTCGGAAAAATGGCGTAGAAATTGGCTTATGGACCCAATCCGACTTGCATCCAATTGACAGCATTAGCGCCTTATTACAACGTGATATTGTTAAAGAAGTACGCGATGCTGGCGTACGCGTATTAAAAACCGATGTGGCTTGGGTGGGCCCTGGCTATT
The DNA here is from genome assembly GCF_001529295.1 of Flavobacterium sp. TAB 87. GTDB lineage: Bacteria > Bacteroidota > Bacteroidia > Flavobacteriales > Flavobacteriaceae > Flavobacterium. The sequence goes on from NZ_LLWK01000031.1 coordinate 69,317, forward strand.
CGTTCGGACTTAATGGTGTTGCCGATGCCGCAACGATCATGTCTAAATATGGCAATACGGCAAGACCATTTATCATTTCGTTAGACGGTTGGGCGGGTACGCAACGCTATGCAACGATTTGGTCTGGCGATCAAACGGGCGGCGCTTGGGAATACATCCGTTTTCACATACCTACTTATATTGGTTCTGGATTATCGGGACAACCGAATATTTCATCGGATATGGATGGTATTTTTGGAGGAAAAAAACCGATTATCAACACCCGAGATTTCCAATGGAAAACTTTTACACCCATTCAATTGAACATGGATGGTTGGGGCGCGAACGAAAAATATCCGCACGCCTTGGCAGAACCGACAGCTTCTATCAATAGAAATTATTTGAAATTAAAGTCCGAACTTTTACCTTATTCCTATAGTATTGCAAAAGAAGCGGTTGATGGAAAGCCGATGATCAGACCGATGTTTATGGAGTCTAAAAATACGTATACAGAAGGTAAAGCAACGCAATACCAATTTATGTACGGACCCTATTTCTTAGTTGCTCCTATTTACCAAGCAACGGCATCAGACGAAGAAGGAAATGACATTCGAAATGGCATTTATTTACCAGAAGGGAGTTGGATCGATTATTTTACTGGTGAAACCTACGAAGGAAATCGCATTATTAATAATTTTGACAGTCCGATTTGGAAACTTCCAGTTTTGGTAAAAAGTGGTGCTATTATTCCGATGGTAAATCCGAATAACAATGTATCGGAAATCAATGAAAAACTGCGCATTTACGAAATATATCCTGCTGGAAAATCGTCGTTTACACAATACGACGACGATGGTATTTCTGAAGCATACAAATTAGGTGCTGGAGCACATACTGTGATCACATCAGAAGTAGATCGTAAAAACACCGTTCACGTTATGGTACAGCCAACCACAGGAACGTTTAACGGTTTTATTCCCGAAAAAGTAACTCAATTTGTAGTCAACGTTACCGAAAAACCAAAAGCGATTGTTGCCAAAATAGGAAACAAAAAAGTAAAACTTGCTGAAGTAACTTCGATGGCGGATTTTGAATCGAAAGAGAATGTTTACTTCTTCAATGCAGCCCCAAATTTGAATCGATTTGCAACGAAAGGAAGTCCCTTTGAAAGCGTGAAAATTGTAAAAAATCCGCAAGTAATCGTAAAAGTGGCTTCGGCCGATATTACTAAAAATAGCGTGAACTTGGAAATTAAAGGATTTCAGTTTTCACCAGCAGATTTGTATCGCATTACTTCAGGCGCTTTAACTGCTCCAGAAAATGCGCAAACGACGGAAGAAAATGCTACAGCCTATACTTTAAAACCAACATGGAATAAAGTGACCAATGCTGATTTTTACGAAGTGGAATTTAACGGCATGTTGTATTCTACTATAAAAAATACCTCCTTAGTATTTGATGCTCTACGACCAGAAACTACGTACTCATTTAAAGTACGAGCAGTAAATAAATCGGGTAATTCTAATTGGACAGATTTTACAGCAACTACACAAAGTAATCCGCTCGAATATGCAATCAAGGAAATTACTGCCAAAGTTTCGGTGGCAGATCAAGATGGCGCACAAGTAACCAATTTATTTGACTTTGATGAAAGTACGGGCTGGCACACGAGTTGGGATTTGAAAGCGGTACCCTTTGAAATGGTGATTGATTTGAATACCATCAACCAATTGGATAAATTACTATATATGCCAAGAACGGGCGGCGGAAATGGAAACATCTTAAAAGGTGGTATTTACTATAGTCACGACAGAACCAACTGGATCGAAGCGGGTGCTTTTAATTGGAAAAATAATGATGCCGTAAAAGCCTTTGCATTTGATACGCATCCAACGGTGCGCTACGTAAAACTTGCCGTAGATACTGCGGTTGGTAACTTTGGTTCAGGAAGTGAATTGTATATTTTTAAAGTCGAAGGTACCGAAAGTTACCGTCCTGGAGACATCAACAACGACCGTTTAATTGACCGAAACGACCTTACGTCTTACACCAATTACCTGGGATTAAAACTAGGTGATGCTGATTTTGAAGGTTATGTGAGCAATGGCGATGTCAATAAAAACGACCGAATTGATGCCTACGACATTTCGGTAGTTGCGACGCGCATAGACGATGGTGTTAAAAATACCGATTTGGCTAAAGTGGCTGGTAACCTTACCCTTTCGACAAAAAAGAAAACCTACGCTAAAGATGAGATTATAGAAGTCCTAGTTTCTGGTAAAAATTTAAAAGACGTCAACGCCTTGAGTTTTGCATTGCCGTACAAAGAATCCAGTTATAAATTTCTACAAATTGACCCTGTAAACACTTTAAAAATGGAGAATGTAACCAGCGACAGATTGCATTCTAACAGAGAAAAAGTATTATATCCCACTTTTGTAAACTTAGGAAACCAAGAAACTCTAGAAGGTTCAAAAGAACTGTTTGTCATTAAATTCAGAGCCAACCAAAACCTGACTTTCAGTTTAAAAGTAATTGAAGGGATATTGGTAGATAAAAATTTGAATACGGAGAAATTTTAAACAACGATTTCTTTTACTAAAAAGGACCATATCACTATTGATATGGTCCTTTTTTTATTTCTTTAGTATTCTTAAACAACTTGCTTAGAATATCTCAAAAATAATTCGTAAAAAATAAATTTTTCTACCAATTATTTTGGCTTATAAAGATTATTAATTATTAGAATCCGTGACTAAAAAGTTTTAAAAGTTAAAGAGTGGTAAACTAACTACTAAACCCTTGTCTAACACTTTAAGTCCTGAATTCTGAATCTATAAGTCTTTTCGTGATATTGATTTTGAACTACTTCACTAATTCCCACACCTTCACATAATCCACGGCCATTTCGTATGGAAAATTATCAGTAGATGTTACGTAACCCGGCCAGAAAGTACTACCCGATTGGCCTTTATCTGCGCAAGCATGATTTAAAATAATATAATAATCGGTTTCAAAAGGCCAGCGTTTTGCGAAGTCGTCTTTTGATTCATGTACAGCAGTTAATTTCTCGTTTACATAAAACTCTATCCGATTTGGTGATTTTATTACACTGTACGTATTGTATTCTGATGGTGCTATTTCTTGCGTAATTCCAGACGAAATGTGTTTCGCAGCTCCATCACTCTGATGCACTACTTGATGTACAAAATTGTCCGTATTAAGCCGTTCCATAATATCCATTTCTCCACCATTAGGCCAACCCGGATAGATACCATTTTGCGGCATTAACCAGATCGCTGGCCATCCTCCCTGACCTGCACTATTAAATTTTGCGCGAACTTCAATTTTTCCATACTTAAAACTAAATTTATCTTTCGTTTGTATGGCTCCGGTTTCAGGGAGATCGGTTTCTTTATTCCAACGTGCCTTCATGTGCAGATTACCATTTTTTACTTCCGCCAATTTAGCATCATCCATTACAAAGCGACTCCACGGCGATTTTCCGTTTTTTACATCATAACTTGTCCAATGATTTTTATCGTATGCATTGCCTTTAAACTCATCCTCAAAAATTAGTCTGTATTTAGAGGCAAGCTGTTGGTCTGCTGTTTTTTTATTGCTAGAACATGACAAAAGTACACAGCTCACAAAACCGATCAGAAAGATGCTTTGTATATTTTTTATTTTATATGCTTTCATTTTTTATTTTTTTTAAGAATTTCTTTTCCTAATCTTATTGTCTACGAAAAGGAAACTTTTATTTAGTATTTACCCCAGTAATTGCGAAGGAACTTAGAAGCTATAATTAACTGTAACCATGTTAGAAACTAATAAAAAAAGGCTATCCAAAAATTTGGACAGCCCTAGATTATATCTTGGGCGCTACCCCCACCAATTTGTTATTTTACAATTAATTTTTCAGAATTTCTAAAGTTCTTTGCGACCTACATTATCCTTATAAATTTGAATATAATGGTTGTCTAAAGTTTCTGAATCTTTATATTTTTTACGCGTTTCCTTCAATTTTTGTTTCATTTCGCGAACCACTGTAGCGTAAGCAGGATCGTTAATTACGTTATTAATTTCTTGAGGATCTTTTTTACGATCGTACAATTCCCATTCATTCACATCGTAATAAAAGTGAATTAATTTGAATTCTTTTGTCGCAATACCGTAATGTCTTTTTACTGCATGTTCAGCAGGATATTCGTAATAATGATAATAAATGGCATCTCTATTCCATGTCTCTTTTTTACCTGTTAACAACGGAATTAAACTTTCCCCTTGCATCTCCGCAGGCGCTACTACTCCAGCGGCATCAAGAAACGTTTGTGCAAAATCTAAATTTTGTACCATTTCATCTTCCGTAGTTCCTGCAGTAATTTTATTAGGCCATTTAATTAATAATGGCGTTTTAAACGATTCGTTGTACATAAAACGCTTATCAAACCAACCGTGTTCTCCGAGATAAAAACCTTGATCTGACGTATACACTACAATAGTGTTATCGGCTAATTTTTCTTCATCCAAATAATCCAAAACTCGACCAACATTATCATCAACAGAAGCTATCGTTCCTAAATAATCTTGCATATAGCGTTGGTATTTCCAAACGGTAAGAGTCGAATCATTCATTGTTGGATATCTTTTCTTGAAATCTTCATTGATTGGCCCATACACCTCATCCCATTGCGCACGTTGTTCGGCTGACATTCTACCTAAACTTTCACCTAGATCATTCCAATCGGTTAAGCCCAATTCTTTCATTGTTTTAGGCGTTAGCTTATTGTCGTTTACGAGCGACATGTGCTTTAAAATTCCCATTTCAGCAGTTTTAGCTGCAGAACCACGTGTTTTGTAACCGTCAAAAAGTGTTTCAGGTAATGGAAATGTTTTTTTGGTATATTCTGTATAATATTTTTGGGTCGGCAACCACGCTCTGTGCGGTGCTTTGTGCAAATACATTAACATAAAAGGTTTGTTTGGATCTCTTCGATTTTTCATCCAATCTAATGTAAGATCAGTAGTAATATCAGTCACATATCCTCTGATTATAGTATCTCCTTTTTCAGAAATAAATTTTGGATTGTAATATTCTCCTTGACCTGGTAAAATCATAAATTCATCAAAGCCTTTTGGATTGTTTCCAAAGTGCAATTTGCCAAACATGGCTGTTTGATAGCCCGCTTTTTGAAGAATTTGTGGAAAGGTAACATTGTTCGTATCGAATTCGCTTAAATTATCTATTTTGCCATTGATGTGACTGTGTTTTCCGGTAAGAATTACAGCTCTAGACGGCGCACAAATAGAATTAGTTACACTAGCATTGGTAAATAACATTCCTTCTTTGGCAATACGATCGATGTTTGGCGTTTGGATCAGTTTATCGCTGTACGCACTAATGGCCTGATAGCCGTGATCATCAGACATGATGAAAATGATATTCGGTCTTTCAGTGATCGTTTGCACTTTTTGTGCAACTTCATTTTTTACTTTACATCCTGTAGCCAGAACTGTAAAAATAAAAAGGGGTGCTAATTTGGTTAATTTCATACTTTATTTGTTTTGAATTAATAGTATAGTTGGTTCAAATCTTTAGAAATATAAGATTTGTTTTCTAGTGTTTTATCTTCCTTTTTTAAATTCATATTATTTTGAAGCAGTTTGGATGTCTTTATTCTTTAAGATTTTGAGTAATCAGTTTTAATTTTGCAGTTTGCAATCCTTTTCCTGATACCATTAATTCGATCTCTCCCGCTTCTGAAGCCGATTGAACCAAAACTACCAGTTTACCACTAAATAATTTCATAGTTGGCAAGTGAAAAAGTTCTAACGACGTAGCATCACCGTTACTTACTGCTCTAAAATCACCAGCTCCTTTTATTTTAAATTGCAATTGATTGGTTGCGGTTGGACACGGAATTCCGTTTTTATCGACAACGCTCACCGTTACAAAAGATAAATCTTTACCATCGGCGTCTAGTTTTGTTCGATCTGCTTCAACAATTAATTTATATGGTTTGCCAGCGGTACGCGTTTCTTTTTCGGCAACTACTTTTCCGTTGTCATCCAATGCGACTACTTTTATAATTCCTGGCTCGTATTTGACATCCATCCACATTAAGCGGTATCGGTTGGTTGGCGAACTGTTATTTTTTTTCTGGATCCCCATACTTTTTCCGTTCACAAAAAGTTCGGCGCTATTGTAATTCGTGTACACAAACACTGGTGTTACTTCGCCTTCGCGACCTTCCCAATTCCAATGTGGTAGCATGTGTAACGTTTCTTTTTTTGTATTCCAACGGCTACGGTACAAGTAAAAACGGTCTTTGGGTAAACCTGCTAAGTCGTTGATTCCAAAATACGAGCTGCGCGACGGCCAATTGTCATCATAAGGTGTCGGTTCTCCTAAATAGTCAAAACCAGTCCAAACAAATTCACCGATTACCCAGGGTTTATCGTCTTGCAACACAAAATCTTCATCTGGAATATTTGACCAACTGCAGGCTTCTAAATCATAAGAAGAAGACTGAAAATCATCGTATTTTTTCATTTTTGCCTCAACGACTGGAAACTTATAAATTCCTCTTGAACTTACAGTCGAAGCTGTTTCTGAACCTAGAATTAATCCTTGCGGAAAAGCCTTAAATGCTTCTTCGTATAAATTTACGCGGTAATTTAAACCTGGAATATCCAACAAAGCACCAAAACCCGAAGCAATAGTCGCTTTTACTTGGTCCATACCAACGGTAACTGGTCGAGTGGGATCTTCGCGATGAAAAATATCTTGCAACCACTTGGCGCGCTTTGCTCCTTCGGCTCCCCATTGATCAGGCACTTCATTTCCAGAACTCCACATCACAATACTCGGATGATTGCGAGTGGCGTGAACAAGGTTTACAATATCTTTTTCGGCATCCGTTTCAAAATAAAGATGGTAGCCATTTTCGACTTTTGGTTTCGCCCATTCATCAAAACTTTCGGCCAGAAATAAAAAGCCCATTTCGTCACACAATTCAAGTTGCTCCAATGAAGGCATGTTGTGCGAACTGCGAATGGCGTTGGCTCCCATGTCTTTTAAAATCGTCAATTGTCTGCGCAAAGCTGCTTTGTTTACAGCCGTGCCAATTGGACCTAAATCGTGGTGCAAACAAACGCCTTTAAACTTTATAATGGAATCGTTTAAACTTAAGCCTTTATTGGCTTCGTATTTTATTTTTCGAATTCCGAATTTTGTTACTATTTCATCTTTTAAAATAGAACCAGCATAAAGTTGAGCAACAGAAGAGTATAAATAAGGCTTTTCTGGACTCCATAAGTTTGGATTTTTGACCGCTATATTTTGCTCAAATTCGTTACCATAAATAGCAGTGGTACTATCAACAGCAACAGTTTTTCCGCTGGCATCTTTAATGGTAGTTCGCAATCTAAGATTTGCTCCGGAAACTTTAGTTTTGATATTTACTTTTGCCAATTCAGTAGTTATGGTTGGCGTAGTAATAAACGTTCCCCATTGGTCGATGCTTTCGTTATTTTTAATAATCACGCGAACATTTCGGTACAATCCAGCACCAGGATACCAACGAGAAGATAGTTCTCGATTGGTCAATTTTACAGCTATCTTATTTTTAGTAGTTCCTAAGATATAAGGTGTTACATCAAAATAAAAATAACTGTATCCATAATTCCAGCTGCCCACTTTTTTACCATTGATAAAAACTTCTGGCTCACTCATGGCACCTTCAAACAGTAGTAACACTTTTTTATCTGAATTAAAATTAGGAACAGCAAACTCATTTCGATACCAGCCCACGCCAATGTAAGGCAATGCACCAGTTCGACCTGTTTTTTCGGTAGCTACGTCTTCTCCATTTTGAACAATCGCTATATTTTGTTTGTCTATATTTTTATCAAAAGGACCTTTTATTGCCCAATCGTGTGGCACAGTGACTTTTTCCCACTTCGAATCATTAAAAGTTGTGCTAAAACCATTAGAGAGGTCTCCTTTATGGAAACGCCAATTTTTTTCTAAAGTCAAAACTTCCCGATTCGATTGTTGCGCAAAAGCAGTTAGTGTAAAAATAAAACTGAATAAAATAGCAGCACGCTGCTTAAAGCTTACGTCAGTTTTTTTTATAAATTTTAGTGTAACAGTTCTCATGGGCTTTTTACTAAGGTTGTAAATTATTATTTATTCTAAAAAACAGTAAAGGGCTTCCACTTAATTTCAAAGTCATCGTTATTATTTTATCTGACCACTTCAATAAAGTTACCGCTACTGTTCTACTACATGGGAGCAATTAAATTTCATTCTGTTCTAAAAACGCTCTTTTTGCAACAACAAATCGTCCTTGCTATCGCGGCCTCGCCAAAAATATGAGAACTAACATTATGCAGCCTATTTATCAAATGATTTAAATCTAGTAATTAAAAAGCAGCTGGTAATAAAGCTTCGTTTAAGTTTAAGCGTAATTTTTATTTTGATATTTTAATTTATTGTTCTCCGAAAAACTAGCTACGAGTTTATTTCGTTTCACCTAAAGCGCTATTTAACAGGAACAATAGTATAGCCGTAGGTATACGTTTTAGCGTTCAATCTATATTTTTCTATCGTTAACGATTTCATTGACCACGTATCTGCTCCACCAACACCTAACTGGACCATATCTACATTTACTGTATAATAGTTGTTTGGTTTAAGCTCGTTTGTATGCAGCGCCTTTTCAATTTGTTTAGTTTCCCAAGGCCAAACTGAAATGCTTAAAGGTGTATCTCCTATTATTTTTATACCACTCTCTTTGTTATTTTTTAAAGAAAACCATCTTACTTCAGTTCTATTGCCATTTTCTTGGGGTTTCACATAATTATGCAAGAAGCTTTCAACCTTGCCCGAATAAACATCGATTTCTGCAGCCGCACTTCGATCCGAATAATTTTCCCAAGGACCCTTCCCATAATAAGACATATTATTATAAGTATTTGGCGTATTAAAAGTGGTACCAACTCGTACCGGCATGGCCACAGATTCATCAATATTTAAGGTGTTGCCGATGTGGATTGATCCTAAACCGTTAATGGTGTACACCTGTTTGAACTGAATCTTATTTTTAATTTCTTGTTGCACTGTGACTTGAATATCACCATTTTTTAAAGTTTCAGAATTTAAAGAAACTAAACTTAAACTGTCAGGAGCAGTTCTCCAAAATTTTGCAAGGTTCTGAGATTTCCATCCACGTTGATCATTGTCTGTTTGTGGTCTCCAGAAATTCGATTTGAGTTCTGAATTAATTAAAACAGCACCTTTATAGTTATACCCACTTAAAACTCCAGAAGAAGCATTAAATTTAACTTCAAAGTTTTTTGTACTGATAGTAATATCTTTCTCATTTTTTTCAACTGATAATTTAGAGATTACCACTGCTGCTTCAGCGGATTTTTCGAACGGCAATTTGAATTGCTCTTTAGCCACCTCAAATCCAATTTTACTGTACAAGTTCTCCTTAGTACTAATCATTGAAATTCTCAGCCAATACTCTTTACCCGCTTTGGGCTTAATTGATTTTATGGAAAGATTTACATCTTTAGAACTTCCAGCTTCAAGGTCTAAGTTGGCAATACTTCCATTTTGAATTTCTTTTCCATCTTCTGAAACTGTCCAAACAAATCGATAGTCTTTTGTAGATTCAAAATTAAATCTATTATTAATAGTGATACTGCCCTTCTCAAGATCTATGGCAGTAAATGTTACCGGTTGAAACACATATTTACACTCATAGATCTGTGGTTTTGGCGTTCTGTCTGAAGCAATAATACCATTGATACAAAAATTTGCGAGATTAGGTTTGTCTCCAAAATCACCACCATAAGCAAAATAATCCTGTCCGCTCTTATCGGTTTGTTTAATTCCTTGGTCAATCCAATCCCAAATAAAACCTCCGGCTATTTTATCGTTAGCTCTTATTATTTCCCAATATTCTTTAAAATGGCCAAGTGAATTCCCCATAGCATGCGCATATTCACAAGCAATAATAGGACGTGTAATTAATGGGTTTTTCGCAAGCTCTTGCAATTGATCTAAGGTTGGATACATCCTGCTGATGACATCAACAAAACTCGGATCATCAGGATTAGACATGTCTTTGTTATAACGATCTTGATACGCTTTTGTGTAAAAGTTATTATACAAAGGAGATTCTGGTAGGCCCTGTGCGCCTTCATAATGAATAAATCTTGTTGGGTCATAATCTTTCACCCATCCGGCCGCAGCTGCGTGGTTAGGCCCAGTTCCAGATTCATTTCCTAAAGACCATGAAATAACACTAGGATGGTTTTTATCGCGTTCTACCATTTGAATGACACGCGCCATAAATGAAGCGTTCCACGTAGGATCGTTCGCTAATTGCCCTCCAACACCATGCGATTCAATATTGGCTTCATCCATGACATAAATCCCATACGCATCACACAACTCATAAAAATATACATCGTTAGGATAATGTGCGGTTCTAACTGCGTTGATATTGAATTGCTTCATTAACTCCACATCTTGTTTAATTTCGGCTCTTGTCATAGTCTTTCCGCCAACATCACTATGGTCATGTCTATTCACCCCCATTAATTTTACAGCTTTTCCATTGACTTTTAAAACACCATCTCCAACTATTTCAACTTCTCTAAATCCTATTTTAGTACTTCTCGATTCTACAAGATTGCCATTATTGTCTGTTACATTTAACACCAAAGTATACAGATTAGGAATTTCTGCAGACCATTTTTTCGGGTTCACGATTTCTTGTTGTAACAATCCAAAAAGCACATGGTCTCGTGGCGGATACACTTCGTTTACAATTTTGTCAATTGCGATAGTTAAAGGTTGATCTAGAATATTCTTTGAATTTGAATCAAATAATTTGGCCTCTAAGTTCCAACCTTTGATATCGATATTCTTCGCAACTTTTACTTTGGGTCTAATTTGTAATAAGGCATTCTCATAGTTAGCATCCAAATTCGTTCTTACAAAAAAATCAGAAATATTGACTTTCGGTTGTGCTAATAAAAGTACCTCTCTATGAATCCCGCTCATTCTCCAATGGTCCTGATCTTCCAAATAACTACCATCACTCCATCTGAACACTTGTACTGCAATGGTATTTTCTCCTTTGGTTACAAAGTCGGTTATGTCAAATTCTGCAGGGAGTCTGCTGCCTTGACTGTATCCTACCTTTTTACCATTAACCCATACATAAAAAGCTGAAGACACGCCCGCAAAGTGCAGTACCAAACTTTTCTCGTTCCAATTTTCAGGCAATTGAAAAGACTTTAAATAAGACCCGACTGGGTTTTCTCTATCTATAAATGGAGGATTTGGTGTAAAAGGATAAACAACGTTTGTATAAATTGGTGTTCCATACCCTTTCATTTCCCAGCACGATGGCACTTCTATATTTTTCCACTGAGAAGCATCAAAATCTTGTTTGTAAAAATCTAAGGATCGATTTTTACTATCGGCCTCAAAACTAAATTTCCAATCCCCATCTAAACTCAATAACTCAGCATTTTTCCGATCTCCTTTCGCAGAAGCTGATTCTGTAGTATAGGAATACGACGTGGCTCTAGCTTGCATTTTATTAACGGAAATTAATTCTTGATTTTCCCAATCATTGTTTTGCCCATTAACCGAAAGCATCATTGTTAAAAAAATAAAAAGCGAGAGGCATTTTAGCGGTTTCGTCTTTAAATTATAAAGTTGAAAAATAGGTTGAGTTCTAGTAACTGAAAGCAATAGAAACAAAACCAAACAGGAAAAGAGGAGTATAAAAATCATAATTAATACTTTTAACAATTGATAACTTAACAAATAAAAATGATAACCACGTCTTTGAAGACCAAGAGTCCGACAGACCCAAACTAAAATCTATTATAATTAATAAACCGAATTCTTATACTGTTTTGAGACATTAACCAGATTGCGAACCCTCATTCTTGAACTGCAGTACTAAATTTTGCATTGATAACACTACTATTATTTATTCTGAAAAAAATTGAATGGTTTCGAAGTTCCATCAATAGTTAGAACTACCACTCCATGTTTAGGAACTTCAAAACTTAAGGTGTTATTTTGAGAGTTAGCTACATCTTTTTTCTCCCATAAATCACGGTAACTGTACCCTTTCGAGGCATCGATACCAACTGTATTTAAGTCCAAAGTCATGGTCGTTGCTTTATTTGATCTGTTCAACAACGTCACAGCTACTTTTCCGCTCATGGTAGAAATTAAAGGTTTTGCCCAAATTTCTAAATCGCCATTATCAACCACTCTTCTCGCTTGATACACCAAAGGATCTTGATTAAGTGCAATAATTTCTTTGTTGGTTAATATGTCGATCGTTTGTTTCGACATGCTTCTCAAGTCGTTACCTGCTAAAAGTGGCGAGTTCATCATGCACCACATTGTGAAGTGGGTTTTATCTTCGTCATAACTCATACCTCTTCCTACTTGCAACATATCCATATCGTTTACGTGCCCTGGAGACGCATATTTCCATAAATCAGCATTTAAGTCGATAATGTGTAAAATCGAATTGAATTCATTCGAAATATCGCCCGAAATACGCCAAGAATCCGCAATTTGAATCGCCCAAGTTCCTGGAAATTCCCATCTGCAAATATTAAAAACGGTATTTGGTTTGAGCTCTTTAATAGTATTCGCGATTTGCGTGTAGCGCGTTTGTTCGTCTAATCCCAACCAATCGCCACCGCACCAATCCACTTTGATAAAATCGTAGTTCCAATCGTTAAGCATTAATTTTAAATCTTTTCTGTCGTGTCCCATCAACCCAGCACCCACGCCAATGGTATCTTTGTCCCATTGCGACGCACACGTATTAATTCCAGCATCCGAATAAATTCCAGCTTTTAATCCTTTACTATGAATGTAGTCTGAAATTGCTTTCATTCCGTTTGGAAAACGCTCTTTGTGCACCAACAAATCTCCATTACTATCACGACCTCCAAAAAAACCATCGTCAATATTTACATACGAATAGCCGGCTGCGGCCATACCCGAAGAAATCATAAAATCGGCTTGCCCTTTAATCACTTCTTCATTAATGGCAACGTGAAAGTTATTCCAACTGGACCAACCCATAATAGGCGTTTTTGGTTTTTGAACGTGTTGAATTGTATTTAAAGTAACCGTTTGCTTTTCCTGCACTTTACAAGATGCTAAAAGTAGTACTGATATTAGGAGATAATATTTAATCATTTCGTTTTATTTTAAAAAAAATACCGACTCTTCATCGTTGACAAAAAGCCGATACTTTACTATCTAAATTGTTTTAAACTCGTTTTTACTTTACTATAGGAACCATCCAGTATGAATACGAATAATCTTTGTAATTCAATCGGTATTCTGGTAAAGGCAATGTTCCCCAACTGTTGATGCTTCCTAATCCTTGTTGAAAACCATCAATATTTACAAACACTTCTTTTCTTGGGTCAATTTCTCCTGCGTGTTCTTGAGCTCTGTCGTCACCACTATGCAAATCTTCTTCTTTGAAATTAAGTGCCGAAGCAGAGAATGGTGTTTCACTTATAAACTTAAGTCCAGAGCCATTTTCTTTTGTAAGAGCCACCCAACGTGTTTCCAATTTATTTCCGTTTTCTTGCGGACGAAGGTATCCAAAATACTGCTCAGCAATAGTTTGCTTGTACAAGCCTACTTTAGCCGCATGCTGTCTGTCCGTATACGCTTCAAAAGGTCCTTTCCCGTAAAAAGTTATATTTTTATAGGTTTCTGGCAACACTAATTTATTTCCGAATTTGTAAAAATCAGTATGCTTTCCTTTTAAGGCTTTTAAGTCATTGGTTACTTTTACCGCACCGTTACCGTCTACTACGAAAGTTTCCGTAAGAGTCGCATCGCCATTGAATAAAGTTCTTACAAACATAATTTGAACTTCAGTTTTTGACAGTTGCTTTACATTTGCGGTTACAGCACCAGAAGTACCCGCGTCTTTCCAGGCTTTGTAACTTTTTTGTGTTCCTGCTCCGTAATCATTATCTGTTGGAGCACGCCAAAAATTCACTTCTGGACCTTTATTTAACAAACTTTCATTTTTAAAATTGAAATCAGTTAACGTTCCTTCTTTTTGATTAAATGCTAATTGGAAGTCTTTTCCTGTAACCGTAATCACATCGCCTTTTGTTTTAAAGTTTACTGCTTCAGTTGCTTTTTCAGGAACTTGAACCAATCCTTTTTGCAATTCAAATTGCTCGTACGCCACTCTATAACCTGCTTTTAATAATGGCTCATCCGATTTTAATATCGTAGAGACATTTAAGAAATATTCCACACCAGTTTTAAACTGTGTTGTAAACGGAATGCGTACTGCTTTTATCGTTTGAGGTGCAATATCAAGAGCATCAATAGTCCCTGATTCTACCACTTCTCCATTAGCAATCACTTCCCAATTTAATTTATAGTTTGATAAATCTCTAAAGAAATACCAGTTTTTAATATCAACGATTCCTTTTTTAAGATCCTTTGCATAAAATTTCACATCTTGTTGTATGTGAGCTACTTCATGAATGTGTGGATTTGGCGTACGGTCGGCTTGCACCAATCCATTTAGTAAAAAGTTATTATCACTTGGTGTTCCTTTTGGACCAAAATCTCCACCGTAAGCATAAATTTCTCTACCATTTTTAGTGACTTTTAGACCTTGATCTACAAAATCCCAGATAAAACCACCTTGAAGCTTATCGTATTTCTCAAACAAATCCCAATATTCTTTAAATCCTCCCATACTATTTCCCATGGCATGCGCATACTCACATAAAACTAACGGCTTAGTTCTGTGTTTGTCTTTAGCGTACGCTTCAATTTGTTCAGGAGTATCATACATTGGTACAAATAAATCCGTGTTCCATTCGTGAACGGCGCGTTCATGCTGAATTGGTCTGGTGTCATCTATCTTTTTAGCAGATAAATACGTTTGATAGAAGTTATACCCATTACCCGCTTCGTTACCCATAGACCAAATTACGATCGAGGGATGGTTTTTATCACGTTGTACCATACGATCTACACGCTGTAAATGAGCGTCTAACCAAGCCGGATTGTTTGCCAAAGTTCTATCTAAAGCATAACCCATTCCGTGCGATTCTATGTTGGCTTCATCAACAACGTAAATACCATATTCATCACATAATTCATAAAAATAAGGATCATTCGGGTAGTGCGCGGTACGTACTGCATTGATATTGTATTCTTTAAAAATCTTAACATCTTTTAGCATGTCTTCACGAGAAATTACGTGACCCGTGTTCGGATCGTGCTCGTGTCTGTTTACTCCTTTAAATAAAATTGGACGACCATTTACTAAATACTGACCATTTTTAACTTCAGAAGTTCTGAAACCTACTTTTTTAGAAATAGCTTCTACTACATTTCCTTTATGATCTTTAACAACAATGTCCAGTTGATATAAGTTCGGAATCTCAGCAGACCACGTTTTTACTTGTGGAATTTTTTGTTTGAAATTGAATTTTCCTGCAGCATTAGCATTTAATTCGTATGCTGAAGTTGTACTGTAAATCGACTGATTGTCTCTGGTCAATTCAACAGAAATACTTCCTTTTTGTTTTTTAGAATCAACGCTTTTAAGATCTACTGCTAAATCAAAAACACCATCCATATAATTATTTTCTAAACCTGCTTTTGCAAAATAATCTGCTAATTGCACTTTTGGTCGAGCGTACAAATACACGTCGCGCTCAATACCTGAAATTCTCCAGAAATCTTGACATTCTAAGTAACTACCATCACTCCAACGGTACACCTCTAACGCAATTGTATTTTTTCCTGGTTTTACAAACTTGGTCACATTAAATTCAGCAGGCAATTTAGAATCTTGACTGTAACCCACTTTCTCTCCATTAATCCAAACATAAAAAGCCGATTTTACAGCACCAAAATGGATGAATAAATCTTTACCATTCCAATCTTTTGGAACATCAAACGTTCTTTTGTACGATCCAACCGGATTGTTTCCATCTGGAATATCAGGCGGATTTAGTTCTCCTTTTTGAAAAGGATAGGAAGCATTCACGTAAATTGGAATACCAAAACCTTCAACTTCCCAGTTGGCAGGCACTTTAATAGTGCTCCATTTTGAAGTGTCGTATGTATCTTTAAAAAAATCAACGGGTCTTAATTCTGGCGAATCCACATAACTAAATTGCCAAATACCATTTAGTAATAAATAATTCTCCGCTTTTGCCACGTTGTCTTCTTTAGCCAATTCTAGCGAATTGTACGGAAAAAAAGTAGCTCGTGCATCTAATTTATTAATTCCCACAACTGCTGGATTTTCAATAACTGGATCTAGCGTTTGAGCTTGAACTACATTTACTCCTATAAACCATAGGAGAAAAACGTGCAATAGGTGGCTTGTTTGTTTCATTTCTAATTAATTTAACTTGATTTTTTTTGATATGTATAGTTTCCTCTTTCACGACACGTACAATCGCAAAATTCAATAGCGATAGTTTTTTTTTACTTGCATTAGCAATTCTCAAATATATAACAGTTTTCTTGATTCATACACCAGTACCTACCAGTTTGTTTTGCGAAATCTATTAAAAAAAGGCATTTACATGAATCTATTTCTGCTTCAACGTTTAGCCACTTACAGCAGTCCTTTTCATTGACGGTTTTAAACTAGTAAAATTTTAAATTTGGAATAAAAAAAAGCCAGAAATAATTTTTTCTGACTCTTAATTCAATTTTAACAATACGCTTCGTTTATCTTTCAAAAAGACATACTATCTTTTAATTATAAGAGCTGAAGCTAATGCCGAACAACGTAATCTTTTCTTATTTTACTATTCATAAGTTAAATAGGCAGAAACCAACCAATGGTTTAATTTCTCACCCTCTACTGGAGTGGCTGGAATTTTAATTCGAAGCGCATGTGAACCAGCCTTCAAATCACTTAATTTTACAACCATAGGTTCTACAGAAGAACCTGGACACCAATTTGATCGTGATAAATCAGAAGAAGCAATGCGCTCTTCGATTTCTTTCACTTCATACGTATTTGTTTTTTCATTAATGTAAGAAGCAGAGTCTTTTTTGATCCAAACTCCAGAACTTGGGTTGAATCTTCTAAAAGAGGCACAATCGTCTCTCCACGGAATCGTATCTAAAACTAATTTATTGTCAAAATATACACTGTTTTTAATCTTGATAAATTCATCACCACCACTATGACCGCCGTGACCTGTTGTAATATAATGCAGTTTTACGTTTTTTACATTCTTTTTTAAATTGAAAACCGTTTCTAACTCCTTATGAGCGAAGTTGTCTGGTATTTGTTGTCCACCAACATACGGTATTGTATTTACCAAAGGTAAAACCATCACTTTATGCTGTTTTCTATTCGAATAGGTTAGTTCTAAATCAAATTCATACCCTTCAGGAGTCCACGAATCAATCCAAATTCCAACATAAAATGTACCGGTTACCAAGCTTTCTAAATCTGTAATATCATGTTCCCAAACTACTTGCTTTTCCCAACTCGGAATGTATACGGGTCTTCTGTTTTTTACTTTA
Organism: Flavobacterium sp. TAB 87; assembly: GCF_001529295.1. Lineage (GTDB taxonomy): Bacteria > Bacteroidota > Bacteroidia > Flavobacteriales > Flavobacteriaceae > Flavobacterium. The sequence goes on from NZ_LLWK01000031.1 coordinate 86,916, forward strand.
TTATCACTATAATGCCCTACGCCAAAAGGAGTCATAAAGCGCATTAATTCTATCACAGGATTATAGGTTGATCCCGCAACAAAACCAGCGTATTTATCATCCACATAAGAATCTGTTGGAAATTTTTCGTTTTTTTCTGTCAAGCTAAGAATTGATAATTTTTTTGGATCAGAAACCACAAAACAAGAACCCGATTTGTCCCAACGATCCCCATTCGAACGCACCGTTAATTTTATTTTCACATCGGTACCATTTTTAAAAGTTGGCATGGTTACTTTTTTATAAACGACACGGCCACTCATTAAACTCACTGCTTCAGGATCTGTTCCTTTGGCACCACCAAAATTAAGAGGCTGCTTATTAAAAATAGTATGGTGCGTAGCTTCCTGCGCGTTTACCGACAGTACAGCAGCAAAAAATAAGGTAAATAATAATGTAATTGATTTCATTTTGAATGTATTAATTGATTTCTCTCTTCTAAAACTTTCTAGGTTTTAGTACGATTGCTTATTGTAAAATAATTTTTAAATTCTTAGCGTTTACTAAATCGTTGTGGTCTATAAAATAACCTTTGTTTGTTTTTCCATCTACTTTAATTGTATTGATTCGACCGTTTGAATTCGTCACTTTTTCGATCACCAATTCACTTTTTTGGTAATATCTCGAATCTAGTTGAATCGTAATTTTATCAAACAACGGTTTTGTAATCGTGTATTTTGGTTCTCCAGGCGCGATTGGATAAAAACCCATCATCGAATAAACGACCCAAGCAGACATGGTTCCGGTATCGTCATTTCCAGGAATTCCATCGGGCGTATTTTTAAAATAAGTGCGAACCAATTCTTCCACCAATTTTTGACTGCGCCACTCTTCTCCTTTTACATAATTGAATAAATACGGATACGCAATGTCTGGCTCGTTGGCCATATCAAATTGCTTGGTATCAAAAATCTTTTGTAATTGATCAGTGAAACCTTTATCTCCGCCCATTAACTTCTTCAAACCATTTATATCATGCGGAACCATAAACGCATATTGCCACGCGTTTCCTTCGATAAAACCAATGTTTTCGGTAAAATTAGCACCGGCATTGGGATCAAATGGTTCGTACCAACTTCCATCTTTTGTTCGTGGTCGTAGTAATTTAAAGTTTTTATCGAACAGTTTTTTATACGATAACGAGCGGTTTTTAAAACGTTTGTAATCGTCTTTATGTCCTAATTCATTCGCTAATAAAGCAATCGCATTATCGGCAGCATTGTATTCTTCAGTAGTTGAAACCGATCCACCATTTTCGGTAGTTACAAAACCTTTTTCGATGTACTCTTGTAAACCTGGTCGCAACGGATTATTCTCAATCTGATCGGCACTTTTTAGCATCGCTTTGTATGCTTTTTGCACATCGAAATCACGAATTCCTTTGAGGTACGTATCCGTAATGACAATACTGGCAGGATCTCCCACCATCGTAAAAGTTTCGGTCGAGTTCAATTCCCATTTAGGCAACCAACCGTTTTCATCGTACATATCCAACATGCTTTTTACCATATCCGATTGTTGTTTTGGATACACTAATGACATTAATTGATGTACATTTCGGTAGGTATCCCACAACGAAAAAACAGTGTAACGCGTACCATCGGTCTTGCCAATTTTACCTGTTTTAATTTCGGGATATTCACCATTAACATCATTCAGTGTATTCGGATGAATCAACGTATGATATAATGCAGTATAAAATACCGTTTTATCTTCTTTGGTCCCGCCTTCTACTTTAATTTTAGAAAGTTCATCATTCCATTCCTTATAAGTTGCTGCATAAACTGCTTCGAAACTTTTGTTACCAGTTTCTTTTTCTAAATTTTCACGAGCATTTTCGATACTTACATAACTCACTCCAATTTTAACTTCTACGGTTTCTGTTTTCTCAAAATTATAACTGAAATAACTTCCAATACTATCACCCACGACCATTTTTTTGGATTGCTCCATCAATCTGGTTTTTCCGTTGTATCCCATCCACTGAGCTTCCACACCTTCATATTTGGCAGGTTTTTTCCAAACTCCAAAATGATCGGCTGGTTTCGAAAATTTCGCTACAAAATAAACAGGGTAAGCTGCTTCGGGACTGTTGTAACAAAAAGTTCCTACCGAGCGCATTCCTTGAATTTCTGTTGAAGAAACGACTTGAATCATGGCGCCTTGCTCGTTCGTTAAACCCACGCCTAAATTCAATAACACATTGGCTTGTCCTTTCGGAAAAGTAAATTTACTGACTCCTACTCTTTTCGAAGCCGTAAATTCTCCCTGAACATTGTATTTGTCAATTTGAGTACTGTAATATCCTGCTTTTGCTACTTCGTTAGTATAAGTAGAACCGTATTTTAAATGATTGGTTTCTATCTTTCCTGTCGTCGGCATAAGCAATATAACGCCCAATTCTGGACAGCCCACACCACTTAAATTGACTTGACTGAATCCCGTTAAAAACGTATTTTCATGCACGTACGGATTGGACAACCATTGGCTGTCTTTCTCTAATTTATTGGGAGCTCCCGCTACATTAAACGGACTAATACTGGCCATTCCTCTTGGTGCAATTGGTCCCGGAAAGGTAGCTCCGTAATTGGATGTCCCAATAAACGGATTTACGTAGTCGGCTGGTTTTTGTGCAAAAGCTATAAATTGATTGCAAAAAATTGCAAAAAGAACGATTAATTTCAACTGTTTCATTGCTTTATTTTTTTGAAGTGCTTAAAGAATACGGCACACTTTCGGCTGCAGTTCCCCAATTTTTATTTGGAGTATCGCCCATCTTAAATTGCAAAGCGCCTCCTTTTTGTATGTCCTCAAATTTTAAAAACGTCTTGTTATACGCTTTCCCATTCAATGCAGCACCTTCTATATAAAAGTTCGATTTTGAATTATTTTTCGAATCAATTTCGAATGTATTTCCGTTTTCTAAATGAAGGGTTGCTTTTTGAAATAACGGACTTCCGATCACATATTCATTAACGCCCGGAGTGACTGGATAAAATCCTAAGGCACTAAAAACGTACCAAGCGGATGTTTGTCCGTTGTCTTCGTCTCCACAATATCCATCTGGAGTAGCCGAATATAATTTGGTCAATACGTCTCTTATTTTTTCTTGCGCTTTATATGGTTTATTGGCATAGTTGTACAAGTAAATCATGTGCTGAATCGGTTGATTTCCGTGCGCATAATTGCCCATATTTACAATTTGCATTTCTCTGATTTCGTGAATGGTGAATCCATAATACGACGCATCAAATTGTGGTGGCATTTCAAAAACTTCATCTAATTTGGAAGCGAACTGTTCTTTACCGCCCATTAAATCAATTAAACCTTGAATGTCATGAAAAACAGACCAGGTATAATGCAAACTGTTTCCTTCGGTAAAAGCATCACCCCATTTTAAAGGATTAAACGGACTTTGAAAACTACCGTCTTTGTTTTTTCCGCGCATCCAATTGGTCGACGGATCAAACATATTTTTATAATTCATCGATTGCTTGTAATACTTTTTTGCAAGCGCTTTTTTTCCTAATTTTTCGGCCATTTGTGCAATGGTAAAATCAGCGTAAGCATATTCTAAAGTTCGAGCAGCATTCTCATTTATTTTTACATCATAAGGTACATAACCTAATTTATTGTAATACGCTAAACCTTCACGACCTACTGAATTAACAGGTCTTCCATCGGCAACTGTAGCATTTTTCAGCATGGCTTCCAATAACAATTCGGCATCCATATCTTTAGCTCCCTTTAAGAAAGCATCTGCAATAATAGGAGCCGAATTTGATCCAATCATTACATCACGATGGCCTGGACTCGCCCATTCTGGCAACCAACCAGATTCTTTATAGGTGTTTGCCAAACCTTGCATAATTTTGCCATTGAGCTCTGGATACATCATATTAAAGAATGGAAAAACCGCTCTAAACGTATCCCAAAAACCATTATCAGTAAACATATAACCTGGTAAAACTTTCCCGTTGTACGGACTGTAATGCACCACTTGATTGTTAGCATCAAATTCGTAAAATTTTCTTGGGAATAATAAAACGCGGTACAAACTAGAATAGAACGTTCTCAGATGATCAATATTATCATCTTCGATCTGAATTCTGCTTAATTCGGTTTCCCAAGCTTGTTTTGCTTTTTGTTTGGTTTGTTCGAAATTATCCGATCCAATTTCTCTCGAAAGATTCAATTGCGCCTGTTCGGCACTTATGAATGAAGAGGCCACTTTTACATGAACCACTTCTCCTTTTTTTGTTTTAAATCCGATGATAGCGCCCACATGTTCACCTTCACTATTGGTCGAATTTTCGACTAATTGCCATCCGTCTTTCCAAGTGTGATTGATTTCAAAATCTTTATCAAATTCTGCCACAAAATAATTGTAAAAATTGTCTGGAACACCACCACTGTTATTTCGGCAATAGGCAATAATTTTACGTTCTTTTGGGAGAATTTTCACCATCGATCCTTTGTAAAAAGCATCTAATATGATGTACGATTGCTCCGATTTTGGAAAAGTAAATTGAAAATGAGCCGCTCTTTCTGTGGGAGCAACCTCAGCAACCACATCATAATCGGCCAAATAAACGGAATAATGATACGGTTTTACGGTTTCTGCTTTGTGCGAAAACCAAGATTCTCTTTCGTCTTCTTGAAACTTTAAATCGCCAGTAACTGCCATTAATGAAAAAGCAGCGTAATCGTTGACCCATGGACTCGGCTGATGCGTTTGTTTGATGCCTCTAATCTTATTTTCATCGTATTTATACGTCCAACCATCTCCCATTTTTGAGGTCATTGGTGTCCAAAAATTCATAGCCCATGGTGTTGCAATAGCGGGATACGTATTCCCATTGGATAAATCGAACGAAGAATCCGTTCCCATTAATGGATTTACATAATCAACTAAAGCAGTATCGGTATTTCTTTGAATATTTTGAGCTGTTGTACTTAGATTACTTCCTAAAAAAGCAATACACAGCACCCATAAATATTTAAAAATTTGATTTTGCATTGTGTTTTTATTGGTTTAATTCAACAGCATTACCATGTCCTCGGTACAAAACCAACGGACTATCTAACGTCACTTCTAACAAGGTAACATACGGATCTAAGTTTTTTTCCTGTGGCACTTCTATTCTTAAGATACCTGGAATATTATTCCAAACTGCCCCACCATTTCTTTCAAAACTCAACTCTTGATTGGTTCCTACTACTTTAATCGATTTCACTTTATTCTGAATTCCTTTTAAAGAAACATAGTTTTTAGGTGCATCAAATAAAGCCAAATAAATTTTGGTTTCGTCTTTACTCAATAAAGTTGGTCCGTAAAAATGACCGTAAGGCAATCCAGCTTTTGAACTAAAAATGGCCGATTCATGTTTGTTTACCCATTCACCTAAACCTTCTAGGCGCTCTACTTGCTCCGGAGCAATAGTTCCGTCAGGTTTCGGACCGATATTTAATAATAAATTTCCTCCCGTAGCAATCACTTCAACAAATGTTCTCACAATTTGAGAGATTGGTTTGTAATTGGTGTCTGATGGAAAATAACCCCAATTGTCATTCATGGTCATACAAAATTCCCAAGCTCCTTCGGGTCTAACGATTGGTACACCTTGTTCTGGCGTACTATAATCTCCGTAGGTTTTCAATCGAGAATTTACGATCACTTTTGGATCCCATTTCAACAACGAATCTTTTAACGATTCTGCTTGCCACTGTTCGCTCGTTTTTTCCCAATCGCCATCAAACCAATATAAATCTGGACTAAATTTAGTGCTCAACTCTTTTAACTGATTGTCATTGAATTTAAGAAAACGTTGCCACGGAGACAATTGATTTTGATTTTTTTGAGGGTAGTCTTTTCTGGTATCAGGACGAGGAAAAACCACATCGTAATCAGGATGTGACCAATCGATTATAGAATAGTACAACCCCACTTTTAAGTTTTCTTTACGCAAAGCAGCTACAAAGGGTGCTACTAAATCACGCTTAGCAGGCGTTTTTTCTTTGACATTCAACTTGCTAAATTTAGTATCCCACAAAGCCACCCCATCGTGGTGCTTTGTGGTTAATACTGCATATCGTGCACCAATCTTCTTGAACAATTTTGCCCAAGCTTCTGGATCATAATTTTCGGCGGTGAACTTTTTACCTTGTGCCATATAGTCGTTGTACGTAATGCGTTTGTGGTACATCGACCACGATTCGCCAATTCCGTTTACGCCATAATAACCCCAGTGAATAAAAACACCCAATTTCGCATCTTGAAACCACTCCAACCGTTGTTCTTTGGTCAACTTTTCTTGCGCTTGCAATTGAAAAGTGACCAAGAAAACGAAAACTGTTATAATTTTTAAATACTTCATCCTTAATTAATTAAAATTTCATCCACAAATAACCAAGCTTTTCCACCATTAGGAAGCGTTTTTAAACTTGTTGCAACCACCTTCACATAGCGTACTGACTGTTTTTCAAAAGAGATTTTAAAATCTTTCAAATCAAATGATGGGTTTTTAGCAAAATCTCTTTTTTCTACACCTATTTCTTTATACGTTTTACCATCTGTAGAAACAAATACTGTAAGTGATGTTGGGAAATAAATACCAGGTCCTTGATTTTCTAAAGTACCCAAAGTCACCTCTTGAATTGCTGTTGCTGCACCTAAATCGATTACCGCTTCCATGTCTTTACCCAACCATGCTTGCCAGTGACCGTCTGTAAAATTTTTGGTACCACGCAACGTATTGGTCAATCCAAATTCACCTTCGCCTTTGTATTGATCGTCATAAGTTTCTTTGAAAGTTACTTTTTTACCAACCGCTTTATGAAACTCGATCGTCGTGTTGAATGGAACTCCAACTGGTTGATCGTTTTTAAATAAAGACGCATGAACCGTAGTTGTTTTATCAATCTTTAACGGCTGGGTATATTTTGTAGCTTGCTCTGTTAATTTTTTATCGCCTAAAGTATAACGAATGTCAGCATTTGGAAATTCATTTTTCAGCGATAAAGAAACCTCTTGCGTTTTCATATCAATTTGAACATCGTGCGTTACCAAATAAGCACTTTTTGCATAATTGATTCCCATATAATCAAAACGACTGAATAGTGTCACAATACGATTAGAGAAATCTTCCCAATTGCGAGACTCTTTAGGCGACCATAAGGTCTCTGACAGCGCCGCTAATCTTGGGAAAATCATGTATTCTGAATGTGCTTCGGTCTTAATTTGCTCAGACCACACATTGGCTTGACCACCTAAAACGTGTTTTGCTTCGGCTGGCGTCATGGTATCAACAGTAGGGTCAAAAGTGTAAACCATGCTCAATGGTGTGTAACCTCCCCAAGCCAATGGCTCTTCGTTTTGTGGTCCTTGATAATGGTCAAAATAGCAGTGAGATCCTGGAGTCATAATTACATCATGTCCTTGTTTTGCTGCTTCAACTCCGCCAGCAACACCTCTCCAGCTCATTACTGTAGCTTCAGGAGCGATTCCGCCTTCTAAAATTTCATCCCAACCAATTAGTATTTTGCCTTTAGAATTGATAAAAACTTCCATTCTTTTGATGAAATAACTTTGCAGTTGATCTACGCTTTTTAGTCCTTCTGATTGCATTCTTTTTTTGCAATGAGGACATTTTTCCCAATTCGTCTTGGTAGCTTCATCGCCACCAACATGAATGTATTTTGAGGGAAAAATAGCCATCACTTCAGTAAGCACATCTTCTAAAAACTCAAATGTATTTTCTTTTCCAGCACAGTAAATATCTGTAATTGGCCAAACTCCACCAGAAGGAACTCCAATTGGTGTACCAAAACAAGATAATTCTGGATACGCTGCAATAGCAGACGATACGTGCGCAGGCATTTCTATTTCTGGGATAATCTCCACATTTTTAGTCGTTGCATAGGCCACTAATTCTTTTAATTCTTCTTGCGTATAAAAACCACCATAGGTTCCTTTTTCATCTGCAGTTGGTGTGTATCTTCCATCCCAATGTTTGTCTTCTTGATCGACTCTCCAAGCACCAACTTCGGTTAATTTCGGGTATTTTTTAATTTCGATTCTCCAACCTTGATCATCTACTAAGTGCAAGTGTAAAACGTTCATTTTTAGCATTGCCAAACGATCTACGGTTTTTTTAAGATAATCCATTTTAAAGAAATGACGGGCTACGTCTAACATTAAACCTCTGTATTTGTAACGCGGTTGGTCAGTAATCGTTACGTTTGGAATAACCCATTCGCCACTAGAAATACGCTTTGCACTCTCAATACTTGCAGGAAGCAATTGACGAAGAGTTTCTATACCATACAAAAATCCAGCGTTTCCTTTAGCAGTAATTAGTACTTTATCTGAAGTTACTACAAACGTATACGCTTCATCAGCTAATTTTTCATCGACCACAAATTGAACAAAGTCTTTTGCTGGTGCTTGCTCTACCAACTCTAAACTCCATCCCGAAGTTTCATTGAATTTATCAATTAAAATAGACGCAATTTCTTTTTGAGCAGCATCGGTGGCTACAAATTGTGTGTTTTCAGTAAATTCGAACGAACCTTCTTGCAATTGTAATGCTGCTGGTTTCGGAATAATTGAAATATCTTTTTCTGTAAAGACCTTAGTTACTTTCGTTTTTTGGCACGAAACCGTTACGGCTATTAAAACCAAAAGCAGAACCTTTTTTAATACATTCATTTTCATAAATTTTATATTATCAATTGTTTTTTTTACTCGTCCCAAGACATCTTGAAAGTTGCATCTTCCATTCTATTCCCTTTATCATCATCGCATACGGCATAATTAAATCCCGAGCGTAAACTGTAACCGGCATGTTCCCCATTTTTGTTGATGGCTATAAATCCGACTTGCAGATATTCCATGTCTTTGTGGTTTTTATGTTTATTGTAAATGCGTTCTACAATTTCCTTACAGGCGTCATAAGGTGATTTACCTTGACGCATCAATTCAACAACCATCGCACTTCCCGCAGTACGAATCACTGCTTCACCCAAACCGGTTGCGGCAGCTGCTCCTACTTCATTATCTAAAAATAAACCCGCACCAATAATAGGCGAATCGCCCACACGACCGTGCATTTTCCAAGCCGCGCCACTGGTGGTACAACCGCCAGAAATGTTTCCATCCTTATCAATAACCAGCATCGAAATCGTATCGTGATTTTCCATATTAATGACTGGCTTGTATTTGGATTCTTCCAGCCATTTTTTCCAATCGGCTTCGGCTTCAGCAGTTAGCAAGTTTTCTTCTTTAAAACCTTCTGCTAAAGCAAATTGAAGTGCCCCTTGACCAGTTAACATTACGTGTGGCGTGTTTTGCATTACTTTTTTGGCCACCGAAATTGGATGCATAATTCCTTGTAAAAAAGAAACCGCGCCACAATTACTGTTGTGATCCATAATGCAAGCGTCTAAAGTTACTTTGCCTTCTCTATCCGGAAAGCCCCCGTAACCCACACTTCGAACTTTAGGATCTGCTTCTGGAATTTTTAATCCTTCTTCAATTGCATCTAAAGCAGAGTTTCCTTTCTTTAATTGCTTCCAAGTTTCTTCGTTTGCAGGCAAACCGTGATTCCATGTCGAAATAACTAACGGTTTATTTCCTTTAGTACTTCTTGAACCTACAGGTATTGCGACCGTTTTATCGTTTAAAACGCCACAACTTAAAACCGAGCCAATGCCGATAGTTCCTAAAGCTGCTTTTTTTATAAAATTTCTTCTATCTGACATACAAGCTCTTTTTAGTTATATATTTTTGAAGATGTTGCCATCGTATTGTTGCTTTCTTTATTTGGAGATCTTCCCATGGTAAAAACCAAAGTTCCGCCCTCCATAATCTCTTTATGTGTAATGTAATTTCGATTGATGATTGTTCCGTTTAAGGTAACCGACTGTATATAAATATTCTCTGCATTATTATGCAATGCTTTTACATTAAACTTTTTTCCGTTTTCAAGGTGAACCACGGCAGCATCAACGAGTGGTGAACCAAAAGCATAAATACCTTGCGCTGGATTTACGGGATAAAAACCCAAAGCATTAAAGACATACCATGATGACATTTGTCCGCAATCTTCGTTGCCGCAATGTCCATTTGGTTCGTTTTTATATTGTGTGTCTAAAATCTCACGAACTAATTTTTGCGTTTTCCAAGGTTTTCCAATGTAATCGTACAAATACGCTACGTGATGGCTTGGCTCGTTTCCGTGCGCGTACTGACCAATCATTCCGGTACTAAAAATCGGTAGTTTATCTTCTGGAAGCGGATTTAAACTAAACATCAAATCCAGTTTTTTGTCTAATTTTTCAGCTCCACCTACAATTTCAGTGAGTCCTTCTACATCGTGTTGCACGGACCAAAAATATTGCCAAGCGTTACTTTCGCAGAAATAAGCAGAATATTCTTTCGGCACAAAATCTTTTACGAAAGTTCCATCCGTTAATTTCGGACGCATAAATGTACTCTTAGAATCATAAACATTGCGCCAATTTTCGGAGCGTTTTAAAAACGCATGGTATTCTTCGGTTTTGCCTAAAGCTTGTGCAAATTGTGCAATGCACCAATCGTCATAAGCATATTCTAAAGTCTTAGAAACGGACCAATTTTCGTCCTTTTCATCAACGGGCACGTAACCCAATTGCATATACGTATCAATTTGTCTGGAATGATCCGTGGCACTTTTTATACAAGCCTCGTAAGCCAATTCGGTATCAAAGTTTTTAATTCCTTTAAAATAAGCATCTACAATTACGGGAACGGCGTGGTACCCAATCATCATATTAGTTTCGTTTCCTTGCATCGACCAAACCGGTAATAATCCCGTTTCTTTATAATGCGCCAAAAGCGAATTAATCATATCCGAAACACGATCGGGATGAATAATGGTATACAAAGGATGTGCTGCGCGATAGGTATCCCATAAAGAAAAGGTATCGTATCGATCAAATCCTTTGGCATTCATAGTTTGATCATTTGCTCCTTTATAATTTCCGTCGTGGTCGCTTAATAAAGTGGGCGCCAACATTGACTGATACAACATTGTATAAAAAATCTTCTTCTTAGTCTCATCTGCAATGGTAATGTCTATTTTACTCAGTTGCTTTTCCCATTTGTTTTCGGCTTCGTTCTTCAAAACGTCAAAATCAAAATTGGGAGCTTCTCTGTTTAGCGATTTATAAGCCCCTTCGATACTAGCTGTTGAAATTCCTGTTTTTAAAACCAGTTGTTCGTTTTCTGAAGTGGCGTAGTTTAAAATGATTTTCGTGTTTTTATCCGTAACTGGTGAAGTGGTCTCGGTATCATTTTTGAAAATCTGATAGTCCTTAAACGGTTTTGAAACTTTGATTATAAAATAAACCCGTTGGTCTTTTGCCCATCCTGTCGATTTTCGATAGCCTTCTATTGTAGTATTGTTTACTACTTTTAAATACGTTTCAGTCGGACTGTCCCAATTCAAGGCATAGCCCAAATCGATCTGAACTTGCGTTTTGTCATCTTTAGGAAAAGTATAGCGGTGAACTCCTGTCCTTTCGGTCGCAGTAAGTTCTGCTTTAATGCCATAGTCCAGTAAATCAACTGCATAATAGCCTGGAGATGCCGTTTCTTTCTCGTGTGAAAATCTCGAAAATGGTTTGAAGTTATTGGCTTCTATTCGCTTGGAAAAACGACTGTTGGTTGGCATTATTAAAATATCGTACAAATCGCCGGCACCTGTTCCTGACAAATGCATGTGCGAAAATCCAGAAATAATAGAATCTTGGTAAAAATAACCCGCAATTCTATCCCAACCCGGAATACCAATATCTGGGCTCAATTGCACCATTCCGAAAGGAACTGTTGCTCCAGGATACGTATTTCCTGGACCATCAGTTCCTATAAACGGATTGACAAAACTTATTAATTTAATTTGGTTTACTACGTCTTTGCTTCCTTGACAACTAAGCAAGAAAACTGCGCAAAATAAAGATATAATACCAAATTTTTTCATTACTTTTTATTCTAAATTTTTTAATAATTCTTACATCATGCAAGGCATATTTAAATAAAATGACACTACAAGACTGGAACTCTTGGTCAATTGACAGTCTTGTTATACTGCTTTGTTTGTCAATTGAAATGAATTATTGTTTGAAGCTTTCTTTTGTTTCCTTAATCGCTTTCAAATATTCATCTGTCAACGTCGGACCATCAAAAAATGCTACTCCTTTGGCTCCATTTTCTTTAGCCAAGCGAATTGCCAATTGCAATTCTTCTGCAGATGTAAATGGTGGAATATAAATTCCAGTATTCAATCCAATTTTCTCTGCTTTAACGTCGTTCACGCCTTGTTTCGTTGCAAAGCCGATCCAATCAATTTCTTCATTATAAAAACCGTGGTAAATCATTGGGTACACTTCATCAATGTCCCATTTATCCCAACGTTGACGTACCATGTGGTCTGCCATTTCTGGATAAGGAAAAACTGCTGCAGTTAATTTTTTGTTGTTATCATGTACAATTTTGTATGCATCACTAACTAAATTTCTAATTGCGTTTAAACGGAATTGCTTCCATTCCATGTCAATCGACGTGTTTTTACTATCTCTTGGGTTTTTATGGTGCTCTTTTTCAAAAGCGCTTACACAAGCATCACAATAGCAAAAATCATATTCTGCCATTTCTGTATCTTGTTTTAAGTTGTATTTTGGAAGCAAACCAATTGGCAAGAAAATGTCTGGGAAACGGATGTAGTCTAAATGTACACTTTCGATTCCGTCTACTTTTGCCAATCCTTCTACCAACGATAAAATATGATTTCTAGACTCTGTTCTTGTTGGACACAACCATTGGTAATAATCTACATACGGACGGTTATCAAAACATGATTTTCCATCTTTACTCACCATATACCATTCTGGATGCTTCAAGGCAACTTCATCTCCAGGACGGTTTACTGTCATAATCCAAGCATGTACTTTTAACCCTTCTTTTTTAGCAATAGGAACCAAACGCTCCAGCTCTTTGGGATCAGTTAGCGTATTTATTAAAAGTTCATCAATACCACCTTCTTTGTATTTTTTAAATTCTGCAGTGTACTCTTCATTAGATCTTTCTTTACTAGAAGTGATCCATGTTGCAAATGTAAAGTCAGCACCACTGGTGGCCGTTTCAGAATTATCTCCTTTTTTTTCCTCTTTTTGGTTGCAGGCTGTTAAAACAGCGACTACAGCAACAAGTAATAAACGATTTAATTTCATTAGGTTAAGGTTTATTTCGTGGAGAATGTTCCCACTTCGTTAATAATAAATACTTTAGTAGAGAACGGACTTTTAACTGAAATAGTCCAACCAAAACTGTGGTTCTCTAATACTGGTTTAATTCTTTTTCCTTCTATATGTATCGGTTTTGATGCGATATTTTTAAGTGAAGTTGCCCATGCTTTTTTAGTATCGAAATACTTTTTTTGAGCGCGGTACAATTCAAATAATTTCCATTTTATTTTTTCATCATTGGGAATTTTAAAAGTGTCTTTGGCACCTACTTCTTTCGAAGAAAAATAAACGTAGCCCCAATGTTCGGGTTCATGCATATTAATCACTCCTTGTGGAGACCAAACCCAGTTGTATTCTGGAAGATATTCTCCATTCGAACCTTTTTTTCGATCGTATTTCCCCTCTGTAATTTGGTGATCCCAATTTACTCTAGAAAAATTAACACGCCAAAATGCATCTTTAGGTACATTTTTATGAAAGAAAGCCGTTTTATAAACGCTCCAAGGTATAGCCATTTCTAACACCCAACCTTTATCGGTATCTGTAGGGTCGTTTAACGTCCCATCAATTTTTACAGCTGATTTTAATCCAGTAATTGTCCAATCGTTTAAAGCTACATTCTTTTCTCGGTACGGATTTGTAATAAATAAATCCCAAACCGTATTAATCGCATTTACTTCTAATTCGTAATAATTATGAGTATCACCGGTTGGATCTACGAAAACTTCGAAATCATTGTTGTAAAAAACAATCGCATCACGGTCTTTAATATCTGCCCAAACATGTGGCTCTTCCATCTTGGCTAAAATGTAAAAATAAGTATCGTCCCACATCATCTTTACTTGTGTGTTGTAGGTTGGTTTTTTAACGCCTTCAATATCAATAAAAAGATCCGTCCACTCTACTTTGTTCCAAGAAGCATCTGCATCACTACCGTCAATCTTTATATTTTCGGTGGTGTGATACGCGATGTAACTTTTGGGAACTACGTTACTTTTAGATTGCGCAAAAACACCGATGGAAATGCTCCAAAATAAGACAACTGCATATTTAAACTTCAAACCCATACTTACTTTTTATAGACTATTATCCTTTGTAAACTGAATTACCTCGCTTAATTTTCCGAATGCAATAGCCACCGAAGTATCTGCTGCACCGTAATATACAACTAATTTATCCTCTTTTTCATCATGCAATGCCGCACAAGGAAAAACTACGTTCGGTACATCGCCTGTAGTTTCATAAGAAACCGCTGGGCCCAATAAATACGGTTGTGTTCGGTATTTTACTTTGTCTGGTTGATTTTCATCAAGAAGTGCTGCTCCCATTGCGTAACGGAAACCGTTGCACGTATTGATTACACCATGATAAATCATTAGCCAACCTTCTTTTGTTAAAATAGGAATTGGTCCTGCACCAATTTTGGTACACTGCCAAGCACTATCCACAAAAGGAGTCGCTTTCATTACGCAACGGTGTTCACCCCAATATTTCATATCTGGACTGTAACTGATGTAAATATCTCCGAAAGGCGTATGCCCGTTGTCACTAGGACGACTTAACATCGCAAACTTTCCGTTTATTTTCTGTGGAAATAAAACTCCATTTCTATTGAAAGGAAGAAAGGCATTTTCACACTGAAAAAATTCTTTAAAATCAAATGTATATCCAATTCCGATGGTTGGTCCATGATACCCATTACACCACGTAATCCAGTAACGGTCTTCGATAAAAACTACGCGAGGATCGTACTTATAATCCGATTCGATCATTTCGGTATTTCCTGCTTGCATCACAATCGGATCGTGATTAATGTCCCAATCGATTCCGTTTTTACTAAAACCAGCAAAAATATTCATTTGAACTGCTTTGTTATCACATCTAAACACACCAGCAAAACCATCGCCAAAAGGCACCACTGCACTATTAAAAATACTGTTGGATGATGGAATATCGTAACGGTTTATAATTGGGTTTTCTGTATAACGCCACATTACATCTTGACAATTATCGGGCTTGTCTTGCCATGGAATTGTATTCATGTCTTTAATCTTTATATTTTTTTACTTTATCTAACCAAGTGAATTTTAAAATTACTGTTGTTACCAAAAAAACAGCCAATGCTATCCAAGTTTTTGGATAATCTCTGATCAAGAAATAAATGGGTAATAAAATCATGCTAGATTGCCAAATGACTCCAATCACACAATTTGCCATATCACTTACAAAATCATTGTTTTTAACCACAGTTTGATCGTCTTTGTGCAACGCTTTGTAAACTGGTCCCCAAAAACCCCACGGACGCACATTTTCATAAAATGCTTTTAACGTTTCCATAGAAGTGGGCGGAGTTAATAATGTTCCTAAAAAAGAACCCAATAACGACACTATAAATATAAATGGAAACATATAAATTGCTGGAATTTGTGACACTTCGTACAACCAACTGCCTACTGCGAAACTATCTTTATTATTGTCTAATAAAAATTGAAGCGTTGCGACAAATAGTCCCGAAGTCATTCCCCAAAAATAACCCCAGCCGTTAAAGCGCCACCAAATCCATTTTAAAAAATTTGCTGCCACATAACCACCGTAAAGCGCACTGGTAATCCAGAGCGTTATGGAGTTGATTGAACCTGCAAAAAAGCCCATAATAACACCCAAAATAACAATAGCAAATGAGGCAATATGACTTGCTTTTATATAATGCGTGTCTGTCGCTTCTGGTTTAAAATATTTTTTATATATATCGTTTACAATATACGCCGGTCCTGAATTTACAAAAGCAGAAAACGTTGACATAAATGCCGCCAAAAGTCCTGCTAATAATAATCCTTTAAGACCAACAGGCACATATTCATTAATTACTTTAGGCAAAATAATTTCTAAATCGGCCAAACTCAACGTGCTTGATGCTGCCATTTCGGGTGCCAGATGCACTAATGCCAAAACGACTATACCACCAATTAATAAATAACGCGGAATGAAAAGGACCAAATTGGTAAAACCACTCATATAAGCAGCTTCTTTTACCGATCGTGTCGATAAAATTCGTTGCATGTCATAACTTGGTGTTGGTCCAGCGATACTGGCGAAAAACCCTTTGAAAAGGGACATTCCGATGAAAGCACCAAACATTTTATAACCTTGTGTGTCGATAAGATTGTTAAAAGCTTCGAACTTGCCCGACCACGAACCTTCTAATTGATTTGAAAAAGCAACGTTAGACCATTCTGTAGAAATCACCTCGTGTATTTGAACATCACTTACGGTAAAGAATGCATAGCCTGCGATTAAAACACCTGCGATAACCATGATTCCGTATTGCAAAACTTCAGTCGCGACCACCGAAAACATTCCACCTTTGATGGTGTAAATAGTCGTTAAGAATATGATTATAAGTGCATAATTTTGATCGGAAGTTAGAAACACAGCATCATTGAGCATTAATGTTAAATCCCAAGGCAAAATGATGGTTAAGAATTTACCGACACCTTCAAAAAAGTAAGCAATAAATCCGATGGATGCTACAATAGCAAAAATAGCCACAACTAAATGCGATGCTCTACCCGATTTATCATCTCCAAAACGAGTTAAAATCCATTCTGAACCCGTCATTATATTAGAACGTCTAATCCAAGCAGCCAAGAAAATCATGATAAAAATCTGATTCCATATCGGCCACATCCACATGAACATAAAACTCTTTACGCCATATAAAAAGAGAATTCCGACCATCCACGCTGTCCCAGAAACGTCAAACATTCCCGAACCATTGCTTAATCCTAAATAGTACCATTTGATACTTTTTCCGCCAAGGAAATAAGAATCTAATCCTTGTGAGGCTCTTTTGGAAATCCAAATACCAACTCCTAGGGTTAAGGCGATGTATATCGCTATTATTACAACATCAATTATATCCATGTAGGTGTAGTTTTAAATTATTGTTGCGTGTTTTTCTTAATTCCCCAATTTTTATTTGGCTTATTTCCCATTACAAAATGCAAGGTTCCACCTTTTAAAATGTCTTTATGCGACAAGCTTGTTGCGGTAAAAGTTTTTCCGTTTAGCGTAGCCGATTGTATGTAAAAATTATTATTCGAAACATGTTTAGCTTCAATAACAAACGTTTTATTTTCAGGCAGATTAATAGTTGCTTTTTCAAAAATTGGACTTCCTATTTCGTATTCTCCCGAAGCAGGATTCATAGGATACAAACCTATTGAACTCAACACATACCAAGCACTCATTTGTCCGCAGTCTTCATTTCCGCTCAGACCGTTTGGGGTTGTATTGTACTGCGTATCCATAATTTGGCGTGCCCAATATTGCGTGCGCCAAGGTTGGTCGGCATGATTGAACATGTACGCGATATGGTGACTCGGTTCGTTTCCGTGTGCATATTGACCTATAAGACCTGTAATATCGGCAGAAACATTATTGCCCGTGATTTCAGAACTTTCGGTAAATAATTTTTCTAAACGGCTTGCAAAGATTTCGTTGCCACCATGAATTCTAATTAAATCATCTACTGCATGCGGTACAAACCAGCTATGCTGCCACGCATTACCTTCCGTATAATCAGTTTGTTCTCTGTGGTTCGAATGTTTGGGATCAAAAGGAGCATTCCATGATTTTCCATCCACTGACTTGCCTCTCATGAAACCACTGTCTTTGTCAAAAATCTGTTGGTATGCTTTGGAGCGGTTTAAGAAATACTGATAATCTGCTTCTTTACCCAATTCCTTCGCCATTTGCGCTACACACCAATCATCATACGCATATTCTAACGTAATAGTCACCGACTCATCTAATAAACTGTACGGTATAAAACCATATAATTTGTAGTGTATTAGTCCGCGATCGTCTTGCATCATGGTATTTTTCATTGCTTCAAAAGCTTTCTCTGCATCAAAACCACGAATTCCTTTTCTGTACGCGTCCAAAATAACCGGTATAGAATGGTATCCTGTCATGGTGTTGGTTTCATTGGCGTATAAAGTCCAAACGGGTAATATTTTTTTGGTATCATAATAGGCCAACATAGAGTTTACCATATCAGAAACTCGATCCGGAGCAATTATAGTCAATAAAGGGTGCTCTGCGCGAAAAGTATCCCAAAGTGATAATGTAGAATATGCTGTATAATTTGTGGCAGTTACAATACTGTCGTTCTCTAAACGAAATTGACCATTTTTATCACTAAAAGTCACAGGCGCTAATTGCGCATGGTACATCGCCGTATAAAAAATTGTTTTTAGAGAATCTACTGGTGTCTCTACTACAATGTGAGACAAGGCCGCATTCCATAAACCTTCAGCTGCTTTTTTTGTAGTTTCAAAGGTCTCTTCTGTTGCATCAAAATTGTCTTTGGCATTGGCTACACTTACCGAAGAAAGAGCCACTTTTGCAAGTACCTCATCGCCTTTGGCAGCATCAAAAAATAATTGGGATGCTGTTTTTGCTCCTTTTACAATGTTTTTATTAGCTAATTTTCCGTCTGCGTATAATTTATAATTAAGAATAGGTTTTGAAAATGTAGCTACAAAGAACACTTTTTGATTTTTAGCCCATCCCGTGCTAAATCTAAAACCGCTAATGGTATATTCATCTTCTACTTTTATCGAAGTTTCAACTGCTTTATCCCAGTTGATCGCTGCACCTAGATTGACAATTACAGACTGAGAATCACCTTTTTTAAAGGTATATTTATGGTAAGCCGTTCTTTTTGAAGTAGTCAATTCTACATTAACACTACTGTCTTCTAAAAAAACTTGGTAATAACCAGGCGTTGCTTTTTCATTTTTATGATTGTAAGATGATTTATAAGCAATACTGTCTCTCGACATTGGATTTGCAGATAAATCAAACGCTTTATTGGTTGGCATAAAAATAATATCAGCTAAATCACCAATTCCAGTGCCACTTAAACTTAAATGGCTGAAACCAATCGCCATAGTATCCGAGTAATGGTATCCCGAACACCAGTCCCATTCGCTCACCCCATTTACAGGACTCACTTGTAACATTCCAAAAGGAACAGTCGCGCCAGGATAGGTATGTCCATGTCCGCCTGTACCAATAAAAGGATCAACGAAACTACTTATATTTGTATTGCTATCTACTTGATCTTCTGTTTTCTTAGCACAGCTGATTACTAAAATGGAAGCTAGAATAATTAGGAATTTATTTTTCATGATTATATTTTAATCTGAATTATTAAATGCTTGTTGTTTAAAAAAAATCTGAAAAAATAATGAGATTACTACTTTTTCTCTACTTTTATAAAATGATCCGTTTTCGACTAAAAACAAAATCAAGACCACTTCAATCGTTAAATTTTCATAATTTTAACCAAAATTCAAAGAAATTTAGACGTACGACACGTTAACTCTCCTGAACATCAAAAAAAATATTTTTTAATGAACTATACTTCTAATCGATTGCACAAAATATCGTTTTGGCATCACATTATATTTTGGTCTGTCTATTTTCTTTTCAATACTTTTAGATGGGGTAGTTACTTCGATGATTACGTGTATTCGCTCAAAACAAACCTCTTGGGATTTCCCATTCACGTACTGTTGTGTTATTTCAATATCTATTTTTTGATGCCGCAATTTCTATTCAAAAAGAGATACATTTCTTATGTGATTTTAATGTTATCGGCGATCTTTTTAATGGTGCTCGCCAAGTTTAATCTTACCTACTTTTTAATCAGCAAAAATGTCTGGCCCGAAGGTCCACAAACGATCACTACCTTATCATTAAATTATACAGTTGACATGATGATTGGTGAGTTGTATGTAATTACTTTTATCACCGCCATCAAGGTTACGTTAGACTTTTTGAAGGAACAAAAAAGAGTTGCCGATCTCGAAAAAGCGCAGTTGGAAACCGAGCTATTATTTTTAAAGTCGCAAATATCGCCACACTTTTTTTTCAATACACTCAATAACATCCACTCGTTGGCTTTAGAAAAATCGAGCAAAACTCCAAAAATAATTTTGAGACTTTCCGAATTAATGCGTTACTTGTTGTACGAAACAAAACTGGAGCGACAATCGCTGGAAAACGAAATACTTTGCATTCAAAATTATTTGGATTTAGAAAGAATTCGTCACGATGATTTACTGCAAATTAACATGAGTATTTCCGGAGATATCTTGGACAAGGAAATTGCTCCAATACTGTTACTGACTTTTGTTGAAAATGCCTTTAAGCATGGTGCCAACAAAAATATAGGAATTGTTAATATTGATATTGACTTTACTATACTTGAAAATTTTCTTTACTTTACGATTACAAATCCGTTACCTGCTGTGACAGAAATCAAGAGCTGCTTAGGTGAATCGAGCGGCATTGGTTTAGAGAATGTGAAAAAAAGATTAATGTTAGGCTACAATAAAGAGGACTATGATCTTAAAATAAATACTGAGAATAATAAATTTACAGTTGTTCTAAAAATAAAAGTATGTTAGAACACGCGATTATCTTAATCGAATTAAGCATTCCTTTTTAAATTAACACGTATGAAAATTAAATTTTTAATTATTGATGACGAACCATTAGCTGTTAATGTAATAAAAAATTATTTACAGCAAATTGAAAACTCTGAGATAACAGCCACTTTTAACAATGCCATTGATGCACTCAATTTTTTAAAAGACAATACGGTCGATGTGATTTTTTTGGATATTAATATGCCTGTTTTGGACGGCCTTAACTTTGTAAAAAGTTTAAAAGAACCACCGTTAATTATCATTACAAGTGCCTACACCGAATATGCTTCGGAAAGTTTTGATCTTGATGTGCTTGATTATTTAGTAAAGCCAATCGAGTTTCCAAGGTTTATGAAAGCTTTAAACAAGGTTTACAGCCGATTAGAAATTAATAAAGTACCTACAGATTCAAACAAAACGACCGTAGATATTAATAAAATACGACCGTACTTATTTATTAAAATAGATAAGAAAAAAATGAAAAAAGTGTTTTTAGATGAGCTATTGGTTATTGAATGTTTAAAGGATTATTTAAAAATAAATACAACCAACGGCAAATTTATCATTCACAGTACGTTGTCTGATTTTACGGACTTATTACCTCAAGGAGAATTTATTAGAATACATCGCTCGTACACCATAGCGATTGATAAAATAGATACAGTAGAAGGAAATAGTCTGGAGATAGACGGAATGCGCTACACTATTGGAAGATCGTACCTTGAAGAAGTAAAGGAAACAATTTTAAACAAATCGATCTAAACTTTATAACGCAGCTTTATTTGCATCTATATTTTACAAGCAGAACTAAGTAGTCGAATTAAATAAGTCGGTATAGAATAAAAAAAAAACAGCAAATTATTGCTGTTTTTTTTTGGTTATGAACGTATTTTTTGACTCTCTAATTACCCAAATTATAATTATGGGTCTACAAATTAATATAGATTGCCTTCCTAAGTGATAAAAAATTGTAAAAGTCGGATCACTAAAAAAAGCATAAAGTTTACAATAGTTTACTTTTATTTCAACCAACTAAAAGTGCTTTTTGATCATTTTACTCTTTGAAAACAGCAGGTTGTACCATAAAAAAACACTTGCAAGGTAATAATACAAGTGTTTTAAAAAGTGCGGTTAGAATTTCCCTAAAACGAGAAGAAGTCTTATGAAACGAATTTCATAAAACTTCTTCTACAACCAAATACATAAAAACTTTTAATGGCATTTATTTACCATCATCTAGCACTATGCGCAAAATATAAATAAAAACTAAAACTTATTTATTGTTGTTTCGCCCACCATAAAGGGGTAAAAACACTATCAGCACCTCCTAATTTACTTAGAGCTTGTGCATATCCACCTGGAATATTACTAGAGAAGTCTGAAGGATACTTTTGACGTTGTCCGTAAAACTTAACATTACTAGTCATATAATTACCCGATGTTAATGCTGGCATATCAGTTAATGGTGTTTCAATAGCTGGATTTTCAAAAAATGGTAAACCAAGTCTTCTATGATCACTCCAAGTTTCTAATGGTAACCATGGCGTTTGTGCAATAAACTTCTGAGTAATAATTTTAGTCAAAAGGTCATTTTTTACAGTACCATTTTTGTAAATAGTATTCACAGGATACTTCATATTGTAGGTACCAGGAGTATTAGTATATCCATCTACGTAAGTCATCGCTACTGTCGCAGCTGGTTCTGCAGTATGCGCCCAGCTTACAGAAGTTCCTACTCTACTATAATCTTGTGAAGTTAAATAACTACCCAATTGTCCTGACACATTGTTGTATGCAAAACTGGCAGCAATTCCTTGCTCGTAAGCAGATTGTCCACTCATCGGTACATTCCAACCTCTAACTGCTGCTTCAGCAATTAAGAAATAAGACTCCCATGATGCAAAGAATATTCTTTTATTAGAACTATTTCTATACTTATCAGCTAAACGAGGTAAAGTACCTGTAAAACCATAAATATTGTTCTTAGCTCCTTTTTCGCCCCAATTTCCACCAACATAAGCGTTCCAAGTATAAGCAGCATCAATTTCTTTTACCACATTACTACTACCATCTACTAAAGTTCTTTTGGTAATTTTAGCATTATTGGTCCATGAAGGATATCCATTAAATTCTGGATTAGTATAGTCACCAGGAATTGCATACAAATCGTAGGCACGAGGATCTATACTATTGTGCAATCCGTCAAAGAAAAATCCAGCTGAAGGATCATTTGTCATTGATGTAAAATGCTTGTCAAACTTAAGACCCATATAATTTGCTGGCTTAATGTGTGCAAGTTTTTCTGCAGATAACATACTTGCAGAAGGAACTCCTCCTAAACCAATCATTAAGTTATTAAGCGTTGCAGACACTTCGTGATCCCACCATTCTCTGGTCATTACACCCGTGTAGTCATTGTATCCACCAACTTCTTGAATAGCAAAATTGTCTGTTGCATCTTTGATGTAACCAGCAGCAACTGCAGCTTCAAATTCTTGTTTTGCTTTAGCAGCATCTACTTCAGACAAACGCATAGCCAAACGCATTCTTAGCGAGTTACCGTATTTTTGCCATTTTGCATAATCGTACCCATAAGCTGGATCCAATTTTTTTAATGAATTTTCTGGACTTGCAATCGTAAGATCCAATGCTGCAGTTGCCTCTGTCAATTCTTGCAACATGTAGTAATACACTTCTTTAACATCACTGTATTCTGGATTAGAACCTTGAAAGCCATTAACTGGAATAGGACCAAAGTTATCCGTCATTTCACTCATCATGTAAGCACGCCATATTCTAGCTACTTGCTTAAGATTAGCAGTGTACGGTCTAGCTTTACCAGCTTCCAACTGCTCGTCTGCAATTTTAATACCTGCATTAATGTTTCTTAACCAAGAAGAAACATAATTGTTATAGTACTGGCTAGTCCAGTCATCATTTGAAGAACCCTCAGATAATGTTCCTACTCTAGTCATTCTTCCTGCATCATCCCAGTACAATACAAAAACACGTTCTGCTATGTTCGGGTCTTGCTGTGCTCCACCAATAGAACTATTGATAAAATATTCTATTTGTACCTGATCTGCATTTGCAGCAGTTGGGTCAACGTTAACCTCTTCAAAATTGGAACATGATAGGAAAGTCACTAAGACACCACCCATCAAGCCTATATTTCTTAATATTTTTTTCATAACTAATTTGCTTTAAATTTTAGAAACTTAATGATACGTTCAAGAATACACTACTTGTTGTTGGTGATGATAAATACTCAAAACCTGTTGCATTTGTAGCAGTAGCAAAAACTGATTCTGGATCGATACCGTTCAAGCTACTTTTTATCATCCAAACATTGTTAGCAGATAAACCTATTTTGGCATTTTGAATACCAGTAGTACCTAACCACTCTTTTGGCATTGTATAGTTTACATTAATATTTCTCAATCGAATATTAGTAGCATCGTATATGTTAGCCTCATTAATTCCTAAGTTACCCGTTCTATTTGTAATAGCTTCCCAGTATTTTTGTGGAGTTGTAGGGAATGTGTTTGCAGTAAAGCCACCAGATCCATTACTAACCACACCATCAACTATAATATCATTTCTTTCTCCGTTAATAACAGTAACCGCTGCATTTCCAGATTCTTGCAAAGCATGATTTGATCCTGAAAATATTTCACCACCAAAACGTGCATCAATTAAGAAACCAAAAGAAAAGTTTTTGTAAGCAAATGTGTTAGCGAATCCAACCATTGCGTCAGGTTGTTGACTTCCTAATTTAAATTTCTCACTTGAAGCAGTAGGTAAACCATTACCGTCTACAATAATTTTTCCGAAATCAGCGCTCGCTTTGTCTTCAACTCGTGAGTATCTAGTACCCCAAATTTCACCATAACCACCTCTTTCTACTGCTAATACTGCTAAGTTGTCAAAACCACCTAAACGGAATTGTGTTACATCGTCAGCTAAGCTTTTAATAGTGTTTTTGTTATGCGAATAGTTTAAACTTGCTTCCCAATTGAATCCTTCTGGATTGTGAATTACTTTCCCAACGATCGACAACTCAACACCTTGATTTTGAACATCTCCAGCATTTACTTTCTTAAAGTTGTATCCACTTAATGGATCTAAAGGCAAATCGATCAATTGGTTAGTAGCATTAGACTGGTACCAAGCAAAATCTAATCCTAAACGGTTTTGGAAGAAACGAACTTCTAAACCAAGTTCTTTAGATTTAATCAACTCACTTTTTACGTCAGGATTAAACAATGTTTTGTTTGCTCCTGCAGTAGTATTGTTATTAGCATCGTTACCGATATAATAATAGTTATACAATTGGTACGGATTTAAATCGTTACCCACTGTAGCGTATGAAGCTCTCACTTTACCAAAACTCAACCAATTAGGCAATTCTGCACCTTGTTTAGTTAACATATCTGTAACTACAAACGATGCACTAACTGATGGATAAAAGAAAGATCTGTTTTCTTTACTTAAAGTAGAAGACCAGTCGTTACGTCCTGTAAAATCAAGGAATACAAATCCATCGTAATTAATCTGGAAGGTTCCGTAGATAGAATTTGTTTTTCTTTCGCTTGAACCTTGACCAATAGATGGGCTATTTATTCCGTTATTTAATGAAAACAAGTTTGGCACAACAAGATCTCCAGAACTACCATTAAGGTAATTTGAGCTTCTTGACATTAAGTTTCCACCAAGAGTGGCTGCAGTACCAAATTTACCAACAACATCATCTTTATTAGCAAGTAATAAAAAGCTGTAATTAGTTTCTATGAAAGAGTCTTTACCAAAATTGTAACGACCTGTATTATTTCCTGGGCTACCAGAATACAATTTTCCTTCGTTAGTAGTGTCATAGATATCAGCACCTGCTTTAACTTCAGAACTCAACCAATTTGTGATTTCATATTTCAATGAACCATTTAATAAGAAACGATCTCTTGTGTCTGTGCTTAATCTGTTTTTTGCAGACCAGTATGGGTTTTCAGAATTTTCGGCAACAAACCATCTCATTTTTCCGAATTCATCACTAGCATCTCTAAATTGATTCACATCTATCGATGCTGGCAATTGAGCGATTGTACCAAAAGCATTATTTACGTTACTTCCGTTTAAAGGTCTATTACCAGCCTCCATATTAACGTATTGTACTTTTACATCTGTAGTCCATCTTTTATCTGCACCAAATCTAGAAACCGCTCTGGTCATTAAATTCAATCTCTCTAAAGTTGCTCCCGGAATATTACTGTCATCTTTTAAATAGTTAACTGACGAATAAATTGATGTCCCATCAGAAACTTGTTGTTGGAATGACAAACTATACGTTTGATTGAAACCACCAGTGTAAAAATTACCTATGTTATCATAAGAATTTAATTGCGATTCCTTTCCACTATAGTCTGTAACTGTTTGTCCTGCAATTTTTGGACCCCAGCTTGCGCGAGAATCATTTTTAAAAACACCTTCAGTACCTTGACCAAATGATCTTTGAGTTTCAGGCTCGATAAACAATCTTTCAAATCCTGTAGTTGCAGAAAAAGTAATTCCTAAACCTTTTTTTGATTTACCTGTTTTTGTAGTGATCAAAATAACCCCGTTTCCTGCACGTGAACCGTACAATGCTGCAGCAGAAGCTCCTTTTAAAACGGTCATTGTTTCAATATCGTCTGGGTTTAAATCTCCCAATCCGTTCCCTAAATCCTGTGATGGATTAAAGAAATCATTATTATCTGCTCCTGTAAAGTTATCCATCGGAATTCCGTCAACAACAATAAGTGGCTGGTTATCACCCGTAAGTGAACTGTTACCTCTTAAAACAATTTTCGAAGAACTCGCAGGACCATTACTTCCTTTAATAACTTGTAATCCAGAAATTTTTCCAGATAAAGCATTTGCTACGTTAGTTTCTCTTGCTTCTGTAAGGCTTTCACCTTTAAGCTCTTGTACTGCGTAACCCAATGATTTTCTTTCTCTCTTAATACCAAGTGCCGTTACAACAACTTCAGTTAACTCATTAACATCTTCTACAAGTGTAATGTTAATTGTAGCTCTTCCGTTGATTGGAGCGGCTTGAGATGTGAATCCCAAGTAAGAGAATTCTAAAACAGCATCATTATTTGGAACAGTGATACTATACTGTCCGTCAAAATCAGTTGTAGTTCCGTTTGACGTTCCTTTAACAACAATACTTACGCCTGGCAGCGCACCCTTCGTAGTTGAATCTACCACTAAACCTTTTACAGTCGTTTGGGCATTCATACCATAAGTACATAGAATGGCTAGTACAAATAGTAATCTGATTACTTTTTTTGTCATAATTTGTTATTTGTTTGATTAGTAAGATAAATAAACAAAAACATTATGCCTTATATTAATATTTTCGACTAATGACATATTATAACGGGAGTTGGTTAAAATTTCTTAATTATTATAAAAAATTATCTTAAAAAACGAATACTACAAGTAAAGAGAAGCTTCTGCGTAAATTATGCAACAAAGTCAGATTTGTTTTATAATCGCATTTAACCTTGCAAAAAAAACTTAAAGCATACGCAAAAAACCAGACGTAACTGAACGTATTGCATGCTTATTAAAGTGATTTTATTTCCACTTTTTCTCTAAGCAAAAACAAAAGAGCAATAGCGTTTTTACAAACGTATTGCTCTTTTTATTATTTAAAAAAGAAACTTTTTTAAACTATACTGCTGTACATTATATGCTTACTTCGTTTCTACCTTTAAGTTTGAGTTTGCATATTCTTTAGACAATTCTAGCATTGATTCTTTAGTTCCCTTTTCAAACGGAATTAAATAATACGCGTAATTGTGTTCTCTATCTCCCTTGATTTTGTATTTATCTTGAGGTTGCGCTCCCCAACTGTCATCACCGCCAACTCCTCTTTGTCCAAAATCAATAGACAACTCGACCAAATCGCGCTCTTTAATATCGATAGTATGTTTACTCATATTGATTTTAGGGACCCCGTCTATTCTGTATTTTTCTTCTACTTTGGCCGCAATACCGTAATCTAAACCGTCGGTACTGTCAAAATCTTCCATAGTCATGTGTAAAGCGCTTATTCCTAATCCTTGATTTACATTAGCTGCAACAACCAAAAGTCCGCTGTTTTTTTCATCAGCCAATGCAACCCATCTAACGTTTGTCTTGTATCCGTTTTCTTGCGGTCGTACATAAGGCACATATTGATCACTTACGCTAGATTCGTATAAATCTACAAATGCCGAATGGTATCTGTCTGAATAATTTTCCCAAGGACCGCGACCAAAATAACTCATATTATTGTATTGTTTTGGCAACTGCATGCGCATTCCTAATCGTGGCATATCCGCTTTGTAAGTAGTTGCGTCTAATTTGTTGTCTACTTTTATAATTCCATTTCCGCTAATTTCATAGGTGCTGTAGAATTTTGTGTTTACACCAGGTAATTCGTAAGTAATGTTTAATTCGATTACATTTTCGGCAATCTTTTTAGTAGTCATGTTTACCACTTCAGAAAACAAGGATGCTTTTTTCCATTCGATATTATTCGCATACATTCTGCTTCCCGAATCATTATCTGTTACGGCTCTCCAGAAATTTGGTTTTGGCCCTTTTCCATCTTTTAAAAGTTCATTCCCTTTAAACGTATACGACGTAATTCGTCCTGCTTTTTTATCAAAAGTCACACTCACTGCATCATTGTAAACCACCACATCTTTGTCTGATTTTTTTACTTTTAAAGAAGCACCATTATTTACCACTGTTTGCTCTTTAATATATGACTTGTCGATTTTTATTTGCTCGTGTGCAACTTCAAATCCTTTTGATAAAATTCCCCAGTCCTTTTTAGTAAGCGCAGCTATCTCAACAAAATACTCCGTATTTTTTTTATAGTCAATTCCTTTTAGATCAAGACGTATCAATTTACCAGTGTGCTCTTCTACATCAATTGTTTCAACAGCAATCGTTTTTAAAACTTTACCGTCGGCTTTAATTTTTGCTACAATATCAAAGGCATTTAGATTGGTAAAATCGTATAAATTTTCTAATAAAATGCGCAATTCATTTTGTTGATTAATTCCTTTTGATTTGAAATTGATAAA
The DNA here is from genome assembly GCF_001529295.1 of Flavobacterium sp. TAB 87. GTDB lineage: Bacteria > Bacteroidota > Bacteroidia > Flavobacteriales > Flavobacteriaceae > Flavobacterium. The sequence continues at coordinate 115,861 of NZ_LLWK01000031.1, forward strand.
CTCATGCGCTTTTTTAACCTCATAAAGTCCCGGTTGTGGTGTACGGTCTGGAAACACAATTCCGTTGTTCAAAAACGAATTATCCGAAGGCATATTTTCGCCGTAATCACCACCATAAGCATAATAGCGCTCTCCTTTTTCATTTGTTTTCCAGATCGATTGATCTACCCAATCCCAAATAAAACCGCCTTGTAAATTATCATACTGCTCAATAATATCCCAATAGTCTTGAAAGTTACCTGTACTATTTCCCATAGCGTGTGCATATTCACTCGGAATAAATGGGCGATCGGTTTTAGATTTACCTATTTCCTCAAAAGCAGCCGGCGATGGATATTGTGGTACAATAATGTCGGTATTCCAGTCCATATCATAATTAGTTCCGTCATTGTCTTTGTACGGACGCTCATATTGAACCGGTCTTTTAGACTTATCCATTGCTTTAATTGCATTATAACCTGCGTAAAAATTTACGCCGTTCCCTGCCTCGTTGCCCATAGACCAAATAATTACCGAAGGATGATTTTTATCACGAGCGACCATGCGCTCCATACGATCTACGTGCGCTTTTTCCCAACTTGGCTTTTTCGCTAGCGAATGATCTCCGTAGTACATACCATGCGACTCGATATTCGCTTCGTCAACTACATAGATTCCGTTTTCATCACACAATTCGTAAAATCTACTTCCGCGCGGATAATGACTCAACCGAACTGCATTAATATTATTTTCTTTCCACATGCGTATGTCTTTCAGGATTAATTCTTCAGACATTACGTGACCCGTTTCTGGATCTGCTTCTTGTGCATTTACTCCTTTCAGCGTTATACGCTGTCCGTTTACAAGCAACAATCCTTTTTTAATTTCGACACTTCTAAATCCGATTTGACGAGTAGTCGATTCAATTGCTTTTCCTTTTGAATCTAAAACATCGATATTTAAAGTGTATAAATTAGGATGCTCAGCGCTCCAGGCTTTTACGTTTTCGATAGCAGAACTAAAAGATAATTTTGCATTGGCATCATTTTCAATTGCCATTTCCTGCACTCCTTTTTGCAGTACTTTATTTCCGTCAAGAATACTGTAAGCAACTTTTAGTTTTTGCTTTTTTTGCAAATGATTTTTAAGTTCAATATCTAAGCTAAAAAGTCCGTTTTCGTAAGCCTTGTCTAAAGTCGAAACGACTTCAAAATCTTTGATTCTCACCTTTGGTTGCGCATATACATAAACGCTACGTTCAATTCCGCTAATTCTCCAAAAATCTTGACATTCTAAATAACTACCGTCTGTCCATCTAAAAATCTGCAGCGCAATTGTATTTTTTCCTGGTTTGGCCTGTTTAGTAATATTAAATTCAGCTGGCAATTTACTTCCTTGAGAATAGCCAATATATTCTCCATTCAACCAAACAAAACCTCCCGATTTCATTGCACCAAGATGTAGAAAAATTTCTTTTCCGTCCCAATCTTGGGCCAAGTCAAAATCTCTTCGATATGAACCTACCGGATTGTTTTCTTTCGGAACTTTTCCTGGATATTTTGGATACACGCCGTCTAACTCCATATCGCTGGCAATAGGTGCTTTATAATCGGCAAACTCGTATTGATGGTTTACGTAAATCGGAATTCCGTATCCTTCCACTTCCCAATTCGAAGGTACTTTGATGTTGTCCCAACCGTCGATGTTCTCAGAAGGATTCATAAAGGTCAACGAACGTTCTTTAGGAGAAGCTACCCATTTAAATTTCCATTGTCCGTCAAGAACTTGCTTGTATTTAGCTTTTCCATTTGCTGCTTCTGCACTCGAGGTAAAAGAGGTAAATGTGGCGTGACCAGGTTCTTTGTTTTCGCTAATTACGTTTTCGTTTGCAACATAATGCCACACGTCTTTGTTCTGACTTTGGGCATTTAAGCTGAACAAAAATAAAGAGCTACTTACTAAAAGGCTATAGATTTTCATATTCAAAGGGTATAAATTAAGCAATAACAATTATTCGTTTTTCGGTTCAACGCATCTTCAATTTTCTTCTTTCTTCACCAATTCAAACACATCTTATTTTATGTGTACGATAACACTTTTTCTTAAATGAACTATTAAAAAAAGGAAAATTCCGTATAAATTTGTTTTCTTACTCTCAAAATTATTTAAAAGAATACCGATTTCCAAATATATACGGAATTTCAGATTAAACACACTAGTGCCTACCAGTTTTTTAATTTATACTAAAAAATAACATTTTTTTAAATATTTGATAAAAATAGTATTGCTTACAGAATAAACCAATTTTTGGTTATTTCTTTTTCGGTATTGAAATTTGCGTGGTGTACATACTCATTTTTTATGGCGTCGTACTTATAATCTACTTGCCATTGTTTAAAATGTGCAGCAACTTTCGCAATTGCGTCACAGCAGAAAATAATTTCGGCATTGGTCATTGTTGGGTGAATAGACATGCGGATCCAACCTGGGCGCTCAATCATACACCCTTCCTCGATTTTAGCTTTAATACTGTGCGAGGTTTGTTGATCTACATTCAATAAAAAATGCCCGTAAGTACCCGCGCAAGAACAACCTCCTCGGGTTTGAATTCCAAACCGATCGTTTAGTAATTTTACAATTAAATTAAAATGCGCATCGGTAATGTAAAAAGAAAAAATTCCCAGTCTATTGGTATGTTCTGCTGCCAAAATAGTTAGGTTCGGAATGATCGATAATCTACTAAATATAATCTTGTTTAACTCATGCTCGCGATTTATAATGTTTTTAATTCCCATTTTCTCTTTCAATCGAATGGAAAGTGCAATTTTGATCGCTTGCAGAAAACCGGGTGTCCCGCCATCTTCTCTAGCTTCAATATCCGATACATAATCGTGTTCGCCCCAAGGATTGGTGTAACTAACTGTTCCTCCGCCAGGATTATCTGGAATACTGTTTTTATATAATTTTTTATTAAATACCAAAACTCCTGAAGTTCCTGGCCCTCCTAAAAATTTATGAGGAGAGAAGAAAATAGCATCTAAATAGGAGTCTTTTTCTAGCGGATGCATATCTATAGCCACATAAGGTGCAGAACACGCAAAATCTACAAAACACAAGCCGTCATGTTGGTGAATAATACGTGCGATTTTATGGTAATCGGTTTCAATGCCCGTTACGTTGGAGCAAGCAGTTACCGAAGCAATTTTAATTGGTCTATTTTTGTACTGTAGTATTAATTTTTCGAAACTATCAAAACAAATTAATCCCAACTCATTACACGGAATCACAACCACTTCAGCAATTGTTTCGAGCCAAGAAGTTTGGTTAGAATGATGCTCCATGTGCGTAATAAAAACAATTGGGCGCAGTGCATCTGGAACCTCCGTAAAGGATTTTAAATTTTCAGAAACTTTAAGACCTAAAATACGTTGTAGTTTATTGATAACGCCTGTCATACCAGAACCTTCTGTTATTAAAACATCATCTTCACTAGCGTTTACGTGCGTTTTTATAATGGCTCTCGCATCATGATAGGCCATTGTCATTACCGAACCCGTAATGGCGGTTTCGGTATGCGTGTTCGCGACATAAGGACCAAATTCATTCAGTAATTTTTCTTCTAACTGGCGATACAATCTTCCACTTGCAGTCCAATCGGCGTAAATAATTTCTTTTGGACCGTAGGGCGAATTAAATTTTTGACTGGTTCCAATTATATTTTCTCTGAATTGTTGGAAGTATAATTCTAATTCAGAAATTTCGCTACTCTTTTTGTCAGAAAGTGGAGCAAGTTCTTTTTTAAATAGATTTGCTAAAAAACTCATAATCTGTGGTATTAATTTACTGTTTAGAATAAAAAAACACTCCGTTACAAGAACTAGAGTGTTTTTCTACAAAAATCATTTATTTTTTAAAATTTGCAATTCCAGCTTTTAGCCAGTTTTGGTATTCCTCAGCATCGGGTGTATAACCCACGGGCTCAGTTAAATTTTCGCCATTGTGATCTGTCAACGCATAAAAAGGCTGTGCGTTTGCTTTGTATTTAATAGTTTGAAATTCGCTCCATTTTTGACCTACATATTTCAGCTGTTTTCCAGGTCGCAATTTTGATTCTATCACTTCTCCTTCTGGAAGCGGTCTTTTATCATCTACGTAGAGCGAAATAAGTACTACATCATTATTAAGAATAGACAAAATTTGATCCTTTGGCCAAACTTGTTGTTCCATTTTTCTACAGTTTACGCAAGCATATCCTGTAAAATCGAGCATCACTGGTTTGTTTACTTTTTTAGCGTACGCCATTCCTAAATCATAATCGGTAAACGCTAAAATATTGTGCGGTGCCATTAAATGTGCACCTTCAGGAATTTCTTGCGCAACTGCTACTGCACCGCCATTTGATGCACCACCAACTCCATAAGGTGACTCACTGTAATGTTGTGCTGGAGGAAAAGCACTAATTATATTTAAAGGTGCTCCCCATAATCCTGGAATCATATAAATGGTAAAAGTCAAAGACAATAATCCCAAGCTTAATCTTCCAACAGATATGTGCGTTAAAGGCGAATCGTGTGGCAATTGTATTTTTCCAAAAAGATAAAAAGCTAACGTTCCAAAAATGGCAATCCAAATCGCTAAGAAAACTTCACGTTCTAATAAATGCAATTGTAAAACTAAATCTGCGTTCGATAAAAATTTAAACGCCAAAGCCAATTCTAAAAATCCTAAAACTACTTTTACGGTATTCAACCAGCCACCCGATTTTGGCAATGAATTTAACCAACCCGGAAAAGCGGCAAATAAGGCAAATGGAATGGCCAATGCCAATGAAAATCCTAACATTCCGATAATTGGTCCCACTTGATTTCCACCTGCTGCTGCTTGTACTAATAAAGTTCCTACAATGGGTCCTGTACAAGAAAAAGAAACAATAGCCAAAGCTAAAGCCATAAAGAAAATTCCGATTAGTCCACCTTTATCTGCTTTTGAATCGACCTTATTTGCCCATGAATTGGGAAGCATAATTTCAAAAGCACCCAAGAAAGAAACTGCGAAGACCACTAAAAGAAGAAAGAAAATCACATTGAACCAAACATTAGTAGAAAGCGCATTTAAAGCATCGGCTCCAAAAACAGCACTTACTATTGAGCCTAAAAGCACATAAATAACCACAATCGACAAGCCATAAATAATGGCATTTTTAATTCCTTTAGCTCTGTTTTTACTTTGTTTGGTAAAAAAACTGACCGTCATTGGAATCATAGGGAAAACGCAAGGTGTCAATAAAGCAGCGAATCCAGAAAAGAAGGCTATTATAAAAATAGCCAACAAACTTCTGTCATCCGATTTTTTATCTTGAGCAGTACTACTTTTAACCACTATATCTTGTTTAACTTCTGCTTGTACTTCAGAATCTGTTACACTATCCTTTGCTAGAGTAACTTCATCTAAAGTTTCCTTTTCAACAACTGCCGTTTCAGCAATGGCCGAACTTTCATTTGCTTTAACGGTCACTACCGTTGCTGGAATTTCAAAATTTAAGTCTACGTAAGATGGTGGCAAACAATTCGCATCATTACACACCATAAACTCTACTTCTCCCGAAACTTTGACTACTTTTTTAGAAATTACATTGATGCGTTGTTTGAAAACTGCTTTATTTTCAAAAAACTTAATTTTCATATTAAAAATAGGATCATTAACCGTATGTCCAGTTTCTTCTGATACTTTTCCGATTAATTCAAAATCAGCATTATTTTTAAACGTAAACGCAGTAGGAATGGGTCCGTTTTCAGGAACATTTTGAGAATACAAATGCCAACCGTCACCGATCGTGGCTTGCATTACTAAATCATATTTAGTGTCTGAAACCAGAACTACAGAAGTAGACCATTTTACTGGTTTGTGTATTTGTGAAAATGCTGTAACACTTAAAAGAAGCGTTAACAGTACAATTAGTTTTTTCATTAGGCGGTAATTTTAGAGAATATTTGGTGCAAAAAAGGGCCGCTGCATGAACGACCCTCCAAATTCTTTCGTTCTTTGATACTAATTCAAAAGACTTATAAAACTAAGTAGTAACGAAAGAAGTATTTTTATTTTTTGGGTTTAAATATAATTTCGAAGCTTTCAGAATTCTTTGTCATTTCACTAACAAATTTCTGAATGTCTTGTGCTGTAATGGCATTGATAAGAGCGACATTATTTTTAGGGTCGTTTCTATTAAATCCTTCAATAAAGAAATCGTACATTAAATTTAACTCGTAATCCGTGTACTCTTTTTGCTCTTTCAGTTCTTTTAAATAACTGCTGCGTACTTTGTCTAAATCTTCTTGATCAATAGTTCCTGCTTTTATTCTTGCAATTTCTTCGTGCACAATAGCTACTAATTTGTCTACTTTATCAGGATCACAATCAAAATAAACATAGAAACTTGCTAGTTGTTTCGGTCTTTTAGATAGCGAACTGTAGACACTCGCGCCATAAGTTCCACCTTCTTGTTCTCTCAATGTTTCTAGCAATCTTAATTCTAGAACATCTTGAAAAGCTTTCAATATATAGTTGTTTTTCAAACTGTACTTAAATTCATTTTTAAAGGCCATACGAACCGTTGCTTTTGGATCTTCCATAGCTAAGAAAACGTCTTTCGTATTCGTTTTCTTTAACCAAGCAACCGAATTATCCTGCCATTTTTCTCTGTTTTTTGATGTTGGCAAACTCGCAATATACTTTTCTAATAACGGTTTCAATGTGTCTTTCGAAATATCACCTGTGATAAAAAACACAAAATCACCCGAATTAGTAAAACGCTCTTTGTAGACCGATTGAATTTTATCGAAAGTAATATCTTTCAAATACTGTTCATTAAACAATCGCTTTTTAGCATTATTAAAACCGTACAAAGTGGTTGTAATAGTATCTTCCATTTTGTAAGCAATATCATTACTCCTTTGAATTAATGTATTGTTTAAGTTGTCTTGAAGCACTTTAAAACTATCCTCATCAAATCGAGGTTGTACAAATTGCAAGTGCACCAATTGCAACATAGTTTCGATATCTTTTGCGGTCGTCATTGCCGAAATATTTTCCTCTAAATCTGCGATACCAACTCTAGTGTTTACGTTTTTACCAGCTAATATTTTGGATAAATCACTCGCACTGTAAGTACCTACACCAGACATACCTGCTAAAGTACTCACCATTGCTGCAGAAGGAAGATCAGCATCTTTTACCAGCGAATTTCCTCCAAAACTAGAAGCCTCAAGTAACACATTGTTTTTTTCGATATTAGTAAATTTATAGTGTACTACCGCTCCGTTACTTAAAACAAAAGTGGTCGCTCCTATTTTTTTATCTACCTTTTCTGAAACAATTTTACCTGCTTGAATAGCAAGTCCATCGGTTAATGATTTACCAATAAATTCGTCTTTATAAGCCGTTAAACTACCACCATTTTCTACTGCAGCAAGTATTTGCAACGCCTCTTCTTTAGAAAGATTTTGTTCTCCTTCGACTCCAGTAACATCTAAAACTCTATTGGTAGGAGTGTATAATTTTTTAAGGAACGCTTGCAAGTCAGCAGGCTTCATTTCATTAAAAATACTTTTTGCCAATTCAAATTCTTTAGGCGCATCGGTCATGGCTTTATTATCTAAATAATTTTTCTGGATAGAATTTACTATTTCAGCATGCGGAATTTGGTCTATTTTACTAATTTTAGTTTGATAAAAATTAGTATAGACGGCGATTGTTCGGTCAATTTCTCCTGGAGTAAATCCAAATTTAATCGCTCTATTTAACTCTTCTACAGCTACTTTAAATGCTTTTTGCTGTAAATTAGGCTTCGGTGAAATTACTAATCCGAAAGTGTTTTTGGCTCTTGCTAAACTTTGGTACATTAACGTTGCAGAAATAAATGGCGAATCTGGTTTTTGCGCAATTTCTCTCAATCTTGCATTGATCATTCTGTTTACCATCCCGCTATACAACGATTTTTGAAAATCAGCCACAGTTTCGTCTTTCAATGATTTGGGCTGATTGATGGTAAAAGAGATATACGAAGTAGAAATTTCTTTATCCGTTCCTAAGTTGTATAGCATCTCTTCATTATCAGGAATTTGAGTCACAACTCTTTCTAACGGATTTTTTACTGCTTGAATTGGAGAAAATATTTTCTCGATTTTTTTCTCAATTTCAGCCACATCAATATCACCCACTACAGCAATTGCTTGCAAGTCGGTTCTGTACCAATCGTGGTAAAAATCGCGTAAAGTTTTATATTTAAAATTATCCACAATGTCCATTAACCCTATTGGCATACGGTCGGCATATTTGGTGTTATTGTACATGGTCGGAAGTGATTTTTTAAAAAGACGCATGTACCCATTTTGTCTGGTTCTCCACTCCTCTTTAATAACGCCACGCTCTGCATCAATTTCTGCATCATTTAACAATAAACCGTCTGCCCAATCGTGCAATATCAATAACGAAGTGTCTACCAAACCAGGAACATTGGTCGGAATATTATCCATGTTGTAAACCGTTTCATCAAAAGCTGTGTACGCATTAATGTCTTTGGCAAAAACAGCTCCATGCTTTTGTAATGTATTTAAAACGCCTTTTCCAGGAAAGTTTTTAGTTCCGTTAAACGCCATGTGTTCTAAAAAGTGCGCCAATCCTTGTTGATCATCGTTCTCTAAAACCGAACCTACATTTTGAATGATATAATAGCTGGCCACATTTTTTACCACATCTGTTTTGTAGATATAATACGTCATTCCATTTTTAAGGACTCCTTTCTTAATTTTAGAATTTACCGTAAGCGGTTCATTCAATTTCACTTCTTGTGCACTGACTGCACTAAATGTGAGGAAAAGAGAAACTAGAGTGAATAAATTTTTCATTTTTTAAAAATAATGTTAGTTGTATTTCTGAGTTTTCAGGGTATTTATTTAACTACTGTAGCATAAGTTTTTAGTTCTAATATTAATTTACGGTATTTAAAAACAAGCAATAGCATTCCTACTCTGTCTTAAAATAAATTTTAAAAAGAGATGTCAACATGAGAAAAATAGTGGTAATACCACAGGAAAATAAAAAATAATATTTTACTAATAATCATTCCGCCACTTCCCCCAAAGAAAGCGGAACGAAAATTATATTACTTAATATTTTCGCTGTGATACATTAAAGATCCAATGAATTTAACAATTCAGTTAATTCTGGTTCTGAAGGTCGTGGCGCATCCGCACTCACAATTTTTCCTTCTTTATCTAAAATTATAAAACGTGGAATTGCTTGTATGTAATAGCCAGCAATAAATTCAGATCCGATTTCGTTATCGGCTAAAAGCTGAGTTCCCGTTAACTTTTGCGCTACAATCATCTCACGCCATTTTTTTTCGTCAGCCAAACGGTCTACAGAAATACCTATAAATTTGATGTTTTTACCATGAAATGCTTTTTCGACTTTGCTAATAAACGGCATTTCATATTTACATGGTCCGCACCAAGTTGCCCAAATATCAATAAAAACATAGCTCCCTCTAAAATCAGCTAGAGACGATTTTCCACCTTTATAATTGATATAATTTTTAAATTCAGGCGAAGCCATTCCCACACCTAATTCACTTTTATTTCTTTGCTCGTCCAAAAATTGCTGTGTCAAAGAAGTATTGAATTCTTGTAATTTTATTAATTGAGTGCTTACAAAAGCAGTATCTAAAATCGCTTTTTGCTTGTCTAACTCTGATTTAACATCTCCTGAAAACGCAGCCATTTTAGAATCGAAAGTGGCTTTATCAGAATTGATAAAAGCATTATAATCTGCTCCAAATAATTGGCCTTCCAGTTTAGATTTAACTATTAAAAAATCATTTTCTTTAGTTCCGTTGCCTTTAAAAGTTAATGTTTTAGAAACATTTTTTGCATCAAAATTAATTTCTAAATCCATATCGTTTTTAAGATAAAGACCAAAAAATTTATCGTAAAATGCATTAAAGTAAGCCGCCTCTTTTAATTTAATCGTGTCTCTGTAAGATCCGTCTTGGGCAACCGCAATGGTCACTGTTTGCGAACTAACTGGATCAAAAAGTCGTAAACCTAATCCAGCAATTGGGTTCGTTATTTTTCCGTGTAAAACGACATAATCCTTTGGTGGCGTAGCGTTTTGACAAGACATCAAAACGATTAGTAATGCTATGAATGTTATATTTTTCATTTTTTTATATTTTATAAATTAGATATTAAAAAAACAAGAGTGTAGCAGTTGCTGCAATGCAATTTTTGAATACCACACTCTTGCTTACATTGTCAGTGAATTAATAACCCTTGTTTTGAATAACTGACTTATTCCCTGTAATTACTTGTAGTGGTATTGGTAATATAAATTTATCTTCAGAAATAAGACTTGACTTTATTTGCGAAGCTGTTAGATTTCCTAAAGTATGATAGCGCACAAGGTCGAACCAGCTTTCTCCATTTTCAAAGAAAAGTTCTAAGATTTTCTCCTGACGAATGTCTTCTAATAAAGTTGCTTTGTCTGAAAGATCTTTTTCTGTAACACCCGCACGAATTCTAATTTCGTTTAGATCAGTAAGTGCTGACGAAAGATCTCCGTCTTGTTGGCGTGCTTCTGCTTCTGCTTTTATTAAATATATTTCGGCCAAACGCAAATGATACAACGTATTTCCTTGCGATTGTGTTAAGTCTTGAAAAGGATATTTTCCGTTTCCATTCGATTTTTTTGTACTAGTAGCGTACGCAAAAGCGAAACGTGGATCATAACCAGAACCAGTACCCGATAGACTACCATCAGTTTCAGATCCAAATTGCGCATCTGCCAAAGATTTTAATGTTTCGCTAGCGGCAGTACTTTTAACCAATACCATTGCCGTTTTACCTTCATTGTCTGGTCCCGTAAATGGTGCGAAAATCACTTCAGATGAGTTGAAACTATTTTTAAAAATATCAGCATAATTCGCTTCTAACATATACCCTTCGTCGTTATTAATAACTGCATTAGCTAATGTCGCAGCTTGAGTAAATTTCTTCTCGTACAAATAAACTTTAGACAATAACGCTTTGGCAGCCAAACTTCCTGAGTAAAAATGATCGATGTAAACAGGTCCTTTTGCTGATGCATAAAGTAAATCAGCTTCGATCTGGTTGTATACTTCTTGCACCGTATTTCTTGGTTTTGCTTCAAGATCCGTTGAAAAACTAGTTCTTAAAACCACACCATGGTTAGAGGATAAGTCATAAAATTCTCCAAAATAACGAAGCAAATTAAAATAAGCGAAACCTCTTTGAAATTTTGCTTCAGACAGCATTTCCGCTTTTTTATCATCAGCTATCCCAATTGCTTTTCCTGCTTCTAACTCTTGTATTAAGAAATTACAAGAATTAATAATTTTATAATGTCCATTGTATAAATTAGCCAAAAAGATATTATCAACGGGTACTTGATTGGTCACAAAACCTTTAGAACCAACCAATCCGGGCGTTAAATTACCTTCAATACCCAAACCCGCTAGATGCAATGGAAAAGAGCTAACATCGAATGCTTTACCTAAATTGTACACTCCATTAAGAACCAGTTGCGCAGACGCTTCGTCTTTAATTGTATTTTCGGATGTTAATTTATTATATGGTTTAATGTCATCCACACTACAGCTCGAAAAAGTAGCTGCTATTGCAAAAATTAAAACCGTATTAATTTTTTTTATATATCGTTTCATCTGTTTTAAATTTAAAATTGTAGTTGAACACCTAAAGAGAATGACTTAGCTAGTGGATACGGATCTTCATTACTTACTTGATCAATTATACCTCCTCTTTCTGAGAAAGTTTCAGGATCAATCCCAGGCCATTTGGTCCATGTTACCAAATTTGTTGCGGTTAATGTAAGTGTTGCTCTTTCAACTCTAATTTTGCTTAATAAATCTTTGTCTAAATTATAGTTTAGCTGCATGCTTTTTAAACGCAAATACGAACTGTCGTACACGTATCTATCTGAAACTCTTCCGTTCGCAGAAGGATCGGAATACACTGTTTTTGCATAACGTGCGTTCGAATTTTCAGGAGTCCAAGTATTTAAAGCATATTCACTATATTTATTTTCTCCCAAAACATTATACGTTCCGATTGGGATCGCATTCCAAATTGATTTTGCTCCTACTGAATATTGAAACAAAGCAGTTAAGCTAAAGTTTTTGTAAGCGAATGTATTTGAAATTCCGCCGAAGAAGTCTGGTTGAATACTTCCAATTATAGCTCTGTCATCAGTAGTAATTTGGCCATCTCCATTTACATCTTCCATCATAAAATCTCCTATTCCAGTTGAAAATTGATCGTAATATCCTGAAGGTGAAGCATCGTTTAAAGCATCAACTTCGTCTTGTGTTTGTAATATTTTAGCGACTTTGTATCCTTTAATAGTTCCTACTGGCTGACCTTCGATAAAGTAATCCGACTGATTCGGATTGATATTGGCTCCGTTTAATTTTAATAATTTATTTCTATTGAATGACCAGTTTACGGTAGTAGACCAAACAAAATCATTACCTCTAATAATATCACCACCTAAACTGATTTCGATTCCTTTATTAGAAACATCCATAAAGTTTGAGAAGTAAGAGCTAGGTCCTAATTCTAAAGGTAAAGGTGTTTTAACTAAAGCACCGGTTGTTTTTCTTTCATAGATATCAAAACTTCCTTTGATTCGATTGTTAAAAAAACCGAAATCTAAACCTAAGTTCACTTCGTCTGTAGTTTCCCATCCAATTTTTGAATTAGGAAAATTATTATTTGGAAGTACAGCAGACTGACCATTGTACAGATTACCCGATTGATTTTGAAAAAACTGTAAGTAAGCGAAATCAGATACATTTGTAGAACCTACTCGTCCTGCACTTGCTCTTAATTTTAAAGTATTTACCGCTGTAATATCATAAAAAAACTCTTCATTAGAAATGTTCCAGCTGGCTGATAAAGAAGGGAAATAACCTCTTTTATTACCTGGACCAAATTTTGAAGAAGCATCTGTTCTAAAATTCACAGTGGCATTATACAAATTTTTGTAACCGTAGTTTAAACGAGAGAACATGGAATACAAGCCTGTTTCTACACGAGCACTACCATAACCAATTGCTGCTCTCGCAGAAGAAGAATTATTTAGGATTTCATCATCAGGAAAACCTGAATAGGTATTGTAAGAACTATTAAAATTTGTTTTGTCCCAAGCAGCACCTGCTAATAGACCAAACTTGTGGTTTGAGATTAAGAAATCGTAATTAGCTGTGAAGTTTGTCGTAATATTAGAGATTAAACCATCGTTTTCATCCAAGATTGATTCTCCAATATAATCACCAAAAATAGTCTCTACAGTAGCAGGAATAAATGAACTGTTTTTATTATAAAACAAAGAAGCATTTACATCCGTCTTCAATTTAAAATCCTTTAGCAACTCTACTTCAACGTAAGCACTACCAATAAGGTTATACGCCTTTTTGTTTGTGTTACTAGCTAATCTCATTAACGGATTCGGCTCAAACGTTTCAAAATAACCATACTGATAATCAGGCTGTGCTAATAATTTTCCGTTCACATCTCTTACCGGTAAATCTGGACGTGCACGAGCGATAGAACTATTAATAGTATATTGCGTTAGAAGATCATTTTCTCCAGAGTTAGACTCGGTATGACCTACATTAATCGAGCTTCCCATTTTAACACGGTCAGTTACGTCAGTATCCAATGAAAGTCCTAAATTATATTGCTTCATGTTGTCTTTTATAGTCAAACCTTCTTGATCTATAAATGAAGAACTGAAATTATAATTGGTTTTATCACTACCACCGTTCATACTAAAGTTCGCTTGTTTTGTTACGGCCATACTTCTAAAAACTTCTTTGTTCCAATCGGTATTTGCCGTTCCAAAATAATCAGTATTTAATCCATCATAAGTAAGCTCGCCAAAATCATTTTCGCCGATAGTAGCAAGACCCATTAACTCATAACCATCTATTTGAAAGTTATTTGCAGCATCAATACTATTGGACAACATTAAATTATAGTACTCTTTATATTGACTCGCGTTTAACACGCCAACTTTGCCTATAGGTTTTGCTAGTGTAGTTGCGTATGAAAAGTTCACCTGTGGTGCTTGTCCTTTTTTACCTCTTTTTGTTTTAATAATAATTACCCCATTTGCTCCACGAGAGCCGTAGATAGAAGTCGCTCCAGCATCTTTCAAAACATCAAAACTTTCAATATCATTTGGATTTAAAGTAGACAATGGATTAGCGCCTTGTAAGGCATCTATATTAAAAGGAACTCCATCAATAACATATAACGGTTGATTTAATCCACCGCCTACTGAAGACAATGGAGAAGTAATTCCTCTTATATTAATACGAACAGGAGCACCTGGGCGTCCTGTATTTTGCGATACTTGTACTCCTTTTACCAAACCTCCCAAAGCTCTATCAAAACCAATAGATCCGGTTGCAGCTTGAACAATATCTTTGGCACTTACCGAAGAAACAGCTCCAGAGAATTCAGTACGCTTTTGCTTGCCATAGCCAACAAGTACTACCTCTTCCAATTCATTCATTTCTTCAATAAGTATTATTTTTAGCGCTTCTTCACCGCTAAAAGCAATACGCTTTGGCTCGTAACCTAAATGAGAGAAAATTAAAATTCTTCCAGAAGAGGTAGTGACCAACTTAAATTTTCCATCGAAATCGGTGGTCGTTCCAAACTTGGTACCTTCCATTGTAATAGAAACTCCAACCAAAGGAATTCCAGCTATATCAGTTACCATACCTTTTATTTCTCTTTGTTGAATAGAAAAAAGAGGTGTCATTTCTGGCTCAGTTTTAATTGCAGTTGCTTTTTTAAGTATAATTTGATTGCCAAAAATTTGGTATGAAATGTTAGTTTCACTAAACAATTTTCCTAGAACTTCGACTAGCTGCTTTTGTTTTACATTTAAATCAATTTTCTGGTTGACATTTAATTCATTTCGATTATAAAAAAAATGGAAATCTGTTTGCTCTTCTATAATTTGAAAAACATTGGTCAATGCAGTACCATTAACGTCAATGGTAACTTTACTTTTCTGTCCGTACGTACTAGAGGCATTAACTTGTAACAGACTGGTGAATAAAAATAAAAGTGTGAATTTCATCTTCAGGTTTGAGTTATCCAAAATGCGCCATAACGCACCTGTAATTGGTTGTTTTTTCATAAGTTTACAATGGTTTAATTTGATAGTTTAAGATTAAATCAATTTTTAAAATGATTGGGAAGGTGTTGGCGCACCTTCCTTTTTTTTCGATTAATTATTTTTTACATATTTTAAGGTTTGGTTATCGTTACTAATTTATTTTTAATGGTATAGTTAAAATCTTTATAGGTTTGAAATGTCTTTAAAACCTGCTCAATATTTTCGCCTTTAAAAGTTGCAGTAACTACAATATTGTTGAGCTCTACGTATTTATTTACAATATCAACATTGAATTTTCGCTCTAACTTATTGGTAATAACTCCAAACGAATCATCGATGAACATTAGTTCGCCCGAAACCCAAGCCACATACTTACGTACATCAACTGGCTCAACGCTTAACTGTTTGTCACCAAAATAAGCACGGTTTCCAGGTTTTAAAATAACCTCTTCTTTATTAAGATGATCCGATGCTGCAACTTTTCCTTCTACTAAAACAGCAGAAGTTTTTGCATCTTTAACATACGAGGTAACATTAAATTTTGTTCCCAACACCTTTACATTCATATCTGCAGAACTAACCAAAAACGGATGTCTTGGATCTTTAGTTACATCAAAAAAAGCTTCTCCATCTAAAAACACTTGACGATTTTCTCCTTTTATAAATCTAACCGGATAACGTAAAGAAGTTCCGGAGTTTAAATGCACATTGGTTCCATCTGACAAAATTAATTCGAAACGTTTTCCGTTTGGTACATTAATGGTATTGTACAGTAAGTGCTGCTCGTCAATTTCGCCTGAATACACGATTTTATTTTTATCCTGTTTCCCGATAATTTTACCAGATTTATCGGTTACGTTTTTTATATTATCAGGATTGATTACTTGAATGCTTCCGTTGTCAGATTGCAACGTAATCAATTGCTCCTTTTCATTCAACAGGACTGGATCGTCAGCAACTAATCCGCCATTTTTCTGATATAAATAAAATGCGCTAATAAAAACTAAAAGTACGGCTGCATATTTTAAGTAAGATTGAACTCTACTCTTAAAAAACATACTTCTTTCTTGTTTGATTGTTTGCAGTAATTTCTTTTTGGCAGCATCAAGATCAAACGTGTGCAAAGCGTAATCAACCGTATAATTTATTTTTACAAAATCGTTAAATACTTTTTGATTTGCAGTATTCGCCTCAAGCCATTCGGTAAGCGCATCAATTTCATGTGAAGTAGCTTGATTTGTAATAAATTTAATAAATAATTGCTCCATTATGTTTACAGCCATTTTTGATTCTTTATACTATAACGAAGCAAAAAAGCAATACCCTAACAAATTGACAATCTTTTTTTATAATTCGTATGTTTTTAATTATTATTGCTTTAATTTGTTTTCGTGAAAATTGACATTTATAGCGACAATGATAGCCTAATTGCATCCCTAAAAAAGGGAGACGAAAAAGCATATGCCTATTTGATGGATACACATTACCAAAAACTTTGTATATATGCCAACAGTCTTATCAGAAATCTGTTTGCTGCCGAAGATATTGTTCAAAACGTATTTGTTCGCTTGTGGGAGCAACGCATTAAACTAAAATCAGATCAATCCCTAAAAAGTTTTTTATACAAGTCTGTTTACAATGAGTTTATCGACCAATACCGTAAAAATCAATCCCTTTCTACTCTCGAAAAAAGTTACTTTGATGCTTTAAATGCAGTTGTACTCGATGATGACACCGAAACGTTTGAGCGCGTTATGTCGGTCATCAATAGAGAAATTCAAAATCTTCCTCCAAAGTGTAAAGAAGTTTTTATTTTAAGCAAAAAAGAAGGCTTAACTAATGCAGAAATTGCAGACTATCTCAAAGTAACTGTAAAAGCTGTTGAGGCTCAAATAACAAAAGCTTTTTCGTTACTGAGCGCTTCATTAGAAGAAAAAGGTAGAACGATCTTGTTCTTACTATTTGGACACGGAAAACTGTGAAAAAGAACAAAGCACGTACTATTTATCTTTAGAGGTGCTTTTTGAGTACAACTATTACATTTGAAACCTTTACCTCTTCAAAAAAAATACAACAAAAAAAAATTAAGTCGTTTTTTGAAGTTAATTTTTCAAGAAATTATTTGCTAAAACAACCCATTTACTTGCTAATGCTATCCTTAATTTATCAAACTCTAACGTCTAATTATTATTTCGTCTGAAAAATTAAATTTATGAAAAATAGTACTGAAGCAAATCGCTGCAGCAATTATTTAAATATAAGAAAAACTACACACCGCTTAGGGAGATAAATCGCGTAGGATAGTAATTTTGAATGCAAATGAATACGAAAAATGGCAATTAGTATATTCTTCTATCTAAGAACGCCTTAACGCGTAAAATAATAATACAACAACTCTTTGGTTTTAAATAATTTAGAAAAGACACGCGAGCAGCTTTCTTAGAAGTTTATATTGGTAGCTTTTTAACTTTATTACATATAAACGTACTGCTGAAATTAGTATACCAACAGTCTATGCCGACAATCAAGATCTTTATAATGAACACTTACGAACTTTAACAATACTTATGCTGCCATGACATAAAATTTAGTAAAGGAGCCAACAAATTATATCTAGGCAATAAAATTTATATTAGTAGCTACACACCTTAGTTCCTTCAACCGATAATAAAATAAATTCCAATCATTTTAATTATTGCTGATAGTATTACGGTGATGTACGAGACTATTTTATAAATCCAACACGCTGATACTATAGGAAGATTACTACTTGTAGATGATTTGTGATCTGCAGAAATAATTTAAATAGGAATAGTTAAATGACCTAGCTAAATTTACTGCTGAAATAGTTTTAACTACAAGATCTTTTGGTATTTCCATGACTGGAAATAGAACAGTAGCAATACAGAAATTAAAACATTCTTGAAAATAACTATGCGAAACTATATTGAATTACCATTCTACGAAGAGTATTTTAATCTACTAAATTCTGATGTAGGAGCCTTAAAAAACAGTGCTGATTCCTAGGAAATTCAAATATTGAAAAAATATTTTACTAAATATCCATATATTGATCTCGAAATTATTGTTGTAGAAGAATAAAATGATTACTGCGGAAGTGTTGGAACTGCCATGAAAGTTTGGATATTTTCAAAAAGCATTCACACAAAATAGTAAGAACTAAAATAATTTTTTACAGATGAAAATTAGCGACTTACTGCTAGATCATACTGAAAAGACTTTTAAAAAATATATTACTAACCACAGTTTTTGCAGTCTTTTTTTGAAGTATACACATAAAAACATTTATTTACTAAATACTTTGCGTAGAAGCAAGTAAGTTGTTTTTTATAACCAAACATAACCATTATCTCATAAATAGTATGACCTTTAGAAACGAAAAAACCCTAATTCGTTAGAATTAGGGTTTTAAAAAGAAAGGCGACGACATACT
>NZ_LLWK01000032.1 GCF_001529295.1 Flavobacterium sp. TAB 87
AAATCAAGAACTGGAAGTCACCCTACAAGATCAAAGTCTTGTTTTTATTAAAAACAGACTATTTAAAGCCGAAATCAGGATTTGTTTTCTTTCCACTTCAATTTGTAGTCTAAAAAAACAGGCTTCTTAAAAGGCTTTATTTGGATTGTAGTAATAGCAATGTGAGGGCATATTAGAGGAAAAAGAAGTTTTTTCACAGCCTGACGTGTCGCAGCTTGCAGAAGTGGCGAACTTCGTAACCGAGAATTTTCGGCTAAGATAAAATTTCTTGCGAAAGATAAACGTGAATTTACCACATATTTCGCCATTTATGCAAACCGCTGTTATGCCTTCGTTGTTTTTTTAGTTTGTTCTTTTTAGTTCTTTTTTTGTTTTATTAATTGTCTGATTGAAGTTAAATGTCCAAATAATACAATTGGAACTATAAATGTCGGTAACCAACTAAATGGGAAATTTAAAATCGCAATGTTCGGTTGTTCAAAAGCGAATTTCTGAATTGGTGAAGGTGCCGAAAATAATGCGTTAACTACAATATTTATTAAAAGTCCAAGACAAATTAAATTCCAAATTAAAATTGTCTGTCGGCTTAGTTTTGTTTTTGTCAGTCCAAAATAGGCAATAAACGGTGCTGTAATTCCTGCAATAATATCAAAGTTTCGTCCTTCAAAAGTCATCAATTCGGGAACTGCTTTATTCAGAAAAAGCCAAAATAAAACTATTTCAACTGGAATTCTTACAATGTTTAAATATGTCAAGTTTTTAAGTGGTAAACTGTCTATAAATTGTCGCCCTTTTTGAGTTGCAAACAGCAAAATTATTGTCAAAATAGTCGGTAAAATTCCGAACAACATAATTTTTGGTGGAAATGAATTTGTGTCTGTGCTGTAAATATTTTTTAGTGTCAAAATTGTTTGGATTACCAACCAAATTGTCAAGCCGATTAAAATTGGTGTTGATTTTTTTCTTGTCGTTTCAGAATTTGAGTTTCTAATTATCCAAATAAAAAGTAGCAAAGTCGCAATTGTTGTCAGTCCGAAAGTCAATGAAATAAATGTTGGTAAATTGTTTATCATTTTCTGTTTTTTCTATGTTTTACGGTGTCTGTGTCTTACAATGAGGCATAACTTACTTATATGTTTAACAAAGTAATACATATACAACAAATAGTTGTTGTGTATGTACGACTAAAGTCGTAAAATATTAAAAAGCTAATATATTCAAAATCTATACGATAATAGAGCAATTTTAATAATCTACCATGAAATTTAAGTGATTTTTTTCAACTCTTCTAGACGAGCTGTTTCAAATTTCAGATATTTATAAAAGGTAGTTTTACTTTTAATCTCAAGCACTTTAAAAATATCTTCAACTAATAGCTGCTTCTCATCATATAGTGCTTTTGCACGTATCGCTTTTTTTTTCTGATTCAACTGACAAACCTTTTGGTTTTCCACCAATTCTACCTCTAGCTCTAGCGCTTGCAAGTCCAGCGATAGTCCTTTCAGAGATTAAATTCCTTTCGAATTTTGCAAATGCTCCTAGCAAATGGAACATTAACTTTTCTATCGCTGTAGAAGTATCTATTCCATCTGATATACCTATAAAATCAACAATTTTGAGCAGTATCTAAATCTTCAAAAATCATGGCTTCGTAAATTGAACTGGATAAAACTAATGTGCCAATCAAGTATTCAACAAAGTAACTATCTTGAGGAGTTAATAATACATACATAAATTCTATGATTATTTAGAATCAAATATTGTAAATAATAATAGAATTAAAGAATTAAAACTGATAAACTATTTAGATTTATTTAATCCGTAAGTGATAATTGTTGATTATATTTGATCGACATCAAACTATCTTCTTAAAACGCGCTTGTCATCTCTGCTTTAAATAAATAAGTAAATGATATTGACTTAAACATTAATTATAATTATGAAAAACCTATTCCTTCTTTTTTTAATTTTCTCTGCGAGCGCAATTTTTGCACAAGATCAGGAAATTATTAAGCGTGATTTTCAAACGATAATTAAATACACTTCTGAAATGAAGATTGATGATGTGCTCAACATGACATATCCGCAACTGTTTACTGTAGTTCCAAAAGCTCAGATGAGTGCAATGGCAAAAGGTATGTTATCAGGTATGGGTATAAAAATGATTTATGAACAAGTTCCGTTAAATCTTAAGATGACACCAGTCAAAACTTTATCAAAAAGCTCAATTTGTCTGAGCAAATACAATCAAAGTATGATAATGGAAGCAGCAGACTCTAGTTTGCTAGAAATGTTGACTTACGCAAAAATGAAAGACAACATAATTGAAAAATTGGATGCAAATAAAATAAGAATTAAAGGCAGTTCTTACTTACTTGCAATTAAAGATAGTTTCACTAAAAATACTTGGAAATACCTAAGATATGATGATGAGAACGCTGAAGCTAACTCAAAAATTCTATCCAAAGAAATACTGACAGCTGTTGAGAAGATGAAGACTTCTTTATAAAGAGCTAATTTTTCATGTACTTACAAAATGATTTACTTTTTTACTAACCAAACTCTACCTAATAATAGGACAGTCGTTTTTTTTTGATTAAAAGAATATTACTTTTAAAATGCAATTATACTATTTAATAAAATGGTATATATAATATTAATGTTCTTAAAGCAAGAACAATCATAGTATTAATAAAACTCAAATAAAAAATTCTGAAATTGAAATGAAAATTAAATCGAGACTTATATAATGTTCAATACAGCAAATAGTGTTAAAAGTACATTTTAACGTTAAAAGTAATTTAAACTGAACTTTGAAAAATGAACGTTAATAATGTACTGAGTTGAGTCAATATATTGCTGAAATTCGCACCGAAAATAATTTAGTGCAAATTTCATTTTAACGACCGTTAATTTGAAGTAGTTCATTGCAAAATTTTAAAGAAATATCAATGATAATTTGTATATCCTTGTCATCTGCTTTTATTTCTTTTTCTTCCTTATAATGTAAAAGATCAATGGTGAAGTTTAAAACATCTTTATCAGTATAACTATTGTAGTCAATTCGATCACATGCAAAATGAATAGTAATAAATGAAGTACTATTAATTTTTAATTTCATCTGTTCGTCAAAGTAATCTTCAGTATTATTAATCTCAATTCCAAAATAATCAACCTCCATTTCTTTTTCCTCTATTAAAGAAATTATAAGTGGTATAAAATCTCCTTCAGGAATATTTATTCTTTTGGTGCTTAAAATCAGTACGTGTTGCATATTTTAAATTTTAATTATTATGAATATTAAAACAGAGATAGATGTTGTGGATCATTGGAAATTTGGTTCGCCACCAAATCGGTCATGTAAGGATATGCGAAATCTTCGATTGGTGCTAAGTTAAGCCACTTACTTTCATCTTCTGGATTTAAAACTACTGGCATTCTTTTTTTAATATTGTGAATTTTAGCCATTAATGGACTTGCTTGAGTCATCAACATTGTATATGTATTAACTAATTGGCCAGATTGAATATCATTCCATCGGGAGTATAATCCTGCAAAAGCAAATAACTCGTCATCGCCAATTCCTATTTCATATTTAACTTTGTTTTTCCCTTTAGAATCTAACCACTGCCATTCATAAAACCCATTAGCTATGATCAAGCACCTTTGATTGACAACATCTTTAAAAGATGGCTTTTCTTTAACGGTTTCAATTTTAGCATTTAAAGTCATAACCTTAATATCATCGTTTTTTGACCACGCAGGGATTAAGCCCCAATTAAAGTGCTCTATAATAGTAATATCCTCATTTGTAATTATTGGAGTTTTAGGAAACGTAAATCCATTGATATGATCATCAGGTGCAAAGGAACTTTTGTCCTTAATTTTGGCATTAAACCGCTTTTCAATTTGTAAAGCTAATTTCGTTTGTATGGTGTGGTAGCACATGTACTTAGGTTTTGAAATGAGTAAAAATAATGATTTTTACAGCACTCACAATCAGTACTTTGAATTACATAAAAATTCTAAAAAATAGTGTAAGACTTTTTATTTGTGCATTTGCCAACTTTGTAAAAGGAGAAAAGTAATTCACCAATTAAACAAATATATTATGGAAAATAATCACAACAACCACAACAATGACAGAGGACAAATGCTAACAGGAATGTTCTCTGACCGTGAAAGTACAGAAAGCGCATATAATGCATTACATGAGCGCGGATATGCAAAAGAGGACATTAATCTAGTGATGTCAGATGAGACACGAAAAAAATACTATTCTGATGAGAATGATAATTCTGAATTAGGAACTAAAGCGGCTGAAACTGCAGGTACTGGTTCTGCCATTGGTGGAACGGTAGGAGCTATTGTTGGAGTAATTGCTGCTATAGGTACAAGTTTAGTAATTCCAGGTTTAGGACTAATAGTTGCTGGACCATTAGCAGCTGGATTAGCTGGAGCAGGTGCAGGAGGAATTGCAGGTGGAATTATTGGCGCATTAGTTGGTTCAGGAATACCTGAAGATCGTGCAAAATTGTATGAGTCCGGTATTAACAACGGTCATGTTGTAATGGGAGTTCATCCAAGAAATGACGAAGATGCTGACTATTTAGAGCAAAATTGGAAAACAAATAGAGGTCAAGATATTTACAGATAATCTTATCTATTTTTAAAAAAAATACTCGGCATTATAATGTCGAGTATTTTTTTTGATTATAAATTAAAATTCTTAAATATTAATGGGAAGTAGGGATAAAGATTTTGAAAGTAGCACCTTCATTTAAAATTCCATGTGCAGTTATTATTCCACGATGATTTTCAACTATCCTTTTCACAATCGCTAAACCAATACCGGTCCCCTGAAACTTTTCCTTTCCATGCAAGCGCTGAAATACTTGAAATATTTTCTCACTGTATTCCTCTTCAAATCCAATTCCATTATCGCTAAATTTTATATAGCAATATTCTACATCTTGCTTTAAATTTAAATTGTTTAACTCTGATCCAAAAGCTACTAAGCTGTCAATAGTAATTTTTGCATCGCAATCAGGTTTACTGAACTTCAGTGAATTGGTAATTAAATTAAATACTACTTGTCTAAATTGAACTGGAATAACATCAATTTGGCAGTCATTTATAATGTTTATAGTAGTGCTTCTTCCTTCAAAATCGTACTCTAAATTTTCTTTTACCTCTTCCACTATAGTAGAAATATTTGCCTTCTCATATATACGTTCTTGAATGCTCGTTCTAGAATAAGCAAGTAAATCCTGTATAAGTGTTTGCATGCGATCAGCAGCACTTTGCATTCTTATAAACTTATCTTTACCTCCCTCAGATATATTGTCATACTCTCTCTCTCTAAGCTGAGTCGCGAATGTTTGAATTTTTCGTAAAGGCTCTTGTAAATCATGACTAGATATATAAGCAAAGGACTGTAATTCCTTATTCATCTTTTCTAAGTCATCATTCTTCTGAAAAAGCTCCTTTGTGCGTTCTAAAACTTCTCGTTCTAGCTCAGTCGTAAACATTTTTTGATCTTGAATGTCTGTACTAGTACCTACCCACATTGTTATTTTTCCTTCTTTATCGCGTTGCGGGAGAGCTCTAGTTAATTGCCAACGATATGTTCCATCACTTTTTCGAAAGCGATGCTCAATTATAAAATCTTTCTCGGTTGCTATTGCGTCCATCCATCTTTCAGTGTTGTCTTCTTTTTCATCGTCATGAACAATTGAGAGCCAACCTTTTTCAACAATTTCTTCCTTATTATAACCTGAGAAATCAAACACAGCTTGATTAAAATAATTAAATTTTCCTCTTTCATCAGCAGTCCACACAAACTGAGGCATTGAGTCGGCTAAAAGTCTGAATTTTTGCTCATTTTCTTCTAATAGTTTCTTTGCTGTAACATTCGCCGTTACATCTGTGGCAACGACCATAACTCCTGTTACGGTATTAAAATCTAATAAAGGATGGTATACAAAGTTAAAATAGCAGTTTTCCTTTTTACCAAATCGTGTTAAAGTCACTGGGAATTCATAACCATGAAAGGCTTCTCCCGTTCTATAAATTTCTTTAAAAATAGGACTTATACTTTCTTCCGCATCAGGTAAAACTTCGAATATAGGTCTTGATAATAAGTCGCTTGTGGATTTGTCTACTAATTCTAAATAAGGGGCATTAACCATGCTAACAATATTTTCTGGACCTCGCACAATTATCATAGCAACTGGAGCTTGATGCACCGCATCACGAAAGCGCTTTTCACTTTCTTCTATTTTTTCCTTTACTTCATTTAATTCAGTGACTTCGGCAGCTGTATTCATTACACCATAAATTGCACCACTTGAATCTCTTAGTGGAGTAAAACTATAATTAAAATAATGAACCTTTAAAAATCCATCTTTTAAAATACCTACGGGCTGATTTTTAGCATTAAATGCTATTCCAGTTTTATATACCGTTTCTATCTGCTCATAAATATTTTGATTTTCTAATTCCGGTAAAAGATTTCTATATAATTGCCCAATAACATTACTTCCCTTTCCCCATGCATCAACCATAGATTGATTTGCAAGGGTAATACGCATCTCACTGCCAGTATATACTGCGATGGGAAATGGTGCACTTTCCACCAAACTACGAATGCTTTGCTCGCTTTTTTCAATTTCTTTTCTAGCAATAACTTGGGGAGTTACATCATAGCCAAGAACCATAATTTTATTACTGTTGCTGTGGTCATCGTAAATAGGTTCATACGAGAAGTTCATATAAACAGTTTCTAATGTACCAGATCGCATAATTTTTAATGGTAACTCAGTGGTTGCCAAATGTTTTCCTGATGCTCTTACATTATTTAAAATTTCTTTAACTCCTTGCAAAGACAATTCTGGTATGGACTCAAAAACAGATATGTTAGTAACGTCTTGTGAGGTTTTACCCCATAAGTCTAATGCACTTTCATTTGCTATTTCAACAACATACTCTGGTCCACGCAAAATTGCAATAGCCATAGGCGCTTGTAATATAATTGATTTTAGATTATTCTCACTTTGCTCTAATTGTTTACGAGCAGTATTTTGCGCCGTGATGTCCTCTACTGTGCCATTAAATCGGAATGGCATTTTATTGTCATCAAATAGCACCTTGCCTTTTGCATGTAATGTAATTTCATTTTTAGAAATAGGATTTACGATATTGTATGCGATATCATAAAAACCTCCTGAAGAAAAATCCAAAGCTTTTGCAATAGCATTTAAAACATTTTCCTGATGCTCTTCTACAATAACCTTTGTAGCATCATTTAAGTCTACTTCCTGATCAGCACTTAAACCAAACCATTCTTTTAAACGGATATTAGCTGAAAATTTATTAGTGATGGGATTATAATCAAATGTTCCTAGAGCTGCAGCTTCAATTACAAATTCTAATTCTTTTTTACTATCGTCGAGCGCCTGCTCTACAGCTTTTTGAGAGGTAATATTAGTATTAGTACCAAACCAAGTTGTAATTTCTCCCTCTTCATTTTTTACAGGAAGAGCTCTAGTTAAAAATTCTTGATAATTTCCATCCGCACCTTTAATAGCATAGCTCATCTCCAATGGTATCCCTTTTTCTAAAGAGAAGTTCCATTCTTGCAATATATTTACCAATTCATCTTCACGATAAACGGACTTCCATCCCCAACCTTTCATTTCTTCAAAAGTGGTTCCCGTATAATCATACCATTGTTTGTTATACCAATATAGATCCCCTTTTTCGTCTGCCATCCATGCCAGATTAGGAATATTATCAGCGATAGCTTTAAATCGCTTCTCGCTTTTATTTAGTTCCTCATCTGCGAGGTTCTTAGCAGTAGTCTCAAAAATGGTAATTAAAATTCCTCCTATGGATCGATCCTGCAAAAAAATGGGACTGTATGCTAAATCAAAATAACAGTTTTGAATGGAGCCCTCTCTAAGTAATGGAAACATGAAGTTTGAAAACCCTACAGATTCTCCTCGTTCCACAGCTTTAAAAATAGGTTCAGTAATATGCCAAACCTCTGAAAAGGTTTCAGAGGTACTTTTCCCCAAAGCATCTATCTCCTTTTGATGCCCTAAAATGGGCACATAGGCATCATTAAAAATTTGTCGATATTCCTTTCCCCATGCGATATACATTGGAAAAGGATTATTGAGTATGATAGAAACAGCAGATTGTAGGTTTTGAGGCCAAATATCTGGACTTCCTAGCGGAGTTTGTGTCCAGTCTTTGTTGCGAATTTGAAGTCCCATTTCGCCTCCACCTTCTAGAAAATAATATGGATTGTCCAAATTGATAGGATTAAAAATGTATTAGCACTGAATGATAAATTTACTTCTTTCTGGTTGATTAATTTTATCTACAGTTAATAATACTGTTACCTGATAAATTGCCTTTTTTAATATGCTAAAGTCACCTGGCTTTCTAATATAATAATGGGCTCCAATTTCATATAGTTTATTTACCATATCAATATCCAAAGAAGTAGAGAAAATTACAACTGGTAACAATTTTAAAGATTCAGTAGATTTTATCTCTAGTAGACATTCAGAACCTGATTTACGTGGCATATTTAAATCAAGGAAAAGAACATCAGGTAATTGCTCTCTATTATTTGTCAAGAACTCCATCAATTCAACTCCGTCACTAACGGTTGATAAAGTTGTAAATGAAAATAAATCTTCAACAGCATCTTGAAAAAAAAGACGATCATCCATATCATCGTCTGCAAGTAATAATTTTTCCATAAGTATGAATATCAAGTGAATTTCTAAACAGAAATTTTGGGGTAATAAAAAATTTTATAAAACTCACTCCAAAAGTAAGAAAAAATTAAGCATCAAAACGCACGTTTATCTGCGGTGAAATGCGCCATCACTATCCAAATAATCCTGTGCCATTTACACTCCATAACTATTTAAAAAACTTGCTTAAAAACTGAAGATAAATTGAGAAATAAATTAATGTTTATTTGTAAGAAAACATCGTGCAGTGATTAAACTACATGCATTTCCATGTTTCACTACAAAGCGATTTTTAAACCTAACGTAGATTTGCAGTGTTCAAAAGGAACAAAAAACAAGACACAAAAAATCAAACATATAGTATCATGAAAAAACAAATCGTTATCGCTGCACTAGCTCTTGGAGCATTCATCTTTGGAACTTCAGACGCACAAGCTCAAGCTACTTCAAATGCGGCAAGCACAACAGTTAATTTAATATTATCTGACGTTATTTCAATTGATGCTGGTTCTGTAGCTAGTAATGGAATTGTAGATTTTAATTATGTTACATCAGCTGATTATAACGCAGCAAAAAATGTAACAGTAGCAAATAGCTTAATTGTAACTTCATCTAAAAATTTCGATGTTAAAGTAAAAGCTGGAGGTGCTGATTTTTCAAACGGTACAAATAAAATTCCTGTAGACGTATTGCAAATACAAGCTGTAACTGGAGGGAGTATGGTAGGAACTTTAAATACTATCACTTTATCTACTACTGATCAAAAATTAGTAAGTAATGCGACTTTAGGAGCTCAAAAATCATTAAGTATCGATTATTCTATCTCAGCTGTTAAAGCACAAACTGTTCTTCTTGGTAAGCCTGGAGGAACATATAAGCAGACTGTAACATATACTGCGACTGCTCTATAAATCGAAGAAAAAGTACTTTATTAAGAAGGCCCTCAACCATTATGGTTGGGGGCCTTCTTAAATTTAAAAACAGTTATACTTTACTCTTCTTCGCCTTCCGCAGCTGCGTCAAAATTAATTGTATTGTATGCTGCTTCTGTTAGCGTAACATCAGCTTCTTTTTCTTCAGCAAGTGTAACACTTAACAATTCAGCTGCTTCGTCTTCTCCTAATGTTTTAGCGAATGCTACTAAAGTACCATAAGTTGCAATTTCATAGTGCTCAATTTTTTGAGATGCAGCTATTATACCTGCATCACGTACAGCACCTATTTCTGTTTCCTCCATTATGCTTGCTCCCTCTTTAATCAAACCGTCCATAGCATCACACTTTTTTGCAACTGCTTTTTCTCCAATTATTTTAAACACTTGTTCTAAACGGTCTACTTGAGTATTTGTTACATCTAAGTGATCTTCAATTGCTGCAATTAGATTTTCATTAGTTGCATTTTTCTGCATCTTTGGTAAAGCTTTAGTCAACGCTTTTTCTGCCCAATAAATATCCTTTAAAGAATCAACAAATAATTCGCGTAATCCATCTGCGGCAGATGATTTTGCTTTTACTTTTCCAGCTGTAGATTTTTTGTCTGCATCTGTTTTTTTCTCACTTGTACTTTTTGTGGCTGTTTTAGTTTTAGTATCTTTTTCAGTAGTTTTCATAATGTAATGTGTTTAATTTGTTTGCTTTACAAACTTAAAAATATTTTAATATTTGAATGTTATATAATTTCTAGCTTATTTTTCAGAATTTTTTTAATTAACTTTCCTTTATAATTCTATAAAATTTACAGCTATAGATATAAATTTTATTTTGCAACAATTTTTAACTTTGATTATCAACTATAATTATTTGAAGTATGGATTTGTTGAAGAAACGCATAGATTATAAAGTAGGCCAGAAGGTTAAACTACAGCTTAGAGATCAGGTTATGGAAATAATAGGATTTGAACCTGAATTTATTGAAAACGTAATAACGCAATGGGAAAATGAAGATGGCGCGATTGCTACTGGTAAATTTATGGAATTAGAATTAGAGCCAGTTAAATAATAGTTATTTCACTTTAACGGACTTTAAATATTATACCTATTTTGAATCTGTGAAAAAATCCACAATTAAATAAATTAAATAAATTTAATAATTTAAATAGAATATCATGAGAGCAATTTGGACAGGAGCAATTAGTTTCGGACTTATAAATATCCCCATCAAAATTTATTCAGCTATTGAAACAATTACTTTAAATCTAGACATGCTTGACAAAAAAGATCAATTTTTATAAATTAAATAAGATTTATTATAGTATTTCAAAGCATTTGGATAATCTCCTACCTGTGAATATATTCCTCCAATATTTTGTGAAGTAGCTGCAATCATTTCTGTATCGTTTATTTCTTCTTGAACAACAATAGCCTGCTTGTAATAGTTTAAAGCATCTAGATAATTGCCTAAATAATAATAAACTCCTCCGATATTATTTAAGATCGAAGAAATTCCTTTTTTGTATTTTATTCTTTTATATACTTCATTACTTTCCTTAAAAAACAATAAAGCATTTGAGTAATCTACTTGATAATAATATGTTACAGCTTTGTAACTGTAACAATCACCTACTTTTTGACTTTTATCTAAAGAGCTGTACAACAACAAACTTTTATCGAAGGACAATAATGATTGCGAATAGTCACCTGTATCTTGACTTTTCATACCTAACTTAAGAATGGAATCGGCCATCTTACTATTTTTATTTATCTCCATAACTCTTTCATCCGTATCTGACTGTCCAAAAAAGGTTGCCCCGTTTAACGACAGAATGACAGAAAAAACAACATTTATGATTCTTCTCATGAATATGTGTGTTATAATAAATATTAAAACGTACTTAGTCAAATCTAGAATAGGTACGTTTTTAGTTTTTGAAATTATAAATAAGTTAATTTTTATTTAAAGATATCACCAGAGAAATTGGTAGGTCTAATAATTATAGGGGGCGTTATATCTCCACCAGCAACAATATCAAGTTGCTGTTCATTCAATTCTAAATCATCCATATTGAGCTCAGCAGGAATATTTATAAAAATTATTGAAGAGTCCGTTTGATCAACAAATGTAATTTTTTCACCTTTTGGTAGTAGAACTGAGTGTCCTAAAAAGTTTTCTATTGTTGCTAGAGGTGTAGCAATTAAATTGCTTTTAAAAGTAGGGTCTTCCCATGCCTTTTTAACAATTGCATCTAAAATTTTTTGGTCGTTAGTTAATTCCATTTTTCGTATGTTTTTAAATTAAATTTTACAATCGAAAAGTAGCTTCTTTTTTACATATGGAATTGCCAAATATTCTGACAAAATAATTTCTTTTTTGTGAAAAATTACTGTTTTTTAAAATTATTTTCTCCCTGAAGAAATCATTTAAAATCGCTATCAAAAAATGGAGAGAAATCGAATATAAAATCTTAAAATTGATTATGTGTTCGATTAAATTCAAATTTAATATCTCCATTCTTTTATTCTTTTTAAAATTCTTTTCTATTAAAAAAATAGCCTGACAAAAAACACTATAAAAATTAACACTTTAAATAAAATTTAAAAAGATCGAATAAAAAATACAAAACACTAATAATCAAATACTTAATTATTTAAAACGCAGTCATTCATAAAATTTAAAATAGGAACAATTTGTTCGATTGTGCTCACATTCACTTCCACACAAAGACAAATAACGGCATTGTAAGACAATGGCGTTATTTGTCTTTGTATTTATACTATTTTTTAAATCTTTAAAAGGGTTAAAATAGCCATAAATAACTAAACTTTAATCGCTTACATTCTACAAAGAAATTCCATTAAAAAATTATATTTTTTTTTGCTCATCACAGAAATCTTTACACCTATCGAGTAGTAATTATTTAAACAGAAAGCATTAGCGTTATTATTGGATGAAATTAAAAGTAAACATAAAAAGGGAATACTTCCTAGTCATTTTCTTTGTTTATACAGCAATATCCGTCATTCATTCTCCGCACTGTCAGGTCATGGTTTACTTCGTAACTTCATATCCTTTGCTGTTATGTAAATAATATCACATAAATTAAGCTAGCAATTTTAATTTAATTCTCCTTATGTTTTTGGACTGCAATGTAAGAAGCTTCAAGTTACTTAATCCAATTTTGTACTACCATATTAATTACTCGCACTTTTCAGATGTATTATTTTTGTACTCTTCTATTTAATTTATGCACTAGTAAACTTTTACATCAATAATCATCATGATGAATATGTTATCTACAGATCCTTAAAATTTGTTAATAAAATTTGCATTTTTTTTACAATTAGATAATCTTAATTTATTTACTATTTATAAATTTTACTATTAATTTGCGTTAATAAATTTAATATTTGTAAACAAGTAATTATGAAAAGAATTTTAAAGTTCACCGTTTTTTTTTCAGCTCTATTTTTAGTACAAAACCTAAATGCTCAAAACGCGACAATAAATGGAAATATTAGCGATAATCAATCTCCACTTCCTGGAGCTACTATTGCATTATCAAATAACCAAAAAGTTACAACAGATTTTAATGGAGATTTCACAATACAAGATATAAAATCTGGAAGTTTAGAAATGAAAATCTCGTATATAGGATACGAAGCAAAGATTATCAAAATTGCAATTAATGATAATCAACAAGTTAATTTGGGTATCATTAAATTAGAACCAAATTCGAAAGAATTAAATGAAGTTGTAATAAGCGGAATGAGTCTTAGAAATAGTGAAGCAAGAGCGCTGAACATGCAAAAAAAATCAATGAGTATAGTAAACGTAATTGCTGCAGATGGTATTGGCAAATTACCAGATCGTAATGCTGCGGAAACTGTACAACGTATGCCGGGAGTTTCAATAGAACGTGATCAAGGCGAAGGGCGTTTTGTTTCAGTAAGGGGATTACCTCCTTTCTGGTCTTCTACAACAATTAACGGTAACAGGATTCCAACGGCGGAAGAAGAAACGACTTCAAGAGCTACTGCGTTTGACTTTTTTCCATCAGATCTTATTGCGTATGTTGAAGCCACAAAAGCCATTACACCTGATATGGATGGAGATGCTATTGGCGGAAGTGTAAATTTCACAACACAAACAGCACCAACAAAAAAGACATTTAAAGCTAGCATTTTTAGTGGCTACAATCAAAAATCAGATAAAGGAATTTACAGCGGATCACTTACTATTGGGAACAAAAGTAAAAACGGAAAATTCGGTTACATTGTTAATGGTACGTATTGGAGCAGAAACTGGGCAACGGATAATTATGAAGCCAGAAGACAAGGTGACAAAGGTGTTTACAGATTAGAATTAAGAGATTATACTGGAGTTAGAAAAACAACTGGTTTAAATGCTGCAATGGAATTTAATCCTTCATCAAGAGATAAAATTTTTATCAAGGCAACTTATGGTGGACTTTCTGATCTAGAAACACACTACAAACACCGTATTAGGTTTGATAAATTCAATAGTACAACAAATGCTTTAACTGTAGAGCAACAAAATATTCATAATGAATTAATGACTCAATTTCGTGGTATTGATTTAGGAGGAAAGCATCAATTAACAGATGGAAATCTAGATTGGAGTTTAGCTTCTTATCAAAATAAGTTTAAGTATGGAAATATTCCAAATGCAACAGATAACAGCTATTTCTTAATTCAGTTTAATGAAACTGGAGTTGGGGTTAAGCCTGAATACATTAAAATGAATCTGCAGGCAATGGAGGAGCTGGTGGGCCAAGAGCTTATTGGGCTACAGATGGGGGATTATTAGATCCTAAAAATCCTAAATCAATATTTGATTTTTACTCAGATCCAAATTTCAAAACAGATCCAACAAAAATGAAATTTGCTACTCTAGAATTGTATAAAATTAGCATTGTAGAAAGAGATAATATTATTGCTACTGTAAACTACGAGCAAAATTTTAATGATAATCTTAAAATGAAATTTGGTTTAAAATTAACTGATAAAGATCGTATTGCCACTTTTAGAGATGAATATTATAATTGGACAGGATCACCAACGCCCTATTTATCAAATTATAGCCAAGATTTAGTTAGCCAGCCAGGCGGCACAGATTATCTGAGAAAGGAAATGGGTACTACTATTGGAAGTAGTTTTGGTCCAGTTCTATCTACTGACGGAATGAATAAATTATACAATTCAGGTCAAGGAAATTTAGTTTTAAATCCTGCAGATTCTCAAATTCCCGAATTAGGAAAAGGCTTGGGAAGAAACTTTAACGTAGGAGAAACAACATCTTCTGCTTACGCAATGTCTACGTATTCGATATCAAATAAATGGACTGTTTTAGGAGGACTTAGAGTGACTAATACAATAACACAAGTTACAGGTAAAACTGTAGTGGATAAAGCAGTAATAGATGTTGAAAATACAAAAAGTTATACTTCAGTACTTCCAATGTTACATGTAAAATATTCTCCAATTGAGAATTTAAACCTTCGTTTTGCCACAACAAGAACATTTGCAAGACCAAACTACGGAGACATTTCGCCAGCGGGATCTTTAAATACTATTGATGGTGAATATACAGGAGGGAACCCAAACTTGAATCCAACCTATTCTTGGAATTTTGATTTATTAGGGGAATATTTTCTAGATGAAGTGGGAGTCATCAATGCTGGGATTTTTTATAAATCCATTACAGATCCAATATTTGATGATACTTATCAAGGAACGATAAATGGAATTCCTGATATTGAAATAAGCTCACCTGCAAACGGCGGAAGCGCTTGGATTGGAGGACTTGAATTCGGAATAACAAAAAGATTCACCTTTTTACCAGGATTTCTTAAATATTTTGGAACCCAAATCAATGCTACGCTTATGAATTCTGCAATGACTCTTAGTAAAAACATTAATAATCCTAACGGAAGAAAAGTATCAACCCCTTATCAGGCAAAAGAATTATACAACTTACAATTGTTCTATGAAAAAGGAGGCTTTAATGTAAGAGCTGCTTTTAATCACAAAGGAGCGTATGCTATAAGTTTTGATGCTAGTGCAAAAAATACTGATATAAATGATATTTATTATGGAAAATACAATTCCCTAGACTTTTCTATATCATATAGAATAGGAGATCATTTTACAATTTTTAGCGATGTTGTTAATGTCCTGAACGAATCATTAATGTATCATTTTGGACCAACACCAGATAGACCAAAGCAGGTAGAGTATTATGGACCAAAGTTTAATCTGGGTTTAAAATATAATTTGTAAAAATCTATAAATTAACCCGTTGGACATTTGCTGATTTTATTTTTCTTAATCTATTACATCCAATGGGTTTATAAAAAGTAGTTAAAATTTTTCTAAATTTAAACTACAACGTATATTCAATTCTTAAGAAATAATGACTAAAAAAACATCTAATTTCAAATTTATATTAAAAACCTCCATAGCGGCATTTGGTACTTACTTTTGCATGTATGCTTTTAGAAAACCCTTTACGGTAGCAACATTTGATCAGATGTCTTTTTGGGGAATTGATTATAAAATATTGTTGATTCTAGCACAAGTTTTAGGATATACACTATCAAAGTTTTTGGGAATCAAAATTATATCAGAATTAAAATCTTCTAAGCGAATCTTATATCTAATTAGTTTTATAGTCATTTCAGAACTGGCTCTTTTAGGTTTTGCTTTAACACCCGCGCCATATAATATTTTGTTTTTGTTCATAAACGGACTGCCGTTAGGCATGATTTGGGGAATTGTTTTTTCGTATATCGAAGGAAGGAAAACAACAGAATTATTGGGAGTTATTTTATGTTCAAGTTTTATTGTTTCCTCTGGAGCAGCAAAATCTGTTGGGGTATTTGTATTGACTATTCTGGGATGCTCAGAATTTTGGATGCCATTTGTCTCTGGTCTAATTTTCATTATCCCGCTAATACTATTTTCATTGTTTCTAGAAAAAATTCCCAATCCAGATTGTGAAGATTTGGCTCTACGTTCAAAAAGGAAACCTCTTGATAAAAAAGAGCGTGCATCGTTATTCAGACAATTTGCTTTTCCTTTAACTGCAATTATAATATTCTATGCTATGCTAACGGCAATGAGAGAATTTAGAGATAATTTTGCTAGAGAATTATGGGATTCATTAGGATATAAAGAGAGCATATCTATTTATATGTATTCCGAGATTCCTATTGCAATTTCCGTCTTGGTCATTTTAGGTTTTTTAGGGAGTATGAAAAACAATTACAAAGCTTTCAAAAATTATCATTTGGTTTTATTTATCGGTTCTGTTCTTATTGCAATAACTACTTTCTTGTTTCAAAAGCATTTATTATCTCCATTTCCTTGGATGATGATCTCTGGATTTGGCATGTACATTTGTTATATTCCATTTAACGGTTTATTTTTTGACCGAATGATTGCAACTTACCGAATAAACGGAAATTCTGGATTTTTAATCTATATCGCCGATGCTTTTGGCTATTTAGGAAGTGTCTTGGTATTACTTTTTAAAAATTTTGGTACCAAACATATTTCTTTATTAAGCTTCTTTACCACCTGTATTTATCTGCTATCTTTTATAGGAATAATAACTACAGCAATGTCCTATAATTACTTTAAACGAAAATTCAATAAAACGATCAAGATTACCACAACACCTTTATACACTTGAATAAAGAAAAAAATTTAATAATTTAAACAATTTACATATGAAAGATAAATATGATTTAATCATAATTGGATCAGGAGTTTTAGGTACGTTTCATGCCTATCATGCTTTATTAAATGGAATGTCAGTTGCTATTTTAGAAAAAAACGGTAAACCTGAAGGAGCAACTGTTAGAAATTTTGGACAGGTTGTACCATCTGGAATGGACAGAAAATGGCAAAACTTTGGCAAAGAAAGCTTAAATATTTATAAAAATATTCAATCGCAGTTTGATATTAATCTACGTCAGAATGGAACAATATATTTAGCCTCAAACGAGGAAGAAATGCAATTGATAGAAGAACTACATCAGATTAATATGTCGAATGATTATATGTCTACTTTGTTGACCAAAGAACAATGTCTTGTAAAATATGATGGTTTACGGGCTGATTATTGCAAAGGAGGTTTGTTTTTTCCTCAGGAAGTTACTGTCGAGCCAAATACTATGATCCATAAATTACATGAATTCATGATTTTAAATTTGGGACTTGATTTATACACTAATACTTCGGTTGTAAATACGGAAAATAACGTTGGTGAAGTTGTTGCTATAACTTCGACAGGGATAACATACAAAGCATCTAAAATAATTATTTGCAATGGTAGTGATTTCAAAATTTTATATCCTGAAATATACAATAACAGTGATTTGATTGTTTCTAAACTTCAGATGTTACAAACCAAACCGCAACAAAATAATTATAAATTGAATGGTTCAATCCTAACAGGATTAACGATAAGAAGATATGAATCTTTTGAAGAATGTCCTTCTTATCAATCCATCAAAGCCAAAGAAAATCCGAAGAGTTTTGAGAAAAAATATGGTGTTCATATCTTATTCAAACAAGCTATGGATGGATCGGTAATTTTAGGAGATTCGCACGAATATGCGAGTGCAAAAGAGATAGATTCTTTAGGATTTGATTTGAATATGGACATTGACAATTTCATGATTGAGGAAGCAAAAAAAATAATTGATTTACCTAATTATGAGATCCAAAAGAGGTGGTTTGGAATGTACTCACAATGCAAAAACAAAGATATTTTTGAATATACTGTTGATCAAAATATTCACATTATTACGGGAATTGGAGGTAAAGGAATGACAGGAAGTGCAGGATTTGCGAAGTATAATATTGCTAAAATATTCAACACTTAAGTTTAGAAATAAGCAATTAAAAAAGCATCCTTAAACTATCAACATGCACATTGCATGTCTATAAAAAAATACACAAAATGAAAATTAATGAAATTGAAATGGTTGTTTTTGATATGGCAGGAACAACAATAAATGAGCAAAATATAGTTTACAAGTCTTTACACAAATCCATTAACAAATTTGGCATTGCTGTTTCTTTGGAAGTGGTTTTGTCTTTAGGAGCAGGTAAGGAAAAGTTTCAAGCTATAGAAGATATTTTGAAACACTTAAATAGTAATGATGTTGAAAAAGCACATTTAATATTCGAATATTTTAAAGAAATATTAGATCAAGAATACTTAACTGCAAATGTTTTACCTATTGAAGGGGTTGAAAAAGTCCTCGAAAGCTTAAAAAAAGACGGGATAAAAATAGTTTTAAATACAGGATATAGTAGTCATGTTGCTCATACATTACTAGAGAAATTAAACTGGAAAAAAGACATTCAATACGATGCTTTAATTACAGCAGATGATGTAGAATTTGGACGTCCTTATCCAGATATGATATACAAAGCCATGCAATTATTTGCAATTGAAGATGCCTCAAAAGTTTTGAAAGCGGGTGATTCAGCCATAGACATTGAAGAAGGTAAAAATGCTAAATGTGGTGTCACAATTGGTGTTTTATCAGGAGCTCAAACCAGAAAACAATTAGAAGAAGCAAAACCAGATTATATTTTAGATTCTCTGGCATTATTATATAGCATTATGCATTGAGAAAACCCTTTAGAAGTTCGTTTAAAAGTAAATTTAGTAGTAACCCCTAAATAATTAAATTCATGAAAATTTTTTTTAGATTAAGTTATGTTACAATTTTTGCAAGTTTGCTTTTACTAGCTTCTTGTACAAATGATGATGCACTTGTAACTGATAAACAAGCAGTAACTAAGAATGCAAACAACTCTAAAACAGCTAGATCTGCAACGGTCAGCAATCGAATTAAAAAAGTCTTGATTATAGGTATTGATGGTTGCCGTGGAGATGCTTTGTTGGTCGCAAATACACCAAATGTTCATGCTTTACTTCTTAACGCTGTTTATAGTTTTGATGCTTTGACGGAATCTCCAACTTGGAGCGGAAATGGATGGTCAACAATGCTAAGCGGTGTTACCCATTTAAAACATGGAGTAACAGACAATTCCTTTTCAAACCCAAATTTCGGAACTTATCCAAGTTTTCTTAAACGTCTTGAAACCTACAATAGTGCATTAAAAACAATGTCAATAGTACATTGGCTACCAATTAACACCTATATTGTTGACGGAATTGATGTTGAAAAGACACTTGCAACAGATTTGGAAGTAAAAAATGAAGTAATTACAGCACTTTCTTCCGATAATCCCGATGCTTTGTTTATGCATTTTGATGATGTAGATCATGCTGGTCACAGTTACGGATTCTCGATGAATGTTCCACAATACAAATCTGCTCTTGAAACAACGGATGGTTATATCGGGGAAATTTTGACTGCTTTAAAAAACAGACCCAATTATGCAGATGAAGATTGGCTGGTTATTATAGCACCTGACCATGGTGGTATAGTTACAGGTTCAACAGGTTCTCATGGAGGATCATCATACCAAGAGAGAAATATTTTTACGATCTTTCACAATAAGAATTTTACTTCGAACAAAATTGAAAAGCCAGTTGATACTACAACGCCGATTACGGGTAAATTCGCCAATTTTAATGCTAATAGCGTATATGCTTCAACAAATAATTCCCTTTACAATTTTGGGACTTCAAGTTTTACTGTAGAGTGTAGAGTAAAAACGTCAACTTATTCTAGTGATCCCTCACTTGTTTCTAATAAAAACTGGGCAAGTGGTAAAAACCGTGGATTTGTTATCTCTGCTAATACTGGAGGAAAATGGAAAGTGAACATTGGAGATACTCAAAATCGTGTCGACATATCTGGTGGAACCATCACTGATAGTAAATGGCACCATTTGAGTTTAGTGGTAGACCGCTCCTCAAAATTAGTAAAAACGTATCAAGATGGGGCTTTTGTTGGTCAGGCCGCTATTGTTGACTCATTTGGAAGTTTAACTTCAGGTTTACCTCTTGCTATTGGGCAAGATGGTACTTTGACTTATCCAGCAAATGTAAACGGAAATATTGCAGAAGTCCGTGTATGGAATAAAGCTTTGCCAGAAGCATCGATTCGTAATTATACCTGTTCTTCTATTACACCTTCTAATCCTGATTATTCAAATTTAATTGGATACTGGAAAGGTGATAATGGTTCAGGTAATAGCTTTATAGATTCAAGTTCAAAACAAGTTAATATTACTTTTCTCACTACTCCAACTTGGACTACTAGTAGTACAACTTTAAAATGTGGAACGACAACTGGTGTTGTTCCTAAAATGGTTGATATAGCCTATTCGTCTCTACAATGGCTTAATGTACCAATCAATTCAGGTTGGCTACTCGATGGACGTTCTTGGCTTCCTGCAGTGAATTAATTAAATTGTTTTTTTGTTTTTTAAAAGGTTATCTCTGTTTGGGAGGTGACCTTTTTAACTATTACTTTCTGAGTAAAAATAGAGCACCAACATTACGCAATTTTGTGTTGTTCTATTTTCTGGAACGTGAGGGTGTCTTCCGTTGAAACATAATGAATCACCTTCGTTAACAATTACTT
This sequence comes from Flavobacterium sp. TAB 87, assembly GCF_001529295.1. Lineage (GTDB taxonomy): Bacteria > Bacteroidota > Bacteroidia > Flavobacteriales > Flavobacteriaceae > Flavobacterium. Next base: position 21,307 of record NZ_LLWK01000032.1, read on the forward strand.
CAACATCATCAATTAGGTAAGTTACACTTCCTTTGATAATATACTTAAATTCCCAAGCATCTGTAATAACTTTTTCACGTTCACAATTGGGTTCAACGTCAAGAATAACAGCTTCAAAACCAATAGAATTGATACTTTTGCTAAAAATATGATAATAGTTAAAACCTTTTGTTTCGGCTTTGTCTTCTTTTTCTATTTTTTGATAATCTTCTTTTTTAATATGAAGGTATTTAGAGTTTTTAGTATTCTCAACGCCTTCAAAAAAATAACTTACATCTGTATTTAAGGATTGTATTAGCTCAATTAAAACAGGTAATGAGGGAATGGTTCTGCCGTTTTCGATTCTTGAAATTAATCCATTACTTACACCAGCCATATTGGCGACTTCATGAATAGTTAGCAAGTTTTTCTTTCTAATTTCTTTTAGTCTTTTTCCAATACCTATTAAAAAATCATCCATGTAAACTTCAGTTTAAATGGTAAATATAATATAATTAGCAATGCACTTGCCGTACGGATAAATATTATTCTGCAATTGCTTCGTTTAATAACTTGAAGCTTATTTTAGATATTTAAAAAAGGTTACAATTGGTTTAAGATGTTCGAATGTTGTCCATGACATTCCATAGAAAGACTAACAACTTCATCTGAAGGCAATGACGTTGTTTTATTATATTTATACTATTTTAAGCTTTTAAAAAACGTCAAAACAGGTATTAAATGTTCGATTGTAGTCCCATTCACTCCACAAAAAAGGAAGGTATAAAAATACCTTCCTTTTTTTTTCAAAACTTCCATTAGCTCATGCTTCTCTCTTAGTACACCGTTTGTTCAGATCAAATTTTAAGCACTTTACTTTAAATTATTTTAATTCTAATTAGTGAATTTCGCGGCTCGTTATTTTAAAATGTAGTCATGAGTTCGCATATTCTTGTTTATCTTGCCAATAAGGTATCAAGAGTTTTTCCATCTGTAAATTAGTTGTACTTTGACCACGAACTCGATTGGAAATAATTAGATCTATCGTTTTTCTTGCTGGTCTACTTGTTCTGTCACTCAATCAAGTTATCCCCATACTATAACTGTTGACATGAAAACTTTAAATAAAGTTAACGGTATAGAGTTTGCCCAGCGTCAAAGCGGGAGTCGCGGCGTGAAACTTATAGAAAACGAGGTGAGTGACAACAATGAGAGTTGGAGAACTTTAGGTGAATTTAATCTGCTAAACACTATTGCACCTCAACTAGCCGAATACAAAGACGTAGAAACGTACCGATATTTCAGAATGATTATAAAATCTGGGTATGACGATAGCGGCGCTGCATTTGTTGCCCTAGGTGAAGTCAGTCCGTACTTTTTAAAATAAATAAATGAATAAATAAAAGCTCCTTTTCTGCAGAGAAGGAGCTTTCATTTTTTCAAATCATGAACTCTTTTAAGTTGTTTATATTCTCGTCATGCTGCTCTATCGAAATAATTTATTTATGAAATACCATTTTTTTAGTGATCTAATTAGTGTGATTTATGTAACATTTTGCAATTTTAGTTAACGTAACTTGCTGTTATAATTACAGATACAATTAGTATACAGCTATTTATTGCTAAGCATTCATACTGTTTTCTAATTATTAATTGCTTTTGGAAAAAGCTGAAAAATTTGTATACGTAAGAGTTGAAACAATTATTAATAACTAAAAATTAAATTATGGCAGAAATTAAAATCAAAAAAAAACAGCCAATTTGGCCTTGGTTGCTACTTTTAGCAGGAATTCTAGCAGGACTTTATTACTTTTTTGTCTATGACGAAAATGATGCAATTGTAGATAAGAAGGAACTAGTAACGGAAGACACTACTGTAATGCCTACTGTTGCAGATGAAAAAGTAGCAGAATATAATCAGTTTATTGCTGATAATAGTGAAATGGATCTGGATCACGAATTTTCAAATAATGCTTTACTTAAGCTAATTGCAGCAACCGAAGCAGTAGCTAATTCTGTAAACGTAGATATTAATGCCGACTTAGATACAGCACGAGCCGATGCCGATTATATTACTAAAGATCCAATGGATGGAAATCATGCAAATAAAATTAAATCGGCTGGAGAAATTATTGTACAAGCTTTGACAAAAGTACAGACTCAAAAATTTGAAAATCTAAGTACCGAATTAAGTGATGTTAAAAGTTCTGTAAATAAGATACAGAATGAAACTTTAACGCTAGAGCAAAAAGCAGCAGTTAAAGACTTTTTTAAACGCGCAGGAGAATTATTAACCAACATGAACCAACAATAAGATGAGCACACACAAAGAAAAAAACTTATACTACCTCGATGAACTGTCTAATTATGAGGTTGCAGATGAAGATAAAGACGTTATAGGATGGGAGGTCTTAGACAAAAATGAAATTAAAATCGGAAAAGTAGACAATTTACTAGTTAGCAAATCTCAAGAAAGAGTGGTTTATCTGGATGTTGAAGTAAACACTGATATAATTGCCACAAATCATACGCCGTACGGTAAATCTACAACTGGTGGAGTGCATGAATTTCTTAATAAGGATGGAGAAAATCATCTCATAATACCTATTGGATTGGCACATCTTGATCTTGGAAGAAAAATTGTGTACACCGAACAAGTAGATTTCAACCGTTTTGCCGAAACAAAAAGAATCGAACGCGGAACACAGTTTGACCGCGATTATGAAGTCGCAATCTTAAATTCATACAATCGTCCAGAAACTGAGGTTGATTACGAATTAGATGATAATTTTTACGATAACATAAATTTTAGAAAAAATAGATTGTAAAAAATAAAAATACTTTGTATTAAGTAAAATTACTTATAATGCCAATTGATAAATATAAAATCCTCCATCTTCTGGAGGATTTTTTTTGTTTCAAATAAACTGATTCTATTTGAAACTTTGCCGATAATAAATACGAGTCAATAACATACTACTGTTCAGCTTCTAAGCGTTTTATGTACGATTTCATTTCTGCTATTTCTTTTTCTTGAGCTTTAATAATTGCATCGGCAAGCTTACGAACTTCGGGATCTTTTAACTATGCTCTTTTGCTGACCAAAATGGCAATTGAGTGGTGTGGAATCATCCTTTCATGTAGAAAATATCACCAATAACAGCACTTTGCAATCTTACTAACGTTAAAGCGCCTCCGAAAAGCAGTACAGTAATGATTAAAAAAAATGAAAAATATTTAAAGCAAGGAAAGCCTCTTTTATTTTTATCAAACATATAATTCTCAAAAAAAAAGGATTTATTCACCTTTGATGGAAACGCTGTCATCAATTTTACGCAATGAAGAATGCCAGAATTAAAAAAAGAATATTCGATATACTATTATCCAAAAATAATGACAAAAAAAACCCGTAAACTACTAATTTACAGGGCTTTTTTATCAAATGTATTTTTTACGAGCTATTTCTTCTCCATCAATCGAACAATTGCTGCAGTTGCTAATGCTCCCATCAAATAGTAACCAACTGTAAGGGCTTTAGTTGTAAATGATTTTGCAACGGGTGCATCGTCCAAATTCATTTTGCTTGGTAAATTTACAGCTCCCAAACCAGCAAGCAATCCTGCCGAAGCCGCGTTGCTCCACAGTTCATTTCCTTCACCACCAATTAAGCTGTAATACGTACCGTTACTAATAATATCTCCTACAAGCGTTGTACCAAATAAGGCATCAGCATTTTCTATTTCCAGTCCAAAAAAAGCTGCCGTTTTTTGGACTGCTTCTTCTCCAACTAAATCAATGCGAGGCATATCATCATTTACACCTTTTAACGATTCGTTCAACAAGGTTAATACTATTGCACCACCTAAACCTGCTAATAAGTTATTGCTATTCATATTTTTTTATTTTTTTAAAAATTGACCCACACCTTTACTGTTGTTGTTTAACTGATCTTTTAATAATCAAAGACATAAGCACTAATGCATGCACGAACGGGTGGAAAGCGCATGCGCCATTACAGCTAAGTCAACAACCTGACAACCCGTGTTCTTCGTTATAAAAGGCATTGGGTCAATTTGTTATCGAGTCGAATTTACAATCCGACCAAAAAGAATTCAATTTTTTCTTTATTTTTATTTTTCCTAGAAAAATTAATTACTAAAGATTTGCTTGAAATCTGAAGTATAAAATTAGAACTTATTCTCCGCGTCGATTTACAGAATTCACATCTATAGTTCTATTATTTAAACAAGTAAATAAAACAAGCTTTTATCTAAAAAATTTCTATCTCTCTTAATTACCTAGCGACAGATTGAAATTTTAAAACAAGGAAAAATAATCCTGTAAGTTTTTAAACGTTACTAATTATAGCTTTAACTGTATAATAAATTTAAAAAAGTTCAATTATGATTACATTAATAAACGAAGCTCCAAAAAACATTCCCGCTTTTAAGGCAACTGGAGCAGTCACTAAAGAAAATTACCAAACCGTTGTAATTCCTGCCATAGAACGATTAATTGCAAGAACAGATCAAATTAATTTTTTACTGTATTTGGATACTGATATAGCTCATTTTACTGCTGGTGCTTGGTTTGAAGATGCAATGTTGGGGCTAAAAAATTTGGGAAAATGGCACCGCGCAGCAATTGTAATCGATTCGTCTACTATTATTAGCTTTACAAATGCCTTTAGTTACATTATGCCAGGAGAATTTAAAGGTTTTGCAAAAGAAAAGTATGATGACGCAATTTTATGGGTTAGTCAATAACACGAATGAGCCAAAAAAAATTATATATATGTCTTAAAAGATAGATTTAAATTAAAAATCTTCAAATATTCCTAAACCAAATAAAGCGAAGTCGTATTTTACGGGATCATTCGGGTCTAACAGCCGTAAACTTGTGTCTAATTGCGCTAACGCTTTACTATCGTTCTGTTTGCGTTCTAAAAGTCCTAATTTTCGAGCCACATTGCCCGAATGAACGTCTAGCGGACAAGAAAGCTTTGAAGGTGGAATCTGTTTCCAAATTCCAAAATCTACACCCAAATTATCATTTCGTACAAACCAGCGCAAACACATATTAATGCGTTTTGCAACTGATCCTTTGCTTGGATCGGCTACGTGTTTTCTGGTTCTAGTTTGGTGCGAAATTCCGAAAAAAGCTTGGTTTAACTCATGAATTGCGGGCTGCAGCGAGTGCTCTGTTTGATGTTTTATAAAAATTGCTTCTAAGCCATTGTGATTGGTGTATATATGTTGCAACGCTTTTATAAAATATTTAAAATCAGCTGCGTTAAACGTTCGATGTACAAATCCTTCTAGTTGTTCTAACTGATACTCGCTGTGATTCATCACGAAATCGTAGGGAGAATTACCGATTAAATCCATCATGCGATGTCCATTTTTAGTAATCATTTTTCGGTTTCCCCACGCAATTGTTGCCGCAAGAAATCCTGCAATTTCAATATCTTCTTTTAAAGAATACCGATGCGGCACACTGATAGGATCAGGTTCTATAAAATCTACAGTATTGTATTGAAGTACTTTTGAATCAAGAAAATCTTTTAATTCGTTTTCAGGAATAAGCATGTAGTATAGCTTTAATTAGTTATTTGACACAAAGGTAAGACTTAAGAATTATATCGATTTACAGTAGCAACTGCATTTTACTTCTGAAAAAATGAAGCTTTCCCAATTTAAAACGCCTCAAATCCAATTTTCATTGGTAACACAATCTCCAATGCACCAAAGACATAATTCAACAGATTATGAACTAACTTTGTCGGTTCAATATAAATCATTAAACATGCAGAAAAGCATTTTAGTATTGCTACTTTTTATGGCTGTAAATGTTCAACTAATGGCACAAAGCGACATAATTTTCAAAGAATCGATTGCTCAAATTGGCTATTCTGATGAAAAATGCTCTTCGGCAGCGAAACTGTTACAAGAAAATTTAAACAAAATAAGTAATGTAATTTTTGACATAAATCAAAAATCAAAAAATAATGGCATTCAGTTAAAAATCACTTCGAATAAAAAAGATAATTATTATGAAATTATTTCAGATCAAAAGCAAATAAAAATTATAGCGAACTCACCTTTATATTTGGAATACGCTGTAACGACTCTTTTAGAAATATGGAACATCAAAAAACTGACTCCCAATTTTACTTATTATCCTGAAAAAAAAGTTTTACACTATCCAATAGATAAAATTATTCGAGAACAACCTTCTTTTAACTTTAGAGCCATTTTATTTCCAGGAGCTTACGACCAAGCCTTCAGGAAATGGCATAAGTTAGATTGGTCTGTGGGTGATTTCGGTCTTTGGGGCCATACCTTTAGCCAATTGATTCCTAAAAATCATTACTTTAAAGAAAATCCAAAAATGTTTGCTTTGTACAATCACGAACGCAATTCTGGGTCAATTTGCTATTCTAATGACACTGTTTTTAAAGTTTTAAAAGAAAATCTAAAGCGATCGATTGCAGAAAACCCAGAGGCAACTTATTTTTCCGTTAGCATAAACGATGATGTGATCAACTGCGAATGTACTGATTGTAAAAAACTAAATGCTAAATATGGATCTCCCCAAGGAGCACATTATTATTTTTTAAATCAAATTGCAAAAGAATTTTCCAATACTAAAATTGTATCTCTTGCTTATCTATTTACCCATCAACCACCCAAAAATTTAAAATTAAAATCGAATTTATATCCCATGTTTTGTCCAATTGAAGCGAACCGTGCAGAAGCACTAGATCAAGGTCGAAATAAAAACATTGCTAGCACACTAACAAATTGGACGGCACTTTCAAAAAATGTTATTGTGTGGGATTATACGGTTGAGTTCTCCAATTATCTTTCGCCATTTCCTAACTTTCAAACTTTTGATGCTAATTATAATCTTTTCAAAAGTAATAATGTTCATGGTGTTTTTGCTCAAGGATACGCTGATATTCCTGGAAGTTTTAGCGAGCTACGCCAGTACATTTTAGCCAAATTATTATGGAACACTAGCGCTACTGTTACAGAAATTACCGCTGATTTTTTGAACGGATACTACGGAAAAGCAGCTCCTTTTATTCAAGAGTATTTAAATTTATTAGAAGAAAATCAGATTCAGTCGAACAGCTATCTTGACATTTATGCTGATCCAGTTGCCGCACGCCATACGTTTCTATCGCCAAAAAATAGGAATAATTACGAAGACTTATTGATCAAGGCAAACAATTCTACTAATGATGAAGTAGTACAAAAAAGAATTTTAAAATTAAAGCTCGACTTAGACTATGTGTTTTTTGAACAAGCAAAGTTTTATGGAAAAGAGCAGTATGGAATGTATGAGAAAATTGGAAACAAATTTATTGTTGTACCTAACTTGCAGCAGCGCGTTGTAGATTTTACAAAATATTGCAACGAATTCGGAATTTACGAATTAAGTGAAGGTGGATTGTCTCCTGATGCATATTTGCAAGATTGGCTTTTTATAGCCAACAATAATGTTGTCGATCATTTGGGAGAACATACTAAGATGTCGTTTTTAACGCAGCCATCTTACGAATATAGTGCGAAAAAAGAAAAGGGACTACAAGATGGTATAAAAGGATATAAAGATTTTACTATCAATTGGACAGGATGGTACGGCGAAAATGTTGAGGTTGAAATTGATCGTAGTTCAAGAGACTTTAATTCGATAGAATTTCAGTGTTTAGAAGATCAAAGGCATTGGATTTTTTTACCTGCAAAAGTTCAAGTTTTAGGTTTTTCTGAAAATAAATGGACGTTGATTGATGAAGTTATGGTGCAACCAATAGCCGAGAACTACATGGTCAATCTGCAAAAATATACCTTCAATAGTAACGAACTTAAAAAATATGAGAAGTTGAAGTTAATTGCAGTACAACAACCAAAAGTGCCCGCTTGGCGCGAAAGAAAAACCAAGAAGCCGATGATTATGATTGATGAAATTATTCTAAATAAAATCTAAAATCTTAAACATTTTAGTACTCAACTTTCTACATTTAAAGCTTCCGTTAAAATTCATGGTAAATCTGACTATTCGGTATACTGCGGAAATAAGTATGCAACTAGCATCTCTTTATATTCTCCACATTATTCTCTTTTATTTTAAAACTATTCAAATTCAACGCCTTCATACTGCTTCGCAATTTATATTTCGCATAAAAACATAGCGCTACAATTGCTATAACGACAATGTTGGTGGCACTTAATAGTGAATTTAGATGTTTTTAATGCTATATTTGCAGAAAATTTAATGCAATGAGCACTTTCGAAAAATTTAATCTCCCAAAATCATTACAAAAAGCAATTGATGAATTAGGATTTGTTACACCTACTCCTATTCAGGAAAAATCTTTTTCTGTAATTATGTCTGGACGAGATATGATGGGAATTGCCCAAACTGGTACTGGTAAAACGTTTGCTTATCTTTTGCCTTTGTTAAAACTATACAAATTTACACCAACTAATACTCCAAAAATTGTAATTCTAGTTCCCACACGTGAGCTAGTAGTTCAAGTTGTGGATGAACTGGAAAAATTGACCAAATACATGTCGGTTAACATTCTTGGTATTTTTGGTGGAGTAAATATTAATACACAGAAAAAATTAATTAACGAAGGAGTTGATGTTTTGGTAGGAACGCCCGGGCGTATGATGGACTTAGCTCTGGATGCAGTTGTGCGTTTTGATGAGACTCAAAAACTTGTAATTGATGAGTTTGACGAAATGTTGAACTTAGGTTTCCGCACGCAATTAACCGCACTTTTGGCGATGATGAAAGCCAAACGTCAAAACATATTATTCTCGGCAACGATGACAGATGAAGTCGATGCTGTATTAAGTGACTTTTTTGATTTTCCAGAAGAAGTAACTTTGTCTCCATCTGGGACACCTCTCGAAAACATTACACAAGTTACTTATAACGCTGCCAACTTTAATACCAAAGTGAATCTACTGAAACACTTATTAGAGACCAACGAAAGCATGGAACGTGTTTTGATTTTCGTAAATAACAAAAAGATTTCGGATATGTTGCACAGCCGCATTGATGAAGATTTTGAAGGTCAATTTGGGGTTATTCACTCGAATAAATCACAAAATTACCGTTTAAGTACGATGGCCGAATTTCAGAAAGGAAATTTACGTGGCTTAATAACCACCGATATTATGGCGAGAGGTTTAGATATCTCAAATATTTCGCATGTAATTAATTTCGAAATGCCCGAAATGCCTGAGTTATACATGCACCGAATTGGTAGAACGGGTCGTGCCGATGCGACTGGAACAGCAATAAGTTTTGTAGCACCTCGTGAAGTAGAATTTAAAATTGAAATTGAAGTTTTGATGAATACTGAATTAAAAGTTGAAGGACTTCCTGAAGAAGTTGAAATTTCAACCAAACTAATTGAGCCAGAAAAAGACAGACAACCGATAAAATTTTTGATGAAGAAGCAAACTTTGGATGGTGAAGGTGCGTTTCATGATAGAGCAAAGAAAAACACTAAAGTTAATTTAGGTGGTCCATCAAAAACAAAGAAAAAAACACATGGTTCTGTCAATAGAAATATGCTGAAAATTCAAGCTCAGAAAAAGAAGAAAAAGAAGAAATAATCACTTCCTAACAATATAATATAAGCCGCTACATTTTAAAATGAAGCGGCTTTTTTATTTAATTGAAATCTAATAAAGTTATAACCTAATTCTGTAAGATCAAATGCAGTTAATAACAGAACTTTATACCTCTTTAAATTAATAAATTAAGTAATCAAAAAAAATATAAAGTTATGGGAGATCATAAAGATTTAAGAAACGATTCGGCCGCAGAAAAAATTAAAGATCTTGCCGAAGATATTAAAACATGTATGTTTTGCACCTATAGCGGTGATAAACTAAATTCAAGACCTATGACTGCTCAAAAAGTAGATCAGGACGGTACTCTTTGGTTTTTATCTGACCGCCACAGCGACAAGAATCAGGAAATTTTAGCGAATTCTAAAGTAGAACTTTTCTTTGCAGAACCGCAAGATCAATTTTTAACAATTCATGGAAATGCAAGTATTTCGTATGATCGTGCAGTTATCAAAGAATTATATACACCAATCGTAAAAGTTTGGATGCCAGAAGGTGAAGATGATCCCAATTTGAGCGTGATTAAGGTCGTTCCTAGCGAAGGTTATTACTGGAACAACAAACACAATAGAGTCGTTGCAGTTGCTAAAATGACAGCAGCTTTTGTCACTGGAAAAACAATGGACGACGGAATTGAAGGAAAACTGAAGTTGTAAAAATAATTTCTAAATTTTTAAAGAGGCAATTACAATTTAATTTGTGATTGCCTTTTTTTTATAAAGCTTTAAAGTCTACAGCATTTGTAATCCCTGCAGCACTTGCAGTATTGTTAAAGTATACAAATGCTTCGTTTTCGGCAATTTTAAATTTGATTGCTCTAAGCTCTTCTGCTGTATAACTCGAATAAAATAGTTTCGGTTTTCCATGTAATCTCATGTAAATTAAAGGTCCATTTACAGAAATCGTTTCTGGCAAATTTGGATAACTGACACTACAAAAGGTAATGTTATTGCTTGAAAAAGCATCCCACACTTCAAGGTTCCACCAACTTTCGTGACGAAACTCGACCACATTTATAAAACTCAAGTTAAGATTTTTAACAATTAGCTGAAGATTCTCAGTACTAAATTTAAAACTTGGCGGAAATTGAAATAAAACAGCTCCCAACTTATCTTTCAATCCTGTTTCGGCAACTTTATAAAAATTGGTAAGTAAATTTTCGCAATCAACGAATTTGCGAACATGTGTAATTTCTTTGGGTGCTTTTACAGATATTAAAAACTTGTCTGGTGTTTTTTTATACCAGTTTTCAAAAATTCTTATAGTCGGAAATTTATAAAAACTTCCATTGAATTCATACGTATTAAAGTGTCCGCAATAAAACGTAAACCATTCTTTGCTTGGTAAATCTTCGGGATAAAAAATTCCTTTCCACAACCTATTGTAGTAGCTAGAACAGCCTATGTTGATTTGATTTTTCATTGGTATAACTTTTGGCAATTGCTACAAAAATGACTTTTACGTTTCTTTTTGCCTGTATCTTTTTTTATGAATGAAAGATCACAGCGACAACAAACTTTTTGACTGTAGGCTAACCAATTTTCTTTTAATTCATTATTATTCTTCCACCTCAAAAAATCAAAGCTATACTTTCTAGCTTCTTTAATAATGGAAGAAATCTGTTTTTTAGGAATTTTACCTATCAGCGACTCGGGATGAACTTTACACCGATATAAAACTTCATTTTTAATAATATTTCCAACTCCCGAAAATATATTTTGATCTAAAAGCGCGTCGCAGATCTGGGTATCAGGAATTGCGTTTAGACTTTCGTTCGCTCTTGTAGGATTCCAGCTTTCACTCATCACATCTTCTCTCCAATCGTAATGTGAATTGATGTCGCCCTCTAAAATTTTAATTGAACACGTGTAAAAATTTATTTCACCACTTTTAAAAATTAAACTCATTCGCGCCTCACTCTCTTTTCTATCATTAATTCGGTAGGTACCAAACATCAATAAATGAATTTTGACTGTAAAGCCATCTACACAAATTAAAAAATGCTTCCCCCAGGTTTGAAAAGAAAGAATCGTTCGCCCTTCTAACCTTTCGATGTCCGCCGGCGAATTGCCTTCGACAGAGATTATTTCTTTTCCTTCAAAATGGTGGACTAATTCTTTTAAAATAACTAGGGACGGACCTTCTGGCATATTTTTAATTATTAAGATAAAAAAAAAGTGTAGTTTTTTAAGAACTACACTTCGTGCTACTGTATGCTAAAATTAATCTTCTTTGGCTGCTTTTACATTAACTGCTTTTACAGCAACTATTGTTAATTGTTTATCAGCTGCCTTCTCTTCTTTCAGCGTTTCTTCTAACAGTTTTGCCGCTTCAGTATGACCTAAAGTTTCTGCAAATTGTCGTAACGTTCCGTAAGTAGCAATTTCATAGTGCTCTATTTTTTGACTCGCAGCAATGATGCCAGCGTCACGAACAACACCCAGTTCGGTTTCCTCCATAATTCCTTTACCCTCTTCGATCAAACCAGCCATAGCATCACATTTTTTTGCAGTTGGCTTTTGATCCATCAGTTCAAAAACTTTTTCTAAACGCGTTACTTGTTCTTCCGTTTCGGTTAAATGTTTTTCTAATGAAGAAATCAAATCCTTATTGGTCGCATTTTTTATCATTTTTGGAATGGCTTTCGTCAATGCTTTTTCTGCCCAATAAATATCTTTCAACCCATCTTCAAACAATTCTGTTAAACCAGAAGCTGCGTCTGATTTCGCCTTTATTGTACCAGTTTTAGTTGCTGCTTTTTTAGTGTCTTTCTCTGTCTTTTTTTCTGCGGTCTTTTCTGTATTTTTCATAATATGTGTGTTTTAAAATAATTAACATACTCAAAATTAAGAGGATACGACACTAAAAAATTATATTATTTTTAATTAATTTTCTATTATATTCACATTATGCAATTGGGTATTAAAAGCACACAACAAAAAAAAGGCTAAAATCGTACATGATTTTAGCCTTTTTTCAATAAGACGTTGCAGTACTTTATTGCTTAGTAAAAACCAAGCAAACTGGTGAGCATAGGTCTATATTATTGTTAGTATTTGTTAGTTTTCCAGTGGCGCTATCCCTTTTAAAAATAACTACATTGTTAGTGTATTGATGCCCAACTAATACAAATTTTCCTGTTGGATCTATTGCAAAATTACGAGGTCCTTTACCACCTGTGCTAATGCGTTCAACAAATGCTAACTTTCCTTTTTTCCCTATTTTAAAAACAGAAATGTCATTTGCTTCTCCCCTATTGGTTACATATAAAAATTTACCGTCAGGAGAAGTGTGAATGTCAGCAGAAGCGCCTTCTTGACTTGCATTCTTATCCAAAATTGTAGTGACGTCCAGTTGTTTAAGGGACCCTTTTTTATAACAAAAAGTCGTTAAACTTCCGTCCATCTCGCTCACTAAATACACATTTTTACCATTCTCGCTAAAGGTAAGGTGTCTTGGTCCTGTACCCGCTTTTACAGAAATAGCACTTTTTAAAGTTAAAATTTCTGATTCAGAATCGCGATTATATTTATAAACGAATATTTTATCTAAACCTAAATCATTCACTAAAACATATTTTTTATCGGGAGAAAAATGCACCATATGAACGTGAGGTGAATCTTGGCGTCCTACAATAGATCCTTTTCCAGTGTGCTGAACTATTTGTTTAGCCTCAGAAATTCCGTTAGCCGTTGTTTTAAAGACTGAAATATTTCCGCCAGAATAGTTGGCAGCGATTACGTTTTTTCCGTCGTTAATAATGTAGCAAGGATCACCACCTTTAGCACTTTCTTTATTTAAAAAATTTAATTGGCCCGATTGTGCATCGTACCCAAAAGCACTAATGGTGCTCTCATCTCCTATTTCGTTTACAGAGTACACAAATTTATTATCGGGAGAAACGGTCAAATAACTCGCATTAGCAGTTTTCTCGCTTTCATTCTTTTTTGAGAATAAACCAGACTCCGTATCAAATTCATACGTATAAATCCCGTTGCTTTCGCAAGTTGTCGTATAAGTCCCAATTAACAAGTTTAATTTTTGCTGCGCTTGAAGAGAGAATGCAAGTCCGAAAACAAGCATTAAGGCGGGTAATTTTTTCATTTTTTTGTTTTTTAGAGCCGCTAAAATAAACAATATCCAAGAGTTAATTTTTAAATACGTGCCGATTTTAAAAAATATCACAACTTCCTTTAAAACTGTAAACAAATTTGTATTTTTGAGGTTATAAATTCATTAAAATTTTATGATGATGAATTAAATATAGGTAGTAAATGCACTTTAAGAATCCCCAAATTTTATACTTTCTATTGCTGTTGCTCGTGCCTATTTTGGTGCATTTATTTCAATTGCGACGTTTTAAAAAATCTTATTTTACAAACGTTCGATTTCTAAAACAACTTTCTATACAAACTCGTAAAAGCTCCAAAGTAAAAAAGTGGCTATTATTAGGAACACGGTTGTTGCTGCTCCTTTTTTTAATTTTAGCGTTTGCTCAACCTTTTTATGAAGCAAAAGACAGCAAAAATGCATCAAACGAAATGTATATTATTTTAGACAATTCATTTAGCATGCAATCCAAAGGAAAAAAGGGTGAATTACTAAAACGTGCCATACAAGAGTTATTAGAAAACACTCCTGAAAACATAACTTTCTCACTGATTACCAACTCTGAAAGTTTTTGGAACACCGATATTAAATCGGTTCGCAAAGAACTTCAAAGTTTAAAATACAGTGCAGAATCTTTTCAATTAGACAATACGATTACCAAAATACAAGCCCATCAAACTAGCACTAATAAAGATATAATTGTAATTACGGATGCAGTTGGATTGACACAAAAACAAGTAGAAAACAGCAACTTACAACAAGCGACTTATTTTATAATTCCAGAAGCCGAACAAAAAAACAATGTGGCTATCGATAGCGTTTTCATTATTCAAACTTTAGATAATTTTTACGAAATAGGTATTAATTTGTCAGCTTACGGTGAAAACATTTCACCCGTTTCGGTCGCACTATACAATAATGAAAAATTGAGCGCTAAAACAGTGACTAAATTCGATTCATCTAAAAAAAACATTCACTTTACCATTCCGAAAGAAGCTTTTCATGGTTATGTGAGCATCGAAGACAATGGTTTAGCATATGATAATCGCCTGTATTTTAGTATTTCTACAAGAAAGAAAATAGATGTAATTAGTATAGGAAGCCCAGAAAAAAGTAATTTTCTAAGCCGAATTTACACTCCCAATGAATTTAATTTTAGTAATTTCTCTATCGAAAGTCTGAATTACAATTCAATAGAAAATCAAGATCTTATCTTATTGAATGAACTCGACGAAATTCCGCAAGCACTGCAAACCACTCTAAAATCTTTCGTTGAAAAAGGTGGCAATTTAGTTCTTATTCCGTCTCAAAAATCAACTATTACAGGACTCAATTCTTTTCTAGCAACTTTTGGAAAAGTAGTATTTAAAAATGTTGAATCAAACGAGAAACTCATCACAAAGATCAATTTCGATCATCCACTTTTCTCTGGCGTTTTCGAAAGTAAAATTTCTAACTTTCAATATCCAAAAACTAAAAATTCATTTGCATCTTCAAGTGCTTATGCTTCGGTTTTAAGTTATGAAGATCAATCTGTTTTTTTAACCTCTATTATAAAACCTACTTCGGCAGTATCTGTATTTGCGGCAGCTTTAAATACGCAAAACTCCAATTTTCAACAATCGCCACTTATTGTTCCAGTCTTTTATCAGTTGGCACAAAGCACCAATACATCAGGGTTAAATGCATTGAAAATTGGTGACAATCAGCCGTATTTTGTAGAAAAAAAGTTGACTAAAGATGCTCTTTTAGAAGTTAGAGGAAAGGAAGGTCAGTTTATTCCTATTCAGCAAATTTTAAATAATAAGGTAAAATTAACATTTGATGATTTTCCTGAAAAAGCTGGTAATTATAGTATTTTTGATAAAAAGGAATGGATTGAAAACGTAAGTTTTAATTATCCAAGAACTGAAAGTGATTTGAGTCAACGAAATAAAAAATTGCTACGTAAATACAAAACTGCAGATAGCATTTCGACGGTATTTAATACCTTACAAACCGATCGAACCGACAATCAAATTTGGAAATGGTTTGTTATCTTTGCTCTATTATTTTTGTTCGCAGAAATGGCAATCATCAAATTGGTAAAATAATCGTACCCCAACATTAAACAAGCGACGTTATGAATATAATCATCAGAGAAGCTACAATTATCGACTCTACAAGTGAATTTCACCACCAAAAAGTCGATGTACTGATTGAAGATGGTAGTATTGCTCAAATAGGAACTTCTCTTGCTAATGAGGCTAAATTTCAAGAAGTAAATTTAGAGAATTTGCATCTTTCGCAAGGTTGGTTTGACAGCAGTGTTTCGCTTGGTGAACCTGGTTTTGAAGACCGCGAAACCATCACAAACGGTTTGCAAGTTGCTGCTAAAAGCGGTTTCACTTCCATTGCCTTGCAGCCCAACTCGTACCCCATTATCGACAATCAATCCCAAGTCAATTTTGTGCGCAATAAGGCATTGGGTTTTGCTACAGAATTGTTCCCGATTGGTGCTTTGACCAAGTCGAGTGAAGGAAAAGACATGGCCGAATTATACGATATGAAAAATGCTGGAGCAGTAGCTTTTGGTGATTATAATAAAAGTATCGAAAATGCCAATGTCTTGAAAATTGCATTGCAATATGTACAAGATTTTGATGCTTTGGTAATTACTTATCCGCAAGATTCGGACATCAAAGGAAATGGAGTAGTTAATGAGGGAATTGTTTCTACTCGTTTAGGTTTGAAAGGGATTCCAAATTTGGCAGAAGAATTACAAGTTGCCAGAAATTTATTTTTATTAGAATATACGGCTGGAAAATTACACATTCCCACTATTTCCACTGCTAAGTCAGTAGAGCTAATTCGGAAAGCAAAAGCCAAAGGCTTGAGAGTAAGCTGCAGCGCATCGGTACATCATTTGGTTCTAACTGATGAAAAACTTGAAGGTTTTGATACGCGTTACAAAGTATCTCCTCCATTAAGAACGGAAACGGACAGAAAAGGACTGATTGATGGCGTTCTGGACGGGACTATTGATTTGATAACGTCTGATCATAATCCGGTTGACATTGAATATAAGAAAATGGAGTTTGATACCGCCAAAAATGGAACTATTGGCTTAGAAAGTGCTTTTGGTGCTTTACTAACGGTATTACCTTTGGAAATAGTAATTCAAAAATTAACCTTGGGAAAAGCTATTTTCTCTATTGAAAACAATTCGATCAAAAAAGGTTCAAAAGCTAATTTTACTCTTTTTAATCCAGAGGTAGAAAGTACGTTTTCTAAAGCAAACATTCTTTCTAAATCTAAAAATTCTGCTTTTTTAAATACCAAACAACAAGGAACAGTTTACGGTATTTACAATCAAAAACAATTGATTTTAAAATAAATAATAATGACTAGAACTACCGACAGCGGAAAAACGGCTGCCATAACAGCATACATTTTAATAATAGGCGTATTGATCGCAATGTCTATGAATGCAGACGAAAAAAATAAATTTGCTTCGTTTCATATTCGTCAAGCCTTAGGTTTATCACTGACTTTTATTTCTTTTGGAGCGATTATTAGTAATTTTGACAGCTTCATGATCACGTTTCCGATGTGGATTTGTGTATCCGTTTTGTGGGGTTACGGGATCATCACCGCTATAAAGGGAGAGACTACTCCTGTGCCATTGCTGGGAAACATTTTTCAAAAATGGTTTAAGACAATTGGATAATCGGTTGCAAATTTAAGACTAAACTAGCGCAAATTCTCATAACTGTTTAACAGTAGCGTTATCAAAAATGAATACCAAATAATTGAACACTGAATTTTACAACATGAATTTATCCTTAGAATACAAAATACAAGCTCCCAAAGTAGTTTTAGATAAAAATCCATTGATCGTTTTATTACACGGTTACGGCAGCAATGAAGAAGATTTATTCTCGTTTGCAACAGAACTACCAGACACCTATTATGTGGTTTCTGCTCGTGCGCCTTATGACATGCAATTTGGAAGTTATGCTTGGTACGCTATCAATTTTGATGCAGATCAAAATAAGTTTTCTGATAATGAACAAGCTAAAGTGTCTCGTGATACTATTGCTGATTTTATTGATGAACTAATTGCTAACTATCCAATTGATGCCCATAATGTGAGTTTAGTTGGCTTCAGTCAAGGCGCAATTTTAAGTTATGCTGTGGCACTTTCTCATCCAGAAAAAATTCAGAAAGTAGTTGCCATGAGTGGCTACTTTAATGCTGATATTATTGCGGAAGGTTTTGAAAAGAATGATTTTAAAAACCTAAAAATATTCGCTTCACACGGAACCTCTGACCAAGTAGTACCTTTGGAGTGGGCAAGAAAAACTCCTGCTGCTTTAGGGCAATTAAACATCCCGATCACCTATAAAGAATATCCTGTTGGCCATGGTGTGGCACCTCAAAATTTCTATGACTTTAAGGAGTGGTTATCAAAATAATACGTTTTAATTAATAGAAAAAAGTCCGTCTCAAAGCAATTTTGAGACGGACTTTTTCTATTAATATGTTAGTTTCTATTATAAGAAAAATTTTATTTTTGATACAACATTGTCTGATTTACTTCAAAAGATATCGTTTCATCAGTATTTACAAAATATTTCAACAGTACTTCTCCCCAAAACTCACCATTACTGTACTCTGCAATAATCCAACGGTGATTTAATATTTTTATCTTATTGATGATAAATTTATTTGGTCCCATTTTATCTTGTCCAGTGTACGGATTTCCATTTGCTTCTGCGTTGTAATCCAGTAATTTTTCTGTTACATAGGGAATCAATTTTTCGTAAGCGATTATTTTATCTCCTTTTCCAGATTCGAAATAATTTTGTGCGTTTTCATTTTTTTCCAATGAAAAATAATTTGCTTCGATCAATTGCGTTTCAACTAAATTGATACTATCACGTAATTTTTTGGTCGTCTTTTCATACCGTTCTTGTTCAAATTTTACTTCTTTACTAAAGAACATATAAGTAAAAACATTCATTAAAAGTGCAACTATAAAAAGATATAGCATTAAAGATTTTTTCATTGTAAAAATAATTATAGAGTAATTTCTAGATTGTCGTAGGCCAAAAACACATTTTCGGGAAGCTTCTTTGCTATTTCTTCATGAAAACCTAATAGGTGACTAATATGCGTCAAATATGCTTTTTCTGGTTGCACCAAATTTATAAAATCTAGCGCTTCTTGCAAATTAAAATGCGTATTATGTGGCTCAATGCGCAATGCATTTATAACGAGCACTTTTAAATTATTTAGTTTCTTTATTTCTTCGACTGCAATGGTTTTTACATCTGTTAGATAGGCAAAATCGTCAATTCGGTAACCAAACACCTGCAGATCGCCGTGCATTACATTTATCGGAATAGCTGTTTTATTTCCCACAACAAATGGAGCATCATTTACCACTTCAATCGTATCAACAGCAGGTGCTCCTGGATATCTGTTGACAGTTTCGAAAACGTAATCAAAGCGTTTCTTTAAGTTATCAATTACGCGCTGATGTGCATAAACAGGAATTGGTCCTTGACGGAAGTTAAACGGACGTATATCATCTAATCCTGCCGTATGATCTGCATGTTCGTGTGTAAATAAAATCGCATCCAGGCGCTTGCATTCGCAGGCTAACATTTGCTGTCTAAAATCTGGTCCACAATCAATTACAAACGAATAGTCTTCCCAAGTAATGCAAATAGAGACTCTGAGTCGTTTATCTTTGGAGTCAGCACTCTTACAAACAGGATGATCAACCCCGATAATTGGAATACCTTGTGAAGTTCCTGTGCCTAAAAAATATACCTTCAACTTACTTTGTTTTTTACAAAAATAGCATTATTTCTCTTTCATTAGAACCCTAATTTACTAACTTTGCATCAAATTAGCCATATTTAGAACAAATGGGTACAGAAATAAAACTCAAAGGTGACAGAGTCATCGAGAAGATACCATCAATAAAAGACAAAGCACTTCGCATAAATTTAAATGAACACATTTACGGAACTTTTGCCGAAATTGGAGCGGGACAGGAAACTGTTAGGCACTTTTTTAGATCGGGAGGTTCTTCTGGTACCATCGCAAAAGCAATGTCAGCTTACGATAAAGATTTTAGTGATGCTGTTTATGGCATCGAAAAAGACGGTCGTTATGTTACAGAGAGTCGATTAAAAAAAATGCTTTCGCATGAAGTGAATTTAATTGAACAACGGTTGAGCAGAGAAAAACATCCCAACAAAATGTTTTTTAGTTATGCTAATACAGTTGCAACTATCGATTTTGCAAAGCAATATAAAGGACACGGCTGGGTAGGAATTAGTTACCAAATTGAACCCGATGAAGCCTACAACGAGATTATTCTGCACATTCGTTTTAAAGAAACAGATGCCAAATTACAACAAGAGACTTTGGGTACGTTAGGTGTTAATTTAATTTACGGTGCTTTTTACAAATACAATGATCCGAAACGTTTGTTGCGTTATTTGTATGATCATTTAGATAAAGATCAATTAGAAATTGATACTATTAATTTTTCTGGACCTCGTTTTGCAGACGTAGACAATCGCTTGATGAGTTTGCAATTGGTTAAAAACGGAATGACAGATGCGGTAATGTTTAATCCGGATGGAAAAAACATCTTGCCAGCTGCTATCTTATACAAAAAAAATATATTGGCTTTACGAGGTAGTTTTAGACCTGTAACTAAAGTAAACATGGACATGTATGAGAAATCACTGCGCATGTTTGAAAAAGAAAATAAAGTTGACAAAGACAATACTCTAGTAATTTTTGAAATTACCTTGTCCAATCTTCGTTCTGATGGAGAGATTGATGAGCGTGACTTTATGGACAGAGCTGAACTTTTATGTTCGCTGGGACAGACGGTTATGATATCGAATTTCCAGGAATATTATAAAGTGGTTGAATATTTTGCTAACTATACTAAAGCACGTATGGGCTTAGCCATGGGAGTCAATAATTTAGTTGATATTTTTGACGAAAAATATTACCGTCATTTAAGTGGTGGAATTCTAGAAGCTTTCGGGAAATTATTTTATCGTGATATGAAGGTGTTTTTATACCCGATGTTAGACGAAAATGGCGTTTTGATGGATTCAAACAACTTAAAAGTGCACCCAAGAATGAAAGAGTTATATAAATTCTTTAAATTCAACGGTAAAGTAATTGATGTCGTAGATTATGATCCAGAAAACTTGTCAGTATTCTCTCGTGAGGTTTTAAAAATGATCAGTCAAGGTACTCCAGGATGGGAACCAATGCTTCCTTTAGGAATTGCAGAAATTATAAAAGAGCATCACTTGTTTGGTTACGAGCCCGCAAATGTATTGCAATAAGTTCTTTTTTAAATATAAAAAAAGCCAGATAAAATATACTATTTATCTGGCTTTTTCAATTTAATCAATCTTTTATTTTAATAGCTGCGCACTATGTTCTTTAGTTTTTACCTTGGTAATGATGTCTTCTATAATTCCGTTTTCATCGATTACAAAAGTCGTTCTATGAATACCATCATATTCTTTTCCCATAAACTTTTTTGGTCCCCAAACTCCAAAGGCTTCAATAACCGACTTGTTTTCATCAGCCAATAAATTATATGGCAGTTTTTGCTTGGTTTTAAAATTTGCTTGCGCTTTAGCCGAATCAGCGCTGACGCCCAACAGTTGATAATTTTGATCCGTAAATCTTTCAAAATTGTCTCTTAAGTCACAAGCTTCTGCTGTGCAACCTGGCGTACTTGCTTTTGGATAGAAAAAAACAATTAATTTTTTACCGCCATAATCGCTAAGCGTATGTGCGAGTCCATCTTGATCAATTCCCTCAAAATTGGGCGCTTTATCTCCTATTTTTAATGTTGTCATAATAATTGCTTTTTTTTTAATCGACAATACGACTGCTGCTTGTCGCTACAGAATTAGGCACATCCTAAATTTTATTCTATTTTTACACTCATAAATTTACGGAAATGAATAAGGAAGAACGGGTATCATTTGTTATAAATACGTTAAAAGAGTTATATCCTACAATACCCGTTCCTTTGGATCATAAAGATCCGTATACTTTATTGATTGCAGTTTTACTTTCTGCGCAGTGCACCGATGTTCGCGTGAACAAGATTACACCGCTGCTATTTGCTAAAGCAGATAATCCGTACGACATGATCAAAATGTCGGTCGAAGAAATTAAAGAAATTATTCGCCCTTGTGGTTTATCTCCAATGAAGTCCAAAGGAATTCATGGCCTTTCTCATATTTTAATTGACAAACATGGCGGACAAGTGCCGCAAAGTTTTGAAGCACTTGAAGCTTTACCGGCTGTCGGACATAAAACAGCTGGTGTAGTGATGTCTCAAGCTTTTGGGATCCCTGCTTTTCCAGTAGATACGCACATCCACCGATTAATGCACCGATGGAATCTTTCTAACGGAAAAAATGTAGTGCAAACCGAAAAAGACGCCAAACGTCTGTTTCCTAAAGAAATTTGGAATGACTTGCATTTACAAATTATTTGGTACGGACGTGAATATTCTCCCGCGCGAGCGTGGAATTTAGAAAAAGACATTATTACGGCAACAGTTGGTAAAAAATCGTTTCTAAAAGAAGCTACTAAAAATAAGAGTAAGTAGCTCAGTTTGCTTTTTACAAACTTGCTTTCAGCGTATTATAATCTGCTGTCATGTCTAGTGATCGGTATACTCCTAGCAAAAATTTCGTAACCTCTTCGTTTTTTGGCTCAATAACTAATGCTTTTTTAAGGTAAGGAATGGTGCTTTTAACCAATTCGTCTTTCTTTGCATTTAATACATCGTATTCTTGCATTTCTTTTGGAGAATTACCCAAATTAGCCATTTCATCCATCAAAACTTTTTTCAGTTGTAATTTTGAGTAGGCCATGTTAATATAGCAGTCAATGCATTTAGGATTCAATCGAATAGATTCATCATAATACATTTGTGCTTTAGGATAATCGTTTCGTTCCAGATAAGCGTAAGCAAGGCTATACGTAACTTCGGCTTGCTTGCTTGGTGGAGATTCATTTCGAGGTTTTTCATATAATCCCGCCAGAATATTGGACTCTCTCGCGGCTAGCGAAATAAATGCACTCTCTTCTTTTGTTTTCTTATTAGTTGCGTAAAAAAGAACACCTTTTCCGGTATAGTTGATTTTTCTTAACTCATCGTAATACTTAATTGCAGAAGTAAAATCTTTACCTGTTAATGCTGCACCTGCCGCGTTTAACAGATTCAATGTATCCTTTTTATCAAACAAATAAACTTTGTAACTCTTCTCTGCGCTTTCATTAAATTTACCCTGCTTGTAATCTAACATCGCACCATCGACTAAAGTAGATTTCATCTCCTTCAGTGCAATATTTGCCTTAAAAGCATATTTATATTTTCGAGAATCATTTTCGTACAAAAGTACGTCTTGGTAAGCTCCTGATGCCAAGGCGAAATTTTCAGCTGCATCTATATTTTTACTCGCCAAATCTTTATAAATATTACCCTTTAAAAAATAAAAATCAGACTTTTCTTCAAGCGAAGCGTTTACAATCATGTAATCAATCTTTTTTACGATTGCCAAAGATTCTTTAAGATTTCCTTTATCGTAAAGAGATTGCGCTTCTTTAATTTGATCTTTCTGTGCATGTAAACCAACACCAATAAATAATAAAAGTAATAGTAGAGTAAAGTTTTTTTCCATTTCTAAGAGAGTTTGGTTGTTATAATATTTGGTTTTCTTCTAAAAGGTGTTCATTAAACATTCGTGTTAAGAAGACAATTCGCGATTGCTATATTTTAGATTTATTTATGATTCTATCACTGTAAAGAAAAATAGCCTTTTGTATAAAAATGTAATTTAATAGTACACTATTATTAATTAAATTCCGATTAAATCATCTAAATAGTTAATAAAAAGAGTAATTGATATTAATTAACGCAAAATCCAAATTAAATTAAAATTAAATAATTTTCACTTAAATCTTACAATTGTTAAAGTATTCGTTATATTTTTAACTAAAATAGAAATAATTATCCAATAACAAAAACCTTAATACAAAAAAAAACTTACCGTATGTATTAGTAATACAAATAGTAAGTTCCTTTTCAACCAAATCGACCTTTTGGTTTTCTTAAAATGTCTTTAAAATCGAGCTACTCTAGAGAATTTTTAGTTCACTACGATCTCGAAATTTCTGCTTTCGACTTTCACAATTGTCAATGCTTTTGAATAATTAAGCAAGAAAGAGATTACTTCCTCTTTTGCCTTCAAATCTTTGTTAACTACTGTTTTTTTAGAGTAAATTTTTGCCATGCTATACAAACGTTTAATTTATATTATAACGTAACAGTAAGCGTATTAGTATTAGTTGGTCAAAATAATTTGATGTTTTTCGATTATCTTTCTAAGATTCATTAATGCGTAACGCATTCGACCTAAAGCAGTATTGATACTAACTCCTGTTAATTCTGAAATTTCCTTAAAGCTCATATCTTGATACATACGCATTACCAAAACCTCTTTTTGATCTTTTGGTAACTCTTCAACGAGTTTCTTTAAATCCAATTCGACCTGATCTAAAATCATTTGATTTTCGATAGTCAACGAATCGTCGGACATAATGGAGAAAATTGAAAATTCTTCGGTTTCGCGATACAAAGGCATTTTTTTATTCTTGCGATAATGATCTACGATCAAATTGTATGAAATACGCATAACCCAAGGTAAAAACTTACCTTCTTCATTATAAGAATTTCCCTTTAATGTTCGGATTACTTTGATGAAAGTATCTTGAAAAATATCGTTGGCAACATCTCTATCATTTACTTTTGAGTAGATAAAACCGAAAATCTTAGATTCGTGTCTTTTAATTAATGCTGTTAAAGCATTTTCGTCTCCGTCGACGTAATTTTTGACCAATAGACCGTCTGGAATGTGCAACTGAGCCATAATACTTACCTTTTAGTTGTTTAAATTTGGGGATATTTCTAAAAAAGTAATTTTATGATATAGGCTCGTGATTTTTTAATTATTAAGTGCTCAAATTTAACACAATTATATTTTAAAACGCAAATTAATACACTTATAAAAGTATTAAAATTAAAAAAAAAAGCAGTCAGATACAATATATCGGAGATTTACCCGATTAGAAAACTCTTAAACATTAAAATTTAACAAAAAAAATCGGAAAATATTTCTAGTAAACTTGCCAATTTTTATTTCCTTCCGCATATCATTCTATCTAATATTGTAGTATAGAGTTAATTTTTAAACAACTTAATCTTTTTATCTAATCGATAAAAAGCTGGTAAATTTAAATTTAAAAAGGTTTGATTTTGGTTTTTTAAAATAAACCTATTCTAGCTAACTCTAAACAAGTGAAAGAGAGATCTTAAATTTTAAGTATAATTGTGTTGCTTTTTCACGAGCATTTTAAGTTTATTTTAATAATTGTACACTTCTAGAGACCGAAAAATCAGCCTAAAATTGCTTACTTTTACATAAATTGAAGAATTTTATGAAAGTTGACTTTTCTAAACTAGATCCCAAGCAAAATATAATAATAAAAGGAGCGGAAGTACATAATCTAAAAAATGTGGATGTCGCCATACCTCGAAATAAACTGGTGGTTATTACTGGTCTTTCGGGCTCCGGAAAATCGAGTTTGGCATTTGATACTTTATATGCCGAAGGACAACGTCGTTATGTAGAAAGTTTATCCTCGTATGCACGTCAGTTTTTGGGTCGTTTAGACAAGCCAAAAGTCGAATATATAAAAGGAATTGCTCCTGCAATTGCGATTGAACAAAAAGTAAATACGACCAACGCGCGTTCTACAGTTGGAACATCAACAGAAATTTACGATTACGTCAAGTTACTTTTTGCTCGAATTGGACGCACTTTTTCGCCAGTTTCTGGTAAAGAGGTAAAGAAGAATACAGTAACTGATGTGGTTAATGACGTTTCAAAATTTGAACTTGATAGTAAATGGTTGCTGCTTGCTCCTATTCATGTCGAGAAAGGGCGAAAATTAGACGAAAAATTAAAAGTTTTGTTGCAGCAAGGTTTTGCCCGAATTTTAATTGACAATGAAACCATTCGCTTGGATGATTTTTTAGCCAATCCAAAAATTAAAAAAAATCAAGAGCTGTTATTAATAGTAGATCGAATCGTTGTTAAAAACGAGGAGGAATTTTTTAATAGATTGGCGGATGCGGTACAAACTGCTTTTTTTGAGGGAAAAGGAATTTGCTATTTGCAAGAATTGAATGGTGCGCACAGACTTTCCTATTCAAATAATTTTGAGCTTGACGGAATTACTTTCTTAGAACCAAATGTTCATTTGTTTAGTTTTAATAATCCGTACGGAGCTTGTCCAAGTTGCGAAGGTTATGGAAATATTATCGGAATTGATGCCGATTTGGTTGTACCTAATACTTCTTTATCGATTTTTGAAAACGCAATTTATACATGGCGCGGCGAAAGTATGGGCTATTATCGCGATCAGTTGGTGAACAACGCATATAAATTTGATTTTCCCATTCACAAACCGTTTTTTGAATTAACGGACAGTCAAAAAGAATTAATTTGGACTGGAAATCAATATTTTGAAGGTTTAAATGATTTCTTCAGAGAACTGGAGGCCAAAAATTACAAAATTCAAAATCGTGTGATGCTTTCTCGCTATCGCGGTAAAACAAAATGTCACGTATGCAAAGGAAAACGACTTCGCGTGGAAGCTTCATATGTGAAAATAAATGAAAAAACTGTTTCTGACTTAGTTGATTTACCAATACGTCATTTGGCAGATTTCTTTAAAAACATCAATTTAGACGAATACGAAAAGCAAATTGCCAAACGCTTACTGCTCGAAATCAACAATCGTTTGTCTTTTTTGACTGAAGTTGGTTTAGATTATTTGACTTTAAATAGAAATTCTTCAACACTTTCTGGTGGAGAATCGCAGCGTATAAACTTAGCCACTTCTCTAGGAAGTAGTTTGGTTGGATCGATGTACATTTTAGATGAGCCAAGTATTGGTTTGCATCCCAAAGATTCTGAACGATTGATAAAAGTTTTGCTGTCTTTACGGGATTTAGGAAACACCGTTATTGTCGTTGAACATGACGAAGACATTATGAAGGCTGCCGATATGATTATTGATATTGGTCCAGAAGCAGGAACATTGGGCGGTCATTTGGTCGCACAAGGCACTTATAAGGAAATATTAAAATCAGATTCATTAACAGCCAAATATTTGAATGGTGCGTTAGAAATTGCAGTTCCTAAAAAACGCAGATCATTTAAAAACTTTATCGAAATTGTTGGCGCAAGAGAAAACAATCTTAAAAACATAGACGTCATTTTTCCGTTGGATGTATTAACGGTTGTTACAGGCGTTTCTGGTAGTGGAAAAAGTACGTTGATCAAACGAATTTTATTTCCAGCGGTACAAAAGAAACTAGAATTGGCTTCGGAAAAACCAGGCCAATTTTCTGAAATAAAAGGTTCTTTTTCGCACATCAAGCATATTGAATACGTCGATCAAAATCCGATTGGCCGCAGTTCTCGTTCCAATCCTGTAACGTATATTAAAGCTTACGATGATATTAGAGATTTATATTCTAAAGAAAAGCTTTCTAAGATTCGGGGTTATTTACCTAAACATTTTTCTTTTAACGTAGACGGCGGTCGTTGCGAGACCTGCAAAGGTGAAGGAACGATTAATGTTGAAATGGTTTTTATGGCCGACGTACAATTGCCATGTGAAACTTGTAATGGCAAACGTTTCAAAAAAGAAATTTTAGAAGTTGCTTTTGAGGGCAAAAACATCAATGACATTTTAACGATGACTATTGATGATGCCATTGCTTTCTTCAAAACAAACAATCAAGCTAAGATTACTCAAAAATTACAACCTTTACAAGATGTTGGTTTGGGCTATGTACAATTGGGTCAATCGTCGTCTACACTTTCTGGTGGTGAGGCACAACGCATAAAATTGGCATCATTTTTAGTCAAAGGAGCTACAAAAGAAAAAGCATTATTTGTGTTTGACGAACCAACGACAGGATTACATTTTCATGATATTAAAAAATTATTAAAATCATTTGATGCTCTGATCGAAAAAGGACATTCGGTAATTGTGATAGAACACAATTTGGACTTGATAAAATGTGCCGATTACATTTTGGATTTAGGTCCAGAAGGCGGTGAAAATGGAGGGTACTTATTAGCTTCTGGAACGCCAGAAGAAATAGTTAAAGTAAAAAAATCAGTTACAGCAAAATATTTGAAAGAGAAGTTATAAAAAAAAGTGTTTTGTTGCTCTAAGCGACAAAACATTTATCTTCAAAAGGAATACCTTCTTCGTCAATCGCTACTAAAATCTTTTTTGGTTTAGAATATTCTAAGGTGAGATACAACCAAGCAACTGACCAAAGACCTAAAGTGAAGATAAAAATAATGAAATTAAAACTGTGATCAATTACTCTTCCTCCTTTAGAAAGAACTGCAAAAAGTAATTCGTCATTGCGTTCCTCTAAAATAAAACCTTTATTAATTTTGTTAGAAATTAAATTAGAAAACAACTGTAAGTCATGTTCTTGTGTAAATTGGTGGCTTTGCATATTCGACGTTTTTTAGTTGTCAAAATTTTAAAAAGCATTAAAAATTCAACACAGCAAAAATACGCCAAAGTCCTACATATATCAATACCCACTTTTGGTGATATTTTGACTCAATATTTTTAAAGCTAACTCAAAAAAAAAAAATCATTAGTTCATAAAGCTAAAAAAACTTATCTTAATAAATATTCTACAGTAAGTTATGCAAACATACAGGAACTTTTCTGCCCTTTATTTGATCTTACCCATATAACTACCGGGAATTGTACTTGCACTTCCGTCACGACTCGCCAGATAATGCGGCGACATAATTTCAATTCCAGCTTCGTTGCAACAATCTTGAATATTTTGATGCAGCGATGAATATATTAAAGGTTGCTTGTTTGGTTCTTTCGTAAAGGCATTAATTTGATAGCCAACATAAAAGTCATCTAACGCAGTTTGCAAAACGTACGGAAGCGGTGTCTTTTGAATAAAATCGGTTCGTGAAGCGGCTTCAATAAGCGCTTTATGCACCTCTTTCCAAGGTACGTCATAACCAATTGTAACAGTAGTGTGCACGACCAATCCAGGTGCATTAGCATGTGTATTGGCCGAATAATTAGTTGATGTACTAGATAAAACCGTCGCATTGGGTATCGTTATATCTTCCATTTTACCGGTTCGTACTCGAGTAACCAGGGCCGTCTTTTCAATTACTTCTCCACTGACATCTCCGATTTTAATAAAGTCTCCAATTTTGAAAGGTCGCATGTAAGTGATCACTAAACCTGCTACCATATTTGCGATAGCATTTGAAGATCCTAAAGAAAATAAAATACCAACAAATACCGAAACTCCTTTAAAAATATTCGAATCTGAACCCGGCAATTTCGGAAAAATAAGTACTACCATAAAGGCGTACAATAATAGTTTCACAATATTAAATGTAGGTGCAGCCCAATCACTATAAAAACCATCAATGTGTATGTTCTCGCGTTTTATTTCATCCACAAAAAACTTTAAAACCTTAATAGCATATTTAAATATTACAACAATAACAATAATGGAAAACAAGTTAGGAAGAAACCCAACAAATCCCATAAAGACAGATTTAGCTGGAGTAAAAATCCAATTTAATAACGTATCAGCATAACCTTCGGTAGCAGGAAAAAAGCTAAATAATAAAGGGAGTGATAAATAAACGATTAGTATAAAAACAAGTACTTTAATCACACTTACAATTCGAATAACTACAAATTGTTGTCTTTCAGGAGACAAAATTTCAATTGTTTTGAAACGAAGTCCTGAGAAATATTTGGCGTTTTTTACTAATAAAAAATTCTTGAGTTTACCGAATATTTTATTGGTAAGATACAGCAGTAATAAAATTAAAAACAAGACCAAAAAAGTAAGTCCGATGCGCTTTAAAATGACTAATGTTGAGTGATTTAGTTTTTCTTTAACTACGGCTTTCGAGATTATTTTAAGATTTCGCTGCGCAATTTTCGCTACGGTCGCATCTGCATTGATCGTATCTACACTTAAAACAGACATAAGAACAGTATTGCTTTTATAAACAATATCTTCTCCAAATTCTGAATTGGCTATTTTTATCGAATCGGCAACAAAATAATCGTCATCGTATAACAATTTAATTTTTTCGGAAATTAATTTAGCTCGATTCTCAGCAGAAAAAGAACCTACCCTGTGATTGATATAAAAAAGCGTATCCCTAAACGGAGCAACCGGAAAACCTCTTAAAACAGTATTCTCAATTGAATCTTGTTTAAGTTTTACAAGCGCATCAACTTTCGACTTAGTTGAGGCCTTTTGAGCAAAGCTATTTTGAGAAAGCAAAAATGGTACTAATAGTAAAAAAAAAATAATTTTACTTTTCATTATCAATAGTTATTTTCAGGTTGAACGCAAATATATTCAAAATCTGCTTGTAAAAAATAAATTTGGAATTTTAAAAATTCCCAAGACTTAGAGTAACAACCAAACCATTAAATTACGCTATGATTCAATAGATATTAAATCATTATAATTTTATAAAGAGGAAACCAGTAGCAAAAAGTATATTATTTGACTTGAAATAATTAACGTGCTTTAGGAAGTATCTTTTTTATTAAATTATCAATTACTTGATTAATTTCGATTGAAATTACAAACCGATAGTTCAGATAGACATAAGCGACAGTCACCAAAGCCGATTTTAAGCAAATGCCGATAATGGGATGTACGGGAAATTCCCAAAAATAAAAAGCCAAAAACAACGCTGCTGTGAGTACAAGCGATTCGACTGTTTGTTTAGTGAAAGGGTATAAATGCATGCGTTTGACCACGAAAATTAACTTAGCTAAACTATACAAAGTAATCGAGATTAAGGTCGCAAATGCCGCGCCGAATATTCCGTAGCGTGGTATAAAGATCATATTTAATACAAAGGTAGTCACGACCAGCGCTAAACCTAAAAATAAAACCATGCGATAATACTTGGAATTGAAAATAATGGCATTGTTGTTACCTAATATCAAATCAAAATACTTTGACAGTCCAATCATAAAAACCACTGATATTCCACCACTGTATTCTTTAGGAACCAACTCGTACAGCTGATCAATATTTACAAAAATACACAGCATCACAAAGCCTCCTACCATTTGCAGGTTTATAGATGTTTTTTTGTACAAATTATTCAATTCGTCGTATTTATCATCATGCATTAATTTAGCCGTAATAGGATATACAATTTGATGCATAGCACGACTAGGCACCGAAATAACCAAGGCAATATAAGTGGCAACCGAATAATAAGCGATATTTTCGATCACCATATATTGATTCAGCATTAATTTATCTCCATCCAAAAGTAAGTTGGCAACACTACCCGAAAGAATAATAAAGAAAGTATACACTAAAACATCTTTTACATTTTTAGGAATCGAAAATTGAAAATGCGGTCTTTTTACATAAAAAGCATACACCATAGTCAAAATAAATGCTACGAAATAAATACCAGCCGTTACATATACAAATTGCACTAACGTAATCCAGTTTAAATATAAACCAACTAAGGCAATGGAAGACAAAAAACGCAAGCCCACTTCTTTAATAAAATTACCAAAAACCGAATGCATGTGCACGCGCGCCCAGGCGTAAAAAATTTCGAAATAAGCCATGCACAATCCCGTAAACGGAATTAATAAGATAAACTCTTGAACGACTGGATTCTTTTTGGTTACAAAAACAGTAATGTCATCGTAAAAAAGAAAACCAATAATTAATAAGGGAATACAAAGCAGTAATGGAAACAAAACGGTAAATGACAAAAACTGGTTTCTTTCGTGTTCGGTCTTGTATTGAGTGTAAAATTTTACTAATGTATTTTGCATCCCAATCGCAAACAAAGGCATAATTACGTTTGCTGCCGAAAGTATATAATTGGTAACTGCGTAGTAAGTAGCTCCCAAAAAAACAGGATATAAATACAACGTATTAATGCCACCAATAGCAAACCCAATGTATGTAATTATTGTATTTTTAAAAGACTGATTGAGTACGATTCCCATGGAAAGAATTGTGATTTATAAATTTAAAACGGTATTTATAGTATTAAATCCGCTAATTTCTTGGTTAAATTTTTACGAGAATATTGTTGTAAACCGACTCCATACGACTGTAATTTCCCTTCTAAGAACTGGTTGTAGTGCGATAAAATCAAACCTTTTAATCGTTCTTTTTCGGAATAATTAAAAAATACGCCAGTGTTCGTTGTAGTAATAATTTCGGCAAAGTCAGAACCGATCGGTCCAATGGCTATTATCGGACGATTCGAAACCATATACTCAAATAATTTACCGGGAATGATGCTTTTGGTATCTTCAGAGTCAATTTCGATGAGTAGTAAAACTTGTGATCTTTTTTGATGTGCGATGGCTTCATTGTGCGAAACGTACCCAAGATTATTCAAATACACATCTAAATTATAGTGAGATATAGTCTCTAAAACTTCTTGGCTGACTGCACCAATTAATTTCAGTTCCAAATGATTTTTAAACTCTTCGATTTCGTGAAGCAATTCAGATACACTTTCCCATAATAATTTCGGATTTCTTTCTGATAAAAAAGAACCAATATGCGCTAAAGAAAATTTGGTGTCTAAAATTTGTGTCGCCACGTTCTCATTGTCATAACCATTTGTAATTACTTTAATAGGCTTAGCTGTAAGTTTTTCAAACTCTGTTTTTGTCGTTTTACTAGTTACTATAATACTATCAGCACTATTTAAAACTTGATGTTCTAATTTTTTATGCTTTTTTGAAGCATAATTAGAGAGTCGAAGTGATTTATGATAGCCGATCGTAGTCCAAGGATCACGAAAATCTGCGAGCCACTTTACTCCTAATTTTTGCTTTAATTCTAAGCCAATTAAATGTAAACTATGCGGTGGTCCCGAAGTCACAATCGTATCAATTTCGTTTTCTATAATGTACTTTTCTAGGTATTTAACCGATGGCTTCACCCATAAAACACGCGCATCTGGAATAAAAATATTGCCACGAATCCAGAGAAATGTTTTATCTAAAAAAGATTGCTTTTTTTGATTCGGAATAATTCCAGAAGCTATCTTTTTTGTTTTATTTTTTGAGAATACTGAAGCCAATTGGTAAGGCTCCAGTATTTTATTTTTTAAGACAATTGCTTTATCTGAAATTTCGTCAACTAAACCTTCATCTATAATTGGATAAGTAGGATTTTCAGGAACGTAAACAATTGGCTGAATACCAAAATCAGGTAAATATTTTACAAATTTCAGCCAGCGCTGAACACCTGGTCCACCTGCAGGCGGAAAATAATACGTAATTATTAAAAGTTTTTTAGGTTCCAAATTTAAGATTTTAAACCTTTTTTTCTATTCCAATATATTCCTCCTACTAATAACAGTAACATACCGATTGAACTAATTAATGCAATTGTTCCTCCCGTTTTTATGACTTGAGGTTCAAATT
Source organism: Flavobacterium sp. TAB 87 (assembly GCF_001529295.1). GTDB lineage: Bacteria > Bacteroidota > Bacteroidia > Flavobacteriales > Flavobacteriaceae > Flavobacterium. The sequence continues at coordinate 54,708 of NZ_LLWK01000032.1, forward strand.
TAAATTCGATCGTATGCTTTCCTCCCGGAACTTCCATTGCTCTTAACACGTAATCCACAGGGAAATGTTCGGTTAATGTTCCATCAACATAGGCGTTCCATCCATTCTCATAATATATTTCAGAAAAAACAGCAATACCATCATTCAAATTATCTGATTGATATTTTAAGTAATTCGGTTTGTAATCTTGTAACGTAATTGTTCCTCGTGTATCCCACTTTTTACGTAAACGGGCATCGGTAAACTTAGCACCATAATCTTGCACATTAAATACAGCAATAGTTTTTGTATCTATATTTCGCAATTGTTGCATTTCGTCATCTGGAGATGTAACTATTTTAATGCTCTCAACGAACCAAGCGTTACCATTTGCGTCCGGATTTACAGTTGGAAACTCTTTTCCTTCTTTATCCGTTTGAATAATATACTTTACATTCAACATATCCAACACTTCCATATTGTTTTGAGCAATTTGGTAGTCAAATAATTGTTGCATTTTTCTAGGTTTTGCGGCATGATATCCTCCAATAGATTTATGGAAAAATGAAGCGCGCGCACTCGAAAAATTACCATTTACTTCAAATACTCTGTAATGCGAAGGATCTTGCAAAATTTGAACATCAGACTGTGTTTCTTGAAAAGGATTTTCAATTTCGCGTGCAGAAACGAAGTCTTTAGCAGAAACATATTTTTTATCTACAAAGAACAAATCAAAAATCATAAAAATACTTACAATTATAAGCGTTGTTTTTTGACTTAATTTACCTTTAAGAAAAAACCAAAATGCGGCAAAAACTACAAGAATAAAAAATCCTGAACGAAGCAAATCGGCAGAATACATTGTCTTTCGATCTTCTTTTAAAGCATCGACAAACCCAGGGCCGTAACTTTGTAAATAATAACCGTCGCTCGCTCCTGCAAAATTAAACATACTTTTAGAAACTAGTAAAATCAATAAGATTCCGAACGATACCGCAGCGGTTTCTAGCAAACCTTTTTGCGCTTTTTTCGAATTGATTTCTTTAAAATTGAAAAAAGATTGCAATCCCATAATAGCTAAAACAGGCACGCACAATTCAAGTAAAACCTGAATTGAAGAAACGGCTCTAAATTTATCATACATTGGAACAAAATCAATAAAGAAGTCGGTTAAAAACGCAAAGTTTTTACCCCAAGAAAGTAATAGTGAAATTACTGCTCCCGACAAGAATACATATTTAATTTTTCGATCGTCAAGAAAAAGAGCTAAAACAGCGAGAAAGAAAACTACAACTCCGATATAAGCTGGAGCAGCGACAATCGGCTGATCTCCCCAGTACGAAGGCACGCCAGAAACGAAATCCTGTGCTTGATTTGATGGTACACCTTGCTGCACCATAAACTCGTACATTTTACTATCGGTTCCCACATTTTCATGATTCGATCCACCAAAAATACGCGGCGCGATAAGGTTTAAACTTTCCGTAATTCCGTAACTGTATTCAGTTATATAGTCGCGACTTAAGGCGCTATTTTCAGTAATTCTTGAGCCGTCAGGATTAATTTTTAACTCCCCTTTTCCACGAGTACTAAATGCTGCATATTCTGAAGTTGCCATTAAATTGGTAGCATTAGAGCCTATGGCAAAAACAGCAGCTATTGCAAAAGTTCCAAAAGCAAAACCTAATGATTTTAAGTCTTTTTCTTTAATTCTTCCGTAAATAAAATAAATAGAAAGAACGATTAAAAAGATCAGTAAATAATAGGTCATCTGAAAGTGGTTGGCGTTTATTTCTAAGGCTGCGGCAAACATCGTTAGCAAACCACCGACAATAAATCTGCGTTGATAAACCATAATACAACCGGCAACCACAAGTGGCATGTAGGCAATAGCGTGCGCTTTGGCATTATGCCCAACACCCAGTATAATAATTAAATAAGTAGAAAACCCAAAAGCCAAGGCACCAATAAATCCCTTTAATGGATCTACTTTTAGCACTAATAGCAAACCATAAAAACCTAAGAAATAAAGAAATAAATAGTCAGCAGGTCGTGGTAAAAAACGCAAAGCGTCGTCTAAATGACCAATGTAATCGTGTGGATATTTCGCGCCCAATTGGTAAGTTGGCATTCCGCCAAAAGCTGAGTTTGTCCAATAAGGTTCCGTATGCTCTTGAGCCCTAAAATCGTTTTGCTCCTTAGCCATTCCGACATATTGAGCAATATCCGACTGAAAAATTTGTTTTCCTTGTAAAACAGGATAAAAATATATTAAAGAAACAAGCACAAAACCTACTATTACTAGGGCGTGCGGATAAAATTTATTTACTATTTTCAAAGTAGTTGGGTTTGGTTTTAAGATGATTTTTCGCTTATAAAAAGCAAATCTAATCTATTTCTTCGTAATCAACATATTCACCGACTTTTTTGGTTTCGTGCGGGTATTTAGAATTGGCTGTTTTAGAAATAACTTCGTCTTTACTACTTTGTTTTTTTTGCCATGAATTGTCCTGACGGTATTGCTGAGAATACTGTTGTTGCTGTTGTTGAAAATTCTCCGTGGCTTTGTTAACGACTTTTTTCATAACAATGGGAAAAAGCAATTTAAAAACAAATTTAAAGATGTAATAAAAAGCCACAATGTAAAAAATTGATCGTATAAGTCCTGAAAAAGATGCTTCTTGCATAACTATAAAATTTTTTCAAAATTAGTGAATCCGTTGGTTAAAATTAACAAATCCATCTTAAATAAATAATAAAATAAGTACATTTGAAATACGTTATAGCTTTATCCAAATAAAAAAAAATATGAATTTAATTAAACAGGTTTTCTCTACCGGAATTTTACTTTTACCTCAACTTTTTTTCGCTCAATATACTGATGTAATCAACTCAAATCGCCCGGGCGAAACCATGTCTGCATTTGCAGTTGGAAAAACAGTAATTCAGGCAGAAACCGGAATTTATGGTATTCAAGAAAAACACGATTTACTGCATACGGATGCATCGGGTTTTGGTATGGATTTAACCTTGCGTTATGGCGCATTTTTAGAAAAACTAGAGTTCATTGTAGATTTGCAGTATCAAATGCAAAACGTAACTGCTCCTTACACTACTTACGAAAAAAATGACTTCAAACAAACTAACTTAGGCGCTAAGTATTTGCTTTACGATCCATTTAAAAATTACGACAAAAAGACCAATATTTATAGTTGGGATGCGAATCAAGGATTTAATTGGCATCAATTAATTCCCGCGGTTTCAGTGTTTGCAGGTGCTAATTTTGTTTTTAAAGGAAATCCATATGCTTTTACTCCAAAAACAAGCATTTCTCCTAAAGCCATGCTAATTACTCAACATCATTTTGGTGGTAAATGGGTATTTGTTACAAACGTTATTGCCGACTATATAACTACCGATTATCCAAGTTATGGATACGTACTTACTTTAACGCGCGGATTTAATGACAAATGGTCGGGTTTTGTTGAAAATCAAGGTTACAAAAGTGATTTTTACAGCGACGCTCTTCTTCGTGGTGGTGCAGCTTATTTGATTGGAAAGAATATGCAAATCGATGCTTCTTTAACTACTAACTTTAAAAACACTCCTTCTGTTTTGTACGGCGGAATTGGTTTTTCATGGCGTTACGATGGAAGATATGAAGAAGTACACACCATGACTTTTGAAAAAGAAAGTATAAAGAAAAGTAAAAAAGGAAAAAAAGAAGTCGATTCCCAAGAAGTTGAACGCGTACGTAAAGGAAAATACGAATAATAATTAATTGATTTTTACTATTATTTACTGAACTTGCACGATAATAATCTTCAAAAAATACCAAATAAAAAGTTGTATGATTACAATAAAAGAGGCTAAAACCAAGAAAGAACTTACCGAATCAATCAAATTTAGTTTTGAGTTGTACAAGAACAATCCTTATTGGATTCCACCTCTTATTGCAGATGAATTGGAAGGTTTTGATAAAACAAAAAATCCGGCATTTGAAAATGCAGAAGCTTATTTTTATGTCGCTTATAAGGATGGAAAGATGGCAGGAAGAATAACGGCCATTATTAACTGGTCTGAAGTCAAAAACCAAGGTAAGAATAAAGTCCGTTTTGGATGGTTTGATGTCATCGACGATATTGAAGTGACTAAAGCATTGCTTGAAAAAGTATATGAGTTGGGACAAAAAAACAATATGGACCATGTTGAAGGTCCGATGGGATTTTCAAATTTGGACAAAGTTGGTTTGCTGACCAAAGGTTTTGATGAAATTGGAACCATGATTACGTGGTATAATTTTCCTTATTATGTTACTCATTTAGAACAATTGGGTTTTGCTGTTGAAAAAGAGTTTATCGAAAGTACATTTCCTTTTTCGAATGTAAAACCAGAATTTTTTATGAAAGCGACTCGCATTATTAAAGAACGCTTTGGCTTGCGATCGATCAGTTTTACTTCAACTAAAGAAGTTATGGAACGTGTTGATGAAATGTTTGATCTTTTTAATACATCTTACGAGAAATTAGCTTCGTTCGTTGCTGTCTCTGATACGCAAAAGGCTTATTTCAAGAAAAAATACATCAATTTAATTAATCCCGAATACATTAAATTTGTTGTAGATAAAAATGAGAAATTAGTCGCTTTTAGTATTGTAATGCCAAGTCTGTCTCAAGCCTTAAAGAAAGCCAATGGTAAATTATTCCCTTTTGGTTTTATACATTTGTTACGTGCTAAAAAACACAGTAAAGATGTTCTTTTTTATCTTATCGGAGTTGCACCAGAATACCAAAATAAAGGTGTTACTGCTTTAATATTTGAAGAGTATTACAAAACTTTTACAGAAAAAGGAATTGAGACTTGTATTAGAACGCCCGAATTACTTGAGAATAATGCCATTCATTTGTTATGGAAAAATTTTGATCCGCGATTACATTGCGAAAGAAAAACCTATCGAAAAGAATTATAATTATAAAAAAAAATCCAATCAGTTACGATTGGATTTTTTTTATGGTTTCTTAATTTATTCTTTACAATCAATTTTATTGTAAATAACATTTCCGTCAAATTTAATTTTGCTTTTATCTTTAAAAACTACTTTATCATTCGCTTCTACAACATCACCATATCCTTCAATATACGTGGTAGCATCCTTTTTAAGAAAAGCTAATTCTCTAACCGAAGTTTTTCCTTCTGATTGATAATTGTACTCTGCAAAAATCGTATCTCCCTTTACATTTCCTAAGATCGTACCAAAGCTTTTATCTTTTTGATAATAAGAGTAATTTAATTCTCCCTTAAATTCATTTATACTATTTACATCTACAGTTAGTGTAATGGTATCCTTATCAACTATAGCTTGATAACATTCTTTAACAGGCGTCTCCATTGGCGCTTCTACTTCCAAAGGTGGAACAACAACTTGGTCTTTATTGTTTTTTACACACGAAGAAAGTACGGCAATTAAAAGGATATTACTTAAGATATAGATTGATTTCATAATTCTGGTTTTACTGGTTTATATCGTGTAAAGTTATTTTAAAACAAAAAAAATCCATTCATATAACGAATGGATTTTCTTATATAATTCCCATAATGAGAATTTAGTGCTTTATTGAACTATGCGTCCAAATCTACTTTAGTTTTACTTGCAATTTCTTTGTACGTTCCGTTTTCTAATTTTTCACGAATCGCTTCAAAAGCAGTTAATGTCTGATCAATATCAGCCAACGTATGCGGCGCAGTTGGAATAACACGTAATAAAATCATTCCTTTTGGAATAACTGGATAAATTACAATCGATAAGAAGATACCGTAGTTCTCTCTTAAATCGTTTACCATAACCATTGCTTCTGGCACACTTCCTTCAAGATATACTGGCGTAACACAGGTGTTTGTATCTCCAATATTAAAGCCTTTACTTCTCAATCCAGATTGCAGTGCGTTTACATTTTCCCATAATTTATCTTTCAATCCTGGGTTGTCACGTAAGAGTTGTAAACGTTTTAACGACCCAATAGTTTGAATCATTGGTAATGCTTTTGCAAACATTTGAGAACGTAAATTGTACTTTAAATAATCAATTATATCTTGATCTGCCGCTACAAATGCGCCGATATTTGCCATCGATTTTGCAAATGTAGAAAAGTAAACATCTATTCCATCTTGGCAACCTTGCTCCTCACCTGCTCCAGCTCCTGTTTTACCTAGTGTACCAAAGCCGTGCGCATCGTCTACCAACAAACGGAAATTGTATTTCTCTTTCATGGCAACAATCTCTTTCAACTTTCCTTGTTGACCACGCATTCCAAAAACACCTTCAGTAATGAATAAAATTCCTCCTCCAGTTTCTGTAGCTATTTTAGTGGCACGTTGCAAGTTTTTCTCCATGCTCTCGATATCGTTATGACGATAGGTAAAACGTTTCCCCATGTGCAAACGAACCCCATCAATAATACAAGCATGACCATCAACATCATATACAATTACGTCATTTTTAGTCACCAAAGCATCAATAATAGATACCATTCCTTGGTAACCGAAGTTCAATAAGTAAGCCGCTTCTTTTTGTACAAACTGAGCCAGCTCATTTTCTAATTGTTCATGGTATTTAGTATGTCCACTCATCATGCGCGCTCCCATTGGGGCAGCTGCTCCGTATTCTAATGCTGCTTCTGCATCTATTTTACGCACTTCTGGATGGTTTGCAAGACCCAAATAGTCATTCAAACTCCAGTTTAAAACTTCTTTTCCTTGAAATTTCATTCTCGGACCTAATTCCCCTTCTAATTTTGGAAAAACAAAATAACCTTCTGCTTGAGAAGCCCATTTTCCTAAAGGACCTTTATTGTTTTGGATTCTTTCGAATAAATCTTTTACCATAATTTGTGGTGTATTGTTATGTTTTAACAGCGTGCAAAATTAAGGATTATTATCTAAAAATACAGATTGGCTCTTACTTTTATTTAGAAAAATCCTAAAAAACCGCCATTAGCTGAGGATACTTTAGCTTTATAGTTCAATTTGTTAGCTGCTTAAATGCTTTTAGAATTATAAAACTGAGATTTAACGTACACGACAGATAAATAAAATCATCTTTTAAATGATTTGAACACCTAAGTAGCTTCCAAATGAAGTTCAGGAACTACGTCCCTCTAAATTCCACTTTGATTTTTTCTCGGTTCCAGTTTTTAGTCACATCAGTCCGAATCGAAAGTGGCAAATTACCCAAGGTAGCGACATTATTAACAAAATGCTGAATGTAAAATGTACCTTCATATTGATTTTTTTCTACATAATCGAGCATTAGCGCTAATTCTACTTCATCAATTAAATCTGAGTGTAAAGTGGTTCGGACTTCAAATTGAATGGTACTACACAACAATAAACGAAAAGATTCTTCGAAAACAGCAAAGAGGTCAGATTGTGTCACCTTCTGAAATTTTTCTGCTAAAGCTTTAAAATCCAAAGCAACGTAATCAATTAATTTTTCATTGATTAATTGCCGAAGCACTTTTGGATTAGAGCCGTTGGTGTCGATTTTTACAGCAAATCCTAAGTCTTTTATTTGTTTGATAAAAGGAATCAAGTTTTTATGCAAACTGCATTCGCCTCCGCTTAAAACGACTGCATCGAGTAATCCTTTTCTTTTTTCTAAAAAAGACAAGGCGGTATCAAAAGAAATTTTGCCTTTTCCCAATACAATTTCGGGATTGTAGCAATACAAGCATCGCATATTACAGCCTGCAAACCAAAGAATGCAAGCTGATTTATGCGGATAGTCTAATAAAGTAAAAGGCGTAATGCTAAAGATTGCTTTAGCTGCATTTTCTTTCTGTGAAATGTGTGCGTTGTTTGTGTTCACCTTTTTTTCCAATATTAAAACTTTCAACCGGTCTGTGATAGCCCATTACTCTTGTGTAAACCAAACATTTAGTTCTCAAACTTTGGTTTTTTTCTAAAATCTCAATTGTGTAATTCATATGTTTCATTTTTAACGTTTTGTATTACGATATCATCGCACTTTGGACAATATTCATGTTCGCCATTTAAATAACCATGCACTGGACAAACACTAAAAACAGGCGTTACGGTGATGTAAGGCAACTTGAAATTGGTCAATACTTTTTTAACAAATTGCTTGCACGCTTCTGAGGAACTTATTTTTTCATTCATATATAAATGCAAAACAGTTCCGCCAGTATAAAGACATTGTAATTTATCCTGCATTAATAAAGCTTCAAAAGGATCTTCGGTAAAATTGACTGGAATTTGAGAGCTGTTGGTGTAATAAATATTCTCTCCCTGGCCAGCTTGTAATATCTCTGGATATCTTTTTTTGTCTTCTTTAGCAAAGCGGTACGTAGTTCCTTCGGCTGGTGTGGCTTCTAGATTGTATAAATTACCTGTTTCTTCTTGGTATTCTTTCATTCTAGTTCGAATGTATTCGAGAATTTCCATCGAAAAATCGGTTCCAAAATCGGAAGTAATATCTTGAGAATCATTCGTGAAATTGCGAATCATTTCGTTCATGCCGTTAACACCAATAGTAGAAAAATGGTTTTTGAAATGAGGCAAATATCTTTTGGTATAAGGATACAAACCACGGTCGTACATTTCTTGAATAAATACGCGTTTTTTCTCTAAAGTCGACTGCGCCAAGTCCATTAACTTGTCTAGTTGCTGGTATAGCGCTTCTTTATCTCCTTTAAAAAGATATCCCAATCTGGCCATATTAATGGTTACTACACCAATGCTACCCGTCATTTCGGCACTTCCAAAAAGACCATTTCCTCTCTTTAATAATTCTCGCAAATCCAGTTGCAGTCGACAACACATACTGCGCACTGCATTGGGTTTGTACGCATTGGGGTTCTCCACTTTATTTCCGCTCCCGTCTGTCAAATACTGACTTCCTATAAAGTTTTGAAAATAAGACGATCCAATTTTAGCGGTATTTTCAAAAAGCAAGTCGGTATTTTCGCCATCCCAGTCAAAATCTTCAGTGATATTTACCGTCGGGATCGGAAAAGTAAACGGTTGGCCGTTCGCATCTCCTTCGGTCATTACTGTGTAATAGGCTTTATTAATCAAGTTCATTTCTTCTTGAAAATGCTCGTATCGCATTTCGATCAACGAGGAAACGCCGCGTTCTTTAGCTTTAGATAAAGTGATTTCGTCATTGCTATGTAAAAACAAATGTTGGTCTTTTTTTGTTGGAATCTGTTCTTTTAAATCCTCGGGAACCACCCAATCTAAAGTGATATTGGTAAATGGGGATTGTCCCCAGCGTGCGGGAACATTCAAATTATAAACAAAACCTCGCACTGCTTTTAAAACGGCATCAAAAGAGAGGTTGTCTTTAAAAACATAGGGAGCCAAATAGGTATCAAACGAACTGAATGCCTGCGCTCCCGCCCATTCGCTTTGCAAAATTCCTAGAAAATTTGCCATTTGTCCGAGCGCTTCTCTAAAATGAGAAGGTGCTCTGCTTTCTACTCGACCACGAACGCCATTGAAACCATCGTTTAAAAGTACGCGAAGACTCCAACCTGCGCAATATCCTGTCAGACAATCTAAATCGTGTACGTGCAGATCACCGTTGCGATGTGCGTAGCCTTCTTCTTTACTATATACTTTATCCAACCAGTAATTGGCTATAATTTTTCCAGCTACATTATTCACCAAGCCAGCATTTGAATAGGAGGTATTGGCATTGGCATTGATGCGCCAGTCGGTCTGGTTAATATACTCTTCTATGGTTTGTGTACTATCTACATACGTCGTGTCATCATTTAATCCGCCCACATGTTCGCGTTGCATCTTTCGGGTATGTCGGTACAGCATAAAGGATCGCATTACATCAAAATAACCCTTATCCAATAAGGTTTGATAAATACAGTCCTGAATATCTTCGACCGCACAAATTTCTTTGGAGTCAAATGAGACGATTACGTTCTCAAAAACACTGATATCAAATGGTATTCCGACACTATCAAAACTTTTTTTAATCGCTACTTTTATCTTATAATCCTCAAAAAGAACATATTTCCCATTTCTTTTAATAATCAACTTTTCCATAGTATCGGTATTTAATGATTTCCTTTTTCTGACCAAAAGGCAGAATTTATTCATTTTATAGTCTTAAAACTTTAATGCCCTTTAAATAAAAGATAAAATTATCCTTTATTGTAACGCACTTTTACTTCGCTTTCTTCTTTTATTTAAACAGCTTGCTTAAGCATTAGCTGCGCTACCAATAACATGTTTTTATATTCTATTACTGGAGTGCTAACTGCATGCATCGTAAAGTCCCTCACAAATTGATCGTGTAATTTTTTTAGTTCGTCGATCGTGTTTTGCTTGTAAAGATCCTGGTTCCAATAAAAAGTATTCATGATGTTTTGCAATTGGGTTTTTAAGCTATTTATTACTGCTGTATCTACTTCATCATAATGATAATAGGAGTTAGCAAGTGTTGGTAGGTAGTCAATTGAAGCTATTTTAGCAGCAACATCAGTAGCAGCTTGCTTCGCATAAACGAGTGCCTCGAGCAACGAGTTAGACGCCAATCTGTTTTTACCGTGCAAGCCAGTTCGCGCACATTCGCCGTTGGCATATAAATTTTCAATACTCGTTTTACCGTCTTTATCGACGGTGATTCCGCCACATTGATAATGAGCAGCTGGCACAATTGGTAATAAATCTTTTGCAGGATCCAAACCAATTGTTTTACAATAATTTGTAATAGAAGGGAAATGTTTTAAAAACTGATTTTCATCCAAGTGGCGACAATCTAAAAACACATTTGCTCTTCCCGATTTAATCAATTCTGAACCTATGGCATGAGAAACAATATCTCTTGTTGCCAGTTCGCCTCTAGAATCATATTCGAATACAAAACGTTCTTCTTGATGGTTAACAATGTAGGCGCCATAACCGCGAACAGCCTCCGAAATTAAAAAAGAAGGGTTTCTTTTGGGCTCGTATAAAGCCGTTGGATGAAACTGATAATAATTTAACTCCTTTATTGTAGCACCGACTCTATTTGCAATAGCGACACCATCTCCTGTCGCAATTTCTGGATTTGTTGTGTTTTTAAAAATCTGACCCGATCCACCCGAACAAATCATTGTTACTTTTGATTGTATGGCATCAATATGTTTGCTTTTAAAATTCAGATAATAGGCACCAACACAAACTGTACTAGTTTCTCGCTTTTCAACAATTAGATCGATTATAGTATAGTGAGTAGCAATTGTAATATTTGTATATTGACTCACCGCTTTCAGTAAAACGGATTCTAATTCTTTTCCAGTACAGTCTTTATGATGCAAGATTCGGTTTCTAGAATGACCTCCTTCCAAACCCAAATCATATTTACCCGATGAATTCGTATCAAAGTTGGCTCCCATTTCAATAATTTCTCGAATGCGATCTGGCGCTTGTCTCACCACCATTTCGACTACAGCTGGATCGCAAAGTCCACCGCCCGCATTGATTGTGTCAGTAATATGTTGTTCAAAATTATCTGATTCCAAATTCATCACTGCCGCAATTCCGCCTTGAGCGTAACGTGTATTTGTTTCTTCGGCACTAGATTTTGTTACAATTGTAATCTTTAAATTTGCATTATTTTTAGCGAGGTTTACCGCAAAGGATAAACCTGCTACACCTGATCCAATCACTAAAACATCCGTTTGTTTCATAACACATTAAGATAAATTCAACATTCTATTTATTGGAATTATGGCTTTTTTAGCAATTACTTGATCTAGCTCAATGCTTGGGTTCTCGTTTAGTAAACACAGGTATAATTTTTCCAACGTATTCATTTTCATAAAAGCGCATTCGCTGCAAGCGCAGCTATTATCTTCTTTAGATGGTGCTGGAATTAACGTTTTATGAGGCGCCTCTTTTTGCAATTGATGTAAAATTCCGGCCTCGGTTGCCACAATAAAAGTATCGGCTTTGTCATTCTTTATATAGTTAATTATTCCCGACGTCGATCCTACATAATTAGCGACTTTTAAAATTTGGGTTTCTGATTCGGGATGCGCAGCAATTTTTGCATCGGGGTATTTTTGATACACATCAATCAATTTTTCTAAAGAAAAAGCTTCATGTACCACGCAAGAACCATCCCATAGAACCATATCTCGACCGGTTTCTTTGATTAGATAATTACCTAAATTTCGATCAGGAGCAAAAATTAAAGGCTGATCCTTAGGTATCGATTCTATTATTTTTTTTGCATTGGAAGACGTGCACACCCAATCACTCATTGTTTTTATTTCGGCCGAACAATTAATGTACGTGACCACTTTATGATCGGGATATTGCGCTTTAAATTTTATAAAATCTTCAGGCAGACATCCATCTGCTAGAGAACAACCCGCATTTAAATCGGGCAACACCACTTTTTTAGTCGGATTTAGAATTTTTGCCGTTTCAGCCATAAAATAGACTCCTGCAAAAACAATAATATCCGCATCTGTTTGTGCCGCTTTTTTTGCCAACTCCAAACTATCTCCCACAAAATCAGCGACTTCTTGAATGTCTTCTTCTTGATAGTAATGCGCGAGAATAATGGCGTTTTTGGCTTTCTTTAATGCCGAAATTTTTTCTTTCATACTGCTATTTTAATTTACAATGCATAATTTACTATACTGCTCCATCAACACCATTAAAACAAAATCTAAACTCATTTAAACTATATTTTCTTCACAAAAAGAGCAAGAGTGAATTGCAAATATATTTAAAATTAGCAATAAAAGACAATTATATCTTTTATTGTTGCCGTTTAAATATTAACAAATTATTGTTCATAAAATCATATAACTAATTGCTTTTTTAAATCTTTAGAAACAAAAGCCATAAATTCAACTAATCGTTTTTCAATTGCTGATATTTTTAGTACTTTTAAAGGTCGAAATTGTTACTCAAAAAATTAAAATACACTTTAAACAGTCATATAGATGTCAGAAAACGCTAAAGAACTCAAACTAGCCGTACTCATAGATGCCGATAATGTCCCCTACAGTAATGTAAAAGGAATGATGGAAGAAATTGCCAAATTTGGTACCCCTACAACCAAGCGTATTTATGCAGACTGGACCAAACCAAACTCCAACGGATGGAAAGGTGTTTTGCTAGAGCACGCCATCACGCCCATACAACAATACAGTTATACCGTTGGAAAAAACTCCTCCGATTCTGCCTTGATTATCGATGCAATGGATTTATTATATTCGGATAAACTAGATGGTTTTTGTATTGTTTCTAGCGATAGTGACTTTACACGTTTAGCTATTCGTTTGCGTGAATCTGGAATGAAAGTAATTGGAATTGGAGAAAAGAAAACGCCAAATTCTTTTATAGTTGCTTGTGATCGTTTTATTTACATCGAGGTTTTAGATGGTGCCAAACAAAAAAAGAAACCAAAACCTTCGCCATCCGATTTAAAAGATTCAAAGAAAGTAGTCGAAAAAGCAATTGCAAAACCGCTTAACAAAATTGATTTAGATACCATCGAATTAATAGAAGCCACTATCGAAGATATTGAAGATGACGATGGTTGGGCATTTTTGGGTGATGTTGGAAACCTTATTGTTAAGAAAAAACCAGAGTTTGATCCTCGAAATTATGGTTTCTCTAAATTAACACCAATGCTTAAATCTCTTACAGATATCTTAGAAATAGACGAAAGAGAGTCCGACAAAAAAGGTATTAAACACGTGTACGTTCGTTTGCGTTTCAACTAAAATTAATACCAAAAAATTAAAAATTAGATTATTTTAACATGAGAAAAAAATTCTTCATATACTGTTTTTTACTTTTTGTACTAGTGGTAATTGCTTACTATTACTTCAAAGTTGGTTTTTTATTGCTTATAGTACTGCCTATTTTATTGGTAGTAGGAGTATATAATTCTTTACAAAAAAAACACGCTATTCTAAGAAATTTCCCTGTTTTGGGATATTTCAGATATTTGTTTGAAATGATTGCTCCCGAAATTCAACAATATTTTATTGAACGATCCACTGACGGAAAACCGTTCTCTCGCAATCAGCGTTCTTTGGTGTATCAAAGAGCAAAAAACATCGATTCGAATACCCCTTTTGGTACACAACAAAATTTAAATCAAGCCAGTTACGAAGGTATTAAACATTCTATTTTCCCTGCCAAAGTAAACGAAGAACTCCCACGCATTGTAGTAGGTGGTAAAGATTGTAAACAGCCGTACTTGGCATCGATTTTTAATATTTCAGCAATGAGTTTTGGTTCGCTAAGCGAAAATGCCATTCGTGCTCTAAATATCGGCGCACAAAAAGGTGGCTTTTACCACAATACAGGTGAAGGTGGTTTGACCGATTTCCATTTACAAGGCGGAGATATTACGTGGCAAATCGGAACTGGATATTTTGGTTGCCGTACTGCTGAAGGAAATTTTGATGCCGAAAAATTTTCAGAAAAAGCCAATCTTCCTTCGGTAAAAATGATCGAAATTAAATTGTCTCAAGGTGCAAAACCAGGTCATGGTGGCGTACTTCCTGCTGCAAAAAACACCGAACAAATTGCCCGTATTCGTGGAGTTGTTCCGCATACAATAATTTTGTCACCACCAAATCATAGTGCTTTTTCCAATTCCAAAGGTCTAATTCATTTTATCAAAAAATTGCGCGAATTGTCCAACGGAAAACCAATTGGTTTTAAACTTTGCATTGGTAATACTGCCGAGTTTGAAGATATTTGTCATGAAATGATAGCCGAAGATTGCTATCCTGATTTTATAACAATAGATGGTGCTGAAGGTGGAACCGGTGCAGCTCCGCTCGAATTCTCAGACGGTGTCGGAATGCCATTTGAACCTTCCTTGATATTTGTAAACAAAACGCTAGTCGACTTAAATATTCGTGATAAAATACGAGTTATTGGCAGCGGAAAAATTGTTTCTGGTTATTCTATTTTGCACGCGATCGCCCTTGGAGCAGATATGTGTAGCAGTGCTAGAGGCTTTATGTTCTCTTTAGGTTGTATTCAAGCGTTGCGATGCCACAACAACACCTGTCCAACGGGAGTTGCAACTCAAGATAAAATGTTAATGAAAGGTTTGGTAGTGACTGATAAATCAGATCGCGTCTATCATTTTCATAAAAATACCTTGCACGCTGCCAACGAATTGTTAGCCGCAGCGGGAAAGACGAGTTTCGCTGATGTAGATATTAATATTTTTATGAGAGGCGATGAATTTGCGCAACTTTCCAATTCTTATTTCCCAGACAATTTGACCAATGTTACCAGACGATAGAATCATATTATCATAAAAAAAAGAGGCTGTTTCTCGTTCGAAATCAGCCTCTTTTCTTTTAAATTACTATAACTAGTCTTGCTCTAATTGCTTTCTATAATCTGCAAAATTGGCTTTAATAGCATCATCTAATTCCGGAATCTTAATATCCGAATACCTTTGCAATTCATTCCAAATAATTTCAGCCACAATATAGCGCGCCATATCTTTATCATCGGCAGGAACCACAAACCAAGGCGCATTCTTTTTCGACGTTTTGCTTATCGCTTTCTCATAATACTTCATGTATTCATCCCAATGCTCCCGCTCTTTTAGATCTCCAGGCGAGAATTTCCAATTGTGTTTGGGTTCTTCCAAACGACGCAACAAACGCTCTCCTTGTTCTTTTTTACTCAAGTTCAAATAAAACTTTAAAACTATTGTTCCGTTTTGCGATAAATGCTTTTCAAAATTTACAATTTGCTTGATTCTTTTTTTCCAAAAACCCGTCGGAATATCACCTACTTCTTCAATTCCTGGTAAATTTTCGTCTAATATATATTCAGGATGCACGCGTGTCACCAAAATATTCTCATAATGCGTGCGATTAAAAATAGCAAACTTTCCTTTTTCTGGCAAAGCCAAATAATGGCGCCACAAAAAATCATGCTCCAACTCGGCCGAATTCGGGGTCTTAAAACTCTGAACCACTACTCCACGCGAGTTAAATTCTTTAAAAACTTCGCGAATTAAACTGTCTTTACCCGACGTGTCCATTCCTTGCAAACAAATTAAAACACCGTATCGGTTGTGCGCATACATCACATCTTGCAACTCACTCAATTTCTCGCGTACGCCATCCAGCTTATCTTCTTTTTCATCTTCATCCGCCTTTACATCGAGTAAAGTGGGTAAATCTTTTAGTTTTATTTTTGTGGTAACTCTAAAATCATCTGGATCTATCTTTTTCATACTTTATTCTTTTTAATAGTTCTAATATACAAATTTTTGGCAGCAAATTCCCGCTTTCTACTGCAATAGTTGTTCTTGCTTTCGTTTTTTATTAGGTCGTTTCAGGAGCTTCCTTTGGTCGCTCTGCTACTTCCATAAAAACACAAATTCACTTCAACTATTTTCATGACAATCGGGGCTGCATAGTGCTTGAAGGAACAGTATAATTTCAGTCTACTTCTAAATTTCATCAAATAATAATATTTTAAATTTTATTATAAAGCTTATCTTCGTTAAAAAGTAAACCAATAAACATGGAAAAATTTACCCTCGAAATTTTATTTCACATCATTGGCATTGGTTCTGCATCGGGACTTATTTATCAAAATAATTCATTGTATGTAATCGGAGACAACAGCGGTTATTTGTACGAGTATAACATGGATTCTAAATTATTGAATAAACACCCATTAGTGGAAAATGCAACCGAAAATACACCTAAAAAAGACAAATCTGATTTTGAATCAATAGCTCATTTCGGAGATACGTTATACGTTTTTGGTTCAGGTTCAACAGCTAATCGCAACAAAATGATTGAATTTAACATACAGTCTAAAACTAAGACAAAAGCAAACGACTTAGTCGATTTATATGCAGTGATTCAAAATTTTGCAGACATTAGACCTGAAGATTTTAATGTAGAAGGTGCTATTTTTGAAGGCGAGAACTGGTACTTATTCAATCGTGGCAATGGCAGTTCAAACAAAAACACCATCTTTACCATTCACGCCAAAAATTTAGGGCAAGAATTTGCTTTAGTCGCTACCAATTATAAACTCCCAAAAATCAAAGGTGTTCGCTCCAGCTTTACCGATGCCGTTTTGGTCGATGATAAAATTTACTTTTTGGCCACCGTCGAAGACACCAAATCGACCTACGAAGATGGCGAAGTTCTGGGAAGTTTTGTGGGTAGAATGGATGTAAAAACCATGAAAATTGACTTTACTCAAAAAATCACCGATACCAATAAATTTGAAGGAATTACATTGTACGAGAAAACTAAAAGCCAAATTACTTTTTTACTCTGCGAAGACAATGATACCGAATCACAAGAAACCAGCATTTTTAAACTGTCTTTACCATTATCTAAATAATTTATCATTAGCGTGGAACCACTAAAATATTTTTTCCGCGTTTTACTATATAATACTTAAAATAGTAAATAAATTTATTTTTAGAAGTACTAAAAGCACTTTTTTTCAGTATTACAATTAGCGTCTTTTAACTTTTAGAATTTTTATTCTGCAATAAAGATCAACTTAATGATTGAAAAGCAAAAGGCTTCAAAAGTTTTATCGAAAATTTAACTTTAAATAAAACTCACTAAATCAGCGTCTTATATAATTATCTTCTGTATTTTAATTTATTTTTCATTGCTATCCCAACCTTTTTACCTTTTCAGCTCTCTTTAGTATAAAGAACCCAATTGTGATAAACGAAACTCAAATAGCCAATTGCAAAAAAATGAACCGCGAGGCACAGCGTCAAGTTTATGAAGCTATGGCGCCCAAATTATATCGTGTTTGCAAACGATACTTAAAAAAGGAGGAAGAAGTAGAAGAAGCGTTGGCAGATGCATTTTATACCATTTTTATAAAAATAGACCAGCTTAAAGAATTTAACGCTTTTGAAGGTTGGGCGCGAAAGATAATGGTAAATCACTGTTTAGCAAGAATCAAAAAAAACACGAACTTTAATATGTATTTGGATGATGTCAAATTGCTTTCACAACCTTTTACAGACGCTGTTGATCATTTAGAAGAAGAAGATTTACTCAATTTACTAAACCATATTCCAGAAGGCTGTAAAACTGTTTTTAACCTTTTTGTTATCGAAGGGTACGCACACAGAGAAATAGCCACTATGCTCAATATTTCGGAAGGAACATCAAAATCACAATTGAATGCCGCCAAAACAAAGTTGAAGGAATTAGTAAATAAATTGTATTATCAAAAAGCAAAATAGTCATGGATAACCAAGATAAAATATTCGATAAAATTAAAGCTGCTTCCAAAAATGCAGAAGAAAAAGACTTTTTGGCAATGGAAAAAGTGTGGTCTCGCCTTGAAGAAAGGTTAGATAATAAGGAAGATAAAAAAACCATTTCGCTATGGAAAAAGATTGCAGTTGCTGCTTCTTTGCTATTAGTACTTTCTTTAGGTTTTCAATTTTTAAAAACAGACCAAATAACAACTATTCCAAACACAGATAAAATAGTAACAACCCAAAGCAAGAAAAGTCCAGTCGAGAATTCTACTTTAGAAGGAAATGAGATGAAAGTCTCTGAAAATTATCAAGTAGTGCCTAAAGCTGAGGTTGAAAAAATACTAAACGATCAAATCAACCAAAAAGAACCACTTGCTTTACACGAATTAAAAACTATTGCTGATCAAAATAGCTATGAAAATTCGGCGGTTGTTGTTTCCGAGGAAACTCAGTCTGCTCCTGCATCAACGGCTGTCGACTATTCCGACAATCACGATTCGGAACCTATTTTGCAAAACAAAGCCTTTAGTTCTCCTTACAAGACAAAATCAATTCAAGGCGAATCGTATACAAGTACACAGGCTGAAAAAGAAACGATACTGGCTAAAAAAAGTACTCCTTTACTTATCATGAATGGAAAAGCAATCGCACATACAAAAGATGATAAACGAGATAAAATGATGCAGCGAGAATTACCCAATTTGAGTCCAGAGAATGTAGAATCGCTAGTAGTTTTAGACGAACCTTTGTACATTATTGACGGCATCTATTATTCGGAAAATGATTTATTCGGAAGCAATCCAACAAGTCCATATGCACCTTTAAATAAGCAAGAAATTAAAATAATAACCATTCTGCAAGATCTCGAAGCCACCTCAAAATATGGCGATAAAGGCAAAAAAGGCGTGGTGTTAATTACTACCAAAACCGGGAAACCAGCACTACAAAAATAGCTGTGACCTAAAATACCAATCTTAAAATTTACTATCATGAAAAGTTTAAAACTTATTTCATCAGCCATTACTATGCTTTTATGTTTCGTAACCTTGGCGCAAGAAAGAACAATTACAGGAACCGTTTCAGATGCAAACGGGCCGCTTCCTGGTGTAAACATCAGCGTCAAAAAATCAACAAAAATAACTACTACTAACTTTGATGGAAAATACAGCATACAAGCAACAAAGGGAGATGAACTAGTTTTTAGTTTTATTGGCTGCATGACGCAAACTGCCGTTGTAAAAGACAAAAATGTCATTAATATTAAGATGGTCGACAACTCACAAACTTTGCAAGAAGTGGTAGTTGTAGGCTATGGGAGTACTTCAGGCTATGTGAAAAATAACTATGTTCGCTCCGATAGAAAGAAGCAAAGCTGACCAGCGCTCAAGCACTTCAGGGAAGAGTACAAGGTATTCAAGTTCAGAATAGTGCTGGCTATTCGCCCTCTGAAAATCGTATCATTAACGGACAACAAGCGTTAACTTCTCAAAAGGAACCTTTGTATATTGTAGATGGAGTTCTGTTTAAATCGCAACAATTTGCAAAAATTAATCCGAATGATATTAAAGATGTAAAAGTTATAAAAGATGGAAACGCAACGGCACTTTATGGAAGTAAAGCAGTAAACGGAGTTATTCTTTTGTCTACGAAAAATGAAATTTATAAAAATCGTACTGAAAAAGAGATTACTGCATTGCTGAATAAATCAGCTCTTATTTCTTCTGAAGATTTAAATAACGAAGAGTATGATTCTTTTGTAGAAAACGCATTTGAAAGTCCGAATTTTACACCGTTATCAACTTTTTCTATAGATGTCGATAATGCTTCCTACACGAACATTAGACGTTTTATAAACAACGGACAGAAAGTACCTAAAGATGCCGTTCGTGTAGAGGAAATGGTCAATTTTTTTAAATACAATTATACACAACCAAAAAACAAAGATCCCTTTTCGATCACTACCGAATTAAGTGATTCTCCTTGGAATACAAAAAATCAAATTTTAAAAATTGGTTTGCAGGGAAAAGACATTCCAACCACCGATTTACCAGCCTCTAACCTTGTCTTTTTAATTGATGTCTCTGGCTCGATGAGTACTGCAAATAAATTACCACTTTTGAAACAAAGCATGAAAATATTGGTAAATGAACTTCGTTCTAAAGACAAAGTCGCTATAGTAGTTTATGCGAGTGCTGCTGGTTTAGTTTTACCGCCAACAGCGGGAGATGAGAAAAAAACTATAATTGATGCTTTCGAAAATTTAAGCGCTGGCGGAAGCACGGCTGGCGGAGCTGGAATTGAATTGGCTTATAAAATAGCGACCGAAAATTTTATAAAAAACGGAAACAACAGAGTGATTATAGCAACAGATGGAGATTTTAATGTGGGACTTTCCTCCGATGCTGACATGGAAACTCTAATTGAACAAAAGCGAAAAACAGGCGTGTTTTTAACCTGTTTGGGTTACGGAATGGGCAATTATAAAGACAGCAAAATGGAAACTTTGGCAGATAAAGGAAATGGCAATTACGCTTACATCGACAACATTCAAGAAGCAAACCGCTTTTTAGGTAAAGAGTTTAAAGGTTCAATGTTTGCAATCGCTAAAGACGTCAAAATTCAGATCGAATTTAATCCTAAACAGGTGAAAGCTTACCGACTAATTGGCTACGAAAACAGAAAGCTTCGACCAGAAGATTTTAAAAATGATGCCATTGATGCGGGTGAATTAGGCAGTAATCACACTGTGACTGCTTTATATGAAATTATTCCTGTTGGAACTAAAAGTAATTATATTGGTATTGAGCCCGATGTGTTAAAATACACTAAGGTAAAGGATAACAGTGTAAATTTTTCAGATGAATTGGCAACGATAAAATTTCGATACAAAAAACCTGACGGAGATAAGAGTATCGAAATGGTACACGTTATTCCAAGCAAAGCTATTTCTCTGGAAAGTGCCACAGAAAACTTTAAATTTAGTGCAGCTGTAGCTTGGTTTGGGTTAAAGTTGAGAGGCTCAAATTTAATAGTAAAAAAATCCTCAGATGAGATTGCTGCGCTTGCGAAACAAGGATTATCAAACGATCCTGATGGTTACAAAGCAGAGTTTATACGATTAGTTACTGCAGAGAAATTGCTCAACTAAAATATAAGAGCAGGTAAAACTACTGAATACCGCTTTATAATTGAGAAAAAACAAAAGTTCCACTAAACCGCAACCGAATTGTTCATGTTTAGTGGAACCGCCCCAAAAAATAGTATTGCAAAAACCTACAATTGCAATCTAGTATTTTCACTGATTTTCTGTTCTTTCAGTATCTCCTTTAAATGTGGTTGTATCAAATCTGCCATTTGATCTTCAGAAATTTCTAAAGCTTCTGGTTTGTCAACCAATTGTGTCCAAGGCTTTTTTCCTTTAAAATCATAACTTCCATATACTAAAACTGGAGTTCCTTTAGCTTTTACGTTTTCTTTATCTTGTAAAACCCATTGCTCTGCCCAATCGTATAAATAGCGTGCGTCCTTTTCTTGCAAACGCAAACAAGAATGTGAAGCTGGATAACCTGGCAAAATATATTCGTGAAAACCAACTCCTAATTTGTTCTCAATATTAAAATTCCATTTTAAGTCCCATTCGTCATTAAATGTACTAGTAGTTTCTTCTGCCTTCCAATTGGTGTAAAAAAGACCGGTTGGTGTTAAATCTTTCTCTCTACCCATATTTGTTGGCCCAGTATACACTAAAGTTCCGTTTTTGTAAGCGGCAAAAGTTTGTGTTGGATACGAAAAAACAATGATCTTAGAAATTTGTTTCATCTCTTCTACTTGCAATGGAAACGGTAAAAAATCTTCTTTTTTTCCATCAAAAGCAGTTGGTACTACAATTGAATCTATTTTTGAAATGCTTGCTTTATCAGTTCTATTAATAGCCAAAACAATATCCATTTTAGCCGCATCGTTTTCGTTGGCTTTTAACCAAGACTTTGATGATTCTAAAGTATATTTTAAATCTTTTACTTTATCACGGTGCACAATTTTTATAGTATCTGCCGCTTCTTCAGTAGTTATATTGGTATCTTTTGTATCAGTTGAGTTTTTGCAAGAAATGAATGCTGTAAAAACAAATAATGTTAAAAGTAAAGTTCCTCTTTTCATGGTATTATTGTAAAAATTTATAGTGCAAAGATGCGCCAAAGACTAACGTTGCCTGTTATACAATTTTTAAGAATCGTTATCAAATTTCAATTTTACTGAGATTTATCAATTTTTTCACATCTAGAAATCGTGTACGGTTCTGTAAAGCTTTAACTTTGTTGGACTAAAAAATAAAGAAAATGATAGATTTAAAAAATAAAAATGCCCTAATCACTGGCGCAGGTAAAGGAATCGGAAAAGCAACTGCTCTTGCATTAGCAAAAGAAGGTGTTAACATAATATTGATCGCCCGAACTCAAGCTGACCTTAATGAAGTTGCCGAAGAAATTAAATCCTTTGGAGTGAAAACTTTTGCGGTTACGGCTGATGTTTCAGACATGGAGTCTGTGAATAGTGCGGTAGCTAAAGCATTAGATGCATTTGACACTATTGATATCTTAATCAATAATGCTGGAATCGCAGGTTTTGGAAAATTTTTGGAAATGGAACCAAAAGCTTGGGAAAAAATCATCCAAGTAAACTTAATGGGAACCTATTATGTAACTCGTGCTGTTTTACCTAATATGATTGAAAGACAAACGGGAGATATTATTAACATATCGTCAACTGCTGGACAAAAAGGAAACGCATTAACAAGCGCTTACAGTGCATCTAAATTTGCAGTTTTAGGTTTGACGGAAGCACTAATGCAAGAAGTGCGTAAACACAACATTCGGGTAACAGCTTTAACACCAAGCACTGCAGCAACGGACATGGCAATTGACTTAAAGTTGACCGATGGAAATCCTGAAAAAGTAATGCAAGCTGAAGATATAGCCGAATTGATCGTACTGCAATTGAAGCTAAACCGCAGAGTTTTTATTAAAGAATCTGGTATTTGGTCTACCAATCCATAATTTAAATTTATAAAGTATTAAATTACATATTTGATTAAATGACAAAAACCCCTCGTAAAAGGGGTTTTCTATTTTAGTGCAAAAAAGCGATTGCTAAACCAGTTCCTTTACAAAATATAGGCGAACACTTCCGTCTTCATCAATTTTTGTCAAGGTAATTTCGTGCAGTGTATTTACCAATTCTGGATTCCACGGTGTTTTGACTTTTACGTAATTTTCTGTAAAACCGTGAATGTATCCTTCTTTATTTTCACTTTCAAAAAGTGCAGTTCTTGTACTTCCTAATTGACTTTCATAAAAAGCACGTCGTTTTTTTACTGATAAACCGCGCAACATTTTACTTCTTTTAGAACGAACGTTTGCTGGAATGACTCCATCCATTTCCACAGCTTCTGTATTGTCTCTTTCTGAATATGTAAAAACATGTAAGTAAGAAATATCCATTTCATTCAAAAAATGATAGGTTTCTAAAAAATGTTCGTCAGTTTCTCCAGGAAATCCAACAATAACATCTACACCTATGCAGGCATTTGGCATTACTTGACGAATTTTATTTACGCGATCCGTATATACTTCGCGCAAATAACGACGCTTCATTAATTTTAATATGTCATTACTTCCTGATTGCAATGGAATATGGAAATGTGGTACAAAAGTGCGGCTATTAGCAACAAATTCAATGGTTTCATTTTTAAGTAAATTCGGCTCAATCGAAGAAATTCGCAAACGCTCGATTCCTTCCACTTCATCCAAAGCCTTAACCAAATCTAGAAAAGTGTGTTCGTGCTTTTTATTACCAAATTCTCCTTTACCGTAATCTCCAATATTTACACCCGTTAAAACAATTTCCTTAATATTTTGACTAGAAATTTCTTTGGCGTTGTGTACTACGTTTTCTAATTCATCACTACGAGAAATTCCACGCGCTAACGGAATGGTACAATAGGTACATTTGTAATCACAACCGTCTTGTACTTTTAAAAAAGCGCGAGTACGGTCACCAATCGAGTAACTTCCGACGTAAAAATCAGCTTCTGAGATTTCGCACGAATGCACTTCCCCCATATCATTTTTACTCAAATCATTAAGATAGTCGGTGATTTTGAATTTTTCAGTTGCTCCCAATACTAGATCTACTCCATCTACGGAAGCTAATTCTTCAGGTTTTAATTGTGCATAGCAACCAACAGCCGCGACGAAAGCTTTATCGTTTAATTTCATTGTCTTCTTGACTATCTGCTTGAACTGCTTATCAGCATTATCAGTAACTGAACAGGTGTTGATTACATAAATATCTGCAATTTGCTCAAAATCAACACGATCAAAGCCTTCGTCCTGAAAGTTTCGAGCAATCGTCGATGTTTCTGAGAAATTAAGTTTGCATCCAAGCGTATAAAAGGCAACTTTCTTTTTATTTTCCATAGGAAGGAACTACGTTTTAAGTAGTATTTAATTATAAATTCTTCTTTTTTAGAGATTTTGCAAATTTACATACAATATTCCTCAAAATAAAATCATTAATTCACTACTATTCAATATTTTGCATTGCACTACCATTTACAGCCGCTATAAAAAAGATTGTGTACGATTTTTCGAACTAATGCTAAACACATAAATTAAAAAATAAAGTTCTTTTGTTGATTAAATCCCCCGGATTTGTAATAAACGTTGCGATTTTAACCAAAAAATTTTATCATATCCGTGAGATCTTAAAAAATTAAATTTTTATAACAATTGCCTTTTATGTCCTAAAAATTAGCACTAAATTCACCTCTAGAAAAATCCAGAAATTAAAGAGTGTTAATTGAATCTTTCGGCACCAATCACTACTGATTATCAGTTGATAGCAATTTAGACCTAGTTACTTTTTTTTCTATAAATAAGACAGTATTATCTTTTTGGGTCATTTTTTAGCTTTTTTGAAGCAATTAAAAACGAAAAAAAACAACATTTTATCTCTACTGTCGTTAAACAGAGTAAGAAAATTAAAAACACAATTGGGAAAGCCGAAAACCATATAGAGTAGGCATGACTAAAACGAAACAATTATTTATGAAACTGTTTTACCCTACTATTTTATTATTTTTTGTCGCTATTTTTGGCATTAATGCACAGAATAAAGCAGACACTACAACCAATCCGTTTCCTACGGTAGCTACTTTAACAGAATGGGCGAGCTACAACTCTCAAACTAAATTTGATCTTGCAGTTCGTGGTTTATTAGGATTTAAATTTGAAGAAAAAGAAGGTGATGATGCCTCGACTGCTTACACTTATATTCGTAAAGTAGTTGTAAACAACATTTCCTATACGGATCGGATTGTGTATCGAATTACCAATACCAACTCTGCAAGCGTTATTTCTTTAGTAACTGCCTCAACGGACTTGGTTAGTTTTTATTCTCCGCAACTGGCTTCTTACAAACGTCAAAATTGCTCAACGCCAATGGCAAAAGATAAAAGTACAACTTGCAGCTGTTACGAAAGTGCAGAATATGCGATTGACTTATGCGACGAACGCGTTAAGTTAACAATGGGTGATGGAAATAAATATTTTATTTCGGTAGCCAAAAAGTAAAATTCCCCAATTTTACCCAGACACATTAAGTTTTCTATAAAGTCTCCCAAATCTTGCTCTCCAAATACCAACAACAGCTTACCTACTAGATGCTAATGGTTTTAAAAAGGAATTAAGAAATGATTGGGAGGCTTTTTTTTTGAAAAATATTAGCTACTTTTAAGGTCCAAAAACTTGCAAAATCAATGGACTTATTTGCCACCGAACCGACAGAATCTTACAATGTATTACCACAAGATGGCATGGTCAATTACTATGGAACGGTATTTTCTAAATCACAAGCCAATCACTATTACCAAATTTTATTTGATTCTATCGAATGGAGAAATGATGAAGCAGTTATGTTTGGAAAACGGATCATTACCAAACGCAAAGTGGCTTGGTACGGCGACATTCCTTTTGAATACTCCTATTCTAACACAACTAAAAAAGCTTTGCCATGGACCTCAGAATTGTTAGAACTCAAAAAAAGAACCGAAGAGAAAACAGGGGAAACTTATAATTCATGTTTACTAAATTTGTATCATGATGGTAGCGAAGGCATGGCTTGGCACAGTGATGCCGAAAAAGATTTGAAAAAAAATGGTGCTATAGGCTCGTTAAGTTTTGGAGCCGAACGTAAGTTTGCTTTTAAGCATAAAGGGACTAAAGAAACGATTTCGATTGTTTTAGCACATGGTAGTTTATTGGTAATGAAAGGAACGACGCAAACGAACTGGTTGCATCGCTTACCACCAACAAAAATGGTCCTAAAACCAAGAATAAACTTAACTTTTAGAACCATTGTTATTTAAAAAACAGTTTCCTTAATTGAGAATAAAACGCTGAATTACCTCGGCAACACCGTCATCATTATTCGATGCAACAATAACATCTGCTTTGTCTCTTAGGTCAGGAGTAACATTGTCTACCCAAACACCAAGTCCTGCATATTCAATCATAGACAAATCGTTTCCGGCATTTCCAACAGCTATGATTTCACTTTGTTTGATGTTCAATTTTTTAGCTAACAATTTCAAACTAGCGCCTTTATCAATTCCGTTTTGAGCCACTTCCAAGAAAAATGGTTTAGACATAGAAACGCTTAAATGTGGCATCGCCAATTTTAGATCAATCTCGAGCTGCTTTAAATACTCAGGCTCTTCCAATAAAATACATTTTACAGCCGGAGAAGAAACATGATCTTTAAAACTAGCCACTTTATGGTGTGGTAAACCCGTAATTACTTTTTCTATATCTATGAATTCAGAATCAGTTTCGCTAATAATTGCTCCATTTAAGTAAGTAATAATATGCGTTTTGTTCTTTAAACTATAATCGTACAATTCATGAATTTGTTCCTGGGTGAGCATTTGTTCAAAGAAAACCGAATTATCCTTTAGATTGGTAATCACAGCTCCGTTAAACGAAATCATATACGAATCTAAGGTATCCAATTCTAACTCCTTGGCATACGACAACATTGCCGCAGTTGGTCTTCCTGAAGCCAAAATAAGATGTACTCCTTTTTCTTTTGCCTTAAAAAGCATTGCTTTATTCAGGTCTGATATTTTATGGTCGTCTGTCAATAAGGTATCATCCATATCTAAGACCAACATTTTGTATTGCATTTTGTTTTGTTTGTAAGCTAGATGCTTAATCTAAAATCTTCAATTATTTGATTCGCTTTTGCAAATTCTGTCTCTTCAATAAATACTTCTACAGCTAAATCAGAATTTCCAAATCCACCTAAGCGTGCCGATTGTAAATTATTTTTAAGAACAGTTTCTACACCCACTTCATTTAATCTCAACTGTAAGGCTTGTGCTAAAATTTCACTTCCCGAAAATACTTTCATTAATCCCATAATATATATTTTTAAATTATCTGTAAAAAACTAATTCTCTTCTTTTTCTTCTTTTCTTTCATCCTCTTCCTCATCTTCATTTTCTGCTCCTAAGTCTTTCTCCTCAGCATCGCTCTCCTCTTCTTCAGTTTCTTCCTCTTCAATGTCAAAATAATAAGGCTCCAGCATTAACTTATCGATTAATATCTCCACGCGTTCAGTCAATTTTTCTGTAAAAAGGATGCGTTGTGTTTTGGCAATACTATTTGAAATTCTCATCATTTTTGTTTCATGACGCAATTTCAACAAACTATTTGCATCGTCAATAATGAACATTTTTAAACGATTTACGTTGTAACCCGCCGTACTCAGCATGTCATTCAATTTGTTCGGAGTGCCAATTAAAACATCGACTCCTGTCGAAATGTAATTTTTATCATAATCGGTATCGCCTTTATCATGAATTCCGTAAATTTCAAGATTGGTTCCTTTGGCATATTTATCAAATAAAGCCTCCATTTCCAACACCTTTTCTTTGCTTTCTACAAATATCAAAGCACGCGGTGACTCTTCAGTTTCACGCGCCAACTGCTGAATTACATTCAGTGCAATAGTAGTGGATCTGCCCGTTCCTTCAGCAGCAACAATTACACAATCTGCTCCACTTTTTATAGTAGAAAAAGTTTCTTTTTGTAGCGTGTTCGCTTTTGTTAAACCATCAGCAACTAAATTTTGCTGCAGGATTTCGTTTATTTTCTTTAGTTTCATTTATTATGATTGAAAGATTGAAAAATTGCAAAATTGAAAAATTTAGCGGGTACCGAATTTTTAAATGTTCCAATTTTTAAACCATTAAATTAATTTACTTTGAAGCAAACAGCTTCACATCATTTTCAGAGATTTCAGCACCTCCCAAAATAATTAGACGTTCGACTACGTTTCTAAGTTCTCTTATATTCCCTGTCCAGTCGTATTCTTGCAATAATTGTAAGGCTTTAGCCGAAAAAAACTTTATTGCAGTTCCTTGCTCTGAAGCAATTTTTTCACTGAAATGCTGCACCAATACAGGGATATCGTCTCGTCTTTCGTTCAACGGAGGAACTTTAATCAAAATAACCGCCAAACGATGGTATAAATCTTCGCGAAAACGTCCTTCTGCAATTTCTACTTTCAGATCTTTATTGGTTGCTGCCACAACACGAACATCGACTTTTATGTCTTTATCAGCTCCCACACGCGTGATCATGCTTTCTTGTAGAGCACGCAGCACTTTCGCTTGAGCCGAAAGACTCATGTCGCCAATTTCATCTAAAAAAATAGTGCCTTTATCAGCCGCTTCGAACTTACCTGCTCGGTCTTTTATAGCCGAGGTAAATGCTCCTTTTACGTGTCCGAACAATTCACTTTCAATCAATTCACTCGGAATTGCAGCACAATTCACTTCGATTAACGGAAATGCGGCGCGTTCGCTCTTTTCATGTAATTGATGTGCGACCAACTCCTTTCCGGTTCCGTTTGGCCCCGTAATTAGTACACGTGCTTCTGTTGGAGCAACCTTATCAATCATCAGCTTGATGTGATTAATTGGTTCGCTGTCTCCAATCATTTCGTAATTTTTACTGACCTTCTTCTTTAAAATTTTATTTTCAACTACAAGTTGTTTTTTATCCAAAGCATTGCGAACAGTATTCAACAACCGATTCAAATCAGGTGGCTTAGAAATGTAGTCAAAAGCTCCCATTCTCATCGTTTGAATCGCAGTTTCCATATCACCGTGACCCGAAATCATCACCATCGGAATCTCTGGTTTAATTTTTTTAACCGCTTCTAAAACTTCTACTCCGTCCATTTTTGGCATTTTAATATCACACAAAACTAAGTCGTAGTCGTTATTTTTTATTTTGTCGAGTCCAATAAGTCCGTTCTCGGCTTCTTCCACCTCGTACGAATCATTTTCTTCAGATAAGATTTTCGACAGCACCCTGCGAATTGCTGCTTCATCTTCTATCACTAATATTTTACTCATCGTTGTTTTTATATTTAAAACTACCCATTTATTCTTTCTCTACATTTTTTTCTAAAGTCGAAGGCACACTAACCAAGTGAACATCTAATTGCGGAAGACATATGGATACATTATTCTGACCAAACAAATCGTATATTTTAAATCGAATCTGACTCTGAATTCCTGGTGTTTTCATTCCGTGGTACACATAAAAATGGACCGAAAAAAGTATGGAAGAATCGTCAAATTCATCAAAAGTAACATTGATTCTGGCATCGGTAACAATTCCGTCAATTGACTCTACCGATTCTAAAAGTAATTTTTCTACCAAACGAGCATCTGTACCATAAGCCACGCCGACAGAAACTTTTTCGCGATTGCTCGAATTATTTTGCGTCCAATTTAGCAAATTATCCTCCATGAATTTGTGATTCGGAATCACCATAACACGGTCGTTACGAGTAAACATTATCGTAGTTCTCAACTTAATCTCTTGCACTTCTCCTACTCTACCATCTACTTCAATAATATCACCAACGTGTAGCGACTGATCGAGTATAATTAAAATTCCAGAAATAATATCCTGAAAAAATGTTTGAAGTGCAAAACCCAAACCTACAAACAAAGCTGCCGAAGCAGTCAAGAACACATTGACGTTAACTCCAGTAGCATTTAACATAATTACAAATACAAATAAGAATACAATGTACTTGAACACTTGAAAAACGCTACTGAATCGTTTTTTGTCGTTTTTAGGTAATCTTCTGCTAAATAGTTTTTGAATTAATTTTAGAGTTATTGATGTACCCATTAAGACAATTACAAACAACAAAACATCTAAAGTAGAAATCTTAATGTTCTCACTATTTATAATATCGTACGAAATAAAATCAATAATTTGTTGCCACATAGTTTAGTATTTAAGCCATTTATATAGTTCTTTCCACGATGGCTTCTTACCATACATTAATATTCCGACACGATAAATTTTGGCCGCAAACCAAACTACACCCAAAAAGGTCGCGAATAGTAAAGTTACTGAAATTGCTATTTGATACCAAGGAACTCCAAAAGGAATTCGCATCAACATAACAATAGGTGAGGTTAAAGGTATAATTGAAAAAACAGTAGCTACGGTTCCGTGCGGATCGTTAATCACCGTAAAAAAGCCAATATAAACACTTAAAATTAATGGCATAATGATTGGCAATAGAAATTGTTGCGAATCGGTTTGATTGTCTACAGCCGCTCCAATTGCAGCATAAAAAGAACTGTATAAAAAATAACCTCCTATAAAATAAACTACAAAGCCAAACAAAATACTTGCAATTGGCAAATTCCACAATTCACCTAAGTACATTTGTGCGGTTCCAGCAAATTCCTGCTGTGCCGACGCTAAGACTTCTGGTGGAACATTTGAAGTTGGGCTCACATTTACTCCAAAAAAAGCAGATGCGGCAAACATTAAACTAAGTCCAATTATAGCCCATATTAAAAACTGCAATAATCCAGCTAAGGAAGTACCAATAATTTTTCCCATCATTAATTGAAAGGGTTTCACTGAGGAGATAATTATTTCGATAATTCGACTTGTTTTTTCTTCAATTACACTTCGCATTACCATATTTCCATAGATAACGATAAACATCATAATTAAATATCCAAAAGCGCCACCAATTGCAATTTTAATTTCATTTAATCCTTTCACACTGCTTTCTCCCGAAGCTTTACTAAGGTTAATTGTTACGCTACTTTGTGCGCTTTTTATCGCTACCGTATCCAATTTTGCGGTTTCAAAATTTAACTTTGTTATTTCTTTAGCGATGGTTCGCTGCGTATTTTCAATAAAAACAATACTGGGACTGTTGTTCGAAATATAATCGATTTTATTTTCTAATTCTTTTACAGTATTCGATTTAGGAATTACCAGAACACCTTGAAAGCTTTCTTTCGCTATACTGTCTTTTAAAGATTCGAGTGGAATTGTAGTTAAATCAATATATTTGAATTCGTTATTTTCTGAATTTTGTTTGGTAAAAGAAGTCGCAAACAAACCCATTTCGTCATGAATAGCAATGCGCTTGGTATCGGCTTTCATGGAACTCAAATAGCCAATAAAACCCGCAATACCGACAAAAAGTAACGGACTTAAAAAAGTCATTACTATAAATGATTTATTGCGCACTTTCGAGATAAATTCTCTTTTTATAATTAAGGATACTATACTCATTCTCAAGAAATTTCGATCTCAATTTCAAAACTCAAAAATGAAGTATTGAAATTAAAATTTATTTTTTAGTAATTATTTTTTCTTTGCCGTTACCGTTTGAATAAAAATATCATTCACACTTGGTATTTTTTCTACAAAATGAGTCACTTGTCCGCGTTGTGTTAAAACATTTAGAAGTTCATTTGAAGTTGAATTCCCGATCTGAATTTCGAGCTTTAATTCTTCATTCAATGATTTAAAATGTGCCGGGGCAACAGTGAATTTTTGCGTAATATCATACATTAAGCCTTCGACATTTGAAGTTAAAATACCTACTTCAAAAGTATTGGATCTAAATTGACGTTTAACATCGTTTAATTTCCCTTCGATTAATTTATTAGATTCGTGAATTAAAGCAATATCATCACATAATTCTTCGACACTTTCCATTCGATGCGTCGAAAAAATAATAGTCGACCCTTTTTCTTTTAAAGCTAAAATTTCGTCTTTAATAATATTGGCATTTACCGGATCAAATCCAGAAAAAGGCTCATCGAAAATCAACAATTTAGGTTGGTGCAACACGCAGACCACAAACTGAATTTTCTGCGCCATTCCTTTAGAAAGTTCTTGTACTTTTTTATTCCACCAACCCTGTATCTCTAATCGGTCAAACCAATAATCCAATTGTGTTTTAGCTTCTGCTTTAGTCAAACCTTTCATTTGTGCCAAATACAAACATTGCTCGCCTACTTTCATTGAATTGTACAAGCCACGTTCTTCTGGTAAATACCCAATATTACGAATGTGTTTGGCCTGCAACGGCTCGCCGTCTAAAATAATAGTACCGCTGTCTGGTAAAGTAATTTGATTGATAATGCGGATAAGAGATGTTTTTCCTGCTCCATTTGGACCTAATAATCCGTAAATACTGCCTTTAGGAACGTTTAACGAAACTTCGTTAAGCGCCACATAATTGCCGTATTGCTTTACAACTTTATGTACTTCGAGTAAGTTGGTCATATTGTTTTTTGATTTTTTCGGAAGTCCGCAGACTTTTTAAACTTTGGACTGTAAAAGTAAAGAATTCACAGCATAAGTATGGAGATTCGTATTTAAAATAAAACCGTTGCTGGGTATAATAAAGAAAAAACCCATCTGAACTATTTTTTCAAGATGGGTTTTTATACTAATTTCCGAAAAAGTAGCTCTTTAAGAGAACATGTCTTTTACTTTATCAAAAAATGATTTGTCTGATTTTTCAGGATTTGGATCAAAATGCTCATCATTTAAAGCATTTTCAAAGAACTGTTTTTGATCTTTACTTAATGTTTTAGGAGTCCATACATTAACATGAACCAATAAATCACCATTTCCGTATCCATTTATACTTGGAATTCCTTTTCCTTTCAATCTAAGGATTTTACCCGACTGAATTCCTTCTTCTAATTTAATTCTAACTTTTCCGTTTACTGCCTCAATGTCTTTCGAAACACCTAAGACTGCTTCAGGAAAACTAACATATAAATCATAATGTAAATTCTCACCTTCACGTTTCAAAAATTCGTGCTCTAATTCTTCGATAGCAACAATTAAATCACCCGGAATACTGTTTCCTGGTGCGTCATTTCCTTTATTAGAAACCTTCAATTGCATACCATCCACAACACCAGCAGGAATTTTAATTGATACTGTTTCATCCTCCAAAACCATTCCTTGGTTGTCTGCTTCCGCTGGTTTTTTGTCTAAAATCTGACCCGAACCACCACAAGCTGGACACGTAGAAGCCGATTGCATGCGACCCAAAATAGTATTAGTAACACGCATTACTTGGCCTTGACCGTTACAAGTTGTACAGGTTTTATACGAAACTCCTTTGGCTTGAACTTTACGTTTTACTTTTACTTTTTTCTCCACTCCATTGGCAATTTCCTCTAAAGTCAATTTCACTTTAATTCGAAGATTACTTCCTTTAGCGCGACGAGGACCTCCGCCTCCGCCTCCGCCGAAACCACCAAAACCACCACCACCAAAAATGTCGCCAAACTGACTGAATATGTCATCCATATTCATTCCACCATGACCACCACCGCCAAAACCACCTGAACCATCAAATGCCTGATGTCCGTATTGATCGTATTTAGCTTTTTTCTGCGGATCGCTTAAAATTTCATAAGCTTCAGCAGCTTTCTTAAAGTTCTCTTCTGCCTCTTTGTCGCCCGGATTTTTATCAGGGTGATATTTAATCGCACATTTTCGGTATGCTTTTTTTATCTCGGTAGCGTCAGCACTTTTTGAAATGCCTAATATTTCGTAAAAATCTTTCTTCATAATAGTATAAATTGCTCCGCCAATTCACTAGCGCTCAAGTGCAAATTCTAAAATCCTAACGAATTACTCGTTCAGAATTTCTAATTTGTTATGTTAGTTTCCAATAACTACTTTAGGAAAACGAATAATTTTGTCTCCTAATTTGTATCCTTTTTCAATTACATCAACAATTTTTCCTTTTAAATCATCAGATGGTGCAGGAATTTGAGTAATCGCTTCGGCATAATCAGCATTAAATGCATCACCTGCTCGTACTTCAACTTGCTCTAAACCTTTAGATACCAATGTGCTTTTTAATTTTTCATAAATCAAAACCACACCTTCAATTAGACTTTTATCTTCTGATTTTGTAATTTCGATTAAACCTCTATCGAAATCATCTAAAACAGGTAACATTGCATATAAAACATCTTGATTAGCTGTCTTAAATAATTCGATACGCTCTTTTGAAGTTCGTTTTTTGTAATTTTCAAACTCAGCAAATAAGCGTAAAAATTTATCTTTTTCTTTAGCTAAATCTTGCGTTAACTGTTCTTCAACACTTAACTCTTCAGCAACTAGTTGCTCACCATTAGCGTTGTTCTCAATAGTTACATCATCTAATTCTTGATCGATTTCTGTATTCTCCGTAGTCATATCAGCTTTATTTTTAAATATATTTTTAAACTTCATTTTATTTACTTTCGGTTGGATTGCAAAAGTTCTGCCAAACCTTTTAAAATGTCAAATTGTCATTCGGTCGATGTTGGACTAACAATATCGTTTTTTGGTAGCTAACAATTGCTTATTAAAAATAAATTTTAGGATAATTTTAAGAGTTTTAAAGGTTGTATTGAATAAATTTGAAGCGCAGTGATTTAAAACTGCATCACAATCCATTCTAATTTAAGGTTAGCTTCGGCTTTTTAATAATTATTAATTCACTTTACCTTATATTAAAAAAAGCTTCGTCACTATTACCGACGAAGCTTTTTTTGTTTTTAATCCCTTATAATTTAGTCTTTCAAAGCGTTTTTTAATCCTTCAAAATCAACCGAAATTTGCTCGCCTGAAACTAAGTTCTTAAGTGAATATTTATGCGACACCATTTCTTCTTCACCAACAATAACTGCAAACGGAATAGCGCGTTTGTCTGCGTGTTGAAATTGTTTGGCAACCTTGGTATCATCAGGATACAGTTCTACTTTTATATTTTCGTGTCTTAATTTCTGAATGGCTTGCAAGGCATAGAAAGCCTCTTTGTCTCCATAATTAATAAACAATGCTCTAGAAGAAGCAGCTACCGTTTCAGGAAACAATTGCAACTCTTCGATAACCAAATAAATTCGATCTAAACCGAAAGAAATTCCAACACCACTCATGTTTTTTAAACCAAAAATACCCGTCAAATCGTCGTATCTTCCGCCGCCACCAATAGAACCCATTGCGACCGTTTTTGGAGCTGCTACTTCAAAAATAGCACCGGTGTAATAATTTAAACCACGAGCCAATGTTACATCCAAATCTAAAATGGCACTAGTTAATCCTAACTTAGAGACATTATCGCAAATAAAACGCAACTCTTCTACTCCTTTCATTCCTTCTTCCGAAGAAGCTAACAATTCTGAAAGTTGGTTTACTTTATCTGAAATACTTCCGGAAAAAGAAAAAAGAGGTTGCACTTTTACCAAGGCTTCAGCAGATATTCCTTTTTCAATCATTTCTTTTTTAACGCCTTCTTCACCAATTTTATCCAATTTATCTAAGGCAACGGTAAAATCAATCAATTTATCAGATGCTCCGATAACTTCGGCAATGCCCGATAAAATTTTACGATTGTTAATTTTAATCGTGACGCCTTCCAACCCTAATGCACTAAAAACGGTATCATATAGTTGTACCAATTCGACTTCTTGCCACAATGATTTTGAACCAACTACATCGGCGTCGCACTGAAAAAATTCTCTAAAACGTCCTTTTTGTGGACGATCAGCTCTCCAAACCGGTTGAATTTGATATCTTTTAAATGGAAATTCAATTTCATTTTGATGTTGCACAACGTATCTCGCAAAAGGAACAGTTAAATCATAACGCAAGGCTTTTTCTGAAATACTAGCGGTTAATTTGGTACTGTCTTTAGACTCTAGATGAGTAGAATTTGCTTTGGATAAATAATCGCCTGAGTTTAAAATTTTAAAAATCAAACGATCTCCTTCTTCTCCATATTTCCCCATTAAAGTATCCGAATTTTCAAAAGAAGGCGTTTCGATTGGCTGAAAACCAAACTTTTCGAAATTACTTTTGATAATTTGAATGATATACTGACGTTTTGCCACTTCAGTTGGTGAAAAATCTCTCGTGCCTTTGGGAATACTTGGTTTTGATGCCATTTCAATTTTTAATTTTAAATTCTTGAGTGTCGATTTCGTAATTCTGAAACTCTCAATACAATATATCTTAGAGAAAACTAAAGACTTAAAGACTTCTTAAACGCATAGTAACATGGAATTTTCTTTATTTAAAAAAGACTTTCTATTTTGGGTAGAAAACATAGCTTTTAATAAAATTTCAAAAATAATACAACTATGAATGTATGTGTTTAATTTTTTTCTACTGTGTAATATTGATTTAAGCGACTGCAAATATCTTACTTTTTAAAATATTTTACAGCGCTTCTAAAACAAACTTGTAACAAAAATTGTATTTTCGTGACAAATTGGTACGATGCTAAAACTATTTAAAGAAAATATCCGAATTGCTTTTGGTTCCATCCGAACGCAAATTTTACGAACCATTTTGACCGTATTAATTATTGCTATTGGAATTACTGCTTTGGTGGGAATTTTAACGGTAGTTTCGGCTTTAGAAAATACCATTTCTACAGATTTCGCTTCTATGGGCGCCAATACATTCAACATCAATCAGTACGAGAATGAAGTAAAACAGCGTGGAGGAAACGAGCGAGAAATAATCAATCCAATTATTTCGTATCCTGAAGCGGTTGAATTTAAGAACAAATATAACTTTCCGTTTGCCGAAACCTCACTTTCATTTACTGCCACATCTTCTGCCGAAGTAAAATATCTGGGAGAAAAAACAGATCCAGAAATTAGCGTGGTTGGTATCGACGAATACTTTTTGACGAACTCTGGTTTAGAAACTACTTTGGGTCGTAATTTCAATCGCTTTGACGTTGAAAACAACACGTACAATTGTATCGTTGGTTCTGATTTTGAAAAAGGTCTTTTTAAAGACATCAATCCAATTGACAAAATAATTTCAATTCGTGGCGCTCGTTTTAGAGTTATCGGAGTTTTAAAGGAGAAAGGCTCCACGTTCGGGAACAGTCAAGATTTACGTGTGCTAATTCCTATTCAAGTGGCACGTTCATTATTTACAGCACCAAGTATCAATTACACGGTGAGTATAATGGTTAGCAAAAAAGAATTATTAGATGAAGCCATTGATAACGCAACAAGCACGATGCGCAGAGTTCGAAAACTAAGTCCAGTTCGTGATAATAATTTTGGAATTGTACGCAGTGATGACTTGATTAATCGTATTTTGGGAATTACCCAATATCTCGGTATGGCGTCATGGCTTATCAGTATTATTACTATTTTAGGTTCTTCGATTGCCTTAATGAATATTATGATTGTTTCGGTTACCGAAAGAACCCGCGAAATTGGCGTACGAAAAGCTTTAGGCGCTAAAAAAGTGACTATTGCGACTCAATTTTTTATAGAAACTATGATTATTGGCCAATTGGGCGGATTGGTTGGAATTATTTTAGGAATTTTAATTGGTTACGGAATTTCTACTGCCATGAGTTTTGTTTTTGTGGTGCCTTGGACTGCTATTTTTGCTGCTTTTGCGACTAGCTTTATGGTTGCCGTGATTTCTGGTCTATATCCTGCAATTAAAGCTTCTACCTTAGATCCTATCGAGGCATTAAGATACGAGTAGTCATTTTTTAAAATACACTTTAAACCACTATATTCCATGATGACATTAATTGCAATTTTCTTTCCGTGTATTTCTTTTTTCTTGAGAGGAAAAATACTTACATCCATATTATGTTTATTTTTACAAATAACTTTAATTGGTTGGATTCCTGCAGCCATTTGGGCAGTTCTTTCTTTGC
Organism: Flavobacterium sp. TAB 87; assembly: GCF_001529295.1. Lineage (GTDB taxonomy): Bacteria > Bacteroidota > Bacteroidia > Flavobacteriales > Flavobacteriaceae > Flavobacterium. Next base: position 93,097 of record NZ_LLWK01000032.1, read on the forward strand.
AAAATGCAAGAGCTGACAAGCGCAACAGAAAGTTGGTTAACGCTTTAAGAGTGAAGTAATTTACATTCTTTATCATTCTTGCAAATCGTAAATAACTAATTCCTTTCTATTAACGATTCTAAGACCTTCTAATACTATATTAAAAGTGAATGCGTTACGCTTTTAAAACTTCACAACCAATCATTCGGTCATTTTCGTAAATATCTTTGCGAAGTTCAATATTTTTAAATGATTTAGTTTCTAATAAGGCTTTTGTTTCTTGTCCTAAATATTGATTGATTTCGAAGAATAATTTACCGTCAGCAGCGAGGTTTTGCTGCGCTAAATCGGCAATTTTTTTATAAAAAATTAAGGCATCTTCATCTTCTACAAACAAAGCCAAATGCGGCTCATTGTGCAGTACATTATTTTTTATTTCTTGCTTTTCTAAATTACGCACGTACGGCGGGTTAGACACAATAATATCATATTGCTCCTGTAACTCATTGGTCTCCAAAATATTTTTATGCAGGAAATGAACTTTGACTCCGTTATTTTTTGCGTTTTTTCGCGCCGTTTCCAATGCTTCTCTCGAAACATCAATCGCGCAGACTTTAGCATTTGGCAGATTTTTAGCCAATGAAATAGCGATGCATCCACTACCAGTACCTATGTCTAAAATATTGACTTTTTTATTTTCTGGAAATTTAAACTTGACCACATCAACAATCCATTGCACTAATTCTTCCGTTTCGGGACGCGGAATCAATACATTCGAATTCACTTCAAAATCCAATCCATAAAAACTTGTTTTTCCTAATAAATACTGAATCGGGATTTCTTTTTTTAATTGTGCTAAAAATGAATTCCAAACTTGAATTTCGTCTACATTAAATTCTAATTCAGGATTCAAAGCCAAATGAATTTGTTTCAATTGATGCTTTTCTTCCAATATCAAATAAAAAAAACTCTCTGATTCTAACGCATCGTACAAAGCTAAAAGTTCTTGAATAAAATGAGTTCGGTAAGATTTAATTCGCATAACGTAGGTATTAAATTTGAAAGAATTTTGAAATAATTAAAATCTTGGGGAGTTTATTTCTTTTCTTTATTTGAACAAAGAAAAATGCAAGTAACTAAAAAGTGCATCAACTGTAATTGCAACAAAGTAGCTGCTTTTAATTTTACAACAATTTCTTACATAAAGTCTTACATTTTTTATTTTACCGTCAAAAAGTACAATTAAAAAACAAAACAAATGAGTTTTGTCTCAAAATCTACTTACAATTCTTTCAGCATCCAAACGGGACAGGAACTGTGACCTGTATTTCCCATTGGTTGGTCTAAATAATTAAAACCTGCTTTTCGATATAATTTTTGCGCTGATTCCATAAAAGACATGGTTTCGAGATAGCATTTTTTAAAGCCAAAATTTCGAGCATCCATCAAACATATATCCATCATCGCAGAACCAATGCCGCTGCCTCTTGTCTCGGGTAAAAAATACATTTTTTGCAATTCACAAATATCCTCAGACTCATTTACTAAGGGGCCAATTCCGCAACATCCTACCACTTTCGTATTAAATTCTACAACATAGTATGCCGATTTTGGCTTATTGTATTCCTCGAACATTTCATCCAAATGCGGATCAGCATAAGCGGTTCCTACTTTTGGAATTTCCAACTCCTCAAAAACCGAGCGAATTAGTTCCGCAACTGCTGCATTGTCTTCGTGCGTCATTTTTCGAATTACCCAATTTTCCATTGTCTTACAAAAGTTTTAATTTTCAACAAAAGTAAAAATACTTTTCCGTTATTCATGTCTTTCAAAACGAAATGAACCAATCTAAATTGACTATTTTTGTAAGGTGAAAAAGCATCAAAAACACATCAGCCGCTGCATCGAACTTGCCAAAAACGGATTAGGAACTACCTATCCCAACCCTATGGTTGGAAGCGTAATTGTTTACAACGACCGAATTATTGGAGAAGGTTGGCATAAAAAAGCAGGAGAACCGCATGCCGAAGTACACGCAATAAATAGTGTCAAAGATAAATCGCTACTAAAAAAAGCGACTATTTACGTTAGTTTAGAACCCTGCAGTCATTTTGGTAAAACACCACCTTGCTGCGATTTAATTATTGCCACGGGAATTCCGAATGTAGTTATTGGAACGGTTGACCCCAACGAAAAAGTAGCCGGTCGTGGAATTAAAAAATTAATTGAAGCGGGGAAAAATGTGACAATTGGTATTTTAGAAACAGAATGCAACCTACTTAACAAACGTTTTTTCACTTTTCACAACAAACAACGTCCGTATATTATTTTAAAATGGGCCGAAACTGCCGATGGTTTTTTAGCACCAACAGCTGCCCATTCGGAGCGCGCTCCCGTTTGGATTACCAATGTCTATTCGCGCCAATTGGTTCATAAATGGAGAACAGAGGAGCAAGCAATTTTGGTTGGAACACAAACTGTTGTTGCAGATAATCCGAAATTAAATGCACGCGATTGGTCAGGAAACAATCCAGTTCGAATTGTGCTTGATAAAAACCAACGCATTACTAAAGAAAGCTATATCTTTGATAATCAAATAAAAACAATTGTATTTAGCGCAAAACCTCTAAAGCATTCTCTTGAAAACATTATCTTTGAATGTATTGATTTTAATAAAAATATTGTTCCGCAAATCATTACAAAATTATACGAACATCAAATTCAATCGGTAATAATCGAAGGTGGTTTGCACACTTTACAGTCTTTTATCGAAAGTAACCTTTGGGATGAAGCTCGAATTTTTATCGGTGCTAATTCTTTTGTAGAGGGCATAAGGGCACCAACAATTAGCGGAAACAGAAAACTAATTCAGCAGCTGAACGACGACCAATTAATTCAAATTAATAACCATGATTGATACAATAATTTTTGATTTTGGTGATATTTTTATCAATCTCGACAAGCAAGCTCCTGTTATTAAATTTAAAAAACTAGGCCTTAACGAATGGAATTCGGAACTGGATGAACTAAATATTCAATTTGAAACCGGTAAAATTTCGCGTGAAGAATTCTTAGCTGGTTTTCAAAAACAAATTCCAGATGCTTCAGAAAAAGCAATTTTAAAAGCTTGGAATTCTGTGCTACTTGATTTTCCCTTATATCGTTTGGAGTTTTTACAATTGCTCTCTAAAAAATACCGTCTGTTTCTATTAAGCAATACCGATTCAATTCATATTGCAACTTTTGAGAAAAAAGTAGGCGCTTCATTTTACAGTGATTTTTATCAATGTTTTGAAAAAGTATATTTTTCCTTCGAAATGGGCATGCGAAAACCAAATCCTGAAATTTACAGTCAACTAATTAAAATTCATGAGCTTTCTCCAAAAAGAACTTTGTTTGTAGACGATCGCGCAGACAATACCGACGCTGCAAAAGCGCTAGGAATTCATGTTTGGAACTTAAAAGTCGGAACAGAAGATGTTATCGACTTATTTGATAAAAATTTTATTTAAACCTATTTTCTTGGATTACTTAGACACGTACCATACAATTGCTTCGGCATCAGACGAGATTTTATACAAAGAAAAAGGCAGCAAGTTTTTCGGCTATTCGTTCCCTCTTGCTACCGAAGAAGAAGTTAAACCCATTATTGAGACCTTAAAAAAGCTACATCCAAACGCAGTTCATTATTGTTATGCCTATCAACTTGGAACGGCACCAACAATAAGTTATCGCGCAAATGACGATGGCGAGCCAAGCAACACTGCTGGACTGCCGATTTACGGCCAAATTCAGTCGTTTAATGTAACAAACTTGCTAATCGTAGTTGTTCGCATTTTTGGAGGCGTAAAATTAGGAGTAGGTGGTTTAATTTCGGCCTATCGAACTACTGCGCAAATGAGTCTCCAAGTTTGTGAAATTATTGAAAAAACAATTGATGTACATTTTATAATCTCATTTGATTATATAAACATGAACAAAGTGATGCGTGTAATTAAGGAAAAAAATCTTGCTATTGTTTCACAAGAAATGGAAATGGATGAAGCTACCGGAAATCCGATTGGCAAAATTGAGATAAAAATTAGAAAAAAAAGCGCCGAAATGATTTTCGACACCTTTAATTCAATATTCGAAATTAACATAGAACAGCTTTAATTTTTACTAAAAAAGCAATCTCGTTTTGCAATTATTGGAGCTTTTTCACAATATCCAAAATATAATCTGGCGGAGCAATCGGACGACCCGTTTTTAACGACACAAATACCAGTAAAAAGTAGGCAGTTGTTAATAACTCATTCGCTTCGTTATAAATCGCGCAATCAAATTCAATCTTAACAGAAGTTTGACTTTTAAAGTTTGTATGAACCGTAAGTAGTTCATCATAGCGTGCCGATTTTTTATAATTAATGGTCATAGAAACGATGGGAAGCGCAATACCACTTTGCTCCATCTCTTTATACGAAACTCCTTGATTTTTAAGCCATTCCACTCTTCCTATCTCAAAATAAGGCACATAATTGCCATGATAAACGACTCCCATTTGGTCTGTTTCTGAATAGCGAACACGTACTTCTACTTGGTGATTTTTCATTATTTTATTTTTATTATTTTTTTATCACAGGATTAAGTCCTTACAACAATATTTCGTAAAAATCCAACCCTAAATATTTTTTTTTAACGATTTTTGTTCACATATTTGTTCTTCTGAATAACAACAAAAATTCAGTCTCTTTTAGCAAGAGAACTATTATAAAAACATAAAATTATTTGAATCTTATGAACAAAACTGCTCAATCGGTGTGGGAAAATTGTTTGTCTTTCATAAAAGACAACATTCAAGATCAGGCATACAAAACTTGGTTTGAACCAATCAAATCAGTTGAACTAACCGACAACGCATTATACATTCAAGTTCCAAGTAAATTTTTCTACGAATGGCTAGAAGAGCATTATGTTAAATTATTAAAAGTTGCCCTTACTAAAGAACTTGGGAAAAATGCAAAGTTACTCTATAAAATTAAAATGGAGAACACTTATGGCAATAAACAACCTTTTACGGAGCAATTGCCAAGTTCAAATAGAGCTCCAGTAAGACCGCAAGAAGTAGATGCACCTTTTAAAAATTTAAACCCAGAATTAAAGAATCCTTTTGTAATACCTGGAATTCGTAATTTAAAAATCGAATCGCAATTAAATTCTAATTATAGTTTTGATAATTTCTTAGAAGGAGACTCGAACCGTTTGGCCCGTTCTGCTGGTATGGCAGTTGCGAACAAACCTGGAGGAACTTCATTTAATCCGCTATTAATTTTTGGTGGAGTTGGATTAGGAAAAACGCATTTAGCGCATGCTATTGGTGTTGAAGTAAAAGAGAAGTTTCCAGAAAAGACGGTTTTATACATTTCTGCAGAAATTTTTACCCAACAATATATTGATTCGGTGAAGAAAAACAATCGAAATGATTTTATTCACTTTTATCAATTAATCGATGTTCTAATCATTGATGATGTACAGTTTTTATCTGGGAAATCAGGAACACAAGATGTTTTCTTTCATATATTTAATTACTTACACCAAAATGGAAAACAAGTAATTTTAACATCAGACAAAGCGCCTGTTGACATGCAAGATATCGAACAACGTTTGTTATCTCGTTTCAAATGGGGATTGTCTGCTGAATTGCATCAACCGGATTACGAAACTCGTATTTCTATTTTAAAAAATATTTTATATCGTGATGGTGTTGAAATACCAGATGATATTATTGAATATGTGGCGCGCAATATTAAAAGCAATGTTCGTGAACTTGAAGGAGCAATTATTTCTTTGATCGCACAATCTTCTTTCAATAAAAAAGAAGTTACTATTGACCTCGCTAAAAGTGTCGTTGAAAAATTTGTAAAAAATGTTAAACGAGAAATTTCGATCGATTATATTCAAAAAATAGTGTCCGATTATTTCCAGTTAGATATTGAAACTTTGCAATCAAAAACGAGAAAGAGGCACGTGGTACAAGCGAGACAGCTGGCTATGTTTTTTGCGAAAAAATTCACTAAAGCTTCGTTGGCAAATATTGGTTCTCAAATTGGAGATCGCGATCATGCTACTGTACTACACGCTTGTAAAACAGTAGACAACTTAGTTTCTACAGACAAACAATTCAAAAAATTTGTCGAAGACATTAATAAAAAACTAACGCTATAAACGCAGCATGTCCGTAAAAATTTTAATGGTTTGTTTAGGAAATATTTGCCGATCACCATTGGCAGAAGGAATTCTAGCAGCCAAACTACCCAAAGAAAAATTTACAGTAGATTCAGCAGGAACAGGTGATTGGCACGTTGGTCACGGGCCTGACAAACGTTCTATTGCAATTGCTAAAAAAAATGGTCTAAATATTTCCAATCAAAAAGGAAGACAGTTTACGGCTATCGATTTTGACACTTTCGATTATATTTATGTAATGGACAGTTCCAATTACGACAATGTCATTGCCTTGGCTACTAATGAAAATCAAAAAAGCAAAGTACAATTAATTTTAGACGAAATTTTTCCTGGAGAAAACGTTGATGTACCCGATCCTTTTTACGGGTTAGCAAATGGTTTCGAAACCGTATACGAAATGCTTGACGACGCTACAGCAAACATTGCCGCAAAACTTATCGAAAAATACAAATAACTAAGTATAAAAAGTATTTATTTAGTACCGTCGTTTTTTGAAACGAATTAAAAAATACTACTTCGCCTTCTTATCTTATGGTTTGCTTTAGGTAGACAATAACAAGCAAGAGGCGCACTAATAAAATTTCAATATGATTCAATCAACTCCACTTTTAGGCAAATTATATTTAATTCCAACTACTATGGGCGACTGTGACCCTATGGATGTTTTGCCACAAACTATAAAGAGAGCCATTGATTGTATTGATTATTATGTTGTAGAAAACGACAAAACAGGACGTCGTTCTATTAAAGCGGTTAGTCCCGAAAAAAAACAGTCGGAGCTCAAACTTTTTGTATTGAACAAACACACCGAAGTTCACGAACATTTAGAATTTATAAAGCCCTTGCTTGAAGGCCAAAACATGGGATTATTAAGCGAAGCTGGATGTCCTGGTGTAGCAGATCCTGGAGCTGTAATCGTAAAATTAGCGCACGAAAAAGGCATTCAAGTGATTCCTTTGGTTGGTCCTTCGTCTATCTTATTAGCCATGATGGCGTCTGGAATGAACGGACAAAGTTTTACATTTAACGGGTATTTACCAATCGATAAAGACGACAAGAAAACGGCTTTAAAGAACTTAGAAAAATTGTCACACGACAAAAATCAGTCACAGCTTTTTATTGAAACGCCTTATCGCAACAATAAAATGTTAGAAGACATTTTGCAAGCAATCCAACCTTCCACTCATTTGTGCATTGCAACCGACATTACTTTGTCGTCTGAATTCATCAAAACCTTGCGTGCTTCAGAATGGAAAAAACTGAAAGTCGACTTACACAACCGCCCAACCATTTTTATTATCCATAAAATGTAACTTCATCTTATATCTCCAATATTAAAATACATCTTCTCAAAATTTAAACATCACCTTGCCCTTCTTTGTGATCCATTTCATTTGTGGTAAAACTCTGATTGGTGACTCAATTTGTTAAAAATTAACACAATTTATTATGCATGCATAATAAAATATGTGTATTTTTACTCTTTTAAAACGAATCATATGAGTTATACCGATAAAATGTTAAGAGACGACGCCTTAAAAGGAAAAGTAATTGTAGTTACTGGTGGCGGAAGTGGACTTGGAAAAGCAATGACCAAATATTTCATGGAATTAGGCGCGAAAGTGGCTATAACTTCTAGAGATTTAGACAAATTAAAAAATACAGCTTCAGAACTAGAAACAGCAACAGGTGGAACTTGTTTACCTGTACAATGCGATGTTCGTCATTATGAAGAAGTTGAAAATATGTTACAAGCAGTTTTAAAAGAATTTGGTCAAGTTGACGTTCTTTTAAATAACGCGGCAGGAAATTTTATTTCGCCAACCGAAAGACTTTCAGCTAATGCATTTGATACTGTAATTGATATCGTTTTAAAAGGATCAAAAAACTGTACGTTGGCTTTTGGTAAGCACTGGATTGACAGCAAACAAAAAACATCTACCATTTTAAATATCGTAACGACTTACGCTTGGACAGGTTCTGCTTACGTAGTACCAAGTGCTACTGCAAAAGCGGGAGTTTTAGCCATGACCAGAAGTTTGGCTGTAGAATGGGCAAAATATGGTATTCGCAGTAATGCGATTGCTCCAGGTCCATTTCCTACTAAAGGCGCATGGGATCGATTGTTACCAGGTGATTTAGCCGAAAAATTTGACATGGCTAAAAAAGTACCATTAAAACGTGTGGGTGATCACCAAGAGCTAGCCAATTTGGCTGCTTATTTGGTTTCTGATTTCTCTGCATACATAAACGGTGATGTAATTACTATTGATGGTGGAGAATGGTTAAAAGGTGCTGGACAATTCAACTTATTAGAGGCCATTCCAGAAGAATTATGGGATCAGCTTGAAATGATGATTAAAGCAAAGAAAAACAAATAAAATAAGTGCTTACTAAATTCAGTTATTCAAAATTCTGAATGCACAAAGGTCTTAATTACATTGTAATTGAGACCTTTTTTTTGTTTCTTAAACATCACTTTACGCGAAAAGTTTAGCAAAAAAAATCCAACAAAAACTAGTTTAAATTCTTATTTTTGCAACATCAAATAAACAAACATACTTATGCTTATCATCGGACTTGCAGGTGGAACAGGATGCGGAAAAACGACCGTGGTTAATCAAATACTTAATGAGTTACCCGAGACCGAAGTGGGAATTATATCTCAAGATGCATACTATAAAAGAAATGACACGCTCTCTTACGATGAACGCGCATTAATAAATTTTGATCATCCACGAGCGATTGATTTCGAATTATTAGTAGCTCATCTTAAAGAACTTAAAGAAGGAAAAACGATCGAACAACCGGTATACTCCTTCATAAAACACAACAGAACCGAAGATACGGTAAGTACACATCCACGAAAAGTAATGATCGTTGAAGGTATTTTAATCTTAACCAATCCTGAACTTCGTGACTTATTCGACATCAAAATTTACGTTCATGCCGACTCAGACGAGCGTTTAATTCGTCGTTTAAAAAGAGACATAGCCGAGCGTGGTCGTGACTTAGACGAAGTTTTAACGCGGTACCAAAATACGCTAAAACCAATGCATGACCAATTTATCGAGCCATCCAAAGCATTTGCCGATATCATTATTCCAAACGACCGTTACAATACCGTAGCAATTGATGTAGTTCGCGCCGTTATTAATCAACGTATCTTATAAATTTATTGTAATTTAGGACCATAATTTAAGGAGCTATTTCCCGTCATCCGCTGTATCTTTTGCTGGCTAAAGAAGCCAACAAAAGGATGCCGCTGCTACCGGGGCTAAAAAAACCACAATGAAAAACCCGTACAGAGAAAAACCTTGGTTTAAATTCCTAAGCAACAAATATGTTTGGGTACTATTGTTTTTTCTGGTTTGGATGGGCTTTTTAGACAATTATTCCTATTTTGATCATCGGTTCCTAGACGACCAAATTGAAGAACTAGAAGACAATAAGGCGTATTATCAAGAAGAAATAAAAAAAGATCAAAAACAGATTAAAGATTTGCAAAATCCGGAGCAAATAGAAAAATACGCTCGTGAAAAATATTTCATGAAAAAAGACAACGAAGATATTTACATTATCGAATTTGAAAGTGATTCCACTAAAACCGATAATTAAACCTTAAAAGAAAACAATATGGCTGCATCTCTTTTTGATACTTTTAATCCGGTTTCGTCCAAACAATGGAAACAAAAAATTCAATTTGAGTTGAACGGTGCCGACTACAACGAAACTGTAATATGGAATTCACCCGAAGACATTCAGGTAAAACCTTTTTACCACAGCGACGATTTTAAAAATCCATTACCGATTGCTACGAAAGCTTCTGATTTTAAAATTTGTCAAAATATTTTCGTTTATGATATTGAAAAATCAACATTAAGAGCTATTGAATCTTTAAATCGTGGCGCACAAAGTCTTCGTTTTACAATTGAAAACAGCGACTGCGACCTCCAAAAATTACTTAGTCCAATTCCTTTAGAAAATAAAATCGTATACTTTAATTTGAATTTTATCTCAATCGATTTCGTTTCTAAATTAGAAGAAATTGCGAGCGATAAAAAAGCTGTTTTTTATATTCTTAATGACCCGATCGGACAACTCGCAAAAGACGGAAATTGGTTTGCGACCACTGATAAAAATAATTTTGAAACACTCGAAAATCTTTCAAAACAACATAGAAATTCTAATTTACTAGCGGTAAATGGGAACTTGTACCAAAATGCTGGTGCCAACATGGTTCAGCAAATTGCCTACAGTTTAGCACAAGCTAACGAATATTTAAACCGAGTACCCTCGTATCGTAACACTATCGTCTTTGAAATGGCGGTTGGAGGAAATTACTTTTTTGAAATTGCGAAACTTCGAGCTTTACGAATCGTATTTGATCGTATTGCCATAGAATATCATGCCGATTTAAAGTTTCATCTGTTAGTAACGCCATCCAAACGCAATAAAACAATCTACGATTACAACGTCAATATGTTACGCACCACCACCGAGTGCATGTCGGCTATTATTGGTGGTGCAGACGCCATTGCCAACTTACCATACGATGCTTTGTACCATAAAGACAATGAGTTTGGCGATCGTATTGCACGCAACCAACTGCTTATTTTAAAAGAAGAAAGCTATTTTGACAAAGTAGATAATCCTGCAGATGGAAGTTATTATATTGAAAGTTTGACGATGCAATTGGCAGAAAAAGCACTAACTCTTTTTAAAGACATTGAATCCAACGGTGGGTTCTTAAAGCAACTTAACGACGGACTTATCAAAAGAAAAATTCAAGAAAGTGCCGATAAAGAGCAAGAATTGTTTGATCGTAAAAGTGCCGTTTTGGTAGGAACCAATAAGTATACAAATGAGACTGACCGAATGAAACACGATTTAGAATTGTTTCCATTTGTAAAAATCAAGCCACGAAAGACATTAATTACGCCAATTATCGAAAAAAGATTGGCCGAAAAAGTAGAACAAGAACGTTTAGCAACCGAAGTTTAGTTTGTAGATGTACTTAATTCACTACCCAAAAAAGTAGCAATGACAAGAAAAAACCTCCAACATATCTCTTTAGATTCTTCAACAGTTAAAAATACTAGTGCTGAAGCTATTGAAAATAATTTTCTTACTGCTGAAGATATTTTGATCAAACCAAACTATTCGTCAGCAGATATTAAAGACTTGCATCATCTCGATTTTGGTGCTGGTTTTGCCCCTTATTTAAGAGGTCCCTATGCCTCGATGTACGTACGAAAACCGTGGACAGTTCGCCAATATGCAGGGTTTTCTACTGCTGAAGAAAGTAATGCTTTTTACCGTCGCAATTTAGCTGCAGGTCAAAAAGGTTTATCGATCGCATTCGATTTACCAACACATAGAGGATACGATTCAGATCACGAGCGCGTGGTTGGAGACGTAGGTAAAGCAGGAGTTGCCATTGATTCTGTTGAAGACATGAAAGTGTTGTTTGATCAGATTCCATTAGACGAGATGTCGGTTTCTATGACCATGAACGGAGCTGTTTTACCCATTATGGCTTTTTATATTGTGGCCGCCGAAGAACAAGGAGTAGCGACCGAAAAACTTTCAGGAACCATTCAAAATGATATTCTCAAAGAATTCATGGTCCGCAACACCTATATTTACCCACCGACACCTTCGATGAAAATCATTGCTGATATCTTTAAATTTACGAGTAAGAAAATGCCTAAATTCAATTCTATCTCTATCTCTGGTTATCACATGCAAGAAGCGGGAGCTACCGCAGATATTGAGCTGGCTTACACGTTGGCTGACGGCTTAGAATACATACGCACCGGTTTATCTACCGGAATGAATATTGATGATTTTGCGCCGCGTCTGTCTTTTTTCTGGGCAATCGGAATGAATCATTTTATGGAAGTTGCCAAAATGAGAGCAGGCAGAATGATTTGGGCCAAGCTCATTCAGCAGTTTAACCCAAAAAGTGACAAATCGTTGGCCTTACGAACACATTGTCAAACTAGCGGTTGGAGCTTAACCGAGCAAGATCCGTTTAACAATGTAGCTCGAACAACAATTGAAGCAGCAGCAGCAGCTTTTGGAGGAACACAATCCCTACACACCAACGCTTTAGATGAAGCCATTGCTCTACCTACCGATTTTTCAGCTCGAATCGCTAGAAATACACAACTCTATTTACAGCAAGAAACGAAGATCACTAAAACGGTGGATCCTTGGGCAGGCAGTTATTATGTCGAAAGCTTAACTAATGAACTGGCTGAAAATGCTTGGAAATTAATACAAGAAGTTGAAGAACTTGGCGGAATGACCAAAGCGATTGAAGCTGGTATTCCAAAATTGAGAATCGAAGAAGCAGCTGCTAGAAAACAAGCGCGTATTGACAGTGGACAAGATATTATTGTCGGGGTGAATAAGTACCGACTAGACAAAGAAGATCCTTTGCAAATTCTAGACATCGACAATCAATTGGTGCGCAAACAACAAATTGAACGTTTGGAGCAAATTAAGTCGAGTCGTGATGCTCAAAAAGTACAAGAAAACTTAAATCAATTAATAGAATGTGCTAAATCAGGAAAAGGAAATTTATTAGAAATTGCTATAGAAGCGGCTAGAAATAGAGCAACTCTTGGTGAAATTAGTGATGCCTTAGAAACCGTATTTGGCCGATTTAAAGCACAAATAAAATCTTTTAGCGGAGTGTATAGTAAAGCAATTAAAAATGACGAAAGTTTTGAAAAAGCCAAGCAATTAGCTGATATTTTTGCCAAACAAGAGGGACGACGTCCGAGAATTATGATTGCAAAAATGGGACAAGACGGACACGATCGAGGTGCAAAAGTAGTGGCAACTGGCTATGCCGATGTAGGTTTTGATGTAGATATTGGTCCGCTTTTTCAAACTCCAGCAGAAGCAGCTAAACAAGCGGTTGAAAATGACGTACATATTTTAGGCATTTCTTCTTTGGCTGCGGGTCATAAAACACTGGTGCCACAAGTAATTGAAGAATTAAAAAAACACGGACGAGAAGATATTATGGTCATTGTTGGTGGCGTAATTCCTAAACAAGATTATCAGTTTTTATTTGATGCCGGTGCCGTTGCTATTTTCGGACCTGGAACAAAAATTAGTGAAGCTGCTATTACCATTTTAGAAATTTTGATCGATTAGCTTTGCAGAAAATTACATGCAAAACTTTCAAATATACAAGTAACTTTAAAATAGAAAAACTTTGTTTTAAGCTACTTTTCTAATAAGAATTTAATAAAAGTAAAAAAAAATAGCTACTCAATTGAGCAGCTATTTTTTTTTATATTTTACTTACCGTAGCCTTACTATCCGCTTCGATAAATGAAATGTCATATCCTCCAAATTTTCGCATGTAGCTGCTTATTGAAGTTCCATAAGCATCTCTAAAATTTCTCTTTCCTCCGTTTCTAAAAAAACGCTTTACTGATCCGGGACCGCCTAAATGTGCTGCTGCTAAAATACCAGATTCTGTTACCATAACATCACCAATCATTTTGCCCTCGTACTTTGCTATTTCTTTACGAAGCAACCATTTGTTTTGTGACAGTAGTGCAATAAATGCTTTTTCTTGTAATGCCGGATTTTGTAAAAATTTGGAATCATTTTTAACTCCTACAGTTCTTAAGGTTTCAGAACCGAACTGGTATTTTCCCATATAACCTAACGAATTTACTTTTCGATAGTGTCCTTGAGATTCTTTTAAAGCGAGTGCTTCTTTGAAGCCGTTTAATCTTTTTCCTGTAAAAGGAATGTTTAAACTGACGTAATCTTCTTGTTTTTCTGATGGAAATAAATAAACTTCCTCTGTGTTTTTGTCCGTTAAAAACCATGGACTTATTTCTAATGTAAAGGGTTTAAAACCTACGCTTAAAAACGCGACAATAACTGTCAAACTCGAATAAAAATGCCATTTCTTTATCATAAATTGGTTTTCTTTTGAAACTGTCACTTTCAAAAATTTCTGCCAGCAAAGATACAATTAAAATTATAAAACTGAAAATCAAGCTGTTAAACTTATCTAAAAGTAAAAAAAGTGACCGGTAACTCCCTCGTTAGGAGAATATTCGAGAGTGGGAGCTGGAATTTTTATGGTGTTGAAAACGGAGAAAATTGTTTTCAAAAAATGCGATTTTGTTTCAATTTTTGTCAAGTCAACGTCTACACTAAGGTAAAATTGACGATGTCTTTTCGCATTTCCATGTGATAAATTTGCACTGTTTTTGGAAGAACCAGCAATCATTTCTTCAGCTCCATATCCTAACGCAACATTAATCCATTTTGGAATAGTTGTTGTTTTTGCAAAAGAATATAAATTCGCAGACAACCAATAGGTCTGTCCATTATAGTCCTTCAATAATTGTTTTTGAAAATTAGTTCCTAAAACATTTGGTCTTAGTGCTGCGTAATGAGTCGTGTGAAAAGAAAATTTAGGTGTAATACGTTGTTCTTTCCACAGAAGTTCTTGTGAAACGAATAAAGCCGTTCCAGAAGCATTAGCAATCAAATCTCCTGATGAAGCTCCCCATTCAGATGAAAATCCATCTAAAACTTCAACAGCGGTTAAAAATGCAAAACCGAGCGTCGCTCCATAGATCAATTGTGACCTCTCACTTCCTCCAGTCCATTGTAGCATTTCTGCTCCAACACGTCCTAAGTGATAGGCGGAATATAAATGGCCTACTTTATCCATTTGCAACCAATCACTGTTATCATTTATAAAGTGAAAATTAGTTTTCGGGTAGTCAGCGTACCAAAGTTGATTTAAACCAATTAAAGTGACCGAAGCTAAGGCAGCTTCAGTACTATAGACCGTATTTTTTCTTTTTAGATTTAAAGTATCTGATGGCGTTAGGAAACGATCAAATTTACTTTGCGCAAAAGATAATTGGCTTAGCAGTATAAAAGTAAAAATAGAAATCTTCCGTAGTAGCAAACCTATCTATTTACTCCTTGCGCATTGATCCATTCTGAATATTTCCTAGCATTTACAGTATGTTCTTCGTAAGTGGAAGCAAATTCATGATAACCAAAGCGATCTATACTCGCACAGAAATAGATGAAATCATTTTTTTCTGGATTTAAAACAGCATCTAAAGCAGTAATATCGGGCATTGCAATGGGACCTGGAGGCAAACCAATATTGACGTATGTATTATAGGGAGACGACATCGTTAAGTCCTTATAAAAAACTCGTTTAATAACTTGCTCAAAATCATCTGATTTTTTCTTGATCGCATAGATTACTGTAGGGTCAGCTTGAAGTGGCATTCCCAAACGAATTCGGTTTAAGTAAACTCCAGCAATTCTAGGTCTTTCGTCTTTTTTAACAGACTCTTTGTGTACGATTGAGGCTAAAATAGTAGCTTCAACTGGCGTCATACCTTGTGCCTTTGCTTTAGCTACACGTTCGTCTGTCCAAAAAACACGATACTCTTTGATCATTTTATCTCGAAACTTATCTGCAGAGGTATTCCAATAAATTTCATAAGTGTTCGGAATAAACATGGCAAAGACGTTTTCTTTAGTGAATCCGTTTTCTTTCATAAAAACAGAATCAGTTATCGCTGCCATTAAAGCTGTACTGTCGGCCTCTATTTCAGAACCAATTCTGCCTGCAAAACTTTCCAACCGTTCTTGGTTGTTGAATGCTAATTTTACTGCATTATTAGATCGCATTGCACGAACTAAGTCGATGTTGTTCATTCCTTTTTTAAGTAGAAAACGACCTGCTTTCACATTTTGTGGATAATCACGCTTATTGGCTACCATCTCAAAACGATCCATGTTTTTCACGTAAGGTTTTAAAATGACTTTAATATCATCATAATTAGAACCCGTCGGTACATAAACATAAGTCTCATTTTTTTCGAATTGCGTATTGCTGCTAAAAATTTGCTGTATTAAGATAAAGCCATAAATCAGTAAACCTGAGATAACAACAATAGAAGCGATGGAAATTATTTTCTTTATAGTCAAAATGATCTAATTTTATTTTTTATTGATTAATTGAAAAATAGCTTCGTCGTGATAGGTGCCGTTTACTAAGATCCAATCTTTTTTTATACCTATATTTTCGAATCCAAATTTAGTAAAAAGTGCGATACTTGCTTTATTATGTGTGCCAATATTTGCATATAATTGATGCAAATTTAATTGATTAAACCCATAAGCAATTAACAACTCTAAGGCCTCTGTACCAATGTTTTGATTTCTATTTGCTTCTTTATGAATAACGATACCAATTCCTGCTCGATTATTTTTAGGATCAAAATCAAACAAATCTATTAATCCTACTGCTGGATAATCTTGATCTTGGCAAATTGCTAAGCGCAATTGTTTGGCTTCGTAAATATCTTGATGTGCATTCTCCAGATACTGTTTGATTAAAAAACGACTGTAAGGAGTTTGGGTATTGCTCACTTCCCAAATACTCATATCATTTTCTATAGCATAAATAAACTCCAAATCATTAGGTTCTAATGCGCGAATATAAATAGTATCTCCTTTTAATGTTTTCATCTTTGATTCAAAAATATAAGATTCTGATTTAAATACTAAAAGCTCTAAATTACTATAGTTCCTTTAAAAACAAACTCCGCCGGACCTTTCAAGAAAATATTAGTATATAAATGATCTCTTTTTTCAAAATTTACTTGCAGCTTCCCTCCTTCTACGTTCAAATTTAAGTTGGTTTCGTTTGTTTGCCCAGTAGCGTTCATAGCTATAGCAACAGCCGTTGCTCCTGTTCCGCAAGCCAAGGTTTCATCTTCTACTCCACGTTCATATGTTCGCAAAGAGAAGGTAGTATCGTCAATCTTCTTTACAAAATTAATGTTACTTCCTTTTTCACCATACAATTCGCTATATCGCAATCGAGCCCCATTTTCTTTTACCTTATAGGTTTCTAAATCATCAACTAGCTCAACATGGTGTGGAGAACCAGTGTTTAAAAATGTATGCGTATCAAAAGCAGTAATCGTTTCTACATCGATCATTTGCAAAGCAACTAGATTATCATCACCTACAGACGCATGGTGCAAGCCATCGGTTGCAATAAAAATAGTTTTACTGGCAATAATACCCAACTTTTTGGCAAAAGCTACCAAACAACGACCGCCATTACCACACATCGAACTTTCATTTCCATCGGCGTTATAGTACACCATTTTAAAATCGGTATTCGCATCCTTTTCCAGTAAAATTAAGCCGTCTGCGCCAATACCGAAACGTCTGTCACACAAACGTTCAATAACTTTTACATTGTCTT
Organism: Flavobacterium sp. TAB 87; assembly: GCF_001529295.1. Taxonomy (GTDB): domain Bacteria; phylum Bacteroidota; class Bacteroidia; order Flavobacteriales; family Flavobacteriaceae; genus Flavobacterium. The sequence goes on from NZ_LLWK01000032.1 coordinate 110,600, forward strand.
TTGGAAAAAAATCGGCACGGTTATCGATCATTACAAAATCATTTCCGGTTCCTTGGTATTTATAAAAATCTATCTGCATTTTTTTTATCGAGTTGAACTCACAAAAGTACAAACTATTAATGATATGTTAATCATAGTTAAAGTGCGTTAAAGCATAATTATGAAATAAAATTTTGCTTTAATTTTACTATGAAATAACTTAAACATGAACAAACTATGAAACGATTTTCTACCTTATTCTTAGTGTCGCTTTTAAGTGGAACTATGACGCTCGGTGCTTACAAGTTATTATTTGAAAACAGTGATTCTTTCTTTAGCGATAAAAAGTCTGGAGTAACGGTCGCATCCGATTCTTTTACAAAAACAGTTGGTCTGGCAGCCGAAGCGGTTGATTTTACAGAAGCAGCCAACGAAACGATTCATACTGTAGTCCACGTAAAAAATGTTACGAGAAGAACAGTGTCTAACCCTATGTTGGAATATTTTTACGGGTACGGCGGGCAGCAGCAACAGGAACAAGTAGGAACTGGTTCTGGTGTTATAATTTCTGAAGATGGTTATATTGTCACTAACAATCATGTGATTAAAGATGCCTCTGAAATTGAAATTACGTTGAACAATAACAAATCATACAAAGCAAAATTAATTGGTACGGATTCTAAAATGGATATCGCACTTTTAAAAATTGATGCAAAAGACAAGTTGCCTTACACCACGTTTGCTAATTCTGATAATGTAAAAGTAGGCGAATGGGTTTTGGCTGTTGGAAATCCGTACAATTTAACTTCGACTGTTACAGCTGGAATTGTTTCTGCAAAGGCCAGAAGTATCGGCGGTAACGGAATTCAATCTTTTATTCAAACTGATGCTGCTGTAAATCCTGGAAATAGTGGCGGTGCTTTGGTAAATACCAGAGGAGAATTAATTGGAATTAACACTATGATCTCGTCTCCAACCGGAAGTTATACTGGCTATTCGTTTGCAGTACCTTCCAATAATGCTAGAAAAATTATTGAGGACATTATGGAATACGGTAATGTACAACGCGGAATTCTAGGTGTTCAAGGTGGGGAATTGAACTCGAATGCTTCAAAAGAATTGGGAATCAATCAAACGGAAGGGTTTTATATCAATTCGGTATCTGCTAAATCTGGAGCGGAAAGAGCAGGCTTGAAAAAAGGAGATATTATTATCAAACTGGACGAACAGAAAGTGAATACTTTTGCAGATTTGTCGGGTTACATTAATACAAAGCGTCCAGATGATGTGGTTCAAGTAACTTATTTGCGTGATGGAAAAACTAAATTGTCGGCGGTAACTTTGAGTAAAAATGAATTTTATTCGGCAGAATTTAAAGGAATTCAATTAGAAAATATTACCGATTCTGATAAAAAGAAGTTTCGTTTAAATTACGGCGTGAAAATTAAGTCAATTACAAACGATAATTTGGCACAATATGCAGAGGAATTGATCGGAAACATCATTCTGAGCGTAGACAACGCTAAAGCCACGGATGTAGAAACGGTTTCTAAACTTTTAAATAATAAGGATGAAAATCAAAGTATTCGTATTGAAATGATAAATAAAAATGGAGAAGTACTGCGAATTATTATCTAAATCTATTTTAACATTAAATTTTTAGCTGCTCTGTATTTCACTAGGCAGCTTTTTTTTGTTAAAAAAAATGATAAAATAGCTTACGAAATCGATTGAAATCGTATTTTTGCCGCAAATTTAAAAAACACAACTACTTATTTTTTTTTCAATTTTTACAACTATGGGCAAAATACCTTTGTATCAAAAAGAAGTTTCATTGCAAGTCGACAGACGAAAAGCAGGAGTTGAACTTATTAAAATCATTAGCGATTTATGGTACGACAAATCAATCGAAATGGTGCTATTCAAAAATCAGTTACTAGACAAAAATGTAAGTGATATTATAAATTTACATCAATATGCTGGTGAATTTGTAGGCAAGCCAATTACTGTTTTTAATTCGGTCGAAATTGCAAAAGTTATTCTTTCTTTAGACTTACCTCCTTCCAAACTAGACATTGGAAAACTAGCGTATGAATTTAGTTTAGAAGAAGAGAAATATCCAGATGCCCGTTATTTTGTTTTAGATAAATTAAAACACGCAAAATCATCTGAAGAAATTCAGCCCAAAGATGTGGTTTTGTACGGTTTTGGACGAATTGGTCGATTGTTAGCTCGCGAGTTAATGTCAAAAACAGGAAAAGGAAACCAATTGCGTTTAAGAGCCATTGTAACTCGTGATAAAAACGACGTGGTAACTTTAGAAAAAAGAGCCTCTTTATTGCGCTATGATTCCATTCATGGTGACTTTCCTGGATCTGTAGTTGCAGATGCAAAAAATAATGCTTTAATCATTAACGGAACAACCGTTCATATCATAACCGCCCAAAGTCCCGAAGAAATTGATTATACGACTTACGGAATCAACGATGCATTAATTATTGATAATACAGGTGCCTTTACTACAGAAGAAGCGCTAAAACGTCATTTAGTATCCAAAGGGGCGTCCAAAGTTTTATTAACTGCACCCGGAAAAGGCGTTCCAAATATTGTTCATGGTGTAAATCATAACGAATACAATCCAGATGAAATTGATATTTTCTCTGCAGCTTCGTGCACTACCAATGCTATTACGCCCATTTTAAAAGCAGTTGAAGATACTTTGGGTGTTGTAAAAGGACACTTAGAAACAATTCATGCTTATACCAACGATCAAAATTTGGTCGACAATATGCATAAGAAATACCGCCGTGGTAGAGCTGCTGCTCTCAACATGGTTATTACAGAAACTGGAGCCGGAAGTGCTGTTGCTAAAGCATTACCTTCATTGGAAGGAAAACTAACGTCGAATGCGATTCGTGTTCCTGTACCAAACGGTTCATTGGTAGTGTTAAGTCTTGAAGTTAATAAAACCACGTCCGTTGCAGGTCTTAATAAAATAATGAAAAAATACGCTTTGGAAGGCGAATTGGTGGAACAAATTAAATATTCGCTAAACAACGAATTGGTTTCTTCGGATATTGTAGGAACTTCTGCCCCAGCGATTTACGACAGCAATGCTACCATTGTTTCCAAAGATGGTAAAAATATCGTGTTGTATATTTGGTATGATAATGAATTTGGCTACAGCCATCAAGTAGTTCGTTTAGCTAAATATATTGCCAAAGTAAGACGTTTTACCTATTACTAAAAATAAATAACCCAAACCAAACCATTACCATTGAAAAACCCCCAAAAGCATTTGTCTTTTGGGGGTATTTTTATATAAAAAATCATCTTGAATAGATTGTGAAAATTTACAAATACAAGTCAATGCTTTCTAAAAATTCTTGCAACCTATTCAAGTTGAAAATTAAGTTTTGATTTTAATTGATGCGCTCGGCTGTCCAATCTACAGCGGTTAAATAGTCTGCTTTGATAAAGGTTTTAAATTCACCCGAAATTGTTTTATTAAACTCCGAAGCATAACTCATCATTCGTTCTGAGTCTGTAACTAAAGCTCCACGCGACCAATCTACCGTATTTCTCATACGAAGCAATCCTTCGTGCAACCAAGCTCCTAAAGTAAAATCCGTTGGTGCTTTTTCAAAAACCAATAAATAATTGGCGTTTTTATTTGTGTTTATATAGTGTTTTAATTCTTCAATAATAACGTCGAAGTCTGCTTTTAATAAGTCTCCAACAGCTTTAAAGCCAATCATATTTGTAGGTAATTCGTTTATTCTAATAATCATAATAGTAAATTTAGAGGGTCTAACTTCGAGTACAAAAGTAATAGCGAGGTACATGTCTAATTTTATGAATATTTACGAAGTGGTTGTATAATTTCAATGTTTTGGAATAAAAACAAATAGTGGTGATTTCACTTAAGATAAAAAATTAAAACTGAAAAAAGAGGGAATAGAAACAGGAGATGTTACAATATGATTCTATAAATATAGAGACGAGACTCATTTTTAGAAAGTCGAGTCAATACAATCAAACTGTACTAAAGATCTAGAAAGCTGCAATAGATTAAAGAATAAAAATAGCCACAAATTAAATTGATAAGAAAAATTTAATTCGTGGCTAAAAAATCAGAAACTAATATATATTCTACAAATTATTAAAAATTAATTCTAAACCTCCAACAATTAAATGTGCTACAACTGGTCGTCTTAATTTAATCGTTTCCAGGTATTCTTCAATTTCTATGGCAAAAGAAATGTCATTTCTTAAATACGCTAATTCGGCTATCTCTAATGGTAAAAGCCAATCGCTAGCATGGTTTTCTTTTACTTTATTAAAAATACTTTTCAATGAAGATTGCGTATCATTATTTTCGCGTATCGTGCGAACGCTTCCGTATAAGGTTTCTAAATCATTGCGAGTGTCCGATTCTTTAGCTTTTATCGTTTTACTGGAAGGAACGTGAGAAATCATGTCGAAACTTTCAGTGTCCGCAGGTCCAGAAAAAGCCGAAATAACTTTTTTACCGACTGCCATATCGTAGGTTCCCCAAGTGGGTTCAAATAAAAGTGTTTCTCCTTGTGTAACCGAACAGTTTTTAAAACTAATCAAAATTATTTCGCCGTGTAAATTACGAGAACCAGTAATAATTTCACCTTTTACAATAATATTCCCTTCAAATTCTAAGCAAATTGTTTCCCCTTCTACAATTTTGTAAGCTGTCAAATCTTTTGGACTCATATCTTCAATAGCCAAATTAAAGCCTTTAAGTTTACCAATTGGACTACCAAAACCTTCGGCATGTGTTGTTGTCCCGTGACTCACCAGTTCTTTCTCGCGATAAGATAATGCAGTTTTTCCAGTGGTTTGAATATAAACAGGCTTTCCTTCTGCTTCAATAACATTCGTAAAAACGCCAGAAATTTGCAGACCTGTGCTCAATTCAATAGTTCCTAGAGCATTGGAATCAATTAATTTCCTGATTCCAGACAAACCGCCTGTGCGTAAAGCCATTCTATTAGCAAATTCTTCTAAAATGTAGCTTAGATGAGAAAATGTTGGGGTAACATATAATTGCGGTTGCAACTTTGTAATATCAAAATTTTGGCCGGCAGCCGAAATATCGTAGGGAATTTTTTTAACCTTTTCGGTCATGCACTGTGCACTTTCTCCGATAGAAGATAACAATCCAGCTCCATAAATTTTCGGATCTTCTACTGTTCCAATCAAACCATACTCTACGGTCCACCAATGCAGGTTTCGAATTTGAGCCATTTCAGACAATTCGCCCATATTATTCTGAAGTTCTTCAACCGCTTTTTCAGCTTTTTCAATTTCAATTTCGGGTGTTCCTTCTGCTTCTTTTAAGATCGAAAGCAAACGAATCGCTTCGTACATCTCGTAATCTTTATGAGAAGAAATAGCTTTGCAACCAATTTCGCCAAAGCGACGCAAATATTCAGCATATTCAGGATTAGCAATAATTGGAGCATGACCGGCACCTTCGTGAATAATATCGGGAGCTGGTGTATATTCTATATGTTCTAATTGACGAATATCAGAAGCGATAACTAATACTTGATAAGCTTGAAATTCCATGAATGCATTGGGCGGAATAAAGCCATCAACCGCAACGGCAGCCCAGCCAATTTCAGATAGAATTCTATTCATTCCGTACATACTCGGAATGTTATCAATCTCTATTCCGGTTCTTTCTAAACCATCCAAATACGAATGATGCGCCACTTTAGACAAATAATTAACATTTTTGCGCATTACATACCTCCAGACCGCCTGATTAATTGGTGTATAATCACCGTAATCTTGTGGTTTAATAAATTGCGTTAAATGCTTCGGCAAACGCTCTAATAATGGATTGGTTTCAATATTTGGATTCATTTCGAAATCGTTGTAGTTTGTATCGTAAAATTACAACTTCGGCAACCATTTTCTACCATTTAATTTTATTTTCTTCAAAAAGATTTTCTCAAAAATCAAAATTTTATTAGCTTGTTATATCCCTATTATTGGTCGTCAAAAATTTTCATACTGTGCTTTTCCATTAGTTACATTCTCCATTAATGCATCATACAACACATTGCTATTTCGCTCTACGTGTTAAAAATCTTAGTTATAATAAGTAAAATACATACGTTGCTTTTTATGTTGAATTATTAATTTTTTTTGTAATATTGCTAGACTATATTAATTTAATTTACTTTTTAATTACTATATTCTAAAAATTATTGCAAATTTTAATGAAAAATCTTTCTTATTTAATGCAAAAAAAAGAAATACCTAGTGATAATTTATTAGTCAATCAACTTATGGTTGGCAATCATCTGGCATTTCGTACACTTTTTGACACCTATAGAAATGATTTATACCGATTTAGTTTAAGCATGGTTCATTCTAGCACTTATGCAGAAGAAATTGTACAAGATGTTTTTTTAAAAGTTTGGATTAAGCGAGAATCTCTAAACCCAGAAATGTCTTTTAAAGCGTATCTTTTTACGATTACCAAAAACAAAACGCTAAAGTTCTTAAAGAAGGCTGCAAACAATCGAAAATTACGTGAAGAAGTTTTTTACACCAGTCAGAAAATAACGAATGTTACCGAACACTATATACGTGAAGCTGAGTTGGAGATTATAAAACAGAAAGCGCTCGATAAACTATCGCCAAAAAGATTACTAATTTTTGAGATGTCTCGAAATGAAGGTAAAAGTTATGATACTATTGCCGAGGAATTAAGCCTATCGCCTCATACCGTTAGAAATCAAATGAGTAAGGCGTTAGAGTCTCTTCGTTCTTCTCTTTTAGAAAATAAAAACATTAATTTGATTTTGTTAATGGCTCTTAGACATTGGTTATAACTTATAATCAGATTAAAAACTTGTCCTTAAAACTACAAAAAGATAATTATTTACCTCTTCTTACTTAACTAATTTTTAGTGCAAATAACTGGTATTCAGTATCTTGTAAATATTGTTGAGTTTATTAAAAAAATCACAACTCCGAGTAGTACTATTGTACAACTCAGGGGTATTACCCCTATAGATTAGTATACCGATGAACAGATCAGCAGAAAAAAAAGACTTATTCTTAAAATTTATAAAACGTGAATGCTCTACGGAAGAAGTGCAGCAAGTTGTAACTGACATCAAAAAGGCAAAAAAATTATCTGATGTAGCCGATATTGAAGTGATAAACGACATGCTCGACGAGTACCCAGATATGAATGAAACGCAGGCTGATATCATCTTCAGTACTATTGTAGAAGCTGATGCACCATCAAAAAAGAAATTTTATTTCTGGAAATATGCGGCAGCTGCCATACTTACGATTGGTTTAGTTTCTAGTTATTTTTTTAGAAGTAATCTCGTTAGTACTACATCGGAAATAGTACCTGTAGTTGCAACCGCTGTTGTCATTCCTAAAATTGAAATAGGAACAGATAAAGCAATACTTACTTTAGAAAATGGGGATATAATTCCATTAGAAAAAGACGGGGGATATGTTGCAGATAATGCCGTTAGTGATGGTAAAGAATTAGTCTATGAAACACAAAACAACACAAAGTCAGAAATAATCTACAATTACTTAACGATTCCTAGAGGAGGACAATTTAAGTTGCAGTTAGCTGACGGGACTAAAGTATGGCTAAATTCAGAAACACAATTAAAATTTCCAGTGGCATTTATAAAAGGAGAAACGCGTAAGGTAGAGCTTTTATATGGAGAGGCTTATTTTGATGTTTCTCCAAGTTCTGATCATAATGGAAGTAAGTTTAATGTGAAAACGCAAGTACAGGATATAGAAGTTTTGGGAACAGAATTTAACATTAAAGCCTATAAAAACTCTACTGCTATTTATACCACATTAGTAGAAGGAAAGGTGGCGCTAAATAGTATGAATAAAACGCAATATTTAATTCCAAACCAACAAATTATACTAAATACTGAGAACCAAAAGTTGACGATAAAAGACATCGACGTTTATGATGAAATATCATGGAAAAGTGGACTTTTTAGCTTTAAAGGAAAATCTTTAAAGGAGATTATGATCGTATTATCAAGGTGGTATGATATTGAATTTGAGTTTTCTAACAAAAATTTAGAGAATGTAAAGTTCAACGGAGTACTGCTTAAAAAACAAAGTCTAGAAGAAATATTAACAATTATTAAAGAAACTAAATTTATTAACTCCTATGAAGTAACAGCCAAGAAAGTCATTTTAAAGTAAAAAAAGAAGGGAAGAAAGTTTAACCGTGAGAAGTATATTGCTTTCCCCCTCTTTACATTATTAATCAATTAATTATAATCAACCAACACAACAAATTTATGAAATTTAAATGTATTAACTGTCTTTTCTTTATGAGAAAAGGTCCCTTACGATTTATCATGAGAGCGTATTTACTATTATTTTGCACATCCGTTTTTAGTTTTTCTTCGGGCGCGATTTTCTCCCAGAATGCAAAGGTTACTATTAATGAAGATAAAACGGTCACCATTGACGAGGTTTTTGATTTATTAAGAAAGCAAACCGACTTTGCGTTCATTTATCAAGAAAACATATTTGAAAACGCACCTAAGATTAAACTAAAAAAAGGAATAGTTTCCACTAATGAATTATTCAAACAAATTCTGTCGTCCAAAAAATTCGATTTCGAAATTCGAAATAAAAATACCGTTATTATAAAGGAAATCCTTGTTGCTGAAATTCAACAACGTCAAATAAAAGGAAAAGTTACTGATGGTACTGGTGTACCCGTGCCCTTTGCTAATATAGTAGAAAAAGGCACAAGCAACGGAACGCAAACCGATTTTGATGGTAATTTTTCTATTTATGTAGGCAGTAAAAATGCAACATTGGTAGTTTCTTACATTGGTTTTTCTACCAAAGAAATTACAGTTGGCGACCAACAAAACATAGCAGTGGTATTGCAAGAAGATGCTGCTGATCTAAATGAAGTTTTAGTTGTTGGCTATGGTACTGTAAAGAAGAGTGATCTTACTGGATCCGTTTCTTCGTTAAAGCAGGATAAAATTGAGAAATACGCAAGCAGCAATGTTGGTAATGCCATCCAAGGTCAAATGGCTGGGGTTCAAGTAACTTCAAATTCTGGCAAGCCAGGCCAAGGAGTAGATATTAAAATTAGAGGTACTTCTTCTTTAGGTAGTAACGATCCGTTGTACATCATTGATGGAATTCCTAGTAATATCAATAACATTTCTCCAAATGATGTTGAATCTATAGAGGTTTTAAAAGATGGTGCTTCGGCAGCAATATATGGTTCTAGGGCAGCTAATGGAGTGGTTTTAATAACTACAAAGCGTGCAAAAGAAGGTGTATTTAAATTGGATGTAAATGCCTATTATGGTTTGGAATCCGTTGGAAACAACATTTCAGTCATGAACGCAGAGCAACATGTAAGGACGATGAACCAAGCTTACCTAAATGATGGTCTTCAACCCTTTTACAAAAATACTCCTGAATCTTATGGTGCAGGTACCAATTGGTCGAAGGAGTTTTATTCGGTTGCTCCTATGGCGAACCTAAATCTTAATTTCTCTGGTGGATCGAAAAATGCCAAAGTAAATTCTTCTATTGATTATTTCAAGCAAGACGGTATCGCCATGAATACGGGGTTCGAGAGATTATCAGGACGAATAAATTCAGCTTTTACGAAAGGAAAATTCACGTTCAATGAAAATTTAAGTGTGTATACCAGTAAATCCAACAACGAAAGTCAAAATTCTATCAAACGAACATTAGAGACGCCTCCTACAGTTCCCGTTTATGACGACACTAAATTAGGAGGATATGGAGGAACTTATGGGGATATGTTTGACATTTTTAGTCCCGTAGCAGCCCAAAATTTATTTAAAAATAACAGCAATAATGATTTCATAAGAACCAATTTTACGGTTAATTATGAGCCTATAGATAAGCTGAACATTAAACTGAATACTGGTGGAACCTTGAATAATGGATATAACTTTAATCATACACAACGATATGATTTGGGTACTTTGACCAATCCATTAAACAATATCAGCGAAGATCGCAGTAGAGAGCTTTCTTGGATTATTGAAGGTACTGCTGATTATGAGTTAACAATTAAAAAGCACAAATTTAATTTTCTTGCTGGACTTTCCTCTCAAAAAGAATCGTACCGAAATACCTTTGGCTCAGGAAGTGGAATGCCTGATGGCATCTATGTTTTAGGTGCGAGTACCCAAGGTATGTCAGTAGCTGGTTCAGAATGGAATCATACTTTAGCCTCTCAATTTGGACGTATTCATTACAACTTTGATGATCGTTATCTTCTTTCGGCTACCGTTAGGAGAGATGGTTCTTCTCGCTTTGCAGATAAAAACAAATGGGCCGTTTTTCCTTCTCTAGCATTGGCTTGGAGAGTTTCTAATGAGGCGTTCTTTTCTAAAGATGGATTGATCAATGATTTAAAAATAAGAGCAAGTTATGGAGAGTTAGGTAATCAAGAAATTGGAAATTATGCCTTTTCTGCCTTAATTAACTCCTCTCAACATTATCCTTTTGGCACAGACCAAAGCCTGAATTTTGGTGCTACTCAGTTAGACTTAGTTTCTTCGAATTTAAAGTGGGAATCTAATATCAGTAAAGACCTTGGTGTTGATATTAGTATGTTCGATAATACAGTTGCAATTACGGCAGATTATTATGAAAGTAATTCAAATAATCTTTTGTTAAGAGTACCTATTCCATTGTCAAACGGTTCTGGACAATTTCCATATGAAAATATAGGTAAGATTAGAAATACGGGATTTGAATTTGCAGTAAGTTGGAAAAAAGATCTTGGAAAGTTACGAATGAACCTATCTGCTAATTTAACTACTTTAAATAATAAAGTGATTCAATTGGGTACTGGTACGCAAACAATTATGGCTGGAGCGCCTTATCACCTAGCAGAAAACACTACGTTAACCAAACAAGGTGGAGAAGTTGGCGCGTTTTTCTTAATTAAAACGAATGGCATTTTTCAAAATCAGGATGAGATCAATAATTACACTTTTACGGATAAAGCAGGAAATGTAACTTTAATCCAACCTAAAGCCGTTCCCGGAGATGTACGTTTTAAAGATGCCGATAATGATGGTCTAATTACGTCCAACGACAGGGTTTTTGCTGGATCAGCAATGCCTGACTTTACCTATGGTTTTAATATTCAATTGGATTATCGCAAATTTGATTTCTACGGGCTCTTTAATGGTTCTCAAGGCAATAAAATATATAACGGTACGGCTTATTCACTTGAGGGAGTACCAAACTTTACCAATATGGGTACTAAATTATTGGATGCCTGGACACCAGATAATCCTTCCTCAACTCCAAGGGTAACGAGATTGGATCCAAATGGAAACAATAGAAGTTCTAGTGATCGATTTTTGGAAGATGGTTCCTACTTAAGATTAAAGGAATTGCAACTTGGTTATACGTTTTCTACTAACAAAGGTGACGACACGAAAACTGGCATAGACCGCTTCCGTGTTTATATCTCAGCTCAAAATCTGTTTACAATTACGAATTATTCAGGCTACAACCCCGATATTTATTCTGGTTCAGGCTTATTAAATCGTGGTGTGGATACCGGTTTTTATCCGTATTCAAAAACCTATATGTTGGGTGTACAAATTTCTTTATAAATAAAAAAATTACGACAATGAAAGTATTTAAAATAATTAGTATCTTTTTGATATTAACCAGTTTATTTAGTTGTGAAAGCTTCTTGGAGGAAAAAGATCCCAACCAGATTACGAACGCAACTTTTTGGAAAAATTCCGATGAACTAGAACAAGGTTTGACGGCGACTTATAGCGCTTTAAAACAAGCCTTTTTATGGAACAGCCAAGGTTTTAAGAACATGAATTCTAGAGGAGATGATATTGTAGCGCGTATTCAAAATGCACAGATTTACAAACCAGATCTATTTTTGAACGACCCTTCCAATACTTTCGCAAGAGATATGTGGAAAAATGCTTACATATTAATTTACAGAGCAAATCAAGTAATCGACAATTCAGTAGCTATTGAAATGGACGAAAAAAGAAAACAAGAAGTTGTGCTTGAAGCAAAATTTTTAAGAGGTTTGGCCTATTTTGTTTTGGCCCAGAACTTTAAAGAAGCACCATTGGTTCTTTCTTCGGTTCCCGAAACAAGATTTCCGGCAAAAGCAACTGAAGATGAATTATGGGGACAAATTATAAGCGATTTTAAAGAAGCCTCTCTATTGCCAGCCAGTTACGCACCAAATTTAGCTGGACATGCTACAAAATGGTCAGCCCTATCCTACCTTGCCAAATCGTATCTTTATAGAGAACAATGGCAGCTTGCGGCAACTGAATTAAAAGGGATTATCGATAGTGGTCAATTTGCTTTGATGCCCGATGTTTACGACAATTGGAACTCAGAAAAAGAAAACAACCAAGAATCTATCTTTGAGATTCAATATATGTACTCAACGGCTAGCAATCAGGTTAACGATGGAGATATTCATTTTGCGCCAGCGGTAGTAGGAGGTTTTTATGTTCTAACTCCTAGTGAATGGATTTTTAGAGAATTTCAAAAAGAGAAAACGGTTGATGGTGATTTTGATTTGCGCATGTATGCTACTTTTATTTGGAACTATCCAGGTGCTGAAATTTATCAAGAGCCTTTCACGAAAATTTTTGCAAATGCTCCGAATACCGTTACTTGGAAAAAATTTCAGCTTTGGGATAAATCCTTAGCCGAAGCTTCCTTGCATCGCTCAGAAATTAACGAAAGAGTAATGAGATATAGTCATGTACTATTGATGTATGCCGAAACCCAAGCAGAACTTGGAAACCTCCCTTTGTCTATAAAAGCTATAAATGAAATTAGAAATAGAGCCAATCTGTCTAGCTTAGTAGAGGGCAGTATGAACCAAAACGAAATTTTAAAAGAAATCATGCACCAACGTGCCTTAGAGTTTCATTTGGAAGGCGAAAGATGGTACGATATTGTAAGGTGGGGAATCGGAAAAGAAGTATTCACGAATAACTTAAAAAGACCGGACTATATGGAAAAGTTTAACTATTTTCCTATTCCACAAGAAGAATTAGATGCAAACAAAAATTTGACTCAAAACGTCGAATGGAAACAATAGTTAGTACTCGTTAAAAAGTCATAGTAGTAAAAAATTGAATTTGGGTTCGTTTTTCTTGTTTTATAAATAAAGGAAAGAATGACCCTAAATTCAATTTTTTTGTTCCACTCCGAAAGTAAAAACAATCCAAATTAATTGGTCTCAATTGTACTAAGTTCTTGCCTTTCTATAGACAAAAGTAATTTATGAATTTAATTGAAGTTATTGGCATCTCGAAAATACTCAATTTTATAATTGAACATATAAGCCATATTTGCTGCTCGCAATTTAGCTTCTTCAGCAATTTTTCCTTCAAATAAACCATCTATCGTTTCTGTAAAAATTACCATCCAACGGTCAAAATGACTTTGATCTACTGGTAAATGTTTGTGCGGTGGAAAAGGACTACCTGAATACGTATGCTCTTCTAATAAAATAGTTTGCCAAAAACGATACATTTTTTCTAAATGTTCGGGCCAACGATTTTGAATACGCTCATTAAATATAGCACCAATCAATTTGTCGTTTTGAACTTTATCGTAAAAAGTATCCACAATTGTTTTAATATCCTCGAGCGTCTTAATATCTTCTAACATCATTTTCTTTTTATTTTATCCAATTAATTGCGTGTACAGGTCGGGTTTATCATTTAAATATTTAAATTCAAATCCATTCGCTGTCATTCTGTTTTTAATCGAAATAATATCGTTTTTATTTTTTAACTCTAATCCAACAATTGCAGAACCCATTTCTCTGCTGTTTTTTTTTGCAAACTGAAAATACGTAATATCATCTTCTGGTCCCAATATATTATTTACAAATTCTTTTAATGCTCCGGGACGTTGCGGAAATTGTATCATAAAATAATGCATCAAGCCTTCATAAATTAAAGAACGCTCTTTAATTTCAGCAGTTCTTTCAATATCATTGTTACTACCGCTCACAATGCAAACTACATTTTTGCCTTTTATCTTATCCGCATAAAAATCTAAGGCAGCAATGGTCAATGCTCCCGCTGGTTCTACTACCATCGCTTCTTCATTATACAAGCGCAAAATAGTAGTACAAACTTTACCTTCGGGAACCAAAATAATATCGTGAATATTATTTTTACAGACTGCAAAAGTTTGCTCGCCAACCTGTTTTACTGCGGCACCATCTACAAATTTATCAATATGATCTAATGCAATTGTAGTTCCTTTTTCGATTGCGGTTTTCATCGCGGGTGCTCCCTCCGGTTGTACCCCAATTATTTTAGTGTGTGGACTTAAATGCTTAAAAACCTCCGACAATCCAGAGGCTAAGCCACCCCCTCCAATAGGAACAAAGACATAATCTATAGGCTCTTTTGCATCTTCTAAAATTTCTAAACCAATTGTACCTTGCCCCGCCATTACTTTTATATCATCAAAAGGATGGATAAAACTTTTTTTATTTTCAGTTGCATTTGCAATCGCTGCGGTGTAAGCATCATCAAAAGTGTCTCCGACCAGAACAATTTCTACAAATGATTTCCCGAACAATTGTACTTGTTTTATTTTTTGTTTTGGAGTGGTTTTCGGCATGTAGATTATACCGTGAATTTTTAATAAATTACACGAATAGGCTACTCCCTGAGCATGATTTCCAGCACTCGCACAAACAATTCCAGTTGATTTTTCTAAATCAGTAAGACTGCTAATTTTATTGTAAGCACCTCTAATTTTGTACGATCGAACCATCTGCAGATCTTCTCTCTTTAACGAAATTTGCGCTTTAAACTCTTCCGAAAGTGTATTGTTTTTTAAAAGAGGTGTCGTATTAATAACACCCTTTAATTGTTCTTTAGCCGCTTTTACCTCATCAAATAGATTCATTGTATTGTCTTCTTTAAATAAAAAAACCTCCCATTTTGGGAGGTTTAATAAATTGTATCTTCTTACGTATTTATACAGCACCTCGCCATCATCGAATGTCAATAATGTTTATAATACTGCTAATCTTGTATAAATCTGTCATGTTTTCTTGTTTCAAAGTACAAAAGTATTAATAATTTATGAGAACCTGGGCAAAAGATTATTTTTTTGAAAGTTGAGGTGGATATTGGGCTAAAATTTTAGAAACAAACTCGGTAATCTTTGCTTCTTTTTTATCAACGTTGCGTGTTAGATCACCAATTCCTTCTCCTTGCCAAACCAATTCTTTTTTCTTAGCATCTATAAAGTCAACATATAAAGTGCCTTGTGTTGAGGTCGATACCGAATTAGACGGGTAACCATACATCATATACGGATTCCATCCATATCCCCAACCGTATCCCCAGCCCGCGCTAAATTGATTTACGTTTACTTGCTCTCTTGTTTTGGTAAAAATATTTACCAATATGTCAGGAGTATCACTTTTAGTGAATCCTTTTAATGTCATTTGTTCTTCAATAGCATGCAAAATTCTTCTCTTATCCAAATCAGAAATCTCCACTTTGTCTACGCCTGTTTTATAAAAAGCATAGGTCTTAAAGTGTGAAAAATCAACAGTCTTATCATAGTCAGAATATACACTTACCGAGCTGCAGGAAACAACAAGCAGCATCAGTAATACAACGGGAATTAGTTTAATTGTTTTCATATAGCTAAAATTTATAATTATTATAGAAATTTACAACAAATTTTCATCAACTAAATTAGGCAAGGTTACTTTTAATAAAGGCTCGGTTTCCATTGCTCTTTTTATGGTGAAAATAGAGCCTTCATTTCTCGCCCAACTTCTTCTAGAAATCCCATTGTTGACATCCCAGAAAAGCATTGATGCTAAGCGTTTTGAAGCTTCTTTAGAACCATCAAGAACCATACCAAACCCACCATTTATAACCTCTCCCCATCCTACTCCACCACCATTATGAATGGAAACCCATGTCGCACCTCTAAAACTATCTCCAATTACATTTTGAATCGCCATATCGGCAGTAAAACGAGAGCCATCATAAATATTAGATGTTTCGCGGTACGGAGAATCAGTTCCTGAAACATCATGATGATCGCGGCCTAGCACCACAAAGCCTATGTCGCCTTTAGCAATCGCTTGGTTAAAAGCTTCGGCAATTTTTACGCGACCTTCCGCATCGGCATATAATATTCGGGCTTGAGAACCTACTACCAATTTATTTTCTTGTGCTCCTTTAATCCATTTGATATTATCCTGTAATTGCTGCTGAATCTCGATTGGAGCAGTTTGTGCCAACTCTTCTAAAACTAGAGTAGCAATCGCATCGGTTTTGACTAAATCTTCAGGCTTTCCAGATGTACAAACCCATCTAAAAGGACCAAAACCGTAATCAAAACACATGGGGCCCATAATATCTTGTACGTAACTTGGGTATTTAAAATCAATGTTATTGTCGGCCATTACATTTGCTCCTGCGCGAGACGCTTCTAATAAAAAGGCATTTCCATAATCAAAAAAGTAGGTTCCTTTGGCTGCATGTTTGTTAATTGCATCGGCATGACGACGCAGTGATTCTTGTACTTTTTCTTTAAATAAATCAGGATTGTTGGCCATCATTTTGTTCGCCTCTTCAAATGAAGTTCCAACTGGATAATAACCGCCCGCCCAAGGATTATGCAGCGAAGTTTGATCGGAACCCAAGTCGATGGTAATATTGGCTTCGTCCAAAGCTTCCCAAACCTCCACTACATTTCCTAAATAAGCAATAGAAACAACTTCTTTTTTGGCTTTCGCCGAATGGATTCTTGCTACCAATTCTTCGACCGAAGTTACTACTTCGTTGATCCAACCTTGTTCGTGTCTAATTTTGGTGATTTTTGCATTTACTTCAGCACAAACCGTAATACAACCCGCAATATTTCCAGCTTTGGGTTGCGCACCGCTCATTCCGCCTAAACCTGAAGTCACAAATAAGTTCCCTTCTGGACTTTTATTTATTTTTCTAAAACCATTCAAAACCGTAATCGTAGTTCCATGTACAATTCCTTGTGGCCCAATGTACATGTAACTTCCCGCAGTCATTTGTCCGTATTGAGAAACGCCCAGAGCATTCATTTTCTCCCAATCATCTGGTTTAGAATAATTAGGAATAACCATTCCGTTAGTAACCACGACTCTTGGCGCTTCTTTATGCGAAGGAAACAATCCCATCGGATGTCCCGAATACATGGTTAACGTTTGCTCGTCTGTCATTTCAGACAAATATTGCATGGTCAATAAATATTGCGCCCAATTCTGAAAAACAGCGCCATTTCCACCATAAGTTATTAATTCATGCGGATGTTGTGCCACAGCATAATCCAGATTATTCTGAATCATCAGCATAATAGCTTTTGCTTGAGCCGATTTTCCTGGATATTCATCTATTGGTCGAGCGTACATTTTGTAATCTGGACGAAAACGATACATATAAATACGTCCGTATTTTTCTAATTCTTCCTTAAATTCGGCTAGCAATTCCGTATGATGTTTGGCTTCAAAATACCGAAGTGCATTTCTTAAAGCTAGTTTTTTTTCTTCAGCTGATAAAATTTCCTTTCGTTTTGGTGCGTGATTTATTGCTAAATCGTACGTTATTCTTGAAGGTAATTGTGCTGGAATTCCTTGTTGTATTTGTTCTTGGAAAGTCATTCATTTTAATTTAAAGGTGGCAGAATTTAAAGAGGATCACATCGGATCCTAATTTCGTACTACTTACCTAAGTGATGTGTTACTTGACAAATTATTTTGCCTTTTTAATTTGGCCTGTTTTTTTATCAAAACCATATGGACAATGTCGACAACCACTTTTGCAGCAATAGCCTCTTTTTAAATGGTGTTTCTCTGTAAAACATTTATAGCCTTCGGGAGTTAAATAAAAATCTTCTCCTTCGATTAATTTATTTTCATTACTTTGCTCTTCCATACGAGTAAAATATATTTTGTTTTTCAAATTGTCAAAAATCACTAATTGTGTTTTTCTCTAATTAGTGTTATTTTTCTTGCCCAAATTTACAAACTTTACGGTCAATGTATCTAATTCATGCTAAATATTTAATTCCGAAAGGATATCGCGGAATGACTATTTTCCCTTTTGTCTTACTTAAGAATCAAGAAGACAAAACGAATATGATTTTTATCACTCACGAAAAAATTCATTTAAAACAACAACTCGAATTACTAATTGTACCTTTTTTTATATGGTATTTTATCGAATTTATATTTCGATGCGTACAATACAAAAACGTTCATTTAGGCTACCGAAATATTAGTTTTGAGCGAGAAGCTTACCACAATGAAACTCATTTATTATATTTAAAAAACAGAAAGGCTTTTGCTTTTTTGAAGTACTTAAAAAACGATTAAATTTTGAATCAGCAAATCAAACTTGATTTACCAAATGGCATTAATCTCTTTATGAAAAGGGAAGATTTATTGCATCCTTTTGTTTCGGGAAATAAATTTAGAAAATTAAAATACAATTTACTTCAGGCCAAAATAGAGCAACAAAATACTATACTTACTTTTGGTGGTGCGTTTTCTAATCATATCGCAGCGGTTGCTTATGCAGGAAAAGAGCAGGGTTTTAAAACAATTGGAATCATTCGTGGAGATGAATTGCGAGATCAAATAAATAACAATCCTACTTTAAAGTTTGCTCAAGAATGCGGTATGCAATTTAAATTTATTTCGCGTGAAGCGTACCGTCATAAGCATGAAAATAATTATTTAGATCACTTGAAAAAGGAATTTGGTGCTTTCTATTTGATCCCGGAAGGTGGCACAAATGAATTGGCAGTTAAAGGGTGTGAAGAAATTTTAACAACCGAAGATTCTAAATTTGATTATGTTTGTTGCGCCGTCGGAACAGGTGGAACGATTGCGGGAATTATTAAAAGTGCCTTACCACATCAAAAAATTTTAGGCTTTCCAGCGTTAAAAGGAGACTTTTTACAAGATGAAATTCGTATTTTTGCATCTAATACGGGTTGGAAATTGATAAATGACTATCATTTTGGTGGTTATGGTAAAATTTCTGAAGAATTAATTCAGTTCATGAATAGTTTTTTTAGCAAAACAGAAATTCCGATCGATCCAATTTATACTGGAAAAATGGTTTTTGGCGTTATAGACTTAATTCACAAAGGTTATTTTGCCGAAAATTCACAAATATTATTGATTCATACTGGCGGTTTGCAAGGAATAGAAGGAATGAATCAGAAATTAAAAAAGAAGAAATTACCAATACTTACTACCAATGTATAAAAAAATCCTATTGCTCTTAATTGCAATCTGTTTAGTAAGCTGTCATGCTAGTAAACCCGCTATTGTAACCAGTAAAAACGCTGCACCTACTAAACAAAGAACTGTGGTACAAACTACTAAAAAGGCATCGTATAAAAAACCCGATTCAAAGAATTTTGATTCTCACAATAACAAACGAAAAGCGGAAAACGAAGTAATTGAATCCACTTCGAGAACAGTAGTTTCTAACGATATAATTGACCATTACATTTATGCTTATAAAAATGTAGCTATGGGCAATATGAAAACGTACGGAATTCCTGCAAGCATCATTTTGGCACAAGGAATTTTAGAATCTGGAGCTGGAAAAGGAGACTTGGCTGTGCGATCTAACAACCATTTTGGTATAAAGTGTCATAAAGACTGGGCAGGAGATAGTGTTCGCCACGACGATGATTCGGCTCAAGAATGCTTTAGAAAATACAACGATCCTTCAGAATCTTACCGCGATCATGCCTTGTTTCTTACTGGTAAAAAAAGATACGCAACGTTATTCGATTATAAAAAAGATGATTACAAAGCGTGGGCCAAAGGATTACGTGCTGCGGGATATGCAACAGATCCTAAGTATCCAGACAAATTAATGAGCTATATTGAGCGCTATAAATTAGACCAATACGATGCTTTGGTTTTGGGCAATAAATATGATTTTAGCCAAAGTCAAAGTGTTATTGCGGCTTACACCTCAGTGCCAGAAAATCCAAACTTCTCGTATTACGAAGTGCAAAAAGGCGATACACTATATTCAATTTCAAAAAAATTCAATATACTGATTGACGAGATAAAGAAAAGCAATAACCTTAATGATAATACGATTTCAATCGGACAAAGGTTAGTAGTAAAATAAAATTAAATGTCATGCCTATCGGCATCTTCAATAAAAAAGATTTCCAAAAAATGAAATATCAAAGAAGTAGTCAGCTTTTTGCTGAAGCAGAACAAGTAATCCCTGGTGGAGTAAATTCGCCTGTAAGAGCTTTTAAAGCCGTTGGAGGAACACCTATTTTTGTAAAAAGTGCCAAAGGTGCTTATATGTATGATGAAGATGGAAACCGCTTGATTGATTACATCAACTCTTGGGGACCGATGATTTTAGGTCATGCTTACGAGCCCGTTGTTACTGCTGTCATTGAAAAAGCCAAACTAGGAACTTCATTTGGAATGCCAACAGAACTAGAAACTCAAATTGCTGCATTAGCGATTGCTATGGTTCCAAATATCGATAAAATTCGTTTTGTAAACTCTGGAACCGAAGCGTGTATGAGCGCAATTCGATTGGCTAGAGGTTTTACAAAAAAAGATAAATTTATAAAATTTGCTGGTTGCTACCACGGACATTCTGATTCGTTTTTGATTCAAGCCGGAAGTGGCGCCGTTACTTTTGGCAGCCCAAACAGTCCTGGAGTAACCGAAGGAACTGCAAAAGACACCTTACTTGCTACGTATAATGATCTAGAAAATGTAAAAGCATTAATTGCCGCTAACCCAGATGAAATTGCAGCGATTATCATTGAACCTGTTGCAGGAAATATGGGTTGCATTCCTCCTAATAAAGGATTTTTAGAAGGACTCCGTGAATTGTGTACCGCCAACAACATTTTATTAATTTTTGACGAAGTGATGACTGGTTTTAGATTGGCTAAAGGCGGTGCGCAAGAGTTACTACGTATTGATGCTGATATTGTTTGTTTCGGTAAAGTAATTGGTGGTGGTTTGCCGGTTGGTGCTTTTGCCGCTCGTACCGAAATAATGAATTATTTGGCTCCTTTAGGTCCAGTTTACCAAGCAGGAACATTATCTGGAAATCCGCTGGCTATGGCTGCAGGTTTGACGATGTTGCAAGAATTAAATAAAGATGCAGCTATCTTTACCCGTTTAGCAGATAAAACAAGTTATTTGGCTAAAGGAATTGACGCTGTTTTAAAAGCAAATGATATTGCATTTACAATAAATACGATTGGTTCTATGATTTCGGTTCACTTTGATGAAAATCCAGTGACTGATTTTAAATCTGCTGCAAAAGGTGACAACGAGACCTTCAAAAAGTTCTTTCACGGTTTGTTAGATGAAGGAATTTATATTGCGCCTTCTGCTTATGAAACTTGGTTTATATCGGATGCGTTGAGCTACGAGGATCTAGATTTTACGATAGAAGCCATTGACAAAGTTTCGAAAACTTTTTAAGATAACAGCATTCTAGTATTAAAAAAGGATTACTTCTTAAGAAGTAATCCTTTTTTTTGTTAATTAATCGTTAATTAAATGAATAAAAAACAATTCTATCAACGCTAAATATATTTTTGTCAACTAGATAACCAAATCCGTAATTTATGAACAAATTTATACTATACATGTTTTTAGGAGCTATTTTACTGGCACCAACAACCAATTTTGCGCAATCAAAAAACAAAAAATCGAAAAAACAGGAAGAAGTAATTCCGCCTCCAGAAAAAAAACCTGAAGTAACAATTAAGGAATACAATAAAGTAATTACCAAGGCGGCAGTTTCTGATGAAGGTTTATTCACCATACACAAAGTAGATAAAAAATTTTACTTTGAAATTCCGAATAAATACTTAAATAAAGACATGCTTTTGGTAAGTCGCATCTCAAAATTACCTTCTAATTTGGGTGGTGGATACGTAAATGCAGGATCTGAAACCAACGAGCAATTAGTAACTTGGGAACGTTACCAAGACAAGATTTTAATTAAATCAAAATCGTACCAAGCAGTTGCACATGATAGTTTGCCAATTAGTATTTCTGTAAAAGCCAATAATTACGAACCGACACTTTTTGCTTTTGATATTGTAGCTTTCAGCAAAGATTCATCCAACACTGTTATTGATGTTACTAAATTTTATAGTTCTGATGTAAAAGCAATCAGCGGCATTTCTGCAGAGATGCGTGAAACATACAAAGTAAAAGGCTTAGACGATTCTCGTAGCTTCATCAACAGTATGAAAAGTTTTCCGATGAATATTGAAATTATTCAGGACATGACTTACAACGCGTCAAAACCACCCGTTTTGCAAGACACAGAATCGATTAGTATACAAATGAATCAGTCGATGATCTTACTGCCAGAAAATCCTATGAAACCAAGACTAGCTGATAAAAGAGTCGGTTATTTTACGGTGAGTCAATACGATTATGGAAGCAACGAACTAAAATCTGACCTTAAAACATACATTCGTCGTTGGAGATTAGAACCTAAAGATCCTGTGGCTTATGCTAAACGTGAATTGGTAGAGCCAATCAAACCGATTGTTTATTATTTAGACCCTGCGACACCAGAAAAACTTCGAAAATACATCAAGCAAGGAATTGAAGAATGGCAAAAACCTTTTGAAACAGCGGGTTTTAAAAACGCAATTATTGCTAAAGATGCACCAAGTAAAGAAGAAGATCCCGATTTTAGTCCGGAAGACATTCGTTATTCTGTAATTCGCTACGTAGCAAGCACTACTAGAAATGCTGTTGGACCAAGTGTTTCTGACCCAAGAACAGGCGAAATTATCGAAAGTGATGTTATTTGGTACCACAATCACTTACGTTCCTATCGTAATAGATATTTATTAGAAACGGGAGCTGCCAATCCTTCGGCAAGAACCCTAGAAACTAGTGATGAAGAAATGGGCGAAATGATGCGAATGGTTATCGCACACGAAGTTGGTCACGCTTTGGGTTTCCCTCACAATATGGGTGCTAGTTCTGCGTATGACGTTGAAAGTTATAGAAATGGCGACTTTACGCAGAAAAACGGAATAGCAGCCAGTATTATGGATTACGCGCGCTACAATTACATTGCGCAGCCAGAGGATAAAAACATTCGTTTCATTAGACAAATGGGACCTTACGATCACTATGCTCTCAACTGGGGCTATCGCGTAATTCCGAATACTCAATCTATCAATGACGAAAAAGAGACTTTGGACAAATGGATTTTAGAAAAAGCCGGAGATCCAATTTATAAATATGGAAAACAAAGCAGCTCCTTCGATCCTACTTCTCAAACAGAAGATATCGGAAATAACTCGATGAAAGCAAGCATGTACGGTTTAAAAAATTTAGAATACGTTGCGAAACATTTACCTGAATGGACGAGCAAAGCAACCAATAGCTACGATGATTTAGGCGAATTATACGATGAATTATTAAGTGTTTGGAGTCGTTATGTTGGCCATGTGGTTACGAATGTCGGCGGAGTGTATGAGAATACTAAAAATCCGAATCAAGCTGGAAATGTGTACGAGGTAGTTCCCAAAGCAAAACAGCAAGAAGCAATGGCGTGGTTACAAAGCAATGCTTTCGCGTCTCCTACTTGGATAGTAGATGTAAATACTTTAAAAAATACAGAGTATGCTGGCAACTCCGACTTGTTTAGAGGTTTGCAAGTTCGTCATTTAAATAATTTATTAAGTTTTGAAAGAATTGGGCGCTTAATTGACGCCGAGATTGTTGGCTCGAACAATTACTCGGCCTTAAACTTATTGCGAGATATGAGAACAGGAATTTGGAAAGAAGCAAACGCAGGAACAACACCAACTTTATATCGAAGAAATTTACAACGTGCGTACATCGAAAGAATGCAGTACTTAATGACTGAAGAAATTAAATCAGACAAATCTCGAGACTACTACAAAGTATCTCAATCTGAAGTAAGACCTTTGGTTCGCGGAGAATTAAATGGTTTAAAAAATACTTTGACTGCTGCTAAAACGAAAACAACGAATCCCGAGGCCAAGTATCACTATGAAGATTGCATCAAAAGAATTGATTTGATACTGAATCCGAGATAAAACTATTGTTCAATAAAAAAAGGATTTCTATCTACTTTAATGTAAATAGGAATCCTTTTTTTTATTAATAGTACAGTTTAAATAGCAATAACGGTAGTGCTTTTTATTTCAGAAATTACAAAAACTGTGTTTATTGTTGAAACTGCGGGAAGAACTGATAATTTCTTCTGATGAAAATTGTGATAACTTTCCATGTCTGGAAGAATAATCTTCAGCATATAATCAAAATTTCCCGACACAAAATTACATTCTACCACTTCAGGTAAATTTAAGACAGCCTGATTAAACGCTTCCGAAACATCATACGTTTGTTTATTTAAAGTCACTTGGCAGTAAACCGTTAAGTTTTTACCAAGTTTTTTTTTATTTAAGATAGACACATACTTTTCTATAATTCCCTCTTTTTCCAAACGCTTCACTCGGTCGTGAACCGGCGTCAAAGAGAGATTAATTTGGTTCGCAATATCTTTTAAGGTCACGTGCGCATCTTCTTGCAAGAGACGTAGGATTTTTTTGTCAGTTTCGTCTAAAATCATAGTAAAAAGAAAGTTTTAGGATACACGTCGAACGTTAAATTTCAGTCATTTTTTCTTTTCTGAGTTACAAATAAAGCAAAAAAAAGAAGTTTTTTGTGCAAAAACCTCAAAAATAAATAATATTTTCTTTATTACAATGCAAAAATCATTTTTTTAACGTGTATCCATACATTTGTATTCTAGTTAAACAAATAACCAAAATTCAGAAATTATGATAGTAGGTGTTCCAAAAGAAATCAAGAACAACGAAAACCGTGTAGCTCTAACTCCAGCAGGTGTGGCGGAATTGAAAAAAAACGGTCACGAAGTTTACGTTCAGACAACAGCAGGAGAAGGTAGCGGATTTAGCGATCAAGAATATATTGCTTGCGGAGCTCAAATTTTAGGTACAATCGAGCAAGTATATGCTATTGCCGAAATGATTGTTAAGGTTAAAGAGCCTATTGCATCTGAATATGATTTGGTAAAAAAAGACCAACTATTGTTTACTTATTTTCACTTCGCCTCTTCGGAAGCATTAACACATGCGATGATCAAAAGTCAATCGGTATGTTTGGCTTATGAAACTGTTGAAAAACCAGACAGAAGCTTACCATTATTAATACCAATGTCTGAAGTAGCTGGACGTATGTCTATACAAGAAGGTGCAAAATACTTAGAGAAACCATTAAAAGGAAGAGGTGTTCTTTTAGGAGGCGTTCCTGGAGTAGAACCAGGTAGAGTATTGATTTTAGGTGGTGGAATTGTGGGAACACAAGCTGCAAAAATGGCTGCTGGACTTGGAGCACAGGTTACAATTATGGATGTTAGTTTGCCCCGTTTGCGTCAACTTTCAGAAATCATGCCTGCCAATGTAATCACGGTTATGTCTAATAGCTACAACATACAAAAAGCAATTAAAGAATCTGATTTAATTATTGGAGCGGTATTAATTCCTGGAGCAAAAGCGCCTACTTTAATTTCACGTGCCATGTTAAAAGACATGCGCCCTGGAACTGTTTTAGTAGATGTGGCTGTCGATCAAGGTGGCTGTATAGAAACTTGCAAACCAACTACACACGAAGACCCAACGTTTATTATTGATGATATAGTACACTATTGCGTGGCGAATATGCCAGGTGCTGTACCCTATACTTCTACCCTTGCCTTAACCAATGCTACTTTACCTTACATTTTGCAATTAGCAAAAAAAGGATGGAGAAAAGCATGTGCAGAAAATTTAGAATTAAAAAAAGGATTGAATGTTGCTAATGGTAAAATTGTTTACAGACAAGTTGCTGAAGCTTTTGACTTACCATTCGACGAAGAATTAGTTTTAGAGCCTGAGCTATAAATCTATATAAGTGCTTACTACACCTAAAAAAGCCCATCTCTTAATTGATGGGCTTTTTTTATGCTATGACGTGCTTTCTAAATTCTTCACTTTCGTTTAGAAAAACAGCTCCGAAATCTTACGTAGACGACTCTCTACCTCTACCTCTACCTCTACCTCTACCTCTACCTCTACCTCTACCTCTTTCTCACTTCAACTACAGCCATCTTTTTCTCTTAAAATAGATAAACGGAAGAATTGCTGCAAACAACATGGCCAACAATACGACTGGATAGCCATAATAATTTTTAAGCTCTGGCATTTCTTCAAAGTTCATTCCGTAGATCCCTGCAATTAGCGTCGGTAACGAAATACAGACAGTTGCAACCGTCAGCATTTTAAAAATATGATTCTGCTCTAAGTTAATCTTACTCGAAATATTTTCTTTTAGATCATCTAATCGATCAAAATTAAATTGAATATAATCGGAAACTACCGCCAAATCATTCAAGTCGTTTCTGATACTTTCTTTTAGATCCATTTTTTGTTCCCAATTACTCTTTAAATACATCCTAAATACTCGAGTGGTTTCAATGAGTAATTCTTTAACCAACAAATTACTAAAGTTGTATTCGGTAATACTATCCATTTCATTGTTTGCAAACTTCTTTTCGATCAAAACAGTACTAGCTAATGCTTTAATTTTACGACTTAAACTTTCCGTAATATCGGCAAAATAATCAGATATAAATCCAAATTGAAATTCAAAAATAGCGGCTGTTTGTCCTAATTCCCTCAATGATCGAAATTTATTCGCATAGGTTTTATTCAAAAAATTGTCCAATTTAGAACTCGAAAATAAAAATAATCCTTCGTGAGAAATAATAATAAAGATTGGCTGTTCAATTATTTTCTTTTCATCATTATAAAAAGGAAGCGAAAAGTGAAACGCTGCTTGCTTGTCATTTTCTAAAAAGTGCGAACTAATTTCGATATCTTCATAATGCTTCATTATCGTAAAATCAAGACCAAAATTTTTCTCCAACCATTGGGTTTCTGTATTTCCATAATCCAAAAACTGCATGACATGAAAGTCCAAACTAGAAAGTGGAATCTCGTCAACAGTTTGTGCCTTTATAAATTTTTTATTTTTTAATAAAATTTCGATCATTGTATTTTTTTTAATTTAGAATTCGTTCAGCGCCGCTTTTATTTTAGTATTTCAGCCATCATCTAAACTAAAACCTTTACCACTATTTTATCTAAATTACTGTTGCTAATCATAGGAGCATGCACATCTTCTGGAAAAAAGATAACGAATTGGTTCGCTTGCAATTCAAAATAAGTATCGGGCAAGTCATTAAAAAAACGAACATCTTTTTCGTCATTATAGTCTCCTTTTGGCTGCTCACAGTTTGCTCTGGGCTTCCATAAAAAACCTTCGCTTCCGCTAATGCAAAACTGAATGTCGATATTTTTATCATGGCATTCAAATGTTTCTAAACTCGCTGCTCTCGTTTTTCCCTCTCCTTTATATGCAAACATTTTTACACCTGCTTTATCATCTTCTAAACCATCTAAAGCTGCTTTGTCAATTTGCTTTAAATAATCAAAAACAATTTTAAAAGAAGGATGCAACACTTCATATCGAGCCGAATTTTCTATGTAATCTATAATCATAATTTGAATGCTATTATTATAATTTAAACTTTTTACTGCTGTAAAAATAATGTTTAATTTTTACTAGCGCTTTTTAAATATAGGATTGGTTATATATTTGGCTTTTATGCTAATCAAACGTCTGTGTGATTTTATCAATATTTAAACTATTGGCCATCGCAGTAAAAATTTCATAATAAACCGATTTATTATCATACAGTTGCTCGTGTGTTCCTTGTTCTACACAACTTCCTTTTTCTAAAACAATGATATTTGAGGCATCAATAATTTGCGAAATACTGTGCGAAATGATAATTACCGTCCGGTCTTTTTTAATTGCATCAAGCGATTTTTTAATTTGTTCGGTAGCTATTGCATCTAGACTTGCGGTAGGTTCATCTAAGAAAATTATGGGCGGATTTTTTAAAAATAATCTTGCAATGGCGATGCGTTGCTGCTGTCCTCCAGAAAGTGAATTAGCTTCGGAATCATAACCTTTTGGCAAATTAACAATTTGCTCATGAATGTACGCTTGCTTGGCTGCCGCTATCACTTCTAATTGTGATGCGTTTGGATTTCCATATAAAATATTTTCTGCAATGGTGCCTTTAAAAATATGGTTTTTCTGCAAAACCAAGCCAATGTTTTTTCGAAGGAAATCAGTGTTGTAGGCATTCAAATCCACACCGTCCAAATAGATATTACCTGAAGATGGCAAATAGAACTTATCCAACAAATTAATAATGGTACTTTTTCCAGCGCCACTCAATCCAACCAAAGCGCTAGTCTCGTTTGGTTTAATGGTGAAATTTATAGCTGACAATGCCTTGGTACCATTTGGATACGTAAAATTGACATTTTTAACTTCAATAAGACCGACAATTTTTTCTGGAATAAATCGCCACTCGTTTCTTTTTCATGATCCGATTCTAAAATATCAAAAAAGCCTTCCGAATAAATTAGTGCATCATTTACTTCATCATAAATACGGTGCAATTGCCTGATGGGCGAAGAAACATTGTTAAACAGCATGATATGAAACATAATTGCCCCAATGGTCATAGTATTATTAAGTACGAAATAAGAAGATAAAATAATGATAATGACCAAACCTATTTGTTCTATAAACCCTTTAACACTTTCAAAAATGAAACTTGTCTTGCGCGTTGCCAATTGATTTTCGGTCATTTCATATTGAATTTTTTGATGGCGACCAGCTTCCGCTGGTTCTCTTACAAAGGATTTTATAACTGTTATTGAATCAATTAAACTGATGATTCCGTTATTTTTAGTTTCCCGATAATTGCGCATTCCGCGTCTAAAACCACTTAATTTTTTGGCTTGCATCTGACTGACGTAAAAATAAATAGGAATGATACACAAGCTAACCAAACCGACATAAAAATTGGCGTAGAACATTAACAGCAAAGCCACAAAGGCATTAGCGAACAATGGAAAAATATCAATAAAAAAGTTTTGTACCAATCGCGTTAAACTGCTAATTCCCAAATCGATTCGCGTTTGCAATTTCCCACTTTCGTTTTCAGTCGAACTATAGAACTCCATGCGGTAGCTAAGAATTTTTTCGACTATAGTTTGCGAAATATCTCGTGTGATAAAAATTCGGAGTTTTTCGCCATAAAATTTTTGACCAAACTGCACCACCGAATAAATCAATTCTTTGCAGAGCAGAACAATACTTATAATGCCTAACAAATGAAAACCTTTGGATAATGGTTCACGAGCCACCATCAAGTCACTAATGGTATCTACGGTATATTTTAATATTACGGCATTCACTTGCGCGGCAAATGAACCTAAAAAAGTCAAAAGCAATGTGGCAATTACCATATTTTTGTATGGCTTTACGAATGGTTTGATTTTTTTATATAAAAGGGAAAGCTGCATTTAATTTTAAATTATTATTCAATCATATCAAATATAAGATTCTAAATTTGTTTTTTCTAATTAGAAATTCACCTAAACTCATATTTATGAAACTTGTATTCGCCTCAAACAACAGCAATAAAATTATTGAAATTCAGAAAATGCTTCCAGATAATATTTCGATTTTAAGTTTAGAAGCTATAGGATGCACCGAAGAAATACCAGAAACGGCAGATACAATAGAAGGAAATGCTATATTGAAAGCCAATTATGTAACCGAAAAGTATGGCTACGATTGTTTTGCAGATGATACTGGCTTAGAAGTAGAAGCTTTAAATGGCGAACCTGGCGTTTATTCTGCAAGATACGCTGGGGAGCAAAAAAACGCTGACGACAATATGGACAAATTATTATCTTCTTTAGAAAAAAGCGAGAATAGAAATGCACAGTTTAAGACCGTAATTGCGCTGAACATCAATGGAAAGCAACAACTTTTTACTGGAATTGCCAATGGAACAATTATAAAGGAGAAAAAAGGAACGCAAGGCTTTGGGTATGATCCTATTTTTCAGCCGACTGCTTATAGCGAAACCTTTGCCGAATTATCTATAGCAGTAAAAAACAAAATAAGTCATCGTGCAAAAGCTACCCAACAATTGATCGCATTTTTGAATGAAACGGAATAATTGTTTAAAATACAACAATTAAGGTGGTAAAGTTTATAATTCAAGACGTTTATTTATTTAAAATGGGACTCTTATTTCAGCAATAAAAAGATAACCATTTGAGAATCAAATCACAATAAACAGATATTTCTTAAATATGTATTAGTTTATTTGAATTAATTTAGGTAATTTTGCACCCTATTTTAAAAATACATATGAATAAATTTGAACAATTAGGATTGAGTGAATCGTTACTGAAGGCGGTTGCAGATCTAGGATTTGAAAATCCGTCAGAAGTACAGGAGAAAGCGATTCCCCTATTATTGGAAAAAGACATCGATATGGTTGCGTTGGCTCAGACAGGGACAGGGAAAACGGCAGCTTTTGGTTTTCCAGTTATTCAGAAAATTGATGCCAACAACAGAAACACACAAGCATTAATTTTATCTCCAACACGCGAACTTTGTTTGCAGATTACCAACGAAATTAAAAACTACGCTAAATACGAAAAAGGTATTAATGTTGTAGCAGTTTACGGTGGAGCTAGCATAACAGACCAAGCGAGAGACATTAAGAGAGGTGCACAAATTATTGTAGCTACTCCAGGAAGAATGCAAGACATGATTAATAGAGGTTTAGTAAACATATCTCAAATCAACTATTGTATTCTAGATGAGGCTGACGAAATGTTGAACATGGGTTTCTACGAAGATATCGTAAACATCCTATCGACGACGCCAGACGATAAAAACACATGGTTATTCTCTGCAACAATGCCTGCTGAAGTAGCACGTATTGGAAAACAATTTATGAAAGATCCGATCGAAATTACGGTTGGAACTAAAAATTCAGGGTCTTCAACAGTTTCTCACGAATTCTATTTAGTAAATGCTCGTGATCGTTACGAAGCATTGAAACGTATTGCTGACGCTAATCCAGACATTTTTTCGGTAATCTTTTGTAGAACAAAACGTGATACACAAGCTGTCGCTGAAAAATTAGTTGAAGATGGCTATAGCGCTGCTGCTTTGCACGGAGATTTATCTCAAATGCAACGTGATGGTGTAATGAAATCGTTCCGTGGAAAACAAATTCAAATGCTTGTAGCTACTGATGTTGCTGCACGTGGAATTGACGTTGACAGTATTACTCACGTTATAAACTATCAGCTACCGGACGAAATAGAAACCTATAACCACCGTTCAGGCCGTACAGGTCGTGCAGGAAAATTAGGAACTTCTATTGTAATTGTAACTAAAAGTGAATTGCGTAAGATTTCTTCTATCGAAAGAACAATTAAACAAAAATTCGAAGAGAAAGTTATTCCTTCTGGAATAGAAATCTGTGAAATTCAATTATTGCACTTAGCAACTAAAATTAAGGATACAGAAGTTGATACTGAAATCAACAACTATTTACCTGCAATCAACAGCGTTCTTGAAGATTTATCTAAAGAAGAATTGATTAAGAAAATGGTTTCTGTAGAATTTAATCGTTTTATTGCTTATTACAAGAAAAACAGAGACATTTCTACTCAATCAGGTGGAGAAAGACGTGAACGTGATGATAGAGATGGTGGTGCTCCAAGAGAAAACAACAATAACGGTGCAACAAGATATTTTGTGAACATTGGTTCAAGAGATAATTTTGACTGGATGTCATTGAAAGATTACTTGAAAGAAACATTAGACTTAGGTCGTGATGATGTCTTTAAAGTAGACGTAAAAGAAGGTTTCTCTTTCTTTAACACTGATCCTGAGCATACGGATAAAGTTATGGAAGTATTAAACAACGTACAATTAGAAGGACGTCGTATTAATGTTGAAATTTCTAAAAATGACGGTGGCGGCGGAAGACGTGATCACAACGGAAGAAGTTCTGGTGGTGGCGGCGGATTTGGTGGTGGAAGAAGTTCTGCTCCAAGAAGAGAAGGTAGTTTTGCTCCAAGAAGAGAAGGTTCTGGTGGTGGCGGCTTTAGAAGCGACAGAAACTCATCAGCTCCAAGAGAAGGTGGTTTTAGAAGCGACAGAAATGCTTCTAGCAGCAGTAGCGCTCCAAGACGTGAAGGCGGTTCTTCTGAAAGACCAGCAAGACGTTCTGAAAGCTTTGGTGACGCACCAAGACCAAGAAGACCAAGAAGAGATTAATTATAATTTCTAGATTTATATAAAATCCCAAATTTCATTTAGTTATGGAATTTGGGATTTTTATTTTTAGCGAAACTTTAAAAAAATCAGTAAACTTGTAGGAAATTTTAGTTTGTTAATATTCTTATAATTATAGTTGGAGTCTGCCCTTTATCTAATTGCTATTTAGTACTTTTAAAACCTTAAATCTGTCTATGAAATATTTTGTAGTTTTCCTTTTATTGGCCTTTACCACAATTAGTTTTGCTCAAGAAACAGACCACGACCAACGAGTTTCGGGATTTGTAATAAGTGACGAAACAAAAATGCCTATCCCAAACGTTAATATTATCAACATCAATAAAGTGCGTGGTGCCCAAACCGACATCAAAGGATATTTTGAAATTGATGTAAAAGCGAGCGATACCTTACACCTTTCCTTATTAGGCTACCAATCGTTACGCGTTCGTGTCACTAATGACTGGATAAAAAACAAAGTAACTCGAATTCAACTGACCGAAAAAGCAATCGCTTTAGAAGAAGTAGTTATTAGTCCGTTTCGTTTGACAGGTTATTTAGAAGTAGATTCTAAATTAATTCCGACTAAAGAAAATTATCGCTATAGTATTTCTGGTCTTACGCAAGGCTACGAAGCTGGAGAATATTCGCCAGGCGCGTTCGGCAAAGTATTGGGTTCTATTTTTAACCCTGCTGATATGTTGTATAATTTTTTCGGAAAAAAACCAACCGAGTTGAAACGCTTGAGACAAATGCGCAAAGATGATACCGTCCGTAATTTGCTAGAAACAAAATTTGATCGCGAAACGATAGCCGTATTACTGGGAATTGACAAAAGCGAAATTCCTGAAATATTGCAACGATGCAATTATTCTGAATC
Source organism: Flavobacterium sp. TAB 87 (assembly GCF_001529295.1). Classification (GTDB taxonomy): domain Bacteria; phylum Bacteroidota; class Bacteroidia; order Flavobacteriales; family Flavobacteriaceae; genus Flavobacterium. The sequence continues at coordinate 143,881 of NZ_LLWK01000032.1, forward strand.
ATTTATTCAAAACGCTAATGATCTTCAAATTATGGATGCGATAAGCGGTTGTTATGAAGAATATAAAATTCTTAAAAAGAATTAAACACTAAAATAGAATTGAAAAGCCTTTAATCCAACCGGTTAAAGGCTTTTTTTATGATTTAAAAATATCTGCTTTTCATTGTTATTTCAATGAATAAATACTTAATTTAGTTGACAATTCTTCTTCTTTTTAGAGGAAAAACATTGCTCTGTATGAAAGATGAAATTAATAAGGTGCTGAATTTTGTGGATCTCCATAAAGGAGAAGAGGACAAAAAAAAGGTAGTTGAAAATATAACAAGTGCTGTCTCTTTTAGAGGATCAAATCTTTGGATTTTAGCTTGTGCTATCCTAATTGCTTCGGTCGGCTTAAATGTCAACTCCACGGCGGTTGTTATTGGCGCCATGCTAATCTCACCCTTAATGGGACCAATTGTTGGTGCTGGTTTTGGTTTAGGAATGTACGATACCGACTTATTAAAAAAAGGATTAAAAAATTTACTCATTGCAACCATTGTAAGTTTAACGATATCCACACTTTATTTCTATATCAGCCCTTTTAAAGAAGCCGAATCAGAATTACTATCTCGTACTTCGCCTAACATTTACGACATCTTAATAGCCTTCTTTGGTGGATTAGTAGGCGTAATTGCATTTACCAGAGTCGAGAAAGGAAATCCTATTCCGGGTGTTGCCATTGCAACAGCTTTAATGCCACCTTTGTGTACGGCCGGTTACGGCTTAGCTCTTGGTAATATCTCCTACTTTTTAGGAGCTATGTATCTTTATACGATTAATTGTGTGTTCATTTGTATTGCGACATTCATCATTGTAAAATACCTAAAATATCCACAAAAAGAACAACTAAACGAAACCCGTAAAAAGCAAGTTAAATATGGTATTTCTATTCTGATCTTATTAATGATTGTACCAAGTATCTATTTTGCTTACCAATTATTTATTCAGAAATCATACAACAGTCGTACTGAAAATTTTATAAAACAAGAATTTACCGATAATGATTATCCTATCATATATAAAAACATAAAATACAACCAAAGTCCAAAACGAATTGAACTAGCCTTTCTTTCTAAAAAATTCAATCAGACAGAAATTAAGGATTTAAATAAGAGATTGATCGATTATAATTTATTAAATACTCAATTGATTATTAAGCAAGACACCTTTAATATTGGAAACGACATCCTAAATAAAATCAATTCTAGTCGTGATATGGTCGATAAAAAAGACATTATCATTAATAAACTAAGGTCTCAATTATCAAGCTATCAATTTAATAATGATTTAATTATAAAAGAATCTGAAGTTCTTTTTCCTAGCGTTTCTAATTTATCGATAGGGAATTACACCATTAAAGACAAAGACAAAAAAGATGTTATTATTCCGATTGTGTTGTATCAAAGTACAGAAACGATGGATAACGAAAAAGCGAAAAGACTGAAAGATTGGTTGAAAATAAGATTGGCAAAAGACTCGGTCGAAATTTACAGACAACCGCTGTCGCCAATTTCAAAAATTACAAAAGCCAAGCAAAAGAAATGAAAAAAGCCCTTGTAAATTATAATTCACAAGGGCTTTATACATTGAAAAAATACTATTTTACCGGAATATTTTCTAAGACTTCTAATACAAATTTCCAATACTTTTGAGCCGATTTGATACTTGCTCTTTCATCTGGTGAATGTGCACCATGAATGGTTGGTCCAAAAGAAATCATATCCATATCAGGATAATTAGTTCCTAAAATTCCACATTCTAAACCAGCGTGACATGCAACCACTTTGGGCTGATCACCATTTTGCTTTTCGTAAATTTCTTTTAAAACTTCTAAAATTTCTGAATTTACATTTGGTGTCCATCCTGGATAAGAACCCGCTAATTCTACCTCACAACCTACCAATTCAAAAGCCGAACGCAAAGAGTTAGCCAAATCAAATTTAGAAGTTTCTACCGAAGAACGCGTCAAACAATTGATTTCGATTTCTCCATTTTTAATAGAAACACGAGCTAAGTTATTTGAAGTTTCTACCAAGTCTTCCATATCAGCACTCATGCGGTAAACACCATTTTGCGCTGCATATATGGCTCTAATAATTCCTTCTTGAACGCCTAGATCCATTACTTTATTTGGTAAATCACATTTTTCAATTTCGATTACCAGATTGGGTTCGGTCGTTTTAAACTCTTCTTTGATGTCGTTGATAATTTCTTGCATATCAAAAATATATGCTTCATCAAACATTTCAGAAATAATTACTTTAGCTTCACTTTCTCTAGGAATCGCATTGCGCAATCCACCGCCATTTACTTCAGCAATTTGCAATCCGAAATTTTCAAAAGCATCAAACAATAGGCGGTTCATGATTTTATTAGCATTACCTAAACCTTTATGAATGTCCATTCCTGAATGCCCACCGTTTAATCCTTTTACACGAATAACATGTCCTACAGAATTCTCTGGAACCTCTTCTTCATTGTAACTTCTACGTGCATTCAAATCGATTCCACCTGCACAACCAATATCAATTTCGTCGTCTTCTTCAGTGTCCAAATTCAATAAAATTTGACCTTGAAGAATTCCACCTTTCAAATTTAAAGCACCCGTCATTCCGGTTTCTTCATCAATGGTAAACAAAGCTTCAATAGCTGGATGCGCAATTGTTTTACTTTCTAAAACAGCCATAATTGTGGCTACTCCTAGCCCATTATCAGCTCCCAAAGTAGTTCCTCTTGCACGAACCCAGTCTCCATCCACATACATATCGATACCTTGTGTATCAAAATCAAAAACAGTATCCGCATTTTTTTGATGCACCATATCTAAGTGACCTTGCATCACAATTGGCTTGCGATTCTCCATTCCTTTAGTAGCTGGCTTGCGAATGATCACATTACGAATTTCATCTTCAAAAGTTTCTAAACCTAAGCTCTCACCAAAATTTTTCATAAACTCAATTACACGTTCCTCTTTTTTTGAAGGGCGCGGAACTTCATTTAAATCGGCAAACTTATTCCAAAGGGCTTTAGGCTCTAAATTTCTTATTTCTTGACTCATTATAATTAGTTTGAAGTTTAACAAAATATAGCTTCAAAGTTACAAAGTTTAAATTCCTTATCGGTAGTAATTGATATTCTATTTATATTTACAGTTATAAAATTTTATCGTGAACCAAAAATACATTCTTCCTTTTTTTTTACTTTTCCAAATTATCATTTTGCAATTTCTTCCCGCTTTTTCAGCAAAAGTTGAGACTTATTATAGCAACGGTTTATATCCTAAAATTGCTTCTTTTTTGAGAATTATATTTGGCTTTGTACCTTTTTCGGTTGGTGATGTAGCGTATTTCATCGTAATTATTTTAGCCATTCGTTGGTTTTGGAAAAACAGAAAAACATGGAAAGAAAATTGGAAGAATAATTTTTTACGAATATTAAGTGCCCTTTCTTTATTTTATTTTTTCTTTCACTTTTTATGGGCTTTCAATTACTACAGAGAATCTTTGTCTGATAAAATGCAGATAAAAAAAGAATATTCTGATGCTGATTTACTTCAGTTTACAAATAAATTAATTCTGAAAACCAACCAGATTCATTCTCAAATAAACGAAAACGACAGTTTAAAAGTGGTCTACCCGTATTCTAAAGAAGCTACTTTTTCGATGAATTTAAACGGCTATCAAAACCTTTCAGAACAATATGCTTTCTTCAATTACGAAAAATTAAGTATTAAAAATTCTTTGTTTTCACTGCCACTAACTTATATGGGATTTGGCGGTTATTTGAATCCATTTACCAACGAAGCTCAAGTAAATGGCTTGATGCCGATATATAATTTGCCTTTTACGAGTTGCCACGAAATGGCGCACCAAATGGGATTTGCAAGCGAAAGCGAATGTAATTTTATCGGATTTTTAGCTACCACAAAAAATGATGATTTGTACTATAAATATTCTGGTTACAGTTACGCATTGCGCTATTGTCTTGGACTTTTAAGTTCTCAAAATGAGGAACTATTTAAAGCAACTTTAGCCAAAGTGAATCCAGGAGTTTTAGAAAATTATAGAGAAAGTGATGACTTCTGGAAACAATATGAAACACCAATAGAAACAGGATTTAAGATTTTTTATGATAATTTCTTAAAAATAAATCAACAAAGAGACGGCTTAGAAAGCTACAGTAAATTTGTAGATTTGATGGTTAATTATTACAAAACAGAAGAACTATAGTTCTTCTAATACGATTAATAATTTAGAAATAGCCATAGTTTGAAAAAATTTTCACCGATTGAATCCTTCTAACATTTTTAGTCTGTGGTAAAAATAAAGATATAGACTAGTGCACAGTAAATGTCAGTATATAAATATTTCTTTTTGTAACAAAACATCATTTAAAACTACTTATACAATATGACTGAAAATCTAGAGCAATCTTTTGTATCGCAACTGCAAGCCAATCAGAATATAATCCACAAAATTTGTAGATTGTATACTGACAATGAAGATGCGTACAAGGATTTGTTTCAAGAGATTACCATTCAGTTATGGAAAGCGTTTCCGAAATTTAGAGGAGACAGCAAATTTTCGACTTGGGCCTATCGCGTCGCCTTAAACACAGCCATTACACTTTATCGAAAAACCAAACGTACTGTTTCTACCGTAAGTTATGAAAGTCAGCAGCATTTTGTAAAAGATGTCGATTACAATTATGAAGAAGAGGAACAATTAAAATTGATGTACAAAGCCGTTTATCAATTAAACGACATTGAAAAAGCCTTGGTTTTTATGTATTTGGAAGATAAAGATTACCACGAAATATCAGAAACGTTAGGTATTAGTGAAGTCAATGCGCGTGTAAAAATGAACCGCATAAAGGGAAAACTTAAAAAAATATTAAATCCGTAAGAAATATGAAAGAGCTGGATTTATTAAAAAAAGATTGGAAAAAGAACGAAAGTTCGTTTAATCAATTGTCTGAAACAGAGATTTACAAAATGATACATCAAAAATCATCTTCGATAGTGAAGTCGATCTTTATAATCAGTATCATCGAGGTTTTATTGTGGATCGGAATAGGGGTAATTTCTAATACAGGTGATTACATAAAAGAAATGAAATATCCGGAAAACAACTGGTATTTGCAATTCTTGGATGTATTTCATTATGTGGTGATTATAGTTTTTATTTATCTGTTTTATAAAAATTATACCACGATCTCGACTACCGCCTCTACTAAGTTATTGATGCGTTCTATACTAAAAACTAGAAAAATTGTACAGTGCTATGTTTGGTATAATTTGGCTATGTTGGTTGTAACAGCTATTTCTGCCATCTGTATAGCTGTTCTGTATACACCCGAAATAAGTAATTTAACTGATCAGTTTGCAACGAGTCCGCAATTGGCGATTATTACTTTTGGAATTTTATTTTTGATGGTTTTGGGTTTACTTGCAATATTATGGACAATCTACAGACTGATATACGGAAGATTGTTGCGTCGTTTGTACGCTAATTACAATGAATTAAAAAAGATTGATTTATAATTTGAAGTCTTACAGTAAATAAGCGGTTAAACGCAATTAATAATCCCATTTACGCATTTGATTCAGTTCTTCTTGTTCTTTGATCAATGCTGCAGGAATAACTTTTAAAAACGAAGGATGTTGTTCAATCGCAAATTCTACTTTTTCTACAATTTCTTCGATTGTGTCATTGTCATAATCAATAACCAATGGAGATTTTATGATAAAGGATTGAAGAATGCCCTTCTTCTTTAATCGAAGTCCTTTCTTATCAAATGAACGGCGAAAACCATCAATAACAATAGGAACGACAATGGGTCTGTGTTGTTTGATGATGTGTGCAGTTCCTTTGCGCACCGGCTTAAAGGACTTAGTCGTTCCTTGCGGAAACGTAATAACCCAACCGTCTTCCAACGCTATTTTAATATTTTCGGTATCATTTGGATTTACCTCTTTTTTTTCTGTAACATCTTTACCTTTTTCACGCCAAGTACGCTCTACAGTTATTGCACCAGCGTAGGCCATAATTCTTGGCAATAAGCCAGTTCTCATGGTTTCTTTGGCTGCTACATAATAAATATTCATTTTAGGCTGCCACAGATATCCAATGTTTTTAATATTGTCTTGGCGTCCGCTTAAACTGGCATTAAATACATGAAACATAGCAACAACATCAGCAAAATAAGTCTGGTGATTGGAAATAAATAACACATTTGTCTCTGGTAAATTTTTTATAATCTCAGAACCTTCAATATGCAAATCATTAAAACCTCTATAGCGCTTGTGCGTGATTGCACCAAAAATTCGGATTAACCATTTTTTGATGAAATAAATATGACCAAAAGGATTTCTTTTAAACAATCCCATACTACTTATTTTAAATTGATATTAGGGCGGCAAACATACAAAAATATTCTTTTTTGCTTAGTATATAACTACATGACAGCTATAAAATCACAAATCACCTATAAACAAATAGTTACTTAATAAGAAAGACAAATACTTTCAGAGAGAAGCTTTAAGAACATCTTTTAACTCGCTTAATATCATTGCAGTAGCTCCCCAAACTATTTTACTATCAATTTCAAAAGCAGGAACTTTTATTTTATCGGCATAAGAAGTAGACAAAATTGCTTCAATTAAAATGCGATCATCTAAAAAAGTTGAAAGAGGCAATTCAATAATTGCAGCGACTTCACTTGGATCGGGCACAAAACAAATTTCCTTATGACACACTCCCAAAAAAGGATGCACTTCAAAATTACTGGGAGGAATATACATGGGGGTGAAAGGACGGATAATTGCAATACTTTCGGGATCGACACCAACTTCTTCTTGTGTTTCTCTCAAAGCTGTAAAAGCATAATCACGATCTGATATTTCGTATTTTCCACCCGGAAAAGCAATCTGCGCAGAGTGAATACCGACGTACGTATTTCGAACAATCAAAACTAAATGTGTTTCTCCCTCTTTAGGATATAACAACATCATAACGGCAGCAATTCTGGGATTTTTTGATGAATAATCAACATTTATTAACGCATCTATTCGTTCTACAGGTGCCATTTTGATATGCGATTGCACCGCAGGCAGTGGTACTTGCGTGATATTAGGAACATATTTCAAAAATTCTTGGAAATCCATCTGCAAACCTTATTTTTGTATGCTAAGTAAGATATAAATATACTTCAGAAAATAGCTTCACACAAGTTTTTTTTTGAAATCAAAGCCAGTAGAATGTACAGTAAACAAGAATCACAAAAAATAAAAAGAGAATTTTGGGTTGCTTTCGCAGAAAAATATCCCCGTAAATGGGTGTTGTACGATACGAAAATCAAAGACTTTTCTTTTAAGTTTTATGTAGACAATAAAAAAGCACAAGTTCTTATTGACATTGAGCATCGCAATGACGAAAAACGTTTGGCTTATTTCGACAAGTTAGTCGCCCTCAAAAACATTTTAGAAGAAGAATTTGTAAAAGATCTGGTTTTTGAAAGTGAATACACTTTAGAAAGTGGCAAAAATATCAGTCGAATTTGGATCGAAAAAACAGGAATTGGCTTTAGCAATCGCAACAATTGGGAAGTAATTTTTGATTTCTTTTTTGAAAAAATGAATGCTTTGGAATTATTTTATCTGGAGTATGACGATTTTATTAAAGATATTGAGTAAGTTATTTTTAGAAAAGCTGCTTTCATAACTAGCTACTATTTTACAGCAAGTATCAATATCCTTTTAACTGTTAAAAATATTATACAAAATAATTCTCTTATTGTAATTAATGTACAATTGCTTTCGGTTGTCCTGTAATTTTCTTGTTATAATTGATAATTTACAACTCGTGCCTTCATTGTCAACACAAATAAAAGAATGTACGATATCGGTATCATTTTCTTCTGTAGCGATATAATCTGAAATCTCAAACCATTGTACAAATTGCGTATAAACAACAATTCGGTGTTTATCGGTATCTAAAACCACAGGAATATTTAATAACTCTAGCTCAGACCATTTGCCCCATTTATTATTATCTTTCTTTTCTAAAACACTAAATCCAGAAGTTCTGAATTTATAAGTCTGGCTAGTTGCTGTTTGGTAACTGAATGCGCAAACTAGCATTACAAACACAATTTTTATATAGTTCATACAATTAAAATTCTAAGGTAAGTGTTTCTTTTTGTGCGGTTGTAAAGTCATAAATTATCTCTTCGATAATTGCTTGAACTGGTTTTATGTCGTGTATTAATCCAGCAATTTGACCAATTTCTAATTCTCCTTCATCTAAATCTCCTTCGAACATTCCTTTCTTGGCTCGGGCTCGGCCTAGTAATAACAGTAAATCTTCTTTGGTGGCACACTTTGCGTACAATTCCTGCACATCATTATAAAACTTATTCTTAACTAAACGTACGGGTGCCAATTCTTTTAACGTCAATTGGGTATCGCCTTCTTGTACTTCAATAATTTTATTTTTAAAATTCTCATGTGCCGAAGATTCAACTGAAGCAGCAAAACGACTTCCCATTTGAACACCGTCTGCGCCTAAGACCATTGCGGCCAACATTCCTTTTCCTGTCGCAATTCCACCAGCGGCTATTAACGGAACTGTTATTTTCTCGCGCACCATCGGAATTAACGTGAAAGTTGTTGTTTCATCTCTTCCGTTGTGTCCGCCTGCCTCAAAACCTTCTGCTACAATAGCATCCACTCCAGCTGCTTGCGCTTTTAATGCAAAAACAGAACTGCTTACAACATGTACCACTGTAATTCCTTTTTCTTGTAAAAATGAAGTCCATGTTTTTGGATTTCCAGCCGACGTAAAAACAATTTTTACACCTTCTTCAACCACAATTTTCATTACTTCATCGATGTTCGGATACAACATCGGAATATTTACACCAAAAGGTTTGGAAGTTGCTTTTTGACATTTTTGAATGTGTGCTCTCAAAATTTCCGGATACATTGAACCTGCACCAATGAGACCCAATCCGCCAGAATTGCTTACTGCTGCTGCCAATTTGTAGCCGCTGTTCCAAATCATTCCGCCTTGAATAATTGGATATTTTATTTTGAAGAGCGCTGTAATTGCATTCATATTCTCGAACTTCTTATTGTTTTATAATCTTACCCGATTTGTTATATTTTTCTGCTTCGAAGGTATAAAAATAAATTCCTTCAGGTAATGTCTGCAATGAAATTGTATTTTTTTCTGAAGTAATTTTCTTTTCAAACAGCTTCTGACCTAGAGCAGAATATACAATAACTTTTGCTTCATCATCTTTCATCAAAGATAAAAATGTGATTTCATTGTGGGTCGGATTTGGATATAGCACAAAGTTGCTATTTTCATTTTCAGAAAAAGTTAAAACCAAATTAGCCGCGATACTAAAATCAGGAATTCCGTAACCATATTGATTGTTGGGTGTAGCAAAATTATCTGAAGAAGAGACAATTAAATCCCGAATCTGTTGATTCGTTTTATCAGGTAGTGCTTGCCACAAACAGGCCGCCATTCCTGCTAAAACAGGGGCTGAGAAGGAGGTTCCATTAGCGGTAACGATATTTCCAAAAGCATCCGATAAAACGGTTTGTTGTCCTTGCGCCATAATGTCTGGCTTGATTCTTTTGTCGGAAGTGGGACCAATAGAACTAAAATTCGCTTTATTTTTGGATGAATTTACTGCTCCAACCGAAAGTACTGAAACGGCATCGGCAGGAGCTCCAATATGAGGTTCGCTAGTACTTCCTTCGTTTCCAGCCGAAACAACCACCAACATTCCTTTATTAAACGCAATTTCTGCACCTCTAGAAATAAAGTTTGTAGCGCCATCCATATCTTTATACCTATGAGAATAGGCTTCATTATCATATGCAAAGTAACCGAGCGAGGTCGTTATGATGTCAACTCCTAAACTGTCTGCTTTTTCTGCCGCTTGGACCCAAAAAGATTCCTCAACGGGATTTTCTGATTCCACAACTTCTGTTACAAATAAATAATAAGACGCATCTAACGCTGTTCCTACTAATTTGTTTTCTGTAAATCCGCCCATTGTTGAAAGCACCAGAGTGCCGTGAGAATCACCATAATAAATGTTTTCATTTCTACTGACATAATTATACCCTCCCAAAATTTTATTATTAGCTCTCAATCGCTCAAAAGGTTGTGCAGTATTGACACCCGGAAAACCTGCATCTATAACAGCTATTATTTTCCCAGATCCCGTGTATCCATTTTTGTGAAGCACATCTCCGTGTAACATTTTAATTTGATTTACAGAACTACCATAAGCAAAATCAAGATTAGTTTGTAATTTGTTTTTAACTTTAACCGTCTTCCGCGTTGCTTTGTTTGTTGAAGTAGAATTGAAAGTTTTGTTAGCAAAATCAATTTTATCAATAAAAGACAACCGTTTCAATTCATTAATATCAGTAACGCTTCCGCGGATGTGAAGCGCATTCAACCATTTGGAATGTGCTAGAAGGGAAATACCTTCACTTTTTTTTACCTGATCGATATAGGAACTTTCCAACGGAATGTCCTTGAATTCTAAAACTATATTTTGCGTGCTTCGCCGATCCAGAGCACGTTGAGAAAGCATTTCTAGCGGATTATTAAAGTAAAATTGTGAATTGGGTTTGTCCGTAAAATAGACCCAAGCGTCGTCTTGTGCAAAAGCGATAGTAGAAAATAAAGTAAAAATTAAAATGTAATAATGTTTCATAATCCTTCACTTTATTATACAAAAAATGGAATAACAAAAATAGCTTTTATATTATTCCATTCTCTTATTGTAAACAGTATTTTTACGAAATCACTCCCGAACCTAATAATTCATTTCCATCGTACCAAGCAGCAAATTGACCTTCAGTAATTGCCGATTGTGGTTCTTGAAAGCGAATGTACATTCCGCTTTCAAATTGGTAAAGTGTTGCTTTTTGCAACGGCTGACGGTATCGAATACGTGCCATTACTTCCCTCTCCTCTCCTACTGAAAGCGCTAAATCAGTACGAATCCAATGCACTTCGGACTGTTCAATAAATAATGCTTTTTTAAATAGCCCAGGATGTTGGCTGCTTAAACCAGTGTAAATAGTATTGGTTTCTACATTAGTTGCAATCACAAATAACGGATCTGTTGTTCCGCCAACGTTTAACCCTTTACGTTGCCCAATGGTAAAATAATGGGCGCCTTGATGACTTCCTACCACTTTACCCATATTCGGAGTATACGGAAATTTCTCTGCTTCTAAAGCCAGCTCTTCCTCAAATGAGATTCCGCTTGGCTCGAAAGTATTATAGATTGGGTCGTTTTTATCAATTTGAATAATAGTCCCGTCTTTAGGTTGTAATTTTTGTTGAAGAAACTCTGGCAGACGTACTTTACCAATAAAACATAATCCTTGAGAATCTTTTTTATCGGCAGTAACTAATTCCATTTCAGTCGCAATTTCACGAACCTCAGGTTTGGTTAAAGCGCCAATAGGAAATAAGGCTTTTGCTAATTGTTCTTGTGACAATTGACACAAAAAGTACGATTGATCTTTATTCACGTCCGCACCAGCAATTAACTGATACACCGGTTTTCCATCTACTTCGATTTCGTTTTTTTGACAATAGTGACCTGTTGCAACGTAATCTGCGCCTAGACTAAGAGCAATTTTCATAAAAACATCAAATTTTATTTCTCGATTGCACAATACATCTGGATTAGGAGTTCGTCCCTTTTCATATTCGTTAAACATATAATCAACGATCTTTTCTTTGTATTGTTCACTTAAATCGACGGTTTGAAAGGGAATCCCAAGTTTTTCGGCAACCAATAAAGCATCATTACTATCTTCTAACCAAGGACATTCATTAGAAATAGTAACTGAATCATCGTGCCAATTTTTCATAAAAAGACCAATCACTTCATACCCTTGCTGCTGCAATAAATAAGCAGCAACACTTGAATCTACACCTCCAGAAAGTCCTACTACTACTCGCTTCATCTTCAATTTTTTCTTTTTTTATACGAGTGCAAAGGTACAAAACATTTATTAAAGCACCTCTTTAAGCACTAAAGCTTTGGTTTAACTCTCTTTTCTGGACTAACTTTACTTTTAGTCATTGACTGATTAATGGCCTTGGGATCGCTCATATTAACCTCTTTAACTAATTTTCCTTTTTCATAAAATTCCCAAACTCCTGCTTTTTTTCCGTTTATAAAATTTCCTGTAGAAATAATTAGACCTGCCCCATTTTTAAATACAGCTTGACCATTGTATAAATCATTGTTGTAATTAGATTCTTCGAGAATCAGTCCGTTTTCTGTATATTTTTTGTATGGTCCTTCTTTTAAACCATTTTTAAAAAATTGTTCTTCTGCGATTTTTCCACTTGAATAAAAGACCGAACGCAAACCCTCTAATTTACCTTTTACATAATTTTCTTTGGTCATAATGTCTTTCGACTTTTGATGGTAATAAATCCATTCTCCTTCAAGAACTTTATTTACGACTTTACCTTCACTCACTTTATTTTTGTTCTGATCATAAAAAACTACGTAAGCAGAACCATCATTTGCACTAAAATCGCGAGTAGCAACAATGTCCCCTTTTTTAGTATCATCGTAATAATTAAAAATACCTGTTTCTTTTCCGTGTAAAAAAGTGCCTTCGTAACGCGGTCTCTTCGACTCTTGATACACACCTTTCCAAACTCCGTTTTTTAATCCCTTTGAATCCAATTTATTAAAGTCTTGTGCAAACAAACTACAACTTACTAGCAGTAAAAAAAGTAATTTTCTCATATGGTTTATTTTATAAAATTCTAGGTACGTAAAGATAAAACACAAAAGTAAGCTGAAATTTTATACTACCCTATATATGTAAATATTCAGATTAACTATTGTTTACTTTTTATCATAAGCTAGAATAAAATCGTGATGAAAGAATTCGTAACAATGGTAACGTATAAATTGCAATAAACAACTCAAAACGCATTCAATCAACACATTAAAAGATTAAACAAAAGTGTTAAAGTTTTAATTGTTTAATCATTTTAGTAAAAGAGTAAACAAAATAAATGTAGCTTTACGTATTAATAATCAAAAAAAACAATCATGAAAACTTTAAAATTTAGCGTATTAAGCCTACTTTTTGTAGCATCTTCAGTCTTTGTTTCGTGCAACGACGACAATGATGAGCCAATGGTTCAAAAACCACAAACGATTACGGAAATTGCAAAGGCAACACCCGACCTAAGTATATTAGTGTCAGCTTTAGTTAAAGCTGATTTAGCTGTAACTTTAGACAAGCCAGGAGAATACACTGTATTTGCTCCAACCAACGCAGCGTTTACTGCCTTTTTAAAAGCAAAAGGGTTTGCTGATTTAAATGCCGTTCCAGTACCAGTTTTAAAAGAAGTTCTTTTAAACCACGTTTTGATGGCAAAAGTAAATGCTGCAGACGTTACAACTGGATACGTTAAGACGATGGCAAAAGGATCCGCTTCTGCTACCAATACATTGAGTATGTACATCAACAAAGGTGATAAAGTAGTGATAAATGGTGGAACTGCAAACATGGGAGCTACTGTAACTGCTGTCGATATTAAAGCGACTAACGGAGTGATACACGTTGTAGACGGAGTTATTGGATTACCTACCATTGTCAATGCTGCTATCGCAAATCCTAATTTTGCTACATTAGTAGCTGCATTAACTTTTAACCCAGCTTCTGGATTTGCTACGGTATTGTCAGGAACTCCTAGTTCTCCTTTTACTGTTTTTGCACCTACAAACGCAGCTTTTACAAGCTTTTTGGCAGAAACAAAATTCGCAGGTTTAAAAGAAATTCCTGCTGATGTTTTAGAAACTACATTAAAATACCACGTCGTTACTGGAGCAAATGTTGAATCAAAAGCATTAACAAACGGAATGGTTGTAAAAACTTTTGCAGACCAAAATATAACTATCAATTTAACTGGTGGTGCTAAAATTACAGATGCAAATGATCGTGTGAGCAACATTGTAGCAGTAGATGTACAATGTTCTAACGGAATTGTTCATGCAATTGATAAAGTATTGTTACCAAAATTTTAATTGTGATTGTTAAGCTGAAGGACGATTTTTTAAAGTAAATAGCGTTCTTCTCAAATGAAAAGGGTGAAAATCACGTTGATTTTCACCCTTTTTTTATACTCCTTAAATAGTACTAATTGCCAGTATTATTTTTTATCTTTTGCTTTTGCAGCTTCTTGTTGCTCCATTACTTCTTGCAAACGTCTCTGAAATTTACCTTGTTTTTTAGGCTCTTTCTTTTTATTCTCTTGAATTTGTGCATGAATCTTATCGCTATCTACAATCTTGTACTTAATTACATACATAATTCCGATTGTAATTACGTTCGAAATAAAGTAATATAAACTCAATCCAGAACCGTAATTATTAAAGAACAATAACATCATGATCGGAGAAATATAAATCATGATTTTCATCATTTTTGCCATATCTGGCATTCCTTCTTGTTGAGGGGCAGCCATTTGTTGGTCACCTGTCGTCATTTTCATGTAAAAGAAAATCGCAACCGCAGCCAAAATTGGAAACAAACTGATGTGATCTCCATATACTGGAATGGTGAATGGTAACTGTACTACAGCATCAAAAGAGGATAAGTCGTCTGCCCATAAAAAACCTTTTTGACGCAATTGCATTGCAGACGGGAAAAAGTTAAAGGCCGCGTACAAAAATGGCATTTGAATCAATGCGGGTACACAACCTGCCATCGGGTTAACTCCGGCCTTGTTGTACAACTTCATTGTTTCTTGCTGCTTTTTCATAGCATCTTTTTTATACTTTTCGTTAAGCTCAGCAATTTCTGGTCTTAGAACCTTCATTTTCGCTTGCGATAAATATGACTTGTACGTAATTGGCGCCATTGCCAATTTAACCAAAATGGTAAATACAATAATTGCAATTCCTAATGGGAAGTAAGTACTAATTAATCCGAAAATAGGAATAAATAGAAATTTGTTAATCCATCCAAAAATTCCCCAACCTAATGAAACAATTTTCTCTAGATTTTTATCGTAATGTTTTAAAGTCTTATAATCTGTCGGTCCAAAATACCAATGCATTTTGTAATCTACTTCACCATTTGAAAATGCCAATGGAAGATTAGCCTGAAATTGTTTGGTATAAACGGTATCAATTTTTTCATCATGAACCAAGCTCGTAGATTCTAAATTTGATGTTTCAAAGGGCTTATCAGTAATTAAAATAGAACTAAAAAAGTGTTGTTTAAAAGCTACAAAACTAACTTTCTCAGGAGTTTCTTCTCCGTGATTTCCAACACCTGCATAATCTATTTTTCCGTCCTCATATTCGAAATAAATCTCAGCATAACGATTTTCATAAGAAATACTTTTCTCATTACGAAATGACTTCAAATCCCACTTTAAGTCCAGTGGTTTTGTAGTATTCAACACTTTGTTCAATCCTTGAGAACGCACGTCAAAACCGATCATGTAATCGTTAGGACTCAATACATAACGGTATTCTAAAAACTCATTAGCTCCAGCTTTTAAACGCATGGTTAAGACTTGGTCTTCACCTGATTTGGTTAACGTTGGTTCAAAGAATAAATCTTTAGTATTTAAAGTTCTATTATCTGTTGTATTTAATTGAATGTTTAAATTCGAATTATTGTCTTTTATCAATTCAACCAACTCACCAGAATCTTTTCTGAATCTTTCGTATTTCTTAAGAAGTACTTCGACAATGTATCCACCTTTGTTTGCAATTTTTAATTTTACAAGATCATTTTCAATTGTTGTAAATTCATTTTTTGCTGAAGGTAAAGTAGCCGAATAAGCAAAGCCGCCTAAACTTTTTTGCATTTTAGCCAACTGTACAGAATCACCTGCGGTTGCAGTCTCCTCTGTTATAACAGCTGCTTTTTCAGCATCAACATTTGCTTGTGCTTCCTGTTTGTCAACTAATTCTTTCTTGGCTTTCTCAGCTGCAACTTCTGCCTCCGACGGTTTGTTTTGATACATAATCCATATCAAAATACCAAAAATCAAGATAAAGCCTATAACCGAATTGAGGTCAAATTTCTTTTTTTCCATTCTATTTTAAAAAAGTTCTATTTATAAAGTAGCACAGTATTTCTGCACCGCACTTTTATTATTTTTTATGATGCGCAACTGCCGCTGCAACAAAACTTACAAAAAGCGGGTGCGGACTGTCCACCGTGCTTTTGTATTCTGGATGGTATTGTACGCCAATAAAAAATGGGTGGTTTTGCAGTTCTACAATTTCTACCAATTTAGTATCAGGATTTACGCCCGAAGCGATTAACCCAGCTTTTTCTAATTCAGCTACATACTTATTATTGTATTCGTAACGGTGACGGTGACGTTCTGAAATAGTAGTTTCTCCGTAAATCGTGTGTGCTAATGATCCTTCTTTAATAGTACACTTCCATGCTCCTAAACGCATTGTCCCACCTTTATCGGTAATTGTCTTTTGCGCTTCCATTAAATCTACAACTGGATTTGTTGTATTTTCGTTCATCTCTGTTGAATTAGCATCAGCGTATCCTAACACTGTACGAGCATATTCAATAATTGCCATTTGCATTCCCAAACAGATTCCGACAAACGGAATATTATTTTCGCGTACATAGCGTACTGCAGCAATTTTACCTTCAATTCCTCTTTCACCAAAACCAGGAGCTACTAAAACACCGTCTAGACTACCTAATTTTTCTTCTACATTTTCATTCGTAATGTGCTCAGAGTGAATTGAAACTATATTTACTTTAGTTTCGTTTGTTGCACCTGCGTGAATAAAAGCTTCCAAAATTGATTTGTAGCAATCTTGCATTTCAACATATTTACCTACCAAACCGATAGTTACCGTATGTTTTGGATTTTTTAAACGCTTTAAGAAAGTGTTCCAAATTTTTAAATCTGGAGCCGCTTTTTTAGGTAAGTTTAATTTATTTAAAGCAACCACGTCTAATCCTTCTTCAAGCATTAAATTGGGAACTTCATATATAGTAGAAGCGTCAATTGATTGAATAACAGCTTCTTTTTTTACATTACAAAACAAAGCTAATTTTTGACGTAGATCTTGAGAAATTTCGTGCTCTGTTCTACATACCAAAATATCTGCTTTGATACCACTTTGCATCAACATTTTAACCGAGTGCTGTGTTGGTTTAGTCTTTAATTCCCCAGCAGCAGCTAAATAAGGAACTAAAGTTAAATGAATTACTAGTCCGTTTCCTTCACCCAGTTCCCAAACTAATTGACGAACAGATTCAATGTAAGGCAACGATTCAATATCTCCGACCGTACCACCTATTTCTGTAATAACAATGTCAAAATCACCCGATTTACCAAGCAATTGCATTCTATCTTTAATTTCGTTGGTAATATGAGGAACGACCTGAACGGTTTTTCCTAAAAATTCACCTCTACGTTCTTTTTCAATAACAGAAAGGTAGACACGACCAGTAGTTACGTTGTTGGCTTGAGATGTCGGAACATTCAAAAAACGCTCGTAATGTCCTAAGTCCAAATCAGTTTCTGCACCATCATCAGTCACGTAACATTCTCCATGCTCATATGGATTTAATGTTCCTGGGTCTACATTAATATACGGATCAAATTTCTGAATAGTAGTGCGATAGCCTCTTCCTTGTAACAATTTTGCCAAAGATGCTGCAATAATACCTTTTCCTAATGAAGAAGTCACACCGCCTGTAACAAAAATATATTTCGTTTGATTCATTCTGTTGTTGTTTGTATGTAGTTGTGTAAAAAAACGTGGCAAAAGTACAAATTTAATTAGACAAATAGATGATGTCTCAATTAGAAAATTTGCCAATTGAAAAATTAAATACTCTGAAAATTTAGAAAGAAGAAATTCAGATAATCATTAACTAGGATTTTTTTTATGAACTCCTGATCTAAGGATCACCTAATTTAATTTTTAAATCATTTCGGATTTGGATACTTTTTTTTAATATTTCGAATCAGATCTTCCAAGCCGTTTAATTTCAGTTCGTAAATTAACGCCAATTGCTGACCGAGCTCTCCCTTTGGAAAACCCTTATTGTGGTACCACACAATATAATATTCGGGTATCTCAATCAAAAAATAGCCTTCGTATTTACCAAAAGGCATTTTGGTATGAGCTAATTTTATAAGTTGTTTTTTGTCTTGTTCCATTTTAAAGATAAAGAAGCGAGAAAAAAGTGAATCATTTCCTTTTTTCTCGCTTCTAGAATATACAAAATTATTCTTTTCAACTGAATAATTTTATTGATTTTAAATTAAAAATGCCAACGCACAAATGCTTCCATTGCTGCATAAGTTGCCATTCCTAATTTATGATATTGCATTGCAGTTTCACTGTTTCTGTCTTCCGCACGTTGCCAAAATTCTCTAGCATCTGATCCTTGAAAAACAACACCGTCCTTTTGTGACTGGTGCTTGAAGATTCCGTGTCTTTTTTCTAAAACTTGACTTGGACTCATTGGAACTGCCATTTCGATTTCGTCAATTCCCCATTCTTGCCAAGCGCCTCTGTACAACCAAACCCAACAATCATCCATAAATGGTTTTGATTTTAAGTTTTTAACCGATTCGAAAATAGCATCCAAACAAACTTTGTGCGTTCCGTGTGGATCTGCTAAATCTCCTGCAGCATAAATTTGGTGTGGTTTGATTTTTTCGATTAAATCCATTGTAATTTGAACGTCTTCTAAACCAATTGGTTTTTTCTCAATCGTTCCTGTTTCATAAAAAGGCAATTCCATAAAGTGAATTTGATCGTCTGTTAATCCAACAAAATGGCTGGTAGAGCGCGCTTCTCCTTTACGAATTAATCCTTTTAAATAACGAACTTCTGGAATGTCAATTTCTGAAGTCTTTTTGTTTTTAAGGAACTCAACAGATTTTTTGAATATATTTTCTGCTTCTTCACTTTTAATTCCAAATTTACTGTTGTAATCAATTACAAAACGTGCAAAACGCAACGCTTCATCATCTGCCACAGCAATATTTCCTGAAGTTTGATACGCTACGTGAACTTCATGACCTTGTTCTTGCAAACGCATAAAAGTTCCTCCCATACTAATGATATCATCATCTGGATGCGGACTAAAAATAAGTACTCTTTTACGAGCTGGCTCTGCTCTTTCAGGACGATGGGTATCGTCTGCGTTTGGTTTTCCACCTGGCCAACCTGTAATTGTATTTTGTAATTTATTGAAAATTTTAATGTTGATGTCGTATGCTGGACCAGAATCTGCCAACAAATCACTCATACCGTTTTCAATATAATCGGCATCAGTTAACATTAAAATTGGTTTGTTAAGATGTAATGCTAAACCTAAAACCGCTTTTCTAATTAAATTGTCAGTCCAAGATACTTGCTCTACTAACCAAGGCGTATTGATACGCGTTAATTTTGAAGAAGCTTCTTTGTCTAAAACAAAAAGAACATTAGCGTGCTCCTGTAAAAATGATGCTGGCAGTTGGTTGGTAACTGGTCCTTCAACTGCAGCTTTTACTACATTTGCTTTTCCTTCTCCCCAAGCCAACAATACCACTTGTTTGGCTTCAATAATTTTTTTAACTCCAATAGTAATCGCAGTACGCGGTGTATTATTTAAACCAGAGAAATCTTTACTAGCTGCCAATCTCGTGATGTGATCTAAAGCTACTAAACGTGTTCTAGAATTTTGAAGAGAACCAGATTCGTTAAAACCAATGTGTCCGTTAGCACCAATTCCTAATACTTGCAAGTCAATTCCGCCTAAGGCGTCAATTTTTGCTTCGTAGTCGTTACAGTAAGCTGCAATTTCTTCTTTGGTTAAAAGTCCATTAGGAACGTGAACGTTTTCTTTTAAAATATCGACATGACCAAACAATTGTTCGTTCATGAAACGCACATAACTGTGAATAGAATCTGGTTCCATCGGGTAATATTCATCTAAATTGAATGATATTACGTTTTTGAAACTCAATCCATCTTCCTTATGCAAGCGTACTAATTCAGCATACAATCCTTTTGGTGAAGAACCCGTTGCTAAACCCAATACACACATTTCATTTTTTTCTTGTTTTGCCTTGATAACATTGGCAATTTCTCGTGCAACTTCTTTTGAAGCCGATGTAGAATTTTCGAAAACTATTGTATCAATATTTTCGAATCTTTTTTCAAAGCCAGTTGCTTTGTCGATACCACTTTTTAACATTTCGCTATTTTTGTTTAGTTTTTAGAGAACTTATTTATTCGTAGACCAACTTCTATACTTGTGGCCTTTGAATGCGAAAAACAATAACATTAAATAGGCTGGAAACAATATTGCGTAGGCAACTTGGTTTCCGCTTTTCGCCGTATCTGCAATGCCTTCTGCGACATTTGCATTGTTAATATTTTCGACTAAAGCACCATATAATAACGGAAAAATGGCTCCTCCAATAATCCCCATAATCAAAATAGCACTTCCTATTTTAGTGTATCCACCTAAATCTTGCAAGGCCAATGGCCAAATTGCAGGCCAACATAATGCGTTTGCTAATCCTAATAAAGCTACTAAAAGCAATACAATTGGCAACTCTGGAATGCCCGGCAATTGAATTTGCAATTCTGGTGAAAGTGAAACAATTAAGGCCACTAAAATTAATCCTAAAATTGCTGAAGCTTTTAACGCGGTAACTTGAGATACGTATTTCGGAATTAAAATTATTCCTATTATGTATCCGATAACCATGGCTGTCATCGTAAACGAAGTTAGTTTAAGATAAAAATCTCCGTTCGCTCCATAAACGCCTAATTGTTTGCCGAATCCACCAATGGAATCACCTGCCAAAACTTCGGCTGCAAGATACAACATTAATGTAATAACGCCCAAAACCAACTGTGGATATTTAAAGGCATTTTTAAGCTGTTGTAACATGCTGACATTCATAATTTCATCATCTCCTAAATCGATTTCGGGTAATGGCGCGAGTTTAACTAAAAATGCAAGAAATACGATTATCACTCCCATTAAAAGGTACGGATGTTGCAACTGAAGTGCTAAATCATCTAAAACTTTTGATTTTTGTACACTGTCTAGCAGTGCAATTTTATCGGCAGTGTATTCCTTCATATTCGACAATACTAAAGCAGTCAAAACTAAGGGCGCCAAAAATCCGGCTAACTTATTTGCAATTCCAAGCACACTAATTCGTGCTGCCGCACTTTCTCTAGGTCCGATTACCACAACATACGGATTTGCAGCAGTTTGCAAAATAGCCAAACCAGTTCCCATTAC
Source organism: Flavobacterium sp. TAB 87 (assembly GCF_001529295.1). Taxonomy (GTDB): domain Bacteria; phylum Bacteroidota; class Bacteroidia; order Flavobacteriales; family Flavobacteriaceae; genus Flavobacterium. The sequence goes on from NZ_LLWK01000032.1 coordinate 165,266, forward strand.
AAATAACGCAAGCAAGAAAAACACAAAAGTTCTGGTAGCTGCTGCAGGATAAAACATAAATGCCCCACAAGCAATAATTAAAAGACCTAACGATATTCCGTTTTTATAGCCTACCTTCTCAATGACCCACGAAGAAGGAATTGCCATTACAAAATACGCGATATAAAATGCAAAAGTTACAAAGTACGCTTGCGATTCGGTTAGTTCACACGCTAGTTCAAAAAACGGAATTAGTGGTCCATTTAGCCAAGTAACAAAACCGAGAATAAAAAATAAAGAAGTTAAAATTAACATCGGAATTAATACTCCGCCTTGGTAAATAGGTGTAGCTGTTTTGGTAGTATTCATTTTATTTATAATTGTGGTTAATTATGAATTCCAATCTAGAACTGGATAGTGTTTTTTAAGATAGGCTTTAACATCTGCAATATCTTCTTTGGCAGTTAAGTCTGGTACATGTTCTGACAACGGAATTCCGAGTGCTGTTTTAGGATGGTCTTTTATTGCATTTAACAAAACGGTTGGCAACTCTTTTTCATCTCGTTCTGGGTGAACTGGACAGTTTTTTAAGTACGGATACAAAACTGAACCGTCAAATTTAAATGCGTTCATGCTTACACGAAGTTTTCCTTGTGCGTCTTTGTACGAATCTAAAATGTCCGCTGTTGGTTTTTCTAAAATGTCTACTAAAAAATTATCATCTGTCAATTTAGCAATAGCAAAACGAGAAATTCTTTCTAAAGAAAAATCCATTGCATCTCTATCATAGCTTATGAAGGCATGCGGATTTTCGTTTTTTCGCAAAGCCAATAACGCGGCTACAGAATATAAATTATCACTGTTACAAACTGTGTATGTTTTGTTTTGTAATTCTGGAAATTGCTCTACTGCTTGAAACAGAGCATCGGCAGTTCCAAAAGGTTTTACTCTATTTTCAGGAATGTATTGAGTGGCAAAAGAAATATTTAAGCCGTGAAAATCATTATTGCTATTATGATTGCCATAAAATTCTTTAAACAATCCGCCTTGTTCTCCTATAATTACATAAATAGCATGGTATCCTGCTTTTTTTGCATTTAAAAGGAGGTAATCTAATAAAGGGCGACCATTCGGTCCAACACCTATTAATCCTTTGCTGCGTTCGTTTGCTTGTGCAATTTCTTCTGCTGTTAAATTATCTGAAACGGCTTCTTTCTTCATTCTAGAAGAAGCACCGCCTGCTAAAATCACTAAACTGTCATGCATAACTTTATTTTTTAATTATTATAATTTCTGAACTATTTGGGCACCAGGATTAACTTTTACAGCGTAAGCATCAACGGCTCCAGCATTTAAAATAGCCTGAACAATTGGCGCTTCTTTTCCGGGTTCTGCCATTACAACTATACTACCACCACCACCAGAGCCAACAATTTTTGCTCCGTATGCTCCCGCATTTAGCGCAGCATTAATCATAGCATCAATTCTAGGTACAGTAATTTTTAATAAATCACGTAAAACGGCATGATGCTCGTTCATCAATTGTCCAATTTTTTTAAGATCTAATACTTCTTTTTGAAACTCAACAATCGCTCTTTGTGTACAATGGTGATTGATAATTGCTGCCTCGAAAAAAGGGATTAAACGATCGGGTAAATAATTGCGGTATTTATCTAAGTCGCTTACCGAAGTTTCGTTTAAATTAAAGTAAGGAAAATGTTCCATTATGGCGCTAATGGCTAATAATGCGTTGGTCTTCAATTCACCAATCAGTCCAATAGTTTGCTTAGGAACGCCCGAAACACCACTAATTAAACCATTCACTTCAGAACCAATTACTTCATAAGAAAACGGGCTACGAGTATCAATTTGAATGACATTACCAATACCAATACTATAATGATCCATCATTCCGCCTGGCTCTCCGTGTTCTACAACTTCAGACAAATAACCAATTCGTGCTATAAACTCGGGTGTAATTTCTTCGTTTACTCCAAAAGCTGTTGCTAAAAAATTAATCCAAGCCAACAACAATGCAGACGAACTAGAAGTTCCTGAATTGATCGGAATGTTTCCCGTAACTGTAATATCATATCCTTTATTGGGCTCGCATCCGTGACGTCTTAACACACGCAACGCCGAAGCAAAATAATCGCGTTGTTCCAAATCTTCAAAGGTGGCACGAATATTTATAGTTCTGCTTTCGTTGATGTCTATCATATGAATGCGAAACTCATCCGAATCGTTTTCAATGGCTTCCAATTGTATTTTTCTGTCAATTGCACAAGCAATAACGGGCAGTCCTAAGTAATCTTGATGGTCTCCAAAAAGACAAATTCTGCCAGGAGCTACTGATATAATTTTCTTCATTTATATCTTATATAAGTTTAATAAAAAGTTTGTCTTATTCTATTATTTTAGCATAAAAAATTACTGATTGTGGCAATAATGAGACGAAACTATATAATTAAAATATATAAACCAAGTAAAATACGATAAAATGTGCTCGAACACATGATATTTGCGTCTTTGTGTTTTTAAATGCTACTAACTGGTATTACAAGTTATCAAATCTTTACAAATAAGCATGCGACAACCATTGGTGTGTATAGTACATTTAATAAATTTTATATATTTGCCTGCTATGGACAAAAAGTACACGATAAAAGATATTGCACTAATGGCGAGAGTTTCAAAAGGAACTGTCGATCGTGTGCTGCATAAACGAGGAAAAGTTTCGCCTGCTGCGTTAGAAAGAGTAACGGCAGTCTTAGCAAAAATAAATTACGAACCCAACGTAATTGCCAGAAATCTTAAAAACAACAAAATATCGCGCATTGCAGTTATTCTTCCAGATCCGAAAATAGATCCCTATTGGGCGCCATGTCTTGATGGAGTTGCCCAAGCTTTAGAAGAATTTAGGGCCTTTAACCTTTCTGTTGAAAGTTATTTTTTTGATCCAGAAAGTACTTCTTCCTTTTTAAAAATTAATAAAGAAGTACTTGAACTTGCGCCTGATGCTGTTTTATTAGCCCCTTTTTTTTATAAAGAAACTATAAAAATAAGCAATAAATATGACGAGTCTGGAATTATAGTTGCCACCTTTAACAACCAAATTGAATCGGAAGCTATTAAAAGTTTTGTGGGACAAGATTTATTTAAAAGTGGACGCGTGGCCGCCAAATTAATGAACGTATTATCAGCAAATAAAATTGCGATTATCCATATTGATGAATCGGTAAAGAATGCGAGTCACATGCAGGAAAAGGAAAAAGGATTTAAAAGCTACTTTGAAGAAAAGGAAAATAAAAATTTTGAGATTACCACTTTAAAATTAAAAAATCCCGATTTTACAATTAACTTCGAGCATTTTTTGAAAGAGAACAGTCAGTTAAATGGTATTTTTGTTACCACATCCAAAGTATATCAGATTGCTAAAATGGTTCAGAAACTAGCTCCTAATAAAATTTCGATTATTGGTTATGATTTAATTGATGATAATATTTCGTTCGTCAAAGAAGGAGTAATTGATTTTTTAATTCACCAAAATCCAAAAAGACAAGCCTATTTAAGCATTACCAATATTGCAGATAATATTGTTTATGGAAAAGACATTCCGACCAATACACTTTTGCCGATTGATATTATTAATTCTGAAAACATTGACACCTATTGTGCTAATTAAAAATTAGCACAATTACGACGGAACAAATTTCTGAAGATAATTTTTTAAATTCTCTTTTTTCGTTTATATCAGAAACACAGCATTCAAAAAATCTAATCATTGCCTATATTAATTGCAATAAGCCAAACGATGAACTAATATGAAAATTTGGTGTTTGTGTTTGCGGATTTACCCAAGAAATCCAAGTTGGTTGATAATTTGAATTTTTATCTGCTTTATATTTTGCTCTGTAAATACCTGTTTCAATCGTATTATCCGCCTGTAACAACTCTAGCTTTTTGAGAACATCAATGCCAAGTGATCCTTCAACAATAAAATAATCACTATTTTTTGACGAGCGCAATTTGATTCCGTCACTCGGCCAATTCCAATCAAAGTCAAATTTCCAATTTGGCATGGCTTTAAAATCCATTACTCTTGGTTTCGTATCCATTTCTAAACAATAGTACGGACTGAGTTCTGCGTTTTTTCTAAAAAATAGCTCTACTCTATCCGAATTTCCAATGCTATCAATTGAATCGTCTTTACTGTCAATGTGAATGGTGCCATCGTATACTTTAAAGCAAAAAAATAAATTTTCGGTATCCCAAAGTGCTCTAAATTCTATTTTATCAAATAGGTCATCGGACCACGGCGAAATAAAATCATTCAACACCATTGCGTTCTTCCACGATTCTTGATTTCCCTGTCCTGTAATCTCTAGAGATCCTAACTCAATTTTATTTACACTGTATTTTTTTATTTCTGTATTCATACTTTTTAATTTAATTTTCATCTAAAATAATTGCAATTAATCGTCTTCACAATTTTTACTTCATTTTCTTTTTTGAGTTGTCAAAAGTCAAACTATCGTATCATCAAAGTTTGTTTTAACAAAAAATCATAATCTTACTTTCCTTTGACATAAAAAACATTTAGTTTATTTTTTCTGTTACAAAATTACAAAATTAAGATTTTAACTATCCAAATGTGCTCGAAAACACAAATTCAATGTGTTCGAGCACATTTTCGTTAATTTTTCTTGGTTTATAAAATATAAATATATAGTTTCGTCAAACAATACGAATTTACATGTGTAATTTATGTTAATTAATCTTGCTTACTTAGCTACAAATTAAGCTAAATAACTCATCGCTAAAAACATACACACATAACTAAATACCAATAAAAAACATTCTTACGGTCTCGAATTTTTTAAAAGAAGAACACTTTGAAAGTAGTAGCCATTTTAGCGAAGATAGAGGTTCACATCACTATTAAATAACAATACTAGTAACTAACAATAAACCAATTTTATGAAACAAAAACCACACTCGTTAGAGTTTAAAATGTTTAAAACTAAAAACAGATTAGTTCCTTGGATGCTTAAAGGGTCTGGATTCTTTTATATTCTCTTATTTAATATATCAGCTTTTGCAAACAACGAAGGCTTTTATCTAAACTATAAAAGCGCTACTATTAAAGTAGCTATTATTAAAACGAACTCAGTACAAAATATAATTACCGGAAAAGTAACTGGTGAATTAGGAGAAACTTTACCTGGAGCGACTGTTACAGTTAAAGGAACAAAAAACAGTGTATCTACTGATTCCGATGGTAATTTTTCTATTGAAGCAAAAGATACTGATGTTTTACAAGTTTCTTTTGTCGGATATGATACAAAAGAGGTACTAGTTGGTAATAATAAAGTGCTCAAAATAGGTCTTCAATCAGCGCAGAATGAATTAAATGATATTGTAGTTATTGGTTATCAGAAAGCTAATAAAAAAAATGTGAATGCTGCTATTGCTACAATCAGCAGTAAACAACTAGAATCTATACCCGTGATAAGTGTGTCTTCTTTAATTGGAAGTTTATCAACAGGTGTTCAAACTCCTACGCAGAGTGGAGCGCCTGGTGGACGAAGTTCTGTAGTTATTCGTGGTAATTCAAATATGTCAGGAAGCGTAGATGGCACAGGATATAGTAATCCATTATACGTGATTGACGGAGTACAGACCTCTCTAGAGGATTTGGCAGGCTATAACACTTCTAACACCGATTTTTTAGCCTCTCTGAATCCCAATGACATTGAAAGTATTGATATACTAAAAGATGCCTCGGCTGCTGCAATTTATGGTTCTAGAGGTGCCAACGGAGTAATTATTATCACAACTAAAAAAGGAACTGCTTTAGATAAACCAGAGTTTAATTTCTCTATGAATACAGGTTTTTCGCCAGTTCCACAATTAGTTCCTATGTTAGTAGGTTCCGCAGAAAGAAATGCAAAAATAGGCATGATTGACAAATGGTGGAAACCACAATATGCACAAGGAAGTGAAGTGCCAATGGTTGTCTCTGATAGTTTAAATCCTGCATTTAATAATAATGTAGACTATCAAGGATTATTTTACAGACCAGCTGTCGTTCAAAAATATAACTTAAGCGTTAGAGGAGGATCTGAAACTTCTAACTATAGAGTTTCATTAGGATATGATAATGCTGAAGGAGTGGTGCAAAATTCAGGCTTCACGCGTTATACCTTTGCTAGTAATCTAAATTCTAAAGTAGGGAAAAGTTTTGAAAATCAACTTCGCATAAATGCGACTTTAACAGACAACAAGACAGGTCAAGGAAATCCTTATGGTGGTAACTTTAACTTTAATTCTACCTTACCTGCGGATCCTGCAAATTTAAATTCATCATTATTTTATATTTCCGATACTAAAAAACAGTCTATTAAAGGTCAATTAAGCGAAAAACTTAATACGGATGAGATTATACAAACTACATTATCGAACTTTTCTAGATTTAACGTAATTGACGGACTTACTTTTAATACTCAATTTAATTTTGTTTATAGTACCGAGAAGAAAAACTTTTATGAGCCTTCAATACTTCGTGAAGAAGGAGATGGTTTCGCAAGTTATGCTTTATACACCCGCAAGAATCTATCCTCTGATGTATATTTAAGTTATTATAAAACTGTAAGTGATCATACCTTTACAGGAATTTTGGGAACTAAAACTGATTACAATAAATATGAAGATATAGGTATTTCTGCACAAGGTTTTGGAAGTGATGCTATTCAAGTTATAAACGATCGCTATACACAAAATCAAATCAATGGATATACAACCATAGAGTCTAACGCTTTATTATCTTATTTTGGACGCTTCGGCTATAGATATAAAGAACGCTATATGATTGACGGAAGTTATAGCATTGATGGATCTTCTCGATTTGGTAGAGATGTACGTTGGGCAAAATTTCCATCAATATCTGTCGGTTGGATATTTTCTGAGGAGCCATTAATTAAAGAATATATATCTGATATAATAAATTATGGTAAGTTTAGAGCTAGTTACGGTGTAAATGGAAAGCAATTTGATGCAAACTTTTTAAGATATGGTTCGTATAATTTGGGCTATGGAGGAAATCCATTCTGGTCAAATACGATGAACGTTTCTTCTTATGGAGGGGTAACAGGAGTTGTACCTAATTACAATGCTATCGGAAATTCTAAACTTTCATGGGAAAATTCTAAGCAATGGAATTTGGGAGTTGATTTGGATTTGTTTAACAACAGAGTAAATGTAACTTTTGATGCTTACAACAAAAAAACCGAAAAATTATTTTTTGACGTTCTTTTTCCTGCATACTCAGGATACAACAGCGCTAAAGCCAATGTTGCTGGTGTGATGAATTACGGATGGGAAACCATGATTAAATGGCATCTTTTTCCAAGAACAAATGATTTCAATCTTGAGTTAACTACTGGTTTTAGCCAAAATAAAAATTATGTAACTAAACTTCCTAACGGGAACAAAGATTACTATGGAGTAGATAGTAATTATAGAGGATTTGGATATGTTGTGGGTATGCCTCTTAATCTTCCTGTATTATTTAGGAATGAGTACATATTAGACGACTTGAGTCAATTACCAACTAACCCATATACTGGCCAGCCGCTTAAAGCGCATGGTGCATGGGCTACAATAGCACCAGGTTTCCCAATCTGGAAAGATTATAATGGTGACTACATGTTATCGGATGTTGGAGGAATTAATGATAATGTATTGGATACAAAATTTAAGCCAACTCCTGATGTTATAGGTTCTTTAAACATTAACGTTAAATACAAAGGATGGTATTTACAAGCCTACAGCCAATTCTCATTTGGGTCTGATATTTTAAATTCCGTACTACAAAATTATATGGATAGTTACGATAGAGGAGGAACATCATGGGCAGAGCGTGGACTTGCTGATTTAAGTAAATTAAGCTTTTGGCAACAACCTGGAGATGGTGCTGCAGGAGTACGTTTTCCAGCATTATACCCATCTACAACAGGATTACCTTCTTACTATAGATTTAGAGATGGTCAGTCTTTATGGATTGAAAGTGGTGATTTCTGGAAGATTTCAAATGCTTCCTTCGGATATACCTTCGATAAAGGTCCTATTTTGGAAAAATTAAATTTATCTCGTGTTCGTATTTACGGTTCCGTTTTAAATGTATATCAATGGCAACGTTCTAAAACAGTAGCCGATGCTACTCTCGTAGACGAACATGGATATACTTACGGAAATGGATATCCACAAGCAAAAACATTTTCTTTTGGATTAGATATTAAATTTTAAATAGATAAAGCATGAAAAAATATATAAAAATTAAAGTTATTGCTGTGTTTTTAAGTTTATACAGTGTAACAAGTTGTACCGATATACTTGACCAAGATCCTTTAAGTATTGCCACTCCAGATAATTTTTGGGTATCACAACCTAATGCAGAATCTGCTGTTGCTGGCTGTTATGGACTATTAAAAAATACATTAATTGACAATAGTGCTTTCTTGTATTGGGGAGAATTTACAGGTATGACTTTTATGAATAGCCGCAGTTGGATTACGGATTACATTGAAGGTAGCGGTAATTATGTCTTAGCATACAGAGATAATACGCAAAACTGGAGAGGCTTTTATAGAGCTGCTAATTGGGCTCTTGCAATTGAAAAACATGTTAGCGACATGCCTGACACAAAATTTAAATCGATAGCCGAAAAGAACAGAATTATTGGAGAAGCGGCATTTATCAGGTCTTTATCTTATTTCTATATGGCACGCATATGGGGGGATGTACCAATTGTGACTGATGTAATTGAATCTTCAGATCAGTTGATTAAAGATGGTTATATTGTAGCTCTACCAAGAGAAAATGAGAAAAAAGTGTTAGATTTTGCATTAGAAGCAGCCAACAAATCAATAAGTCTATTGCAATACTCTTCTCCAGGAGATCCTAGATGGGCAATTCAAGCCAATAAAGGAAGTGCTGAAGCACTAAAAGCACATATTGCCTTATGGTATGCCAGTAGAGACAATGATAATCCGCAAATGATTGCAGAGGCTATTGCAGCGGCAACTGCTGTTATAAATAATAGCAATGCTTCTCTTATTGATTATGCTACTAATATTGTTTATGACCCTGTTACTGGTGCAGCTTCAAATGATGATTTTGAAAAGATGTGCAGTGGACAATCTAGAACAGGTCTTTTCGAAATTAATATTAGTTCGGATGTAGATGAATCTTTTAGAATATCATCAGCTGATAATACGCATACCGGCTTAACGCTAAACTATCCCGTTTTTAAAACACCAAATACCAATCCGTCGCCTTACATTGACCCTGATTTTTACGGTTCTGAAATGATGGATTCGGATAGTGATAGAGATGATGATGTGCGTAAAGATCTATTTTTCTCAGATTATAATTACTCAGATGTATCCTATCTTACGAAATATTCGCAACGAACAAAAGATGCTAACGCAACTGATTCCTACGCAAATTTCTCAGAATCTAATATTTTAATTTTCAGATTGGCAGACATCTATCTACTTAGAGCCGAAGCAAATATGAAACTAAACAAAGCGTTAGAAGCAGTGGCAGATATCAATATTATCCGAAGTAAAGCAAATGTTCCTAATTACACTGGCCTTACGGATAGAGAGTCATTAAACAAAACTATTTTTAATGAGCGCGCGATTGAATTAGTTGGCGAAGGTCAATCGGGTTTTGATAGAATCAGGATGAATTATTTTACTGGAGTAAACTGGGCTAATCCTGCCAGAAATGCTAAGCAAGGTTATTTTTGGCCAGTTGCCCCTTCAAATATATCTATAAATCCAGCCATTCTTCAAACAGAGTTTTGGAAAGGAAAATTATAATTCATTAAAAAAATAAAAATCATGAAAAATACAATATTATTAATACTTACCTTATTTGGTTTATACTCCTGTTCGAGCGACGATTATCTCGTTGATGGAGGTACTGCCGATCCGAATTTAAAAATGAGTACCTATGATTTTTTAAAATCAAATAAGCAGTTAGATACTTTGGCAATCTTAATTGATAGAGCAAAAATGATCGAAGTAGTAAATGCCCAATCAACTACTCTATTCGCTCCCAATAATTTATCAATCAAAAATTATGTCAATGCAATACTAACTCAAAAACGAAAAATAGATCCAACGGCAAATTTCACTATAAATGACATCAGTGAAGCCGAATTAAAAGTAATGATTGGTGGTTATATTTTTAAAGAGTCCTTGGATCGTAATAAATTAGTTAAAACCGGAAAAATCTATGTTGCTTACAACGGTGAAGAGAGACTTTTATCACTTGAACCTGTCGAACAATATACTGGTCAATTAGATAATTTCCCAGAATATGTTTATTACACCTTCAAAATAGGAACTGATTGGGATCCTACAGATGCTATCGTTGATGATAAAAAAACGGTCGTTAGGACTTCTAATTTAATATCTACTAATGGTATTATTCACGTACTTCAGGGAAATCATATCTTCTCAAATTATATTCCAATACCATAAATTGAAAATGAAACCAACATTAAAATAACAACTAATAAATATGAAAAAGATAATCTATTTTTTAATGATAGCTGTATTTATATCATCATGTGAACAGCCCGAAGTGGGTTATATTAGTGATAATATACATTCATTACAAGACAATATAGTAGTTCCTCGTGGAGTGTTTTTAACCTCACCGCCTCCAGCAACAGAAGGCTCTACCTACCCGATGGAGTGGAAAATCACAAGCATTACAGATAAAGAGGGAAATGTGACTAATGAGCTACAAGAAGAGCATGAAATATTAACTTGGCTAAAACCATTTGATCCAAATACCGACACTACATTGGAGTTGGCTATGAAAAAATTAGAATTGACTAAACAACCATCCATTTTGATGAATCCAGTTAGTGGGCAATTTGCATTTACACAAGCAACAAGAATGGTTGTCAATGATGATTTTGACATTAACGTCAATGTTAAAAATGTTCGTGGAGAACACCAATTGGATAAATTTACACACATTAATTTAGGCCCTTTTAAACAGGTCGAATTTCCAACTGAAATGAGATCAAGATTACAATTAGGAAAAGGAGATGGTGTTTGGGATATCGGATATACGCATATGGTTTTGAATGATTTTGATCCGAAAGTACCCAATATATTAGATGGCACAGATCGTTACATAACAATTACAAAAATCAGTGATGAGCCTAAACAGGCGGTCAAAGTAAAAATGATTATAGCTGACAGCTATGGTGCTGCTTTGGATCCTTCTAAAATTCTTTTCTTTCCTGATGGAGCAAAATATATGCAAAATTATCATGACAATAGTATAGGAGTCGTTACTGATGCGGAAGGGAGCACGTTTGGACTTCCAGCTCCTCCATTTCCTCAATATGCCAGAAACTATGGTGGTGTTGATGCATATTTAATGTATTACTTGACGACTGATAACGCATTCACAGTTGATAAAGTAGCTTATGAAGCTGATAATGGTCCAAAAAACTGGGATGCTTATGTAGATCCTGCAACAGGACAGATACGTAACAGAGCTTACATAAGATGGGGAGTAAAAATTAATGATTCAGGAACTTGGGAAATAAAAATGAAAATTCCATACACAATTAAAAAATAGTTGTTGTTTTTAAAGAGAAGATTGTTGTTTTTCAGTCTTCTCTTTTTTTTATACTTAGAAGCAATATCTCTATTTTTTTTAGAAGAGACCTTTAAAAACATAACTAGATTGAATTAAAACAAAGAAGTGGATATGCAAATAAAACCTGCAGTATAAGTTAAGCTACATTTTTGTAATTAATTTGATTGTTAAATTCTTCAATAGTTGCATAATTCAAAGCAGAGTGTCTCCTTTTTCTGTTGTACCAAATTTCAATGTATTCAAATATTTCCAGTTTCATTGTTCTTTAGAAATCAGTTTTTTCCCATAAATCAATTCCGTTTTCAAAGATTTGAAGAAGCTTTCCGCCACAGCATTATCCCAGCAATTTCCTTTACGACTCATACTGCGGGTTATTTTTTTATAGGAATCAAGAACATTTACAAACTTTTTACTGGCATATTGGACACCTCTGTCAGAATGAAAAATAAAACCTTCATCGACATCTCGGTTTTTAATCACCATTTTCCAAGCTCCAAGCGTAGTTTCTTCTGTATTCATTGCGTCACTTCAACTCCAACCAATAATTTTTCTGTCCTATAAATCCATAATAGTGGTCAGGTATACAAACCCCTCTTTAGTTTGGATATAAGTAATATCCGAAACCCAAACTTTTGAAGGCACTTTTACAATAAACTCTCTATTTAATACA
>NZ_LLWK01000033.1 GCF_001529295.1 Flavobacterium sp. TAB 87
ATTCTTCCTTGTCAGTATCTCAAATAACTTGCGCCTTTAGCGGGGTGCAAATGTAAAACGTTTTTTCTTACTACACAAACTTTATTTTGATATTATTTTTGAAGAAAATCTCCGCTGTAATATCTCAATTCGTAGTCAGTAAAAAGTAGAACGTGTCGCTGTTGCGGGTGCAAAAATAGTCACTTTATTTACATAAACAACCCTTTTTATTGCATTATTTCAATCTTTTTTTTTAATAAATTCTTAACTCTTTGGAAACCTTAATCTTGTGAACACTTTACACTATTGTCTTTTTAGCCTTTTACATCGCTTTCGATCGGTTTCTTAGGATTTACGTGGGGTATTTGCTTTTACTCTACTCCTCTTTCTTGCTTCTGGTGGGATTTTACGAGAATATGTTGGGTATTAACTTTTAACTCTTTTAAAACTTCACTCTTTTTATTGGGTTTTGAGAGGTTTCTTTGTCACTTTATAATAATGCTAGAACTTCGAACTCGATTCAGTTAATTTTACTGCTGTATTTACTCCTTATATATAGGTCGCAGAAACTTGCTTGATCTGGAACACAAAATTTAAGCAGAATAGCTAAATCCTAGCCCTGGTAGCAGCGGCATCCTTCTATTGCTTTTTTTAAGCAATAGAAGATACAGCGAATGACAGGAAATAGCTCCTAAATATAAAAAAACTTCCTATACCTATATATAAAGGGACATGTTGAAACATAAATATAAAAACTAACCTACATATATATTGTGTGGATTTTTGTAATGAAGTATATTTGCATTCACAAAATTAAAGACAATGATTAAGATTACTTTGCCCGACGGGTCGATTAAAGAGTTTGCTTCTGGCGTAACTCCGATGGAGGTTGCTAAAAGCATCAGTGAAGGATTTGCAAGAAACGTGATTTCGGCATCTTTTGATGGTACAACAATTGAAACCGAAACTCCATTGACGACCGACGGTAGTCTTATATTATATACGTGGAATGACGCAGATGGTAAAAAGGCATTTTGGCACTCTACCTCTCACGTTATGGCGCAAGTATTGGAGGAATTGTTTCCTGGAGTTAAATTAACTCTTGGACCTGCAATTGCGAATGGATTTTATTATGACGTGGATTTTGAAGATCAAAAAATTACTGATGCCGACTTTAAAAGAATTGAAGATCGCGTATTGGAAATTTCTAGAGGAAAACATGAGTTCAAAATGCGTCCGCTTAGCAAAGCAGCAGCATTAGAAATGTACAAAGACAACGTATACAAGACCGAAATGATTTCCAATTTAGAAGACGGAACCATTACATTTTGCGATCACGATACGTTTACCGATTTATGTCGCGGTGGTCATATTCCGAATACGGGAATTATTAAAGCAATGAAAATTATGAGTGTTGCAGGCGCTTATTGGCGTGGTGATGAAAAAAATAAGCAATTAACTCGTGTTTACGGAACGTCGTTTCCTAAGCAAAAAGATTTAACTGAATATTTGGCATTACTTGAAGAAGCAAAGCGACGTGACCATAGAAAACTTGGAAAGGAATTAGAATTGTTTGCTTTTTCTCAGAAAGTTGGACAAGGTTTACCATTGTGGCTACCAAAGGGAGCTGCTTTGAGAGAACGTTTGGAGCAATTTTTGAAAAAGGCACAAAAGAAAGCAGGGTACGAACAAGTGGTTACTCCACATATTGGACAAAAGGAATTATACGTAACTTCTGGCCATTATGCGAAATATGGTGCTGACAGTTTTCAGCCGATTACAACACCGCATGAAGGAGAAGAGTTTTTATTAAAACCGATGAACTGTCCGCATCACTGCGAAATATACAATGTGCGTCCATGGTCTTACAAAGACTTACCGAAACGTTACGCTGAATTTGGAACCGTATACAGATATGAACAATCGGGTGAATTGCATGGTTTAACTCGTGTTAGAGGGTTTACTCAAGATGATGCACATATTTTTTGTACTCCAGATCAATTGGACGAAGAGTTTAAAAAAGTAATTGACTTAGTGCTCTATGTATTTGGCTCTTTAGGATTTGAAAACTTTACAGCGCAAATCTCATTGAGAGATAAAGAAAATAGAGAAAAATATATTGGATCTGATGAAAACTGGGAAAAAGCAGAAAATGCTATCATCAGTGCCGCAGCAGACAAAGGTTTAAATACGGTTATAGAATATGGTGAGGCTGCGTTTTACGGACCTAAACTTGACTTCATGGTTAAAGACGCCTTAGGAAGACAATGGCAATTAGGAACGATTCAAGTAGATTATAATTTACCAGAGCGATTTGAGTTAACTTATAAAGGTGCTGATAACGAATTACACCGTCCAGTTATGATTCATAGAGCGCCGTTTGGATCAATGGAACGCTTTATCGCTATCTTGCTGGAACATACTGCAGGAAATTTCCCGCTTTGGCTGATACCGGAACAGGCTATTATCTTGTCTTTAAGCGAGAAATACGAAATTTATGCCAAAAAAGTTTTAGATGTGCTAGAAAATCACGAAATTCGCGCCCTAATTGACAACAGAAATGAGACCATAGGCAAGAAAATTAGAGATGCAGAAATGCAGAAATTGCCATTTATGCTGATTGTAGGTGAAGAAGAGGAACGAAATGGAACGATTTCTATTCGTCGTCACGGTCAAGAAGGAAAAGGGAATATTACCGTTACAATTGAGGAATTTGTCGCAATTGTAAATGAGGAAATAAATAAGACATTAAAAGTATTTACAGTTTAACTTAAATTATAAAGCCATAGCAATAAGAAGCAACAGAGGTTATCAACCTCGCGTAGAAAAAAAAGATGCCCACAGAATTAATAACAATATTCGTGGTCTACAAGAAGTACGTCTTGTAGGGGAAAATATAGAGCCTGGAGTTTTTAAACTTTCAGAAGCATTGAGACTAGCCGATGAATTCGAATTGGATTTAGTTGAGATTTCTCCTAATGCAGAGCCGCCAGTTTGTAAAATCATGGATTATAAGAAATTTATCTACGAGCAGAAAAAGCGTGATAAAGTCTTAAAAGCGAAATCGACCCAGGTAACTGTAAAGGAGATTCGTTTTGGTCCACAGACTGACGAACATGATTATGAATTTAAGAGAAAGAATGCTGAGAAGTTCTTGAAAGAGGGTTCTAAATTAAAAGCGTTTGTATTCTTTAAAGGTCGTTCGATTATCTATAAGGATCAAGGACAGATTTTATTATTGCGTTTGGCAACAGATTTAGAAGAGTTTGGTAAAGTTGAAGCTATGCCTGTTTTAGAAGGAAAACGTATGATTATGTTTATTGCTCCTAAGAAGAAAAAATAAGCTTTTGGCTATTAGCCTTTAGCAATAAGTTATTAGCGAAAAACTACTAGCTAAAAATATAAGTAAGTAAGAATAAATTAAAAAACACTAGGAAAAATGCCTAAAATGAAAACCAAATCTAGCGCCAAGAAACGTTTCAAAGTTACTGGTTCTGGAAAGATTAAAAGAAAGCATGCTTTTAAAAGTCACATCTTGACTAAAAAATCTAAAAAACGTAAATTAGCTTTGACACATTCAGCGTTAGTTCACAAAACAGATATGAAAAGCATCAAACAACAATTAAGAATTATATAATTTAGTACTCGGTCGTCAGTATGTAGTAAGCAGTTTTAACTGAGCACTACTATCTGAAAACTGAATACTTTTTTTAAATTCTTTAGGTTAAAACAATTTAAATATAACCTTGGAGTATGGCCAATAAGTTCTCTTGATTTAATTCGGGACGCCTACTACAAAAAAAACAATAATATTATGCCAAGATCAGTAAATTCGGTTGCTAAAAGAGCAAGAAGAAAAAAGATAATGAAGCAAGCCAAAGGTTACTTTGGTAGACGTAAAAACGTTTGGACAGTTGCTAAGAACGCGGTTGAGAAAGCAATGTGCTATGCTTACCGTGATAGAAAACAAAACAAAAGAAATTTCCGTTCATTATGGATTCAACGTATCAACGCTGGAGCTAGATTAGAAGGAATCTCTTATTCTCAGTTTATGGGTAAAGTAAAGACTAGCGGAATCGAATTGAACCGTAAAGTACTTGCTGATTTAGCAATGAATCACCCTGAGGCTTTCAAAGCAATACTTAATAAAGTAAAATAAACGTTTTATCAACTCAATTTAGATTACTTACTTATAATAGAAAACCCAGTCGAAAGATCGGGTTTTTTTATGTCTAAATAGTTCTGAGTTTTTATACTGTATTCGTATAATTGCTTATTTTCGTACTATGAGAGTAGCCCCAATCTTTTTCTTATACTTGCTATTTATTTCCCAGCTATTATTGTCATGCAATGGAGATAGCGAAAAACTACCTGTATCAAATGAAGCAGTAGCATCGAAAGAGTTGCTAGCTTTAATTCAAATAGGAGATAGCTTATACGATTCACAAAAATTTGATAGTTCCTATTACTATTTTACCAAAGCTAAATCGATTGCCTTAAATGAGAAAAATATAAAAAAAATAGTATACTGTATTTTTAACATGGCTGATATTAATCAAAAGCAAGGAGATTATATTTCTAGCGAATCAGCAGCAACTGAAGCACTACCTTATCTAAAAGAAATAAAAAATCCAAACTATGCTTGGAATATCTACGTGATCTTAGGAGTAAATTATCTTCATAAATACGATTATAACAAATCATTACTATATTATGAGAAAGCTTATCAACTTAAAACTGATAAACTTCGAAAATTAAACACGCAAAATAATAAAGCAGTCGTCTACATGGAGCAAGGTAGTTATGATAGTGCCATAGAGATATTTGACTATTTATGCGTACAAAACGAAATACAAACAGATCCTGAATCATATGCACGTATTTTAAATAATCTTGGTCTTTGTCATGAAGCTAATGATCCTAAAAAAGCACTATCATATTATAGGCGATGTTTCAATATTTATAAAAGTACAAATAATGAATGGGGCTTAATTGGAAATTACGTAAATCAATCTAAGCACTTTCAAAAAACAAATCGAAAGCTTTCAAAACATTACGCTAGTAAAGCGTATGAACTAGCAACCAAGTGGAATTCTTCTAATGATCGAATGAATGCTCTTATAGCATTAATCCATAGCTCTACAGGTACCGATCTAAAGAAGTATAGTTTAAAATATGTAGCGTTAAATGATAGTATTACAAAGCAGAAGCAAATAGCAAAAAATCAGTTTGCAAAGGTAAAATACGATTCGAGCCTAGCTAAGAGAGAAAATGAAATTCTCAAAAGTCAAAAAATCACCGCACAGTTAGAATTAGAGCAAGAAAAATATAAAAAATTACTTTCCTATCTCCTTATTACATTGGTCCTTATTATATCTATTGTGATCTATTACTATTTACTATATCGAAGCAAAATAGAGAAATCAAAAGCCATTTATAAATCTGAAACGAGAATTTCTAAAAAACTACACGACGAATTAGCTAATGAAATTTACCAAACCATAACGATGGTTGAATCTAAAAATTTAGCATATAAAGAAAACAAAGAAGAATTATTAAATAATTTAGACATAATTTATTCTCAAATCAGAAACATCTCTTACCAAAATAGAATTATAAATACAGACGAAACGTTTGCCGAATTTTTAAAACAGATGATTAATACTTATAATTCATCTGCTATACAAATTATAATGAAAGATTTAAATGTGATAAACTGGAATAACATCTCAGCGGCGCAAAAAATTACAGTTTACAGAGTACTTCAAGAACTTCTAGTAAATATGAAAAAACACAGTCACAGCTCTTTCGTAGTTATTTCATTCACAAGTTTAGCTACAGAAATTAAAATTGACTATTGCGACAATGGAATCGGCATTAATCCTGAAAAAATAAGCAGCAAAAACGGACTAAAAAATGCAGAAAACAGATTAAAATCGATAAAAGGAAGCCTATCCTACAGTTCAATTTTAGACAAAGGTTTTAAGGCATCAATCACATTTCCAACAACATAAAACATGTATAAAAAAGTTTTGGTCGCTGAAGATTTAGATACAATTTCTCTCACAGTTAAGCAAGCACTTGAATCTATAGATATTTCAAATATTGACGTAGCCAAATATTGCGATGATGCTTTTCTAAAAATTAAAAAAGGAATTACAGATAATACTCCTTATGATTTACTGATTACTGACTTGTCCTTTAAAAAAGACCATCGTGAAACTAACTTACATTCGGGAGAAGACCTACTTGAAGCTGTGAAAAAAATTCAACCCGATATAAAAACAATTGTTTTTTCAATCGAAGACAAATCATATTTAATTTCGAAATTACATACCCAGTTGAAAATTGATGCCTATGTAATGAAGGGACGAAATAGTATTGAGAATTTAAAGCAAACAGTACATAAATTATACCATCAAAAGGAAATAAAAGTAACACTAGCTAAGGGATCTATTGGATTAATTGAAATTGAACGGTACGACGTATCGTTGCTAAAACTACTCGCTAACGGACTTAGCATTCAAGAGATAAGCAGTGAATTCAATAGACAAAATTGTATCCCAAACAGCACGAGTAGTATTGAAAAAAAGATCAATAAACTAAAGATTTACTTTAAAGCCACCAATAATGTCCATTTGATTGCATTAACAAAAGACCTAGGAATAATCTAAAAAAATTTACGCACCTTACGGTTTCCCGTAAAAAAAAACCAGTTGCGAGTGATATGTTTGCAAAAACATGTTGATTATGCGTTTCAAAAATACACTATTCAAAAGATCATTACGTAAAATAGCCAATAAATTAAAGACTGAAAAATCGAAAGTAGTTTTAAAAACCATACTACTAACTTTTATTTTATCTTATGCTACTGCATTAATTTGTGCTAAAACAGGAATAATTGAAATCGAATGGCAGTTATTATTTGTACCTGCGATAGTAGTTTTACAAATTATAATTATAGTGACTGCGTTTAAAGATCGTTATAAAAAAATATAAAATAAAAATTAAGTCTTCTGATTCTTCTTGCGAGCAGCAGGAAATAATACATTATTTAAAATCAAACGATATCCGGGAGAATTGGGGTGCAAATCTAAAACAGTTGGAGGATCCCCAACTTTATGCTGAAAATCTTCAGGATCATGTCCACCAAAGAAAGTAAACATTCCTTTTCCTTTTTGACCATGAATGTAACGCGCCTCGCCATTAAGTTCACAAGTTCCCATAACTAATACATTTGATTTCACTAGATCAGAATTAAATGAAGTTGTCTGTCCCATAAATCCTTTTACTAACTGGGTGTGGTTTTGACAAAGCATACTCGGAATAGCATCCCATTTTGCTGAGAACTCCATTAAAGTAAAATAATCTTTTTCCATCGGGATTCTGCGCTGTAATGTCATGTCAATATTCGAAAACTCATATTGTTCAGGCCGTCTTTCTAAGGTAAAATCTTTAAAAGCAAAACTATTCTGAAAATTTAATTTTGATTGATAGTTGGGCTCACTTGCGTCTCCATCAAACATTGCTTCGCAAATATCTACTCCATCTGCAGCTAATGCTATGTCAAAACTATCCGTCGCAGAACACATGGCAAACATAAATCCACCACCAATTACAAAGTCTCTAATTTTTTTAGCAACAGCTCCTTTTTCATGTGCAACTTTGGAGTATCCTAAATTTTTAGCGAGTATTTCTGCAGCAGCTTTTTGTTCAATATACCAAGGGATATTTTTATATGCAGAATAAAATTTACCATATTGTCCTGTAAAATCTTCATGATGTAGGTGCAACCAATCATACATTAATAATTGGTCACTTAAGACTTCTGAATCGTACACAGGTGTAAAAGGAATTTCAGCGTAAGTTAAAACCAACGTAACAGCATCGTCCCACGGCTGTTTTCCTTGCGGCGTGTATACTGCAATTTTTGGTGCTTTTTCTAAAATAATTGTTTCCATGTTTTGAGATGGACTCGCAATTTCTTCTAAAATTAAATTAACTTGGCTATCGCTCAAAATTTCATAGCTTACTCCTCTAATTTGGCATTCTTTCCGAATCTCTTCAGAATCTGGCAATAAAAAAGAGCCCCCACGATAATTAAGTAACCAACTTGCTTTGTACTGGTTGTTCAAACACCAATAAGTGATTCCGTACGCTTTTAGATGATTTTGTTGTGAAGACTCATCCATAGGTAATAACACAAAAGAAGCGCTTACTTTTAAGGAGCAAAAAAACAAAAATAAATAGAAGTAAAGACGTAATGACATAACAACTTAGTTTATAGCTCAAAGATAAAAAACTAACGGAAAGATCAATCATTATACTGCAAAGACCGTAAAGAAATAAAGCGACAAATTAAAAACTAAAATATTCTATATTTTAACATGTGTATTCTTAAAACGGGTAAAAACACGCATCGAAATCAAGGAAATTGACACTAAATTTGTAAATAGAAAAACCAAACTATAAATAAAAATCACGATGATGGAATCAAAAAATTACGACAATCAACCTAAAGGACTAGGTTTGATTAAAAAAATTGGTGTTGGAATTTTAGTACTTATGATAATTGTTTATTATATTTTATCGATAAAATTTTTATTAAGTTAGGAAAATTACATGTCAATTAAAGCCAACCTATTTTGAATGGCAAAAACTACCAGTCCAGCAATATTTTTAGACTCGGTTTTTAACAATAGATTCGTTCGATGCCCCTCGACGGTTCTAGGACTAATAAAAAGAATTTCGGCGATTTGAGCTGTATTTTTCTGTTCGCAAATCAATTGCAATACTTCAATTTCTCGGGGAGATAAAAAAGCTGCATCTAGTTCGGACTTTGCATTTTTTTTCATCAATTCTATTTCCTTCAAAATTTTTAATACTTTTTCGTTATAATAAAAACCTTTATCTGCAACCTGTCGTATTGCATAAAGTAATTCTTCTGGTTTTGCGTTCTTGAGAACAAATGCAGCAGCTCCTACATCAATCATATTGGCTACAAAAGAATGCGAATCATAACTTGTTAACGCAATAATTTTAGTATTAGGATATTTTTTGTGTAAAATTTTGGTAGTTTCAACGCCATTAAGCACGGGCATCTTAAGATCAGTAAGAATTGCATCTGGTTGTTCATCCGTATTATCAAGATAATCTAGCAATTCTTTTCCGTTAGAAGCCTGAAAAACTACTTGAAAGTCTTCTTCTCGATCTAACATAAATTTAATTCCTTGACGAAACAAAATTTCATCATCTACCAAAACAACTTTAATAACGTTTTTCATATTTGTTTTTTGAGGTCAGCAATACATTAATTGTTCAAAAAAAAATACAATAGAAACGGATTTAGGGGAAACGTCAATATCGAATTTGGTTGCAGAAAAGTACAAAAAATATGTTACATTTAGCTACAAAAAACACCTAAAATGTGAAATTAACTCTCGTTCCTTCACCTCTAGCCGATTTTATTTCCAATGTCCCATTTAAAAAGCGTACTCTACTTTCGATGTTTTTGGTACCAAGACCTTTTTGATTACTTGACAAATTTGTATCAAAACCAATACCATTATCGGTATAAATACAAGAATAAAAGTTATCGTTTTCTCGTAAAGTAATACTAATAAAAGTCGCCTGACCATGACGTACAGAATTATTAAGTAACTCTTGTAAGATGCGAAACACATGCAAATCATTGTGTAAATTCTTAAAATCAAAATCAACAACATTATTATATTCAATCTTTACTGACCTACTACTTTCGAATTCTAAACAAAGCTCTTTGATACCTGCGTCTAAACCGAATTTTTCGAGAACAGGTGGCAATAAATTGTGAGCAATTTTACGCGAACTATCTAAAGCCTTGTTCGTTAAATCAATAATAATACTGGTAATCTCTTTTTGCTCGGCCGGTGATAAGTTCGGAGTGCTTAATAAATGACAATTTAACTTAACTACATTAAGTTTAGAACTAATATCATCGTGCAAATCTTGTGCAATACGCTTTCGCTCAGTTTCTTGCGTAAGAATAACTGCCTTTAATTGTTGGTCTTGATACTCAATAATTATATTCTTTTTTTCCATTTCTTTTTGATTGATTTTTTTTCTCGAAAAGTAGAAAAAAACAACTATTGCAGCTGCAACAAGCATAAAAAAGACAGAGCTGAATAAAATTATAAGCACAATGTCTTTCTCTGGAATTAAGCTAAGCTTTGCGGAGACTTGTAGCATCAAATTTTGTTTGTTATAGAAGAGAATCAAAATATTAATTTATTTATTTCTACTTGTTTAAAAAAAATATAAATTTATAGGTATCGAATTTAAGAACTTAAAAATTAATTGTTTTTTTCTCATTTTTTTTTGAAAAAGTAACCATCCATTCGTAGCAATAAAATAATTGCAAAACAATTACTAGTAAAGCATTTAGCTGCCAGCTAAGATATTTAATATCAGGACTTAAATTCTGAGTTAAATTCCCAATCAAGTACAATACGGTACTAGATAGCAAATAAATTACAATACCAACTGTTACATAATAATACGATTTATCAGTGCCAAGTTGGTTGTACAAATGAATTAAAGCATAACAAATCAATAAAGCAGCTGTAAGTGTAATGGCGAATAAGTTGAACTGAAACAGTAGTTGAGTATCGCGCCAATTTTGTACAATGATTGCCCCTACCGCAGCTACTAAAGTATACCCTATAAAATTTTCTTGTTCTCTGGTTTTCGAAAAAGATTTAAAAAACAAACTTAGTAAAATAAAGTTCCCTAAAAAGAATATATTTACCACTACTAAGTTATGAAAACCTAACTGATACAGTACTTCCATCGTAATTTGCATTCCAAGACTAAATATTAAATAACCTATAAAAAAAATATTAGCTTTTCGTCTGTATAAAAAACTAAAATTATATAAAATAAGATTAATAAATAATATTAAATATCCACTATATATTAAGAAATCTGCCATTAATATATGTGAAATTAAAAGGGTGGACTTGGGCGTGTACCATTATAAACTTCTTCTTCGTCTCCATCTCCTTGTCCTTTTGCTAAATTATAATTTAATGTTTTTCTTCCATAAACATCTGTATACTGCCCGCTTTTTTCGTCTTTATCTGCTCCTACAAAAAATAATATTTTTTCATCTTTATCATTTATGCCGATATAAGCGCGAATTGCCTCAGTCTTTAAAGCCAGGACATTTTCTAAACTTTCTCTGGGTATTAAAAAAGCTTTCATCTTGTTTTTAGCATCACCTACAGTGGTATCGCCGTCATACTTTTTTTCCCATTCTTTGGCAGTCGCTAAAGAAATTTTAATAGGCCCTGGAAAGGTTTTGTCATCCATAAATATTATTTTTATAATTAGTTAATAGTATTAACTTTATTAAATTCAAGAATGCTAAACTACTAAATTAATTTTCACCTTCGGATTTTTTCCTATTACTTAATTGATTAAAAACAAAAAAATCTTTGCAAATAACTAATTTGCAAAGATTTTTTATGCTAATTCAATTTTAACTACTTAAAAAGGTACGTCGCTGTCGTCATCATCGTCGTTAAAATTACTACCAAAAGCTTCGTTGGCAGATGGTAAATTTTTTGTAATAAATGTATTTTCGTCTGCGTTCATTTTAGAGGGTAAATCATCGTAACCACCAGTAAAGTCTTCTAGGTTATCAAACTTTCCTAAATTACCAATAAATTTCAAACGAACATTTTCTAAACTACCGTTACGGTGTTTTGCAATGATAAACTCAGCTTGTCCAGCAGTCGGCGATTGTTCGTCGTCATCCCACTCCTCAATTTTGTAATATTCTGGACGATAAATAAACGATACAATATCGGCATCTTGCTCAATTGCACCCGATTCACGAAGGTCAGACAACAAAGGTCTTTTGCTCGAACCACGCGTTTCTACCGCACGCGATAATTGTGACAAAGCAATTACAGGCACGTTTAACTCTTTTGCTAGAGCTTTTAAGTTTCTAGAAATAGTCGAAATTTCCTGTTCACGGTTTCCTCCACCTTTTCCGTTTCCTCCCGCAGTCATTAATTGCAAGTAATCAACAATTATTAGTTTAATTCCGTGTTGTGAAGCTAAACGTCTACACTTGGCACGTAAATCGAATATAGAAAGTGAAGGTGAATCATCAATAAATAAAGGTGCTTTCTCCAAATCTTTTACTTTGGTACTTAGTTGCTCCCACTCGTGTTTCTCTAATTTCCCAGTCCGTAATTTTTCTGAAGACAATCCAGTTTCCGATGAAATTAAACGGGTAATTAACTGAACTGATGCCATCTCTAGTGAGAATACAGCCACTGGATGGCCATAGTCAATCGCCACATTTCTTGCCATAGAAAGTACAAAAGCAGTTTTTCCCATTCCGGGTCTTGCGGCGATGATAATTAAATCACTCGGCTGCCAACCTGATGTAATTTTGTCTAATTTTTCAAATCCAGTGGCTATACCACTCAATCCTTCTTTACCAGCAATTTCTTCAATTCGCTTTTTAGCTTGTAAAACTAAACTTTGAGCGGTTTCTGAACTTCGCTTAACGTTTCCTTGCGTTACCTCGTATAATTTGGTTTCCGCTTGATCTAATAAATCAAAAACATCGGTAGTTTCATCGTAAGATTGCTCAATAATTTCCGACGAAATTCGAATCAAACTGCGCTGAATGAATTTCTGCAATATAATACGAGAGTGAAACTCAATATGCGCAGACGATGCTACTTTTTGAGTCAGCTGGATTAAGTAAAAATCGCCACCCGCGACGTCTAATTTTCCGTTCTTTTTAAGCTGAGCTGAAACGGTTAACAAGTCAATGGGCTGGGTTTCAGTAAAAAGCTGCACAATGGCTTCAAAAATATGTTTGTGTGCATCTTTGTAAAAAGCGTCGGGTTGTAAAATATCAATTACGTCGTCTACTCCTTTTTTATCAATCATCATTGCTCCGAGCACAGCCTCTTCTAAATCAAGTACTTGTGGCGGAAGTTTTCCTTTTTCTAAATTAATAATGGTGGTTTTGTCTACCTTGATAGGACTTATATTCTTGAAGTTTTCCATAAAGCGAAAATAGCGAATTTTAAAAAATTACAGCTATTGAGTTGTTAGAATTAATTGTTTATAAATAACCTTTTATTGTTGATAACCAAAAAAAAATCCGAAACTATAAGGCTTCGGATTTATACTGAAATTATACGATTTTACTCTTTATATTCTCCCATACTAGTGTACTTGTCCATTCTTTGGGCGATCAGCTCCTTTGTTGATAAGTCTTTCAATCCAGCATATGCTTTAGTGATGTATTGGGTAACGGTTTTGAATGTAGTTTCTCGATCAAAATGCGCCCCACCTAACGGTTCTGGAATTACATCATCGACCAATTTTTGTCTTTTCATATCAGATGAAGTCAGCTTTAAAGCATCAGCAGCTTTCTCTTTGTACTCCCAGCTTTTCCATAAAATAGACGAACACGATTCTGGAGAAATAACCGAATACCATGTGTTTTCTAGCATGTATACTCTATCACCTACTCCTATTCCTAATGCTCCACCCGATGCACCTTCACCCACAATAATGGTAATAATTGGCACTTGCAAACGAACCATTTCAAAAAGGTTTCGAGCAATTGCTTCCCCTTGACCTCTTTCTTCTGCTTCTAAACCTGGATATGCACCTGGAGTATCGATAAAGGTAACTACTGGAACACCAAATTTTTCTGCCATTTTCATTAAACGCAAGGCTTTTCGGTATCCTTCTGGATTTGCCATACCAAAATTTCGGTATTGACGTGTCTTCGTGTTGTATCCTTTTTGTTGACCAATAATCATATACGATTGGCCATCAATTTTACCTAATCCACCGACCATCGCTTTATCATCTTTAAAACCTCTGTCTCCGTGCAACTCTAAAAAAGTATCTCCACAAATGGCCTTAATATAATCAAAAGTGTACGGCCTATTTGGATGTCTTGATAATTGTACGCGTTGCCAAGCGCTTAAATTCTTGTATATATCTTTTTTTGTTTCTTCTAATTTTTTGCTAATCTGTTTGCAAGTAGGCGTCACATCTACTTCAGATTCTTTTCCAATGATAACACACTTTTCTAATTGCTCCTCTAACTCTTTAATTGGAAGCTCAAAATCTAAATATTCCATAGGATTTTTGAATTTTTAATTTTAATTCGAACCGCAAATATAAAAATATTATATCGTATGGCACGTTTAATTTGGGATTAAAGTTGGTAAAGTATCGCTTTAGTTACAGTTTCAGTTATAGTTTATCGTCTTTTTTATAATGCTTAATCACTCCGTTTAAAATTACGGTGATTACGATAATCAAAGCTCCGAAATAAAACTCAGTACTCATTTTTTCTTTTTCTCCAATTATAAAATAGGCCAGAACAATTCCGTATACAGGCTCTAAATTAGTGGTTAGCATGACTGTATAAGGAGTAAGCTTTTGCATCACCTTTACGGATGCCGTAAACGCATAAGCGGTACAGACCGAAGATAAAACCAACAACAAAAGCCAGTTTTCTAAAGTCATATTAAACATCATTAGATTAAGTTTTCCTTGTAAAAGAAGATAGATGGATATAAAGAAAACTCCAGCGCCAAATTCGTACAAAGTGATGACTGCCGAATCGTGATTGACAATCATTTTGCCATTCATTAAGGTAAATAAAACACCAAGAATGATTGAAGCCAATGCATAGTACATTCCGTTTAGATATTGTATTTCGACTTGCATGATCATTGCTAAACCTGCTATGATAATGAGACCGAAGAAAACTTCATACCATAAAATTTTTCTTCCATAGAATAAAGGTTCTAAAAGTGAAGCAAAAAAAGCACCTAAGGAAAAGATGGACAATGTAATTGAAACATTGGATACATGAATGGCTCGAAAAAAGAAAATCCAATGCAAGGCAATCAAAAGTCCGATAAACACCATTTTAAATGCTGCTCTAACAGACACCTTAAATGATTTACGTCGTCCTAAGATAAAAACTCCTAAAAAAACAGCAGCTAATAACATTCTGAACCAAACTAAAATTTCAGCGTCGATTGTAATTAATGCCCCTAAAACAGCTGTAAATCCCCAAATGAAAACAATGAAGTGGAGGCTTAAATAACTTTTAAATTTATCGTTTTGCATTGCGTAACAGGAAATAGCCTAAGATGGTATATAAAATATTAGGCAGCCAAACTGCCAAAAATGGTGAAAATGTTGACTTCTCGGCTAGAGTGCCAAAAATTTTATCGAAGAAAACATAAGAAAATGCAATGGCAATTCCGATAGCAAGGTTTGTTCCCATTCCACCACGACGTTTCATAGATGATACCGACACGGCAATTAAAGTCAATATAAATGCCGAAACTGGAATACTAAATTTCTTGTATAAAACGACCAAATAAGTATTAATATCAGACGAACCTCTAGCTCGTTCTTTGTCAATAAAATCGACTAATTTGCCATACGTTAATGTTTCTGCAATGTAAACTACTGGCGTTAAGTCTTCTAAATCAAAATTAAATGCTGCCTTTTTTTCAGGCTGTTTTTCAATTACATCATTTAACTCACCGACCGTTCTTTTTGTGTAATCATACAATGTGTATGTGCTGTCTTTTGGATTCCATTTAATTCGACTAGCAACAATTTTATAATCTAATTTTTCACCTTTAAATTTCTCTAATGTAAAATTAAAAGCGGTTTGACTGGATTCATTGTAACTGTTTACAAAAATAAATTCATCGTCGCTAATTTGTCTGTATACATTAGTATTATCGCCACGCATTGCCTCTTTCCCTCCACCTTTTAAATACGTATATCTAAAACTATTAAAACCTTCACTTGCAGCTGGAACAATAAAAAAGCCCATTAACAAGACAAAAATAGAAACGATTGTAGCACCAATAACATAAGGTTTTAAAAAGCGATTGAACGAAATTCCAGAACTTAAAATAGCGATAACTTCGGTGTTATTTGCTAGTTTAGATGTGAACCAAATTACTGACAAAAATAGAAATATAGGAAATAAAAGATTCGCAAAATAGATCGTAAAGTTATAATAATAAAGCGCAATAGCACTAATTGGAATGTCGTTCTCGATCAGTTTATTGACTTTTTCAGAAACGTCAATAATGATACCAATGGGTATAAACATAAATAACATTACCGCAAATGTGGCAAGATATCTTTTTAAAATGTACCTATCTATTATTGTTAACATCCCATAATGATTAGAAATTAGTAATTAATAAGAAGCCTTTGTCGTGTACTGAAAGCTGAAGTCAGAGTCTTACCTCTAACGCAACGCTTAAATCAATACATACTTTTTGGCTAATTACGACCCTTACAATCTTTGTCCCATTTTTTTAACCATCATTTCTTTCCAAGGTTTAAAATCACCTGCAATAATACGCTGTCTTGCCTCGCGAACCAACCACATGTAAAAACCTAAATTATGGATAGTCGCAATTTGTTTTCCTAGATATTCATTGGCCGCAAACAAGTGTCGCAAATAGGCTTTTGAATATTCAGTATCTACAAAAGTATGTCCCATGGGATCGACTGGAGAAAAATCATCTTCCCACTTTTTATTTTTAATATTGATAGTTCCTTCCGATGTAAACAACATTCCGTTTCTCGCATTACGCGTTGGCATCACACAATCAAACATATCAATTCCTAGCGCAATATTCTCCAAAATATTAATAGGTGTCCCTACTCCCATCAAATAACGGGGTTTGTCCTCTGGCAAAATTTCGCAAACTACTTCGGTCATCGCATACATTTCTTCAGCAGGCTCTCCTACTGATAATCCACCAATAGCATTTCCTTGTTGTCCTGAATTGGCTATATATTCTGCCGATTGACGACGCAAATCTTTGTACGTACTTCCTTGAACAATTGGAAAAAATGTTTGTTCATACCCATATTTAAATGGTAATTTATCTAAATGATTGATGCAACGATCCAACCAACGGTGCGTCATGTGCATCGATCTTTGTGCATATTTATAATCACATGGATAAGGCGTACATTCATCAAAAGCCATAATTATATCGGCTCCAATAGTACGTTGAATCTCCATTACATTTTCGGGTGTAAAAAAGTGGTACGATCCGTCAATATGCGATTTAAACTTTACACCTTCCTCCTTAATTTTTCGATTGTTCGAAAGGGAATATACTTGATATCCTCCAGAATCGGTTAAAATATTTCGATCCCAATTCATGAATTTATGTAAACCTCCTGCTTTTTCAAGAATTTCGGTCTGCGGACGTAAATATAAATGATAGGTATTTCCTAAAATAATATCCGGATTAATGTCTTCTTTTAACTCACGTTGATGCACTCCTTTAACCGAAGCTACTGTACCAACCGGCATAAAAATAGGCGTTTCTATAACTCCGTGATCTGTAGTAATGCTACCCGCTCTTGCTTTTGACAACGGGTCTTTTTGTAATAATTCAAACTTCATAATGTCGTTTTTCTCCCTGCTATTCGGGTTGGCAAAGATAGTTTAAATTCAAAATTACCGAATTAGAAAAGCTTAAATTTTAAAATTCTTTTAAAAACCGTGAAATATTCTTGAAATGTGAATGATACAACATCTTTTTTTAAATATATAACCACCACGTCTTATACTATTTGTACCTTGATAGAACAAACAAAGAAAATTAAAATAATGTAATTCCTTAAATAAAAGGGAGTTTTAAATATAAAAATTTTTATGAAAGATCAAGAACAACAATCCGATAAAGAAAGAGAAATTGAAGCGAATTTAAAGCAGTTAAATTATCCTGCAAACGAAGATATTTTCAATCAAGAAGACAAGGCTTCAAATATTAATCCCGAGAAAATTACGAACGATCAAGTAATTGACCAAAAAGAAGGAGAATGGAATGAGAATTCTTTCAACATAGACAAAGAGGAAAAACTTGGTGATGACTTAGACGTTCCCGGTGCTGATTTAGACGACCAGCAAGAAAACATTGGTAGTGAAGACGAAGAAAACAATTACTACAGCGAAGGCGATACTTTATAGAAGTAAAATTTAAAGCAAAAAATCGTCACTAATTTTCACTGGTATTTGAATTACAATTTATATTAGTATCAAATCTTATTATGATAGTATGCTTTTTTATTGAATTTAAAGTTCTAACCCATTATAACAATTGAATAACAATGATTAATAGTCTAAAAAAATTATTCGGCTTTGGACCTGAAGTAAATTATGCAGATTTAATTCAAAAAGGTGCCATTGTCGTAGATGTACGTAGCAAAGATGAGTATTCAAATGGTCACGTTAATGGATCTATTAATATTCCTGTTGGTTCATTGAGTAACAATTTGGCTCAATTAACAGATAAAAGCAAAACTATTATTACCTGCTGTGCTAGTGGAGTGCGAAGCGCATCTGCCAAAAACATTCTGAAATCAAATGGATATACATCGGTGTTCAATGGCGGAGGATGGAACAGTTTAAATACTAAAATTAAAAAGCAATCGTAGCTATTATACAGCATAAGAGATAGTTTCTAAACGATTGAAATAAAAACTAAAAGCCCGCAAATTGCGAGCTTTTAGTTTTTATAATCTATTTAAAATAATACTGTGTTTTAAATAGATTACAAGAATTTACTTTATTCTTCCATAGAAGGATAATCGGTATATCCTTTTTCTGTGGGTGTATAAAAAGTATTTTGATCCGCTTGATTCAATGGAGCATCTGCCTCAAAACGAGCTACTAAATCTGGATTAGCAATAAAAGGAACTCCATAAGCAACAAGATCTGCATATCCGTCTTCAATAACTTTAGTTCCTGTTTCTTTCGTAAATCCTTTATTAATAAGTAATGTTCCGTTATATAAGGGTCTAAAATGTTTAGCAACTTCCGTTACAGCAAAAGGAACGTCATCTACGGGCGTAAAAGGCTCCGTTAAATGTATGTAAGCCAATCCGTAATCATTCAAGCGTTTTACAATATATTCATGGGTCGGAATTGTCTCCTTATCTAACATCATGCCTTGTGCGTTGTGCAAGCTAGGATTTAATCGAACACCAACTTTACTGTAATCAATAATCTCTTTGAATGCATCTAAAATATCAAACAAAATTCGGGCTTTATTTTCCATTGAACCACCGTATTCATCTGTACGATGATTGGAACCATTAAAAAACTGTTGCAATAAATAGCCATTAGCAGCATGCAATTCTACTCCATCAAAACCTGCTTCGACCGCATTTTTAGCTGCATTTACAAAGTCTAAAACAGTTTGTCTAATATCTTCAACGGTCATTTCTTTTGGCACTACCGTATCTACAAAACCGTCGTTTGTATAGGCTTTTGCATACGGATTTAGTGCTGAAGGCGCGTGTGGTAAATCACCATGGTGCAAATCGGGATGCGACAACCTACCGGTATGCCATAATTGGGCAAATATTTTTCCTCCCTTGTCATGTACAGCTTTTGTAACTAGTTTCCACCCGTCAGTTTGCGCCTCGCTATAAATTCCTGGAACGTTAATAAAACCAACTGCTTTTTTACTAACAAAAGTTCCTTCGGTAACAATTAAGCCCGCTGTTGCTCTTTGCTCGTAATATTTTGCCGTAAGTGCTGTAGCGACATTTCCTTCGTTATTAGAACGACTACGCGTCATTGGCGCCATTACTATTCGGTTTTTTAATACACTTTTTCCCAGAGTGTAAGATTGAAATAAAACTGATTTACTCATATAATTCTGAATTAAAATTAATAATTTTTAAATATTTTACTTAATGACTTTCAAACCAATAGTTGTAAAAAAAGTCAAATAAGTTTGCAATGGCTCTTCATTATTCCCTTCAAAAACGAAACAATCATGGTTATCTTTATCTGATACAAACACGCAAATAATTTTCGAAAAAGTGAATAAATCCTGAAAACTATCTCGATATTCAGCTGCTTTATTCTTTTCCTCTTCAGCCATCAAAATAACTATACTTTTACCTGTAGCTACTTTTTTGATTTGGTGTATTAGATTCGCCTGCTCTAAATAATAGTTAGCAAGCACAATAATATCTGCTTCCCAACTTGCATTAATGGGACAGGTCATCACTTCTACTGTAGCATTTGGATTTTCTGAACGAAGTTGCAAAAACATCTTATTAACTACAGAAGCATCATGATCAAAAAGTAAGACTGCATTTTCTTCCGCAATTTTAGTTGCTAGTATGAAAATGTTCGCTACGGAAAGTCCAATTATTGCAACTGTTTTTCTATTAAACATCGTTTTTATTTACAAGGCAAATTTACAATGCGATAGCAAGAGATTCCGTTGATGTAAAGCAAGAAATTCTATTGATCTAGGTCAATCAAATTAGATTTGAGTACTAATTTGTTTGCGAATACGACTCAGCGTTTCGGGCTTAAGTCCAAGGTAGGAAGCAATCATATGTTGAGGAACACGATTTACAATGCCAGGATAAGCAATTCCTAAATTGATATATTTTTCTTTGCCCGTTTTGGTTAAGCTCATGTTTATTCTAGCTTGATTGGCGATATATGCATTTTGCAATAACAAGCGTTGGTACCGTTCAAACATCGGAATCTGGTACATCAAAGCTTCTCTTGCCTCTGTTGTGAGCAAAAGTAATTCTGAATTCTCTAACGCTTCAATGGTATAAATAGAATTACTATTGGTTAAAAAGCTAGACAAATCAGTAATCCACCAACCTTCAATTGCAAATTGTACGATGTGTTCATTTCCTTTTTGATCGATAGAAAAAGAGCGAAGTATTCCTTTTTCAACAAATGGATTGTAGATACACACGTCTCCTTCTTGTAATAAAGTCTGCTTTTTACGTAGCTTTTTAGGAATGAAATGCGCTTTACACAATTCCATTTCATCCTGAGTGAGAGTTACTTTTTCTTGAATACTTCTAAATAATTGTTCAAACATGGTTACAAGGTACTAAATACTTCATAATTCGTAAAAAACATTCGCATTCTAAAAAAATACAATACTTAATAACTATTAATAAATCTAAAAATGGAATTATCCATAAATCAAAATATCTGATTATCTTTGCGCAGTCTAATTTAACACACAAATGAAACCGAACACACAACAATTAAACGATTTAACTATCCAAGTAAGAAGAGACATTCTGAGAATGGTACACGCTGTAAATTCAGGTCACCCAGGAGGTTCTTTGGGATGTACTGAATTTTTAGTAGCCTTATACCAAAACATAATGGACCGCAAAGAAGGATTTGATATGGACGGAATTGGAGAAGATTTATTCTTCCTTTCTAACGGACATATTTCTCCTGTATTTTATAGCGTTTTAGCAAGAAGTGGTTATTTTCCTGTTTCTGAACTAGTAACATTTAGAAAATTAAACTCTCGTTTACAAGGACACCCAACTACACATGAAGGTTTACCAGGTATTCGTATGGCTTCAGGATCATTAGGTCAAGGACTATCTGTAGCTCTTGGTGCGGCGCAAGCAAAAAAATTAAATGGAGACAATCATATCGTTTATACGTTGCACGGTGATGGAGAATTGCAAGAAGGCCAAAACTGGGAAGCAATTATGTATGCATCTGCTAAAAACGTAGACAATGTAATTGCTACAATTGACTTAAACGGAAAACAAATTGATGGACCAACAGACGAAGTTTTAGCAATGGGAAGTATCCGCGCTAAATTTGAAGCTTTTGACTGGGACGTTCTTGAAATCAAAGAAGGAAATAATATTGAGGCGGTTTTAGCTGGTATGGCTGAAGCAAAAGCTAGAACAGGAAAAGGAAAACCAGTTTGTGTATTATTGCATACTGAAATGGGGAACGGTGTTGATTTTATGATGTACAGTCATGCTTGGCATGGTAAAGCACCAAATGATGCACAACTAGAAACTGCTTTGGGTCAAAATTATAATGTTGGTGGTAATTCAGACTATTAAAAATTAAGTTTATAGATTAAAAATTTCTCGATTTTTTAGTCTTACAATTTTTTAATATTTCAATTTTAAAAGAACAATGAAAAAATATACAAATACAGGAAGTAAAGATACTCGTTCAGGTTTTGGCGATGGTATGACTGAATTAGGTCAAAAAAATGAAAATGTGGTTGCCTTATGTGCCGATTTAATTGGTTCATTAAAATTTGATGAATTTAAGAAAAATCATCCAGAACGTTTTTTTCAAATCGGAATTGCAGAAGCAAACATGATTGGGATTGCTGCAGGTTTAACTATTGGTGGTAAAATTCCATTTACTGGAACTTTTGCTAACTTTTCGACTGGTCGTGTTTACGATCAAATTCGTCAGTCAGTCGCCTATTCTGATAAGAATGTAAAAATCTGTGCTTCTCACGCTGGCTTAACATTGGGAGAAGATGGCGCAACTCATCAAATATTAGAAGATATTGGTTTGATGAAAATGCTACCAGGAATGACCGTAATTAATACATGCGATTACAACCAAACTAAAGCAGCTACGATTGCTCTTGCAGATCATCAAGGTCCGGCTTACTTGCGTTTTGGACGCCCAGTTGTTCCTAACTTTACGCCAGCTGACGAACCATTTGTAATTGGCAAAGCGATTATGTTAAGCGAAGGAAGTGATGTAACTATCGTTGCAACAGGACACTTAGTTTGGGAAGCTTTAATTGCTGCTGAAGCTTTAGAAGCAAAAGGTATTTCTGTTGAAGTAATCAATATTCATACGATTAAACCTTTAGATGAAGAAGCAATTTTGAAATCATTGGCAAAAACAAAATGTATCGTTACTGCTGAAGAACACAACATTCTTGGAGGCTTAGGGGAAAGTGTTGCGAGAGTTTTATCGCTTAACAGCCCTGCTCCGCAAGAATTTGTAGCGGTTAATGATAGTTTTGGTGAGTCTGGAACTCCAGCACAATTAATGGAAAAATACAATCTTACTAACGAATCAATCGTTGAAGCTGTAGAAAGAGTAATGAAACGTAAATAGTTCACTGCTTTTTATACTGATAAAAAAAATCCTGCTTTTACAAGCAGGATTTTTTTTGATCTACTACTTTCTGAAGTATTAAAAACCAAGTCCTATAACTTAATCTAGTAATGATTTTAAAAATTTAGATTGATAGAAATAAAATTAGAAAAAATTCTAAATTGTGAATATCTATTTGAAAAAAAAGACATTAATCTATCGTTAAAATCTATCTTTGTCAGCCTTAAAACAAAATAACATGAGCGCAACTTGGTACGAATGCAAAGTAAAATATAGAAAAACAGATGATACTGGAACTCAAAAAGTAACTACAGAACCATATTTGGTAGACGCTTTATCTTATACGGAAGCCGAAAGCAGAATTACTGAAGAAATGAGTGCTTACATTAGTGAAGAGTTTAAAATCACGAATATTAAAGTAGCAAATTATGCCGAAATTCATCCTTTTGAAAATAGCGATCGTTGGTTTAAGTCGAAAGTTTCTCTACTAGCTTATGATGAAGAAAGCGGAAAAGAAAGAAAAACCAATATGTACATTTTATTACAAGCAAATGATATCAAAGAAGCCTTTGATAACACTACTGCTGTGATGAAAAATACTATGGGAGACTATACAATTCCAGCTATTTCTGAATCACCAATCATGGACGTCTTTCCTTACTTTAGTGGTGAAGAAACAGAAACAGAACAATTAGAAAAGTTCAATGCATTAAAAGCATCGAAACCAGAAAAAGCGGAATGGAAAGAAGAAATGGACACAGAAGAATTTGTCGTTGAGAGTGAACAAGTATCATTAGAAGCATAAAATAAATAGTAATTTATTTAAAAAAAAATCTGCTGCTTGTCACAATCAAGTAGCAGATTTTTTATTTAAAGAGAAAATTTAATTTTCTTTTACAACTTCTTTAGTCCACATTGCACCACTTATATCTATTAGTTCCAACGTATACGCACCGCTCATATTTTGAAAGATATCCTCTTCAAAAGTCAAATTCCCTCTTGCTCCTAGCGGCAAAATAAGACTGTGTTTTCCTGTTTTTACTTTGGCTACGTAGTCATTACTAATTTGCGAATTAGACAACTGCGAAAGCTGTACCTGATTCTGCTCAAAAACCACTTCATTAGCAGCATTACGCAATTTTATTCCAATTAAAAAAGAACCATATACATCAGCGCCTTCATCTCTAAAAACAGTAAAGGATAACTTTTTCTCCTCAAGCTTAGCATTCGTTATGGTCACATGAGGTTTGACCGATTTATTATGCAATGTCCCGTAAACTCCACCGTGAAAATACTGATTAGTATATAACGTTAGTGCTAGTATGAGTACAGAACCCAAAAGCACAATTCTATTTAAAACATATTCTCTGATAGGAAGATTTCCAGAATTCAACCATAAAAACCATTTCTTCTGAGTTAGAGTATTATTTTTTATACTTAAATAATAATCCAAAGAATATTTTCCACTTCCCGTTAGAAAAATAGTAAAGCCGGTTGCTACTCCAAGAACGCCAATTTGCCATTCATCTAAGCAGGTAGTTCCAAGCCAACCTGAACCCAATAAAATCCCCATAGCGAGCATAAAAACACCAACACTCATTAGTCTTGTAAAGAATCCTAAAATAAACAGCAATCCAACAATTCCTTCAATAATCGTAAAAGAAGCCATTGCCCACCAAAGACTTTCTGGATTAGAAACCAAGTGCTCAATAATAGGTTTTATTCCCAAAGCGTTTGGCAAAAAGTGATTGAATTTTTCGCCGATGTAGCCCGCTTCTTCGGGATCTAATTTGTTTTCTAAAATTAAGCGTCTCCAGAAAGCAGAGAAATAAGTCCATCCGGTTACCCAGCGCAAAGCAGTTGTGAAAATTGCAGAATGAGAACAATTTTTATGTTGCATTGTAAATTGATTTAAAAATTAAAAAGAAGAAACCCAACAGCAAATACTATCGAAGGAAAAAGAAACTTATACTTCATACAATACTGTTGGTGTAAAATATAAATAAGAACTTTAGAAATAACATGGGCTATGAAAAAAGTGTGTTACTAAGTAAAAAGCTTCATTTTACAATTGAAACTTAAAATCGAATACTGAAACTCTTGCTTTTTACTTCTTGGTAAAGCCAAAATATTATTCGTAGTAGAACTATTCCAAACTATAAACTAATAATTTTTATCCGTAATTTCTAGCAGCGAGACATCCAACTTTATCTTGATCTTAGCTTTTGCAGTACAAAACACACAAAGGAGGATACACAAATCATCAGTGATGGTTTACATTAAAAATGCCTTATGATTTAATAATCATAAGGCATTTCAAAAAAAAAAAACTAAAAAAGGCTACCTAATTAAAAGTAGCCTTTTTGTATATGTATTAAATTGTAAAATTACAATTTAGCAACGTGCTTCGTTAATTTAGATTTTAAATTAGAAGCTTTGTTATCATGAATGATATTTTTCTTAGCTAATTTATCAATCATAGAAATTACTACTGATAATTTAGAAGTAGCATCAGATTTGTCAGTAGCTATTCTTAATGCTTTGATAGCATTACGAGTAGTTTTATGTTGGTATCTGTTTAATACTCTTCTTTTTTCGTTACTTCTGATTCTTTTTAATGCTGACTTATGATTTGCCATTTTTTTTAATTTTAGATGTAATAATAATTATAGATACTAGTTAAAAAAGAAAAACCTCCCACAATTGCTTAACAATCACTTTGGTTTTAACTAATAAAACAAAAATTGAGACACCAATTTTTATTTTATAAAACTTATTCACAACTAATTTTAGTAGTCCGTAAGGGAATCGAACCCCTGTTACCAGGACGAAATCCTGGAGTCCTAACCCCTAGACGAACGGACCATATCGTTCTAAGTTTTTCTATATTTAAATAGATTGTAGCCCGTAGCGGAATCGAACCGCTCTTACATGGATGAAAACCATGCGTCCTAACCGATAGACGAACGGGCCATTAAATTTCTCAATATTTTAAGAACTTTGTTTTGCAAAAAAAGTAGTAGCCCGTAGCGGAATCGAACCGCTCTTACATGGATGAAAACCATGCGTCCTAACCGATAGACGAACGGGCCTGCTTCTCTAATGCGGATGCAAAAATACAACTATTTTTAAGATGTACAATAGCAGAAGTAAAATATTTCAAAAAAACTTTGAAATATTAATACGCCTTAGCAAAAAACACTCTTCGAGAAGAAGGATTTCCAGTAAGTACGCAGCTTCCCACCTCTTCATCCTGATCCAATGGAAGGCAACGAATTGTTGCTTTAGTTAAATCTTTGATCTTTTCTTCTGTAGCGGCAGTACCATCCCAATGAGCAGAAATAAAGCCTCCTTTAGACTCTAAAATATCCTTAAATTCCTCAAAACTATTTACTTCCGTAATGTGGGTATTGCGATATTCCAGTGCTTTTGCAAATAAATCGTTTTGAATCTGCTCCAGCAAATCATTTATATAAGCTGCGATTCCTTCTTTAGCAACCACTTCTTTGGTTAATGTATCTCTTCGTGCCACTTCAAAAGTACCGTTTTCTAAGTCTTTTGGCCCCACTGCAATTCGAATTGGAACTCCTTTCAGTTCCCACTCAGCAAATTTAAACCCAGGTTTTTGAGTCGTTCTATCATCAAACTTAACCGATATCTTCAGTTTTTTCAATTGTCCTACCAAAGCAGTAACCGCTTCTGTAATAGTTGCTAGTTGTTCATCACTTTTATAAATAGGAACGATAACGACTTGAATTGGCGCTAAATTGGGAGGCAATACCAATCCTTGATCGTCTGAATGCGTCATCACTAAAGCACCCATCAAACGTGTTGAAACGCCCCAAGACGTTCCCCATACATATTCTTGCTTACCTTCGGCATTAGCAAATTTCACATCAAAAGCTTTAGCAAAATTTTGACCTAAAAAATGCGAAGTTCCTGCTTGTAGTGCTTTACCGTCTTGCATCAATGCTTCAATACAATAGGTTTCTTCCGCGCCTGCAAACCGTTCTGTTTCTGTTTTCAATCCTTTTACAACCGGAATTGCCATAAAATTCTCTGCAAAATCAGCATAAACATTCATCATTTTTTCTGATTCATCTACTGCTTCTTCACGAGTAGCATGGGCCGTATGTCCTTCTTGCCACAAAAACTCAGCTGTTCTTAAAAACAAACGCGTACGCATTTCCCAACGAACTACATTTGCCCATTGATTGATTAATAAAGGTAAATCGCGATACGATTGCACCCATCCCTTATAAGTAGACCAAATAATTGCCTCACTAGTTGGACGAACTATTAGCTCTTCTTCTAATTTCGCATTAGGGTCCACCATTAGTTTACCCGGTTTATCTGGATCGTTTTTTAATCGATAGTGCGTTACAATTGCGCATTCTTTTGCAAAACCTTCGGCATTTTTCTCCTCCGCCTCAAACATGCTTTTAGGAACAAATAAAGGAAAATAAGCATTTTGATGCCCTGTTTCTTTAAACATTCTGTCTAATTCTGCTTGCATTTTTTCCCAGATTGCGTATCCATAAGGCTTGATGACCATGCAGCCACGAACACCCGAATTTTCTGCTAAATCGGCCTTTACGACTAACTCGTTATACCACTTTGAATAGTCTTCTGATCTTGTTGTGAGGTTCTTACTCATATTATATAGTTTGGCACAAATTTTGCGTTATTTATTTATCCTAAATAGTTCCACAAAACTAACTATTTTTGTAATGTGCAACAATAAAAACTCCACCGATTATGAAAACTAATATTTTAAAATCCAAAAAAACTTTACTTTATTCTCTCTTCGGATCGATTTCTTTAGTCGTTACTTCGTGTGGCTCTTATCAAAATAGCTCCTACTATGGAAACGACGGAATTTATGGAGGAACGACCTATCAAAGTAATCCTGCGCCAACTCAAAACAGTAATCAGTATGCGAGTTATTTTAACTCCTTACAAGACAAAGAGATCGGTGACGAAATATTTACCGATGTAGATAATTATAGTAATTACAATTCTGAAAATCCAAGTAGCGTTTCCAATTACCCAAGTTGGGGAAGCAATCCAACTTCTGTCTCTGTAAATGTTTACTCTGATTATTGGGGTAGCAGTTATTACGGAATGGGATATCCTTATTATGGAATGGGTTATGGATATCCGTATTACGGAATGGGCCTGGGTTATCCTTACCACGGAATTGGATGGGGCTATTCTGGACTTAGTATAGGTTGGGGTTTTAGTAACTGGGGCTACGGAGGTCGATGGGGCTACCCAGGTTATTACAATAATTACAGACCCTATTATAACAACCACAACTATTACAACAATACTCGCTATAATACTACGCCAAGCAGACGTGGTTCTAGCAGCTACAGTAACACTGATATTTACCGTAACAACAGAACTAACAGCAGCATAAACAACCGAAGAAGTTCAAGTTTCAGCACTGGAACTCCGAATCTAACCCGAAGAGCGCAGGCTGTTGACCAAAACAATAGTATAAATCGAAGAAATTCTTCTACACCAACGAGAGATTACAACTCTCAAAATAGAAGAAATGCGACTCCACAAACGAGACAGAATAATCCTCAACCGCAGAGCAGAAGTTATAATAATGATGCTCCTACGAGAAGAAATTCAAATACAACAGCGCCATCACGAAGTTATACTCCTAGCCCATCTAGAAGTACTAATGGCGGAGGCGGATCAATGCAAGGCGGAAACAGTGGCGGAGGTCGTTCTTCTGGAAGCGGAAGACGTTAATTATTAAATAACAATTTACGAACTACAAACCATCTAAGATGAAAAAAATATTTTTATTACTAATCGGCGGACTAACATTCAACGCGCTACAAGCTCAAGATATTTCTGATGCTACGCGTTACGCACAAGACAACTTAAGCGGTACAGCTCGTTTTAGAGCCATGGGTGGTGCTTTTGGTGCACTGGGTGGAGATTTATCTTCTTTAAACGTAAACCCAGCTGGTTCTGCTGTTTTCGCGAACAATCAATTTGGGGTTACTTTAAGTAACTACGGAACTAAAAATAATTCGAATTATTTTGGAAACGCTACTACTGAAAAAGACGATAGCTTTACTTTAAACCAAGGTGGCGCCGTTTTTGTATTTAAAAACAGAAATCAGAGCAGTAAGTGGAATAAATATTCTCTTGGATTTAATTACGACAATTCGAACAATTACAACAGTAGACTTTTTAGTGCAGGAACTAATCCGAACAATTCACTTGCTAATTATTTTGTTTCTTATGCGAATGGAATTGCGCTTGACGTTTTAGAAAATGGTTCGTATCGCAATTTAAATAATGGGGAGCAGCAGGCATTTCTTGGCTATCAGTCGTACATGATTAATCCCGCTACCACCGATGTTAATAATACGGAATATACTTCTAACGTTCCAGCTGGAGGAAACTATTACCAGGAAAATGAAGTGTATAGTGCAGGTTACAATGGGAAATTTACTTTTAATCTAGGCGCTCAGTACGACGATTTCTTGTACTTGGGTATGAATTTAAATTTACATACGATTGACTTTAGACGTAATTCTAGTTTTTACGAAGACAATTCAAATACTCTAGGAACCAATGACCAAGTGACTAGCGTACGTTTCGATAACAACTTATATACGTACGGTAGCGGCTTTTCCTTTCAATTGGGAGCTATTGCTAAAGTTTCTGATGCCATTCGTTTAGGGCTGGCTTACGAATCTAATACTTGGTATGATGTATATGACGAACTATCGCAAAAAATAGTTTCGGTTAGCAGTAACAATGTAGGTGCTTTGCCCGCTCAAGTTGTAGACCCCCGCATTACCAATGTTTATGATCCTTATAAATTGCAAACTCCTGGAAAACTAACTGCGAGTTTTGCATACATT
This sequence comes from Flavobacterium sp. TAB 87, assembly GCF_001529295.1. Taxonomy (GTDB): domain Bacteria; phylum Bacteroidota; class Bacteroidia; order Flavobacteriales; family Flavobacteriaceae; genus Flavobacterium. The sequence continues at coordinate 29,872 of NZ_LLWK01000033.1, forward strand.
TTTGGACAAACTGGCTTATTAAGCGTTGACTACGCCATAAAAGATTATTCAAGCACCGTTTTTAAACCACAAAACGACTCCTATTACAAAGGCCTAAACAGCAGCATTAATGATAAAATGACTACGAATGGCGAATTGCGAATTGGTGGGGAATATAAAATTAAACAATTAAGCTTACGTGCTGGATATCGTTTAGAAGGTAGCCCGTATGAGAACGGAAAAACAGTTGGCGATCTAACTAGTTATTCTGGTGGTTTAGGTTATGATTTTGGCGCTACCAAAGTTGATTTATCATACTCGTATGCGGAGAGAGATTCGCAACGAGCGGCATTTAGTCAAGGGTTTACTGATTACGCTAATTTAAATACTAAATTCAATACCGTTTCAATGACTGTGTTGTTTGAATTATAATTTTGAGCTTACAATTTTGAAGTTCATTATTTAAAAATATAAACAAAAAATATTAATTTGAAAAACATCCGTCTTGTTGTATCGAGACGGATATTTTTTTAGCCCGGATGGAAGCGGCATCCTTTTTGGCTCGCCCTTGCGAAACCAAAAAGATACAGTGAACAGCCGGATTAGCTCTATAAAAAAACAACAAGGGTGCTGATTCCAAGAATAAAAAATGTAATTTTGCACTCCAATTTATAAAAGTATGAGAACCAAGTCTTTAAAAAAGAACAAAATCAATGTAATCACTCTTGGCTGTTCGAAAAATGTGTATGATAGCGAGGTCCTTATGGGTCAACTAAAAGCTAGTGGAAAAGAGGTTGAACATGAAGCTCCTGCAGAAACAGAAGGAAATATTATTGTAATAAATACCTGTGGATTTATTGATAATGCGAAGGCAGAATCGGTAAACATGATATTAGAATATGCTGATAAAAAACAGAGAGGATTAGTTGATAAGGTTTTTGTAACCGGTTGCTTATCGGAACGTTACAGACCCGATTTAGAAAAAGAAATTCCGAATGTAGATCAGTATTTCGGTACAACTGAATTGCCTCAATTATTGAAGGCTTTGGGAGCAGATTATAAGCACGAATTATTAGGAGAACGTTTAACTACTACTCCAAAAAACTACGCTTATTTAAAAATTGCAGAAGGTTGCGACCGACCATGCAGCTTCTGTGCTATTCCGATTATGAGAGGAACACACGTTTCTCAACCCATTGAAAAATTAGTAAAAGAAGCGCAAGGCTTAGCAAAGAACGGTGTCAAAGAATTGATTCTGATTGCTCAGGATTTAACCTACTACGGTTTAGATATTTATAAGAAAAGAAATCTTGCAGAACTTTTAGAAGCATTAGTCGCTGTTGAAGGAATTGAATGGATTCGTTTGCATTATGCATTTCCAACAGGTTTTCCAATGGATGTTCTGGAGATCATGAAACGTGAGCCAAAGATTTGTAATTATATTGATATTCCGTTGCAACACATTTCTGATTCGATTTTAAAATCAATGCGTCGCGGAACTACTCAAGCAAAAACGACTAAACTATTAAAAGAATTTAGAGCGGCAGTTCCAGGAATGGCAATTCGCACGACCCTTATTGTAGGATATCCTGGCGAAACTCAAGAAGATTTTAATATTTTAAAGGATTTTGTACAGGAAATGAAATTTGACAGAATGGGTTGTTTTGCTTATTCTCATGAAGAAAATACGCATGCTTATTTATTAGAAGATGACGTTCCTGCGGAAGTGAAGCAAGAACGTGCCAACGAAATAATGGAATTACAATCTCAAATTTCTTGGGATTTGAATCAAGAGAAAGTAGGCAAAACTTTTAAGTGTATTATTGACCGAAAAGAAGGAGCACATTTTGTGGGCCGTACTGAGTTCGATAGTCCGGATGTGGATAACGAAGTTTTAATTGATGCTTCAAAACATTACTTAAAAACAGGCGAATTTGCAAATATTGTAATTACCGAAGCAACAGAGTTTGATTTATACGGTGAACCTGCTTCAGTTTAATCAGCTACTTGTTTCTCATTAACCACTATAATTCAAAAAAGATGAAGTTAAGAAACCTTTTTATACTATTTTTTGCCTTGCTATTTAGCAATTTGATTTCGGCTCAGTATGGCAACGGCTATGGAAATGGATATGGCAATAACGGTTACGGAAACAATGGTTACGGCAGAAACAGACAAATGGGCGGCATGTCTGATATGGGACAGCAACAACAGTCTAAACCTAAAGAAATTCCGGTTGATGTTACTGCTGGCGAAATAATGGAGCGCATGACTCCCGTATTAACATTAGATGCGCTGCAAGAAGTCGCTATAAAGAATGTGTTGATTGAAAGCCTAAACCTGCAAGGAATTCTAATTAAAAATGAAAGCTTAAGTCAAGAAGCTAAAATGGACGAATTTAAATCTCTTTCAGAAAATACTAATAAACAAATCAACAATTACTTGAACCCTGATCAGCAAGAAAAATATAAAATCTATTTAGAAGACAATGCCAAGCCAAGAAAATCTAAAAAGAAAAAGAAAAAAGAATAGCATGACACATAGTTTAAAATTAAATATAACGCCTACACAATCTATTACTAAATATTTAGGTATTTTATTTTTAGGATTAGTGGTAGCTTCTTGTGGTAGTACAAAACCATATCAGGCAAGTGAAAAATCGTATAAAGAACAATTGGAAGCTTACAAAATGCAAATTTCAAGCATGAAAGCGGCGGAATTGTCTAGTCAAAATAACTTAAACATGTATGGTTCTGCAGATTCTGCAGATCCGCTGACTTTATACCGCGATTCACTTGCTATAAAAAAACCAGTTCCTTTGCCTTATGGTATAAAAACAGAATGGATTAGTACGGTAAATTTTAATTTAAGAAAACCGAACTACATTATTCTGCATCATACTGCGCAAGATTCTTTGGCACAAACAATCAAAACGTTTACCAATAAAAACTTGCAAGTAAGCTCACATTATGTTATTGGAGATGATGGAACAGTGGTGCAAATGCTAAACGATTACTTACGAGCATGGCACGCTGGTTCAGGCACTTGGGGAAGAGACACTGATATTAACTCGGCTTCGATAGGGATAGAGTTAGACAACAATGGTTTTGAACCTTTTTCTTTAGCACAAATCAATAGTTTATTGGCTTTACTGACAAAGCTTAAGAAAGACTACAATATACCAACTCAAAACATAATTGGCCACTCTGATATTGCGCCTTCGAGAAAGCAAGATCCTAGTAATTTATTTCCTTGGAAAGCATTGGCAGCAAATGGATTTGGACTATGGCAAGATGAATTTTTGACAGAAGCTCCTTTTGATTTTCAAATAGAGCCTGCTCTGCGAATTATTGGCTACAACACTAAAAATTTGTCGGCAGCAATTATCGCTTTTAAAAGACATTATATTCCAGAAGCAGTAGACAATGTGTTAGATCGAAAAACAATTAATACTATTTACTCGATTTACAAAAAGCAGTAAAAAGTACACTATTAAAAATATACAAAAGCTAATCGGTAAACGGTTAGCTTTTTTTTTATGCAATACTTTGAGCATAAACATCACAGATTTTGATCTGTCTGATTTACAAAATTCACCTATTTAGTCCAGAAAAAAAATCCCAATTTGTTTGCACAAATTGGGACTTTTATAATTCTTACTTCTTGAAAATCAAATTATTTTGCTAAAGCAGCACTCATTTCTAATGAAATTGCACTACGCTCCATTTTTAATTTACCTGCCATTGTTTCGACAATTACCGTAGTTTCAGCCAATTCAGCTACTTTACCGTGAAGACCACTTTTAGTAACTATTTTATCACCTACTTTTAAACTGCTTTCAAATTCTTTTTCGTTTTTCGCTTTCTTTTGTTGCGGTCTAATCATAAAAAAATAGATTACCACAAACATTAATAAAAACGGTGCAAACTGAGTTAATTGTTCCATAATTTAAATTCTCTTTTTTTTTAATTAATCATTACATTAAACCTCGGCCAGTTTTAAGTAACCTTTTATCAGCCTCGAGTTCTTTTACTAAATTATCTAAAATTCCGTTTATAAAAATACTACTTTTCGGAGTAGAATATTCTTTTGCCAACTCTAAATACTCGTTTAAAGTTACTTTCACGGGAATTGATGGGAATTTTAAAAGTTCGCAAATTGCCATTTTTAAAATAATAGTATCTATTTCGGCAATTCGGTCTGCATCCCAATTTGGTGTTTTACCATCGTACTCTTTTGCTAAAGCTTTTTCGTTTAAAACGGTCTTGCGAAACAAATCTTTTACAAAATCCTTATCTTCCGTATCTTTATAAACACGTGGTACTCTAAACTCTCCTTCTTCGGTATTTTTTAATCCTTTCAGTTGCTTAACAATTTGCGTGTTTACCAACGGAATATCATCAACCCAAGTTAATTTATCATCTTCTAAATACTCATACAACTTTTCATTAGGCACAATAACTTCCGCAAATAAATCGGCTATAAAATCTTTGTCTTCAGCAAAAGTATTTACGTCATTACTCATGTACTTTGCGTACAAATCACTCGCCTTAACATCTTTTAAAAGTAATAAAATGTAATCATCATTTAATGACCAATTATTAATCTTACGATTTTCGAGCGCAACGCTTAAAGAATTGTTTTCGGTAAGAATTTGAAAAACCTGATTTTTAATAAACTTTTCGTTTGGATTTTTTTCTTCTTTCGTAGCTAAGTGTTTCTTGCTTGCTAGGTGGAGGTATTGCGATTCTTTTTTGCAAATTTCTATCAATGAAGAAAGCATAACGAGGTACAAATCCTGAATACTGTCGATACTATAAAAAAGAAACTTCTCTTCCTTTTCTAGATTATCAGAACCATTTTGATGCATCGCATAGATGGATTGCATAACTTTTAAGCGAATGTGTCTTCTGTTTACCACCTTGTAAGAACTTTTATTAAAATTAGTCTGCAAAAATAATCATTTATCCCATCATTAGAAAATATATGATTAACAAAAAAAACCAAAGAATATCTTTTGTAAGACATGCTTTGGTTTTCTACTACAAAATGCAATACAATCGCTTAGATTATTTCAATTTACTGTTTTCGATCTTTCTAGCATCAATACGATTTTGAGCAATTGTCAAAGCCGCGTGGTGCGTAGTTACTTTATTTCGTACGGCATAATCGATAATCTCTAAAGTAGTGTTGTAGATATTCTCGGTCTTACGCATAATTTCTTCTTTACCGTAATGCTCTAATTCCGCATAAACGTTAATAATTCCACCTGCATTTATCAAGAAATCTGGCGCATATAAAATACCTCTATCTTGCAAAATAGCTCCGTGAATGTTTTCATTCGCTAACTGATTGTTGGCAGCACCAGCAATAACTTTTGCTTTAATTTTATAAACCGTGTCATCATTTAATACTGCTCCCATAGCACATGGCGCATAAATATCAACGTCGGCACTGTATAAATCGTCCCCTCTAAAAATAGTGGCATTGTACTTTGCTGCCACTTCATTTAAACGTGCTTCATTAATATCTGTAATGGTAACCTTTGCTCCTTCTTTAGTCAAATATTCTACTAAAGTTTCGCCTACGTGTCCAATTCCTTGTACTAAAACTTTTTTCCCTTCTAAATTATCTGAACCAAACTGATGTTTTGCAGCAGCTTTCATTCCTAAAAAAACACCGTATGCCGTTACTGGCGATGGATTTCCTGAACCACCTCTTTCTTCTGAAATTCCAGTAACATATGGAGTTACATCTCGTACCGTGTCCATATCTTTGGTTTCCATACCCACATCTTCAGCAGTAATGTAACGACCACTTAATGAGTGTACAAATTCTCCAAATTTACGCATCAATTCTGGTGTTTTTTGCGTTTTAGCATCTCCAATAATTACCGCTTTACCACCACCTAAATTAAGTCCTGTAATTGCAGATTTGTAAGTCATACCTCTCGAAAGACGCAATACATCATTTAAGGCTTCCCATTCGTTTGCATAATTCCACATTCTTGTACCTCCAAGTGCAGGTCCCATAACCGAATTATGAATACCAATAATTGCTTTTAAACCTGTATCTTTGTCATTACAAAATACAATTTGTTCGTGATTGTCAAATGAAAGTTGGCCAAAAACAGGATCCATTTTCTGAAATTCTTTTTCAGTTGAAGAAGATACACTCATAGCGTTTGATATTTTAAAGTATAATAAATTACGAATTCGTCAAAAAGACTTCTCAAAAATAAGAATAAATTAAATACAAGTTAATATTAAGTCTTGTTTTTATGTAATTTTCAATTCGATCTCTAACGATCTGTAATTTATCTTTAAACTAAAACGAATTAAACAATAAAAAATAAGAACATTTCTATATTGAATATCACAAAAAAATGAAAGAATTACGCTATTTAGACAAATACTTTATAAAATATAAGTTCCGTTTCTTTGCCGGAATATTTATCACAATAATCGCACAAATATTCTTTTTATTTACTCCAAAACTAATCAGTAAGTCCTTTAAAGCGATTGAAGATTTCTCGAAAGAAGGAAGCGTAAGTGTCGAAGTGATTAAAAGCGAATTATTATCTAATATTCTACTTATTATATTAACCGCCATCATCGCTGGATTTTTGACATTTTTAATGCGTCAAACTCTAATTGTAATGTCGCGTTTGGTCGAATTTGATTTAAAAAATGAAGTATTTGAGCAATATGAAAAATTATCTCAAAACTTTTACAAACAGAATAGAACGGGAGACTTAATGAATCGGATTAGCGAAGACGTTTCTAAAGTTCGAATGTACGTTGGTCCAGCAGTAATGTATACCATAAACACACTGATTCGCTTTATTATTGTTTTAATATACATGTTTAATGTTTCGCCAAGACTAACCTTATATACTTTAATTCCGTTACCGATATTATCGTTTTGTATTTTTAAACTTAGTACCGAAATCAACATTCGTAGTACTACTTTTCAGCAATATTTATCGAAAGTTTCGAGTTTTACGCAAGAAATATTTTCGGGAATTCGAGTGATAAAAGCCAATTCATTAGAAGAACAGCATCAGAACAATATGATCAGTCTTGCCAATGAAAGTAAAAGTAAAAGCTTGCATTTGGCCAAAGTACAGTCGCTTTTTGGGCCATTAATGATTGCACTTATCGGAATCAGTAATTTAATTGTCATCTACTTTGGAGGAGCCATGTACATTAATGGTACGATAACAAGTATTGGTACGATTGCAGAATTTATTTTATACGTGAATATGTTAACTTGGCCCGTTGCTTCATTGGGTTGGATTTCATCTATGGTTCAAGAAGCAGAAGCATCACAGAAACGTCTGAATGAATTTTTGAAAATTGAACCACAAATTCAGAACAATTCAAATGAGCCTTCTCTTATTGAAGGTGCAATCGCTTTTGAAAATGTCACTTTTATCTATGAAGACACCAACATCCAAGCTTTAAGTAATGTTAGTTTTACCGTTAAAAAAGGCGAAACTCTGGCTATTTTAGGTAAAACAGGTTCAGGGAAATCAACAATCTTATCGTTGATCTCTAGATTGTACGATGTAAATGCCGGTCAAGTTACTATTGACGCCAAAGAAATAAGTACTTTAAACCTCAACGATTTAAGAAACAGCATTGGTATTGTGCCTCAAGATGCATTCTTGTTTTCAGATAGTATTAAAAATAATATCAAATTTGGAAATCAAGATGCTACAGATGATGAAGTAATGCAAGCGGCTAAAAATGCTGTAGTTCATGATAATATTATTGCTTTTAACAAACAATATGATACGGTTTTAGGAGAACGCGGAATTACTCTTTCGGGAGGTCAGAAACAGCGTGTTTCTATTGCTAGAGCAATTATAAAAAATCCTGAGATTTTATTGCTTGATGACTGCTTGTCTGCGGTCGATACAGAGACAGAAGAAACAATTTTGAACAACTTATTTGAAATTTGCAAAGACAAAACAACCATTATTGTAAGTCATAGAATATCATCGGCTAAAAATGCGGATAAAATTATCATACTAGATGATGGAAAAATCATACAACAAGGTTCTCATAATCAACTGATAAATCAAGAAGGCTATTATTCGGCCCTGTATGTTAAGCAACTTTCAGAAAAAGAATTACTTTAATTGTTGGATAATAGATAATTTTTTAAGATTTTTGATTGCTATTAAAAAAAATGATAGAAAGATTATGAGAGAAAATGACCTATTAGAAAAAGAAGAAATTTTTTCAAAGGTGCTTCGCGCTGGACGAAGAACGTATTTCTTTGACGTTAGAGCTACAAAAGCTGACGATTATTACATTACAATAACAGAGAGTAAGAAATTTACTGAAGAAGACGGATCTTTTCATTTCAAAAAACACAAAATTTACTTGTACAAAGAAGATTTTAGTGCTTTCGCAGAGATTTTAGGCGATATGACCTCTTACGTATTGAATCATAAAGGAGAAGAAGTTATTTCTGAAAGACATCAAAAAGACTTCAAAAGAGAAACATTGATAGAGAAAAATGAAGATTTCGTTCCGCAAACTTCAACATTCACTGATATAGAATTTGACGATATTTAATCGTTAATTCCAATAGAATTTAAAAGTCCAAAACTGAAGTTTTGGACTTTTTTTTTATACTTTCGGAGTTAATAAAAAATAGTTTTTAATGAAACCACATCTATTAGTTTTATCTGGTCTGGGTAATTCTGGCGAGCAACATTGGCAAACCTATTGGCAAAAGCTATATGCAAATTCGTCGAAAGTACAGCAACAAAATTGGGATGAACCCCAACTCAAAGATTGGTTATATGCGTTAGATGAATCAATTGCAAAACTAGATCAGCCAACAGTTTTGGTTGCTCACAGCTTGGCGGTTTCGTTAGTTTTACATTGGAGCAAAAGTAATGCTAATTCACATATTGTCGGAGCTTTATTGGTTGCGCCAGCAGATGTAGATTCTCCCCAACATACGCCCGACTGTATTCGGAATTTTGCACCAATTCCCATGCATCAATTGCCATTTCCAAGCATTGTGGTTGCCAGCGAAAACGATCCTTACGCATCTATCGCTAGAAAAAAAGAATTCGCAGAACACTGGGGAAGCGATTTTGTAAACGTGGGCTGCAAAGGACATATAAACTCAGAATCTAATTTACATTTTTGGGAAGAAGGACAAGAGATCTTGCAGCAATTGATTACTAAAATGGACAATTAGCCAATTCGCAATCCATTTTCTATTTTAGAATCTGGTGCTAATAAAATTACATCACCCTCAACTCCTACTGCGCCTAAAATCAAACATTCACTATTAAATTTTCCGATTTGTTTGGTTGGAAAATTAACAACTGCAACGATTTGTCGGTTTACCAATTCTCCTTTAGAATATCTTTTTGTAATTTGTGCTGAAGTTTTACGAATGCCAATTAAAGAACCAAAATCAATTTTCAGTTGAAACGCCGGTTTTCGAGCTTCAGGAAAATCGTTAACTTCTAGTATCGTTCCTACGCGCATTTCAACTCTTTCAAACTCTGACCACGATAAATCCATTGTTTCTTTTTTTTAATTGAATTGAAACTCAAATTTAGTTAAATTATCTAATCTAATACTCGCACGTAAATCCATTCTCTTAATTGTCAGTTAGCCAGAAGTTTTGTTTAACTTTATAAAAAAAATCGAATGTCAATGACACTTTCCAACATGTTGCCACTGGGAACAATTGCTCCCGAATTTAGACTCCCAGACACCAATTCAAATTACGATTATTCTTTTTCCGATTTAAAAGGTTCCTTAGGCACTTTGGTAATTTTTATGTGCAATAATTGTCCGTTTGTCCTTCATGCCATCGAAGAAATTGAAATGATTTCGAATGATTATCGCGTACAAGGAATTGGAGTAATCGCCATTTCGAGCAATGACGTTCTAAAAAACCCGCACGATAGTCCTGCTTTAATGACTGCATTTGCTTTTGACAATAAAATCGACTTTCCGTATTTATTCGATGCGACACAAGAGGTAGCCAAGGCTTACGACGCTGTGTGTACGCCCGATTTTTACTTATTTGACAGCAATGACAAGTTAATGTATCGCGGACAATTGGACGATTCTAGGCCACACAATGGCATTAGTTTAAGCGGAAATGATTTGCGAGGCGCTATTGACTCTATAATTTATAACAGAACTTTAAAAGAACCGCAAAAACCAAGTGAAGGTTGTGCTATCCAATGGAAATAAATAAAATAAAATTACGATACAAACAAAAAAACCAATCAGCAATAAAGTGATTGGTTTTTTTTAGATAGTATAACAATGTATTATTTTACGTCCATTAATTCTACATCAAAAATCAAAGTAGCATCACCAGGAATTACTCCTCCTGCACCAGCTGAACCGTATCCTAGATGAGATGGTATAACAAAACGAGCTTTATCTCCAACTTTCAACAAAGCAATACCTTCGTCCCATCCTTCGATAACTTGTCCAACCCCTAATTTAAATTCAATTGGTTTTTTTCTTGGGTAAGAAGAATCAAAAACTTTTCCGTTCTCTAATGAACCTTCATAATGAACTGATACTGTTTTTCCTTTTGCAGCTTGCTTTCCTTCACCTTTTTGAATCATTTTATAACGCAATCCGCTTTCTGTTTTATCAAAACCAGCAGCCAATTTTTCCATTTCAGCTTCTGCTGCTTCTTTTTGAGCAGATTCTCTTTTGGCGCGTGAGCCTTCAAAAGTTCTAAAAGCTTCTACTGCATTCCACTTTTCAGCTTCTGCACCTACTCTAATTATTTCTAGACTTTCGATAAGATCTCCTTGCTCTACAGCATCAACCACATCTTGCCCTTCGATCACATAACCAAAAACAGTATGCTTGTTATTTAAGTGCGGAGTTGGTCCATGAGTGATAAAAAATTGAGAACCATTAGTACCAGCTCCAGCGTTTGCCATAGACAAAACTCCCGGACGATCGTGTTTTAATGTTGGGTGAAATTCATCATCAAATTTATAACCAGGCCCACCAGTTCCGCTTCCTTGTGGACAACCACCTTGAATCATAAAATCTGAAATTACACGGTGAAAACTCAATCCATCGTAATATTTAGTTCCTTGTGGTTTTGCCGAATTTTCTAAATTACCTTCAGCCAAAGCTACAAAGTTACCTACTGTTCCTGGCGTTAAATCGTCTGTTAGTTTTACTAAAATTGAACCTTTAGCCGTGTTGAATTTAGCGTATATTCCGTTTTCCATTATTTTAATATTTTTTATTGAATGCAAATTTACAAATTAATTTCTTATCCGTTTGTTGTTTCCAATCGTTTCGTTTTTGATTTGTACGTATAGCCGTAAACTGCAAAAGCGAGAGCTGATAAAACCATACACCCTAAAGTGACTGCATGCCAACCGCCATATTGCCATAAAAACAATCCAAAGGCAGAACCTGCAGCGGTTCCTAAAAAGCTAAAAGACATAAAAACAGTGTTCATTCTATTTCTGGCTTCGGGCAAAATTGAATATACGCGTGTTTGATTGGAAATGTGAACGCCTTGGATACCAATATCGATTAAAACAATTCCGATTACGATTCCGATCACACTTGTTCCTGAAAAGTAAAAAACCAAGAAGCTCAAGACCATTAAAGCACATCCATAACCAACTGCAATACGAGAACCGCCTTTGTCCCCTAATTTACCAACCAATGGTGCCGCTAAAGCACCTGAAGCACCTACGATTCCAAAAAGACCAATTGTTGCGCTATTAAAGTTAAAAGGAGCATCGGACAGTAACAAAACCATCGTGGTCCAAAATGCACCAAATTGCGCAAAACAAAAAACATTAATTGCAGTAGCCTCTCTTAACAAGGGTTGTTCTTTTATTAATGTAAACAAAGAACGAATTAGTTGTCCGTACGAACCTTCAAATGTTGGTTTATTAAAAGGAAATTCTCTTTGAATAACGATTAGCAGCAATAAAATCAATCCTGCTGCGATCCAAAACATGGCGCGCCAGCCCCATAGTTCGCCTACAAAACCGCTTAAAGTTCTTGAAAGTAAAATACCAACCAATAAACCACTCATAATTGTTCCTACTACTTTTCCTCTCTGACTCGGCTCGCTTAAAGAAGCTGCCAAAGGCAAAATTAATTGAGGAACTATAGAAGTAATTCCGATCAGTAGAGAGGCTATCTCTAAAATAAAATAACTTTTTGCTGTGGCCGCTATAATCAAAGCAATGACCGAAGCAAAAGTGGTTACTACTATTTGTTTTTTACGCTCTATTTTATCACCAAGCGGAACCATAAAAAACAGTCCTATAGCATAACCGGCTTGTGTTAGATAGGTTATTGAACCTGCATCTGCCTCTTTAATTCCGAATTCTTTTGCTATTAAAACAATAAGAGGCTGACAATAATATAAGTTTGCAACAATTAATCCCGTGCAAACTGCCATAAACAGGACTTTAGACTTTGATAAATTCATTTTGCAAAAATACTACTTCATTCAAAAAAATTAAAAAAACGATTGTTATAAATTCTTTAAAAAAACAATTAAGCGAACAGTACTAATTTATAGTAGAAAAATGCATCTTCAGACCTACACCAAGTTCTATTACGAACTCTGAACTTCGGTTTATAAGTATTCAACTATATTTCTACTGCATTTAATATAGGCTAGTAACACAGTGAGATAAATTACTTCAAAAATATTTTATAGGCGCGTAAAGTAAAAGTTACCGTTATTTTTATTTTATTTAGAAGATTCTGTTTTATAATCTTTTGAGAATTTATAGCTAAAAATCCAAGTATAAAATGTCTTTTTTAATTTATGTAAACGCATTATAAATTGATAAAAAGCAACGACTTAAAAAAATTACTGACTCATCGCTTTCAATCCAGCTTTTGCAATACGAACATCTTCACTACCGTGCGCACCGCCAACACCTATGCCGCCGACAACTTTCTCATTTATAAAAATTGGAATTCCACCATCCATTATTAATATATTTTCATCCAAAAAACGAATGTCTTCAGGAATAGAACCGTCTTTGATGCCTTTTGCAATTACAGCGGTTTCCCTTTTTTGAGAGCAAGCGGTAAATGCTTTTTTGTAGCTTGCTCTAATAGTATGCACGCCAGCATTGTGGTGTCTAATAACCGCAAGCGTTTGTCCTGACTTATCTACAATAGTAATTGTTACAAACAGACCTTGTTTTTCGGCTTCATTAAAAGCGGCTTGAGCCATTTGGGCTGCCATACTACCTGTCAATACAGGTTCTGTTATACCGTTGTTTTGAGCATTTATCATTGTGCAAAAATTTATAAGAAATAGTAAGAAGAGCTTCTTCATGTTTTAATTTTTTAAAGTTTTAATACAAATAATGTTCAAAACGCAAATAGCTTAAAAACCATATACACTTTGAACATTATGCATGCACCTCTATTCTTGATATAGCGACACAAAATTTAAACTCTCTTTTTATTAATTGCCTCTGTACGTCGCGTATCCAAAAGCAGATAAAGTAATTGGAACATGATAATGCTTACCATCTTTAATTTCAAATACAACTTCTATAAAAGGATAAAAAGACGTTTGATTTAATTTTGTAAAATAAGGTTCTGTAAAATAAGTTAGTTTATAGATACCGTTATGATTACCTTCTTTAGTTTCTTTTAGAAAATCAGGGATACGGCCATTTGCATCGGTGATTTTCTCATCAATTAGAGTCCATTTACCTTTTAGATCTTGTTTAGAAAGACTAATTTTTACATTTGGAGCAGGTTCTCCTTTAGTAATATCTAAAATATGACTTGACAATTGGTATTTTGCTTCCTGTGCAAAACTAACACTTGCTATAGCAAGCATTAAGACGATAAAAAAATTCTTTGTTTTCATGTTCTATTATTTATTTGTTTTAAATCCTAAATTCTCTACAGTTTTCAACGCAATATTATGGTCATTTTCTCCGCTACCTCCCCCAGAAACACCTAAGCTTCCAACTAATTCTCCGTTTTGCCAAATAGGAACACCACCTCCTAACAACAACAGTTCTGGTAGCGTGTTTAAGTTCTTTGCGTCTTCAGTTGTAGTGGCATTTTTCATCAATATATAACTCGCGGTCTTTGTAGAAAGCGATGTGTAAGCTTTTCTTCTAGAAGCCTCCGTATTGTGCGGCCCAACATTATCTGCTTTAAGCAAAAGTAAAACTACACCCGAAGAATTAAGCACTGCAATGGATACATTTTTATCGAGTTTTTTAGCTTCAACATTCGCCATTTCTGCTAATTTTAATGCACCAGCTTGATTTAAACTACTCAGTTTTTCGACGTACTGTGCAGACAAATTACAAGATATAAAGAGTATTATGGCCATCAACACACATTTTCTTTTTTCCATTTTTTATATTTATTTAATTATGAGCAAATTATTTTTGATTGTAATTTTCATTTGATGCTAAGTTCTAAATTCTAAAAGAATTTAGAACTCCTTTTTATTAAGCAAAATTCTTTTTTTTACTTTACTCAAAAACTCGTGCGAAATTCCCAAATACGCGGCAATTTGATGCTGTGCTATTCTTTGCGACAATGTCGGATACCGTTCATTAAAATCTAAATATCTCTTATCTGCATTTTTATGAAGCATACTAATTATTCGCAATTGCATGGATGCTAACGATTTTTGATTCATTATTCGGAACAGCTTTTCTACTTTCGGAATATCTTCGTACAATTGCTCTTTTGCAGCTTTACTAATTGTTAATACCACTGAATCTTCTAATGCTTGAATATTTAGTTTTGACATTTGACCTGAAACAAAGCTTCCGACATCCAAAATCCACCAATCTTCAATAGCAAAATACAGTATGTGCTCCTTAATATTTTCACCTTGATAAAAAATCTTAAAACAACCTTCAATTACGTAACTTTCAAATTCACAAACCTCGCCTTGTTTTAAAATAATAGTATTTTTTTCTATTTTCTGAAGAGAATAAAAAGAAGTAAAATGTGCCAATTCGTCTTCAGATAAGTCAACGTATTTTAAAATATTTTCTTGAAAAGAAGTATATATAATCATACAGCTAATTTACAAAATTCTAAAATCACTATTTCAAAAGAAAATCAACTATTTCACTTTACTATTTTTGTTTATTCTTCATCGGCAAAATTAAAACGATTCCTAAAAACTAACTCTTGAACTAGTTCAACAAGTAATTGCTTAAATATTAAATTAATCTTAAAAACCGACAAAACTATGTATCGAAGAGATTCTAACGCAAATTAAAAACTTGCTCTTGAAGATTTAATTTTTTAATTTATTAATATTTATAATTTTTAAGCCTGCTATAACTGACGATTATAAAGATGGCAGAGAAACAGCAATTTTAAAAGAGTTTACACAGCATCGCAAAGCACAATTGACGCTTCATTATTATTGAAAATATACTTACAAAAGGACGACAACAAATATCTATCTCGATTTAAATTATACTTTTAGGTTCTTATTTGAAAAAAAACTATACTTTTGTTTATTAAATTTCCATAAATGATGAACAATATAAAAAGTGTTTTCAGTATTAAAGACTTAGAGAATCTCTCTGGTATTAAAGCACATACTATACGTATTTGGGAAAAAAGATACAACATCTTAGAACCTATGCGAACTGACACTAATATTCGTTTGTATGATATTGCCAGTCTTCAAAAATTACTAAATATCACTTTACTGCATGAGTACGGCTATAAAATTTCTAAAATAGCTACTTACGCACCAGAAAATATTCCAATTTTAGTGCGTGAAATCATTTCGAATAAAAACGCAAAAAATCATGCCATCAGCGCCTTCAAAATGGCAATGATGAATTTTGATCAAGAATTGTTTTTTAACACTTTTAATTGGTTAATTGCCGAGAAAACATTCAAAGAAGTCTTTAACGAGGTATTTATTCCGCTATTAAACGAATTGGGTTTACTATGGCAGTCCCACACTATAACTCCAGCTCACGAGCATTTTATAAGTTATTTGATTAAGCAAAAATTATTAATCAATACCGAGAAACTTCAAGTTTTACCTCCTAGAAATACGTCTAAAGTCTTTGTTCTTTCGCTGCCTTTAAACGAGATTCACGAATTAGGATTGATGTACTTGCAATACGAGGTATTGCTATTAGGATATAAAAGTATCTATTTAGGGGAAAGTATGCCAATAGAAAACCTTAAAGATTTAAGAAAGCATTTTGAATCAATTGTTTTTATATCTTACATGACCGTGCAACCCGATCCTAACATAGTCAACGAGTATGTACAACAGATGAGTGACGAATTGCTGGGAAATACAAACGAAATTTGGCTCATTGGTAAAATGACCGCTCATTTAGAAATCAAAAATTTAAACTCACGAATTACTGCTTTTAAATCTATTGATGATTTAGTAGCTGCGATTTAGTTTTTTGTTTAATATTTTTATATATTTGTTAAACAAATGAAAAAAAATATATCTATAATAGGTTCTGGTTTTTCGTCGCTTTCAGCGGCATGTTATTTGGCTCAAGATGGCTACGCCGTAACGGTTTATGAAAAAAACGATACCATTGGCGGTCGAGCCAGACAATTAAAAATTGAAGGCTTTACTTTTGACATGGGACCAAGTTGGTACTGGATGCCAGACGTTTTTGAACGTTTCTTTGCTGACTTTAATAAAAAGACATCCGATTATTATGAGTTAATTAAACTTAATCCTGCGTATCGTGTGTATTACGGGGTGGATAATTTTATTAATATTGCTGATAATCTACCCGAAATAGCTGCAGTTTTTGAAAATTTAGAGCAAGGTAGTGGCCGTAAACTTGTTTCGTTTATGGAAGAAGCCAAACGCAACTATGATATCGCTATAAAAGACTTAGTATATCGTCCTGGTGAATCTATATTTGAACTTATTACACCAAAAACAGCTGCAAGAGTTGGACAGTTTTTTAGTAATATAAGTAAAGATGTTCGAAGTGAATTTAAAAATCCTAAACTTATCCAGATTTTGGAGTTTCCCGTGTTATTTCTTGGAGCCAAACCAAGTGACACGCCTTCGTTTTACAGTTTTATGAATTATGCCGATTTTGGTTTAGGTACATGGCATCCTAAAACAGGCATGCATGATGTTGTGCAAGCAATGACAACTCTCGCGCAGTCACTTGGAGTTGTTTTTCAAACCAATGCCAATATCGAAAAGATTGTGGTCGATAATAATTCGGCGAAAGCCTTGGTTATTAACGGTAAGCGAATCGAATCTGATATTATTGTAAGTGGCGCTGATTACCATCATACCGAAACTTTATTAGATAAAGAATTTAGAATGTATTCTGAAAAATACTGGGATAGTCGCGTATTTGCTCCTTCTTCATTATTATTTTTTGTAGGTTTTGATAAAAAAATTGAATCACTATCGCATCATGCTTTGTTTTTTGATGTTGATTTTGATCAACACGCTGCAGATATTTATGACAGTCCGAAATGGCCAGACAATCCTTTATTTTATGCTAATTTTCCTTCTAAGACCGATGCAACTGCTGCACCAGAAGGAATGGAAAGTGCTTTTTTCCTGATTCCTTTAGCTCCTGGAATTAATGACACTGAAGCACTTAGATCAGAATACTTCGAAAAAATAATTACACGTTTCGAGCAAGTTACAGGCGAAGATATCCGAAAAAACATTATATTTAAAAAGTCGTTTTGCAAGAATGACTTTGTATCAGAGTACAACTCATACAAAGGAAATGCATACGGCATGGCCAATACCTTATTACAAACCGCTTTTTTACGTCCTAAATTAAAAAGTAAAAAAGTTAAGAATCTCTATTTTACAGGTCAATTAACAGTTCCTGGTCCAGGAGTTCCACCCGCACTAATTTCAGGAAAATTAGTGGCACAACTAATCCAAAAAAACTCAAAAAGATGAAACAGTTATTTGATGATACCTCCTTTAAATGCAGCAAGCTAGTTACGCAAAGTTACAGTACTTCCTTTTCGCTAGCAGTCTACATGCTTGCACCAAGCATTCGCGAAGCGATTTATAGTATTTACGGGTTTGTTCGTTTTGCAGACGAAATTGTAGACTCTTTTCATGATTTTGACAAACAGGCATTGTTGGATGATTTTGAAGCAGAATATTACAAAGCATTTGCAAACGGAATTAGTTTAAACCCTATTTTAAATTCTTTTCAACAAACTGTAAGAGAATTTAATATTGGTGACGAATTAATTCAGTCGTTCTTAAAAAGCATGAAAATGGATTTAATAAAATCCGATTACAATACCAAAGCAGAATACGACGATTACATTTATGGATCTGCTGATGTGGTGGGCTTAATGTGTTTAAAAGTATTCGTTGCTGGTCAACAAGAACGCTACGACAAGTTGAAACATGAAGCGATGCGACTTGGATCCGCTTTTCAAAAAGTGAACTTCTTAAGAGATTTAAAAGATGACAATCTGGTACTGAACCGCAATTATTTTCCTGGGGTCGACTTAAATTCGTTTGATGATAATGCAAAAGCAATGATTATTGCCGAAATTGAAGAAGACTTTAGAGTTGCGAAAGAAGGCATTAAAAAATTACCAATCGAAGCAAAATTCGGCGTTTATACAGCGTACGTTTACTATCGAAAACTGCTTAGAAAACTAGAAAACACGCCTTCTCATGAAATTGGCAACACACGAATTCGAGTTTCTAATTATACTAAAGCAGGACTTTTAGCACAGTCTTTTGTTAGTTACAAATTAAAATTAGTGTAGGCTTTAAAATATACAAATACTACACTATTTTTAAAAATGAGATCTGGTCATAGCACTTGAATTATAATTTTAATAAATATAAAATGATTTTCTTCCTAATATTTCTTGGCGTTTTTCTTTTCATGGAATGTGTGACCTGGCTTACACACAAATATATCATGCACGGTTTGGGATGGTATTTCCATGCTGATCATCATCAGCCCAAATACGAGAACACTTTTGAGCGCAATGATGTGTTTTTTGTCATTTTTGCCGTTCCAAGCATTGTCTTGTTCTACTTTGGTGTTCAAGGCGGTTTCAATTACATGTTCTTTATTGCATGTGGCATCACTTTATACGGAATTTGCTATTTTTTAATTCACGATGTTCTAATTCACCAGCGCTTTAAATGGTTTAAACATACCAATAACAAGTACCTCATCGGACTTAGAAAAGCACACAAAGTGCACCACAAACATTTAGGCAAACACCACGGAGAATGCTTCGGAATGCTGTTTGTTCCTTTTAAATATTATAAAATATAATTGTAATAGAATTATAATACAACAAAAAACCGCAGTTTAATGAAACTATATAAAAAAGAAAGCAAGCAATTAGTTGATGCCAGTCTCGAAGAGTGTTGGCATTTTTTTTCTGATCCGAGTAATTTACAAAAGATTACACCAGCAACAATGGGTTTTCAAGTAACCGATTTTGATCAGAAAAAAATGTATCAAGGACAAATAATTGCCTACAAAATTTCGCCACTATTGGGAATAAAAATGAGTTGGGTTACCGAAATTACAACGGTTCGAGACAAAGAGTTTTTTATAGACGAGCAGCGTTTTGGCCCTTATTCTTTTTGGCATCACAAACATTATTTTGAAGAAACTCCACAAGGAACTTTGATGACTGATGTGGTGCACTACGGCGTTCCGCTAGGGTTTATCGGTCGAATAATGAACAGCCTTGTTATTGAGAAACAACTAGAAACAATCTTTAAATACCGCCATCAAAAAGTAGAACAGCTTTTTAATAAAAAATAATGAATACTATTCCTGTTACATTTTTTTGGTTTCGTCGTGACTTACGCTTGGATGATAATATTGCTTTGTGGAACGCATTGAAATCTGATTTTCCGGTAATTCCACTATTTATTTTTGATGATGAAATTCTCGAGCAACTTCCAAAGGATGATGCTCGCGTAACTTTTATATATGAGAGTCTAGAGAAAATAAATTTGGAATTAACTGATTTTGAAAGTTCTCTTATAATCCGCAAAGGAAAAACACATCAGGTCTGGTTTGACTTACTAGAAGAGTACGATATTGAAGAAGTTTATTTTAATAAAGATTATGAACCGTATGCTTTGCAACGAGATGCAGAAATTTCAGCTTTGCTTTCATCAAATAAAGTAAAAGTTAGTGTTTTTAAAGACCACGTAATTTACGAAGAAAGCGAAATTACTAAAGCAGATGGTTTGCCTTATACCATTTATACCCCTTACAAAAATAAATGGGTACAAAAGTTTGAAACATTAAAACAGCAACCACTAGACGAATTAAAAAACAACAGTTCGAATTTCTACAAAAGCAATTTTAGTTTTCTAACGTTAGAATCTATTGGTTTTGTAAGAAGCTCGATTTCGGTAAGAGAGCACAATTTAAAGGGAGTTGCTACGTATGAAGAAACTAGAAATTTTCCTTCTTTAGATTCTACTACTTACTTGTCTCCACACTTACGTTTTGGCACTGTAAGCATTAGAAAACTTGCACACTGGGCTTCCCATAAAAATGCTACCTTTTTAAACGAATTAGTTTGGAGAGAGTTTTTTATGCAGATATTATTTCATTTTCCCAATTCAGTCAATCATAATTTTAAATCGGCTTATGATGGAATTCAATGGAGAAATAATCCTGAAGAATTTAAACTGTGGTGTGAGGGAAAAACGGGTTACCCAATGGTTGATGCAGGAATGCGTCAGTTAAACGAAACAGGATACATGCACAATAGGGTACGAATGGTTGTAGCAAGTTTTTTATGTAAACATTTACTAATTAGTTGGCAATGGGGCGAAGCCTACTTTGCGGAAAAACTATTAGATTTTGAACTCGCTTCGAATGTAGGAAACTGGCAATGGGCAGCTGGAACGGGTTGTGATTCTGCGCCGTATTTCCGCGTTTTTAATCCTGAAATTCAACTTAAAAAATTTGATGCTAAAGGAGAATATGTCCGCACTTGGATATCTGAATTCGATTTGGGTTATGGAAAACCTATGGTAGAACATGCCATGGCAAGAGATCGTGCTTTAACCGCTTATAAAACTGGACTTCAACAGAAATAAGTTTTAAAATTAGAAGTTGATTATTTTATTATTTTGTCTGTATAATTGTGAAAATAAATTGAATTAAAGTCACATATTTAATTTATAATTCTAAAATATTTACTTTTTATCGATTAAACTGTTGAGCATTCCTTTAAAAATGAATCCGTGAAAAGGAAGCACCGAGTACCAGTATAATTTTCCCCAAAAACCTTTGGGTCTAAATGTCGCTGATTGGTATAAATTATTGCGTATTATTTTAAATTCCAACCAAGCTTCGCCTGGTAATTTCATTTCTGCAAATAAAATCAATTTTCCTTCTTCTTTGTTGGCATATAAAACGCGCCAGAAATCGAGTGCATCTCCAGAGTGAATTTCGTTTCTATTAGTTCGGCCACGTCTCGATCCCACACCGCCGTAAAGTTTGTCAATAAAGCCTCTAAGTTGCCACAACCAATCGCCATAGTACCAGCCAGATTCCCCACCAATAGACCAGATTTTATTAATCGTATAGTCGTAATCAATTATTTCGCGCTTTCTTCTGTCTATAAAACAATCCTTTTTAGGCACTTTTATAAAACCAGAAAGACTAGTATTGAAACGGCCACTAATCAAGGAATCTTTCCAGCTAGAAGCGATCATATTGTCATCAATTTTGACCAACGCTTTCGCAATTGCTTCTTTGTACCCAATGGGATGAATAGCCAGTAATTTATTGATGTCATTGTTTCGACAAACTACCTCAACTTTCATACTACTTACCAACGCAGAGGCCAATTTGTATGACGTTGACGTAACGAAATACAGCCAATATGATGATAATTTGGGAGTCATTATTGGGACCGTAATAATGTATCTTTTTAATTTTTTTGCAGCTGCAAAACCAAGCAGCATCTCTTTGTATGTGAGGATATCAGGACCTCCAATATCAAAACTTTTATTAAAAGTTGCTTCGACGCCCATACTTTTATACAAAAACTCCAACACATCGGTAACAGCAATGGGTTGACATCTGGTATTTAACCATTTGGGCGTGATCATTACTGGTAACTTTTCTACCAAATCGCGAATAATCTCAAAAGACGCACTACCAGAACCTACTATAATTCCCGCACGTAGCGTAGTGACTGCAAAAGGAGATTTATTTAAAACCGCTTCTACTTGCTTGCGCGATGCCAGATGTTTCGAAAGCTTTTCTTCATTAACAATTCCACTTAAATAAAGTACTTGCTGTACTGTAGTGTCAGATAATCGTTTCACAAAATTTTCAGCAGATAATTTCTCTAACTCATCATAATTAGAATCTGAGCCCGCCATAGAGTGAATTAAATAATAGGCAAAATCAATGTCCTCTGGAATAACACTTAACGTTTCCTCTTTTAAAAAATCAACTTCAATAACTTCAACATTCGAAGCCAATTCTGGAGGACAAAAGAAACGATTTTTATCTCTCACACAGCAAACCACGTGATGACCATTCAATACCAAAATTGGTAACAAACGTTTTCCGATGTAACCCGTAGCGCCAGTTAAGAGAATTTTCATAGTGTTATATTTTAAAACTTACCATTCCGTAATCCATTTGAAAAACTTGACCTGAAATCGATTTTGCTGAATCAGAAATTAAATAATCAGCCAAACCAGCCACTTCTTCAGGTTGTAAATAGTTCTTCAGCGGATGTCTTTCCTTCATTAACAATTTCATTCTATCGTTTCTTAAAATAGACGAAGACAATTCAGTCTCCGTAATAGTTGGGGCAATAGCGTTTACTCGCACAGTTGAAGCCAACTCTGCACCTAATGTACGAACTAACCCTTCAACTCCTGCTTTAGCTGCAGCAATGCTAGCATGAAAAGGCATTCCGAGTTTGACCGCAACGGTGCTAAATAGTAATATATTTGCATTTGGAGATTTTTTAAGTGGTGGCAAAAAATGTTGAATCGCACGAACAGCTCCAATTACATTTATTTCGTAATCGTTTCTAAAGGTATCCAAAGTCAAATTCAGAATCGGCTTTAAAGTAATTGAACCTGGGCAATAAATAAGCGTATCCACTTCTTCAATAGTTGGTAATTCGTCTTCCAAAATATTAACCGAATAATGTTTCAAATTAAAATTTGAAATTTCAGGTTGAGAACGACTTAAATTATGAACATAATTATCCTGAACTTGTTTTTCTAGAATCGCCTTTCCGATTCCTTTGCTTCCTCCTACAATTACTATATTTTTCATCTACTACTTTTTATTGCACTCGTTTACTAATTTTATTTCCCGAAATTGCCCTTTGTCTAGAGCATTTAAAACGTCCCAAAGTAAAAACTCTTTTTTGTTCGTGCTTAGCAGCTCGACCTTGTACTCTTTTTCTCCAACGTTTAAAACTTGACTCCTTTAATTCGGTTCGCATTAAGCTTATCACTTCTTGCTCAGAGATCGAAAATTGAAACTTTATGGCTTCAAATGGCGTACGATCTTCCCACGCCATTTCAATAATTCGATCCGTTTCTATGGTTGTAAAAACTGGAATCATCTATTTTTTATATTGTGTGAAATTATTGACTTTGATTTTAGCTTTTAGATCAAACATTAAATTATACAATCCGAAGAATGTCCTGTTCATATAAATGAAATGCTTAGAACCCCGATTTCCATTCATTTTTTTCAAATTGGTATCTTTTGAAAAACGTTCTCCTAATTTACCAATATTTTCGAAGAAACCTTCGTTCGAAAAATCAAATTCTTCTTCCTGAAAAGGTTGTGTAAAAAGTGACAACAAATCGTAAAACATCTCAGTGAAATAAACTATTTCTTCAGCCGAGTCATCTTCACGTAAAATCTCCAATTCAAATAACTTTTTATTGAATAGTTCTTTATCATCAATGACTTGTTTATTAATCAGTTCAAAATAAGGAACATAAAAGTCATTCGGAATAGCTTTCATACACCCAAAATCCAAAGCGATTAATTGGTGCTTGTCATTTACTAAAAAATTTCCCGGATGTGGATCTGCATGTACTTTTCGTAAAATGTGAACTTGATACATGTAAAAATCCCAAAGCGCCTGACCCACTTGATCGCGCTGTTGTTGATTTGGATTGGTAACAACATACTCTGAAAGATGTTTACCCGTCATCCAATCCATGGTAATTATTTTATCCGAAGAATATTCAGGGTAATAATTAGGGAAAAGTAAATTAGGAATGTGCGTGCAAGCATCTACTACTTCTTGGCTCTGCTCCAATTCTAATAAGTAATTAGTCTCTTCAATTAATTTATCTTCTACTTCCTTAAAGTATTTATCAGAATCTTTTCCTTGCAAATTAAACATTCGAATTGCAATTGGTTTTACCATCGCTAGATCTGACGAAATACTATTAGCAACACCCGGATACTGAATTTTTACGGCTAATTTTTTACCATCTTTTTCTGCCAAATGTACTTGCCCAATGCTTGCTGCGTTCACAGAATTGGCATTAAACGTATCAAAAATTTCATAAGGTGTTTTCCCAAAATTATTTTTAAAGGTCTTTAAAACTAAGGGAGCTGACAACGGCGGAACAGAAAACTGCGAAAGTGAAAATTTTTCTACATACGCTTGTGGCAAGAAGTTCTTATCCATGCTTAACATCTGCGCTACTTTTAAAGCACTCCCTTTTAGGTTTTTTAAACCATCGTAAATGTCTTCGGCATTATTTTCGTTGAGTTTATCGCGTGAAAGTTCTGGATTAACGATTTTCTCTCCGTAATATTTGATGTAATTCACTCCAATTTTAGCACCCGTTTGCACCAATTTGCTTGCGCGTTCTATTTTGGAAGTTGGTATATAATCGATACTTTTCATTATTTATTATAGATTTTTTCTTTAAAAATAAATTTTCCTAAATCAAGCAAGTGATTTAATGGAGCTATGCGCATAAGTTCAAATGTGGTAGTCACAGATTTTTCGATTAAAATGTCTGTTTTCTCAAAAGCTGCAGACGAATCGTCCATCCAAAATTTTATCGTATACATTAATTGTAACCAGGCACTTTCTTGAATGGCTTTGTCTTGAAAATTTTGCAACTTTTCTTGAGAAATTCGGTACTCGTCGGTTAAAATTTCTTTAGTGTACTTCTTAAAACTTTCACGGAGCAAAGTCAACTGCGTTAAATTTTTAAGGGGATTTGGATTGCTTTTTAATGTTTGCATAACGTAACTTCTGTTTGCAGATAACAATTCGAAGAAAGTAAAGTAGAAGCTAAGCATTTTATCTTTCATTCCGTAAGTGTTATAATCTGCATGCGCGTGCAATAGATTAATGGTGTTTACAAAAAATAATTGAAAAACTTCTTTTTCTAATCCTTCTAATGTTCCGAAAAACGCGTAAAATTCGCTTTCTTCAAACTTGTTTTCCTTCGCAAAAAGATAAACAGATTTGGGTGCTTTTCCATGTTCTAAAACATAATTCATATATAAAGACACGATCGCGTCTTTGGTAATTTTTGCTTTTTGAGTTGCCATTATTTACTTTTTTTGAATTTGAGTATAAAGATACAGAATGTTTAAGTATATTTACATAACGTTAAACAAAAAGTAATGTTAAAAAACACAACAGTGAAAAATAAAAAAAACATATTACTAACAGGCGGTACTGGATTTATAGGCAATCACTTAACGAACTTGCTGTTAGATGAAGGATTCTCGGTTAGCATTCTGACGCGCAGTAAAAGAAAAAACACGAGAGAAGTAACCTACTACACTTGGGATGTACAGAAGAAAGAGATCGAAAACGAGGCAATTTTAAGAGCCGATTACATCATTCACTTAGCTGGAACCAGTATCGCTGGTGCACGTTGGACCGAAAAAAGAAAAAAAGAAATTGTAGCTAGTCGCGAAGACTCTTTGCAATTGCTGTATAATAGTCTGCAGAAAAACAATAAAATTTTAGACGGATTTATTTCTGCTTCTGCCGTTGGTATTTACGGCGCTTATACTTCAGAACAAATATGCCACGAAGAAAATCCTCCTGCTACTGATTTTTTAGGTCAAGTGTGTGAAAAATGGGAAGCAGCGGCTGATACAATTGCCGCAATGGGCGTTAGGACTGTAAAAATTAGAACTGGATTAGTTTTAGGTAAAGATGGTGGTTTTTTAAAACCACTAACTCCTGTTTTTAAATATGGTTTTGGTGCAGCTTTGGGTTCTGGTAAACAATATATGCCATGGATACATCTAGAAGATTTGTCCCGCATATATGTTCATGCGATCAAAACTAATACAATGAGCGGCCCTTACAATGCAGCAGTGGGAGATTCTAATACTAATACAAATTTCTCTAAAAAAATGTGCGCCGTCTACGGCTATAAAATGTGGTTGCCAAATGTGCCTGCTTTTATTTTGAAGTTAGCTTTGGGCGAAATGAGTGATTTATTGCTGAAAGGACAGCGCGTTTCATCTCAAAAAATCGAAAACACTGATTTTATCTTTCGTTATAAATCGATCGAAGAAGCGCTGAGAGATTCCTTATCGTAAATTTGCTGCCAAATTGGTAGTAACTGTTTTAGCAATTTTACCCGCAATTGTCGATGGAATTTCTATTTTAAAGTCTGTTGGATCAAGTATAAAATGAGACGTTAGTAAAATTCCATTAGCATTTTTTTGTATTATTGCTTTAACACTAATTATTTTCGATTTTCCATGCAACTGCATTTTTCCAGTGAGGGTATATTCTTTTGGAATTAAGTCAGCGTTTGCACTAACAAAATTTTCGATTTTCCCTTTAAAAACTGCTTTCGGATACCGATTGCTCTCCATGTAGTTTTCATTAAATTGTCTCTGCATTAGCGGCAATTCAAAATTAAAATTCCTGATGTAACTGACACATTCCAACATTTGCGTTTTAGGATCATAAGTGACCATAACTTTACTGTCGGTTGCTTTGATCGGTTCAAAAAAAGGTACAGAAGCTTCGAATATAATCTGACCGCTGGTGGCGATCATTTTATTTTGGGCGGTACTAACTTGGCTGATTACTACTAAAAGTAGATAAGTAATATTTTTCATAATCGTCTGCATTTAAATTTTCGTTCTAACCCTACTTAGGATTTCTAAATCCTCTCTCTTAAAGTTACGAAAATTTGGCCGCAATAGTTTTAATAAGTACTTAAAAATCAATTAAAACCGATTAATATTTTTAATTTCTATTGCAAATAGAAACCATTAGCCACTTCATCCTAATTTCTTATTCGCTTAAAATAGAATGTAATTAATTCAGTTCTAAAAGTACATTGTGTGCGTCTAAACTAGCCAATGCCTCGATCGAAGTATAATCTAATTCTTCTTGATGCTCATCAATTTCTTTCTTCACTTGTATAAGTTTTAGACTTTTAAAATAACGCCGCACTTCATGCAAATCAGATAAAATTAAACCAGGAACAACGACACTTTTACCTTCTTTGTCTTTGGCTACCATTGTAAAATAAGAGGAATTGCAATGTTTAATTGCTCCTGTTTGAATGTTTTCTGCCTCTACTCTAATACCAATAATCATTGAGCTTCGACCCACATAATTTACGGATGCTTTCATGGTCACCAGTTCGCCCACTTCGATTGGTTTTAAAAAATTTACGGTATCAACCGATGCAGTCACGCAATAGTTCCCGCTGTATTTAGATGCAGACGCAAATGCAATTTGATCCAACAGAGATAAAATATAACCCCCGTGAATTTTTCCACTAAAATTAGTATGCGACGGCAACATTAGTTCAGATATACTAATTTTTGAACAGGCTACATTTCTATAATTTGATGTCATTTTTTACTTTATTTTAAATGGAGAAACTTCTTCTTTTGCAGAAACGATAAAAAAACGTGTATCACCCCACCACGGAAATACTTGGTATTTCTCTACATAACTCAACACCACATAATGACCTTGCAAACCTTGCAATTTCTCTATCAGTTCGGTATCACCGCTCTGCACTGAAAATCGAAACACTTGAGCTCCAGAAATACCTTGACTCAGCTCGCCTTCCCAGGTTTTAAAAGCAGCGCCACTTTTACTTAGTTTGATCAATTCGCCCGAGCGCATACCATTGCTATACGGGACATAATTTATAAATGCCAAATAACCCACAATTGACACTATCACGACCACAACACTAATTATTATTACTTTTCTAAACATATGTTTTATATTAATTATTATTTATATTGGACTGCGAAACCAAATTTTCGGGCAATGACTTTTTTGCTTTTGCTCCCATTTTTTTTAATTTTTCAACACTACTTACTAAGTTTCCTCTGCCATCAACCAATTTCTTCATGGCATTATCGTACTCGCTTTCGGCATCTTTTATCTTAACGCCAACTTTTTGTAGATCGGTTACAAAACCTTCAAATTTATCGTACAACGCACCTGCTTGTCTCGCAATTTCAAATGCGTTTTCCTGTTGTTTTTGATTGGCCCACATGCTATCAATAGTTCTCAGTGTGGCTAATAGTGTGGTTGGTGTTACAATGACAATGTTTTTTTCGAAAGCTTTGGTATACAAACTGGTGTCTTCGTTTAATGCAATCGCAAATGCAGGTTCTATTGGTATAAAAAGCAACACAAAATCTGGGCTCTCAATTTGATAGAGATCGTGGTAGTTTTTTGCACTCAGTTGTTCGACATGCTTTTTTATCGAAAAAACATGTTGCTTTAAATAATTGTTTTTGAGACTTTCCTCTTCCTCATTAATCCATTTCTCGTAGGCTGTCAAAGATACTTTCGAGTCTACAATCATTTTTTTACCGTCCGGTAAATGAATTACAACATCTGGAAAAACACGATTACCTTCATCTGTGGTATAACTTTGCTGCACATCATATTCTCTTCCTTTTTCTAAACCCGATTTTTCGAGCACTCGTTCTAAAACTAGTTCGCCCCAATTGCCTTGCATTTTACTATCACCTTTTAAAGCCTTCGTCAAATTCAAGGTTTCCTTACTCATTTGCTCATTCATCGCGTTGAGTCCTCTTATCTGTTCTCGTAAAGCTGCATGATAATCGATGCTTTCTTTGTGTGTGTCTTCCACCTTTTTTTCAAAATTCAAAATTTTATCCTGTAAAGGCGACAAAATATTCTTTAAATTTTCTTGGTTCTGAGCAGTAAACTTCGTCGATTTTTCTTCTAAAATACGATTCGCTAGATTTTCAAATTCTTTCGTAAACTTTTCCTGTAACTGCTCTACTTCTGTCTTTTGATCTTTGTTGCGTTCCCACAAATTTTCAAAATCGACTTCTTTCTTTGATAATTGAATCGCAAAGCTATCTTTCTCTGTACGAATTGTTTCGATTTGATTTTGGAGCAATTCTACTTGTTTCTCGAAGCTACTTTTATCGGCAACTACCCGGTTTTTTTGCTCCTGCAACTGATTATTTACTGCATTATTTCTTTCGACTAAAACATCTCTTTCTGATCGATTCTTAACAGAAAAGACCATTTTTCCTGTAAAAAATCCAGTCGCAAAAGCAATTACAAACACCACAACTATCGGAAGAAAATCTTGCATATACTACTTTTTATATACAAGTAAAAATAAGCAATAATACCCATTACACTAATCAATACCACAGATTTTTCGACGCAGTATACTTAAAGTACAATTTGCACGCAACCCTTTTGATGTACGGTCGTCTATTAGGTATAAAAAAAATATATTTATAATTATGAGAAACATTATTTTAGGGCTTTTTGTAGCTATCGGTTTTAGTTCTTGCGATCTAAACGATCCACAAGACGATTACAAAAATTGCGGTAATTACGAAAACACCGCTTTCGCAAGCTATCCTGTAGAATGCAATTATACCATTAAAACAATGCCCACAACATCTGGCGTTATTGCTGTAAAAACCCAAGAAAAAATGGATTCGTTTTTTAAGAAAAATGAAACATCATGCGGCGACGCAACAATTCCGACAGCTATTGATTTTACAAAAAATTACTTAATCGGAATTTTTGCCGGAACTAAAGCAACCAATGGTTACGAAATAAAAGTAAGTTCTATTTTAGAAAATGAATGTGAAGTAGTTGTTCAATTTTATGAAAATGAGCCCACTGCAGGTTCTGAGAACGGACAAGCATTAAACAACCCGCATCATTTTGTATTGATTCCTAAAACAGATAAACCAATCTATTTTAACAAAGTTACACCCGCAAAAAACTATGTGGTTTTAGGCACGTACTTTGGTAATTGTGAAACAAACTGCCAGACATTTTACAGCGAGACAGATTTAAATATCAAAGCTTTTTTAAATGTTGAGTACGGCAAATATGACATGTCCAAATACAATTTTAAGTCTTTAACAAAAAAAGGTGAATTTACCGCTTTTGCTAAAACAGTTCCTGCAGAAATTATCGCTTTAAGCGGAAAAACAAAGACTTACGGGACACCAGATTCTGCAGATCGAGGCGGAATTTATTTTGAGTTTCATAATGAAGGTAAAATAACTACTGTTTATTTTGACACTAATACTACTGAAGACCAAAGTGCTGAAATTATTGCATTTAAAAAGACCGTTTTAGATCGTATTGCTAGCTACAAGATCAGTCCATTACAATAAAAAAATTACATTGCTTGCAGCTATTTTGACATATCTCGCTCATTTACTTAATGCCAGTATTTAAAATTAAGATGGTACTTTTACAAGCGATTATTTTATATTTTTTTCAACAAAAACTATTCTTTGGACGAAAATTTAAACTTACTTATTAATAAGTGCTTACTCAATGACAGAGGGGGACAATTGGAATTATACCAGTTGTTCTCTCCTGTTTTATATGGTATTTGCTTAAAGTATATGAAAAATGAAGATGACGCCAAAGATGTTTTTCAAGAAGCTTTTGTTATAGTTTTTCAGAAAATGCATCAGTATAAATTTGAAGGTAGTTTTGAAGGTTGGCTGAAAAGAATTTTCATTAACAAACTGATAGAAACTTTAAAAAAGAAACAAAAAGAAAATTTTTTTATAGATGCCTCTGATTTCGAAGATAAAATAGCTGAAGAAGTTCCAATAGAAGAAAATGGTATTCCGCAAGAAAAACTACTACAATACATTAGGGAACTTCCTGACCAATACCGAACGGTTTTTAATTTATACATTTTTGAAAAATTAAAGCACCGCGAAATTGCACAATTATTAGGCATAACCGAAGGCACTTCCAAATCAAACCTGAACCGAGCCAAAAGCATTTTACAAAAAAAGATTCTAGCCGTATCTAATATTAAAACAGCATGAAAAAACCCAATATAGAAGATATTTTTTCAGCATTAGAAAGTTATGCTACCCCTCCTCCACCAGAAGTATGGGAAGGTATCGCAGCACAACTTGATGAGCCTCAACGTAAAAAACGCACTTTTTTTTGGTGGTCTGTTGCAGCAAGTTTGGTACTCGGTCTTTCACTTGGTGGTTTACTTCTTTTCTCTGATGACAACTTAATGAAAAATGACAGTAAAATTGAAACTAGCAACAAAATAGTGATTGATGAATCGGATCAAATCAAAAATAAAGAACAAATACAAGATTCAGTTACAATCATTCAAAATGAAAAAGTTAACGCTATAGTTTCGAATAATTCCGATACAGCAGCAGACGTAAAAGAAAAACACAATCTAAATCAGTTGAAAGTATCGAATCAATATGGGCCGCAAAAACCAAAGGAATCAATAAAGTCTTCAGTGACTCAAAAAACACAACAGAACAGTTTGGATAAGCACGTACTACATCATAAGCAACTGAACAATCCATTGCAAAATTCAAGTGTTACTGTCTTTTCACAATCAAATGCTGTAGCTTTAGAGTCAGCAAACAATCAAACATTACAAAATCAAAACACTAATTCTTTCAGCAAAAAGCAAATTGATTCTGTGAATTCTGTGATAAAATTAAAAGTGGCGAACGAATTGCAACTGTTAGAAAATTTAATCGCTAAAACAGATGAAACAAAAGATAAGCTTGAAAGTATAATCCAAGACGAACGTGCAGACAAATGGTCGGTAGGAGTTTATGCTGGTGTGGCTAACTCAACAAATTATTCAAACAAAAAGGTGTTAGGTGCCGCTGTTGCCTCAAAACAAAGTGCTGCCTTCGGTCTCAAGACCAATTACAAACTCAACAAAAAGTGGGGCGTTAGTGCAGGCTTAAAAATAAGCGAACTCGGCCAATCATTAGCAAATGTTTCCTATTACAACAAACAAACGAACTTGGCAATGGGCATCATGACAAATGATTTTTTTAAAGTCAATCAAAATGTAGCCTATCTATCTTCTGATAACAACTACGTTTTCGGTACAGACAATTCAAACAATAAAAGTAGCGCAGCCGAAGAATTAGCTTCAACAAGTGCTACAGCAACAATTGATCAAAATTTACAGTATTTAGAAATGCCGTTGGAAATTTCGTACTCGCTTTTCACCACTAAAAAAGCAAATATTCGTTTCAATACAGGCGGTTTTTTGGGTAAATTAATTTCAAACGAAGTCACTTTAGACGGCACCTCAATTGGGGAAAACTTACAAGTAAATGATTTTGTATATGGATCAAAATTAAGCAGCACCATACAATATGAGGTTCTTAAAAAAACCAACTTGTTTGTTGAACCAGGAATGAATTACTACATTAATCCAATTAAAAATAATAGTTTCAATCAATTTCAATGGGGATTGAATTTTGGAATAAATGTAAATTTTTAAACTACTAATAAAGTTTTCTTAACAACTTAAAAGTTCCAAAAGCTTATCTTTGCCGTTCTTCTACAATAGAAAAATGAAAAATTTATTTTACTTCGTATTCCTACTCTTCGTTGGAACAATAAGTGCTCAGAAAACAGAGAAACCGTATGTTGTTTTAGTTTCTTTAGATGGTTTTCGTTGGGACTATTATAAATATTTTGACACATCAAATTTAGAAAAGATAGCTGCAGAAGGCGTAAAAGCCAAGTCGATGAAACCCTCTTATCCTACCAAAACATTTCCCAATCATTATTCAATTGCCACAGGATTGTACCCTGATCACCACGGTATTGTGAACAATAATTTTTATGATCCTTTTACCAAACTTCCCTTTGCATTGTCAACTTCGGCTAAAAACAATCCAGACTTTTATGGAGGAAATCCAATTTGGAATGTAGCGGAAGAACAAGGTATAAAAACAGCGTCTTTTTATTGGCCAGGTTCTGATACTGGAACTAAAAGTCCGAGTATTTATAAGAAATACGATGACAGAGTCCCTTATGAGACCCGCATTGATACAGTTATAAAATGGTTACAACTTCCTGAAGCTCAAAGACCACACTTAATTACTCTTTATTTTGACGAACCCGATCACACGGGGCATGTATACGGACCTTTATCTAAAGAAAATAAAGAAATGGTTGCCAAAATGAACGCTATTGTTGGCGAATTGACTCGAAAACTAGATGCGTTACCAATCGGAAAAGAAATTAATCTAATCATCGTTTCAGATCACGGAATGACGGACATTACAGACAATAAGAAGGTAATAATTTCAAATTATTTAAAGGAAAGTTGGGTCGAGTACGCGAAAGTTATCAATCCGATAATGAGTATTAAGGCTAAAGCAGATTGTAAAGATTCTATTGGAATGGCTTTAAAAAAAGTAAAACACATCCATTTTTGGAAACCAAGCGAAATTCCGAAACGCTTGCATTTTGGCACTAATCCCAGAACATTAGATTATGTTATAGAAGCTAGAAAAGGATACAGTTTGGCGGCCACAACAGGTCAAAAGATTAGCGGCGGTACACACGGTTATGACAATAAAAATAAAGACATGCATGCCATTTTTTACGCAAAAGGACCTAATTTTAAAGTGGGTAAAAAAGTTAAAACATTTCAGAATGTTTCTGTTTATACTTTAATAGCACATATTTTAGATTTAAAGATTGAAATTGTGGATGGAGACTTCAACGAAATAAAATCATTACTAAAAGATTAAGCACCATTATTGTACACTTGATCTAGCAATACCGGATTCCAAAAACTAAATTTGCCCTCAATTATTTTATATGTCTATACACCGTCACTTCGTCCTTTTTAAACCGTATGGCTATCTTAGCCAATTTGTTTATGAATTGAAAAGGACGAAGAAACTGTTGGGCGAACTGCATAATTTTCCAGAGGGAACAATGGCAATTGGACGTCTCGACGAGGATTCTGAAGGATTGCTTTTATTGACCACGGACGGAAAAGTAAGCGAGCAAATTCGGAGTAAAAAGGTCGAAAAAGAATATTATGTGCAAGTTGATGGTATCATCACGCAAGAAGCGATCGAAGAATTGAAAAAAGGAGTTGAAATTGGTTTTAACGGAACCAAATACACCACCAAACCTTGTCAATCTTTTTTGATTACCGAAAAACCAGACTTTGGAATTAGAGGTAAAAAAATTAGAGACGAACGCCACGGACCAACTTCGTGGGCATCGATCACGGTAACTGAAGGAAAGTTTCGACAAGTCAGAAAAATGACTGCAGCAGTTGGTTTTCCTACTTTGCGTTTGGTGCGCGTTCGTGTGGGAAATGTAAAACTTAATACTCTGAACGCGGGAGATGTTTTGGAAGTTACCGATTTTGAAACTTTCGGATAGTATTTAAAGTACTGAATCATTCACTTTACAAATTAAAAAAATGCTAAATATTGTTCTTATTGAACCCGAAATACCTAACAATACAGGAAATATTGGTCGATTGTGCGTAGGAACTGAAAGCCGTTTGCATTTGATTCATCCTTTCGGTTTTGTTATCAATGACAAAAACTTAAAGCGTTCTGGCTTGGATTATTGGGTGCATCTTGATGTTAGTGAATACGAAAGCGTAGCAGCGTGGACGCAACAAATTCCAGATCAAACCAGAGTATTTTTAATGAGTTCGCATGCAGAAACTTCGTATTTAGAAACAAACTTTAAAGATGGCGATTGGTTGGTTTTTGGAAAAGAAAGTGTCGGATTAAGTGATGCAGTTTTAGCTTTATTTGACAATCATCTTACGATTCCAATGTCTGATAAAATTCGAAGTTTTAATATTGCCAATTCGGTTGCTTTTGTAATTGGTGAGGCAAAACGACAAATTGGATTGAACGTTTAAATGTAATATGAAAACTATTGCCGTAGCCCAGATAGAAGCGGTATCCTTTTGCTGGCTTTTTTAGCCAGGAAAAGATACAAGTGGATAGCTGGATAAGCTTCTGAAAAAAATTAAGTAATTACAAACTTTCCTTTTTGCGCATCAAACGTAATGTGCTCGTCTTTGAATAGCGTTGCGAAATTTCCTTTTGAAATATGGTTGCAAGGTTCGTCTTGAACTACCAATTGGGGCGTCATTATAATCATTTCGTCACTCAATTGAATGGCTAAATCTACGTCATGAGTTGAAAATAAAATACTTTTTTGAGTTTCTTTGGTCAACTTTTTAAGGAGTTTAAAAAGTGATACTTTGTGCAACAAATCGAGATGTGTAGTGGGTTCATCTAAAACAATTAGCGGTGTATCTTGCGCTAGTGCTCTCGCTATTAATACTTTTTGCAATTGTCCATCACTTATTTCGTAATGTTTTTTATGAGACAAATGTGTAATTTGCGTCAACTCCATCGCTAGATTTACTTTCTCAATATCTTCGGGAGTTAAAGTTCCGATCCAATTGGTGTACGGTTGTCTTCCTAACGCGACCAATTCAAAAATAGACAAGTTGCTTGGCGGTAATTTTTCGGTCAAAACTACACTTAAGTTTTGTGCCAGTTCTATGTTTTTATATGCTAAAATGTTTTTACCACTTAGTAAAACACTGCCTGATAATGGCTTTTGAATTCCAGTAAGCGTTCGCAATAATGTAGATTTTCCGATTCCGTTTGCGCCGATTAAGGAAATCAGCTTACCAGATTGCAGGTTGAGGTTTAAATTTTCAGCAATGATCACAACTGATTTATTGGTTTTATATCCAATCGATAAATCTTTTGTTTGTAGAATATTTTTCATTTTGCGACGATTTTTTTTGTACAATTTTGAATAACGCTATAACAATGCTAAATGTCGTTTATTCCCTTATCTTCAATTGCAATTTTCCTCATCTAACCACATAGAAACATAGGATATTTTTTCTTCAAAAAAGGTTACATAGTAATTACTTGTAAATTATCACATAGCTTGAAATGGATATTACTTGGGTAGCAATTTAAATTATTCATTGACGAAGGTTTTTTGACCTTCTTTAAAAATATTAAAACAATTAAAATTTATTATAATTCCTTTTGGCGCTTTTAAAAGTTTCATATAGGTTAAAAGCTGTGCATGATGCAGTCCGCTTATTTCAGCAAATGTTTTTAGTTCGACTACTAAACAATTCTCAACAAATAAGTCGCATCTTAAATCTGCACTCAATTCCTTATTTTTATATATTATTGGAACTTTCATCTCTGTGAAGAAATTTAATTTTCTTTGTGTAAGTTCTTCCTTTAAACACTGATGATACACACTTTCAAGTAAACCTTTACCAATGATCTTATGCACCTCTATCGCGGCACCTATGACTTCATACGTTAGTTCATCTAAATACTTTTGAGTAATCATCTATCATTTATTTGAAATAAAAACTATGTTTCTATGCGTTTAAATTTACCTAAAACTTTTTTTCCGAACCATCAACCAGATGACCACCGGTGCCCCTATAATTGAGGTTACGGCGTTTACGGGTAAAGTAACGTCGAAACCAGGCATTTGAGAAAGCACGTCACAAAGCAACATAATCATTGCGCCAAAAAACAAGGTACTCCAAAATAAAATCGCGTGATTGCTGGTTTGAAATACTAGTTTGGCAATATGCGGAACAGCTAAACCAATAAAGGCAATTGGGCCAGCAAAAGCGGTTATGCTGCCTGCTAGAATACCGGTAGCAAAAATAATGATCAGACGAATTTTAGCAAAATTAAGACCTAAACTTTTGGCATAGTTCTCCCCTAACAAAAGTGCATTTAATGATTTTATACTCGAAAGACTTACCAACAAACCAATAGTGACACAAATAGATAAAATTATGATTGAAGTCCAAGAAAGATTTCCAAGGTTTCCCATCGACCAAAAAGTGAATTTTTGCAATTGTTCTGCAGAACTAAAATATGCTAAAACACCGACTATCGCACTCGTAAAACTACCAAACATTAATCCCACAATTAAGATGGCCATTGTATCTCGTAAACGCTGCGAAACAACTAATACTAATAACAAAACTAGTGTACTTCCGAGTGTGGACGCCAATACTATACCGTAAGAGGACAGCAACATTTCGCGCAAAAAAGCTGGCAACAATCCTGCTCCCAAAATCACAAAAGCAACACCTAAACTCGCACCTGAACTGAGTCCTAAAACATACGGACCTGCGAGTGGATTTCGGAAAAGTGTTTGCATTAACAAACCACTAATTGACAATCCCATTCCAACTAAAATTGCGGTAATGGCTTTGGGCAAACGGTAATTGATAATGATATATTCCCAAGTAGATTTGCTGGCTTCTCCGCCTGTCAAGCTCGTAAAAACTTCTTTGAACGGAATTGTTATTGAACCAAAACTAATGTTGATGATGAATAAAAAAACCAGTCCTATCGCGAGTACAACAAATAAAATGGTATTGCGTTTTTGATTGATCAACGTACTTAATTTAGTTTTTGAGCAAAAGTAAATTCATAACTCGGCAACAGTTCAGGATGAAATATTTTGATATAATCTTTCAAAACCAAATCGGGACGACTTGGACCTAATTCATAATAAATCGTTCCGCCTGTTGCGCCAAACTTATTTTCAAAAGTGTAGATGTTTTTACTGGTAAACGCAGCGAATTGACTGTAATGTGGGTTGCTTGCCGCTAATTCTGCTAAAGACTTAAAAGAGCCTGTAGAGATCCAAAAGTCAGCCTCTTTGGCTTTGTCCAAAACTTTTTCAAATGACAAAGCTAAACTTCCGGTTCCGTCAAGATCAGACCATAAATAATTCGATTTTGCATCACGCATAAATTGCGATACCCAACTTTTTCCGCGTGCAACATACCATTGATCTTGGTACATAGAGCCGTATAAAACAGTGGCATTCGCGTCACTCATTTCGACTAATTTTAAGGCTTGATTGTAACTGATAACAATTTTATCAAAAATATCTTTGGCTTGCTCTTCTTTTCCAAAAAGTGCTCCATATAATTTGATCCACTCGGCTTTCCCTAGTGGAGATTGCTCCATCCAATCGCCTTGAATAAGTACTTTTAAACCACTTTTTTGTAAATTGTCCAACATTGGATTGCTGTTATCTACTCCAAAAGTCACAATTAAACTAGGACTTAAATCGATTAGTTGTTCGATATTTAGTCTTTCGTTTTGTCCGACATTTTTCACACTTCCTTTATCAATTAAAACACGCGTTTTTTCAGAAGAAACATAATCGGTATGTGGAAAACCAACCAATTTGGTTTCTACTTCTAACATTTCTAAAAAAGGAATATTGGTAGTTGATGTCACTACAATAGACGCTAAAGGAACAGTAATATTTTGATACTTTCTTAAACTATCGGGAACACTTTCTGTTTTTTCTACTAGTATATATGTAAACTTTTTATTGGCATCAGGCCAAGGATTGCTTACTTTTACAACCGAATACCCGTCGTATTTTTGAATGGATAAACCCGCAGCATATTCAACACTATTTTGTACGATGATCGCTTTTTCGACTTTAACTTCCTCTTTCTTTTTACAGCTGACAACTGTTAAAAAAGAAACTATAAATAGCAATTTGTATGATACTCCTTTCATAATTTACAATTTGAATAGCGACAAAGGTAGAAGAATTTATAAATTTCTTGTTTATTATTGCTGGTAAAAAATTGAACAACCATTATCTTTACATTAACTAAACAATTATAAATTGTTAATTATTAATTATCAATTCTTAATTGTCCACTATAAATTGCGAATTATGAGAGAAAATATCGTGAATACTAAAAGTTTTGAGTTCGCAATTCGAATTGTAAAATTATATCAGTATTTATCTGTCGAAAAAAGAGAATATATACTTTCCAAACAGCTATTAAGATCGGGCACGAGCGTTGGCGCGATGATTCGAGAATCAGAACATGCCGAAAGCAAATTAGACTTTATTCATAAACTTGCGATTGCTCAAAAAGAAGCAAATGAAACTGTATATTGGTTACAACTACTTAAAGCTACTAACTATCTCAATGACAAGGAATACGAAAATATTATAATTGATGCTGTAGAAATCCTGAAATTGATTACCAGTATATTAAAGACAACGAAAGCACAAATTATAAATAAGTAAGTAACAAAAATTCATAATTAAACATTTATAATTAATAATTAATTCCATGATCTATTTAATTACTGGCGGAGAACGTTCAGGCAAAAGCAGTTATGCTCAAGATTTGGCTTTACAACTTTCGGCAACTCCGATTTATGTGGCTACTGCACGAAAATGGGATGCCGATTTTCAGACCCGAATCGACCGACACCAAACGGAACGTGACGAGCGCTGGACGAATATTGAGAAAGAAAAACAGTTGAGTGAAATAGATTTTTCGGATAAAGTGGCGCTGATTGATTGCGTAACGCTTTGGTTGACCAACTTTTTTGTGGATACTAAAAATGATGTGACCGAAAGTTTAACGCAAGCAAAAGCTGAATTTACCAAAATGGCGGCGCAAGAAAATGTAACTTTGATTATTGTAACCAACGAAATTGGAATGGGCGTTCATGCGGACACGCCTATTGGCCGAAAATTTACCGAGCTTCAAGGCTGGATGAATCAGTTTTTAGCAAAAAACGCAGATCAAGTGACGTTGATGGTTTCTGGAATTGCAGTAAAAATAAAAGGGTAGCAAAAGCAATTTCAATCACAGTTTTACCGAAAAAATAAATTCAAAATGAGCAATTTAGATGATATCTTAAAAGCAAGACGGGATACACGTCATTTTACTGGCGATGAAGTTCCTGATGCTGTTTTGCAAAAAGCTTTGCAAGCTGGACATTGGGCACCATCGGTTGGTTTGACTGACGCGACCCGTTACTATATCATTAAATCACCTGAAGTTAAAAAGGCAATTAAAGCCTTGTTTTTGGATTATGACGCCAAGGCCTCGGACTTGACAGATGATAAAAAGCAAAAAACAAAATATAAATCTTTGAAATTGGAAGCGATCGAAGAAGCGCCGATCGGTTTAATTATTGCTTATGATCGATCCGTTTTAAATTCATTTACTATCGGGACTGTTGGCAGCAATGAAGCAGTAAAATTCAGTTCGGTTTGTGCAGCTCAAAACATGTGGCTGTCGCTCACAGAACAGGGATATGGAATGGGTTGGGTTTCGATTATTAATTATTATCAGTTTAAGAAAATCTTAAACTTGCCCGAAAACATTGAACCTTTGGGTTATTTTTGTGTTGGAAAGCCAGCGACAAACTACGACAACCAACCCATGTTGCAGCAGTTGGATTGGAAGCAAAAATCGCAAATTCCAGTAGTTACAGAAATTAGTAGTATCGATAAAACAATCTCACAGCAGATTGAAACTCATAAAAAAATAGCAGCATCACCTACTCTATTTTCCACTCAATCAATTCAAGATAAAATTGATGGAAAAACAAAACCTACTGGCTCTTTGGGAAAATTAGAGCAAATTGCTTTTCAAGTGGCTAGCGTTTTTCAAACGGTAACACCAGAAATCAAAAAACCAACAATTGTCGTTTTTGCCGCGGATCATGGTATTGCATTGCACGGCGTGAGTGCGTATCCGCAAGATGTTACCCGACAAATGGTTGCCAATTTCTTGGAAGGTGGCGCTGCGATTAACGTGTTTTGCAGACAACATAAAATAGATTTAAAAATTATTGATTCGGGCGTGAATTATGATTTTCCAACCAATACGGAACTCTTGAATTGTAAAATTGCCAAAAGCACGCAATCTTTTCTTCACGGGGCTGCAATGAGTAATATCGAATTGCAATTATGTTTTGAAAAAGGAAAACAAATCGTAGATCTTATTGCTGAAAATGGAAGTAATTGCATTGGTTTTGGCGAAATGGGAATCGCAAACACAGCAACAGCAGCTGTTTTAATGAGTCTATTAACTGAAATCCCCATTGAAGAATGTGTGGGAAGAGGGACGGGTTTGAATGATACGAAGCTAAATGAAAAGAATATAATTCTAAAGAAAGCTATTGAAAATTACTCTGGCTCAACCGATTTGAATGAAGTCCTAGCGTATTTTGGAGGTTTCGAAATTACACAAATGGCCGCTGGAATGTTAGCAGCTTTTGAAAATAATATGCTTATTCTAGTTGATGGATTTATTTGTTCGGTTGCATTTTTGATCGCCAAAACCATGAATCCTACTATTCAGCAAAATGCAATTTTCTGTCATCAATCTGATGAAAAAGCACATCGGAAATTATTAGACTATTTAAATGCTGAAACTATTTTACAACTAAATTTGCGTTTAGGCGAAGGAACAGGTTGCGCAGTTGCATTTCCAATTATCCAGTCGGCAGTTGCCTTTTTTAATGAAATGGCAAGTTTTGAAAATGCTGGTGTGAGTCAGCAATAAAAATTACACAAATAACTAAATGAAAAAACAACTGCATATTTTTTTTACCGCTTTGATGTTTTATACCCGCATTCCATGTCCCAAAAACATCGATCACAATCCAGATTATTTAAATAAAGCTTCTCGTTATTTTCCTTTGATTGGATGGATTGTGGGGATTATTTTTTTCTTGGCGTTTTATATTTCGTCTCAATTATTTTCGAATGAAACTGCAATTGTTTTCGGAATAATGGCAACAATTTTAACCACTGGTGCTTTTCATGAAGATGGTTTTGCAGATGTTTGCGACGGTTTTGGTGGCGGCTGGAACAAAGAAAAAATTCTTCTTATTATGAAAGATAGTGCAATAGGCGCTTATGGAGCGATTGGCTTAGTTGTTCTTTTTTTGTTGAAATTCACCTCTTTAAATGAATTATCGCACATAAATATCATTCCAAATCACTATTTATTTTCACTTGCCCTATTGTTTATTTCTGGACACTCCGTGAGTCGCTTGGCGGCAATTAGCATTGTTTTTACACATCAATATTCTCGCGAAGATGCAAGCAGCAAAAGTAAACCGATTGCACAAAACTTTGGATGGCAAGAAGTGGTTGGTGCTTTATTTTTCGGCTTGCTACCTCTTTTAATTTTAGCTTATTTTCAATATGAAATTCTAATTGTGCTGCTGCCTGTTTTTATAATTCGTTATTTTTTAGCACGTTATTTTCAGAAATGGATTGACGGTTATACTGGCGACTGCTTGGGAGCAACACAGCAAATTTGCGAAATCATCTTTTACTTATCTGTTATTGCTATATGGAAATTTATTTAGTACGTCATACAGAAACGGTTTGTGCCAAAGGAATCTGTTATGGTCAAGCCGATGTGGATCTTGTTACACCACATGATGCAATTTTTGAAAAAATTAGCAAGCAACTTCCTGAAAACGGAATTGTATACTCTAGTCCGCTACAGCGATGTTTAAAACTTTCGAATTACATTGCATCTCAAAAAAAAAGACAATCGTTGACAGTCGACAATCGATTAATGGAGATGAATTTTGGGGATTGGGAACTGCAAAAATGGGATGAAATCAATCCCGAACATCTTAACCCTTGGATGGAAGATTTTGTTTCAGTTCGCGTTCCAAATGGAGAATCCTTTGAAGATTTACATCAAAGAGTAGTTGATTTCATAGAAAATGAAATCAAATTTAAAAATGATAAGAATATTATTATTGTGGCTCATGCTGGAATCATTCGCAGCATTTTGTGTCATGTGAACGGTATTGCATTGAAAGACGCTTTTCAGAATAATGTTGCTTTTGGAGAAGTTATTCAAATTACATTATTAGCAACTAATTCATTATAAAATAATTATACATAAAAATACAATTTAATTTAAAATTTCAAACAAATTTTCATATTGCTGTTTTTTACTACTACATTTGCACCGCATTAAGGTTGTGTATATTTTCACACACATTAAAAGGGAATCAAGTTAATTCTTGAGCTGTACCCGCAACTGTAAGCTTAGTTCCGAA
Source organism: Flavobacterium sp. TAB 87 (assembly GCF_001529295.1). Lineage (GTDB taxonomy): Bacteria > Bacteroidota > Bacteroidia > Flavobacteriales > Flavobacteriaceae > Flavobacterium. Next base: position 73,088 of record NZ_LLWK01000033.1, read on the forward strand.
AGGAATGTTTGTTGTTAACTACAAGCCACTGTTCGACACACCGAATGGGAAGGTAAACAACAAAACGCAAGCCAGGAGACCTGCCTTTGCATAAAAATTGAACTCTCGGGAAGAAGGGTTTAGAAATTATGAAAGCGAACTATTTCTTTTTATTTATTTTAATGACTTGTTGCCAAATTATTTTGGCACAGAACGATAGTATTACTAAACTTAACGAAGTGGTTATTGCAGACCAAAACTTTAAAAAATTTAGCGATTCTCAGTCCGTTTTACATCTGAACGATTCTACTATCGTAAAAAATGAAGCGCTTTTAACAGATTTACTAAATTTCAATTCAACAATTTATTTTAAAGAATACGGTCGTGGGATGCTTTCTACAGTAGCTTTTAGAGGAACTACTGCTTCGCAAACTGCTGTTATTTGGAACGGCATTAATATCAATTCTCAGATGAACGGAAGTACCGATTTTAACACTATTGCCTCTTCTGATTTCAATTCGATTGACATAAAGGCCGGTGGAGGAAGTGTTATTTACGGAAGCGGTGCGATTGGTGGAACCGTTCACTTAAATACTACTTTGAAATTTACGAATCAATTTGAAAATAGTTTAAAACTAGATTATGGCAGTTATAACACACAAGGAGTCAACTATAAAGTAAATATTTCAAATACGAAATGGAGCACACAAATTGGCTTTTCAAGAAACAGCTCGACAAATGATTACGATTATGTCGGTCGATATAATTGGAAAGGAGAGCAGCTTTGGAATCAAAATGGAGAGTATGAATTGATTGGGTTCAATGCTAATTTAGGATACAAAATCAATTCAAAAAACAGCATTAAAGCCTACAGTCAAACATCAAATACTGATAGAAATACTTCATTAATTTCTGCCTCTGAAACCAGATCAAGATATATCAATGGTTTCAGTAGAAATTTAATAGAATATAATGGCAACTTTGATTCTTTTATAACTAGTTTTAAAACTGCGTATATTTTAGAAAACTATCAATATTATCCTGAAAAAGAGGAAAACAAATACAGTTACGGCAAAACAAAAAGCTGGACTAACATCTTAAATCTGGGTTATGAATTTAGCAAAACTATTAGTGTAAACGGTATTTTTGACTACACTAAAACGAGAGGATACGGAACAAGTTTTGGAAATAACACTCGTGAAATTATTTCGACTGCATTGCTAGCAAAACAGAAGCTTAACGAGAAATGGCAAAATGAGTATGGGGTTCGAAAAGAATTTACAAACAATTATAAATCGCCTATTTTATTCTCGTTTGGATCAATTTATGAGGTCAATAATTTTTATAATTTTAAAATGAACATTTCTCGTAATTTCCGCATTCCAACATATAATGATTTGTACTGGGAACAAGGGGGCAATCTAAATTTGAAACCTGAAAATTCCTACCAAGCAGAGATTGGAAATGTTTTTAATTTTAAAAAAATAAACCTTACTCAGACTTTTTATTTCAATAAAATTGATGATCTACTACGATGGGTTCCTGGAGATAAAGGCATATGGGCTCCACAAAACACGGATAAAGTAAATGCGTACGGTGCTGAAATAATATTAGGATGGGGAAATCAATACGGCAATAACTGTTTCAGTTTGAATGCCACTTATGCTTACACGATTTCTGAAAATATTGAAACAAAAAAGCAACTGTTTTTTGTGCCATTCCATAAAGCAACAGCAGCGTTGTCATATGCTTATAAGAACTTTTCGAGTAATTATCAGTTGTTATACAATGGTTTTGTTTACACTCAATCGGATAACGATCCCAAGCAAATTGTCAATTCTTACACTGTTTCCAATATTGCAATCGATTATGATCTTAAACTTGTAACTTCTTGTAAAGTTGGCTTCCAAGTTTTAAATATATGGAATTCTCCTTACGAAAGTTTAGAGAATAGACCAATGCCTGGAAGAAATTTTAATATGTACTTAAACCTTAAATTTTAATATAATGAAATTAACTAGATTATTTTTAGTCGCTTTAAGCGCAACGCTTTTTGTTTCTTGTTCAAATAATGATGACAATTCAAACGATCCAAAAGGAGTATATGACAATGGTGTTTTTATTCTAAATGAAGGAAACTCTAATGGAGGATCAGTTTCATTTTTAAGTGATGATCAAAGTACTTTTACGGCAGATGTTTACAGTACAGTAAATGGGTCTGATTATGTTGGAACTTTTCTTCAAAGTATCTTCTTTGACGGAGACAAAGCTTATATTGTTGCAAACGGTTCAAACGTAATTAATGTTGTTAATCGTTATACTTTTCAACTAGAAGCAAAAATCGAGACAGGTTTGAAAACTCCAAGATACGGTGTAGTAAAAGATGGTAAAGCATATGTAACAAATGCAAATACTTACTCTTATGCAAATCCAGAAACTGGAAATACTGATGATTTTGTTGCTGTAATTGACCTATCTACAAATAAAGTAGAATCTACAATTGCATTAAATGGAACTGCTAACCAAATTGAACTTGTAGGTAATAAACTTTATATTACTGAGCCTTACGATAATGACAAATTAATTATTGTTAATATCGCTACAAAAAAAGTGGAAACTGCATTACTCGTTGGTGATAGCGCTGATACAATGGAAGAAAAAGATGGTATTTTATATATAATTAGAAGTCCTTATGGAGATAGAAGTGAAATTTTAAAAGTAAAATTATCAGATAATTCTATTTCTAAAGTGATACTTACTGCAGATTTAGATGGTGCTAAAAATCTAGACGTTTATAAAAACAAAATTTATTTTACTGCTAAAACTTCTGTTTATGCAATGGATAATACAGCTACTGTATCTCCAACTAAGTCTATATTTGAATACACATCTACATCTGTTTACGGAAAGATGTATGGCTTTGCTGTAAACAATGATAAAATTTATGTTGCAGACGGAGGTGATTTCGCTAGTAATAGCAAAGCATACATTTATACGCTAACAGGAACACTTGAAAAAGAATTAACAGTTGGAGTTGGACCAAACGGATTTTATTTTAATAATTAGTAAGAAAAATACATTTCTAAATAAAATAGAAGGTGCATTTTAAAGCTTTACAAGCTGTTCGTTTTCTTAAAGATTTTTCTAAATTCAAATAGAACAAATCATTTATAACCAAAGGCTATCGTTGTAAAACTCACACAAAGAACTTTATTAAGGAAGATATAATAAATCCAAGTTTAGTATACTACTAATTTTTCTTCTACTATTGAAGAAAATAGTTAACCCATAATTACGTTTTAATTATTTTTATTTAAGTTGTTTTAAACAAAAACGGCTTCCAATTGGAAGCCGTTTTTTAGTACTATAATGCTCTTAAAAGTCCTTCAGGAGCTTTTTCTATAAACATCTGATTTAGATTGTTCATCGCTTTATTATCTGTAAAGTACTTATAAACTAAACTCGGATTCTTCTTTGTCAATTTTTGAGTTCCAGTAATTTTACCAACGGCTGTACTTAATAATGGTTCAGAAAGCTCTCCAAGAATTCCTAAATTGCTAAGACTTTCTTTAAGTTCGTAAGTTGGAACTAGTCCGTCGTAATACTCCCCAAAATCATTTGCATTAACTATTTTTAAAACAATGGGTTGCATGGCGTATTTATGGTTCGGATTTACATTTTTCTTGGTAAAAGTTGGCGAATCGTATAAAGTTACAGATCCAACATTTTTTCCAGTTGTGACATCACCAATTTGAACTACGTCTATATACGACTTCAAACCATTAATTACCAATTCACTTGCCGAAGCGGAGCTTTTAGTTGTTAAAATATATACTTTGCTCAAATTTAAACTATTGATAGATTGTCCTTCTAAATCTTTTGTGAAATAATTTTTCAGCAATTCAGGATCTTCTTTTTTAAAATACTCATTGAATTTCGCATTCCATTCTTGTTTCGAAAATACCTTTCCATCAAATTGTCCCGTTATCATACTTGCCAAACGAGTGGCTGTTTGCACGGAACCTCCACCGTTGTAGCGTAAATCTAAAACTAAATCAGTAACTCCAGCGGCTTTCAGCTCTCCAAAAACGTTATTTAACTCTTTATCATAATCCGCATAAAAACCGTTGTACATGATGTAACCAATTTTATGAGAACCTGACTCAATCACTTTATGAATGGCAATTGGGTTTTCTGCTAATACGCCTTTAGTTAAAGCAACTGTTTTACCATTTGAGGTAAAAGTACCACCGTTATTATCACCTAAATTTAGCGTATAATTTTCAAGATTTAGCAAGGATTGGTAATTGCTATCAGTTAATTGCGTTCCATTTACACCTACAAAAATATCGCCTCGCTTAATGTCTTTTTTCGATGCATCAGAATTTGGAACAATGTACCGAACATAGCCAAAAATCTCTGAACTACCACTCGATTTATACGACAATCCAAACTCCATTCCATCCGCCGTAGTTATTCCTTGAAAAGATTGCTCTAAAGCCGTGTAGTCTTTGACCATCCAACTAAACCGATCGATTTTAGGGTTAACACGCAGTGCATCGAATAGTTCGAAAGGATCGGTATAATTACGTAGAAAAGAATTTAATTGACCTTGATTGGCAAAACGATTGTCTGCTAAGTCTGGCACGTCAGCTTGCCATAAATAGTATTGGTTTAATCCTTTCCAAATAAAGTCTTGAACTTCTAAGTTATCTTGTTTCGCTAAATCAATATCATCTTGATCTTGGCAAGAATAGAAGGTGAGCGAAGCAAAAAGAAATACTGCAATAATTTTTAATGTAGATTTCATATAGTTAATTTCGATTGTATGGTTCTTGTAAATATAAACGCATTAGTTTTAATTATATTTTTAATAACAAAAAATAAGCCACATTACACTAAGATTATAAATAAGTGCAAAATAAAATAATCTGCTTTCGCTCAAGAAACTTATCGTAGTCCTACAAATGGCACAATTATAGTAGTATATTGTATTGCATAAATCAAAAAAAGTGGATTTAAAAAAAATTGAAATGAAAAAACTAACAATATTGGCAATGGCAATGCTTTGCACCACAACATTTTATTCTCAGAGCACTTTTGATGCCTACGATCAGCACGATGATGTTAATGCTATAGTTGTCACAAAAAAGATGTTCGAATTAATGGGTAAGGTACAAATAGATGGATCTGACAGTGTAAGTCAAAACTATCTGAATTTAACTAAAAAATTAACCGATCTAAAAGTTTTTACAACTCAAAATGCTGCCCGTGAAAAAGAAATGAAGATTAGCGCTTATAATTATATAAAGTCTGCTAGTTTAGTGGAGCTTAAAAAAGTAAACGAGACAGGCAAAACAGTTACTATTTACTCTAACGCTGGAGCAACTGCCAATCAAGTTAAGGAACTGTTTATGTTTATTGAAAGTTCGTCCAATGAAGATTCTGTTTTAATGGATTTGAAAGGGAATTTTAGTTTAAGCGAAATTTCATTATTGATTGATAAAATGCAAATCCCTGGTGGAAAGTATCTGAAACAAGTAGCAAACGGTCGATAATATTATTTCGCAGTTCATTATAAAAAAAGCCTCAATTTCTTGAGGCTTTTTTTATAATGAATCTGAGATTATTTACTCAAATACATTTTTCTTCTTGAATACAATTCGTAGAACTGATCGTCTTTTAAGTCATCAATGAACAAGATGCTCTCTCCTGTCGATTTCATTTCTGGTCCTAATGCTTTATTTACATTTGGGAATTTACTGAAAGAGAAAACGGGTTGTTTAATTGCATACCCTTTTAATTGGGGGTTAAAATTAAAGTCAGTTACTTTATTATGTCCTAGCATAACTTTCGTTGCGTAATTCACATAAGGCTCTCCGTATGCTTTTGCGATGAAAGGAACCGTACGAGAAGCTCTTGGATTGGCTTCAATGATGTAAACCGTATCGTCTTTAATCGCAAACTGAATGTTGATTAATCCAACCGTTTTAAGACCCAAAGCAATTTTCTTAGTATGATCTTTAATTTGTTGCAGCACAAATTCACCTAAATTAAAAGGAGGTAATGTTGCATTACTATCTCCCGAGTGTACACCACAAGGTTCAATATGCTCCATAATTCCGATAATATACACGTTTTCACCGTCACAAATTGCATCTGCTTCCGCTTCAATGGCACCATCTAAATAGTGATCTAAAAGTAATTTGTTTCCAGGTATTGTTTTCAGCAAGTTTACAACGTGCTCTTCCAATTCTTGTTTATTAATTACAATTTTCATTCCTTGACCACCCAATACATAAGAAGGACGGATCAATAACGGAAAGTCTAGAACATCAGCTAGAGCTGAAGCTTCATCTGCAGTTTCTGCAATCCCAAACTGTGGGAACGGAATTTCTAATTCAGTCAATAAATTAGAGAAACGTCCTCTGTCTTCTGCTAAATCCAAAGCATCAAAGCTAGTTCCAATAATTTTTATTCCATATTTAGAAAGTTTCTCTGCCAACTTAAGAGCAGTTTGCCCACCCAATTGTACGATAACTCCTTCTGGCTTTTCGTGTTGAATAATATCATAAATATGTTCCCAGAAAACAGGTTCAAAGTACAATTTATCCGCTGTATCAAAATCGGTCGAAACCGTTTCTGGATTACAGTTAATCATAATGGTTTCGTAACCACATTCTTTGGCAGCTAAAACTCCGTGAACACAAGAATAATCAAACTCAATTCCTTGTCCAATTCGGTTTGGCCCTGAACCTAAAACAATAATTTTCTTTTTATCAGAAACTACGCTTTCGTTATCTACATAACGCTCGCCGTTTGCTTTTTCAATTTCAGCCTCAAAAGTCGAGTAATAATAAGGTGTTTTCGCTTTAAATTCAGCTGCACACGTATCTACCAATTTAAATACGCGGTTGATATTCATTGTATCACGTAAAGTGTGCACTTCACTTTCTAGACAACCAACCATGTGAGCAATTTGTCTGTCTGCAAAACCTTTTTGTTTCGCTTCAAGCAATAACTCTCTCGGTAAATCGGCTACCTTATAAGTAGCTATTTCTTTTTCTAAAGCATATAATTCTTCATACTGTCTCAAGAACCACATGTCAATTTTGGTAATTTCATGAAGGCGACTCAAGGGAATACCCATTGCAATAGCATCATAAATTACAAAAACACGATCCCAACTTGCGTACGTTAATTTTTCAATGACTTGCTCGTAGTTGGTATATCCTTTTCCGTCAGCTCCTAAACCATTTCTTTTGATTTCCAAAGATTGAGTGGCTTTGTGCAAGGCTTCTTGAAACGAACGTCCAATTCCCATTACTTCACCAACCGATTTCATCTGAAGACCTAAAGTACGATCTGAACCTTCAAATTTATCGAAGTTCCAGCGAGGTATTTTTACAATTACATAATCCAAAGTCGGCTCAAAAAGTGCTGAAGTAGATTTTGTAATTTGATTTTGCAATTCATCTAAATTGTATCCTAAAGCTAATTTTGATGCAATTTTTGCAATTGGATATCCAGTAGCTTTTGACGCTAAAGCAGAAGAACGAGATACACGAGGATTAATTTCGATAGCAACGATATCTTCTTTTTCATCTGGAGATACTGCAAATTGTACATTACAACCTCCTGCAAAATTACCAATGCTACGCATCATTAAAATTGCATAATCACGCATTCTCTGAAATGTAGTATCAGATAAAGTCATTGCAGGTGCAACAGTAATCGAATCTCCAGTATGAATTCCCATAGGATCCATATTTTCAATCGAGCAGATAATCACAACATTATCGTTTTTATCTCTTAAAAGCTCCAATTCGTACTCTTTCCAGCCCATCAAAGCTTTGTCAATTAGTACTTCATGAATTGGCGATGCTTCTAGACCGGCGGTTAGCAATCGGTCAAAATCTTCAGGTTTGTAAACGATAGAAGCTCCAGTCCCTCCTAGTGTAAACGAAGGACGAATTACCAAAGGAAATCCAAATTCTTGCGCAATTTCTTTTCCTCTTAAATAAGAAGTACATATTTCTGCCGGTGCAGAAGGCACTCCTATTTTATGAAGTAATTGTTTAAACTGCTCTCTATCTTCGGTAATATTAATTGCATTAATATCTACACCAATTAATCGTACCCCAAAATCCTTCCAAATTCCTTTTTCTTCTGCTTCTAAACATAAGTTTAATGCAGTTTGACCTCCCATAGTTGGCAAAACAGCATCAATTTGCGGATGTTCTTTCAGAATTTCAACAATCGATTTTGTAGTTAATGGTTTCAAGTAAATATGATCGGCCATTGTTGGATCGGTCATAATTGTTGCAGGATTAGAGTTAATAAGAATAACTTCAATTCCTTCTTCACGAATCGAGCGTGCAGATTGAGAACCTGCATAATCAAATTCGCAAGCTTGACCAATAACGATAGGACCCGAACCTATTATTAAAACCGATTTAATTGATGTGTCTTTAGGCATTTTATTTGTGTTGTGTAGTTATAGTTTTTTCTAATTTAAAGTTGTAGCTACCTTAAAACTAAAGGATTAAACCTTTATTTACTGACAAGGTATAAAAAAAGGCGATACTTAAAAAAAGTAACGCCTTATTTATGTTTATACAAACATTATTTTTTGTGTCTTGGCTCGCAAGAAACAGTCAGTTTATGTCTTCCTTTCGCTCTTCTACGCGCAAGAACTTTTCTTCCGTTCGCAGATTCCATTCTGTCCATAAATCCGTGTTTATTTCTTCTTTTTCTTTTCGATGGTTGAAATGTTCTTTTGCTCATTGCTTTGTATCTTTAAAATGGTGTCTATTTTCTTTTTACTAGTTTTGAAAGACTTCCTCCAAAACCGAGTGCAAATATACAAAGTCTTTTTTTACTAGCAAGAAGTTTTATAAAAATATTTTTAATTCATTTTACTATCTTTGCAAACATAAATTTACACCCTATTATGTTTCACAAAAATATTAAATTAATTCTAGCGGCACTTATATTAGTGGCTAGTGTTTGGCAGTTTACGGAAAACAACATTGGAAATGGAATTTTCTTAATTTTAGTAGCAGGAATTCCTGTTTTTCTTTATTTTAAGAATGAATTTATTCTTTTAGCCTTTCTTAAATTAAGAAAACAAGACTTTGAAGGGGCAAAAAAGTGGTTGGCTTATATTAAAAATCCCGATACTGCGCTAGTTCGCAAACAACAAGGATACTTTAATTACTTGCACGGAATCATGCTTTCGCAAACCAATTTAAATAAGGCAGAGAAGCATTTCAAAAAAGCAATCGAATTAGGATTGTCTATGGATATGGACTTAGCTGTTGCTAAATTAAACCTTGCAGGGGTTGCGATGTCTCGAAGAAGAAAAATCGAAGCCAGCGGTTTGTTAGCTGAAGCTAAAAAATTAGACAAACAAGGAATGCTGAAAGATCAAATTATAATGATGAAAGATCAGATGAAGAAAATATAGTTTTCATAAAATTTCTTTCTTAATAAACTAAACCATCCATTGCGGATGGTTTTTTTGTGCCGTTCATCAAATAAACAAACAGTTGAACGTGTTTTTTAGAGCAGTAGCTTGATTTGTAATAATTTAAACGTTACAAAAAAATAGCTATGTTAAAAAAGGTATTTTATACACTACTCTTAATTTGTTTTTCTATTAGTTATGGACAAAATACTAATGTTGCTTTTTCACGCGCTTTGCAGTTAAATATACGTCCGTATATCAAAGCGAGTAACAAAGCCTTTAGAGATCAAAATTTCACAGAAGGAGCGCGGTTATTTGATTCGTTAGTGAACTATAAATTAGTCGGAACACAATTTGACGATTTTACAGTAAAAAATCTTTCTTCCAAAAAAATTACGCTTAGCAAAATAGGCAAACCCGTCTTTATCATTACCTATGCCTCTTGGTGCATTATAAATAAAGGGGATATTCCGGCACTCAACAAAATTGTTGAAGAACAGCATGGCGACTTAGAAGTTTTAGTTTTCTTTTGGGGAACCAGAGCTGACTTGTAAAAAACGTCTCGGTTTTTTCATAAAAAAATTCAAATTTGCTATACGGACACTAGTGAGAATGAAAATTATGAATTAGTAACGCGGCTAAAAAATACTTTAGGCTTCCCAACCTCCTATTTTATTGATTCCAATCAAAAAGTGCTAAGTATTAACCGAATTAGCAATCCATTTATGGGAAATATTACTTTAGAACAAGCAACCGAACAGAGCTATAAAAATTTTATCTCTATGATTAATACCGTACGATTAAAAAATAATTCGGTTGTTTTACCACTTGTAGAAAATTAATTACTTTCTTATAAAATCAGGTAGATTATCATTCATCCAACGAAATTTATTTAAAATCATAATGTGAGTACCACCTTTTACAACGATACAATTATCAATACATTTTATAGGAAAAACGTCGTCTGAATCTCCATGAATATGAATTACGTTCGGATTTGCAACAACTCTCTCCCAGAGAATAACACTTCGAATAGCCCAGTTTAGATATTTATAATCGCGAATGGATAAATATTTTTTATACAAAACCAATCGTTTGTTTATTTTTTTTCCAAAAGAAAACTTCGCTAAACTCTCAACGTTTGCCAACAATCGTACAGGAATTAATTTGTATGCTTGAGTAGATTTTGCAATTCGCATTCGAAGCGGCAATTCTTTATTACTTTTAACGCTAGAAATAATAATTACCTTCTTCACTTTTATGTGTTCCGCCATCTCTTGAACCAAAATTCCACCAAAAGACACGCCGATCAAAACTGGATTTTCTTCCTTAATAGACAACGTCATTCGTTTTGCATAAGCCGAAAGTGACTCATTTTCCATGGGAATAGCCCATTCTAATAGATGAACTTCAAATTCGTCCGGCAGATTAATTCGTTCAAAAATTAAACTACTCGCAGCCAAACCAGGCATAAAATAAACGGGGATTTTTGGTGTCATTATTTCACAGATTTTAAACTTCTAAGAACCATAAATTTAAAGTTTTTTGATAGAAGCACCTAATTTCTAAAGCTTCTATTGGTTACTTATAATCGCCCAAATCATTTTAAGCGTCGCTTGTTCCTTCTGACAGACTGAGAAATCAGATGTTAAAACACTTTGTGTTTGACTTTCAAACACTTAACTTTGCACTTGCTAAATTAACTCAAAATAGACTTTGAGAGCTGTTGGTTTATTAGAACCAACAAAGAATATAATTTTCTTATAAGTTACTTTTAAAAGCATAAATTCAAAAAAACAAATAAAAGTTATGGAACCAATTACAGCTATTGAAATTAAAGACAACACTTTTGCAAGACAATTTGAAACCACAGTAACAGAAGGAATGATTAGCGTTGAATATTCTTTTCAAGATAGAAAAATATTTTTAACCAAAATAAACACTCCCGAAGAATTTAAAAATGAACCTTTTATTGATAATCTAATTAAAAACATCTTAGAAACTGCTACTGAACAACGTTTAAAAGTTGTTCCTACTTATCCTAGAGTTGTTCAGTTTTTCAAAAAAAACCCATCGTATAAAGAACTCCTACCTCCCGGAATTAGACTGTAAGCTCACTTTTAACAATAAAAAAAAGGCAAACTTTAATTAGTTTGCCTTTTTTAATACTATTGCATCTTTTTTATTTTTCAATTTCGCTTAAATTCTCCATTTTTTTGTGCGCTAAGAATCCTGAAATATCTTCAAAATGTTCTTTTACTCGTTTATTTCCGAATTCAAAAACTTTGGTAGCTAATCCATCAAGAAAATCACGGTCGTGCGAAACTAAGATTAAAGTGCCATCAAAATCACGCAAAGCATCTTTAATAATGTCTTTAGTCTTCATGTCTAAGTGATTGGAAGGCTCATCTAAAATTAATAAATTTACTGGTTCTAGCAATAATTTTATCATTGCCAAACGCGTTTTTTCTCCGCCCGAAAGCACTTTTACTTTTTTGGTAATGTCGTCACCTTGAAACATAAAAGCACCAAGAATATTTTTGATTTGCGTACGCACATCTCCAACCGCAATATTATCTATAGTTTCAAAAATAGTTGCATTTTCATCTAATAAAGAAGCCTGATTTTGAGCAAAATATCCAATTTGAGCATTGTGACCTATATCTAAACTACCGCCATCAATACCAATTTCTTTCATGATAGCCTTAATCATAGTCGATTTTCCTTCGCCATTTTTACCAACAAAGGCAACTTTTTCACCTCTTTCGATAACAATATTAGCACCTTTAAAAACAACATGTTCGCCATACGCTTTTGTCAAGTCTTTAACAATAACTGGATATTGTCCTGAACGCGCAGCCGGCGGAAACTTTAATTTTAATGCCGAATTATCCACTTCATCCACTTGAACAATCACTAATTTTTCGAGCATTTTTACACGAGACTGAACGGCGTCTGTCTTAGAGAAAGTCCCTTTAAAACGATCGATAAAAGTTCTATTATCCGCTATCATCCTTTGCTGTTCGTCGTAAGCTTTCTGTTGGTGAATGCGTCGGTCTTTTCTAAGCTCTAAATAATGACTGTATTTTGCTTTGTAGTCGTAAATACGTCCCATTGTCACCTCGATAGTTCGATTTGTAATATTATCTACAAACGCTCTGTCGTGGGAAATAACTACGACTGCTTTTGCAGAATTAATCAAAAAATCTTCCAACCATTGTATACTTTCGATATCCATGTGATTGGTTGGCTCATCTAGTAAAATCAAATCAGGCTTGCGTAATAAAATTTTAGCTAATTCAATTCTCATTCTCCATCCTCCAGAAAACTCTGAAGTTTGTCGACTAAAATCTTTGCGAACAAATCCCAACCCAGTTAAAATTTTCTCTACTTCTGCTTCGTAATTTACTTCTTCAATTGCGTAAAACTTCTCACTTAGGTCAGAAACTCGTTCAATTAACTTCATGTACGCATCACTTTCGTAGTCGGTACGAACAGTTAACTGTTCGTTGATTTCATCTATTTCAGACTTCATTTTAAAGATCTCACCAAAAGCTTTTGATGCTTCTTCCATTACAGTAGCTCCGTCCACCGTTAGTAAGTGCTGCGGCAAATAAGCAACAACAGCATCTTTTGGCGTAGAAATACTTCCGGTAGAAGGTTTACTTTGACCTGCAATAATCTTCAGTAAAGTCGATTTTCCCGCGCCATTTTTTCCCATTAGGGCAATCTTATCATTTTTATTAATAGCAAAAGAAACATCGCTAAAAAGTGTGGTCCCGCCAAATTGAACGGAGATATCATTTACTGTAATCATTACGTTGATTGATTTTTTTTTGAAGTTGCAAAGATAGATTAATTAGAGAAGTAGACAATTGGATACTCTTATAATTGCACAACCATAAATTTATTCTTTAAACCACGAAAAAATCCGATAACCATCTTGATAGAATGCTTATCGGATTTTTTTATATTGATCGAAAAGTTATTACAATTTTCTGTTCTCATACAACTCTTCCCAAAGCGGCGCATTATCAACACCAATATCTTTCGGATTAAAAATTGGATTTCTTCCTGCTTTTCGTTGTTTTTCGTAATCTTTTAAAGCTGCCAAAGCAGGTTTTTGCAAAATTAAAATGGCAATAATGTTAAACCACGCCATTAAACCAACTCCTAAATCACCGATATCCCAAGCCAATTTTGCTGTATTTACACTTCCGTAAATGATAACTAAAATCATTACTGCTCGCAATAAATGATTGTAAAATGGTGATTTTAACTTTCGTGTCAAATACGAAACATTAGTCTCTGCAATATAATAATAAGCCAAAATAGTTGTAAAAGCAAAGAAAAACAATGCGATAGCAACAAAATAAGAACCATAACCCGGAAAAACTGTGTCCATAGCACTTTGCGTATAACCAGCACCAGGACTCACACTAGCCAGTCCTGTATATAAAAACTCTGATTCTCCTTTAGATCCAAACGCAGGGTTTTGCACATTATAAGTTCCCGTAATTAAAATCATAAATCCGGTAGCTGTACAAACCAAAAGTGTATCAATATAAACCGAAAAAGCTTGTACCAATCCTTGTTTCGTAGGATGAGACACATTTGCCGCTGCAGCAATATGTGGTGCCGAACCTTGACCTGCTTCATTAGAATAAATTCCTCTTTTTACTCCCCACTGTACGGCTAAACCAAATACAGCACCGAAACCAGCTTCTTGATTGAAAGCACTTTTGAAGATCAAAGAGATGATTCCAGGCAATTGATCAATATCTACCGCGATAATTATAATAGCCGCAATAATATAACCTGCTGCCATAAAAGGAACAATTAGCTCCGTAAATTTCGCTATACGTTTAACTCCTCCAAAAACAATTGCAGCAAAAATAACTGCCAATGAAATACCCGTGATCCATGAGTCCAATTGAAAAGCATTTTGTATTCCTTCAGCAACCGAATTGGCCTGTACACCTGGTAATAAAATTCCCATGGCAACTACAGCTACAATCGCAAAAGCAGTAGCGAACCATTTTACTCCTAAACCTCTTTCAATATAAAAAGAAGGTCCACCACGTAGCAATCCTTTATTTTCTTCTTTATAAATTTGTGCTAAAGTTGCTTCTATAAATGCCGTACTAGCACCAAAAAATGCTACCGTCCACATCCAGAATAAGGCGCCAGGTCCACCGAAAGCAATAGCAGTAGCTACACCTGCAATATTTCCTGTACCTACTCTACCAGCCAAAGACATCGACAACGCTTGAAAAGAGGACACGCCAGATTCTGAACTTTCACCATCAAATAACAAGCGAAACATTTCTCTAAAATGACGTACTTGAAGAAATCGAGTTCTTAATGAAAAATAGAGACCTGCTCCTAAACACAATACAATTAAAGCATTACTCCATATGATATCATTCAAAAACGTTACAATTTCTTCCATACAACAAATCTATTATTTTATAATTATTAAAAATGCAATAAAATCTTTCAAAAAATAAAAATTTGGTATAAAACTATAACATCTAAAGAAAAAAAACTAATAGATAATCATATTAAAAATTTAAAAACCAATACCGAAGAATTATAAAACTATTAAAAATGCATCTAAATTTACATAATTATTATTAAAACATCATGCTGAAGAGTAAATCCATTATAAATTCGCAATAAAACAAAAAGAGCTTTACCATATTACGGAAAAGCTCTTTTTATTTTATTTACTCTTAATTTAATCTCTACGCCACTTTTTAGTCTCGTCAAAAACGTGTTCTAAAATAGATTCTTCGACCGCGTCAAAAGCAATATTACGACGACTTAAGACTAATTTTACAGTTTCAAAAGCTTTTTTAGTATTGTAAGTCGTAAATCCAGCAGCACCACCCCAAGAAAAACTTGGGATAAAATTACGAGGAAATCCAGTCCCGAATATATTTGCACTGACGCCCACAACTGTACCGGTATTAAACATGGTATTTATACCACATTTACTATGATCACCCATCATTAAACCACAGAACTGCAGTCCCGTTTTTGCAAATCCTTCGGTTTCATAACTCCACAATTTTACTTCTTCATAGTTGTTTTTAAGATTAGAGTTATTAGTATCTGCACCCAAATTACACCATTCACCTACAACAGAATCTCCTAAATAACCTTCGTGCCCTTTATTTGAATTTGGAAAAATAACTGAATTTTTGACTTCACCTCCAATTCTAGAGCCATTCCCGACGGTTGTAGCGCCGTAAACCTTGGCTCCCATTTTCACAGAAGCACTTTCACATAACGCAAAAGGTCCACGAATAACGGCATTTTCCATAATTTCTGTATTCCTACCTATATATATAGGTCCGGTAGAAGCGTTAAGAGTTACAAATTCTAACTTAGCCCCTTCTTCTAAAAAAATATTTTCTGGCGCAATAACATTAACACTTTTAGGAATTGGCTGTGATTTTCTGTCTGCGGTTACGAATTCGAAATCTTGGCAAATCGCAGCATTATTTTTAGAGAAAATATCCCAAGTGTTTTGAACTGTAATGCAATCTTCTGAAAATTGTAAAATCTCGTAAGCGTCCAAATCTACTTCTTCTTGATTTTCTGTAGTGTAAAAAGCAATTATATCTTCGCCTTTGTAAATGGCTTGATTCTCCTTTAAATCTTGAATCATTTCAACCAAATTGGCTGTGGGCAAAAATGAGGCATTTATCATGACGTTCTCTTCCATTTCGACCATTGGAAATTTCTGTGATAAGTACTCTTCAGTAATAGTTGTAATAGTAGATCCCAAACGCATCTCCCACTTTTCGCGAATGGTCATAATACCGATTAGGATATCAGCGACGGGTCGCGTAAAAGTAAAAGGCAACAAAGCATCTCGTGCTGGGCCATCAAAAAGAATATAGTTCATACCGTATTGTTTGGTTATTTATGAGTGGTTATTTATAAATACGGGGCAAAGTTACAAAGTTTTTGAGTAGTTTGATTCGTACTAAAGACATAAAACACGAAAAATAACGCATAAAAAAAGCCTCCCGAATGGAAGGCTTTTGTATTGTAAAAAAACAAATTAGTCTTTTTTAATGTGTTTTGCGTATTTAGTTTTAAACTTGTCAATACGTCCTGCAGTATCGATAAGTTTAGATTTACCAGTATAAAAAGGGTGAGAAGTTCTAGAAATCTCCATTTTTACAACTGGATACTCAACTCCATCAACTTCAATTGTTTCTTTTGTATCTGCTGTAGATTTAGTTAAAAAAACATCATCATTTGACATGTCTTTAAAAGCAACTAATCTGTAATTCTCTGGGTGGATTCCTTTTCTCATCTTTTTTTTATTTGATATTTAGAGCGTTTTTATTTTGAAGCTTTTTCATTAATAGAAAAAGGTGTAAATGCAACCACTCTTTTTTTGTTCTAAAATTTAATTATTTTCAGTCTGCAAATTTACAATTATTTTTCAATAAACAACAGTTTACTTTTATTTTTTTAGTTAAATTCGAAAAGCAATTTATAGCCCGCTGTATTTTGGGAATTACTATATTTGTAGATTAATTCTAAGCATAAAATTATGATAAAAAATGTCTCACCTGCAAATTCAGGTCTTTTATATGGTGTTCTATTTGGTGTTATTATGATTTTAGAATTTGTTGTCATGTATGTAATTGGCATGAAATCATTGGTAAACACCAGCGCAGGTGCTATTGTGAACATTGCAAATTATCTAATTTTACCTTTATTCTTTATCTATTTAGGTTGTAACAATTATAAGAAAAACGTAAACAATGGTTTTATAAGTTTTTCTGAATGTTTAAAAACTGGTGTTTCTATCGCTTTTGTAGCCGCTTTTATCTACGCTGCTTTTAGTGTAATATTTAATCTTGTCTTTCCAGAATTCATAAATGAAGTTTTATATATTTCTAAACAAGATATGATTTCAAAAAACCCAAATATTTCCAGTAAAGAAGTAGAAATGGGAATGTCGATGATTAAAAAATTCATGAATCCATTAATTGTTTTCCCAGTTACTCTTGCTATGTATTCCTTTTTTGGTTTAGTATACTCTTTAATTGTGGGAGCAGTTTTAAAAAACAACAATCCGCAAAGCATCTAATTTAAATGAATTTATCCATACTCATACCTCTTCTTAACGAAGATGAATCTCTGCAAGAACTTTATAATTGGATTATTAAAGTTATGCACACTCATAATTATTCTTATGAAATCATTTTTGTAGATGATGGTAGTACTGATAATTCTTGGCAAATAATTGAAGGATTTTCGAACGAGAATCCAAATGTAAAAGGAATTCGTTTTATGAAGAATTTTGGTAAATCTCAAGCGTTACATGCTGGATTTGCCAAGGCTCAAGGTGATGTTATCATTACTATGGATGCCGATTTGCAAGACAGTCCAGAAGAAATTCCGGATTTGTACGACATGATTATTCAACAAAAATTCGACTTAGTTTCTGGTTGGAAAAAGAAACGATACGACTCGGTTGTAGCCAAAAACATTCCGTCAAAATTATTTAATTGGGCTGCTAGAAAAACGTCTGGAGTAGAATTAAACGATTTTAATTGCGGATTAAAAGCGTATAAAAATGTAGTTGTAAAGAATATTGAGGTTTCGGGCGAAATGCACCGATACATTCCGGTTTTGGCAAAAAATGCTGGTTTCGGAAAAATTGGTGAAAAAGTAGTACAACATCAAGCTCGAAAATACGGTGAAACTAAATTTGGGATGGAGCGTTTTATTAACGGATTTCTAGACCTAATTACCATTTGGTTTTTATCTCGATTTGGCAAAAGACCGATGCACTTGTTTGGAGCGTTGGGTTCTTTTATGTTTATAATTGGTTTTTTGTTGGCTTTTTATATTGGTGTGATGAAATTGTACTCTTTATATGAAGGCCCGCATTATAGTTTAGTGACTAGAAATCCGTGGTTTTTTATCGCATTGACTACCATGATTCTAGGAACACAATTGTTCTTAGCTGGTTTCTTGGGTGAAATTATATTGCGAACTAAAAACAACGAAGCCCGTTATAAAATAGGAAAAGAAGTTAATTAACAACGATAGCCTAGCCCTGATAGCAACGGCATCTTTTTGTGTTGGGGTTCAACACAAAAAATACAGTGAATAGCAGGAATAAGCTACTGAAAATTATTATTTAAATATAAAAGATACATCCAGATGAATATTGAACCAAATATTTTAACAGCTGTGAACGAATGGCTGACTCCGACTTTTGACACTGAAACGCAAGCGGCAGTTAAAGAATTGATGACTACCTCTCCAAAAGAATTGGAAGAAAGTTTCTATAAAAATTTGGAATTTGGAACCGGTGGAATGCGCGGTGTTATGGGCGTTGGTAATAACCGAATTAACAAATATACGCTGGGGAAAAATACGCAAGGACTTTCTAATTACCTGCATGAAGTTTTTCCGAATCAAGAAATAAAAGTAGTCATTGCTTACGATTGTCGCCACGATAGCGATACGCTTGCGAAAGTGGTAGCTGATGTTTTCTCTGCTAATGGAATTAAAGTTTATTTATTTTCAGAATTGCGTCCGACGCCAGAGCTATCGTTTGCATTAAAATATTTAAAATGTCAGTGCGGAATCGTTTTGACGGCTTCTCACAATCCGCCAGAATACAACGGCTATAAAGTATACTGGGAAGATGGTGGACAAATCGTCCCGCCACAAGATGCGGCTATTATTGCCGAAATTGAAAGTTTGAATTACGATAAAATTAAATTTAAAGCCGACGAGAATTTAATTGAATATATAAGCACAACTATTGACGACGCTTTTGTGGCTTCATCGGTTGAACACGCCAGTTTTAATACCCCACAAGAAGCAAAAGACAATTTGCAAATTGTATTTACTTCGCTGCATGGAACTTCGATTGTATCGGTACCTCCTACTTTGGCAGCGGCTGGCTACAAAAATGTTCACATTGTTCCTGAGCAAGCGGAGCCAAATGGTGATTTTCCAACCGTTCAATCTCCCAATCCAGAAGAACCAGAAGCGTTAACTATGGCATTGGCTTTGGCTGATAAAACTAATGCTGACATTGTGGTGGGGACAGATCCTGACTGCGACAGGTTGGGTGTCGCTGTTCGTGACAACGAGGGCAAAATGATTTTACTTAATGGAAACCAGACGATGGTTTTGATGACGTCTTTTCTTTTAAAGCAATGGAAAAAAGCGGGTAAACTTAACGGAAAACAGTTTGTAGGTTCTACCATAGTATCGACTCCCATGATAATGGAATTAACAAGTAGTTATGGGGTCGAATGCAAAATTGGCTTGACTGGATTTAAGTGGATCGCCAAAATGATTAAGGATTTTCCTGAATTAGAATTTATTGGTGGTGGCGAAGAAAGCTTCGGTTTTATGGTCGGCGATGCCGTTCGTGACAAAGATGCGGTTGCAGCTACTTTACTAATTTGTGAGGTAGCCGCTCAAGCTAAAGCAGCAGGAAGTAGCGTATACAAAGAATTGATTGAACTTTACGTAGAGCATGGTTTTTATAAAGAATATTTGGTTTCTCTAACTAAAAAAGGAATGGAAGGCATTGAGGAAATCAACCAAATGATGATTGATTTACGAGAGAATCCTTTAAAAGAAATAGCTGGTCAACGCGTTATAATGGTCGAAGATTACCAATCATCAACAGCACTCAATTTATTGACTGATGAAGTTACGGAAATGATTATTCCGAAATCAAATGTTTTGATTTATTATACGGAAGACGGTTCTAAAATTTGTGCCAGACCTAGCGGAACGGAACCAAAAATTAAATTTTACATCAGTGTTAATACGCATTTGGATTCTGTTGAAGATTATGAGTCGACTGAGACGTATTTAGACGAAAAAATAAAAAGCATTATTGCAGCAATGCATTTGAAATAAAGAGATTAACAAACTTCTGTTTTAAAATAAACCCGACAATGTTTAAAAAACTGTCGGGTTTTAATGGTAAAAATAATAGCCTACAATGAGTAATATTAAAAAAATACTTCCTTTTATATATCCTTATAAAAAATACGCTTACCTGAACATTTTCTTTAATGTTTTGTATGCTTTATTTAGTACGCTTTCGTTTATGTCTTTGATTCCGATGATTCAGGTTTTATTTGATCAAACCAAGCAAAACACAATTAAGCCAACTTACACTGGTATCTGGGAATTTAAGCAATTTGCCGAAGATTTTTTAAGCTATTACGTCACTACAACAACAGCAAATTACGGTGTTGGCTATACATTATCAATAATGGTTGGTGTTGTAATTTCTATTTTTTTACTGAAGAATATTTGCGATTATTTTGCGATGTTTTTTATTACTTTTTTACGCAACGGTATATTGAGAGACATGCGTAATGCGATGTATAAAAAAACACTCGAATTGCCGTTATCTTTCTTTTCTGAAAAGAGAAAAGGTGATGTAATTGCTCGTATTTCTGCAGATGTAAACGAAGTGCAAACCTCTTTTTTAGCCATATTAGAACTGATCGTAAAAGAACCGCTAACGATTGTTTTTACGATTATTGCAATGCTTACCATTAGCACCAAATTGACTCTTTTTGTATTTATTTTTATTCCTCTTTCTGGTTATGTAATTTCTTTGATTGGAAAGCAGTTAAAAAGGCAATCTACCAAAGCGCAACAAGAACAAGGAAACTTTCTTTCGACTATCGAAGAAACGATCGGTGGTTTAAAGGTGGTAAAAGGATACAATTCTGAAAATTACTTTAATGGTATTTTTCAGGAATCTACCCAACGCTTTTTTAAACTTTCAAACAGCATTGGAAACCGTCAAAACTTGGCATCTCCTGCAAGTGAGTTCATGGGAATTATGGTGATTTCGATTTTATTGTGGTACGGTGGCCAAATGGTTTTAATTGATAAAACACTTAATGGAGCAGCTTTTATCGCTTATATGGGATTAGCCTACAACATTCTTACTCCTGCAAAATCGATATCAAAAGCTTCTTATGGAGTAAAAAGAGGAGATGCTGCGGCAGAACGTGTTTTAGAAATTCTGCACCAAGAAAATCCAATTACTAGTAAAATAGATGCAATTGAAAAAATAGATTTTATCGATTCAATTGTTATTGAAAACATCAACTTTAAATATGAAGAAGAAAATGTATTAAAAGACTTTTCTTTAACTATTAAAAAAGGGCAAACTGTGGCGCTTGTTGGACAATCTGGAAGTGGAAAAAGTACGATTGCTAATTTATTAACTCGCTTTTACGATGTACACGAAGGTGCTATAAAAATCGACAACATCGACATTAAAGACATTCACTTACAATCCTTACGCGGTTTGATGGGATTGGTTACTCAAGACAGTATCTTATTTAATGACACCATCAAAGCAAATATTTCATTAGGTAAATTAGATGCAACCGACGAAGAAATTTTGGTGGCATTAAAAATTGCGAATGCGTACGAATTTGTAAAAGATTTACCGCTTGGAATCATGACTAACATTGGCGACAGTGGAAACAAACTTTCGGGCGGGCAAAAACAACGTTTGTCTATTGCGCGTGCTGTTCTTAAAAATCCTCCGATTATGATTTTAGATGAAGCTACTTCGGCATTGGATACCGAAAGTGAAAAGTTTGTACAGGTGGCGCTAGAGAACATGATGCAAAATAGAACTTCCATTGTAATCGCACATCGTCTATCAACCATTCAAAAAGCAGATGTAATTGTAGTCATGCAAAAAGGTAAAATTGTAGAACAAGGCAGTCATGAAGAGTTAATTAATCATAATGGCATGTACAACAAATTAGTAACGATGCAATCTTTTGAATAAATTGATGTATATTAGAGTATCAAAATACTTCTGTTAGAATGTACGTATCACATCCCAATATAACTTTACCAGCAGATCCCGATACAATTGTTTGGAAATACTTAGACCTATCTAAATTTTTAGATTTATTGATTTCTAAAAAATTATTCATGTCACGTTCCGACAAATTTGAAGATCAATATGAAGGAACTTTTAGCGAACCCACTTTTGGTGAAATTAAAAAATTAGCAGAAAATAATCCTGATTTTTTAAAATATTACAAAACACATCGCGAAAAAGTCGCCGTTAGTAGCTGGCACATCAACGAGAATGAATCGTTTGCAATGTGGCAAATATTCACTCAAAACAGCGAAGGTTTAGCGATTCAATCTACCATAGGCCGTTTAAAGAAAGCATTGAAACCAGAGAACAATTACGATCAATATATTGGTGAAGTGAATTATATCGACTATAAAAAAGAATACATTCCGTTTGAGGATCTATTTTTTCCTTTTTTATTCAAACGTAAAAGTTTTCAATATGAAAGAGAAGTCCGCATTATAACAGACACTTCTCAAAACAATATCAAATTGAACGATGGCTTAAAGATCAATGTAGATATTCGACACCTTATCGAAAAGCTATACATTCATCCTAAGTCTGAAAACTGGTATAAAAATTTAGTAATTGAATTGATGGAGCGTTTAGGATTTGATATCACCATTGAAAAATCAGATCTAGAAAGTGACATATTGATCTAAATATAAATCTATCTTAAAATATCTTATTTTTTTTGAAAATAGAATTAAAAAAAGCCATTACTCAAATTGATAGAGCAATGGCTTTTAGTATTTTTGATCTAGATCAATATCTTAAATAGGCTGATACGACTGCACTTCCCACACTTTGGAATTCAGATCAATATAGCTGTAATGTAGCACGTCATTTTTATCAAATTGACCGTTCTTATTTGTGTCTTTGATAGTTCTAAAATACAAACGATTTTTAGATTCTACTAAGTTCCAATCTATTAATTCTTGAAAATCTTCAGACATTTTCGTGAACTTTTGGCCACTACTTTCACTCAAATACAGTGCTTTAATGTCGCTAGTGTCTATTTTTCCATCGCGATTGGTGTCAGTATCAATCATGGTATACACCATGACCTGATGACCTGTCCTGTCGGCAATCGTTTTTAAATACGTAGCTGTTAAAATCAAAGCAGGTTTATCAGTAAGCGGTCTAATAGAATCAGAATCAATTTTCTGAAACTTCAAATTCTGCAAATAGCCCGTAATTTCATATTCCCCAAAATTTGAAATAGTAAAGCTCAAATCATTAACGCTAGAGCTACCATATTTCGATTTTGTTCCTCTCTCGTACACACGCAAATCTCCAACAGGATGAATCAAATAATTAGTTCCTTCCATTTGAATGGGAAGATCGGCAATTGCAACTTGAGTAGAATCGTAACGAGCGGAAGCTTTTTCCATATTCGTCGCGTCGTAAATTACTTTCGGTTTTTCTTTTGGTTCCTCTTTACAACTCACCATAAATAAAACAGTTAGAGCGGTAAGAGCAATATGTATTTTTTTCATCTATCTCGTATTAAAAAATAATTTCAAATGTAATGAATTTGAAATATTTTATGGATTAATAACAGCATTTTGTTGACCGTCTTATGGACAATTACAGTCTCATATGCATTTTAACATTAAAAACTCGCGAAGTCATATAATTAGGAATCGCATATTCGTTTTTAGAATATACATCGCGAACCCATGTATTGGTAATTGCATTTTGATTATTAAACAAATTAAAGATTTCTAGACCAATCGATAATTCTTTAAAATTACTCAACCAATTTTGTTTCGCTTGGATGGTATTTACATCAATAAAAACCTTTGAAAAACCAATATCTGCTCTTCGATAGTCCTTTAGCCTATTTTGATACAGGTACGAATCGCTATAGGAAGGCGAACCTCCTGGTAAACCTGTATTATAGACTAAATTAAGATATAATTTTACACTTGGCAAATTAGGCATATAATCTTGAAATAACATAGCAAATTTCAAACGTTGATCAGTTGGTCTGGCTATATATCCTTTATTTTGATAATTTTCTTCGGTTTTAAGGTAACCAAAACTCAACCACGATTCAGTTCCTGGCACAAACTCACCATTTAATCGCAGGTCGATTCCTTTTGCATAAGCTACTGCAGTATTGTTGGCTGCATATCGAATGCGAACATTGTCAATGCTATACACATTAACATCATCAAGCCACTTATAATACAACTCAGAAACTAACTTAAAAGGTCGCTGCCACATCTTAAAATTATAATCATTACCCAAGACGATTTGAACTGATTGCTGCGCTTCTACGTTTGGTTGAACTACACCTTGATTGTCTCGTAATTCTCTGTAAAAGGGTGGTTGATAATACAATCCGCCAGAAAGCCTGAAGATCATATTAGCAGTCCAATTGGGCCGCAAAGCAAATTGTGCGCGTGGACTAAATACGATCTGATTACCTCCCCTGACGGCTCCACCTAAAACCTGCCAATCTTGAAATCGAACTCCAGCATTATACCAAATTTGACTGCTACCGACCTCACTTTTCCGATTGAACTGCACAAATCCTGAAAATCGATTGATTTGATTTGAATTGTTCGCACGAACATTTTGATACGGCAGTAAAGGTCCAGTGTAAGTAGCGTAAGGCTGCTCGTTAATAGGTAAATTTAAAATTGGCGGATTGATCGAAAATCCTGCCGAATCAATTACTTCCCATTCTACTAATCGATCACGAATCGATTCACTTGTAAATTTAGCACCCCACGCTACGCTATTGTCATTCCAGTTGTTATTTCCTTTAATTTCAAGAGAAGCAATTAAAGCATCTAAATCATTTCGCGCATGATTGAGTTGCGATCCAATTCCTGTTTCATAATCTACATCTCCGACTACTGCATTTGTAGGCTTTAAAAGATATTGACCCAATATATCAAAATGCTCTTGTTCGGTAGTATGGTACAAAGATGCGATAACTTTTAAAGTAGTAGCATCCGAAATTTTGTGTGTTGATTTTACCGCGCCAAAATAAGTATTATAAATATCTTTTTCTAGACCTTGGTAAAAAACGGAGAGAGTTAGTGGCTGAGCGATTGTTCCGAATTTTGTTTGTCTTGTTAAAGGTTCATATTCGTAGTTATTTTGCGAAATTGCTCCTAAAAAACTTAACTCCCATACATCTGACGATTGGAAATTTATGTTGGTCTGCACATCTACAAATGAAGGCGTATAATTAGTTTGCGTATCTTGACTATTTACTAGCAAGCTGTTGTTTCTGTAGCGCACTCCTGTAACTCCAGTCCATTTTTTACTTTTCGAAATAAAATCAAACCCTAAACTTCCTCCTAGAAAACTCGCTTGCAGATATGCGGCAAATTGGGTCGGTTTTCGATACGTAATATCCAAAACAGAAGATACTTTATCTCCATATTTAGCTTGAAATCCACCTGCTGAAAAATCAACATTTTGCACCAAATCGGTGTTGTTAAAACTCAATCCTTCTTGTTGACCCGAACGAATCAAAAAAGGACGATACATTTCAATTTCATTCACATACACTAAATTCTCATCATAATTTCCACCACGAACAGCATATTGCGTGCTCAATTCATTATTAGAATTTACGCCTGGCAAGCTTTTTAAAACATTCTCTATTCCTTCATTGGCACCCGGAATTTTTTGCACAATAGAAGCGCTTAAAGATAAAATTCCGTCAACTCTCTTTGAGTTAGTCTGACTTACAACTACCTCTCCAATTTGTTCAATTCGTTCCTTCATTACAGGATTAAAAACAAAGTATTCATTTGTATTCAACAGTAAATCCAGCGTAATCATTTTTAAAGCAACATGGGTAAAAATGACACTTACCTTTTTATTAGAAGGCAGCTCAATACTAAAAGAGCCATCTGCTTGCGATTGCGCTTGTTTGCCTAAACACAAAATATTTACGCTTGCTACGGTTTGATGTTTCTCATCTAATACAACTCCACGCAAAAATGCATTTTGTGCCTCAACTGAAATGCCGATTCCAGTTATTAGAAAAACAAGCGCTATTTTTAACGTATTCAACAGAAATAAAGTTTAGTTTCTAAAAAATTGTGTTTCAAAAGTAGTTGAATTCCCTACGTTATCAACCACTACTACTTTTAAAGTATTGGAACCTTTTACTACAATTCCATCAGCAAAGTCATGCGTAATTCTTTTAGTTTTGTAATCGTACTCAAACAAGATCCACTTGTCATTTATATATCCATTGTATGACTTGATGCCTGACAAATCATCAGATATAATAAATTGAACCGATTTTGAGTCTGCATTTTTTCCTTCAATTGCTTTTGTGATTTTAACTAAAGGTGCCGTTGTGTCCATCGCTAACTTATATTGTCCCAAAGCTCTCGTTTTCGCAGTAAAAGTAGTACCCTTCAAAGCTGTTCCGTTATAATTTAATCTATTACCGCGCACTTCTGCGATGAAGACTTTGTCTCTTTGCCCAGCTCCAAAAGTACTATCGTCGATAGTAACGGTAAAATAAGAATGAACGGGAACAGTGTCTTCATGAATATAAACAGTGCCTTCTCGAACATCAAAATCCATCGAAAAATCAGTGTAAAAAGTTCCTGCCGGAAAAAAAACAGTCGCATTATCTTTTGAAAACATAGCATCCTTACCTGAATTAATTACATATTTTGAAGCTGGTTTTGCTGCAGGAATAAGTACCGGTAATGAATCATATTGAATTGGAATATTTATACTGGTCGTGTTGCCGTAAAAATCTGAAACTTCCACACGGTAAGAAGAAGCCAAATTAGGTACAATAGTCAAAACGCCATTGGCAGCATCCGTTTTTATAATACTTAACGGAAATTTTTTACGCATAAACAACTGCTGCACTTTTTGTCCAGTACTTTTATATTTCTCATAATCCATGAAAGCATTAATGTAACGCATTTCATCAAATGAACATGAATCGAATCTGTACTCGTAATTCGGATTGCCATTAAAAAAAGAGACTACTTTATAAATACCATACTTAAATGGCGAAACATTGTCTTTATCGCGAACTGTGATTCCGAATCCGATTTTACCATTTGCACTCACACGGTCCGATAAATACGATCCATCTTCTTGTAATTTAACATTTAAAACCAATGGTCTGCGCGATTGATTTACCGTTGTACTATCACTTAATGGGTATACATACAACGTTGATAAAATAGGTTTTTGAGTGTCGGTGAATTTTTTATCAAAACCAAAAAGCATTGGATTGATGATATTTTCTGTTTTTGAATCGCGAATTTCAAAATGCAAGTGTGGCCCACCTGATCCTCCTGAATTACCAGATAAGGCAATAATCTGGCCTTTTTTAACCGGAAATTGATCTGGTTTTAAGAACATTTCGGTTTCGTAAGCTTCCTCTTTATAATGATTGTCTTTAATAAAGTTTTCGATTGCACCAACGGCACTGCCCAAATGACAGTACACTGTTGTGTAACCGTTTGGATGACTAATATACAATGTCTTTCCACCTCCATAAGTAGAAATTTTTATTCTTGAAATATAGCCCTCGGCTGCAGCTAAAACTTTAAGACCTGTACGCTGCTGTGTTCTAATATCAAAACCAGCGTGAAAATGATTCGAACGCAATTCGCCAAAATTAGCTGACAATTGCAAAGGAACTTCCAATGGAGAATCAAAATAGTCCGTAGGATAAGTAGCTTGTCCGAACGCTAAACTGCACATCAAAACAAAAATAAAAACAAATTTCATAGGTAACATTTTTAGCTAAGATAAAAAAAACAATGCCATAAAAACAGTTCAGATTACAAATTAGAAAGTATTAAAATAAGCTTGTTTATTTTTTTAATTCAAAAAAACACTTAAAATATTGTAATAATAAAAAGGAATACTAACTTTGTATGATTAAGTAATGAATAAGAGTAAAATGAGTGTAATTGCAGAAATAATTGATACTCTTGAAAATAAACTTGAAAAGCTCCTGACTAAAACCAATGGTTTAGAGCGACACAATCAAGAATTACAGATAGAAATTAACCAATCCGCAATCATCATACAAAATCAATCTGAAGAGATTGCAGCTCTAAAAAAGCAGTATGATACACTTAAAATTGCCAGTTCATTAATGGGCAACGATGACAACAAAAGAGAGACTAAGCTTAAAATAAATTCATTAATTCGCGAAATTGATTACTGTATAGGGCAATTATCTGACTAAAAACATGGACGAAAAGCTTAAAATTAAAATATCAATAGCCGATCGAGTATACCCGTTAACGGTCGAACTCAATCAAGAGGAAGGACTTCGAAGTGCCTCTAAAAAAATTGATACGATGATTAAGCAGTTTGAAGAAAGTTATGCTGTGCGTGACAAACAAGATGTTTTGGCAATGTGTGCCCTACAATTTGCGGCACAAGTAGAGCAAAAGCAATTGGACAACGCAATAGATGGAACAGAAACAATTGAAAGAATTAAAAAATTAAATTTAATCTTAGATCAATATCTCAATAAATAAATACGTTCTTTATAACAACTAAGATACTGCCTACATTAGTTCACATTTGGTAAACTCAACACTAACAAATTAAAATGAGCGAATCATCATTACTAGAGTATGCCACGCTTCGGCGAGGAAACTTGAACAATGAGTTAGCTCAAAACTTGTCTTTTCGAGTTTATACAATAAATCTAATGTAGGCTTTTTTTTATATATAAACCTAAACAAACATGGACATAAGTACAATTATAATCTCACTAATTGCTGGGATCGCAGCAGGATTTGGAATCGCAAAAATTATTGAAAAAAGCAATATTTCTAACCTGATTAAAAATGCAAAGAAGGAAGCCGCTTCAATTATAAAAGACGCAAATCTAGATGCTGAAAATATTAAAAAAGATAAAATACTTCAAGCAAAAGAAAAATTTATAGAATTAAAATCAGAACACGAGCAAGTTATTTTAACTCGTGACAAAAAAGTAGCCGAAGTAGAGAAAAGAATTCGTGATAAAGAATCTCAAATTTCTAGTGAACTCTCGAAAGCTCGAAAAATTAATGATGATTATGAAGCTAAAACTGTAGAACATGAGTCAAAAATTGAGCTATTAGATAAAAAACAAATTGAAGTTGATCGTTTACACAAAAGCCAATTGCAACAATTGGAAGTTATTTCTGGTCTTTCTGCAGATGAAGCGAAGAGTCAACTAGTGGAAGGCTTGAAAAACGAAGCAAAAAGTGAAGCAATGTCTCACATTCAAGACACTATTGAAGAAGCTAAATTGACTGCACAACAAGAAGCTAAAAAAATTATCATCAATACTATTCAAAGAGTTGGAACAGAAGAAGCAGTTGAGAATTGCGTCTCTGTTTTTAATATTGAATCGGATGATGTAAAGGGAAGAATTATTGGTAGAGAAGGACGCAATATTCGTGCTTTAGAGGCGGCAACTGGAGTTGAAATCATTGTTGATGATACGCCCGAAGCAATTATACTTTCTTGTTTTGATCCTGTTCGTAGAGAAATCGCTCGTTTAGCCTTGCACAAATTAGTAACCGACGGTCGTATTCACCCAGCTAGAATCGAAGAAGTTGTTGCTAAAACAGCCAAACAAATTGATGATGAAATTATTGAAGTTGGAAAACGTACGGTTATCGATCTAGGGATTCATGGCTTACACCCAGAATTGATTAAAGTAGTTGGTCGTATGAAATACCGTTCTTCTTACGGTCAAAACTTGTTGCAGCACTCGAGAGAAGTTTCTAAACTTTGTGGAATCATGGCTGCTGAATTAGGATTGAATGTAAAATTAGCGAAAAGAGCTGGTTTACTACATGATATTGGAAAGGTGCCAGATGCAGAAAGTGATTTGCCTCACGCGCTTTTAGGAATGCAATGGGCTGAGAAATATGGTGAAAAGGAAGAAGTATGTAACGCAATTGGAGCGCATCACGACGAGATTGAGATGAAATACTTACTGTCTCCAATTGTTCAAGTATGTGACGCTATTTCTGGAGCAAGACCTGGAGCAAGAAGACAAGTATTAGATTCTTACATTCAACGTTTGAAGGATTTAGAAGAAGTTGCTTACGGATTTACTGGTGTAAAAAGTGCTTATGCCATTCAGGCTGGTAGAGAACTGAGAGTTATTGTAGAAAGTGAAAAAGTTTCTGATGATAATGCTTCTACCCTTTCTTTTGAAATTTCACAAAAAATTCAAACGGAGATGACTTACCCAGGACAAGTAAAAGTTACTGTAATTAGAGAAACAAGAGCTGTAAATATTGCAAAATAATACAAGCTAGTAGAGATAAAAAAAGCTTCACAATTGTGAAGCTTTTTTTTATGCTGCTATTTTAAATTTAGTTTGCTTGTGATGGTAATTCTTCATTGAAGAAAATAGAAAAAATCGATCCCACTCCTACCTCGCTTTCAACTGAAACTTTTCCCTTCATCGATTCAATTTGGCTTTTGGTAATATAAAGACCAATTCCACGAGATTCTTTGTTTTGATGAAAGGTTTTATACATACCAAACATTAAGTCGCCATAGCGCTTCATATCGACACCTAAGCCGTTATCTTTTATCTTTAAACAACTAAATCCTTCAAAAGTTGGCACATAATCAAATTCGACAATTGCATTCGCATCATCTTTTGAATATTTAATTGCATTGGTCATAAAATTTAGCAGAACGCTTTCTAAATAAGCAGGATTAAAATTTACAAAAACATCTTCGGGAATATTGTTAACCACTACTGCACTGTTTTCGTTGATATACGATTTCAATATTGTAATAGTTTTTCTTAAGTAAAAGCTTAAATTTAATGCCTTAATTTCAATATTCAAATGATTTTGAATATCGACTACTTTTGTTAAATGAGAAATAGTTTCATTTAAATCATCAGAAACTGTTCTCAAATGAGAAATCATTTCGGTAGTAGAATTGTAATCGTCTTGCATTTCTATTAAATCCAAAATCAATTTAAAATTACCCGCTTGTGTATTAAGGTTGTGCGTTACAATATGAGAAAAATTAATCAATCGTGAATTTTGGTCACTATATAATTCCATTGTTTTTAGCAATGCCAATTCTTTTTCTTTCTGTACAGAAATGTCCGTATGCGTTCCTATAACACGCAATGGCTTCCCACTTTCGTCTCTTTCGATTACCTTACCACGATCTAATATCCATTTGTACTTTCCACTAGATGTTAATACTCGGTGGTAATTTTCGTAGAACGGAATTTTATTCTCAAAATGCTCTTGAATATCTGAATAATATTTCGCGAGATCTTCTGGATGAACAATCTTATCCCACATTTCTGGATTATCAAAAACATCGCTAGAGTTTTGCTCCAAAATTTTTAATGATAAAGACGAATAAAACACACGGTTCTCAATCATATCCCAGTCCCAAATTCCAACTGTCGAAGCGTCCAAAGCAAACTGAAATCGCTCCTCAGAGATTCGCAATCTTAGTTCTTGTTTTTTTGCATCAGTAATATCTGAAATTCGTCCGCAAAAAATAACTCTTCCATCATCAGATCGTTCTGGTTTTGAAGTTACTTTCAACCATCGCTTTCCTTTTATTGGTAATTTAACTCTAAATTCTATTTCCCAAGGAACTAAGTTTCTTTTTGCATTCATCAATGTATTAAAAAACATTTTTCGATCACTTAGAACAACCTTTTCATAAATTAAAAATTTAGAACTATTTGAAAAATCATCCACTGGAATTTCAAAAAGATCTTCAACTGCTTTACTAATCAGTGGAAAAGAATACGTATTATCGGGAGTTACTAAAAATTGGAAAATTAAGTCGGGTATCCTCTCAAACAATTTCTTATAAAAATCGTTGACATTTTGGACATTTGTATTTTCTGATAAATCAAAAATCATGGATTCAAAAAAGTTAAAAGATTGACCACTAGCAATTACTATTATAAATGTAATATATTTTTAATTACAATCTGATTTCAATCAGCCTTTTCTCGGATGAAACTTTGAAACTACTTCAGTAAGGAACTTTCGATCTAAGTGAACGTAAATCTCTGTCGTTGTGATAGATTCGTGTCCTAACATCAATTGAATGGAGCGTAAATCGGCACCATTTTCAAGTAAATGCGTCGCAAAAGAATGGCGTAAAGTATGGGGAGAAATATTTTTTGAGATTCCGCAATTAACAGCTAAGTTTTTTATAATAGTAAAAATCATTGCTCTGGTTAAGAAATTTCCGCGTCGATTTAAAAATAGCGTATCTTCCTGTCCTTTTTTTATTGCTAAAAATCCTCTAGTATGTTGCACATAGCGCTCTATAATAACCTGAGTGCCGCGACCTATCGGTACAAATCGTTGCTTATTGCCTTTTCCGGTAACTTTTATAAAACCTTCATCAAAAAATAAATCAGATAATTTTATATTGATCAACTCCGAAACTCGCAAACCGCAACTGTATAAGGTTTCTAATATTGCCTTATTTCTTTCACCTTCCGGCGTACTTAAATCTATCGCACCAATTAAAAAATCAATTTCTTCTAGTGATAAAGTATCTGGAAGTTTGCGTCCTAGTTTTGGAGACTCAATTAATTCTAAAGGATTGTCTGCACGATAATCTTCAAAAATTAAATAACTAAAAAAACTTTTTAAGCCCGAAATGATTCGAGATTGAGAACTTGGATTGACATTTTTAGAAATTTCATAAATAAAATTTTGAAGTGTTTCCTCCTTAATTTTTATCGGACTTACTTCTATTTTATTTTCTTCTAAAAAAAGGCACAGCTTCTCAATATCTAAGGTGTAATTTTCGACGGTATTTTTAGATAAACCACGCTCTATCTTTAAATACGACTGATAATCTTTGATGTAAGTACTCCAATTCATAACTACAAAGTAAATCATTTTCGATTAAAAAGGACGCTCTCGATATTGATACTGTATTACAATTTGATTTTTACTGCAAATTTAAAATTATCTAAAGAAAGAACTCTATACCAATATGCAATTGAATTTTGTCTTTTTGATAACCTACATTAAAACCTAATCGTCATAGTTAGGTACTTGTTTGCTAAAGTTTTTAAACTAAATCAATACTTGCAAGAATTTTATATAAAAAAAAACCTCTCCAATGGAGAGGTTTTCATATAAGTAAATTGTGAGAATTACAATTTAAAAGTCAAACCAAAGTTTGCAGTAGCAAAAAAGTTATTGAAAACATTTAAGTTAGCACCAAAGCCACTTACCGCTTTTCCATCTTCAACTTTGTAAGATGAGTATCCTAAAATATCAGACAATCCGAAATTGATTGCGAAATTTTCTGTAACGAAATAGTTAAGTCCTAAACCAGCACCAAATCCAACACCGCTGTATTTAGTTTCCATGTTACCAAGTCCATCTTTACCGTTGTTAAAATCAACTCCAACTTCAGCATACGTTTTAAATCTCTCTCCTAATTCAAGAAAGTAGTAACGACCAAAAACTCCAGCACCAAAATTAGAACTTTTTTTAGTATCAATTCCTGCAACCTCAGTGCTACCATTTGCCACTTCTAATTCAAGTCCTAATGCAAATTTATCAGTTAAAAAATAACCAACTTTTGGATTGAAACCAAGTGAATTTGTTTTAGTATCTGTGTTTTTATCATTAGTTGAGTTGAAACTGAAGTTACCTTCAACTAGAACATCACCTTCTGAAAAACCAAAACTTTTACTAGAATCTTGTGCGTTTGCAAAACTAAATGCAAAAACAGCTACAGCTGTTAATAAAATTTTTTTCATCTTTTTTTTTTAATTAATTATTGCGTTTAAAGTTGCAAAAATAATCATACTTCCCTTTAAAACCTAGGGTCAAACTAATTTAGCAGACTTTTACAAAATAGCTACAGTGAATAATTACAGGTACTTTTATATCGTTATTTCACAATAAAAACAGCTTTTAGCAAAAAGGAAAAAAAATAGTCACAGTAATAGTTTAACATTCAGAATTATACGATTTAATCAAAAGGCCAACTATAAAACTGATTCTAAAAAAATGAAAGATTGCGACTAATCTTAAAAAAATACATCAAACGAACTAATTTAGGAATAGTAGCTCAAAAAAAGCTTTATAAGACACTTTAAAAAAAAATTGCTGCAATAAAAACTTTAATAATATGTGATTATGTAAAAAATCATGATCAAAATAACAAGAGTTTACAAGAATTATAAACTGTAAGAACTGTCTGTCAGTAACTTAAATATAAACAAGTAAATACTTTCAAAATAATTTTTAAAATGTGTAAGAAAATAACATCAATTAGGATTTTTCCCTACCTTTGCGCAAAATTTTGCAGTAAGCAAAATAGAGAAAATTATAATTTAATTAATTCGATGAAAAAAGTATTTTTAATTGCAGTAGGTTTTTTTGCGTTTCAATCAGTAAGTGCACAAGATGATTCTTCTTACAAACCAACAACTGGAAGTGTTACAACTGAAGTAAGTTTAGCAGGTGGTTTAAATAATGCCACTTTTAATTTAAATGGCGGAGCTTTAAAATTTAGATATTTTCTTAAAGAAGATTTAGCATTAAGAGCTGGTTTAGGATTAAATAGTACTACGACCGAAGCTGTAGCAGGTGTATCACCAAATGAAATTACAACGACTAACAAAGTATCATCTAACGCTATTAAGTTAGGTATTGAAAAGCATTTTGCTGGTACAAACAGATTGTCTACTTATGCGGGTGCAGATTTAATCGTTGGCCTTGGAAAAACAGCTAATGACATCGTTTCTCAAAACGGTAATTACATTAAAGCTGAACAAAAAACGTCAGGTTTTGGAATTGGACTATTTACAGGTGCAGATTACTATATTGCTAAAAAAGTTTATTTAGGTGTTGAAGCTGGATTAAGTTTTATGTCTGATAAAACGAAAGATGCAACAACTTCTACAAGAGTAGGAACTGTTACAAATTCTACGTCTACTCCAGGATCAAAAGATTTTGATATTACATCAAATGTTTTTGGAGGAGTTAGAATTGGTTTTCAATTCTAATAACAAATAGATTTATACTAAAATCCCGTTTCAATACTTGAAACGGGATTTTTTGATTCTAACAAACAAATTCTGATTTTAGGCACTTTTAACAAACAAAACTCTATCTACTAGACACTTATAAAAATACACTATAAACTAGGTAATGACATATAAAAACAGCGATTGTTAAAAAAAGTTAAAATGGAAATTCTAACAGAAAATGCACAATACTTATAACAATAGTTCGTTTTATATTGTCTTATTTTACACAATAATTTTAAACTTTAAAAAAATCAATTAATGAAAAAAATCATTTTAGGAGCAATAATGATGGTAGCGTCATTCACTCAAGTACAAGCACAATTAGTAAAATTTGGAGTTAAAGCAGGAGCAAACTTTGCGAATCAAACTGGTGATGCAAATTTTGATGGTATAGCTTACGACAAAGAAGGAATTACAAGTTATCATGCAGGTTTAGTTGCGGAAATAAAAGTTATGGAAAGTTTTGCTATACAGCCAGAGCTTTTATATTCAACAGAAGGAGCTTCTTATAAAACTGCTGGTAAAGATTTTATAAATGAATTAGGATACATCTCTATCCCTGTTTTAGCTAAATTTTTTGTTGCAGAAAATTTAAGTTTAGAATTAGGTCCACAAGCGTCTTTTTTAGTAAGTGAAAAAAATGACTTTGATGTCAAAAATGGTGAAACTTTCGAATTTGGA
Source organism: Flavobacterium sp. TAB 87 (assembly GCF_001529295.1). Classification (GTDB taxonomy): domain Bacteria; phylum Bacteroidota; class Bacteroidia; order Flavobacteriales; family Flavobacteriaceae; genus Flavobacterium. The sequence goes on from NZ_LLWK01000033.1 coordinate 109,175, forward strand.
GTAGTAGGTGGATTAGGATACAAAATTACAGAAAACTTCTTTGTTCAAGCACGTTACGGCTTAGGATTAACTGAAGCTTCGAAAAATGCTGATGTTAAAAATTCTGTTTTTCAAGTATCAGCAGGATTTATGTTTTAAAAGTGATATCACATAATATTTTAAAAACCGTTCTATAATGTAGAACGGTTTTTTTATTTTTACACAAATTATACTTTATGAAAATCTGCATCATCAACGGACCAAACCTCAACTTATTAGGAAAGAGAGAACCTGACGTATACGGCTCTACTACTTTTGAAGATTATTTAATAGAACTAAAGACTATATTTCCAACCATAGAGTTGTGTTATTATCAAAGCAATATTGAAGGTGAATTGATTGGTAAAATTCAGGAATTTGGTTTTGACTATGATGGAATTATCTTAAATGCAGGCGCTTACACACACACTTCCATTGGTATTGGAGATGCTATAAAAGCAGTTACTACTCCTGTTATTGAAGTTCATATTTCAAATACCTATTCGCGCGAAAGTTTCAGACATCAATCGTACATTTCAGGAAATGCAAAAGGAGTTATTTTAGGCTTTGGCTTGAAAAGCTACGAATTAGCGATTCGTTCCTTTTTGTAAGAAGCGCGCTGATTGCAAAGTTCAATTCTCTTTAAATATAAGTATTGGGCTCCACGTGAATGAGAACATGACCGATTTCAGGAATTTCCTCTCTTAATCTGTCTTTCAATTGATGCGCTAGATCGTGTCCTTCTTTGACCGTAATTGTAGCTTCGACAATAGCGTGTAGATCAACATGGTATTTCATTCCGGCTTTACGAATAAAGCATTTTTCGGTATCGATAATACCCTCAACTTCTTTGGCTATTTTTCTAATTTCAACGATTAAATCATCGTTTAAATTCTCATCCATAATTTCTCCTAAAGCAGGTCTAAATATTCGGTAACTATTGTACAAAATAAAAAAAGCTGCCAAAAGTGCCGCCCAATCATCGGCTGACTCATATCCTTGCCCCATTAAAAGCGCAATTGAAATACCTATAAAAGCAGCAACGGATGTGATTGCGTCACTTCTATGATGCCAAGCATCTGCGGCTAACGCAGAGCTTTTGGTCTCTTTACTTCGTTTCATCACTTTGTGAAACGAATATTCCTTCCACACAATTATAGCTCCTAACACAAAAAGTGTCCAGGATTTAGGCAGGTCATGCGGTTTCTGAATATTGAGTATACTTTCATACGCAATAATCGTTGCCGAAGTAATCAAAAAGCCAACTACCAAAAAAGTAATTAAAGGTTCTGCTCTACCGTGACCATAGGGATGATTTTCATCCGGCGGCTTATTTGAATACTTGATTCCGAATAAAACCAAAAAAGACGCAAAAATATCTGTAGTAGATTCTATGGCATCAGCAATTAAGGCATACGAATTGCCAAAAAAACCTGCAAAGCCTTTTATGATGGCCAAGCAGGTGTTTCCTATAATACTAAAATATGTAGCTTTTATTGCTTTTTGTTCATTTGTCATTGCATGAATTTATGCTCTTTCAATTTTTGCTCCGATAGCTCTTAAACGCTCGTCGATGCGTTCGTAGCCACGGTCAATTTGTTCAATGTTTTGAATTGTACTTGTTCCTTTTGCTGATAAAGCTGCAATTAATAATGAGATTCCTGCACGAATGTCTGGTGAAGACATTGTTGTTGCTTTTAATTGCGATTGGAAATTATGTCCCATAACGACAGCACGGTGCGGATCACATAACATTATTTTTGCACCCATATCAATTAATTTATCGACAAAGAACAAACGGCTCTCAAACATTTTTTGGTGAATTAACACATCTCCTTTTGCTTGTGTGGCAACGACCAAAACAATACTCAACAAATCAGGTGTAAAACCTGGCCATGGCGCATCTGCAATGGTTAGTATAGAGCCATCAATATCTGTTTTTACTTCGTAACCATCGGTGTGAGCAGGAATGTAAATATCATCTCCTCTTCGCTCAAGGGTAATTCCTAATTTTCTAAAGGTATTCGGAATTAATCCTAAGTTGTCCCAGCTTACATTTTTAATTGTGATTTCGCTTCTAGTCATGGCTGCAAGACCAATCCAAGAACCAATCTCTATCATATCTGGAAGTATGGTATGCTCACAACCTCCTAAGTTTTCTACCCCTTCTATCGTCAATAAATTAGAACCAACTCCAGAGATTTTAGCACCCATCGAGTTCAACATTTTACACAACTGCTGCAAATACGGTTCGCAAGCGGCATTGTAAACTGTTGTTGTTCCTTTAGCTAAAACCGCAGCCATAACAATATTAGCTGTTCCAGTAACCGATGCTTCATCAAGTAACATATCTGCCCCGACTAAACCATCTTCTGCTTCTACTCCATAAAAATGATCTTCACGGTTGTATCTAAATTTAGCTCCTAAATTAATAAAACCTTCAAAATGGGTATCTAATCTGCGACGACCAATTTTGTCTCCACCTGGTTTCGGAATGTATCCTCTTCCAAAACGAGCTAACAATGGTCCCACAATCATAATAGATCCACGTAGTGCTCCACCTTCTTTTTTAAACTCCTCGGTTTCTAAATAAGAAACATTTACCTGATCGGCCTGAAAAGTCACCGAGCTTGAACTGTTTCTTTCAATTTTTACACCTAAGTGGTCTAAAAGTGTAATTAATTTATTGATATCAATAATATCCGGAATATTGTTAATTCGTACTTTTTCTGGCGTCAAAAGTACCGCACATAAAATTTGCAAAGCTTCATTTTTTGCACCTTGTGGTGTGATCTCACCTTTTAAAGAAACTCCTCCTTCGATTTTAAATACTCCCATATACTCTTTTACTATTATGACTTTTTATTTTGTTTAAGAAGTGAAAAAACTAATTCTTAATTACTTTTATTTTGATTACTTTTTTGAAAAGGCTTTTTTGGGCCAACTTTATTTTTGTTATTCTGTATTTTAGGTTGGCTTGTGCTTGTGCTAATTTTGTTCGACATGCGTTTATTAGTACGCAACAAATCGGTAGTATTTAACAGCTCTTCCGTGCTTTGTATCAAATTGATTGTACCTTCAGACAACTCGTACAAATGCTCAAATATGACATCATCTTTTACAGTGTCTTTGTTCCAACTTAAATAAGATTTTTTCATGTGGTTCGCAATGACCATTATCAAAGCATTTTTCATGTCACCATCGTCCCACTTATTAGCCACATCAATCATGTATTTGATGTTGTTGCCGTAGTAACGGTATTTTGGAAAATTTTGTGGATACTCTAAAACATCTGGTCGCAATTGCAATACTTCGCGGGACGGTATTGGATAGGGTGAATCGACATTTAATCTAAAATCGGACATGATAAACAATTGGTCCCATAATTTATGCTGAAAATCGGGAACATCACGCAAGTGCGGATTCAAAGTTCCCATAACCTGAATGATATATTTTGCAGCTTTATTGCGCAATTCATCATCTTCGATTGTGGTGGCTTGATCAATTAATTTTTGCAAATGGCGTCCGTAATCCGGAATAATTAAATGCTGCCTTTCAGAATTGTATTCTAAATTAAAGACGACATCATTGGCATTTTCTTTTTTATATTTTTCGCTCATAATTATAGTGAAACTATTCCTTCGATGGTTGAAACTTCTTTGTATTTGCTAATAATTTGATCGGCACTTTTCATGGTTACGTCTACAGAAACACTAGTAAATTTACCGGTTTTTGATTGTGTCGTTTTAATTACAGCACCAAGATTGTCAAATGCTTTTTCGACTGTTGTTACATTATCAGCAACCGACGGAACAATAAATTTAAATAAATATTCGGCTGGCCAAGTGTTACTATTGTCCAATTCCGTTTTTAATCGCTCGTAAAATTCGGTTACTTTTTTATCTTTTTCGTTCTCCATTATCTAATAAAATATCAGCAAATATACGGTTTTGATTTTAGAATCTAGAAAACCCATTTGGTAAATTTAAAAGATCAAAACAGTACTGCTTTTTTGTGTTTTCTTGGCATAAAAGAAACTATGTCAATTCAATAGCCCTGATGCAAGGGAAAATCCTGCCGTTTTTTTTCGGCAGATTTGGAAAGGCAGCAGGAACCCATGCCTAAAAAAAAGCCAAATCTTTCGCTCCTAACTCAAATAACCTTTTTAATTCTGAATTAGTTTAGGTAAATTTGCCCTTTATTTTTAGAGTGTGCAAAAAGAAATTATAGTTATTATTGGCGGTCCGGGAACGGGAAAGTCAACCATTATAGAAGGGTTAGTTACCAAGGGTTACTGTTGTTATCCTGAAATTTCGCGCGAAGTAACGATGGAGGCGCAAAAGCAAGGAATCGATCAATTGTTTCTTGAAAACCCGTTGTTGTTTAGTGATATGCTTTTAAAAGGAAGGATAAAGCAGTTTGAAAGCGCGTTGCAAGAATCGTCTGAAGTGGTATTTATTGATCGCGGTATACCCGATGTTGTGGCGTATATGGATTTTATTGGTGACTTATACCCCGAACGTTTTGCGGCAGCTTGCGAGCAATGTAAATATTCGAAAATATTTTTGCTTCCGCCGTGGGAAGAAATATATCTGAGCGACAGCGAGCGATACGAAAACTTTGAACAAGCTACAATTATATACAATCACCTCATTCAGACCTATCAAAAGTATGGTTACGAATTGATTGAAGTGCCAAAAGACACGGTTGATAACAGAATTCTTTATATCTTAGATAAGATTTAGGTTCGAATTCTAATTATTTTGTAAAGGTACCGTGGTCTATTTTCCTAACTTTAAATTAATTACGAATGCCAGAAGCGTTAGCAATTCTTCAAAAATATTGGAAACACGATGCGTTTAGACCTTTACAACGCGAGATAATTGAATCGGTTGCAAATGGTCACGATACCTTGGCTATTTTACCTACTGGTGGTGGCAAATCGATATGTTTTCAGGTTCCTGCTTTAATGAAAGAAGGAATTTGTCTTGTGGTTTCACCTTTAGTTGCGCTAATGAAAGACCAAGTTGCCAATTTGCAAAAGCGAAACATTAAAGCTATTGCAATTACAGGCGGGATTCATACCGAAGATTTAATTGATTTACTGGACAATTGCCAATATGGAAATTACAAATTTCTCTATGTTTCGCCAGAACGTTTGCAACAAGATTGGGTTTTAGATCGCATAAAAAACTTACCTATAAATTATATAGCCATTGATGAAGCACATTGTGTGTCGCAATGGGGACACGATTTTAGACCGGCGTATTTAAAAATTATTGATCTAAAAAAACACTTTCCTAAGATTCCCTTTATTGCTTTAACGGCAACTGCAACTCCTGTGGTAAAGAAAGATATTGAAATAGAATTAGGGCTGCAAAATGCTACAATCTTTCAGCAATCTTTTGCTAGAGCAAACATTGCTTACATGGTTTTTGAGGTCGAAGATAAATTATACCGCACCGAACAAATTTTAAAGAAAAACCCGCAACCTTCTATATTATACGTTCGCAATCGAAAATCCTGCATCACACTTTCGCAGCAATTACAATCTTTAGGTTTTACTGCTACTTTTTATCATGGAGGTTTATCTTCTAAAGAAAAAGAAAAACAGATGAATTTGTGGCTGAATGAAGATGCACAAGTTATGGTTGCGACAAATGCATTTGGAATGGGGATTGACAAGCCAAATGTAAAAACTGTTATTCATACACAATTGCCCGAAAACATCGAAAATTATTATCAAGAAGCAGGACGTTCTGGGAGAAATGGCGAAAAAGCGTATGCCGTGGTCTTAACTAGTGTTTCGGACATTTTGCAAACGAAAGCACAATTTTTGGATGTTCTACCTGATAAAAAATTCTTAAATACTCTTTTTGTCAAATTATGCAACTCCTTTCAAATTGCTTACGGCGAAGGAATCAACGAACAATTTTCGTTTAATTTGAATCAGTTTTGTACCAAATATAATTTTCCAACTTTAAAAACCTATAACGCCTTGCAATTTTTAGATAAACAAGGTATTATTACTTTATCCCAAGAATACTCGGAAAAAATCTCGCTGCAGTTTTTAATTGAATCTAAAGAAGTGATTCGATACATTAGTTTAAATCAAAATGACGAGGAAATTATCTTAGCTATTTTAAGAACATATCCCGGTGTTTATGAAGTAAAAACTCCCTTTAATGTTAGTTTAATAGCAAAAAAATCTAATTCTACTGAAGCAGAAGTTCTGGTCGTTTTAGACAAATTAAAAGAAAAAGAAATTATCGCTTATAAAGCTAAAAACAACGATTCTTCTATTTTATTTAATGAAGTTAGAGAAGATGACCACACAATAAATAGAGTGGTTAAGTATCTTGAAAAACAAAATTTGTTGAAAAAAAATCAGCTTCAAAGTGTTTTAGAGTACGTAAAAGACCAAAAAACATGCAAAAGCACCTTACTACTCGCCTACTTTGGAGAAACGGCAGAAAAGGATTGTGGCATTTGCTCGTATTGCATCGGTCAAAAACAACGGCAAAAAGACAATCGATCTATTAAATTAGCAATTGTAGCGTTATTACAAAAAGAGAATTTAGATTCGAGAGTACTTGCTACCCAAACCAATCATAGCGATAAAGAAATTGTTTTTGCTTTGCAAGAACTTTTAGAGAATAATGAAATTGCGATCTTACCGAATAATAAATATACACTAAAAAGATAATGACAAAATTAAGAATTGTATTTATGGGAACTCCCGAATTTGCTGTCGGCATTTTGGATACCATTGTAAAAAACAACTATGAAGTTGTCGGTGTAATTACTGCTGCAGACAAACCTGCAGGGCGCGGACAAAAACTAAAATATTCGGCGGTAAAAGATTATGCTCTAGCACAAAACTTGCCTTTATTACAACCTACTAATTTAAAAGACGATTCTTTTTTAGAAGAATTAAAGAGCTTAAATGCCAATTTACAAGTTGTTGTTGCATTTAGAATGTTACCAAAAGTAGTTTGGGAAATGCCAGAACTAGGCACATTTAATCTTCATGCTTCGCTACTACCTAATTACCGCGGCGCAGCTCCTATTAATTGGGCAATAATTAATGGTGAAACTAAAACGGGAGTAACTACTTTTTTTATTGATGATAAAATTGATACTGGCGCAATGATTTTAAGTTCTGAGATCGAAATTGAACCAAACGAAAACGCGGGCGAATTGCACGATCGATTGATGAACTTAGGGTGTCAAACTGTTATTGATACACTGCAAAAATTGGAAGATGAAAATGTCGTTACGACCATTCAAGAAGAACCTGCTGACATTAAAACTGCTTATAAACTCAATAAAGAAAACTGTAAGATAGACTGGAACGACACTGGAGCAAATATCATTAACCTGATTAGAGGTTTAAGTCCGTATCCTGCGGCGTGGTGTTTTTTAAAAGATGAAGCCGACGAAATGTCAGTAAAAATATACGATGCACAATTTAGCATGGAAAGCCATGATTATAAAATTGGAAAAGTAATTAGTACAAAGAAAGAATTAAAAATAACGATTAGTGATGGGTTTATAATTGTAAATAATTTACAGCTGCCGGGTAAAAAAAGAATGAAAACCGCTGAATTATTAAATGGAGTTCGTTTTTCAGAGCAGGCAAAAGTGCACTAAAGTCAATAAAACAGGGAGGTTAAGCGGTTTAACGATTTTTTTTGTTGCTTTTATGAACAATAAAAGCAAGTTATCAACAATTTTATCTAAAATTAAACAAAATACTTGCGAGGTACGGATTTCCTACTAAATTTGTGTATTAACAATTTTTTTTAACCAACAATTAATAACTAATAATTATGAACAAGTCTGAATTAATCGATGCTATCGCTGCTGACGCAGGAATTACAAAAGCTGCTGCTAAGTTAGCTTTAGAGTCATTTTTAGGAAACGTAGGAGCTACTTTGAAAAAAGGTGGTAAAGTTTCCTTGGTAGGTTTTGGATCATGGTCAGTTTCTGCTAGAGCTGCAAGAGATGGTAGAAATCCTCAAACTGGAAAAACAATTCAAATCGCTGCAAAAAACGTTGTAAAGTTTAAAGCTGGTGCAGAATTAGAAGGAGCAGTAAACTAAGAATTAGTTTTACAAGCCAAAATATATTAAAACCTTCCATATGGAAGGTTTTTTTTTGCGGTTTGACGATTTATTTTGTGTAATTAAAAATAAATTTGTTAAATTTAATAAAAATTGTAACCGCATGATTTCAGAAAAATTAAAAAAGGGGCACCTTCTTATCTCGGAACCTTCTATAATTGGAGATTTATCATTCAATAGATCAGTCATTTTATTGGCAGATCACAACAAAGAAGGCTCAATTGGCTTCATTATTAACAAGCCATTGAAGTATACTATTAATGATTTGATCCCCGAGATTGAAGCTTCCTTTAAAATATATAACGGCGGTCCTGTCGAACAAGATAACTTGTATTTTATCCACAATATTCCGGATTTAATACCAAATAGCATTGAAATATCTAATGGAATTTATTGGGGTGGCGACTTTGAGTCAACCAAAGTTCTTATTAATGCTGGTCGAATTAACAAAAACAACATTCGCTTTTTCTTAGGATATACGGGTTGGGACGAAGACCAATTGGAACACGAGATGCAAGAGAATTCTTGGATAATAACTGACAATAACTACAAGAATAAAATTATCGGCAAATCGGCTACTCATTTCTGGAAAGAACAATTGGTAGAGTTAGGTGGTGATTATGTTATTTGGTCTAATGCTCCAGAAAACCCATATCTCAACTAAGAAATTACGCTATAAAGTCATTCAGTTTTTTTACTAAAATTTGAGAGACAGTTGTTGAAAATTCTTTTTTGCGATATTTTGTTATCGGGCGAACGCCCATAATTACATTGGTTACAAATAATTCATCTGCTTTTTGTAATTCAAAAGGAGATATTACTTCTTCAACAACTTCTAAAGTGGATTCTTTTTTTGCCAGTTCTATAATTTGCTTGCGCATTACTCCGTTCAAACATCCTTCAGAAATTGGCGGAGTAATTAGTTTGTTTCCTACAACCATAAACAAGTTTCCTTGCAATGCTTCAATTACATTTTTAGCGTCATTAAGCAGCAAACAATTATCTAAGTCATTCTCATTTGCAAAAATACTCGCTGTAACATTTATTAATTTATTGGTAGATTTTATAGACGATAAAAGCTGCTTGGTTACATAGAAGTCTTTGTAGAGATCAACTTCGTATGTATCGGTAAAAGCTATATAATTCTGGTTATTTAGACCAAACGCGTGGATCAAGTATGAGATTTCGTTTGTAGTAGGTAAATACAAGCCTCCGTTGTTTCTAAAAACAGTTATACGAGCTCTTGCCGAACTAGCAATTCCATTTTGATTAACTAAACTCAGAATTTGCTCTTCTAAAAATTCCATTGTAAAGTTCATCGGAATCTCCATTCGAACCACACGCATCGAAGCCATTAAGCGAAAATAATGATCCTCTAAAAATAAGATCTTATTATTAATGATTTTAACGGTTTCAAAAACACCATCACCGTATAAAAAAGCGCGGTTATTCGTTAAAATGTTATCTTCTTTTGCTACTACTGTTCCATTAAAATTAATCATAAAAAAGCCCTGAATTTTGTTCAGGGCAAATATAAGTTATAATAAGGACATTTCTAAACAGAACCGATAAGATGTTTTAAGTCTGAAATTTGGTTTTCCCATAATTGTCTTGCCTCGTCCAGCTCATCTTCTTCAGCAAAATCTACTACCATCAACGAAACATCTTTGGTGATTTCGTCAACTAAAATATGTAACTCAAAATAATATTCTGAATCTTTATTGTTATCATCTACCCATTTAAATTTTACTTTCTCTCCCGTCTTTTTTGAAGCAAGACGTGCTTTCTCTTCGGAATCATTCCAAATGAAAGTAAAAAACTCTCCTCTTGAATTAACATTATCTGCGAACCATTCCGATAGACCAGATGGTGTTGAAATATATTGATACAATAACTGAGGTGACGAGTTTATAGGGAACTCTATTTCGTAACGTACTTTTTGATCCATGTGCTACATTAAATTTTTTGGAAATATATAGAATATTACTACGTAAAAAAAGTATTTTGAAAAATATTTTTTTTTCTTTGTTTTATGCTTGTTTGCATTGATATTATTTTTATATTTGCACCCGCAATAAGGAGCTACTTTCTTATTTACCTTGGCGAGGTAGCTCAGTCGGTTAGAGCGCAGGATTCATAACCCTGAGGTCACGGGTTCAACTCCCGTCTTCGCTACACAAACAAACCCTTAAACAATAACTGTTTAAGGGTTTTTTATTTTTAAGAGGTATTCTTACCGTCGCAATTAATCAAATTTACAAGTGTTCTTATAGAAGTACATCTTTACTTTTTGACTAGTATCATTTCTCCAGAAACTTAAAAATAACTAGCGCAACAATCATCTCTAAAGAATAAAAATTCCAAAAGAGCATAGACTTTAATTTCATCTCAACTTAAACTGGAATCTTTCGATTTAATACTCCGACCAATGCTCACCTTTCCGAATCATTTTAGAGTAGCTTTATAGACACATACACTTTACAATATCTTAATTCGCATTAAGCAACTAATTATAATAGTAAGTCCTACTTACTGAATCATTGAATTATTAGTTTAAATCAGCCTCTAGGACTTATAAACTACAACGGTCAAAGCTATCGCTTGCTTCAATTATTTTTAAAATCTGCAAAAATTACTATTACAAATTCGAGACAATAAAAAAAGGTCTTAATTTGTTTAAGACCTTTTTTTATTGTTACATTTTTAGATTCAATGCTTTAATAAATTGTAATAATACTGTAATAGAAACTATAGCATTTGTTATCGTTCGAGATAAGTAAAATATCAAATTTTATTATTTTTTGAAAAACGAAACAACAATATCTTCTTTTACCTTCTTTTGTTCTTTTTTTACCACCAAAAAAATCAGATAAGTTAAGAAAGCGGTACCAAATGCAAGCGTATAATTAAAGATCCAATTGGTATTGTAATCGTAATTTTGAATAATAGCCAGACCTGTCTTAGAACTGAATACGTGTGCAAAACCGTAGCTCATTTGAAAAGTTGACATAAACACTCCTTCTAAGTTTTTATGGCTTCTATTCATCACAAAACCACTTGCAAAGGCAAAAGTCAACATGTTTCCAAGACTCATTAAAAACATAAATGCCCAGAATATCCAAGGCTCATGAACTAAGAATAGTAAGAGATAAGAAGAACCTATTAAAAGTAATCCTATCATTATAGCCACCATGTCTGTTATTTTATTTTTTTGAACAAAATTAACCACCGCTAGTTCAAATAAAATAAAAACAACTCCACTGAAACCAAGAAACATTCCACTATCAAACTCCGTTAAGTTATATGCCTCTTTGTGATAAATAGGCACAATAGAAAAAACCTGAAAATACAGATATCCTGTTATCAGGGCAATAATCCAATTCATCACAAAAGGAAAATCTTTTAAGGGCGCCATTTTATCCTGTCCTATAGCGCTCATCTCTAGCTTATACAGTAGTTTTTTCTCTTTAACAAAAATTACAAAAAAACATACCGAAATGATAGAAGTTAGACCATCTACAATAAATAAGGTATTGTATTCTGCATTCAAAATTAGAATTCCTCCTAATACAGGCCCTACAACAAGACCAACATTAGTTGCCATTCTTAATAATGATAACGCCCTTACTCTGGATTCGCTGCTTACATAATCATTAATACTCACCATCATCGCAGGTCTATACATATCAGCAACTGCAGTTAGCAGAAAAATCGTAATACATAACAGCTCAAAAGTTTTAGCAAATTGCAGCGAAAGTAAAACTAGACCACTGGCAAATAAGCTAAACACCATCACTTTATACGATCCAAAAACATCAGATAATTTTCCACTAATGAAGGTTCCTACTAAAGATCCAATACCGAAACAAACCATAATCCAACCAATCTGCGAATAACTTAGGTTTAATTCTTCTTTGAAATAAATCGATAAAAAAGGAACCACCACAGCCCCAATTCTGTTTACTAGAGTAATTAGGGCAAGAATCCATATTTCTCTTGGAAAATTCTTAAAATTCCCTAAATAACGGTTAAGCATTTTCAAAAATATTTAATTGAGGCACTATTTAAATCATTTAAAAAGAAGTATTAATTTCCAAAAAATCTACCAAAGAAACCCTTTTTAACCTCTTCTATTTCTTGAGTGGATGACTCAACCTTTACGTCTTGATTCAAATCGTCCATCATTAATTTTGTAATTAATTCTACATAATCAAGGTTATGATCTTCTAGATAACCAATCAAATACTTTTCACTTCCTTCTACTCCACTTACTTCTTCAATTTTAGACAATTTCTTGTATAAAACATCCACTTTTGCAATTACACCCGGCGAAATAGCTTTACGACGAGCCACATACTTCAAAATTTTAGCATCTTCTCCTACTATATAATCAAAATCAGTGATTACCCAGTAATATCTACCTGATTTGGCTAAATTTTTAATGATTCCATGAAATTTTTTCCCTTTTGAAATACTATCCCATAAGACTTTGAAAATCACTTTTGGCATATCAGGATGGCGAATAATATTGTGTGGTTGGCCAATAAGCTCCGATTCATCATATCCTGAAACTGACGAAAAGGTGTCGTTAACATATTCTAAGCTTCCGTATAAATCAGCCTTACTTACTATAGTTTGGGTTGTATCCCATTTAACCGGCTCATCAATTAGGGTTGGACGTTTCTTTTCCATAATATTTAAATTTTATTTAGGTGATAATTAAGTTGTGACGAATGATATTATTTCTGTTTAAAACAACTGACTAGCAATTAGTTCTACATACCCAACAATGGTGAATTAAAGCTTTACAAATAGTACTACTAGTAAGAGAAATAATTTAGGGTATGCTTTCGTTTTCTACGCAGTAGGATTTTACATTTATATTTCCTTTTTTGTGCTGTAAATAGCACTTACTGGTCTTTTAATTTCCTTAATTTCGATTCCAGAAAAAATATTTTCTTGCAAACAAAGTAGTGATGCAAAAAAAAGCAGCATAAGTACTGCAAAATATAATTTTAAAATTCTCATAGGTTAAGTTTAATTTGTATCCGTGTAACTTTAAAATCTGATATTTCATTAAAGTACATTTGTACCTCAGAAATAACTCAATTTTTAAAAATAAAACAGATAGATTAGTTATTGCAAAGCAAATTTCTGATACTTTTTTCTAAAACAATTACTCTTTTTTTGGGGCTGCAAAAGTACAAAAAAAACATGTAACTTATTTTTTGCATAAAAAAAATTAAGATATGCACGAAACACTTCCTTCAACCCTTTAATAAACAGTCTTTTAAAAAAAAAGTTAAAGAATAATAACGATAAACAAGTTTGACTTAGACTCTAAAAAGCTAAGAATTTTAATGAATTATAAGAATTATTGTATCCAAAAAGACGAGTATTACTTTAATTAAGCATATTTGTTGTAAGTAATTTTGGCGTAATAGATATATGACCGTGTAAATTATTTTTTTCTGCAAAATCACAAAGTAGATCCCACCTAAAAGAATAAAAAACGTTCTTATAGCTTTTCAATTATAAAAAAATTAAATTTGCTACTTAAATTTTTATAAATGTCGGATTTTTTAAAATTATTTGGAGAGAATATATTTAAGGAAATGCATGGATTTGTAGCATTAAGTATTATTGACGTAAAAAGCGGTAATATTTTTTATTCCAAACAGAACAATACAAACTTTGATATAGAAAATGCATCAAAATTTGCATTAGAAATAGTAAGAGCTCAATTAAATTCGAACGATTATCTAAAACAGAATCAAAATATAGATGATATTACGATAACGCTGACGAATCAGTTTCAGTTTTTAAAAATATCAAACAACAATAGTTATATTATTTACTTAGTTGCTGATTCCTCCAAAGCAAATTTGGCTTTTACAAAAGCACTTCTCAATAAGCACATGGCAGAAATTTCGAATATGTTTAAGTAGAAAATATTTTTTGATTTCAACCGACAGAACTTCTAGATATTCATCATCTTTAAAAAAGATAGGATAAGTATTTTAAATTCAATAAAAGAAAAACCTTCAAATTTTATAAAAATGAAGGTTTTTTTGTTTTATATATTTGAAAGCTCTACTTCACTAAACGTATCCCGCTGAATTGCCATTGCAATTTTGGATGAAAAAAATTACGGTATGAAGGGCGACTGTGTCCAGCAGAAGTAGCTTCCGATGCTCCTCGAAGCACCATTTGATTCACCATAAATTTTCCGTTGTATTCGCCAATGGCACCCGATTGTTTTGCAAATCTAGAATAAGGCAAATACGCACTTTCCGTCCATTCCCAACGTTCTCCCCATGCAAATAAATGAGACGCTGCTTCCCATTCATATTCCTTTGGCAAGCGCATTCCCTTCCATGACGCAAAAGCAGCGGCCTCATAAAAGTTTACATGGCAAAGTGACGCATCCAACTCTATTGCTTGAAGCCCGTTAAGCGTATAATGCATCCAGTTAGCATCAATATAATGCCAATACAGTGGTGCTTTTGCATTTTTTTCTTTTACCCACGCCCAACCGTCGGAGTGCCAATACTTAAAATTAGTATAACCACCCGCTTCAATAAATTGCAAATATTCAGAATTACTGACTACATTACTGGCAATCTCAAAAGATTCCAAATACTGTTTGTGTCTTCCTAATTCATTGTCAAAACAAAAACCAGTGCCACTAAATCCTATTTCATAAAGACCTTCCGAAATTGGAATAAACTCATTTTTTTTAATTGGTCTTTTTTCAAAAATAACTCTTTCTGAATATGAAGGAAATAAGGGATTGTGTCCTAAAATATATTTAATATCATAATACAATAACTCTTGATGCTGTTGCTCATGATTGAGTCCTAGCTCTAGAATTGCGTTAATTTCAACAGTCAAAGAATCGCTTTCTAAAAATTCCTCCATTTTCGCATTAACATATGCTCGATACTGATACACATCGGCCACCGAAGGGCGACTTAAATTACCCCTATCGGTTCGCAGCACTCTAGCACCGACAGTTTCGTAATAACTGTTGAAAACAAAATTATACTGAGCATCAAATACCTCATAATCCCTAACAAAAGGAATTAATATAAAGGTTTCAAAAAACCATGTCGTATGACCCAAATGCCATTTCGGCGGACTTACATCTGCAACAGGCTGCACGACATAATCCTCTATTTCTAAAGGTCGACAAATATTTTCTGACTGCTGTCTAATTTTTCTAAAGCGCTCTAAAAAAACTTTTGCATCTGGATTTATGTGTATGATTTCTTTCATTGTACTTTTATTTTAAGTCGCTAACCAAAAGGCATCTGCAAACCATTTTTTATCGTCCATAATCGTATCAATTGGCATAAATCCTGAATTGATAGCTAAATTTTCGATATCTGAAACAGAAAACTTTTGGGAAATTTCCATGTAAATCGTCTCGTTCTTATCAAATTTTATCTCTGTGTCTGCAAGACTCACTTTTTGATCTGCTAGACTAATTAAATAACTTTTACAAGCTCCAGTTAAAGGATCGTAATTTTGATAATGCTCAAATTGCTGCAAATTGAAGTTTGCATCCAGTTCATTATTTATGCGTTCTAATAAATTAAGATTGAATAATGCGGTAGTCTTACTGGCATCATTATAGGCATCTAGAATAGTTTGTGGATGTTTTTTTAAATCGAAACCAACCAAAACGACATCTCCTTTATTTAATTTTTTACGCAGTTCTGCACAAAAGACCTCTGCCTCATTAAATTCCATGTTACCAATATTGCTTCCTAAAAAAAGCACTACTTTTCTACGAGACGATAGTTTGGCCACTTTATTTAGCATCTCAAAATATTCTCCTTCTAAACAAACAACTTCTAATTCGGGTAAATTAGCATGCAGTTTGTCGTTTAAAATTTCTAAAATATTTCCTGAGATATCAATGGGCATATAAGAAAATTTTTCTTTTTGTTCCGATAAATATTTCAAGAGAAAAAGTGATTTAGTCGCATCACCTGCTCCCAACTCGACTAGGTCGAAAGCGCTGTTATCTACTTTTATTGCCTCTGCAATCTGAGCGGTTTTATGTTCGAAGATCTCTGTCTCGCAACGCGTCAGGTAATATTCTGGCAATGCCATAATTTGCTGAAAAAGACGGTCACCTTTTTTATCGTAAAAATATTTAGACTGTAAGCGTTTTGGGCTACTACTAAGCCCGTAAGCTACATCGTATAGAAATTGGTGGTTGCATTCTTGCATTTGTTCTGCTTTTAATGGCGTGACTGAGTTTGGTTGTATCGTCATTTGATTTGTTTTACTAAAATTAAGACCTAATTCAAATTTTTAATTTCACTGCTTATTTTGTTTCCTCTTTTAAAAAAAATCAAAATAAATTAAGTCAAGTATCGATCTATTTAAGCATGTACTCGCTTGCTGTAATAGGACTAATTTGAAATCATAAAGCCTTGATAATCTATTGCTAACAAATTAAGAACAGAAGTGAAATTTAAAATTTACTCAAAATTAAAGCACTTAACGACTTAAAATTTATATAATTACCGCTTAACTTTATAAAATTTTTTATCACCAAACACTTTTACCCATCAAAAAAACGCTTGGGTAGGCTAGTCAACGATAAACTGCACATCAAGACCTGGTCCAAGATATACGAGAATAATTTCGATTTGGATTTCACTTTTAATAAGATAGAACCTAAAAATTAAAATGAAACTCCAGAACCGACTTTTTACCTAAAGTATAAAGTTTTATTTTTAATGATTTATTTTTACTAAAAACACATTTTCGCTGTTAATACTAATAGGTAAAGGAACAATAGACTATAAATCAATACAAAAATTAACTTTAGTAGTTATTTTTAAAATGTAACTTTGAACGAAACAAACAATTCAATGACAGACGAAAAAAAATACCCTATTGATAAAGTATATCAACCCATTCAAAAATTTATACAACAAGAAAAAGCAGGCGGAATCGTACTTGGAATAAGTGTAATTATTGCTATGTTTTTGGCCAATTCAGCTTGGTCAGATGACTATTTTGGTTTTTTTGAACATAAATTTGGTTTAGAATTTGATGGAAAATCGTATTTAAATTATAGTATTCACCATTGGATTAATGATGGGCTCATGGCTATTTTCTTTTTTGTAGTCGGTCTCGAATTGAAACGTGAAATTGTGGGCGGCGAATTATCAAATCCGCGAAAAGCAATGTTACCTATTGGTGCTGCTTTGGGAGGAATGGTAGTACCTGCCTTGATCTATCACTTTCTTAATCCTGCTGGACCAGTTAGTAACGGTTGGGGAATTCCAATGGCTACGGACATCGCTTTTGCTTTGGGCGTTTTGTATTTACTTGGAGATAAAATTCCGTTGAATTTAAAAGTATTCTTAACTGCATTAGCTATCGTGGACGATTTAGGAGCTGTTTTGGTTATTGCCTTCTTTTATACGTCAAATATATCTGTAGAGAGTCTAATGTTAGGCGCTGCATTTTTATCGATCATGTACATGGGGAATCGATTGGGTGTTCGAAATATTATATTTTATGCTGTTTTCGGAATTATAGGGGTTTGGATTTCATTCTTATTGTCAGGAGTTCACGCCACAATAGCTGCTGTTTTGGCTGCATTTACCATTCCTGCTGATGTTATTATTAAAGAAAACGCTTATGTTAAAAAAATAGAGAAATACCTCCATAAATTTAAATCTATTGATCCAGTCGAGCAAATTCCGACTTTAACGTCACAGCAATTACATGTACTCGAAAAAATAAAAACAGATACCAACCAAGCCATCCCGCCGTTGCAACAACTAGAGCACGCGATGCACCCAATGATCACATTTTTCATCGTTCCTATTTTTGCTTTAGCTAACGCAGGTGTATCTATAGATGTCGACTTTCAAGAATTATTCAACACCAATGTCGCTTTAGGTGTAGCTTTAGGTCTTATTGTTGGAAAAGTTATCGGTGTAGTTGGATTTACGTTATTACTTATTAAACTAAAAGTAGCTCCTTTTCCAAACGGAATGAATTTAAGAAATTTACTTGGACTTGGTTTATTAGCGTCCATTGGTTTTACGATGTCTCTGTTTGTTACTTCGCTCGCCTTGCAAGACGAAGTACATATTATTCAAGCTAAAATCGGAATTTTCTCTGCTTCGATAATTGGTGGAGTTTTAGGCTACATAATTTTGAATAAAAGCGCAAAGAAAAAAGTATCCGTCTAAAAGTTATTACTTAATTGTGAGTTAGTTACACTTCTAAAAAATTCAAGAATTTAAAGGATTCTGGAAATTAAAAATTTACTTTAATTTTCAGAATCCTACATTATTATGTAGTTAATTGATGCTTTTTGAAGTTTAAATTGGCCCACGTTGACTTAAAAAAATAATGAATTTAACAATTGAAAACATATTATTAGTTGGTTCACTACTATTGTTTGTGAGCGTTATTGTAGGTAAGACGTCATACAAATTTGGTGTACCAACATTACTACTATTTTTAGGTATCGGCATGTTAGCAGGAGCTGATGGAATTGCAGGTATCTATTTTGACGATCCTAAAATTGCGCAATTTATAGGCATCGTTTCCTTAAATTTTATTTTGTTCTCAGGTGGTCTTGACACCAGTTTTACTTCTGTAAAGCCAATTCTTAGAGAGGGAATGGTTCTGTCCACTTTAGGGGTTCTGCTAACAGCTCTTTCACTTGGCACTTTTGTTTGGTTTGTAACCGACTTTACTATTTACGAGAGTATGTTATTGGGTTCGATCGTCTCATCTACAGATGCGGCGGCGGTATTTTCTATTTTACGATCTAAAAGTCTTGCTTTAAAAAACAACTTGAGACCTACTTTAGAACTCGAAAGCGGGAGTAATGACCCCATGGCATACGTTTTAACTATTGCTTTTTTAACATTAGTCGTGCATCAAGACAAAAGCATTTTATCTATTATTCCGCTATTTTTACAACAAATGATTTTGGGTGGTATTTTGGGCTTTGCTTTTGGTAAGATTAGTAAATTAATAATTAACAAAATAAAACTTGACTTCGAAGGATTGTATCCCGTATTGGTTATTGCATTAATGTTTATCACTTTTTCTGCTACCGATTTTATAGGTGGAAACGGCTTCTTAGCTATTTATATTTGTGCAGTTTACTTAGGTAATCAAGAACTGATACACAAAAAAACGATTCTCAAAATGTACGATGGTTTGGCGTGGCTCATGCAAATTGTACTCTTTCTAACGTTAGGCTTACTTGTTTTTCCTTCGCAAGTTTTCCCTTATATGGGCATCGGACTTCTTATTTCTGTATTTCTTATTATTGTCGCCCGACCTTTAAGCGTTTTTATAAGTTTGATGTTTTTTAAGATGGAACTGCGACGTCGATTTTACATTTCGTGGGTAGGTTTGCGCGGTGCCGTTCCGATCGTTTTTGCTACTTATCCTCTCTTAGCGGGAATTGACAAAGCGAACATGATTTTTAATATTGTATTTTTTATTTCGGTTACGTCTATTATTATTCAAGGAACTACCTTATCTATTGTGGCCAAATGGCTGAATGTGGCACTACCAGAAAAAGAAAAGCCGATATCAGAAAATGACAAGTTTATCTTAGACCTTCCAAAATCGGCCATGCAAGAATTTGTTATTTTGCCTAACTTCTATGCGATCAACAAACGAATTGTAGATCTCAATTTTCCTCATTCTGCTTTTATTGTAATGGTAAAACGAGATGGCGTTTACATTCGTCCAGGCGGCTCTACCGAAATTAAGGAGAATGATCTTTTAATGATTATCGCAGACAATCAAGACGATTTTGAACAAGTAAATGATACGCTTAAAAGACTCGTCGTCTAGCAAAAATTTAAGATAAACCTCTATTTATAAAAAATGCCTCGAAACAATAGAGGCATTTTTTATTTGGTACGCTATTTTAGTTTATTTCACTTTTACACTCCACTCAAATTCCATTTCAGAAACTTGTACACCTTGCTCATTAGTTCCTATAGATTTCATCCAAAAGGTCTGTCCTAGACCAGTAGCAATAGTATCTTCGATTGCTTTTGTGATTAAGGCTCCATCATTGCATACAAAGTTAATACGGCCGGTAGCTTTTTTAGAAAAATTGCTTTTGTTATTCGCAACCAACATCGAAATTTTCTTTCCGCTCTGCTGAATTTGAGCAATAACCATTGCACCTGTAGACAACTCGGCGGCCATAGCTTGAACCGCAAAGTACATCGAGTTGAACGGGTTTTGATTGATCCAGCGGTGCTTTACCGATACTACACATTTTTCTTCGCTAATTGATTTGACACGAACACCACAGATAAATGCAGATGGTAATTTTAAAAAAACAAATTGATTGAGTTTGGATACGCTAAGCTTCATAATTTTAAAATTTATTTTTGGCTATTCAAATAGAAAATTACTGTTGCTGAACTACTCTATTTGTTGGAATTTGCGCTAAGATAATCAAAAATACTATGCAAGCATATTATTTTATATTGTTAATTTTTTGTTAATTTTAGGTACTATGCAAAACAAGATACTGTCCTTTAGATATATATTTGCATAAGAAATTACTAGGTCAATCATTTTAATCAATCATCAATCAAATCATGGAAACATCAAATTTTAAAAACACAGCAACTTTTACGCACTTAAGCACTCTAAGTCAATACTTTATTCCGTTTGGCAATTACATCTTTCCAATAATTATCTGGACTACAAACAAGGAAAAATCTGAGTTTGTAAATCATCACGGCAAGCAAACCTTGAATTTTCAATTGAGTTTATTGCTATATTCTTTAGTTTTAGCACTCGTTGCAATTCCGATTTTCTTTACCTTAATTTTTAGAAATCTGCCTATTAGCGCTGTAATTGAGGACGAAGCTTTTATTTTTAACAATTTTAATAATTTCAATTTTTCTGATAATATTGGATTATTAAGCATCGGAGTTTTGGCTCTTTTTTTATTTTGCTTGTTAAAAATAGTCGAATTCTATTTGGTCATCTATGCTTCGATCAAAGCGTCAAATGGAGAATGGTACAAATATCCAATGACTATCAATTTCTTGAAATAAATAGTGCCCTAGCCCCGATAAAGGCGGCATCCTTTTTTGCCTTTCTTTAAGGCGAAAAAGATACAGCGGATAGCGGGAATAGCTACTAAAACTGATTATCATAAAATCAATGGCAATGAAAATTTAAAAAATCAATCAGCATACCAATCCATATATCATCAATCATCAATCAAAAAACGAATTGTTCCATCTAAAAAAAACACAATGAAATTATGAATATTGAAAACACAAAAGCACAGATGCGCAAAGGTGTTCTTGAGTTCTGCATCTTATCGGTTCTAAAAGAAAAAGACGCATACACCTCTGAAATATTAGACTCTTTGAAAAACGCAAAATTATTGGTCGTAGAGGGCACTGTTTACCCACTTTTGACTCGCCTGAAAAACGATGGCTTACTGAGCTACCGTTGGGAGGAATCAAGTTCTGGGCCTCCAAGAAAATATTACGCACTAACCGAAACTGGACAAATTTTTTTAACTGAATTAAATAGCACTTGGACCGAACTGTCTGATGCTGTAAACCTTATAACCAACCAAAAATAATAGTCATGAACAAAACAGTAAATATAAACTTAGGAGGCATGTTTTTTCATATCGATGAAGATGCGTACTTGAAATTAACGCGTTATTTTGATGCAATTAAACGTTCGTTGAACAACTCTTCGGGGCAAGATGAAATCATCAAAGACATTGAAATGCGTGTGTCGGAGCTATTGTCTGAAAAACAACAAACAGAAAAACACGTTGTAGGATTACCTGATGTAGATGCGGTCATTGCCGTAATGGGACAACCAGAAGACTATATTATTGAGGATGATTATGAGCCTAATCAGCAAAATAATTACAGTAAAACAAAAGGTAAAAAATTATACCGTGACACCGAGAAAGGAATGATTGGTGGTGTAGCAACTGGATTAGGTCATTATTTTGGCATTGACGCCGTTTGGTTAAAGGTTATGTTTTTGATCTTTGTATTTGCAGGTTTTGGCACAGGAATTATTGCTTACATCGTTTTATGGGCAGTTACTCCAGCTGCTATTACTACTTCTGAAAAATTAGAAATGGACGGCGAACCTGTTACTATTTCTAATATTGAGCGAAAAGTTAGAGAAGAGATTGACAATTTATCTGCGAAATTTAAAAATGCTGATTACGATAAAATGGGCGATCAGGTAAAGTACGGAGCCGAAAGATTTGGTACTAGTTTAGGAGATGTTATCATTAGAATCTTTAAAATATTTGCAAAATTATTAGGGATTTTATTAGTGATAACTGGTATCTCTACATTAATCTCATTGTTTGTAGGTGTATTTACCTGGGGTACTAATATTTTTGTTGAATTTCCGTGGCAACGTTTTGTCGAAGCTGGAAACTTTACAGACTATCCAATTTGGTCTTTTGGAGTACTAATGCTTTTTGCAGTTGGAATTCCGTTTTTCTTCTTGACCATATTAGGATTTAAATTAATTTCTCCTAACTCAAAAACAATCGGTAACATTGTTAAATATACTTTACTTGCCGTTTGGATTATTGCTGTCGCTTTGCTAATTAGCATTGGTATTAAACAAGCAACCGAAGTCTCATTTGAAAATAAGTCGGCCAAAAAAGAAGTACTGAATGTATTGCCAACTGACACTTTATTTGTCAAATTTAAATACAACGATTATTACAGTAAAGACATCAGTCACAATACCGACTTTGAATTTGTTCAGGATTCTGCAGGTACTGCTTTAATTTACTCGAACGACGTTCATTTTCATGTTTTGTACACCGATGCAAAAGCACCGTATTTACAAGTAGAGAAAAATGCTCGTGGCAAATCGTTTGCTGATGCCCGCGAAAGAGCGCAAAAAATTATGTATAAAACAAAGGTTGTAGGCAATCAAATTATTTTAGACAACTACTTTGTTACCGATGTTAAGAACAAATTTAGAGATCAAGAAGTTAATGTATATTTGTATGTACCTGAAGGGCAACTATTAAAACCAGACGCCTCGATACAGGATTACGATCGTTCGGATGATGAGTTTTTTAACTTGCATTACAGCGGTGACAATTACATCTATAAAGTGTTCAACCACAAAATAAAATGTTTAAACTGTCCGAAAGAAGAAAATGAATACAATGATGTAGACAACACTGAAGATTTTGATATTGATACCGATACCGTTAATAAAGTTTCGGTGCAGATCAACGGCAAAGAAGTGGTAAAATTCAGCAAATCATCTGGCAATTTATCCAAAGACAAAAACGGAATGATAATTAAAATTAACTAATCATGATCAAGCTAATCATTTACATAACCAAATTAATTCTTGTTACAATTACTGCATTGCTTTTTGCTTCGTGTAATTTTGGAGGGAATTCAAACTCGATTGAAGGAAGCGGAAACGTAACTACTCAAAACCGCACTGTTACCGAAAAATTCACAAAGATAGAAGTGCAAAACGCTATTGATTTGGTAATCGAACAAAGTGATTCTTCGTCTATAGTTGTTGAAGCAGATGATAATCTAATTGATAAAATAACAACTAAAATTGAAAATGGAACCTTAGTTATAGAGTGCGATTTTAATTCATTTAGAAATAGCATTACTAAAAAAGTGACAGTAAAAATGCCGGTGATTCACGAAATTGAATCTTCGAGCGCTGCTACTGTTCGAAGCACCTCGATCTTAAAAAGTACACATCTGAAACTAGACGCTTCGAGCGCATCTGAAATGAATATCAGCGTTGAATCGGACAAAGTTTCCGTAAGCACTAGTAGCGGAAGTACTATTAATGTCGAAGGAATGGCATTGGAAGTAGAAGCAGATGCCTCCAGTGGCTCAGTAATTAATGCGCAAAACCTAGAAGCAAATGATGTAAATGCCGACGCCAGTAGCGGTGCCTCGATAAGTGTGCATCCTATAGCTTCGTTAAAGGCTGAAGCCAGCAGTGGAGCAGGAATTAGTTACAATAAAATTCCGAAAACCATGGAAAAAAAATCTAACTCTGGTGGTTCTATTACTCAAAAATAAAACAATCAATTGTTAAAATAGATCAAAATCATTCATCAAAAGTGGATGATTTTTCTATATTTGCCCAAACCATAAGCCTAAATTTAATGAAAAAATATACCGCATTACTGCTTTTACTTTTAGTTACAACGCTTGCTTTTGGTCAACGAAAAGAACGTTTAAAAGGTTCTAAAACCGTTACGGTAGAACAAAGAGAAATAGGTGAATTTACGAGTGTTGCTGTAGAAGACAACATCGAGATTTATTTAGAAAAAGGAACTAAGAATGAAATAAAAATTGAAGCAGATGATAATTTGCATGAGATTATTACCTTAGAACTGCGTGACAAACACCTTCGTATTTATACCGCAAAAGATGCTCGAATTTTTAAAAAGTTAGTCGTTCGCATAACCTACACTAAAGATTTAATTTCGGTGACAGCAAAACATGACGCTTCGATTTATGCCATTCAAGAACTGTCCTTAGAGGATATTACGATACAAGCGACTGATTATGCTAAATTATATTTGAATGTAAATTCGAAAAAATTCGCACTAACTGCAGATGATAAGACAAAAACAGAACTGAATTTAAAAAGTGAACAAGGTAGTATTCAGTTAAGCAAAAGTGCAGACATCAAAGCTTTGGTTTCCTCCACAGACTTTAAGTGTGATTTATACCAAAAAGCGACTGCTACAATTGAAGGTGAGGCAACAAACGGAACTATTCGGCTAGATAACAACTCAGTTTTTACGGGAAATAAATTAACTATTAAAAATGTTAATTTGTCTGCTGAAAATTATACCAGCTGCTTAATTTTTGCCGAAGAAACCATTAAAATTTCTGCAGCTGACGAAGCTGAAATTTTTCTTTTCGGAAAGGCAAAAGTAGAAATAACTCGCTTTGAAAATGAGGCTAAACTTTTTAAGAAATCAAAATAGACTGAAACATCATTCACTTCTATCCATAAAAAAAACCAACTGAAAAAGTTGGTTTTTTTTATGCTTAATTTTGATAAACTTATTCTTTTGCAGCCAAATAACGCTCTGCATCCAGAGCGGCCATGCAACCCGTTCCCGCGGCAGTAATCGCTTGACGGTATACATGATCTGCGGCATCACCTCCTACAAAAACACCTTCAATATTTGTTTTAGAAGTTCCTGACGTATTAATTATATATCCTGTTTCGTCAAGATTTAAATAATCTTTAAAAATATCGGTATTTGGTTTATGACCAATTGCTACGAAGAAACCAGTTGCAGGAATATCGTACGTTTCGCCGTTGTTTTTATTCAATACTCTAACACCTTCTACTACTTGTTCGTCTCCTAATACTTCTAGCGTATCGTGATTCAATAAAATTTCGATGTTGTCTGTTTTGCGTACGCGCTCTTCCATGATTTTTGAAGCTCTAAATTTTTCGCTGCGCACCAACATGGTTACTTTCTTGCACAATTTTGATAAGTAATGTGCTTCTTCACAAGCAGAATCTCCTGCTCCTACAATAACAACTTCTTGATTTCTATAGAAAAAACCATCACAAACAGCACAAGCAGAAACGCCACCACCCATTTGTAAATAATGTTGTTCTGAAGCCAATCCTAAATATTTAGCGGTAGCTCCTGTAGAGATAATTACTGTTTCGCAGTGCAATTCGATCGCATCGTTAATCCATACTTTATGTATGTCTCCAGAGAAATCAACTTTGGTAGCCCAACCATCACGCACATCAGTACCAAAACGTTGTGCTTGCTCTTGCAACTGCACCATCATTTCTGGACCGGTGATTCCTATCGGATTACCTGGCCAGTTTTCAACTTCGTTTGTAGTTGTCAATTGACCACCTGGTTGCATTCCTTGGTATAAAACTGGATTCATATTTGCTCTAGCCGCATATATTGCCGCAGTATATCCCGCTGGACCAGAACCAATAATTAAACATTTAATTTTTTCGATTGTATCTGACATAGTAAATGGTATTTCAATTTTTGATTTACAAATGTAGTTTTTTTAATAAAAATTCGTCATATATAAACATCACTTTTACCTATTTAAAAATAATTAGTCTCTATTTCAAAATAAGCTTTGGTAAACTAAAAATTAGTTTTATATTTGCACCCGATTACGGGGTGTAGCGTAGCCCGGTTATCGCGCCTGCTTTGGGAGCAGGAGGCCGCAGGTTCGAATCCTGCCACCCCGACGAAACCTTCTTGAGCAATCAAGAAGGTTTTTTTATGCGCTTAAAAATCTATTTGGTTTTGAGAATCTTTCTTTTAAATTTTATCTTAAAAAAAATCTTTAGTCATACAACGTAAAGACGTACGTTTAGACCTATCGTTGCTACTATTTTAAATAATATTTAAGTAAATAGAGTATAAAATATTTAATTGGGATCTACATGTACAAATATTTTTTGAGCAATTTCTTTGGATAATATATAAGTCTGATTATTCTCGATTATGATCTCGATCGAACTGTTGTAAGTGACAATGCAGAGAATCGTAATTTGCGCACCTATTTGTAAATTTAGTTTTCCTATATATTCAAGAAAGGAGTTAGATGTTTCTCGATAACCAAACACAGTTGCCTTTTGTCCGACTTTTAAATCATAAATCTCTAAACAACTGGTGGCTGGTAATTCTCCTGAAAGATCTGGTATTACTTCACCTTGCAGATCATAAGTTGGGTTTCCTAAAAAAACAGCTAATTTTTCGATCAATTGCGTTGACGTTAAACTTTGTAACTTGCTGGCCATTTCATTCACTTGCTCCCAATCCAGGGCTAATTTTTCATACAGGAACAATTCCCACAAACGATTTCTTCTAATAATTTGAAGCGCTTCTTTCAATCCGTTCTCAGACAAGCGGCAGCCGAAATGCTTGTCGTATACTACCATTTGTTTAATTGATAGTTTTTTAATCATAGCAGTCACAGACGAAGCTCTGTTGTTGAGCACTGCTGCCAAAATTTTTGTTGTTATATTATGATGCTTTCCATGATCAAAAAGATAAATCTGCCTTAGATATTCCTGTTCCGCTGGAGATAAAATGTGGGTCGTAGAAGTACTTATTTCTTCGATTTTTTTCATGGCTTCTTTGCACTAAATGAGTCGAATGTTGAGAATATTAAATTGATAAAAGAGACATCGTGAAAATAATTTCACAATGTCTCTTTCGGAATAGTATAAAAAAAATTAGCGTTCTGCTATTAAAAATAAGATGAAAGTCCTAATATAAATCCGCCCGTATTTTCTGGTGGATTGCCTAAGATATCGCGCTGTTTTAATATTTTATAATTCAGTCTCAAAACAGTTTGAGAATTGGGTCTAAAACTTACTGCGGGCATAATATTCCAAAGATCGTCGCCAATATTACCGTCAGTTTCTCTAAATTTCCCCCAATTGAAATCAACATATTCCAATCGGCAACCTACGTTTAATACCGCATCTTTCCAGCCTAAAATATTTTGTTTCAGAACAGGCTGCACCACGTCTACAAATCCACCCCTTTGCTTGTTTCCAAACTGCTGGCTGTACGTTTCTGGTACATCAACAAATACCCAAGCAAATTCTCCAGTTATAAATGTATCCGTCCACTTTAGCGTCGTATTGAAATCGACAGCAGCTACTTTTACCTTTCTTTTATCATCTAAAATAAGTCCGTCGTCTTCAAAATTATTATAAGCGTGACCCATATAGGACATTCCAATTTCACCAATTTTTGCATTCTTCAAGGCTAGTTTTGCCGTTACTAATGGTTTTCCACTCGCACTTTCCTCAAAACGCTCTTTGTTTTCTTTGGCAGAAGGAAGCGACGTTCGGTTCAATTCATTTGCTATGATTGAATCATCAAAACCACTGGTCAAATAAAACTCGTACCCAAAAGACCAATCTTTTTGATAATATTTGCCATATACTCCAAAACCAGCATTACTCCAAGTATCGGGTAACATTTGCTCAGCAAAAATTGGTCGGTCTGTAAATTCCCATTTAGGACCATCGTGATTTTGATTGAAGGCACCAATTGGGTTCACAATCATACCGCCTCGAAGGTTAACTAAAGGATGTAATTCTACATCAATTGCGGCAAATTCGACCTCGATTGAACTTTCGCCAGGTTCAAATTCGATTTCAGACAAAAATTTGATTCGATTGGATATTGTGGAAGAAATAAACAAAGAAAGTCGTCTAAATTGAAATTGACTTCCTTCGGTAACGCCATCTGTTCCTAAGTGTTGGTAATTTGCTTCGACGTATCCGCCAAGTGCGATAGGCAATCTATTGGACTGAAAGGAAGGTCGCGTATAAATAGCATCCATATTCATGGACGTTTTTGAGGTATCTGCAGGCACTTGTCTTAATAAACTGCTGTCTATTTGTGCATTTGAATATTGAAAACTGATCAGGACAATTAATAGTGAGAGTAATTTTGTTCTCATTTAAGTGAAATTTTTAGTTGGTTATTAATGATCGTTACAGGAAACGATCGCAAAGGGTCGGTTGCTGGCCCGCTTGTCGCATCACCGTGGTTGTCGAATTCACTACCGTGCGCAGGGCATTGCATTTTATCGCCAAAAACCTGCAATTCAGCGCCTTGGTGCGTACATTCCATTAAGAGTGCACTATACGTGTTTTCGTTTATGCGATACACACATATTGGAAATTTGAGTTGTTCATGAGCGACAATTACATATTTCTTAAATTTGTTCTCGGTCCCTTTATTGACAAATTCAACTGCATCAATTACTAAGTCTGAACCTGAAATTGATCCTTGCAATAATTGTGAACTTGTGCTGCAACTTTGTAAAAAAGTAAAAGCTAAACCTGCTCCAAAGCAACTCATGCAGCTTTTTGTTAAAAAATTTCGTCTGTCCATTTATAAACTTTTAAGAAAAGTGATTAATTTTCTTCTTTCTTCTGCCGTTAGATTTCCGTATTTGTTTTTTGAACTTGTACCTTCTCCTCCGTGCAATAAAATTGCTTCTTCAATACTTTTTGCTCTTCCGTCGTGCATCAGATAAAATTGTCCACCTTGCGAATCAGGAGCCAAGCCCAATCCCCATAATGGCGGTGTTCTCCACTCGCCTGGCAATGCAGATCCTTCGGTGTAACCGTCGTTGAGTGCTTCACCCATATCATGCACCAATAAATCAGTGTACGGATAAAACTCTTTGAATGAAAGTGCACCTATTGGCGAATAGCCAGTTTTTAAAGCAGGTTTATGACAATCTACACAACCTATCGAAGCAAATGTTTTTTTACCTGCGACTACATCGGGCGCATTTTGATCTCTTTGAATTGGTGCTTTGAGTGTTTGTAAATAAAAGACAACATCATGAATCTCCTTATCTGAAATTTCGGGATCTAAATCTTGTAAAGTGTACACATCGCTTGGGTCAAAACTGGAGGTAATTCCCATGTCTTGATTGTAGGCAAAAACGGTTTGGTGCAATAAATCGTAAGCAGCGCCTTTTTTTCCAAAACGACTGATGTACCTGTCCCCTTTTTTAGCACTTCCTTTTCTTGGCGTTACGTATGACGGAATAGCAGCCCAATTGGGATGTCCGCGCACACCATTTGGATTGTTAATATTCGCTGCTTCCATCGCTAAAATATCAGCTTCACTTACGAGTTCTAAGTAACCGAGTCCAGTAGTAATGGGCGGTGTAAATCTAGAAAACGGTGCAGCTGCCGGAATTACTTCTGGCTTATAACCGGGCAAAGCTCTATTTTGAAGTTGTGGTCCGTGGTCAAATTCGTTTGATCCTAAACTATCATTGATGCCGAATCTGGTTAAAGTAGTAAATGGATGTCCTTTTCCGTCGCCGGCGTGACAGGAACCACAGCTCGTGGCCACAAATAGTGGTCCTAAACCAGTAGCTTCGGTAAAAATTCTGTCATTAAAAGCAACATCTCCTGCCAAGTGTCTTCGTGCTTCGGCAAATGTCAAGCCTTCTATTGGGCCATCAAGTAACTGATATTCTTCGGGCGCAGACGGTTCAAGCTCAACACAAGAATTAAGAACGAGTAAAGAGCAAAGTCCGAATAGGCGATAAAAGTAAGTTTTCATCAAATAAGTAATTTATTAAATTTAAATTTTTGCTAAATTAAAACTATTTTACTTATAAGCAAAAAATAATTATTAGTCTTGTCTAATAATTATTTTAAGGCAATACTATTTTATTGAAAAATCACCTTTTCATTACCCGAAATTTAAGTTCCATTCTTATTGTAGCCCGGATCGCAATAAAAAGCCCACAGCGCCAAAAAGTAATTTTGCTTGTTGTAAAAAAGCGACCAACGGAAGCTCTTATTACAACTTTAGCAAAATACTTTGGGGAGCGAGGACTTGAAATGGAGCGCCGGAAATGGCTTCAAAAAAAAAATGACACTCGATTGCTCGAATGTCATTTTTTAAAATTATAATTTATTGTTGTTTCTAAAAACCTTCGTTGTCTAAATATGGTTTTACTTGCATTTCGTGACCTACGAAGTCTTGAAACGCTTGGTTTAAATCGACACTGTTTCCTACCGATAAAATGTACTTTCTAAAACGTTCTCCGTTTTCACGAGTCATTCCGCCATTGGCTCTAATCCAGTCATAGGCGTTGTAATCTAACGTTTTTGACCAAGTGTACGCGTAATATCCTGCTGAATATCCTCCACTGAAAATGTGAGCAAAATAAGGGCTATGGTAGCGTGTTGGCACTTCCTTCACTAATAAACCGTATTTTTTTAGCGCTTCATCTTCAAATACTAAAGTGGGCTTAAAATCAGCTTCGCTAGTTACGCTATGCCACGCCATATCTAAGGTTGACGCTGCCAACAACTCGGTTACGTTGTACCCCGAATTAAACGTTTCTGACTTTTTAATTTTATCGATAAGCTCTTGTGGAATTACCTTTTTAGTTTGGTAATGCACTGCGTAGTTTTTAAGAACAGTTGGATCTAAAGCAGCATGCTCGTTGATTTGCGATGGAAATTCGACAAAATCTCTTGCTACGTTAGTTCCTGAAAGAGTAACATAGTTTTGGTTGGCAAAAAGCCCGTGCAAGGTATGTCCGAACTCATGAAACATAGTTGTAACATCGTCAAAACTAATTAAAGAAGGGTTTTCTCCCACGGGTTTCGCAAAGTTATAAACGTTTACAATTACTGGTTTTTGTTTTAAATAATGCGATTGATCCACGAAATTACTCATCCAAGCACCACCATTTTTATTGTCGCGAGTGTAAAAGTCCAGATAGTAAATTGCCATCGACTTTCCGTCGTTGTCAAAAACTTCATAAACCACTACATCTGGATGATATACTGGAAGATCTTTACGCTCTTTAAACGTGATCCCGTACATTTGCTTTGCAGCAAAAAACACGCCTTTTTCTAAAACTGTTTTGATTTCGAAATAGGGTTTAATTTCATTTTCGTCTAGATCGTATTTTGCTTTACGCACTTGTTCGGCATAAAAATTCCAATCCCAAGGCTCCAACTTAAAACCTCCTTTTTGTTCGTCTATAATGGCTTGAATCTCGATTGCTTCTTCATTTGCTTTGGCGACAGCTGGAGTGGCAATTTCTGCTAGAAGTTTCATTGCAGCTTCGGGAGTTTTTGCCATTTGATCTTGAATCTTCCATTCGGCAAAACTCTTTTTACCCATTAATTGCGCTTTTTGCAAACGCAAACGGACCATTTTTTCTAATGTCTCTCTCGTATCTCCATCGTCATTTTTCTCAGCACGTGACCAAGAGGCTTTGAATATTTTTTCGCGAGAAGCTCTGTTCGTCAAATTTTGCAATACCGGTTGTTGTGTGGTATTTTGCAAACCTATCATGTATTTTCCTTGATGACCTGTTTCGGTCGCTTGCGCTTTGGCAGCTTCAATTTCTTGAGGGCTTAAGCCGTCTAAATCTTTTGGCGAGTCAAATAAAACTGCTCCATTTTTACGAGCTACTAACAATTTATTTCCGTAAACAGTACTTAAAGTCGCCAGTTCACCATTGATAACTTTCATTTTCTCTTTATCCTCTTCTGATAAACTAGCACCAGCCAACTCGAATTTCTCCAAATAAACTTCGGTTAATTTTTTATCTTCTCCCTTTAACGTTTTTAAATCGATCGCTTTAAAGCGTTTGTACAACTTGCTGTTTAAATAAATTTTATCGTTATGCGCTGCAAAAATTGGCGCATACTCTTCATCTAACTGTTGTAAAACATCGTTGGTATTGGAACCGGTCATGTTGTAAAAAACAGTGGCGGCACGCGTTAAGTCTACTCCGCTTAACTCTAAAGCCAATACGGTGTTTTGAAATGTTGGCTTTGCTGAATTGTTAGCAATTTTAGCAACTTCTTCATCATGTTTTTTAAAACCGAACTCAAATGCTGGTTTAAAATGCTCGTTTTTTATTAAGTTAAAAACGGGTGCTTGATAGTGCAGCGTACTTCTTTGCAACAAAGGATTAGTCATCGTTGTCTTATTTTGTGCAGAACTGCTCTGATTAGAAAGTGTTACCATCAAAATTACGGCGGTACATTCTCGAACTCCTCGAAAAGATAATTGCATAGTTTAGTCTAATTTAAATTTGATTATAAATATACCTTAAAAAAGGATAATGCAACAAATTGATACTGTTAAAATAATTCTTTAAGAAATTCGCAACAATTAACACTCAATTTTTTGTAAATCATAATTGCAGCAGAATTCTCGAATAGCCACAGCTACTTTTGTTTGAGTTGTAGTTATAACTACTCCAATTAATAATAGTAACTTTGCAGACTAGATTTTTTAAAATGCGAATTGATATAATTACCCTTTTACCCGAATTATTGCGTAGCCCATTTGAGGCTTCTATTATGAAAAGAGCCATCGACAAAGGATTGGTTGAAGTTCATTTTCATAACTTACGGGAGTACACAACCAATAAACAAAAAAGTGTCGACGACTACCAATTTGGTGGTGGTGCTGGAATGGTCATGATGGTTCAACCTATTGATGCTTGTATTACGCATTTAAAAAGTGAACGAGAGTACGACGAAATTATTTATATGTCACCAGATGGGGAAACCTTGAATCAGAAAATGGCAAACAAAATGTCGATGCTCGAAAACATTATTATTTTGTGTGGCCATTACAAAGGAGTAGATCAAAGAGTTCGAGATCACTTTATTACTAAAGAAATTTCGATTGGCGATTATGTACTTTCAGGCGGAGAATTAGGCGCTTTGGTTTTATCAGACGCTTTGATTCGATTGATACCAGGTGTTTTGAGCGATGAAACTTCGGCATTAACCGATAGTTTTCAAGACAATTTGCTTTCAGGACCGATATACACTCGTCCAGCCGATTATAAAGGATGGAAAGTTCCAGAAGTTTTAACGAGCGGTCACTTTGCAAAAATCGAAAAATGGCGTGAAGATAAAGCATACGAACATACAAAAAACCGCAGACCTGACTTATTAGAGGATTAATATTTCTTATATTTATACTAGATAATTAAAATTGCTCACGCAATTCTAACCTTAAAAAGTATAAAATCATGAGAGAATTAATTTTTAAAGTATGCCTATTAGTTACGTTTTTAATAACCTCTGCCTCATTTGCACAAGACCTAAATAAAACATCTTTATTGTCAGACCTTAATAACACAGAAGGTATCGAATTAAGTAAAACAGAAAAAAGCAGTTTCGAAAAAGCGAACAACGAGTTAGTTTCTGATTTAATAGCTATGGACAAAAAAGAACGGTCTAAAAGCGAAAGAGACAAAGAAATTGAGCATCTTTTTGACCAAAGAGATAAAAACTTATCAGCGTCTTTGGGGCTGAACAAGTATAGCGATATCAAATCAAAAACGGATCTGAGCATTCAACAAGATAAAGAAAAACTTAAATTGACTAAACTATAGCCTTAATTTAGGATGATCAATAAATCAAAAGAGCTTTTAGCAGTAAAAGCTCTTTTTTTATTTCCGTATCATATTTAACTTCCTAAAAAACAACAAACTAAAGAAGCAGTAATTTTTAAATAAAATGAGTGCTATTTTAAGATTTTTCATTACATTTGCACCCAAATTTAGACTAACCTCTGGCGAAGTACGTGTATGTTGCTCTAAGGCAAAACCATTATTATAAGATATTATGGCAGATTTAATGAAATTCGTTCAAACCGAATTAGTTGCTAAAAAAGATTTCCCTGTTTTCGGAGCTGGTGATACTATCACAGTTTACTACGAAATTAAAGAGGGTGAAAAAACAAGAACTCAGTTTTTTAAAGGAGTTGTTATTCAAAGAAGAGGTTCTGGTAACACAGAAACTTTTACTATTCGTAAAATGTCAGGTGCAATTGGAGTTGAGCGTATCTTCCCAGTAAACTTACCAGCTTTACAAAAAGTTGAAATCAACAAAAAAGGTGCAGTTCGTAGAGCTAGAATTTTCTACTTTAGAGAACTTACTGGTAAAAAAGCTAAGATTAGAGATAAAAGAAGATAATCTATTATCTAATTGTTATAAAAAAACTCGTTTCATGTCATTTGAAACGAGTTTTTTTTTGTGCCACATTTTAAAACTGGCAAAACCGTAATTTTTTAATACCAAAATAATCGATTTGACAATTAACGATCTTCAAAATAGCAATTTGATAAATTAAGAATTCAATCAAAAAACTACACCGATTTCGGACTGTTTTTCTTATATTTGCGAAGCTCCTTTCGAGCCGAATATATGTTTTACATCGCTACTCTTTAGCGGTACGATTATAAAAATAAAAAAAATGACAAAGAATTCGAAAATTGTTTACACCTTAACAGATGAGGCGCCATTGTTAGCGACCTATTCTTTTTTACCAATCGTTCAAGAATTTACTGCAACAGCTGGAATCGCTATTGAAACACGAGACATCTCTTTGGCAGCACGTATTTTGGCTACTTTTCCTGAAGTTTTAACCACCGAGCAAAAAGTGGTAGATGCTTTAGCAGAATTAGGTCAATTAGCAACGAAAGCAGAAGCAAATATTATAAAATTACCCAACGTTTCGGCTTCGGTACCACAGTTGAAAGCTGCAATTTCAGAATTGCAATCTCATGGATATACAATTCCGAATTTTCCAGAAGATCCTCAAAATGATGCTGAGACAGCTATAAAAGCTAAATATTCAAAAGTATTAGGCTCTGCTGTTAATCCTGTTTTACGCGAAGGCAACTCTGATCGTAGAGCACCAAGAGCCGTTAAAAACTTTGCAAAAAAGAACCCACATAAAATGGGTGCTTGGTCTGCAGATTCAAAAACACACGTTGCATCAATGTCGGAAGGTGACTTTTACGGAAGTGAAAAATCACTTACAGTTGCTGAATCAAATGATGTGAAAATCGAATTCGTGGCTAAAGACGGATCAACAACTGTCTTAAAAGAAAGTACTCCGCTAAAAGCAGGTGAGATCATTGACAGTTCTGTGATGAATATCGCTGCTCTAAAAACGTTTGTTGCCAAAACAATTGCTGAAGCAAAAAAAGAGAACGTTTTACTTTCAGTTCACTTAAAAGCAACAATGATGAAAGTTTCTGACCCAATCATTTTTGGAGCAATCGTTGAAGTTTTCTTCAAAGACGTTTTTGTTAAGTACACTGATTTATTCAAAAAATTAAACATCGATACCCGCAACGGTTTAGGAGACGTTTATGCTAAAATAAAAGACCAACCTGAACAAGCTGAAGTAGAAGCTGCTCTAACTCAAGCGATCGAAAACGGACCTGCTTTGGCAATGGTAAATTCTGACAAAGGAATTACGAACTTACACGTTCCTTCTGATGTAATTGTGGATGCCTCTATGCCCGCTATGATCCGTACTTCTGGACAGATGTACAATAAAGAAGGCAACCAACAAGATACAATTGCTATGATTCCAGACCGCGCTTACGCTGGAATTTATACGGCAACTATCGACTTCTGCAAAAAACACGGTGCTTTTGATCCAACTACAATGGGAAGTGTTCCTAACGTAGGTTTGATGGCACAAAAAGCAGAAGAATACGGTTCTCATGATAAAACTTTTCAATTACATGCTGACGGAGTGGTTCGTGTAGTAGATAAAGACGGAAAAGTTTTAATGGAACAAACAGTTGAAGCCAATGATATTTTTAGAATGTGTCAAGCAAAAGACGCTCCTATTCAAGACTGGGTTAAACTAGCGGTAAATAGAGCGCGTTTGTCTGACACTCCTGCTGTATTTTGGCTGGATGAAAACAGAGCACACGATAAAGAATTAATCAAAAAGGTAAATACATACCTAAAAGATTACGATACTACTGGTTTAGATATTCGAATTTTAAATCCGGTTGCTGCAACTGAATTTACTTTGGAACGAATCATTAAAGGCGAAGACACCATTTCTGTAAGTGGAAACGTATTGCGTGATTACTTAACTGATTTATTTCCTATTTTAGAAGTAGGTACATCAGCAAAAATGCTATCGATCGTTCCTTTGATGAACGGTGGAGGATTGTTTGAAACAGGCGCTGGTGGATCTGCACCAAAACATGTAGAGCAATTTACACAAGAAGGATATTTGCGTTGGGATTCTCTTGGAGAGTTTCTTGCTTTAGGTGCTTCTTTGGAGCATTTAGGTCAAACACAAGACAACAGCAAAGCAATTGTTTTGGCAGAAACATTAGATGAAGCGAATGACAAATTTTTAGCTAACGATAAGTCACCAGCTCGTAAAGTGGGACAAATAGACAACAGAGGTTCTCATTTTTATTTAGCACTGTACTGGGCAGAAGCTTTGGCAGCACAAACTAACGATGCAGAATTAGCAGCAACATTTGCACCTGTAGCTAAAGAATTATTAGCAAACGAAGATAAAATTAATGCAGAGTTAATTGGAGCGCAAGGTAAACCTCAAAATATTGGTGGTTATTACCAACCTAATCCCGAATTGCTTACTAAAGCAATGCGTCCGAGTGCGACTTTTAACACTATTATTTCCGAAATCGCTTAATTTCGATTTGTACTACTTACTTAAAAAAAAGGCAACTCGTACGGGTTGCCTTTTTTTATGCATTTTAGAAAACATTAACGCTTGTTGGTTAAATTTTCTGACCATTTCTATAGATATTTGCTCCTAAGCAATAAATAACCAATGGCCCTCAAACAAAATTTTTTTCTCCTACTTTTATTCCTAAGTAGCTTATTTTCTTACGCTCAAGAAAAATATACTTTAAACGGAACTATTAGTGACTCCAAAAACAACGAAACTTTAATTGGGGTAAATATTTATTTTCCAGACCTCAAAATCGGAACCACAACGAATGAGTACGGGTTCTACTCTGTCACCGTTCCTGCGGGCCAACAAAATCTAGAAATTAGTTACATTGGCTACCAAACCATTGTTCAAAATATTGTGATCTCCAAAAGCACCAAACTTAATCTTTCCTTAAAAGAAGGAGGAGAACAGTTAAATGAAGTAGTAATTACAGACAATCGCGGTCGTGCCAATACTCGAACTCCAGAGATGAGCGTGAATAAAATGTCAATTTCGACCATCAAAAAAATGCCTGTGGTGTTGGGAGAAGTAGACGTTATTAAATCTATTTTACTATTGCCTGGCGTGACCAATGCGGGCGAAGGTGCTTCTGGATTTAATGTTCGCGGCGGTGGAGCTGATCAAAACTTAATTTTATTAGATGAAGCGACCATTTTTAATTCGTCTCATGTTTTCGGATTTTTCTCGGTTTTTAATCCCGATGCGATTAAAGATTTAAAATTATATAAAGGAGGAATTCCAGCACGCTATGGCGGAAGAGCTTCTTCTGTTTTAGATATTTATCAGAAGGATGGAAACAGCAAGGATTTTCATATGACTGGCGGAATTGGCTTAATTTCTAGTCGCCTATTGCTTGAAGGCCCAATTGTAAAAGACAAAGGTTCTTTCTTGATTGGCGGAAGAACTTCTTATGCCCATTTGTTTTTAAAGCTAAGCGAAGAAAACAAAGATAATTCGGCTTATTTTTATGATTTAAATATGAAAATAAGCTACAAACTAAACGACAATAATAACCTGTATGTTTCTGGTTATTTTGGTCGCGACGTGTTTAGTTTGAATAAAAGTTTCACTAATACGTATGGCAATTCAACATTAAATTTACGTTGGAATCATTTGTTTTCTGATAAATTATTTTCGAATCTATCCGTCATTTACAGTGATTATTACTATGGATTAGATCTGAAATTCGTAGGTTTCAAATGGGATTCAGGCATTAAGAATTACAACATCAAATACGATTTCAAGCATTATATTTCAGAGAAATTTAAACTGAATTATGGCGTTAATGGTATTTATTATGATTTTAATCCGGGGACGATAAAACCAACAGACGAAACCTCTGGAATCAATTCGAATCAATTGGATAAAAAATATGCTTTTGAGCCTTCTTTATACCTGGAAGCAGAAAGCAAATTGACGAAAAAACTATCGCTTGCTTATGGTTTGCGCTACAGCTTGTTTTACCGATTGGGTTCGTCAACCGTAAATTATTACCAAGACAATAATCCTGTAACTTTTAATCAAAATTTACAGATTTACCAAAAAGCAATACCGACAAGTACAAAATATTTTGATACAAATAAAGTCATTCAGAGTTTTGACAATTTTGAACCTCGCTTTTCAATTGGCTACCAAATCAATGAGGATCAAGCGGTAAAAGCCAGCTACAACCGAATGATACAGTATTTACAGTTGGTTTCTAACACGTCCTCTCCTACTCCATTAGACATCTGGACACCAAGTGATACTTATGTTAAACCACAAATTGCCGATCAAGTGGCTGTTGGTTATTTTAAGAATATTAAAAACGGTGATTACTCAATTGAAGTCGAGAGTTTTTATAAAAAGATTCAAAACCGATTGGATTATATTGATGGGGCCAACTTAATTGCCAATGACGCCATTGAGCAAGTAATTCTGAATGGCCGAATGCGTTCCTATGGATTAGAATTGATGTTGAAGAAAAACGAAGGAAAACTGAATGGATGGATCTCCTACACCTTGTCCAGATCAGAACAGCAAACGCCTGGAAGAACGTTAGAAGAGACCGGGATTAATAATGGAAAATGGTATACGTCTGCGTATGATAAAACACATAATTTAGCAGTAACTACCTCATATAATTTAAACAAGAAGTGGGATTTTGGAGCGAGTTTCATCGTACAATCAGGACAACCTGTTACCTATCCTAATGGAAAATATGAGTATTTAGGCATCAGCGTTCCTAGTTATGGCTTGCGAAATGACAATCGTTTACCGACTTTCCATCACTTGGATTTGTCGGCGACTTTAACACCAAGCAAGAATAAAGATAGAAATTGGAAAGGCGAATGGGTCTTTAGTATTTATAACGTGTACAACCGAATGAATGCCGCTTCCATTAGTTTTGGACAAAATGAAGACACAGGTTCGAATGAGGCAGTAAAACTTTCAATTTTCGGAATCGTTCCTGCTGTGACTTACAATTTCAAATTCTAAAAATAAGGTTCTCCTAGAAAAAAATACAACATGAAAAACATAGCTCTTTTAGCAACACTCCTCCTTACTTTCTTCGTTTCTAGTTGCGAAAATATAATTGATTTAGAATTGGACAAAGCGCCACCAAAACTTGTCGTTGAAGCAGCGATTAATTGGAGCAAAGGTACTCTTGGAAATCAACAAATTATCAAGTTAACTACCACTTCGGGATTTTATGATCAAGACATTCCTGTAGTTTCTGGCGCAACAGTTTATATTAGCAATAGTAGTAAGGTCCGTTTTGATTTTATTGAATTGCAAACTACAGGAAAGTACAGTTGTACTGATTTTATACCAGTACTAGACGAAACGTACACACTCACCATAATAACGAACGGAGAAACCTACAATGCCACAGAAAAACTAAAATCGGTCGCACCCATTACGCGTTTGGAACAAGACAATGAAGGTGGTATTTTAGGAACCGAGGTCGAAGTAAAAGCATTTTATACTGATCCTGCGGCAGCGGATAATTATTACTTGTTTTTGTATACTTACTCCAATAAAGTAATCTCGAACTATTTTGTTTCTAGTGATAAATTTTATCAAGGCAACGAAGTTTTTAGTTCTTCTAACAATGGAGATTTAGAAATTGGTGACGAAGTGGAGCTAAAACACATCGGAATTTCTAAAGAATACTATGAATACATGTCTATTTTGATCAATGTTGCTGGCGGAAGCTCTGGTGGACCATTTCAATCGCCACCCGCTACCGTAAGAGGAAATTTGATTAACAAAACCAATTTTGACAATTTTGCTTTGGGCTACTTTTCTTTAAGCGAAACTGATTCTCGAAAATATACGATAGAATAAAAATCACTACAACCACGAATTGAATTAAAAAAAAACTGCTTAGCAAGTTCATTCAGATGAATTTCATTGCTTTTATAAGTTCTAATTTGTGAAGTATTTTTATGTCTTTCAAAAAATACATTAAATTTAGTTGAAGCAGAATTTTATTCGATTGAAGGATTTCTACTAAAGGAACTTAAAGGCTGCTTTTTATCTAAATTTGCACTCAAACTTAATCATTATGTCATCACATCATATTGTTCGCGACGATCAAGAACCTGCTCTAATTATAGCCAATGGCGCCGCATGTAATTCTGAATTATTAGGACAATTATTAGAATGGTCTCCTTTGGTCATTGTACTCGATTCGGCCATGGAACGCGTGATGGAATTGGGAATAAAAGTCGATGTTTTGTTGGGTGACTTCGATCGTGGTTTTGACCCAGAAATCTATAAGACTAAACAATATCCAATTGAAATTGTACACACGCCCAACCAAGACAAAACCGATTTAGAAAAAGCATTTGATTACCTCATTGACCGAAAAATACCTGCAGCCAACGTAATTTGGGCAACAGGCAAACGCGCCGATCACACCATAACTAACGTAACCAATATTGTACGCTACCGTGATTTATTAAAAATTGTAATTCTAGACGATCATTCTAAAATATTTTTGTTGCCGCAGAAGTTCGAAAAATGGTATACCGCCAATACACCAATTTCATTAATTCCAATTGGAGAAGTAAGCGGATTACAATCTATCAATTTAATTTACCCCTTACAAAACGATACACTCACTATGGGATACCGCACCGGAAGTAGCAATAGTGTTGCCAATGATGGTATAGTCACCATCACTCATACCAAAGGTGATTTATTATTGATGGAATGTTTTGATTAAGCATTTAGAATTACATTAATTTTTAATAAAAGGTTTAGGAAAGCAAATAGCAAGTAAAAAAATCACAATTTGAAGTTTACAGGAAAAAATAATAACCATAAATCCTCTTTGCAGACTCTATGATAAAACAAAGCCCTTTACAGTAAAGGGCTTTGTTTATTTACTAAAATAAGTAATAACCAGTTATTCTTTTACTAATATAATGGTTGCTTTATAACCTGTACCTACATTCCATTGACTACCAAAAATAACAGCGCCTTGATCGTCGTACACTTGAAATTCGGCTGTATTAGGTGCAGCAAATCCTTCGTTCAAAGCTTCAAAATCTATTTTATTTGTGCCCGGAACTAAGTTTATTTTAAATCCACCAAATTCACTATCCAAATCCACTTCTGGCTCAATAACCTTGTCGTTCAAGTATACTTTTATCTTGTCACCATCTACAAAAGCTGCGTCACGGTAGCGAATTGTGGAAGTAAATGATTTGGTAGCAAAACTTCCTAAATATTGGTTGCGTCTGTAAAAAACACCTTCGCTATTCGACTCTTTTTTGTAAAGCGCACTATCACTAAATAGTTCTTCCGGATTAATTTCGAGCGGATTTGGCTTTGCAACCAGTGCTGGCGGATTTCCTTTTGGTGCGCTTTCGGCAGGTGGAATTTCCTTTTTAATTTTAGATTCCTTTGGTGGAACTGCTTTAAACTTCGACTTATTAATTTCTTGTGCAAAACCTTGCAAAGAAATACTACTCATAACCATCAAAAAAAATATCTTTTTCATACGCTTTAAATTATTTATAAACATCTCGCAATTGCGCAAAAAAAACGCAACAATACCTCATCATAAAACTATAATTTTCCTGATTTATTGTATGTAAAGTCTTAAAAGCTGATGTCCTTCGAATGTAAAATCCAAAGAATTACAAATATCACTTAAGATCTTAAGGAGCTAATCCCGCTTTCACCTATATCTTTTTGGCCCAATTATCATTGGCACAAAAAGGATACCGGCTCTATCGGGGCTAATAGGTTAATAATAGTCGAGAAAAACGGTAGTATAATCTCGCTTTTATTTACTTTTGAAATACTTAGAGAAAGACCTTATATCTCTTCTAAATCTTTTTTACGTAGTATTGTTCAGTAAGAACTGCTAAGCTAAATTCAAAATTAGAAAAAGCTCTAAATGAAAACAGTTGGCATGATCTTAAACCACAACAAAAACGCAGACCTAGACATTAATGAAAAAAATTGCCTCTTACTTTCTATTGATATTGATAGTTATTTGTCTATTAATTGTTTCTCTGATGCGCTCGGATATTCCGGTACAAGAATTAAAAACAAAGTACACCAATGAACATTCTAAATTTATAAAAATTAACGGAATGCAAGACCATTATACCGATGAAGGTCAAGGAACACCACTGATACTTCTTCACGGAATTGGATCTTCTTTAAACACTTGGGACGGTTGGGAAGAGGAACTTAAAGCTAATTTCCGAATTATTCGGTTGGATTTACCTGGTTTTGCTTTAACAGGTCCGAACCCAACGCATGAGTATTCAATTGAGTTCTATGTTTCGTTTATGAAATCTTTTTTGGATGCCCTTACTATTGATGCTTGTTATATGACAGGAAGTTCATTAGGAGGATACATTACTTGGAACGTTGCTTCAGCGCATCCCAACTTGGTAAAAAAGATGATTTTGATCGATGCTGCGGGTTATCCTTTTACCAACGACACCACTCCATTTGTATTTAAAGTAGCTCAAACTCCGATCGCTCCTTTATTTAAAAATACTACTCCTCGCTTCCTAATTGCTCATATACTTAAGCAAGTTTACGGCGATGATTCTAAAATCACGGATACCGTTATCGACAGATACTACGATTATGCTAGAGGTGAAGGAAACAGAGGTGCATTTTTAGATGTTGTAAAAAGTCTCCACTTTACGCAGTATCAAAAGATAAAAAATATTAAAACGCCTACATTACTAGTAT
This sequence comes from Flavobacterium sp. TAB 87, assembly GCF_001529295.1. Taxonomy (GTDB): domain Bacteria; phylum Bacteroidota; class Bacteroidia; order Flavobacteriales; family Flavobacteriaceae; genus Flavobacterium. The sequence continues at coordinate 152,642 of NZ_LLWK01000033.1, forward strand.
GGGGCGCAAAAGACACGTGGATAGAACCCCAATTAGGCAAGCGATTCCAGCAAGATTTACCAAATTCAAAATTGATTATGTATCCAGGTGTTGGACATATTCCGATGGAGGAACTACCGAAGCAAACGGCCGCAGATGCACAGCTCTTTCTTCTGGGAACTTCGAGTAACGCAAACAGCAATTAACAGGAACAGTCTATCATATAAATAATTGTCCGTAAATATCCATTACGAAATAAAAATAAATTTTGATTAAAAGTAACGTGCTTTTTAACTTACTTTTAAAAGTAGTAATCACGGAAACCTTTGTTCTTAATTGCGTTTTATTATCTTTCAATACCGTTCAAAGTCAGTATTTTAAAAAATTAGAAAACTAGATATCCCAGGCGCAATTGGTAGCAATAACTTTTGCGCTAAAAAACATAAAATTGAATTTAGTCCTAATTATTAATATAGATGGTAAAAAAAATTATGGTACGAAATACATCAATATTATTGGGAGACCATTTTTAAAAATTTATCAATGAACAAATTTCTAGAGGAAAATATAGTTATTTAAGTGAAGTTGCGAGAACCACTTTAGCGTTTTTCGAACAAAAAGAAACAAAAGCTCAAATGTTAATAAATGAACTAAATGAAAGAGTCTTAAAATAAACAATTTTGACCGAAATAAAAATCTATGAATACTAAATCTAATTTTCAAAAACAATCTTCTAGTATATAATTGGTAAAAGGCATTAGACGATAGTAATAGCATTTGGATTTATACGGCAGAAAATTGGCCTATTGAAAAAGCTGATAGATACGACAACTTAATTATTGACCTAATTGAATATACCGTCCGTAATTTAGATGTGGCTCGCGATATCATAAAAATTAGAAAATCATATAAATATTCAAGAGTAAAATCAAATTTAGTTTTCTTTAAAATAGATAAAATTAATAAAATTGAAGTAGCTAAATTTTTATATGAAAGAATGGATAATAAAAACAAATTGTCCGAATACATAGAAAAGCTACTGCTAATGTCCATTACAAAATAAATCTGATTTTAGTAGAATAAACGGTCATTATCATGCATTCCTGTACCAGAAAACACTTTGCTCTAAAGTCGCAGCCAACTTCTAGCGCCAAGACAACCCTGACCATATAATAACACTAGAAACGCTGATTAAAAAATAAGAGCCAATTATACAAGACACCTTTCATTATTTACTTTTTATAATCATTTTAGTCTGCTAATTTAAGTGCCGTTTAAAATAAGTAGTATTGCCGTTCTATTACTATTCAATCTTAAAATATATCCAATTTGGAATATGTATCTTTGCGCCGAAATAAAATCTAATGAAAGAGACCTCCACTTCGGTTAAGACCAATTTGCATCCTAGAAATTTACATCGAAGCCGTTATGATTTCGAAAAACTTATAGGGCAAAACCCTGCATTGAAACCGTTTGTTTTTGTAAACAAACACCAAATTGAAAGTATCGATTTCAGTGAGCCCGAAGCTGTAAAACAACTCAATAAAGCATTATTGCAAACGTATTACGACATTCAAAATTGGGATATTCCTAAAGATTATCTTTGTCCGCCTATTCCTGGTCGCGCAGACTACATTCATTACATCGCCGACTTATTAGCTTTATCTAACGACGGAAAAATTCCCGAAGGAGAAAATGTAATGGGATTAGATATTGGCGTAGGTAGCAATTGTATTTACCCAATTATTGGCAATGCTACTTACGGTTGGAGCTTTGTTGGTACAGACATCGATCCAAAAGCAATTGATAATTGTAGCGCAATCATAGAAAACAATCCGAAATTAAATGAGGTAATTAGTTTGCAGCAACAAACAGAGTCGCGTTTTATTTTTAAAAATATTATTACTCCAGAAGATCGTTTTGCATTTACACTTTGCAATCCTCCTTTTCATAATTCTGCTGAAGAAGCACAGAAAAGCACGATTCGGAAAGTAACTAATTTGAATCCGACTGCGCAAAAAACTGACAAGCCTGTTTTAAATTTTGGTGGACAACATGCCGAATTGTGGTGCGATGGTGGCGAACTAGCATTTATTAAGCAAATGATTTATGAAAGTGCCAAATACCCAATGCAATGCTTATGGTTTACAACTTTAGTGTCAAAAAGTGATAACCTAAAAACGATTTATAAAACCTTAGCAAAAGTTCAGGCCGTAACCATAAAAACAGTTGATATGGCACAGGGACAAAAAACAAGTCGTTTTGTAGCGTGGACTTTTATAAGTGAAACACAGCAAAAAGCATGGAAATTTTAAAATAAGTTGTTGATTTGTTTTTTAATAGAGAGCTCTAAGACGATTATGAAATCAATAATTATAGTTCTGCAGAAAAAAACATCCTATTATTACATTCTTTCAAAAAAATATTTAATATCAATCATAATTCAATATTAAATAGAAATTCAGTCGAATAAATAAATTTTAACGTTATTTAAGTAGTATTTTAGCCAATATAACCTTAAACGACCACAAATGAAAAAACTTCTGTTTATTCTAACCTTAATTTTCTCGGTTGCACTAAGCGCTCAGGAAATTAAAATTACCGGTGTGGTAACCGATGAATCAAACGCAACCTTACCTGGAACAACTATTATTGTAAAAGGAACTGCAAAAGGAACCACATCAGATTTTGATGGTAGCTACAGCATTACTGCAAAAATGGGAGATGTTTTGCAATTTTCTTATGTTGGACTAGAAACAAAATCATGGACTGTAACGGGAAACTCATTAAATGTGACTCTAAAAGGTTCTGGCGAATCACTAGAAGATGTTGTTGTACTAGGATCTCGTAATCCTGCTAGAACAGTAACAGAGTCTACAGCTCCTATTGATGTCATCAATATGAAAGACATTTCTTCGCAAGGACCACAAGTCAATTTAAGTCAAATTTTAAACATGGTTGCTCCATCTTTTACGTCAAACTCTACAACTGTAGCTGACGGAACAGACCACATTGACCCAGCACAATTAAGAGGTTTAGGTCCAGACCAGGTTTTAGTTTTAGTGAACGGAAAAAGACGCCATACTTCTTCCCTAGTAAACATAAATGGTTCTCCAGGTAGAGGATCTGTAGGTACAGATTTAAATGCCATTCCTGCTTTTGCTATCGAAAGAATTGAAGTGTTAAGAGATGGTGCTTCGGCACAATATGGTTCTGATGCTATTGCCGGTGTAATCAACATTAACGTTAAGAAAAACACCAATAAATTAGATGTCAATCTTTTTTCTGGCGGAAACTTTTCTAAAGGTGCTAATGACCATTCCGGTGGTGTTGATGGTGGAAATTATCAATTAGACTTAAACTACGGAACCAGTTTGGGTAAAGAAAAAAGTTTTATTAATGCGACCGCAAGTTTTCAACTTAGAGATGCTACAAGCAGAGCAAAAGATGTAACTGGAGCTTTATTCAACGCCTACAATGCTATAGAGGATAGAGCTGCAACTGCAGGAACAAATATTAATTCTTTGTTCGCAAACATTACCAATACACCAAACACCGCACAAATACTTAGTGCAATTAAATTATACGCTCCATCGGTAAGTTACTTTACAGGTGCACAGCAAACCGCAATTCTCGACGCTACCACTATTTCTCAAATGCAAACCGCTCTAAACTTTGATGCGACAGAAGGTGAATTAGCCTTTAGAAATTTACAGAGAAAAGATTTTAATATGAGAGTCGGACAATCTTCTTTAAAAAGTGCTCAATTCTTTTTAAACGCTGCTTATCCTATAAATGATAATCTAGAAATTTATGCTTTTGGAGGAACAAGCTTTAGAGATGGTGAAGCTGCTGGTTTTTACAGACGACCGAATCAGTCGAGAGGATATTCAGGTTTATACCCGAATGGATTCTTACCAGAAATTCACTCTACAATAAATGATGCGTCTGTTGCCGCGGGACTTAGAGGACTGTTATTTAAAGATTGGAATTTTGATTTGAGTAATACATTTGGTAGAAATGCTTTTGATTATTCTATTGAAAATACAGTGAACTCTTCGATGAGAGAAGGTTCTCCAACTGAATTTGATGCTGGTGGTTTAGCTTTTGCACAAAATACCACTAATTTTGACATGAATAAAAAGTACGAAGTTCTTCAAGGTTTAAATGTAGCTTTTGGAGCAGAGTACCGTCATGAAAACTTTAACATTAGTCAAGGTGTGCCGGACTCTTACAACCTCTATGATATTAATGGAGCAGTTGTAACGGGAACAACTCCTGCAAACATCAAAGTAACTGACTTTTACAATGCTACAAGACCAGGTGGAGCACAAGTTTTTCCAGGTTTCAGACCTGCAAATGCAGTTGATAAAGGACGTAATAGTTATGCTTTATACACTGACTTAGAATTAGACGTTACTGAAAAATGGTTGGTTAACGGAGCCTTGCGTTTTGAAAATTATTCAGATTTTGGAAACACAACTAATTTCAAAGTAGCCACACGTTACAAAGTAACAGAAAACATCAATTTACGTGGAGCGATTTCAACTGGATTTAGAGCACCATCTTTACACCAAATCTATTTTAATTCGACGGCTACACAATTTGTAGGTGGCGTACCATTTGAAGTAGGAACTTTTAGCAACGATTCGCAACCAGCGCAATTATTAGGAATTCCTAAATTGAAACAAGAAGAATCTAAAAGTGCTAGTATCGGTTTTACAGCAAAAATTCCTGCCGCTAACATCACTTTAACTGCAGATGCTTACATCGTACAAATTGATGATAGAGTCGTTCTTACTGATCAATTTTCTAGACCAGGTGGAACTCCAGCAGCGGGAACGCCAAACGCTACTTTAAATGCTTTATTTGATACTGCAGGCGCAACAGCAGCCACATTTTTTGCTAATGCAATTGACACAGAATCAAAAGGTATTGATGTGGTAATTAGTCATAAAACAAGTTTTGGAAACAATGTTTCTTTAAAATCAGATTTATCAGGAACGTTCTCCCAAACGTACCGAGTGGGTACTATTCATGCTTCACCAATATTAGAGGCTGCTGGTCAAGTAAACAGATATTACTCTGAGGCAAGTCGTGTGTATTTGCAAGAAGCAATTCCAAGAGTTAAGGCTAATTTGACTAACTCATTAACGTATAAAAAATTCGATTTCTTTTTAAGAAATGTTTATTTTGGAAAAGTGACCGATCCTAACACTGCTGATGCAAATGGAGACGGAAGAGTTGAAGGAGCGCTGGTAAACGGGCAAGTAATTGAAGTAGAGCACCCAATTTGGGGAGCAAAAATAATCACTGATTTATCGGTAGGTTTCAAAATCACAGAAGCGGCCAAAATTGTCATCGGAGCCAATAATATTTTTGACATTTATCCTGATGAAAATTTAGGTCCACAAAGCGTGATCAGACCAAGATTAGTTGGTGGTGCTATTGACTATACGGCTACTCCCTCTACTATTGATTTATCAAATGCAAACCAATTTGTCTATTCAAGAAATACATCTCAATTTGGTCAAAACGGAAGATTCCTTTTTGCTCGATTAAGTTTCAGTTTCTAATAATTACCTTTTTAAAAATGAAAAACCATCATGCTCAGCAAGATGGTTTTTTTTTTGGCTTAAACTTAAGTGCAAAAAGAATTCAAACTTTGTAACTTTGTAATTCCTAATTTTCAACATAACAGATGAATTTCCAAGTTGTTTCCGATTACAGTCCCAAAGGCGATCAACCGCAAGCTATCGAAAAATTATCCCAAGGAATTGAGGATGGTGAAAAGTTCCAGACACTCTTGGGAGTTACGGGCTCAGGAAAAACCTTTACGGTAGCCAACGTAATTCAAGAAGTACAACGTCCTACTTTAGTTTTGGCGCACAATAAAACATTGGCTGCTCAGCTGTATTCCGAATTCAAGCAGTTTTTCCCCAATAATGCGGTGGAATATTTTGTGTCGTATTACGACTATTACCAACCCGAAGCTTTTATGCCAGTAACTGGTGTTTTCATTGAAAAGGATTTATCCATCAACGAAGAATTAGAAAAAATGCGAATGTCAACAACGGCTTCGTTACTTTCTGGTCGGAGAGATATTTTGGTTGTCGCATCGGTTTCCTGTTTGTACGGTATTGGAAACCCTGTAGAATTTCAGAAAAATTTAATTCCGATTGAGAAAGGTCAAGTTATTTCTCGAACTAAATTATTGCATCAGCTGGTGCAAAGTTTATATTCTAGAACCGAAGCTGATTTTAATCCGGGAAGTTTTCGAATAAAAGGCGACACAGTAGATGTGTATCCAAGTTATGCCGATGAGGCGTATCGAATTCATTTCTTTGGAGATGAAATTGAAGAAATAGAAAGTTTTGATACCAAAGACTCTAAAGTCATTGAAAAGTTCGAGCGATTGACCATCTATCCGGCTAACATGTTTGTGACTTCCCCCGACGTATTGCAAGGTGCAATTTGGGATATCCAACAAGATTTAGTCAAACAAGTAGATTATTTTAAGGAAATTGGTAAGCACTTAGAAGCAAAACGTCTGGAAGAGCGTACCAATTTTGATTTAGAAATGATTCGAGAATTAGGATATTGCTCTGGAATTGAAAATTATTCTCGATATCTCGACGGCCGTCTACCTGGCACCAGACCCTTTTGTTTGCTCGATTATTTTCCAAAAGATTATTTAATGGTTGTCGATGAAAGTCACGTAACACTTTCGCAAGTGAGTGCCATGTATGGAGGCGACAGAAGCAGAAAAGAAAATTTAGTAGAATACGGTTTCCGCCTTCCGGCAGCAATGGACAACCGTCCGTTGAAGTTTGAGGAGTTTGAAGCCATGCAAAATCAGGTGATTTATGTATCGGCGACTCCAGCTGATTATGAATTAGCCAAAACAGAAGGTGTCGTAGTTGAACAAGTAATTCGTCCTACAGGATTATTAGATCCAATTATTGAGATTCGACCAAGTTTGAACCAAATTGATGATTTAATCGAAGAAATTCAGGTTCGAGCTGAAAAAGATGAGCGCGTTTTAGTGACTACTTTAACCAAGAGAATGGCTGAAGAACTGGCTAAATACTTAACCAAAGTCAGCATTCGTTGTCGTTATATTCACTCAGAAGTGGACACCTTAGAACGAATTGAAATCATGCAAGATTTGCGAAAAGGAATTTTCGATGTTTTAATTGGTGTGAATTTACTTCGTGAAGGACTGGATTTACCTGAAGTTTCGTTGGTCGCTATTCTAGATGCCGATAAAGAAGGTTTTTTAAGAAGCCATCGTTCGCTGACTCAAACCATTGGTCGTGCCGCGAGAAACTTAAACGGAAGAGCGATTTTATACGCCGATAAAATTACGGCCAGTATGCAAAAAACAATCGACGAAACCGAATACCGCCGCAACAAACAAATGACGTTCAATACCGAAAACAATTTGGTGCCGCAAGCCTTAAATAAAAAAATAGAAAGCGCTTTTACTAAAAATCCGTTGGCTGATTATGAATTGGGCCTCACTTTAAACGCGGCAGCAGAACCAGACACTACCTATTCTTCGAAAGCAGATTTAGAAAAAATGATTCGAGAAAAACGAAAATCAATGGAAAAAGCAGCGAAGGAATTAGACTTTATGCAAGCCGCTAAATTGCGTGACGATATTAAGAAACTACAAACACAATTGGCTTAATTTTCTATTTCTAAATACATGTTGCTTCATGAAAATAAAAATTTTATTTCTCGTTTTAATCTTTGGTTTTCTTACGGCAACAGCGCAAGAAAGTAGTGCTAGCAAAAATATTTCGACTTTTTCGATTGATTCGCCAGAGTTGCAGACAACTAAAAAGATTTGGATCTATTTGCCCGAAAACTATAGAAATTCGAACACCAAATATCCGGTGTTGTACATGCATGATGCTCAGAATTTATTTGATGCCAAGACTTCTTTTGTAGGAGAATGGAATATTGATGAAAAACTAGATAGTTTGCGAGCTCCAATAATTGTGGTGGGAATTGAACATGGAAATGAAAAGCGGATTGACGAACTTACGCCTTATCCTAACGAAAAATATGGTGGCGGAAGCGGTGAAAAGTACACCGAATTTATTGTACAAACATTAAAACCCTACATTGACTCTCATTACCAAACAAAGACCACAGCAAAGAGTACATCAATTATGGGCAGTTCTTTGGGTGGACTGATCTCGATGTATGCCGTTTTAAAATATCCTAAAACGTTTGGCAAGGCTGTTATTTTCTCGCCTTCATTTTGGTTTTCTGATAAAATCTATAATTTGGCTGCAATAAGTCCGAAATTGGATAGCAAAATATATTTTTTATGCGGCGATCATGAAAGTGATGATATGGTTAATGATCTTCAAAAGATGAAAACCTTACTTTTAGAAAACAAAGTGATTGCTTCTAAAAACATGGAAACAAAAATAATTAAAAAGGGCGAGCATAATGAAAAACTCTGGAGAGATGGTTTTGTACATAGCTTTTTATGGTTGGAAAAATTTCAATAATTCATCACTTTTTTATTCAATAAATATCAGACGTCTAATGAAACTTCAATTAAAATCTTACGACTTAAAGTTAAAAAATACGTTTACTATATCTCGAAAATCAATTGACAGTCAACCTTCTTTGGTTGTCGCATTAACGGCTGATGGTTTTTCGGGCTACGGAGAAGCAACTTCTAACCCATACTATAATGCTAGTATTCCCGATTTAATGACTGAAATTGAAAAGGTTAGACTACTAGTTGAACAAACTTATGGTATTCCTCCAGAAGCTTTTTGGGATACGCTTGCACCCCATTTAGCGCACAATAAATTTGCATTATGTGCTTTGGACAATGCGTATAATGATTGGTATGCCCGAAGTAAAAATTTAAAACTCTACGAATTGTGGCAGTATAATATCAGTACAATTCCGTTAACGAATTACACGATAGGAATTGATACTATCGAAAATATGGTTGCGAAATTAAAAGCAAAACCGTGGCCAATTTATAAAATTAAACTAGGAACTGCAGATGATATTGCTATTGTAACCGAGCTGAGAAAACACACTAACGCTATTTTTAGAGTAGATGCTAATTGCGCTTGGACAGCGGAGCAAACTATAACTAATGCTACTACATTAAAAAAATTAGGTGTAGAATTTATAGAACAGCCTTTGGCAGCTGCAGATTGGGAAGGACAACGAGACGTTTTCAAGAAATCGATACTACCAATTATTGCCGATGAAAGTTGTATAACCGAAGATGACGTCGCAAAATGTCACGGTCATTTTCATGGAATTAATATTAAACTAATGAAATGTGGTGGCGTAACGCCCGCCCGACGTATGTTGACGCAAGCGAAACAATTGGGATTAAAAACTATGGTTGGTTGCATGACAGAATCGACCGTAGGTATTTCGGTAATCGCACAACTATTGCCCGAATTGGATTATGTAGATATGGATGGTGCTTTGCTTTTATCTGAAGATATTGCCAGCGGAGTGACTATTATGAATGGTAAGATTGAATATGCTTCTGGTACTGGAACAGGCGTTTCATTATGTGAGGGATTGGGTGAGGGATAGCAGCGAAAATCCTTTTTTGATTTTTTATCAAAAAAGATTGAAGTGCATAGCCCGACCCGCTTTTTCTGCGGGTCACCCCCAAATTAAGATATTCGATTTTATTTTGAATCTGAAAAAATCAAATATGAAATTGGAAAGCCTAGAAAACGTACCTTTGTAAAAAATAAAATGATGACAAATAACGATATCTTAAAAAAATTACGCGTGGCTTTGATGCTCCGTGACGATCAAATAGTAGACATTTTAGAATTGGTAGATTTTAGAATCACTAAATCGGAATTAGGTGCTTTTTTTAGAGCCGAAGACCACCCCAATTATATGGAATGTGGCGACCAAGTTTTGCGTAACTTTTTGAATGCATTAGTAATACATTTGAGAGGAACGAAGGAAAATCCTAAAAATCCGACAGAAGTTTTAGCAAAACACAAAGCAGAAATTCCGAAAAAAGAAGGTCAAAATGATAGACCTGAATTTAAGTCTAAACCAAGAGACGAGGAAAAACATAGAGGTGATCAAGACCCTACTAAAGCAAAATATGCTACTAAAAAGACTTCTAAAAAAGAGTTTCCTAAAGGCAACAACAAACCGCAAGTTGTCGAAAAAGTAAAATACAATTTTGGTAAAAGCAAAAAATCCTAAGTTTAGACTTGGGATTTTTTTTTAATAAAGACAATTTATTACTTCTTAAAATGGGCTGTTTTTTGCTTGAATTCTAAAACAAGCTCATATTCTAAAAGCGAATCACTATTTTTGCTACAAATTTATTTAAAACATGAAAAAACTTATTGTATTTGTAACAATTGCACTTGTTACTGCTTTTGGTTTAAAAGCACAAGAACGTCCCAAATTAGTAGTTGGAATTGTAGTGGATCAAATGAAAATGGAGTATCTATACCGTTTTTCAGATGACTTTTCACCGAATGGTTTCAAGAGATTAATGAATGATGGTTTTGTTTTTCAAAACATGCATTACAATTATATGCCAACCTATACGGCACCAGGACACGCTTCGATTTACACGGGAGCAACTCCTTCGGTACACGGAATTGTTGGTAATGGTTGGTTTAGCCGTAAATTAGGTAAAACTATGTACTGCACCGATGACGCTAGTGTAAAAACAATTGGTGATGGTAGCAAAGAAGAAGGTGAAATGTCACCTAAAAATCTTCAAGCAACCACCATCACCGACGAATTGAGGATGGCAACAAACTTTAAAGGTAAAGTTATTGGATTGAGCATGAAAGATCGCGGTGCTATTTTACCTGCGGGACATTTTGCTAATTGGGCTTTTTGGTATAGCAATACAGGTTCTTTTGTTTCTAGTTCTTTTTACGGAGATGCTTTACCGAAATGGGTAAGTAAATTTAATTCGGAAAAACGCTATATGTCGTATTTCAAAAAAGGATGGGATTTGTACAAACCAGCGGCTACTTATAATGAAAGCTTACCAGATAATAATCCGTATGAAGGAAAATTACATGGCAGCGAAACACCAACTTTTCCGTATGATTTGAAAAAAATGTATGAGAAAAAAGATGCTGGTATTATAAAAGCAACTCCTTTTGGAAATGATTTATTGGCAGAATTTGCCATGGAAGCTATAAAAAGTGAAGAATTAGGTAAAGATAATATTACAGACTTCTTGGCTGTGAGTTTCTCATCTACGGACTATGTTGGACATTTGTTAGGACCACGTTCTATGGAATTGCAAGACACCTATTTACGTTTGGATCAAACTATTGCTGATTTTTTAACGTACTTAGACAAAACTGTAGGTAAAGGAAATTATTTATTGTTTTTAACGGCTGATCACGCTGGTGCGGAAAATGTGGGCTATTTAAAAGACAACAAATATGCGGTTGATTATATCAGTCCAAAAACAATTCGCAGCAGCTTAACGGAATTCTCTAATCAAACTTTTGGAGCAGATTTAGTTTTGAACTATTCTAATTTCAATTTATTTTTTAATAAAGAAATAATCAAAACAAAAGGATTAGAATTAAGCAAAGTAAAGCAAGCTTTTAAAGACTATTTTATGACGCAAGACTACATCAAACGCGCATATACTGAAGAAGAAATTTTAGCTTCTACTGGAGCTGATTATTTCTTAGATTTTATTGCGAAAGGATTTGATGCAACTCAAAATGGTGACATTGTTATACTAGAAAAACCAGGTTACTCAGAGCATGCTCTTTTGGGAACTTCGCACGGAACCGCTTATTCTTATGACACGCACGTTCCTGCAATTTTTTACGGATGGCAAATAAAAGCTGGAGAATCGTACAATAAAAAAGACATTACCGAAATAGCGCCAACTATTGCGCAAAAAATAAAAGTTACTTTCCCGAATGGAACTGAATCTAAAGTGTTAGAAGAAGTATTGAATAAGTAACAATTTAATACCATCAAAAAAGCTGCATCAATTGGTGCAGCTTTTTTTTAGCGAATTTTTAAAACTTGAGATTCTATTTCTCCTAAAAAGAAAACGGAACTAAAATTATTTTAGTTCCGTTTTTCATTAACAATTAAATATATAACCTACACCGCACCAACTGCTGTTGGTAATGGTATTTGATTCTTCAACAAGTCCTCAAATGTTTCGTGCGCACGAATTAAAAATGCTTCACCGTTCAGCCATAAAACCTCAGCTGGTTTGTATCTTGAGTTGTAATTTGAAGCCATTGAAAAGCAATAAGCTCCTGCATTTCTAAAGCATAAAATATCTCCTTCAGCAATTTCTTGAATTCTACGATTGCTCGCAAATGTATCTGTTTCACAAATGTAGCCCACTACAGAATAGAAACGTTCTTTTCCTTTTGGATTAGAAATGTTTTCGATAACGTGCTGTGATCCGTAAAACATAGGGCGAATCAAGTGATTGAATCCGCTGTCAATTCCTGCAAAAACAGTTGACGTTGTTTGTTTCACTACATTTACTTTCGCTAAAAACGAACCTGCTTCGCTCACCAAAAATTTTCCTGGTTCAAAGATTAACGTCAAATCTTTACCATATTCGGTACAGAAAGAATTGAATCTTTTTGATAATTTTTTACCTAATTCTTCAATATCTGTTTCAATATCGTCTTTTTTGTAGGGCACTTTAAAACCACTTCCAAAATCTAAGAATTCTAAGTTTTTGAAATTACGAGCCGCATCAAATAAGATTTCAGCAGCGTACAAGAATACTTCGATATCTAAAATATCAGAACCCGTGTGCATGTGAATACCGACAATGTTCATGTTGGTATTTTCGACAATACGCACCAAATGTGGCAATTGATGTACCGAAATTCCAAATTTACTATCAATGTGTCCTACTGAAATGTTTTCGTTTCCACCTGCCATAACATGCGGATTGATACGAATACAAACTGGTGCATCTGGATATTTTGCTCCAAATTGCTCTAAAATAGACAAGTTGTCAATATTGATTTGAACACCCATTGCAGCTACTTCTTCAATTTCCTCTAAAGAAACACCGTTGGGTGTAAAAAAGATGCGCTCTGGCTCGTAACCTGCATGCAGTCCGAGTTGTACTTCTTGAATAGAAACAGTATCTAAACCAGCTCCCATATCTTTTAACAACTGAAGAATGGCAATGTTAGACAATGCCTTCATTGCGTAATTAATCTTTAAGTTTTCTACTTTCGCGAAAGCTTTGGTTAATCTTTTATATTGCGATTGAATTTTTTCACCATCGTATACGTATAGTGGCGATCCAAATTGTTCTGCTATTTGTAGTAAATCTTTTGATTGCATGTTTAGTTATTTTAGGCAAATTTATTACTCTTTTAAGTTTCTACAAACAAAAAAGATAAAAATAACAAATTATAACAAATTGTTTAAAAACAAACAATTTATACGATTCGTAATTCTTTCGACCAAAAAAGCCCTTGAATTGAAATCAAGGGCTTTGTTATTTCTATTCTTACAATTATACTGCCGGTAAGTCCCCGCCTTCTTTGGTCGCCAAATCGGATTTTCCCATTAAATAAATATCCAATTGGCGCGCTGCTTCTCTTCCTTCAGAAATCGCCCAAACAATTAGCGACTGTCCGCGGCGCATATCACCAGCCGTAAAAATATTAGGTACGTTGGTTTGATAATTTTTCGCTTGGTAATTACCTCTAAAATCAATTTCAAGTCCCAATTGCTGACTCAATGTTTTTTCGGGACCAGTAAAACCCAATGCGAGCAAAACCAAATCGCAAGGCCATGTTTTTTCTGAACCTGCAACTTCAATTAATTCGGGACGTTGACCTGGAATAATTTTCCATTCTACAGCAACAGTTTTCAAAGCAATTAATTTACCTGAAACATCTTTTATAAATTCTTTCGTATTGATTAACCAATTTCTTTCGCAACCTTCTTTGTGTGAACTAGAGGTTTTTAGTTGTAAAGGCCAATATGGCCAAGGCGTTGCGGCACTTCTTCCCACAGCGGGTTTAGGCATGATTTCAAAATTGGTTACCGATTTGGCTCCTTGACGATTGGACGTTCCCACGCAATCTGAACCTGTATCACCGCCTCCAATTACAATTACATCTTTGCCTGTTGCGAGATATTGATTTTCGACTTTTTCGCCATAAACGACCTTCGTTTGCTGGGTTAAGAAATCCATGGCTTGCACCACTCCGTCGGCGTCTGCTCCTGACGTTGGTAAACCTCTTTTTTCCGTCGCTCCGCCACAAAGCATAATTGCATCAAACGCTTTTAAATCGCTTATTAGATAATTAACACCAACATTAGTATTGACTTTAAAAATAATCCCTTCTGCCTTTAAAATAGCGACACGTCTGTCGATAATTCCTTTTTCTAGTTTGAAATTCGGAATACCGTAACGCAGCAAACCGCCAATCGCATTGTCCCTTTCAAAAACCGTTACCAGATGACCTGCTCTGTTTAATTGTTGCGCTGCTGCTAAACCTGCGGGACCAGAACCAATTACCGCAACAGTTTTTCCTGTTCTTGTTTTTGGAGGTTGTGGTTTGATCCAACCTTCTTGAAACGCGCGTTCGACTATATTTTTTTCGATATTTTCTATAGCAACTGGATCTTCTATAAGTCCAAGCACACACGCTTTTTCACAAGGTGCTGGACACAAACGTCCTGTAAATTCTGGAAAATTATTTGTGGAATGTAAGATCCAAGATGCTTTTTGCCATTCCCCTTGATATATCATGTGATTGAAATCTGGAATTAAATTTCCCAACGGGCAACCACTGTGACAAAACGGAATACCGCAATCCATGCAGCGAGAACCTTGTTTTGATACTTCAGCCACACTCAAAGGAACTGTAAATTCATTGTAATTTGATACACGCTCTTGCACGGCAATGTATGATTCGTCCTGTCTTTCAAATTCTTTAAAACCTGTTACTTTTCCCATTGTATTATGCTGTTAATTCTTCTACCATTTGTTCTTCTGTCTCTAAACGTATCAGTGCTTTTTTGTATTCTGTAGGCATAATTTTTACAAAATTATTCACGCTATTTTCCCAATATTCTAATAAAGCAGTTCCTTTGGTACTGTTAGTGTACAAAACATGTTTTTCAATCAATTGTCTCAAATCATCAGCATCTTCGCCTGCTACTTTTTCAAATTCGATGGTTTCCGTATTGCACAATCCATTGGTAAATTTATTTTCGGGATCATAAATATAAGCGACACCACCACTCATGCCGGCGGCAAAATTACGTCCGGTTTCACCAAGCACGACTACTTTTCCGCCGGTCATGTATTCGCAACCGTGATCACCAACTCCTTCTACAACCGCTGTTGCACCAGAATTACGTACGGCAAAACGCTCGCCTGCAATACCATTAATGTACGCTTCTCCTTCGACTGCGCCAAAGAGACAAACGTTTCCAACAATGATATTTTTATCAGCAGCAAAAGTAGCTGTGGCAGGTTTTTTTATAATCAATTTAGCGCCCGAAAGTCCTTTCCCTAAATAATCGTTGGTATTTCCTTCTACTGTAAAAGTTAATCCGTGTGCGCTAAAAGCACCTAAACTTTGCCCAGCAGAACCGGTAAAATTAATGTTCAACGTATCTTCTGGTAAACCCAAGTGGCCATAAATTTTAGAAATTTCGTTGCTGACAATAGCGCCAACCGAACGATTGGTATTGTTGATTGGAAAATTTAAAGTCATCTTCTCTTTTCGATACAAAGCACGATGTGACTCTTTTAGTATTTGAAAATCTAAAACATTTTCTAAATTATGATCTTGTTTTTCTGTATTTCTAACTACCATTCCACTATAAGCTACTGGCCTGTATAAGATTGACGATAAATCCAATCCTTTAGCTTTGTAATGGTCGATTGCTTTATTGGTGTTTAATTTATGAGTTTGGCCAATCATTTCTTCTAAAGTTCTGAAGCCCAATTGAGCCATAATTGCTCTTAGTTCTTCTGCCACATAAAAAAAGAAATTAATAACGTGTTCTGGCGTTCCTTTGAAGTTTTTGCGCAAGTCTTTATCTTGTGTTGCAATTCCGACTGGACAGGTATTCAAATGGCATTTACGCATCATGATACAACCCGAAGCTACCAAAGGTGCCGTTGCAAAACCAAATTCTTCGGCTCCCAGCAAGGTCGCAATTGCCACATCACGACCCGTTTTTAATTGACCGTCACATTCGACTACAATTCTACTTCTTAAATTATTTAAAACTAAGGTCTGCTGCGCTTCAGCCAATCCCAATTCCCAAGGAAGCCCGGCGTGTTTTAATGACGTTAAAGGTGAAGCTCCGGTTCCGCCATCGTAACCTGCAATTAAAACCACATCGGCTTTGGCTTTGGCAACTCCAGCAGCAATGGTTCCCACGCCAACTTCTGAAACTAATTTTACATTAATTCTCGCTGCTCTATTGGCATTTTTTAAGTCAAAAATTAACTGTGCTAAATCTTCAATAGAATAAATATCATGGTGTGGCGGTGGCGAAATTAATCCCACAAATGGCGTCGAATTACGTGCTGCTGCAATCCAAGGCAATACTTTTTCTCCAGGTAATTGTCCACCTTCTCCAGGTTTTGCACCTTGCGCCATTTTAATCTGAATTTCTTTGGCGCTAGACAAATAGTGTGACGTTACGCCAAAACGCCCTGAGGCAACTTGCTTGATAGCGGAATTACGACTGTCGCCGTTCACATCAGGTTGAAAACGAGTTCTATCTTCTCCACCTTCGCCAGAATTTGATTTTCCACCAATACGGTTCATGGCGATTGCTAAATTTTCATGCGCTTCTCTAGAAATAGAACCATAAGACATAGCTCCCGTTTTGAAACGTTTGACAATTTCTGTCCAAGGCTCCACTTCGTCGAGTGGAATGGGATCTAAATTGTCAAATTCGAACAAACCACGAATAGTCATTAAATTTTTGGCCTGATCGTTCACGGCATTCGCATATACATCATAACTGTCTTGATCGCTCAACCGAACGGCTTGCTGCAATTTGGCAATAGTTGTTGGGTTAAACATGTGTCGTTCGCCATTGCGTCTCCAGCGGTATTCGCCACCAATATTCAAGCCCAATCGATTGGCCACCTCTGTATCTGGATAAGCATATTTATAACGAGCCGTAATTTCTTTTTCAATCTCATACAAGCCAATTCCTTCAATTCTTGAAGTCGTGTACGGAAAGTATTTTTGAACAAATTTTGAATTGAAACCCACAATCTCAAAAATCTGAGAACCTCGATACGAATGCAAAGTCGAGATTCCGATCTTATTCATAATCTTCAAAATCCCAGAACCAATCGCTTTATTAAAATTGTCAACTGCTTTTTGTTCAGTAATTCCGGTAATGAAACCCTCTTGTACTTGCACCCGAATAATTTCATTAACCATATATGGATTAATAGCGCTGGCGCCATATCCAAATAAAGTGGCAAAATGATGTGGTTCGCGTGGTTCAGCCGATTCAATGATGATATCAAAATAGGAGCGCTTGCGCAAACGGTTCATTTGATGATTGACATAGGAACAAGCCAATAGTGACGGAATTGGTGCAAATTCTTTGTTCACACCTCGATCTGAAAGTATAATAATATTTATTCCTTGTTCTACCGCTTTTGTAATTTGAACGATAATTGCATCCAAAGCATTTTCTAAACCATTTAAACCTTTGTCTTTTTCATATAAAATTTCAAAAGTTTCAGCTTTGAAATTATCAATCGAAATATTTCTTATTTTTTCTAAATCGTCGTTAGAAATAACTGGATTCTGAATTTTTAATTTGCGGCATTGTTTGCTTGTAATGTCAAAAACATTGCGGTCTTGTCCTAAATTCAAACTAATATCAGTTACAATTTCTTCTCGGATTCCATCCAAAGGCGGATTCGTCACTTGGGCAAATAACTGTTTGAAATAATTTGAAATCAGTTGTGGTCTGTCTGATAAAACCGCTAAAGGCGTATCAGTTCCCATAGATCCCAGCGCTTCTTTACCCGCCTGAGCCATTGGCGTAATTACATCCTGAATGTCTTCAATCGTGTAATTAAACAACCGTTCTCTGGTTTTAAGATCGATAGTTTCTATCGGGCAAACTTCCGACGTTGATGGCACATCTTTCAAGTGCAAACGGTATTTATCCAACCATTCTTGGTACGGTCTCTCCGAAACAATTTTACTCTTTATTTCTTCATCATTAATAATTCGGCCGTTGTTCATGTCTACTAAGAACATTTTTCCTGGTTCTAATCGTCCATGACTCTCTACATCTTCAGGGGCAACTTCTACGACTCCAATTTCTGACGCCATAATTAATTTTCCGCTTTTGGTCACTGTATAACGAGAAGGTCTCAAGCCATTTCTATCCAATAAAGCGCCAATATAATCACCATCCGTAAATGGTACTGACGCAGGTCCGTCCCACGGTTCCATGATACAAGCGTTATATTCATAAAATGCTTTTCTTTCAGGAGACATTGTTTTGTGTTTTTCCCAAGCTTCTGGAATCATCATCATCATTACTTCGGGCAACGATCTTCCGGTGTGTGTCAATAACTCTACAACCATATCCATAGAAGCAGAATCTGATTTTCCTGGTAAAATGATTGGAAATAATTTTTCGATTTGCGGACCAAATACGTCACTTTTCATGATTTCTTCGCGGACACGCATGCGACTAACGTTTCCTCTTAAAGTGTTAATTTCTCCATTTTGACACATGAATCGGAACGGTTGTGCCAGTTCCCAAGTTGGCATGGTATTGGTCGAAAAACGCTGGTGCACCAAAGCCAAACGAGTGACTAAATCAGTTTGTTGCAAGTCGGTATAATACGGCCCAATATCCTCGGGCATAATTACACCTTTGTATATTATGGTAGTAGTTGATAAACTGGCCACATAGAAATAGCCACCTTGAGAAATTTTTGAGTTCGCAATAGTATGTTCTGTAATTTTGCGAGCTGCATATAATTTTGCTTTAAAAACAGCATCGCTAATTACTTCTTTCTGTGCGATAAAAACTTGCTCAATTGCTGGCTCAGAAGCCAAAGCAATTTCGCCTAAATGCGAAGAATCAACGGGTACTGCTCTCCATCCTAAAACAGAAAGCCCTTGTGCTTCCAATTCTTTTTCAAATAACGCTTTGCAGTAATTATATTGATTTTTAATTTTTGGCAAGAAAACCATACCTACAGCGTATTCCCGTGCCGCTGGTAATAAGAATTCACAAACTCGAACAAAATATTCGTGCGGGATGTCAATTAAAAGTCCTGCGCCATCTCCTGTTTTTCCATCTGCACTAACGCCGCCTCTGTGTTCTAGCTTTACTAGAATTTCTAGCGCATCATGAATAATTTGATTGGTTTTTTCTCCTTTTAAATTACAGATAAAACCAGCTCCACAGTTTTCATGTTCGAATTCGGGTAAATAAAGACCTTGTTTTTTAATTTTCATCCGTGCTATATTTTTTATTCAAAAATAAAGAATTCATTGAATAAAATTTAGATAAAACATTCTTTTGATGCAATTTTTACAACATAAACAGGATTTTAATTCGAAAATATCAAATCTGAAAAGAATGGCTTTCCAAATTATCAGATTCACAATTGGAAAGATTCGACCGAGACAAAACTTCATTAAATTAGACATAAAACAAGATTAAATTCATCAAAACACAAACGTTATAGTGATTTTAGTAATTGTTATTTTTTTGAAAATTACCACAACTCCCCGCTTTTTAAATTTAAAATCGCAACTTAATTCTATCCATTAAAGCAAAATTGCTCCTTGTATCGACGCTTAAATTATGAAATAATTTTTCTTTCTAGAGGTCATTTTTTTAATTACAAGAATTTAAAATGTTGAAAAAATTCTAAAAAAAATCACGCATAGTCAAGGAGTTTCTTACAAGCATAAATACATTTTAAAAACATTTCAAATTAAATAATGAAACCCGTGACTTTTAAAGTTTTAATTTCAAAAATATTTCACTCTTACGTACATTTTTGCTACTTTTGTGCCACTTTTAATCTGAAAAAGATTCAGAACCAGACAAATTCTATATTATGAACATACACGAATATCAAGGAAAAGAGATTTTAGCTAGTTACGGAGTACGCATTCAGCGCGGTATCGTAGCTAATACACCTGAAGAAGCTGTTGCAGCTGCAAAACAATTGACTGCCGAAACTGGTACAGGATGGCACGTAATTAAAGCACAAGTTCACGCAGGTGGTCGTGGAAAAGGTGGTGGAGTTAAGCTTGCTAAGAATTTAGAGCAGGTTAAAGAAATTGCAGGACAAATTATCGGAATGCAATTGGTTACGCCTCAAACTTCTGCAGAAGGTAAAAAAGTGAGTACTATTTTAGTAGCAGAAGATGTTTACTATCCTGGTGAAACTGAAACTTCTGAATTCTATGTTTCTGTTTTATTAAATAGAGGTACAGGTCGCAACATGATTATGTATTCTACTGAAGGTGGAATGGATATTGAAGAAGTTGCTGAAAAAACGCCTGAGTTAATCTTTACTGAAGAAGTTGATCCTTCAGTTGGACTACAAGGTTTTCAAGCAAGAAGAATTGCCTTTAATTTAGGTCTTTCTGGAAATGCTTTTAAAGAAATGGTAAAATTTATCGATGCTTTATATAAAGCTTACATTGGTACGGACGCTTCTATGTTCGAAATCAATCCAGTTTTAAAAACATCTGACAATAAAATTATGGCTGTTGATGCAAAAGTTAATATTGACGATAATGCATTGTACAGACAACAAAAAATTGCCGATATGCGTGACATCCGTGAGGAAAATGCAATTGAGGTAGAAGCAAAAGAAGTTGGATTGAACTACGTAGATCTTGACGGTACTGTTGGATGTATGGTAAATGGTGCAGGTCTTGCTATGGCAACAATGGACTTAATTAAGTATGCTGGTTTTGAGCCTGCAAACTTCTTAGACGTTGGTGGAACTGCAGATGCAAAACGTGTTGAAACTGCTTTCCGTATCATCTTAAAAGATCCAAACGTAAAAGCAATTTTGATTAATATCTTTGGTGGAATCGTTCGTTGTGACCGTGTTGCTCAAGGTGTTGTTGATGCTTACAAAAATATGGGAGATGCTATTAAAGTGCCTATCATTGTACGTTTGCAAGGAACAAATGCTGAAATTGCTAAAGAGTTAATTGACAATTCTGGAATGCCAATTTTATCTGCTGTTGCTTTTCAAGAAGCAGCTGACCAAGTTCAAGCAGCGCTTTCTTAATCTTATAAATAAGATCTTGTTATATATAAAAACCTGTTCGAAAGAGCAGGTTTTTTTGTTTAGTAAAAAGGTGTCTTTTTGAAGAATAGATGTAAAAATATTCTAGAAAGATACCGTTACTTATTTGTTTTCATTCCAGTAGTAACTGTCGGGATGCATTCGTTGCCCGAAGATTGCCGTTCCAACCCTTACAATAGTAGCACCTTCTTCGATTGCTATTTCTAGATCGCCGCTCATGCCCATCGACAATTCTTTCATTTCGACATTCGGAATGTGCAATGCGATTGTTTCTGTTTGAATCGATTTTAATAGTTGGAAACAAGTCCGCACTTTATCATTCTCGGCGCTGAACAATCCAATAGTCATCAAACCTTTAATTTTCATGGTTTCTAATTGCGCTACTTGTTGAATTAGTTCGATTGCGCTGTCTGGATGCACGCCAAATTTACTTTCTTCGTTCGACGTATTTACTTGTATTAAGATGTCAATCGTTTTATTTTCATGCAACAATCGCTGATGTAATTTTTGTGCTAAATCGATTCGATCCACCGACTGAATGCAGGTGACGTTATACTTGAGAATGTCCTTGATTTTATTGGTTTGCAAATGTCCAATAAAATGCTTTTCATGCATCACGGATTGCAATTCTTCAAATTTCTCTTTAATTTCTTGAACTCTGTTTTCTCCTATTAACGACTGCCCTGCTTCAACTGCGACTTTTATGCGATCAGCAGAAACTGTTTTGGTAGCCATCAGCAAACGAACTGTAGCAGCATCTCGATTACTTTTAAGACAAGCTGCATCAATTCGTTGCAAAATATTTTTTAGGTTGGGTATCAGGTGCTCGGTCATAATTAATCTTCTTTACCTTGATTTTCTAATTTTTCGATCATTATTGACTTTACGCTGGTGTAAGCGTAATCTTTGGCTTCGGCAAACGAAATTTCATATTTCCTTTTGATGTTTTTCATTTCCGGAGTAAAAGAGCTTAACAACTTATCGTAGTAAGAATCTAATACCGCTGTATTAGGTTTTTCGAAGTTGATTCGCAATTGAAACCTGCGCAACAAAGCCGTATCAATAATTTCTGGATGATTGGTAGCGCAAATCAACAACGCATTATTCGGATAATAATCGATTAGTTGAATGATCGTATTTACCAATCGTCTCATTTCTCCGACATCTTTATCATCTTCTCCTCTCGCCTTCCCAATTTGGTCGAATTCATCTAAAAAAAGAACGGCTTTATCGCGAGCTGCTTTATCAAAAACCTGTTTGATGTTTTGCGAAGTTTCCCCAATTCGAGCACAAACTATAGTACTTAGATTTAATGTCAAAATTGGTTTACCAAGTGCATTTGCAATGGCTTTGGCAGTAGTTGTTTTTCCACAACCAGAATCGCCTTGCAGTAATATCTTGTTGTTTACCGGCAAGCCGTACTTGGTGAGTTCGTCAATATATTTATGCTCCTTGATTAGTTGCTGAATGTGCCTTCGATTGTCATCGTCTAGAAAAACAGCATCAAGAGCAACCACTTCTTTGTCGTCGATAATAAGATTAAATACGTTCATTATAGCAAGTCAAATTTTTGAGTACTAATTTAATTAATAAAGACGAACTCTAATGGCTATGGCTGGTTTTTAATTTTATATTCAAAATATTTTAAGGATCTAGTAAAAAGGATTGCAAGATTATAAAAGAATAGTTCACAATTAAATTTGAACTACATAATCTGTTTTCGACTTGTAAATTCGAATGTTTTATTAACCTATTATATAGACGACACTATTAATTACTATATGACTATTAATTGATATAGACTTCTTAAAAGCTACAAAATAAAATCATTAAACTCTATATAACAGCACATTAAAATTATTTCTGTGAATTTTAGAACAATTACAGATTATCGTATAAGACAATTTATCGACTTTAATTGCAATTTTACATCTGTGAAAACAATATAAACACTAAAATTAAAAATATCATGGAAAATAATTTAAATAATGACCATACAGGAAGAAATCAAATGTTAACAGGAATGTTTGCTGACCGCGAAAGTACCGAAAATGCGTATAACGCACTTCACGAACGTGGATATTCAAAAGAAGAAATCAACTTAGTAATGTCTGACGAAACGCGTAAAAAATATTATTCAGATAAAAATGATGATTCAGAATTAGGAACAAAAGCTGCTGAAACAGCTGGAGCTGGATCTGCAATTGGGGGGACAATTGGCGCTATTGTAGGTGTTATCGCTGCAATTGGAACTAGTGTAGTTATTCCTGGATTAGGATTAATCGTCGCTGGACCTTTAGCCGCAGGACTTGCTGGAGCTGGAGCTGGTGGAATTACTGGTGGACTGATTGGTGCCCTTGTAGGATCAGGAATCCCTGAAGAACGTGCTAAAATCTATGAGTCAGGAATTAATGAAGGCCACGTAGTACTAGGGATTCATCCTAGAAACACTGACGATGCTGACTATTTAGAGCAAAATTGGAATACCAACCGCGGTACCAACATTTACAGATAATACAAACAGCTTAAAAAAAAAATACCCGTCATTTACTATGACGGGTATTTTTTTTACTCTATATTTTTTCTTTAGTAGGTATTTGAGCCATCGCAAGCTCCGCAATCGCAGTTATCGACAACGAAGGATTTACACCAGGATTTGCCGAAATCATCGATCCATCAATGATATATAAATTTTTATAACCAAAAACTTTATTGTTTTTATCAATAACCCCTTCCGAAGCATTTGCTCCCATCACGGCGCCTCCCAAAATATGTGCTGTTGACGGTATTCCTGCAATCGTTTCTAAAGCAAAAGAAGTACTGATACCATTTACCGCTTTACTGTATTCTTTAATCAATATCACCGACTCTGGAATAAAAGGCGTTGGTTTTTGACCCGAACTTACAGTAGAAGTCATCAATCCAAATATGTTTCTTTTAAATCGAAGTGTACTATCTAAGGTTTGCATAAAAAGCAGCACCACCGTTTGCTTTGCCCAGCTGTTAACAAAGTAAATTTTGAAATATTGAATCGGTGATTTAATTAAAGCTACGACCACTTTTAGTAATCTAGAGAACACATTACTGCCAGTAACGTAAGGCATATGAATGAGTTTCCAAGCATTCGAACCTTCAGAATAGCGGCATATTTCTAAATGACTGTTGGCATCAGTATTCAAAATACTACCTATCGCAACGCCTTTCGAATAATTTTTATGTTTTTCAAGACTAGAAACGCTAACCAAAGTTTCATTGTTGGTTCTTATGTCTTCTCCTAATCTATCAGAGATATTAGGTAAGGAGTTGCTTTTTAATTTGAGTAAGAGCTTTATGGTTCCCAAAACGCCGCCCGAAAAAATTACATTTTTACTCCTAATTTTGCGTTTCTTAGAAAATAGTTTTGTGCTTGTTTGAATGGTCACTTCGTAGCCGTTCGCACCATCTTTCTCATCAAGAGGTTTCACGTCACAAACTTCCTGTTCTGCCAATATTTCTGCACCATATTTTTGTGCCAGATACAAGTAATTTTTATCTAGCGTATTTTTAGAATTATTTCGACAACCCGTCATGCAAGCGCCACAAAAGTTGCAGCCTGTTCGATCTGGCCCCATGCCTTCAAAGTACGGATCGACTTTGGTTACATTCTCTTCGCCAAAATAAACCGCTACATTGGTCACATCAAATTTATCTTCCATACCGAGATTTTGAGCTACTTTTTGCAGTCCAATATCGCCGTCAAATAATTTAGGTACGCGAGCGGCACCCAGCATTTTTAATGCTTCTTGATAATGTGGTGCCAGTTCCTTTTCCCAGTCGCGCAGTTTTTGCCAACTTCCCGTTTTAAAGAAGGTCGATTCTGGAATGGGTAAAGTATTGGCATAAACCAATGATCCACCGCCAACACCAGTTCCCGAAAGTACAGCGACATGCTTAAAAATACTTAGTTTCATGATACCGAAAAATCGAAAGCTTGGCATCCAAAGCCACTTTCTAAAGTTCCAGTTGGTCTTCGGAAAATCTTCTGCTTTAAACCATTTCCCTTTTTCAATTACTAAAACCGAGTATCCTTTTTTCGCCAATCGCAAGGCACTGACCGAACCACCAAAACCACTTCCTATTATAATATAATCGTATTCCATCCTATGATTGAAAATTTAGTTGGGTTTTTCATTAAAGTAAAATTAACACTAAATTCCCACCGATTAAAAGTATAACTTTAAAAAAAATAAATTTGATGTAAAACAAAATATAGACTTTTTTGGAACCCTATGAATTTCATAATTCTTTATTATTTACTACTAGCGGTATCTCAAGAATACGAAATCTAACTTTATTTTTTAGTTGCGACTAAAAAATTATTTATAAATCATGTTTTTTTTATAACTTCGCAATAAATGGCAGACTTATGAAACAATTAATACTTATCGCTCTTATTAGCGCTTCTTTATTTGGTTGCAAAGACAACAAACCGACCGACGGAAAATTCCACATAGTAACAACAACTTCAATGATTACCGATCTTGTAGAGAACATTGGCGGCGATAAAGTAGTGGTGCAAGGTTTGATGGCTGCTGGAGTAGACCCGCATCTGTACAAAGCCAGCGAAGGCGATGTTTCTAAATTATCTAATGCGAATATGATTCTGTATAGTGGACTTCATTTGGAAGGGAAATTAGTAGAAGTATTCGAAAAAATGAAAAAACAGAACATCAATACTGTCGCGATCTCTGATGCTTTGGATAAAAAAGATTTGATTGGATCAACACTTTTCGCCTCTAATTATGATCCACATATTTGGTTTGACGTAAAGAATTGGGAACAGATCACTGTTTTTGTAGCCCAACAACTTGCGACCGCAATGCCAGAAAACAAGGAGTACTTTAAAGCGAATGCTGATACGTATTTGAATAAACTAAAAGCGCTAAAGGAAGAAATAGAAGCTGAGATAGCAACTCTTCCCGAAGACAAACGTCGCCTCGTTACTGCTCACGATGCTTTTAGGTACTTCGGCAAAGCCTACAACTTTGATGTCGTTGGCTTACAAGGACTATCAACTGCGACGGAGGCTGGCGTGCAAGATGTTCAAAAAACAGCTTCGTATATAATTGAGCATAAAGTGAAAGCGGTCTTTATAGAAAGTTCTGTACCTAGACGCACGGTCGAAGCTTTGCAGGCAGCTGTTAATTCAAAAAAGCAGGAGGTTGTAATTGGCGGAACTTTATTCTCTGATGCGTTGGGAAATCCTGGAACTCCGGAAGGAACTTATATCGGAATGTTCAAATTTAATGTACACACCATAGTTAGCTCTCTTAAATAATGGAAAAAATAGCAGTTAAAGTAGACGATCTTACAGTAGCTTACAATTACAAACCTGTACTTTGGGACATCGACTTACAAATTCCTGAAGGAGTATTAATGGCGATTGTCGGTCCGAATGGTGCTGGTAAATCAACTCTGATCAAAGCCATTTTAGGAATACTGAATCCGATTGCTGGCAGTGTAACCATCTTTGGCAAACCTTACAAGAGTCAAAGGAAGAAAGTAGCTTACGTTCCTCAAAAAGGAAGTGTGGACTGGGATTTTCCAACCACAGCGCTTGATGTAGTACTAATGGGGACTTATGGAAGTCTAGGCTGGATTAAACGTCCTGGTGAAAACGAAAAGAAACGTGCTTTAGAAGCTTTGGAAAAAGTTGGAATGCTCGCGTTTAAGGGAAGACAAATTAGTCAGCTTTCGGGAGGGCAACAACAACGAATCTTCTTAGCTCGTGCTTTGGTACAAGATGCAGAGATTTATTTTATGGACGAGCCTTTTCAAGGAGTGGATGCGACTACTGAAGTAGCCATTATCAATATCCTAAAAGAACTTCGAAAAGCAAACAAAACGGTCGTCGTAGTGCACCATGATTTGCAAACCGTTCCTGAATATTTTGATTGGGTGACATTTTTAAATGTAAAGAAAATTGCGACAGGTCCTGTAAAAGACATCTTCAATGATGAGAATCTCACTAAGACGTACGGAATAAATTACAAAGTAAGTATTCAGAAATAATATGGATATACTTGAATACATAAAACTCGTTTTTAACGATTATACCCTTCGGACCATAACGCTTGGAACCGCCATTTTAGGTGGTGTAACAGGAATGCTAGGTAGTTTTGCCGTACTACGGAAGCAAAGTTTATTAGGAGACGCCATTTCGCACGCTGCTTTGCCCGGAATTGCATTGGCATTCTTAATAACTGGGTCAAAAGATACCAATGTATTATTAATCGGCGCTTTAATTAGTGGACTTCTTGGAACGTTCTGGATTCGTGGAATTACCACAAAAACGCATTTAAAATCAGACACAGCATTAGGATTAATACTTTCTGTATTCTTTGGTTTCGGAATGCTACTGTTAACATTTATACAAAAACAGCCCAATGCCAATCAAGCTGGGTTAGATAAATATTTATTTGGACAAGCGGCAACTTTGGTGGAAAGCGATGTTTGGTTGATGAGCATTGTTACAGGGCTGTGCTTAATTGTGCTCCTACTCTTTTGGAAGGAATTTAAAATCTTACTTTTTGACAAAGATTACGCACAAACTTTAGGCTTTAACACCAAACTGATCGATATACTGATCACAACTTTTATTGTTCTTGCTATTGTTTTAGGACTACAAACCGTTGGTGTCGTATTAATGAGCGCAATGCTTTTAGCTCCCGCTGCAGCAGCACGTCAATGGACTAATAGTTTGAGTACAGTGGTTTTTCTTGCGGCAATTTTGGGCGCAAGTGCTGGAGTTTTCGGAACTGCGATTAGCTCCACTCAGAATAATTTATCAACGGGACCAGTAATTGTTTTAGTGGCGTCAGTATTTGTATTATTCTCCTTTATTTTCTCGCCAAAGCGAGGACTTTTATTTCGACAAATTAGACTGATTCAAAACCGAAACGATTTAGAATTTCAGAAGACGCTTACTTTTATGTACCACATCGTCGAAAATCATGAAGATATTTCACATCCACACGCGATTAAAATTTTGAATGATTTTCAAGGCTACAGTCGCAAAGGACTTAGAGATTTGGTCAATAAAAAGTATGTGATTTTGCAAGGCAATATGTGGAGCTTGACAGCCGAAGGTGTTGAAGCTGCTAAAAATATGTACAATCAAAACCTGAAGGATGACTAACGCACAATTAGAAATACAACTTATAGCCAGTTTAGTGGCGATTGCCGGCGCAATTCCGGGTACCTTTTTAGTACTTCGAAAGATGGCAATGATTAGTGATGCGATCAGCCACTCGATTTTACCAGGAATCGTTATTGGCTTTTTTATTACTCAAGATTTAAATTCGCCTTTATTAATTTTATTAGCTGCAATGACGGGAGTTCTTACTGTTATTTTAGTGGAAAAAATCCAGCAAACAAAACTAGTTAAAGAAGACACAGCTATAGGTTTAGTCTTTCCTGCACTATTTAGTATTGGCGTAATTATGATTGCCAAGTATGCAAATGACGTACATCTCGACATCGACGCTGTTCTTTTAGGTGAACTCGCATTTACACCTTTTGACCGACTGTACTATAACGACATCGATTTAGGTCCCAAATCAATGTGGGTAATTGGCAGTATTTTAGTAGTAACGCTAACACTTTTATTTGCTTTCTACAAAGAACTTAAAATGAGCACTTTTGATGCAGGACTTGCGACTTCGCTAGGTTTTTCGCCAGTTATATTACATTATGGATTAATGAGTATAGCTTCCATTACAACTGTGGGTGCTTTTGATGCGGTGGGTGCTATTTTGGTTGTCGCCTTAATGATTGCTCCTGCGGCCTCTGCTTATCTGCTTACTACGAACTTAACAAAAATGATTACATTGGCTTGTTTCTTTGGAGTTTTTAGCGCGATCGCTGGCTATTGGTCTGCTAATTATCTAGATGCTTCGATTGCCGGAAGTATTGCAACCATGCTTGGAATAGTATTCTTACTGGTATACTTATTTGCGCCAAGCAAAGGCTTAATAGCAGTATTATATCGTGAAAAACAACAACGGATAGAAGTTTCTTTAATCACTTTCATTCTGCATCTTAAAAACCACAATGAAATAGAAGAAAGACATGTCAATCATTTAAACGAACACATCAATTGGCAAAAAGTACGAAGTAAAGCGGTCTTAAACTTAGGATTGAAAAATAATTTAGTAACGATTGACAATGATATAGTTTCATTAACAGAAAAAGGCAATGAATTTACAACGAAAGCGATTAATTACATTATAACCAACGAAGATTCTTTGATCGAAGACATGAAAGATGATTTCTTTTTGTTTAGAGGGTAAGAGATCTAACCTTAGATTATAAGTCTAAATATAAGTAGCATACTTCCATTGTATGCGAGCTATGCTTTATTTTGGCAATCATTGTAAGTAAAACATTCCGCAATCATAGATACTTTAGTAAAAAGTAGAAACCTATACTTCATAATTCAAATTCCAGATTGAAGATTAATTACAATGTAATCCCTTATAACCAGTGTACTCATTCAATAAAAAAGGTCAAATTTTATAGGTACATCTATCGGTATACTTTACATTGCTAAAGTAAGTGTAACTTGACTACTGCCTAAAAGGAAAAAATCCTTTAAATACTAGTATTTAAAGGATTTTTATATTTAAAGTTTCTTTTGAAACTTCGACTGGCGGAGAAAGAGGGATTCGAACCCCCGGACCTGTTACAGTCAACAGTTTTCAAGACTGCCGCATTCGACCGCTCTGCCATTTCTCCAGTCTATTGCTATCAGTTGCTGATTGCGAGTGCAAATATAATGAGCTTTTTCGGTTATAAAAACTTTTTTAGCGCTTTTTTATTGTTTTTTTTAAAGTAATTTTCAACTACTTCATAATCAGTATTTATGTAAAAGCCAAAAAGTATTTGTGTCAGAAATTAATCTAAAATCTTGACCGGTTTTTTATCTTCATCCACCGCAACAAAGGAAAAAGTTCCTGAAACAACAATTTCGCGCTGCTCCGAATACATTTGTTCCATAAAAATATCTACATGTATTTTACAACTAGTATTCCCTACATTTATTATTCTTGCTACTAATTCTATTAATGTTCCGGCTGGAATCGCTTTTTTAAAATCGATTTGTCCCGTTGAAATAGTCACCATTTTTTTTCGGCTAAAACGAGTCGCACAAATAAAAGATACTTCATCCATTAGTTGTAACGCTGTTCCTCCAAATAACGTATCGTAATGGTTGGTCGTACTTGGAAAAACAGCCTTGAATATATGCGTTTCCGATTTTGCAATTCGTTCTTCTAATGTTCCCATATTAATAGCTTACATAATCAGTAATTTCAAGACCGTAGCCAATCATTCCAACTCGTTTGGTTTGTTCTGTATTAGAAACTAAACGAATCTTTGAGATATCAATGTCATGCAATATTTGCGCACCAATTCCATAATCTTTAGTATCAATCACAACTTTTGGAGCTTTCATAGTTCCGTTAGCTTGTAATTCTTTCAATTCAGAAATACGGTTCAATAAATTTACTGCAGACATATCCTGATTCACAAAAATAACGGCTCCTCTACCATTTTCATTAATTACTCTAAACATATCATCCAACTGCTGGTCGGCGTTATTAGTTAATGTACCTAATAAATCATTATTTACTTGCGACGAATTGATACGAGTCAAAATAGATTCTCCTAAACTCCAAGTCCCTTTTGTAAGCGCAATATGTATTTGCTTGTTTGTTGTTTGCTCGTACGCGCGCATACGGAAGATTCCAAAACGAGTCTCAATGTCAAAATCTTCTTTTTTAACAATCAAACTATCATGTTGCATTCTGTACGCTACTAGATCTTCGATAGAAACCAACTTCAAATCAAATTTCTTAGCCACTTCAACCAACTGCGGCAAGCGCGCCATTGTTCCATCTTCATTTAGAATCTCACAAATTACACCCGCAGACTTAAACCCTGCAAGTCTAGCAAAGTCAATAGCAGCCTCAGTATGTCCTGTTCTTCTTAAAACTCCACCTTGTTTTGCTACTAATGGAAATATATGTCCAGGACGAGCCAAATCGTGTGGCTTTGTATCAGCATCTACTAAAGCTTTAACTGTTATCGCACGATCAGATGCTGAAATTCCTGTGGTAACACCTCTTCCTTTTAAATCAACAGAAACAGTAAAAGCAGTTTCCATGTGATCGGTATTATTGGTTACCATTGGTTTCAAATCCAATTCACGACAACGGCTTTCAGTAAGCGGTGTACATATTAGTCCACGACCATGCGTTGCCATAAAGTTGATCATTTCCGGCGTTACTTTTTCGGCAGCTGCTAAGAAGTCTCCTTCATTTTCGCGATCTTCATCGTCAACGACAATAATAATTTTTCCTTGTCTAATGTCTTCAATTGCTTCCTCAATAGTATTGAGTTGTATGTTGTGTGTAGTTGTAGCCATGGCTAATTTTTGTTTGTATTGGGTAAAAACTTTTGAGTCAGTTTTTGAATTAGTTTTTGAATGGGAGCAAATAAAGAATCAAAATTAATTAATCCGATATCATTTGTTGCTCTATAAGTGAGTAATATTGCCAAGGGAGTTAAGATAAACGACGACATCCAAGCACCCATAAACGACGTCATTCCGCCTTCTTGCGACAATCGCTTCCCAAATGTATTTATAAAGTGAAAGGTTATAAAGATAAGAATCGCAAATACTATCGGTAAACCAATACCTCCTTTACGTATGATCGCACCCAAGGGAGCGCCAATAAAAAACATTAAAAAGCAGGCATAAGCAATTACAAATTTCTCGTACAACGCCATTAAATGCTTACTGATGTTTCGTTCTTTATTTTTTAATTCATTTTTGGATGCTTCAATCGAAAACAGTGTACTACTAAGATTGCTGTCTGCCATTTTATAAATAGTTGCTTTTTCAGTAGCATCAAAAACCGACATAATATCATTAGGCAAAGCTTTTATCTTTTCCTTCTCGTTCCCTTTGAGAGTTCTTTGATTTAGTCCAACGCGCTGATTTATGTTTTCTGAAAAAGAAATAATATCATTATCTAAATTTTTATTTAAAGAATCTAGTGTATACCGCAGTTCGTTAACATTCAACATGCTGTTGGTGTTCGTTACACTGGAGTCGTTTAGATCAATATTCGTAAGTTCAGAAAGATCAATGTTTACAATTTGTTTTTTGTAATAACTTTTGATGAAAGGCATTTTGGCTCGATCTTCGTATTTTTTCGGAATAACATCTTCATAATAGTAGCCGTCATTTAAAACCATCTTTAAAATGCTTGATTTCTCGCTACTAATTAATTCGCCATCTTTCGCTTTAATTACCGTGCGAGCGCCGTTACCAGTATTCGACTTTTTATGAATCGTGATTCCAGTTAATATATTCCCGTTCGCTCCCGACTTTTTATTTACCTTAATATTATAATCACCAATATCACTAAACTGGCCTTCGGCAATAGCCATAGCTGGTTTAGATTGGGCAATGTTTTTTCGGAAATTAATAAATTTATACTCCGCAAAAGGAATCACATTATTGGCAAAAAAGAAAGCAACCACAGACAAAATAGAGATAAAAACAATTAAACTGCGCATGGCTCTTTGCAGTGAAATTCCAGAAGATTTCATAGCTGCAAACTCGTAATTTTCAGACAAAGATCCGAACGTCATAATGGAAGCTAAAAGCACAGAAAGAGGCAATACCAAAGGAATGATTCGAGGCATTGAAAACAGTAAGAATTTGATAACTAAAAAGAAATCTAAATCCTTAC
This sequence comes from Flavobacterium sp. TAB 87, assembly GCF_001529295.1. Taxonomy (GTDB): domain Bacteria; phylum Bacteroidota; class Bacteroidia; order Flavobacteriales; family Flavobacteriaceae; genus Flavobacterium. Next base: position 185,747 of record NZ_LLWK01000033.1, read on the forward strand.
CTGCTAGCTCGGCTATAAAAAGCCAAACAGTTTGAAGTATGAATATAAAAAACAAGATTACAAATACCGTAGCAAATGTAATCAAGAATGTTTTTAATAAGTATTTGTCTAAGATTTTCAACCTTGCAATTAATCTAGTTTATTGATGTAGTAATTTGGATATTTACTTTGTGCAAAGGTAAATTGATTTTTTGATAAAGGTTGGTTGGTTTTAAAAGAATTAACGGTTAAAGTAGTTTTTGTTCCATTTTTACCCATTTCAATCAAATTATAGATGTGTTTGGTCTGGCTGTCAATTCCTAAAAGAATTTCTTTACGAGCATCTTTAGCATTAGTAGGTGTTAATTTGATATATTGTATTTTACGCCCTTTTACATTTTGAACAATGTCCATTTTGTATTTGTAGCCCGAATTAAAAAACGTCAACATTTTTGAAGGTGTAATTGCGCTATCATCTTTCTCATCTACTTTAGCGATGGTGATTTCTTCGTCTTCAGGAACTATTGTATACGTTTTTTGACCATCAAAAATTTTGGTCACACCCATAAAATTCAAAACATATTCATTGCCTTTCATAATAACATTTCCCTTACTATCTTGGTTAATGTTTTCTTTGGCATTATTTAAAGAGTACTTAAAATCGATGGCAATGTTGTTATAACTTTTTACTTTGGCGGTTACTTGATCCAACCAGTTTTTAGCATTTTTATCTTGAGCATTTGCCGAAAAACTAACTAATAATAACGTCAATAGCGTAATAAGAGTTATACGAATTGCTGGTGTAAAAAAAGTAGTTTTAAGATTCATTTCTTGCTGAATTGCTTTCATGATTGATAATTTAATTTTGTTCATTATTAAAAAATTGATCAAGAGCAACCATATCTGGAATATTAACGCCTCGTGCTTTACTTCCTTCAAACGGACCTACAATTCCTGCAGCTTCCAGTTGATCGATTAAACGACCAGCACGATTGTAGCCTAACTTTAGTTTTCGTTGCAACAACGAAGCAGAACCTTGTTGTGCATTTACAATAATTTCGGCGGCTTCCCTAAATAAGGTATCTCTATCAGAAATATCTACATCAAGATTAATGCCACTATCTTCTCCAACAAACTCTGGAAGCAAATATGCCGTAGCATACGCCTTTTGAGCGCCAATAAAATTAGTTATTCTTTCTACCTCAGGCGTATCAACAAATGCACACTGGACACGAACTACATCGTTTCCATTACTGTACAATAAATCTCCTCGACCAATCAATTGGTCTGCACCTTGTGTGTCTAAAATCGTGCGGGAATCTATTTTTGAGGTTACTCTGAAGGCAATACGAGCAGGGAAATTCGCTTTAATTAAACCAGTAATTACATTTACTGATGGACGCTGCGTAGCAATAATTAAGTGAATACCAATAGCACGCGCCAACTGGGCTAAACGAGCGATAGGAACCTCAACTTCTTTACCAGCAGTCATTATTAAATCGGCAAACTCATCTACAACCAAAATGATATAAGGTAAAAAACGATGTCCATTTTCTGGATTTAATTTTCGTGCTTTAAACTTATCATTGTACTCTTTAATATTACGAACCATTGCATCCTTAAGTAGCGAGTAGCGATTATCCATCTCTACACAAAGCGAATTTAAAGTAGCTACCACTTTTGCATTATCAGTAATAATTGCATCTTCGGTATCAGGAAGTTTGGCTAAATAATGTCTTTCGATTTTATTAAATAAAGTCAATTCTACTTTTTTAGGATCGACCAACACAAATTTTACTTCTGCTGGATGTTTTTTGTAGAGTAGAGAAGTTAAAACAGCATTTAAACCAACTGATTTTCCTTGCCCCGTGGCTCCTGCCATTAATAAGTGTGGCATTTTGGCTAAATCGACAACAAACGTTTCGTTAGAAATTGTCTTTCCTAACGCAATAGGCAGTTCCATTTCAGCTTCTTGAAATTTAGCCGAACCAATCACGCTCTTCATCGAAACCATAGTTGGATTCTTATTTGGTACTTCGATACCAATAGTTCCTTTTCCTGGAATTGGCGCAATAATACGAATGCCTAGTGCCGAAAGTGAAAGTGCAATATCATCTTCTAAACTTTTAATTTTAGAAATACGAATACCAGCCTCAGGCACAATTTCATACAAAGTAACCGAAGGTCCAACAGTTGCTTTGATCTGAGCAATTTCAATTTTATAATTGCGAAGTGTATCAACAATTCTGTTTTTATTTTCTTCTAATTCTTCTTGATTGATCGTAATTCCACCAGTCGAATATTCTTTTAATAAATCAATTGTTGGATATTTATAATTAGACAAATCTAATGTTGGATCAAATAAACCAAAATCAGCAACCAAACGCGAAGCTAAATTTTCCTCTACAATATCTTCTTCTGCCGCTTGTTGTATTACAAAATTTTCTTCTACCGGAATAACAGCTGGTTTCGAAACAGGCTTAATTTCCATTTCTACTGGCTTACCCGGTTCTCTGTTAATTTCTGATGAATGTGCAATCGTGGGCTTTAGCGCTTCTTTATTAATTTCGAATTTAGATTTATCTGATTTGATATGAATGGTATCCTCTACTTCTTCCTGCTCACCAATCGCAAATTCTTCCAAATTATAGGCGTCTCCAGCGTTATCCGCTACTGAATCTGTCGTTCTTAACACTCTCTTACTAGAATCAAAAAACGACTGAATTTTTTCGGGAGAAATTTTAATTTTAAATATTAAATACACCACTAATCCGAAAAGCAATACTAATAAAGTTCCTGTTTTTCCGATATAATCTTGTAAAAACAAATTCATTTCATACCCAATAGTTCCTCCTAATTCTGGCGCTGAAGTTGCAAAAAAACCAAACAAAATGGAGATGATAATAATTGCAAACAAATCCCAGAACCAACTATTTTTTAATTTCTTCAATGGAAAATCCAGGAACAAAAACAATCCTGTTAAGAAAAACAAACGCACAAACATAAACGACGCCAATCCGAAGCCTCTATAAATAAATAAATCGGCTGCATACGCACCAAATTTACCCAACCAGTTTGTAACAGTCTCAGTTCTGTCGCCTAAAGCAGCGACAGCACTTTGATCTGTTTGTCCTGTTATAAAAAAGGAGACAAGAGCGACAGCTAAGGCAACTGAAAACAACACCAAAAGAACACCCAAAACCATTTTGTTTTGTTTACTCAATTTCCATGGTCTTTTCGTTTCTGTTTTTGGTTTATCTTTTTTGTCTGCAGTTACTTTTTTTGTAGATTTTGCCATTCTTTTTAAGGGATGCTATATAAATTTTGGAATGTAAATAATTAAACCGATTGCAATTGCGGTTAAAGCTGCAAAAAACACTGCACCCGCCGCAATGTCTTTGATAAATCCAATTCGTTCATGGTAATCGGGGTGAATAAAATCGGCCATTTTTTCAATAGCAGTATTCAATCCTTCGATGCTAAGCACCATACCGATAGCCATGGTTTGAAACAAAAATTCAGTTTGTGAAATATCCATGACAAATCCAATTATTGTCAAAATAATTCCGATAGAAAACTGCACCATAATACTGTGCTCGGTACGAAGGAGTTTAAACATTCCTTTATAAGCGTAAGTTACGCTCTTCAGTCTTCCTTTTACAAAAGTATTGTCTTTTTGAAATTCCACTTAATGAAGTATTAAAGTGCCGCTAGCGCTGCTTCATAATTCGGTTCGTCTGCAATTTCCGAAACTTGCTCCGTGTGCGTAATTGTTCCGTTAGCATCTGCAACTATAATTACTCTTGAATGCAAACCAGCCAAAGGTCCGTCTAGAATTTCCAATCCATTTGCTTTTCCAAATGCACCGTCTTTAAAATCAGATAAGTTTATTACATTTTCTAATCCTTCAGCTGCACAAAAACGTTTTTGAGCAAATGGTAAATCTCTTGAAATGCATAAAACTGTTGTGTTCTCTAAACCACTTGCTTGCTCGTTAAATTTACGGACTGATGCTGCACAAGTTCCTGTATCAACACTTGGAAATATATTTAAAACTAATTTTTTTCCGGCAAATGAGCTTAGTGAAGCTACTGCTAAATCGTTTTGTACTAATTTAAAATCAGCCAATTGAGATCCTACTTTTGGTAAGTCACCAGAAGTATGTATTGCGTTTCCGCCTAATGTTACTGAAGCCATAATTTGTTTTTTTTTATGAACCTCAAAAGTATGAAATTTATTTATAAGGATGGATCCTAAAGTATAAGATTTTGGTGCTTTTTGTAAGTATCACGGTTCTTATAAAAACAAAAAAACGCAAGCCTATTAGTCTGCGTTTTTTCTATATAATATTAAAAAAGAAATTGATTATTTATCAATTGAACCCATTACACGTTTCATAAACGCGTTCAAAGCTTCTTTTTTATCCACTCCATCTTTTGTCATTTTATGCACTTCTAACGCGCCGTACATATTTGAAATTAATTCTCCAATAACATCTAACTCTTCATCTTTAAGAGATGGAATTTCAGTCATTGCTTCCAAAACTTCAATAGTTTCTATGATGTAATCTTGATCATTTTCCTCAATAAATTGAGTAAGCTGTTTTATTACTGGTAATTTCATTTGATTTTTGATTTAAAATATTTGAATAACGATTTTCGAATTGAATAAAAACAGTTGAAATTTATAATACATCAAAAATCAACAGCTGTAAATAACTTAATTAAAAATAATTAAGCAATTTCCTTTACCAAATCAATTAAAACTTCTTGCTTGTTTGTTTGTGTTTCGTTAACCAATTTTCCATCTACGAAAGTTGCGAATGTTGGTAAGTTTGACACATTAGCCAATTTTCTAGATTCTGGAGAATTTTCGGCATCTACTAAAACAAAAGTAATTGCTTCGTTTTCTGCAGCTAATTTTTTGAACTTTGGTTTCATAATGCGGCAGTTTCCGCACCAAGAAGCCGAAAATTGCACTACTACTTTTTGGTCTTTAGCGACTAAATCAGCTAAAGTATCTTCGTTTAATTCTATTAACATTTTGTTATTTTTAAAGTTAAAAGTTGCAAAGGTTCAAAGTGACAAAATTATTAAACTTTGCCTGCGCAGCAAAAAATTATTTACTGCTTTTAACCTTTGAACCTTTGTTACTCTATAAAATTAGTTTGCGCTTAAGTATTCAGCAGTACTGTTTCTATCAGCACTCATTGCTTCTTTACCAGCTTCCCAGTTTGCAGGACAAACTTCTCCCTTTTCTTGAATGTGTGTGTACGCATCAACCATACGTAAATATTCGTTTACGTTACGACCAAGAGGCATATCGTTCACACTTTCGTGGAAGATTTTACCTGTTTCATCAATTAAGTATGTTGCTCTAAAAGTAACGTTTGAACCTTCAACAATAACTGAATCTGTTTCTTCGCTGTATTCTGTAGAATCAATATCTAAAATTCCTAAAATGTTAGATAAATTTCTGTTAGTATCTGCTAAAATTGGGTATGTTACTCCTTCGATTCCACCGTTGTTTTTTGGAGTATTTAACCATGCAAAGTGCACTTCATTGGTATCGCAAGATGCACCAATTACAATTGTATTTCTTTTATTAAATTCAGGTAAAGCTGCTTGAAAAGCGTGCAATTCTGTTGGGCAAACAAAAGTAAAATCTTTTGGGTACCAAAACAAAAGCACTTTTTTGTTATTGTTTACTGCTTCTTCGAAGATGTTAATTTTTAAATTATCACCCATTTCAGAAATGGCGTCAACTGCAATACTTGGAAATTTTTTACCTACTAAAGACATATTGTTTGTTTTAAATGTTATTAATTTTGTTACTGCAAAAATAAGACTTAAAAAACGTTTAACAGTATTGTGTTTGATTATTAATATTTATTAAGTAATAGTTTTTAACTATCGGGGATGCTTTTAGTTCCTTGAGTGTACTATTCTTAAACTTAAATGTCCACACCTCCATTTGGAGTACTTATCAACTGTCTAATTTTAATATTAAAAGCGGCCACAATCAAAGTTACAATTGGACTTATAATGTTAAAGAACGCATACGGCAAATAATCTAGCGTTGACACACCAAGTGTTCCTGCATGATATGCACCACAAGTATTCCACGGAATTAAAACTGAAGTTACCGTTCCAGAATCCTCTAGTGTTCTACTTAAATTCTCGGGTGCTAATCCTTTTTTATGATATGCTTTTGCAAACATTTTACCAGGAACCACAATCGCTAAGTATTGATCGGATGCCGTAATATTTAAGGCCAAACAACTACCTACTGTCGAGGCAAATAAACCGAAAGTACTGTGTGCCATCTTCAATAAAGAAGAGCTAATTCTTGATAAAGCTCCAATGGCATCCATAATTCCTCCAAATACCATGGCACAAAGTATCAACCAAATGGTACCTAACATTTTTTGCATTCCTCCCGAAGTAAATAAATCAGTTAACGTTTTATTTTCGGTCGGAATAACTACATCCGTTGTAATTGCATCTAGAATTCCTCGATAAGCAGACTCTGCCGTCATTCGATCTACTCCTGCTATTTGATTTAAAACTTGAGGTTGAAAAATTAGAGCAAAGACTGCTGCTAATATTGTCCCCACAAATAGAGCGATTAAAGGCTCTGTCTTTTTTATAATTAAACCAATAACAATAACGGGCACAACAAAGAGCCAGGCAGAAACCGTAAAAGATTGTTCTATGTCAATTAATAAGGTCCCAATATCAACGTTTCCATTGGTTTCCACCATTAAACCCATTATAATAAATAACAGTAAGGTTATAATGTACGTCGGTATCGTGGTTATGGTCATATATCGTATGTGCGTAAACAAATCGGTACCAGCCATAGCAGGCGCCAAATTTGTAGTATCGGACATCGGTGATAATTTATCTCCAAAATACGCTCCCGAAATTACAGCTCCTGCAACCATTCCTAAATCAAATCCTAGTGCTCCTCCTACTCCAATTAATGCAATTCCGACGGTAGCACTTGTAGTCCATGAACTACCTGTGGCTATAGAAATAATAGAACAAATAATTAAAGTTGCCGGCAAAAAAATACTTGGGCTTAATATTTGCAACCCATAATAAATCATCGAAGGAATAATTCCACTCACTAACCAAGTTCCAGCCAAAGCACCAACCATTAATAAAATTAAAATTGCTCCAGTCGTAGATTTAATATTTTCATTAATTTCTTCGAGCATTCGAGCAAATGGAACCTTGTTACAAAAACCAACAATTGCAGCAACTGCTCCACCCAATAAAAGAACAAACTGGTTGCTACCTCCCAACGCATCATCGCCATACACATATACGTTAATCGCGAGCATTGTAACCAAAATAACAACAGGAAGTAAAGCCTCCCAAATAGAAAGCTCTTTATTTTTAATAATTTTTATTGACATCTAATACTATTTTTTTCAGTCTGCAATATAGATAATTTGTATTTATTGGACTAAAAACAGAGAAAATCGAGGAGAAAAACTTTATAATAGTACTATTTTTACTGGTAAAGTACCCGAGCAAGCGGCATTAGTAATTAATTGCTGTCCTGCATTTATTTGAAATTCTGAAAAATCTTGGTACACTTGAATAAGTCTTGCAGCTTTATTTAAGTTCGGAATTAAAGGTAAAACATATGGGTTTCCGAATACATAAATGATGCATTTTTTAGTTAGCAATAGCTTCGAAAGTAAATCAAATATTTGGACATCAATTTCAAAATTATTGGCTGGTTTTGCTTTCGGTACGAACAACGAAATAATCACATATTCAAATGGTTTCAAATCATTGCCAATTGTTTCTACATCAGCAGTATCAAGAGCGGAAATTTCAAATTCTGGAGAATTTAATTCCGAATTAATAGTCGTAAAGAAATCATTTTCTGCGCTTTTATATAGAGATAATTTGGCTAGTTTCTGATCTGCATTGGCTTTTTGGATGGTTTTGAAGTCAACCGTATCAATTACTTGAGTACTACAGTATTTAGCAATTTCCGTGTTTAGTGCTGAAGCTTTGGCGAAATTTAAACCTCCTGTGTTTTCAATTTCTGACTGCAAAATGCCAACCTTTTCTTTGCATCTCACAATTCGATTGAAACTTTCATCAATTCGTTCTGGAGTCGCATTTTTAAGAATTTGCTGAATACCCTCCGAAACATTTTCGGCAAAACACAAAACGTCATTACCAGCATTAAATGCTTCCCATTCTAATCGTCCTTTCTCATCGTATAAATTGGAAACACTATGCATGTTTAGTGCATCAGAAATAACCAGACCGTTATAGCCCAACTTTTCACGCAAAAGTTCTTCGATAATTGGTTTCGATAACGTGGCCGAGGTATCTTTTCCAGCGTTTAAAGCAGGAACGGCCAAATGCCCGATCATGATGGAGTCAACATCGTTTTCTATTCCTTTTATAAAAGGATACAATTCGTTTTGCATCAAATCATCCAACGTTTCTTGTAAAACAGGCAAACCTAAATGCGAATCGACATTGGTATTACCATGTCCTGGAAAGTGTTTTAAACAACCTAAAACACCAACATCCGACATTCCTCGTAAATATTCTAAAGCAAAAATCGCTACTTTTTCTTTGTCTTCACCAAAAGAGCGGTATCCAATTACAGGATTGTTCGGATTGTTATTTACATCCGCCAAAGGCGCTAAATTATAATGTACGCCAGCCGACTTTAAATCTAAGCCAATTTGTTTCCCAACTTCATATACCAAGCACTTTTGACTAAGCGGCAACGCGCCTAAGGTTATTGCATATGGATATTGAGGTGTTTTTTCGACACGCATAGCCAAACCCCATTCGGCATCAATACTGATCAAAAGTGGCACTTTAGCGCATTTTTGATAACGGTTTACCAGTTCTTTCAAACGGTCATAGCTGTCGTCATTAAAAACAATTTTATTCTTACTTTCATAATTGGTTGCAGCACTGGCGCGACTGTGAAAAAAAGTTAAACCACCAATGGTATGTTCTTTAATTAGTGCTTCGGTCTCCAGAATATTTTCTTCTGAATCATTTATAAAAACAGCTGGAAAAAAGAATTGTCCTATTTTTTGTTTTAAAGTAAGTTCGAAGTTCATTTTTATACTGTTAATATTAGACAATTGAATCAAAAAGAGGAATTAATTAGTTTCTTCTTTCTTTCCGTAATCTTTTGGAAAAATTAGAAAACGAGATAAAATAATTCCGGGAATTGTAGCAATAAATACCCAAATAAAGAAATTACCATACCCTAAATATTGCTGAATATAGCCACTTAACATTCCGGGTAACATCATTCCTAATGCCATAAAACCCGTTGCAATGGCATAATGAGATGTTTTTGATTCGCCTTCGGCAACATAAATTAAGTACATCATAAAAGCTGCAAATCCGAATCCGTAACCAAATTGTTCTAAGATAACTACAGCGTAAATGTAATAAATGGAGCTTGGATGAAAATGCGACAATAAAACAAAACCAATGATAGGCAAGTGCATTGTTAAAATCATCGGTAACATCCATTTTTTTAAACCGTGTGCGGAGATTGCGATACCTCCTAATATTCCGCCAACAGTCAGTGCAATTAACCCAAAAGTGCCATAAATAATACCAACATCTTCGGTTTCCAATCCCATACCGCCAACTCCAGTCTCATCTACTAAAAACGGAGTCAGCATTTTGAGCAGTTGTGATTCTCCTAAACGAAATAAAAGAATGAAGGCTAAAATCAGTCCAATTTGTTTTTTCTTAAAAAAACTGGCAAATACGGTGGCAAAATTTTTCTCTTCTTTTGCTCCTTCAGCAATTGGCAACTCTGTTTTTGGCGTGGCAAAATAGTTGTAAACGGTCAAAATCGACATTACTAATCCCACAAAAACCATAGTATAGGACCAGGCCTTTTGATTGTCGCCGTACTTGTGTTCTAGATAACCCGCCAGTAAAATAATTAATCCATTTCCGGCAAGCATAGAAGCTCTATAAAAAGTACTGCGAATTCCTAAAAAGAAAGATTGCTGCTCTTTTCGCAAAGCCAACATATAAAAACCATCACTCGCCACATCATTGGATGCCGACGCAAAGGCAGCCACCCAGAAAATAGCTAAACTCAATATAAAAAAATGGCTGGTTGGAATGATGAATCCCACTATTAAAAAGGCAATAGAGATAAACAACTGCATACTTAAAAACCACTTTCGCTTGGTTCCGTGCAAATCAATAAACGGACTCCACAGCGGTTTAATTACCCATGGCAAATACAATAAACTAGTGTACAGTCCGATATCTTCATTACTGATTCCAAGATTCTTGTACATTAAAACCGAAACCGAAATAATAATTACGTACGGAAATCCAGAAGCGAAATTTAATAACGGTATCCAAAACCACGGTTGATTATCTGTTTTCATTTATTAGTTGAGGTAATTTGATTTTAAAAGCTGTGGCTAAATCAATGGTTATTGGTTTGCTTTCGTTTGCAGCATAATCGATAAAAGTAAAGGCGCAGCCTCTATTTTCTTCAAATTTTTCTACGGGAAGCACTAGATAAATATTTCCGTATTTTTCTTCGACAGCAATTTTATCTATTAACTGTGTCGGATCATTATAATTAACATTCCCGGCAGTATTGGCGCTATAAAGTGCAATGTATCGCACTTTTGTATTCAGTGGATTTTTGATTGTTACATAATATTTACCGTCGTCTTTCATAAATTCGTTAATCATCGGAATATCGGTAACGCTCTTTTTAAGATTAGGAACCGCAGGAGGCAATGCCGGATATTTAAACTGATTTTCTTCTAACAACCGAACGACATCCATGTTTTTATTGACGAACATTTTAGCACTGTAAAAAGCATTTCCTTGCACATTATGATAGTTTCTAGAGAAATCAATTTGAGTTGGAATTTCATTAATATAATTCCAGCTTTTATCACTATCTGCTTTTATTTTATACGTAGCATGACCAATATAAACCGCTGTATTATTGGAATTATCTGACCACCATTTTACCAATTTTGAATAAGAAGCTCTTGGATTATTCATACTCCAATACAATTGTGGCAAGATGTAGTCAATCCATTTTTGATCCATCCATAACAGCGGATCTGCGTATAAATCGTCGTAGTTTGATGTAGATTGGGTATCCGAACCTTTGGGATCCATTGATTTATTTCTCCAAACACCAAAAGGACTAATTCCGAATTGTACCCAAGGCTTACACGCCTTAATTGTCGTCGAAATGTTGTGTACGAAATTATTTACATTCGAACGTCTCCAGTCGGCTAAGCTCATTCCATTTCCAAACTTTTTAAAAGAAGCAGAATCATTAAATGACTTTCCAGGAACCGTGTACGGATAAAAGTAGTCGTCAAAATGAATGGCATCTATGTCATAATTTTCCACCACTTCTTCTACAATTCTAGTCAAATGCGATTGCACCTCTGGTAAAGCTGGATCATAATATATTTTACCCGCATATTCGATCATCCATTCGGGATGTATCAATGCATCGTGTTTCGGGCTTAATTGCGTTTTATTTAAATCAAAAGTCGCGCGATACGGATTCATCCATGCGTGAAACTCAAAGCCTCTTTGGTGTGCTTGATCAATCATCCACGAAAGTGTATCGTAATACGGCTGTGGCTCCTGCCCTTCTTTGCCAGTCAAAAATCGTGACCAAGGCGAGAAATTACTTGGGTAAAACGCATCACCAACACTACGAATTTGTACAATTACCGCATTAAAATTCAGTTTTTTGTACGTATCTAAAATTTCCAAATAATCCGATTTTTCTTTTTCAACCATATCGCTACTCGTCTTGGGCCAGTCGATATTGACTACCGTTGCGATCCAAACCCCTCTAAATTCGGTTTTGGGATGCATTTCTCTTTTTTGGGCTTGACTATTCCATCCAAAAAAAATAAATACTACTGTGAAAAAGATATGAAAACGTTGATTTTTGTTCATTTTTAAAGGCTTTAAAAGGAAACCAAAAATAGTTTTTTTGATTGACTATAGTTGCTAATTTATTGGATTATAACGTAAAATTCTTGTGCCTTATTTGCAAACAATAATTATACCTTAAAAAACATTTTCTTTTTGAAGAAATACCACAATAAACAGCTCCACAATAAAACATAAATAACAGCATACATCAATGATGCAAGCGTTTGATTTTCGAAATTTGAGCTAATCCAAAATGTATAAGCATACTCTCGAATATTAATTGCTGCTCCAGCATTATCTGCGTTTTGTACTTTGATCATTGTAAATGCTCGAGGTAAAATGCCCGAAAGAAAGAAAACAATCATTGGATTGACGCCCCAAACAACAAAAAAGGTGGTCCATTTTTTATGGCTTAGAATATCGATCAAGTAGTAAATAATGCTTAAAATAAAAAGTGCAATTCCTGACGTGAATAACACATACGAACTGCTCCAAATTGACTTGTTAATAGGAAAAGAAACAGACCAAAGCAATCCTAAACAAACTAGCACTACACCAGTACCTGCCATAATTTGAGCAATTTTTATTTTTGAAAGCGATTTGCTATTCAATAATTGTCCAGCAAGAACGCCTAATAATCCGTTTGCAATAACAGGAACTGTGCTTAGAACTCCTTCTGGGTCCCAAGTTTTAGTTTCTACATACATGTGCCCTTCTAATAAAACACTGTCCAACCAAGATGCAAAATTGGTTGCAGGTTCTAGATTTGGGTAACCCACTCCCGGAACATTAACGAAGGTCATTAGTGCCCAATACCCTAATAGGATAATAAGACTTAAAATGATTTGCCATTTAATTGTTGTTTTTACATATAGAAGTGACACTATCAAATACACAATTCCAATGCGTTGTAAAACACCTAATAATCTAACGTTGTCAAAGTGTTTGATTCCGCTAAAGGTTAAGCCTACCAGAATACCAAAGATAGCCACGGCGCTAATCGCTTTGACGTTGAGACTGAAGTTTCCTAACAAAGCATAACCAACCAAAGCCGTAATTGACAAGCGAATTAGCAAAAGTGGTACATATGATGCCAGATCGAAAAATTGAATTTTATAAAAAAAACTAAGAAACAATCCCAAACAAAAAATGCGCAGCGAACGAGTTACTATTTTAAGAACAGTTTCTGAATCGTCTTTTTTGACAGGCATCGCCAGGGGAATCGCAATTCCTAAAATAAAGATGAAAAAAGGAAAAACTAAATCGGCAAGCGTGCAGCCATTCCATTTTGCATGATCTAAAATAGGATAGACATAACTCCAACTTCCTGGATTATTAACAACAGTCATCATCAGCACGGTAAATCCTCTGAGAACATCAACAGATATAATACGATCTTTCATTCTTTATCAGGCTATAAAATTGTAATTATAAAACAAAAAATTAATCCGTTATCGACTCGTAAATTATTTTTTGAATGTCTTCTCTAATATTATTTTTAGCTAATTTATTTCCTTCTTCCGTCACTTCTGGATAGGTTCTGTTGGACAGAAAAACATACACTAAATCTTTTTCAGGATCTACCCACGCAATATCGCCAGTAAAGCCAGTGTGTCCAAAACTAACACTCGAAGTGCAGCCACATGTTGGACCACCTTCCTCTAACCTTTTATCAAAACCGAGTCCGCGGTGTACATTTTTTGCACAAAAATAACAGGTATTAAAGGTATCAAAAGTAGCTTCAGAGAAATATCGTTTTCCGCCATAACTGCCTTTCTGTAAAAACAATTGCATCATTTTGGCCACATCCATCGCATTCGAAAAAATTCCGGCATGACCGGCAACACCACCATCCATTGCAGCACCCATATCGTGTACGTATCCTTGAATGGTTTGGTATCTGTAGTACCTATCTATTTCTGTAGGTGCGATTTGGTTTTTTTTGAATCGGTTCAACGGATTGTATCCTGTATAATTCATACCCATTCCGTTGTAAAAATTTTGCTGACTCAACACTTCCAATTTTTGATGCGTTACAGTTTCTAAATATTCTTTTAGAATAATAAAGGTATAATCGCTGTAGCGGTATACTTTTTTTGCTGCTAACGGAGAATCGGCAATTATTTTCATAATTGTATCGTGATAATCATTCCGAATAAAAAGACTATCTGCTACTTTTCTCGAAAACTGTTCGTCGTACATTTTTCGGTAATATTTTGGTGAAGGTCTGTTTAAAGAGTCTAATGTTTTTTTATAAAAAGGCTTCCATGCTTCGAGTCCTGCGTAATGTGACAGGAGTTCTTTAAAAGTGATATTTCTTTTATCTGTTTTTGCAAAAAGAGGCAACATCGCTCCCAATTTACTGTCTAACTTCACCTTCTTTTGGTCGTAGACTTGCATTACATTAGGTAAAGTCGAAATCATTTTAGAAAGAGAAGCGACATCGTACAAGTCCGTATTTGTTACTTTTTCAGTTCCGTTATAGGTATGATTACCATATGATTTTTGAAATACCACTTTACCGTTTCGAGCCACTAACACTTGCATTCCTGGTGTCATTCTTCCCTTGACTGCTTTGTCGGCAATCCAATCAATTTTTGATAAAACCGAAGAGTTCATTCCTTGATTTTCTGGAACTGCAAATCCTAAAACATCAATGTTCTCTGTATTTAAACCCTGATTAAGCGTAAAATTAGAATTAATGGAAACAGGTAATTTCCCTCTCGCTCCAATGGATCCAAATAAAATTTCGGCTGAAACTATTTGTGCAACATCAGCGTTTTGATACGAAACAACCAATCCTTCAACAGTATCAAAATTAGTTATTGGCAGCAATGCATACGGCTTAGTAAAAACATCAACAATTACTTTATTGTTTTCGGCTATTTTTTGCAGCCAAACTAATTCTTCCTCACTAAAATCGTACGGAGCCCATGCTGTATTTTTTTTATGAAAACCGATAATTACCGTATCGTATTCTTTCAATTGAAGGTTTAAACTATCAATATTGGAATCCGAAACTTCAGTAACAGTGGTATATTTTTTTAAGGTAGTAACAAAGGCACTATTTACGTCGTCACCCATTTTTACGTAAGCAATATTTTGATTGAGATTCTTAATGGGTAAAATATCATTGTCGTTCTTTAAAACGGTAATCGCATTTGCATATAATTGGTATTGAAGCGCTTCTTTTTGTGGTGCATTTAAATCGCTTTGCAAGTTTTGCAATTTAATTGGCTTATAATTGTTCAAACCTGCTTTGTATTTGTATCGCAGTATTTTTTTTACTGAATGCGCCAATCGTTCTTCGGTGATTTGGGTGTTATTATACGCTTCCGTCAGTTTTTCAAAAGCGAGAGGCACATCGTTTGGACAAAGCAAAATATCATTTCCAGCAAGAAAAACAGCCACTTCTAAATCTCCATTATTTTTAAATTCACTTGCCCCTTTCATTCCTAAGCCATCGGTAAAAATTAAACCTTTGAAATTCATTTCTTTTTGAAGCAAATTCGTCACCACATTGTAAGAAGCCGAAACAGGAACATTGGGTTCTGGCTCCAAGCTGGGAATATTTAAATGCGCCACCATAACGGAAGCCAAACCCGCTTTGAAAATTTTTTTGTAAGGATACAATTCGACGTCTTCAATACGCTCTTTTGAAAAATTAACTGTTGGAAGGGTATAATGCGAATCGGACGCGGTATCTCCGTGACCTGGAAAATGTTTTCCCGTGCACAAAACGTCTTGACTCTGAATTCCTTTCATTAGCGCGATGGCCTTATTGGCAACATTTGCTTTGTTCTCGCCAAAAGAACGGTTTCCGATAATTGGATTTAAAGGGTTGGTGTTAATGTCTAAAACTGGAGCAAAATTGAAATTGATTCCCATTCGCCTGCACTCGCTTCCCATGTTTTTACCAACCTCTTCAATCAAATTTAAATCTTGAATAGCTCCCAAAGTCATGTTCCAGGGATAAGCATAAGTCGAGTCCAATCGCATGCTCAAGCCCCACTCGGCATCTAAACCAATAAACAACGGAATTTTTGCTTTTGATTGATAGTAGTTGGTCAACTGCGCCTGACGAACTGGACCGCCTTGAAAGAATATCACTCCACCCACTTTATACTTTTCTATTAAGATTTGAATTTTAGCAGTGTGAGTAGCGTCTTTATTGGAATAGGCTGAGACCATAAAAAGCTGTCCCAACTTTTCATTTATCGTCATATTCTTGTAAATACTGTCAACCCATTTCTTTTCTCGACTCCCTGCGCTGTCATCTCCTTTTTTTGAAGGTGGATCAAGTGTAAAGGAAGTTTTCTTTGGCACCTCAACTATCGAAACAATAGAACTAAACGGAGTATTGTTGTTTTTGTAGACGGTAAAACTTGTAATTCCGAAAAAGGAAAGCAGTATTACACTTTTATTTATAATGCTGTTTTTCATTTCATAGCTATTTTATGAAGTTAAACTCTAAAAGTTATTTTGTTTAATTTTAATACCCTACTTGGCTGTTTCTTTACACTAGAAGCTAATTTTGTGTACCGATTTAGTGCTTGTAAAATAAATACCGATATAGGTAAATAATCCGTTGATGATGATCAATTCATTATCAAAAGTATAACCGAATAACACACCAGAATATTCACTTAAAAAATAAGTAGCAAGCGGAGATAGCAAACAAATAATAGGAATCAAACGATCGGTAACCAATCTCGATTTTTGTAACAAGCCAAATGCATACAATCCTAATAATGGTCCGTATGTATACGAGGCTGCTCTAAAAATTAGCGCTACAACAGAAGCATCATTGAATGAATTTAAAATAATTACTACTAGAAATAGTAAAAATGAAAATCCTAAATGTATCCAATGTCTTTTTTTTATGTTATTGCTATTGGCCAAATTTTCGGTTTTGTCCATTCCCATAAAATCGACGCAAAATGAAGTGGTTAAAGCAGTCAGTGCCGAATCGGTCGTTGCAAAGGTGGCAGCTATGATTCCTAGTAAAAAAATAAAAGCAGGAATTATGGCTAAATGGTTGAGTGCAATTTCAGGGAAAAGTAAGTCTGTTCTCGGTCTTCCAGTTACCTCATCGAGCGGAATTGAGATTCCGTTTTTTTCTGCATAGATATACAATAAAGCACCTAAACTTAAAAATATAATATTTATTAAAACAAAAATTCCTGTAAAAGTGAACATGTTTTTTTGTGCGTCACCAATGTTTTTACAACTTAAATTTTTCTGCATTAAATCTTGATCGAGTCCAACCATGGCAATGGTAACAAACATTCCGCCCAATATTTGTTTAACAAAATGATACTTGCTGGTCATAAAATCGTCAAAGAAAAATATTGTAGAGTAGTCGCTTTCTCGAACAGTAGTTATCGATTCTATCACTGTTAAATTTAAACTGTCGCAGATGAAATAAATCGTAATTAAAACAGAGCTTACCAAGAAAAAAGTTTGCAAAGTATCAGTTATAATGATCGTTTTTAAACCACTTTTATAGGTGTATAAAAAAATTAAAGTAAGCGCCAAAAATACAGTAACTGGAAAAGGAACCGAATAAAAATCGAATACATAACGTTGCAAAACAATTACGACCAAATACAAACGAAAAGCCGAGCTTATGGTTCTACTCACTAAAAAAATAGTGGCAGCAGTTTTATAACTAAAAACACCCATGCGCTGTTCTATATAACTGTAAATTGACGTCAGATTCATTCGGTAATACAAGGGAAGCAGCACTTTTGCAATAATTATAAATCCAATTGCATTTCCTAAAACAAACTGAAAATATTTAAATTGTTCTCCGTTTGGAGATCCTACTTCGCCCGGCACCGAAATAAAAGTCACGCCAGATAAAGCCGTTCCTATCATTCCAAAAGCAACCAAATACCATTTTGAATTTTTATTTGCTTTAAAAAACGAATCATTATCATTTCCTTTTCTACTAATCACTTGCGAAATCAGCAGTAAAATCCCAAAATAGACAAATATGAAAATCAAAATTGTACTTGAAGACATGCGGTTTCGTGTTTTATTATAAATTTATTTTTTAGTGCTTTTTTCGGCTAAAACTGCTCTCACATTTTTATATTTCTGAAGTAATTCAGTGGCCTCCTCAGATTCAATATGCAATTCTTCTGTGATCATTTTTATGGCGCGTTTCACTAATTTTTCGTTAGACAATTGCATGTCGATCATCTTATTTCCTTTTACTTTTCCAAGTTTGATCATTACCGAAGTCGAAATCATGTTCAAGGCCAACTTTTGAGCAGTCCCAGCTTTCATTCTAGTACTTCCTGTCAAAAACTCTGGACCAACCACCAGCTCAATCGGATGATCGGCAACTTGAGCAATAAGTCCGTTGCTAATGCAGGAAATACTTCCTGTTTTAATATTGTGTTCTTTTGCCATTTTAAGACCTCCAAGTACATAGGGCGTATTTCCAGACGCTGCAATTCCGATAATAAAATCGAGACTAGAAATTTCGAATTTACTTAAGTCTTTCCATGCTTGCTCCGCATCGTCTTCGGCATTTTCAACCGCTTTTCTAATTGCCGTGTCACCACCCGCAATAATTCCAATGATCATATCGTGCGAAACACCAAAAGTAGGCGGACATTCAGATGCATCTAAAATTCCAATACGACCCGAAGTTCCTGCTCCAACGTAAAATAACCGTCCACCTAATTGCATTTTTTTAACAATATCCTTTACTAATCTCTCAATTTTAGGAATTTGTTTTTCTACAATATGAGGCACTTTTGTATCTTCAGCATTAATGTTTGTGAGTAATTCTTTCACGGTCATTTGATCTAAATTTTTATACAACGACTCTTGCTCTGTTTCAGGATTTTTGTTTGTCATTTTCTTTCAATTTAAATCATTATTTTCAACTGGTAAAACTAACTTCAATATAATAGATATGGAGATCTCCTTTTTTTAAAATCTAACAAATCTTGTTTCCAACTTTCTCTAATTACTGCTTCAGAAACATCTTCTTCAATTTGTTTTTGCAGTTTTTTTGTTCCTGCGAGTTTGGTAAAAAAAGCATTAAAAAATTTTGATTTATCAGCAGTATTATCATACGCTTTAATCAGCCATTTTAATTCCAATTGCTTTAATTTTGGATAGTCTGTCAAATCTTCACCGTAACATTTCTTACCATTGTAAAGCGGATCTTTGGCGCCAAAATTTGCTTTTGGTATAAATGAAAAAGTAGTTTCTGGCAAAAATGGCGATCCGTATATTTGAAATTGATTTTCTGTTCCTCTACCCACACTTACATTTGTTCCTTCAAAAAGGCACAAACTGGCATACAAATTTATCGACTGATCGTTCGGAAGATTTGGTGAAGGTTTTACCAGTAAACTGTAGTTCATATTCCTTTTGTAATTGGAACATTCAATTACCTTTAGTTTGCATTGCATACCATTTTTTAACCATTTTTCGCCATTAATCATTTGGGCGTATTCTCCAATTGTCATTCCGTGCAGTAGCGGAATTGGGT
The DNA here is from genome assembly GCF_001529295.1 of Flavobacterium sp. TAB 87. Taxonomy (GTDB): domain Bacteria; phylum Bacteroidota; class Bacteroidia; order Flavobacteriales; family Flavobacteriaceae; genus Flavobacterium. The sequence continues at coordinate 205,205 of NZ_LLWK01000033.1, forward strand.
GCATACCCACAAAGCTTGTACACTCTTTTTCTAACAAAGGTCCGTCGATAATCCCGCCGTTCGGATTGGGTCTGTCTAAGATAATTAAAGGAATATTAAGCTCTGCACAAGCTTCCATTACATAGTGCAGCGATGAAATGTAGGTGTAAAAACGAGCGCCGACATCCTGCAAATCAAAAATCATAATATCAATTTTTGCCAATTGCTCTTTTTTTGGTTTTTTATTATCTCCATAAAGTGAAATAATCGAAATTCCGGTTTGAGCATCTTTACCGTCAACCACATGTTCGCCTGCATCTGCAGTACCTCTAAAACCATGTTCTGGAGCAAAAATGGTTTGTACTTTAATTTTTTTCTCCATTAAAAAATCGACCAAGTGAACTTTATTCGTTAAAATTCCGGTTTGATTGGTTACAATTCCGACTTTTTTATTGTCTAATAAAGGAAGGTATTTTTCAAAGTGATCAGCTCCTGCTTTTATTCGGTTGTCAGTGCTTTTTTCCGCTGTAGTTTTAGTTACTCCTTGACAAGAATAAGATGTGCTGCAAAGAAATAACAGCGCTACAACGAGTTGCTTTTTAAAAAAATGGCTCATTCACAAAATTATTTAAGGTTTTAGATTTGAAAAAAGTTCAAAATTATTTTTTCAATTTAGGCATTATCATAGTAAAATACTACCTCTGAAATAACAATTATTCAGAGGTAGCTTACTAACAAACAAACATTAATAATCTTTAAGTACCGGCTGCTACCAACCCGAATTCTGCTTCAATTCTACTCCTTCAGCCGCATATAAACTGATGTCGTTTGTAGGAATAGCTGTTAAGTAATTTTTTGGAGAAACAAATGCTCTGCTAACACCAGCAGCATAAGGAATTACATATCCACTGGCATTTACTTTTGTTTTAGAGCTTGTACCTATCAAGGCAGGTATTCTTGCTCCTAACGCCACATCTGGATTAGTTGTAGTATCTAAATAATCCCCTTTTTTCCAACGTAAAATATCGGCTTTACGCAGGGCTGTCCAACTCATAAATTCAATTCTGCGTTCGCGACGCACTTCCCAAATAATTGGGCTTACGATTCCAGAAATTTGTTCTAGAGCAGTAACCCGTTGTGCGTCGTTTATCTGCACTCCAGCAGCTGTTGCATTGATTCCATCAGTTGTTAAAGCAGCTATTCCAGCACGTGCACGAACTTTATTAATCGACATATCCAAATCAGCATTAGTAACTGTTCCTAATTCGGCGCAAGCCTCTGCATAATTCAAATATACTTCACTTAATGTAAATACAGGTGCATCAATTTGGTTTTGTCCAATTGTGGTAACTTCCGTTCCCGAAGTAGTAGGATTGTTAAACAACTGAAATACGTAGCCTGTAACAGATGTTAACCCCGTTAAAGGCTTGTCTGAATAAGCATAATCTTGTTTTCCAAAAGCTTTCGAAAAACGAGGATCTCTGTTTGCAAATGTGTTTGCAATATTGTCATCGCCTAAATATTGTGCATTCCCACCGATTTGTTTAATTGGCAAACCATTAGTTGTCACGTAACTTTCTGCTCCGAACTTTGTTAATCCGTTTTGAACTGTTGAAGTATTTGTATAGGCTTGAATTGAATTACCTAGAACTCCTTTTAAGTATCTTTTGGCCAAAATTACTTCTGGATTACCCAATAATTCTACCGAATTATAAAGCGACTGCCAATCTGGCTTTAATACATAAGCAGGATTATTCATAACAACCAAAGCGGCTGTTTTTGCTTTCTGAAGGTATTCATTCCCATTTTGCGAAAAATTATACTTTTTGCTCGTTCCTTCATAAACACAAACTCTGCTTAATAAAGCATAAGCCGTGTACTTGTTAACCGTAACATTTTAATCATCAATATCTAAAAGTAAAGCAGTAGCTTCTTCTAGATCTTTTATAACATTATCAATCACCTCGGCTCTACTTAAAGCTGGTTTATAAACGTTTACATCGCTTTGAGATAAATACATATCTGTGTAAGGAACATCTCCAAATTGTTGTGCCAAACGAAAGTAAGTGTAAGCTCTAAAAAATTTTGCAACACCTGTATAATGCTTTTTCTTTACCTCATCCATTGGGACCGTTGGGACTCTTTCTAGCATTAAGTTGCAACGGCGTATCAAAGTATAATAATCGTTCCAATTTTTATTGGTGGCGTTTGCGGTTGTATTGAAGTTGGTAAAAACATTCATCGCTAAATTGTCATCTAAATCAGACGAAGTATGAAAATAAAATTCAGATGTTATACTAGCATTATTTCCGTAGCCATAAAAGGTATCATAATTAAGCCAAGAATATGTTTTTACATTATTTTCTGAAGTCCAAAAATTTGTATCAGTGAATATATCTTCGGGAGGAGTATCCAAAAAATCTGAGCAACTAAAAGACAGCCCTGCCATAGAAAGCAAGACAATCGATATCTTTATCTTAGAGTTTATTATTAATTTTCTCATTTTAATTGATTTTTTAATTTTTAAATAATTTTTAAAATGCAAGTTGAATACCTACAGACCATGTTTTAGAAAACGGAAAAGTTCTTCCCCAAGCTGATTCTGCATCGTCAATTTCTGGGTCAACAGGTAATTTACCATCTTTAAAAGTCAATAAGTTCAAGCCTGAAACGTATGGCCTAATTTTATCCATTCCGATTTTTTGACTTATTGTCTTTGGTAAAGTATAACCAACAGTTACGCTTTTTAATCTTAAATAAGACATGTTTAATAAATATCTTGATTGCGCTACAAAGTTGTTCGATCCCGGCGCGTAGGCTCCAAAAGCACTCGCTGCATGATTCGGATAAGGATTTGGATAATACGCTGCGGTATTAGTTGGAGTCCAATAATCGTTCATGTGTGCATACATTGCATCTGTTCTGTTATAAAACGGCAAAACTAAATCTGATGTTGCCCAATATTGACGTTCACCAACACCTTGAAAAAATGCATCTACATCAAATCCGTAAAAAACTCCACCTAAACGAACACCATATTGATAATGAGGCGTTGTATTACCAATAACACTTAAATCTCCAGAATCGTCTGCTGTTCCTTTTCCTCTAGAAATTACACCGTCACCATTGACATCATTATACATTACATCTCCAGCTCCGTATTTAAAAGCACCTGTACGTATATTTTTATAATCAACACCATTTACGATCAATCCCGTTGCATCTACCACATCAGTCGACTGAATTAATCGATCTGAATTTAGTCCCCAAATTTCACCGATTTTTTGGCCTGCATAAAAAGAACCTAATAATTTTGATGAGTTATTCCACTCCGTCACTTCAGTTGTATAATCAGAAAGCGTAAGATCTGCATATACATTAATGTCTTTTGTAATCTCTTTATTAAAATTAAGAGCAACTTCCCAACCTCTTGTTCTTAAATTTCCAGAATTCGTATTTGCTGCTGCTTGTCCAAATGAACCCGGAAGAGACTTTCCTGGCGCTAACATTCCTTTGGTATCTCGTTGGTAATAATCAAACGTCATAGACAGCATACTGAAAATTCTTAAATCAACACCAATATCCTGAGTAGTCACTTCTTCCCAAGTTAATGTGGGATCAACGTTACTCGGTTGCGATACTGACGGCGGAATTGAGGCTCCACCACCTAACCAGAAAGGGTTACTACTAGTCATAATGGGCAAAAATGCGTTGTTTGCAATATTTTGATTTCCGATAGAACCAATGGATGCGCGAATTTTAAGATCATTCAACCAACCACTAGTACTTTCCATAAACTTTTCTTTAGAAATTCTATACCCTACAGAAGCAGATGGAAAAAAGCCCCATTGTTCGTTAGTTGGAAATTTAGAAGAACCATCGTAACGACCGTTTAATTCAAGCAAATATTTGCCGTCATAATCATAATTTACACGAGCAAAAAATCCAGCAATTGCGTATTGAGATAAACCTGGATTTAAAATTGAATTTGATGAAAGTGGAGAAGTAAACTGGTCTCCAATCGCTAAATTAAATTCAGGTTTAGTTTTATCTAAAAGTGTGTTTCTGCGACCGTACGTTCTTTCGAAATCATACCACTCAGAATTTAAACCTCCTAAAGCTTTAAAATTATGTACCTCATTTAACGTTTTAGAATAATTACCATATAGATTGGCAACATTTCGAACATACGATGATTTGGTTTGTGCTACAAAATCGTTACCCGACTCCATCATTGTTGGCTTTCCCGAAACAAGATCAGCAGAACCAGACCACCAATCCCAAAGCGGAATTTGTCCACCATTCATTTTATAACTAGAAAAGTTATTATTGATGCTGTATTCTCCAATAATATTAAAATCTTTGGTAATTTGAGCAGTAAGCTTCGCACTTAAACGAGTATCATTATTTAATTTTTCATTCATAGACGCATTAGCCATGTATCCTGGTGCGTGACGGAAATTAATATCTTTATATGTTCCATAAGGAAAATAAGAACCCCAACGCATGTAATATCCAAAATATCCATTTCCTTCGGTATCTACTCCACTATTGTAATAGTTAAAGGGAGAATCGTATTCTTGAATAGACGACAATACCTTGAAATCACCCGTAAGCCACTCCGTAAATTCTGTCGACATACCCATATTTAAGTTCACTCTTTGATTGCTTTCGTTGTTAATTTTCATAACTCCTTCTTGATTCGAAACTCCCAAGGAAACAATGAACGAACTTTTTTCACCCAAAGAACCTTGAGCAGAGAAATTATGATACGATTGAATTGCATTTTTCTTTAACATTTCTGCATGTGGATCCCATACTCTATAAAAATAAAGCTTGCCTCCAATCACATCAAAATCTTCTCCAAAAATCATGTTTTTATCTTGATCACTTCGAGTAGAAGCATATTTTTCTTTCCAATTAACTATTCCAGGAAGTAACGTTTTATAATTCATTCCGAATGATTCTGGGTTAGCGTTTCCTGCTCTCGCTTGTGCGTCGATCATAGCAGGAAGCTCATTTGTTGGATCATTAAAACCAACTAACGAAATGGGATTGCTCCAACCTACATTGTTACTATAGGCAAATCGCACTTTACCCTTCGCATCTTTTCCGTTTTTGGTAGTAATTAAAATCACACCAAAAGCTGCACGAGCTCCATATATAGAAGCTGACGCGGCATCTTTAAGAATAGACATCGAAGCTACATCTTCTGGATTGATTAGTGACATATCCGAAGGAACACCGTCCACTAAAACCAAAGGAGTCCCAGCAGCTTTACCATTTATAATAGTTCCCGCGCCACGAATATTGATATCGGAACTTCGTCCAATATTTCCTGAGTTGAAAGAAATATTTAAACCAGGCGTAGTACCTTGTAGTCCTTTGCTAATGTCCGAAATAGGCTTACTTCCTAAAGCACGATCCACATCTACTTTTGCAACAGCACCAGTTAAATTTACTTTCTTTTGAGATGCAAATCCTACGACAACAACCTCATCCAAATTCATCGCGCTTTCTGATAAATCAGCATTTATTATTTGTTGTGTACTTACAGCTACTTCTCTAGTTGCAAAACCAACATAGCTAAAACTTAGTATTTGTCCTGCAGCAGCTTTTATAGTATACCGCCCATCAAAATCGGTGCTTGTGGACTCGCTTGTACCTTTAATTAAGACAGTAGCTCCTGGTATTGGTATACCGTCTACTTTATTTGTTACTGTTCCTGATATTGTTTTAGTTTGTGCAAATACTACCTGCACAAACAAAAGCAATAAAGAAATAAGAAATAATTTCTTCATAATTGTTTGGTTTTTATGGTTATAAAGCAAATGTACTTTATAATTGCATACCTCTGCGCAAATTTTACATATATTTCATCAAATCATCATAAAAACGCATAAAAACGCAAATTTTAATCCTTATATTTTTATTTACACTAAAAAAAAGGACCTAATTACTTATTTAATAAACTTGTAAATGACTGTTATTGAATGTAATTATTTAATATATTTGCGTTCCCATACTAATTTTTGAAAAATGCTAAAAGCAGAAAGACACAAATACATACTCGGCAAACTTAAGGAAGACTCTAGGGTCATCACGACAGACTTAGCAATGCATTTAGATTTATCAGAAGACACAATCAGAAGAGATTTAAATGAATTGAATGGCAAAAAATTCTTAAAAAAAGTTTACGGAGGCGGTATTCAAATCACTGACAATCATCCTACTATTTTCGATTTTATTATTACGAGCGAAGATGAAAAGATAAAAATAGCAACTAAAGCCCTGCCATTATTGCATGATGGTCAAGTTATTATTATGAGTGGCGGAAGCACCAACTTAGTTTTTGCAAAACTGATTCCACCCAGTTTAAGAGCTACCATTTACACCTATAGTTTAAGAATTGCTATGCAGCTATCACAACATCCAAATATCGATATTATCTTTATCGGTGGTAAAATGCAGAAAAACGCAATGGTAACTATTGGCATGGACGTTATTAAAGTGGTTTCTAAAATAAAAGCTGATATTTGCTTTATTGGCGCAAGTGGAATTAATATCCAACAAGGACTAACAGAAATTGATTACGAAGTTTCGATTGTGAAAAAAGCAATGATGGAAGCTTCCGACAAAGTAGTTACCATGTTCGCTTGCAACAAGTTAAACACAAAAGTACCACACGTGGTTTGTGAACTAAGCCAACTCAGTACTATTGTTACCGATTTAAATCCAAAAGACCCAAGACTTGACGAGTACTGGAAATCTGGAGTTTCTATTTTGTAGAATGATGGCATGCTTCTAAGAAATGCATGTTTTTGCATGTTTTACAGATAATAGCGTATAGTACTAAAATTTATCGTCTTTTTTGTCCACTACTTTCAGAGAATTTTTAAATAACTTAGTATCAATATTTAAGTAGTTATTCTTATTTTCATAATGTAAAACTTAGTAATGGCTGCATCTAAATAATTAATATTTATATAAAATAAACATTGCAAAAAAAATGAAACGTTGTAAATAGCGCCATATTTTTGTAAAACAGAACAACAAACATTCTGTCACAAATAAAACACACAATGTCAATAAATAAAGAGTTAAAGCAATTGGCCCAATCGCTACAAGGAAAACTTCACTTTGATGAATTATACAAAACCTTGTATGCGACAGATGCTTCTGTTTATCGACTTAAACCTATCGCTGTTGCGATTCCAGAAACTAAAGCCGATATTAAACGCTTAATTCGGTTTGCGGTCCAGCATAAAATATCTCTAACTCCTCGAACTGCTGGGACTTCTTTGGCTGGACAAACAGTAGGAACCGGAATTATAGTCGATGTTTCCAAATTTTTTACCAAGATCATCGACTTTGATGCCGTTAAAAAAACGGTAACTGTTCAACCTGGAGTGATTCGTGACGAATTAAATTTATTTCTACAACCGCACGGTGTCTTTTTCGGCCCAAATACCTCCACTTCCAATCGCTGCATGATTGGCGGTATGGTCGGGAATAATTCTTCGGGGACAACTTCTATTCGATATGGCGTTACTCGTGACAAGATTGTTTCAATTAGTTGCTATTTAAGCGACGGTTCCAAAGCAATTTTTAAAGAAATAACTTCCGCTGAATTCATTCAAAAAACAAAAGGAGAAACTTTAGAAAATAAAATCTATAAAGCGTTATATGATGAGCTTTCTGTAGAGGCAAATCAGAAGGAAATCATAAAGGAATTTCCAAAACCAGAAATTCACAGAAGAAATACGGGTTATGCTGTAGATTTATTATTAAAATCGGATTTATTTGGAGGAACCGAGCCGACAATTAATATAGGGAAATTATTATGTGGAAGCGAAGGCACTCTCGCTTTTACAACTGAAGTAACGTTGAAAGTAGACGATTTACAACCACCTCATAATATCATGGTTGTCGCACATTACAATTCGATTCAGGAATCTTTAGAATCGGTTGTTATTGCAATGAAACACCATTTGTATACGTGCGAAATGATAGACGATATCATTTTAGAGTGTACTAAAACTAATCGGGAGCAATCCAAAAATAGATTTTTCTTAGTCGGAGAACCTAAAGCAATTATGATGTTCGAATTGGCATCTGCAATTGACATGGCCGATGCCGAAAGACAAGCCAATGATTTAATTGCCGATTTAAAGCAACACCATTTTGGATATGCATCGGTTAAAATATATGGAGACGATATTAATAAAGTGAACGATTTGCGAAAAGCAGGTCTCGGACTTTTAGGAAGTATTGTGGGCGATGATAAAGCCGCTGACTCGATTGAAGATACAGCGGTAGAACTGAGTGATCTACCTAATTATATCGCGGATTTTACTGCTATGATGGAAAAATACGGTCAAAAAGCGATCTATTATGCCCATGCTGGTGCGGGAGAATTGCACTTGCGCCCAGAATTGAATTTAAAGAAAAAAGAAGATTTAGTTTTATTCCGAACCATTGCTACCGAAGTTGCTGTTTTAGTAAAAAAATACCGAGGTTCTTTAAGTGGCGAGCATGGAGACGGAATTGTTCGCGGCGAATTTATTCCGTTTATGATTGGCGAACAGAATTATGAATTACTCAAACGGATCAAAAAAGCATTTGACCCTAATTCTGTTTTTAATATCGGAAAAATTACCGACACTCCAAAAATGGATGAGAATCATCGGGTTATTTCAGGAAGAGAGGAACCTGAAATAGTAACTTTTCAGGACTTTTCAGACAGTATGGGAATTCTACGCGCTGCCGAAAAATGCAATGGTTCTGGCGATTGTCGCAAATTACCTTCAGCAGGTGGCTCGATGTGCCCAAGCTATCGCGCTACTAGAAATGAGAAAGAAACTACTAGAGCACGAGCCAATGCTTTGCGCGAATATTTGACCTATTCTGAAAAAGAAAATAAATTTGATTCTCAAGAATTGTACGAAGTTTTTGAATTGTGCGTAAGTTGTAAAGCGTGTGCGAGCGAATGCCCTAGCAACGTGGATGTAGCCACTTTAAAAGCAGAATTTTTATACCAGTATCAAAAAGCAAACGGGTTTTCTAGACGAAATACCATTTTTGCCAAAAATGCCAAACTGAATAAGTTGGGAAGCCTATTCCCTGCCTTAACCAATTTTATTTCCAATTCTTCCTTGATGAAAAAATCAATGGGAATTGCATCGCAGCGAAATGTTCCTAAATTAGCAGCCTTCACTTTTAAAAGCTGGTACAGTAAACAACCAAAACAATCCACTACATCACACGGAAAAGTCTATTTATTTAATGATGAATTCACTAATTATTATGATGTTACTATCGGAATTGATGCCTACGAACTCCTAACAAAATTAGGATTTGAAGTTCTAGTTGTTGATCATGAAGAAAGCGGAAGAACATATTTATCGAAGGGTTTTTTAGAAGAAGCTAAAGTAATCACCAATAAAAATATAAATATTTTTCAAGATTTAATTTCGGAAAGCACGCCACTTATTGGACTAGAACCTTCAGCAATATTAACTTTTAGAGACGAGTACATTCGATTAGCCGATGATAAGAAGGCTGCCGAAAAATTATCTAAAAATGTTTTTACCATCGATGAATTCTTCAAAAATGAATCAGAAAAAGGAAACATCACATCCGATTCTTTTTCAGCCGAAAAACGGGAAATTAAAATTCACGGACATTGCCATCAAAAATCACTTAGTAGCATTGAAGCTACTTTTGCCATGCTGAGTTTACCAAAAAACAATATCGTTACGATATATAATTCAGGCTGCTGCGGTATGGCCGGTTCGTTTGGTTATGAAAAAGAACATTACGCCGTAAGTATGCAAATGGGAGAAGATACTTTATTTCCTAAAATAAGAAAAACAGCTGAAAACGTTTCTATTGCTGCCGCGGGAACCAGTTGTCGCCACCAAATTTTTGATGGAACGAAACGCGAAGCACAACATCCTGTCTCTATTTTAAGAAGCTTTTTGCGATAAGAAATTAGAAAGCAATCAAACGTATTTTTAAATCTTATCAATGATAAGCACCCCTTTTTCTATTAAATTAGCCTCAAGTTTTATTTCCTTCGCCTGTTTTTTCTATATAACTTACAGGCAAATTAAATAAAATAAAATGTCTTTAAAAAATAGTGCTTTGTTGGTTATTGATATGCAATATGATTTCATGCAAGGCGGCTCGCTAGAAGTTCAAGGAGCAAATGAACTCATTCCTTACATAAACAAGTTAATGACACTAAACTGGGGACTTATTGCAGCTTCAAAAGACTGGCATCCATCCGATCATATTTCTTTTGCATCCAATCATTCTCATGCAAACGCCTTTGAAACTATAACTTTAGATGATCAGAGCGAACAAGTTATGTGGCCCGATCACTGTGTTCAAAACACTACAGGTTCCGAAATTCACGATCAAATAAACTCTTCCTTATTTGACGCTATTGTTCTGAAAGGGCAAAATTCAAAAGTGGATAGTTATTCTGCTTTTTTCGATAATAATCATTTAGAGAAAACACAATTACATGCAGTTCTTTTGTGCAAGAAAATAAGCTCTATCTACTTAGTTGGCTTAGCTGCCGATTTTTGCGTAAAATATACTGCGATTGATGGGCAATCATTAGGTTTCGATACTCACTTTATTTTTGATGCTACTCGCTCGGTGAATCCGGAAGATAATTCTAACCTAATACAACAACTACAATTAAAAAAAATTGAGATAAATTCAACACAGCAACTTATAGAGCAAAACCAACCTAAAAACAAGTAGTATTAATTTTATTGCTAATAATAATACTGTTAAAATTTATTGTAACATAACTGTAGTGATAAAAAAATTAAAATTTTAACTCAATCACACAAATTTTTAGCAAAATATTTTTAACTTGCTCGATATTAACGTCCCAAATGTTAATACGTTTTCTCGCAAACCTTAATATGATTTATACTGATGAAAGTAACCTACCTTCTTTTAACATTTCTTTTAGGTAATTTCGCTGCCGAAACAGCTTTCATGGCTGAACAAAAAAAGTTTGACCGCGTACGTGCAGCAATCATTGAAAAATCTCAAATCATTCAACAAAAATTACATTCCAACGGTCTCGAAATAGACGATCTGAATCTGGTTTTTGTTGCGTACAAAGATTGCGGCGAGTTAGAAGTTTATGGTAAAAGAACGACCGAAACAACGTATAAAAAGATAGACACCTATAAAATTCGTGCACGTTCTGGAAAATTAGGTCCAAAAAGAATGGAAGGCGATTTTCAAACTCCAGAAGGCATTTATTACATTGACACTTTTAACCCTACCAGTCAATACCATCTTTCTTTAGGAATTAACTACCCAAATCAAGCAGATCGCAAAAAAAGTACCGAAAAAAAACTAGGTGGAGATATTTATATTCACGGATCAAATGTGACAGTAGGTTGTTTACCCATGACTGATGACAAAATCAAAGAACTGTATTTATATGCTATCAATGCTAAAAATGACGGTCAAACCAAAATTCCTGTTTACATTTTTCCTTATAAAATGACGGATATTCATTTTGATTTGTACAAACTTAAATATGCAGACAATCCAGAATTGGTTGCTTTTTGGTCTAATCTGAAAGTAGGTTATGATAAATTTATGAATGACAAACAAGAACTTGCTTACACGGTTGATAAAAGTGGAAATTACAACTTCTAGATCCTTACTTTACTAAGTCATCCGCCTAACAAATTAATTTATAAAGACTTAGCCTTTTAATTTTTTACAAAAAAATTAAATCGTGAGTCCTGTTATCCATTAAATAATAAACTTCGCGCTTTATGTTTTTTCTGTTTTCGTTAAAATAGCATAAAAACATGAAAAAATATTGTTTTAAAGTAGTAACTTAGAGTGTATTTAACAATTTAAAACAAATAAACATGAGTCTATTATCAGAAAATATAATCCCAGGTAATCACGGAAAAATCTTTGGTACGAATGCCAATACAGTTGAAGATTTAGAGCGAATTAAAAATGAAATTTTAACGCTAGAAGGAATAAGCGAAGTGATTTTAAACAATGACATCTTCCCTAAAGAATTTACGATTTACACTACGAAATTGATTGAAGTAGAGGCAGTGGAAGAAAAAGTAAATAACGTTGGTTTTAACGCCATTCCCAAAAGTCTTTTTGCGCTTTAACGGTACAAATTTAAAGTGCATTTGTAGTTATTTTATTTAAGCTCTTTGCTACAAATTGTCTTATTACGTTGGCGCATGAAATTTAGATTTTGTGCGCCAATTTACTTTCAAATACAAATCAGTAGTACTATTAGTTCCTTTTGAGATTACTAGTACGTTACTACAATTTGCTACTGGTATCTTAAATAGGTCCATCTTTTTAAATACTGAACAATAAATCAGCATAAACTGTTAGCAAAAGTAACAAACAAGTATTGTACTTTGATTTCTAACCATCCGAAAATCATAATTAGTACAGTATAACTTCCAAAATTCAAGAGTCCTAAAAATACTACCATTATAATAATGACACTTTCTTCATTAGAATTGCCAAATTATTATTTTTTTTAGATTATTCTAATAAAACCGTACAATTAACAATGTATTTCACAAACTCCTTGCACTATTCGGCTATCTTTGTATTTTAAAATTTATAAGAAATGGAAGAATGTATTTCAGTTTTTGACATGTTAAAAATTGGTGTTGGTCCTTCGAGTTCCCACACATTAGGTCCTTGGCGCGCAGCAGAACGCTTTTTGAAAGAACTAAAAGTAGCTAATTTATTTTTAGGCCTCGAACGAGTAAAAGTTGACTTGTACGGTTCTCTTTCTTTAACAGGAAAAGGACATGCTAGTGACTTGGCCGTAATGTTAGGTTTAAGCGGACAAGACCCAGAATACATTCCCATCGAAAATATTGCTTCAATTATTAAAAAAATTGAAGAAAAAAATGAACTACTATTAGGAAACGAAATTGTCATTCCGTTTCATTTTCTTCAGGATATTGTATTCAATAAAGAGTTCTTGCCTTTTCATGCCAATGGAATGAAATTTACGGCTTACGCGAAAAATGGTCAAGAATACAGTTCTACGTTTTATTCTATAGGAGGTGGATTTGTCGTTACCGAAGACCGAGGTAACGCGCATATTAAGGAAGTAATTAAGTGTGCTTTCCCATTTATGATTAACAACGCCGACGACTTGCTTCGTTATTCTATTGAGGAAAACAAAAAGATCTCTGAAATTGTTTATGAAAATGAAAAGTCGATGCGAGCTGAATCTGAAATTAATAAGGAGCTAATGCGCATTTGGGATACGATGTTAGAATGTATGTACATTGGCTGTCACTCGGAAGGCGTTTTACCTGGCGGACTAAATGTTCGCAGACGCGCGTTTGACATGCACCAAAACCTAATCGGATTATCCAATTACGACTCACCTCAAACCTGGTTACAAGAAATTCGAAAAACAGAAGTGAAATTTCGTCAAATTTTAAAATGGGTGAGTTGTTTCGCATTGGCAGTAAATGAAGTTAACGCGGCGTTAGGACGCGTAGTTACAGCGCCAACCAATGGAAGTGCTGGCGTGATTCCCTCTGTCTTAATGTATTATTTGGTAATTGAGAATCACGATGCAGGCGACAAAGAAATCAAACAATTTTTGATGGTTGCCGGCGAAATAGGAAGTTTGTTTAAACAAGGTTCTACAATTTCTGCCGCAATGGGAGGTTGCCAAGCAGAAATCGGGGTTTCATCTGCCATGGCTGCCGCTGCTTTGTGTGAATTAATGGGTGGAAGTCCTGCACAGGTTTTAATAGCTGCCGAAATTGCTATGGAACATCATTTGGGACTGACCTGTGATCCAATTGGTGGCTTAGTTCAAATTCCTTGTATTGAAAGAAATACTATGGGAGCTATAAAAGCGATTAACGCGGCAGAATTAGCTTTGGAGACCGATGCAAAAAATGTAAAAGTCCCTTTAGATAAAGTGATAAAAACCATGTGGGAAACTGCTAAAGACATGAATTCGAAATACAAAGAAACTTCAGAAGGTGGACTAGCAATTGCTGTAAATATGGCCGATTGTTAACAAATATTTAATTAATTTTGCAGCTTGATTATTTTTAATTCGGCATAAGCCATAACTTTTTAAAAAATCCTCCATGTCAGTAGCTAAAAAAGACTATAAAAGAATCACTACTAAGTCATTAATCGATATGAAAGCGAATGGTGAGAAAATTTCGATGCTAACTGCTTACGATTACACCATGGCCGGAATTGTTGACACTGCTGGTGTTGATGTTATATTAGTTGGTGACTCGGCTTCTAATGTAATGGCGGGTCATGAAACAACCTTGCCAATTACGTTAGATCAAATGATTTACCATGCTTCCTCTGTAGTTCGCGCGGTACAACGTGCTTTGGTTGTTGTTGATTTACCTTTTGGAAGCTATCAATCTGATCCTAAGGAAGCGTTGCGTTCTGCTATTCGAATCATGAAAGAAAGTGGTGGTCACGCCGTGAAATTAGAAGGTGGAAAAGAAATCAAAGAATCGATTAAGAAAATATTAAATGCAGGCATTCCGGTTATGGGACATCTGGGTTTAACGCCACAATCGATATATAAATTTGGTACCTATACGGTTCGCGCTAAAGAAGAGGAAGAAGCTGATAAATTAATCGAAGACGCCAAAATGCTAGAAAACGTAGGCTGTTTTGCGGTTGTTTTAGAAAAAATTCCTGCACATCTAGCACAAAAAGTAGCCGAAAGTATTTCGATTCCTGTAATTGGTATTGGAGCTGGTGGCGGTGTTGACGGTCAAGTACTTGTTATTCATGATATGTTAGGAATGAATAATGAATTTAGTCCACGCTTTTTACGTCGCTACATGAATTTATACGAAGGAATGACAACTGCAATCGGACAATATGTTAGTGATGTAAAATCAAAAGAGTTCCCGAACGAAAACGAACAGTATTAATTTATTTTTGAACGGACAAAAGCTATCCGCCAATACAGTGCTTTATTTTTATACTCTTACTACTAGACCGAATTTTTAAATTAATGAAAATACTTTCAGACAAAAATAATTTACAAGTCCTGCACGAAGATAATCACTTAATTGTGGTCAATAAGCGTGTAGGCGATTTGGTTCAAGGAGACAAAACGGGAGACAAACCATTATCGGATATTGTAAAAGAATATATTAAAGAAAAGTACAATAAACCTGGCGAAGTTTTCTTGGGTGTTATTCATCGTCTAGACAGACCAACTAGCGGAATTGTAGCTTTTGCCCGAACAAGCAAGGCTTTAAGTCGAATGAACGAATTGTTTAGCAATCGAGAAACAAAAAAGACATATTGGGCAGTTGTAAAAAACAAACCCTCCAAAAGTTGTGATGAATTAGTGCATTTCTTAAAAAGAAACGAAAAAAACAATACCTCAAAAGCGCATGTAAAAGAAGTTCCTGAAAGTAAATTAGCACGATTGGATTATACTGTAATTAAGGAACTTCAGAATTACGCCGCTTTAGAAATAAACTTATATACTGGCCGCCACCATCAAATTAGAGCGCAGCTTTCTGCAATTGGATCTCCTATAAAAGGAGACTTAAAATACGGAGCTGATCGTAGTAATCCAGATGGCGGAATTCACTTGCATGCCCGCAAACTTTCCTTCGTGCATCCTGTTACTAAAGAAAACCTTACGATAGTCGCACCGACGCCTGAAGATCCTATTTGGAACGCGGTCTAATTTTATGATGAATTTACAAATAATACCGATTTTAAAAATTAACTTGCATAGAGACCAACCCTAATTTTTACAATGGATTATAAAAACGACATCAAATTCAGAAAAGAAACACTCAAAAAGTTACTGTTTTCTGTACAACAAAACGAAGATTTAATTATTAAAGCTTTGTATGATGATTTTAAAAAGCCCGCTTTTGAATCTGTTCTTACCGAAACGAGTTACGTCATTAGCGAACTAAAAGACACCATTAAAAATATTCGGTCGTGGGCAAAAGTCCAACAAGTTACTCCTACTCTAGTTAATTTTCCTTCTTCCGATTATATTTATAAAGAACCTTACGGAAAAGTACTGATAATTGCTCCTTGGAATTATCCGTTTCAGCTCGCATTGACACCATTGGTTTCAGCAGTCGCCGCAGGAAATCAAGTGGTTTTAAAACCTTCCGAATTAACACCAAATACCTCTAAAATTATTGCTAAAATAATTCAGGAAACTTTTCATATCAATCATGTAGAAGTTGTTCAAGGTGGTGTTGAAGTTTCTGAAGAATTATTAAAAAAACGTTGGGATTATATCTTTTTTACCGGAAGTGTAGCTGTTGGTAAAATAGTAGCCAAAGCTGCTGCAGAGCATTTAACCCCAACAACATTAGAATTAGGGGGGAAAAATCCGTGTATTATTGATGAAACAGCCAATTTAAAACTGGCAGCCAAACGAATTGTTTGGGGTAAATTTATAAATGCAGGTCAAACGTGCATTGCACCAGATTATATTTTGGTTCAAAAAGAAATGCAGCATCATTTAATTGGTTTTTTAAAAGAAGAGATAACCAAAACTTACGGTATTTCGCCGGAGAAATCACCTGATTATACGCGAATTATTAATACCAAAAACTGGTTGCGATTGATTGAACTGATAGATGAAAATAAAGTGATTTTTGGTGGACAAAGCGATGCAAATGATTTATATATTGCTCCGACCTTGATCAATGAAGAGCATTTAGATTCGTTAATTATGAAGGATGAAATTTTCGGTCCTTTACTTCCTATCCTTACTTACAAAACAGAGGCCGATCTCGAGTCAATTATTAAAAAGTACGAAAAACCATTATCCTTATATGTATTTAGCGATAGTAGGGAATTTGCAGAAAAAATGATTGCAAAATTTTCGTTTGGTGGCGGATGCATTAACGACACTATTATTCATTTCTCAAATAAACGTTTGCCTTTTGGGGGAGTAGGTCACAGCGGTGTTGGTGCTTACCATGGCAAACTGAGTTTTGATTTGTTTTCGCACCATAAAGCAATTGTAAAAAAAGGAAATTGGCTTGATTTACCGTTACGCTACGCACCTTACAAAGATAAACTTGCTTTTATAAAAAAAATACTCGACTGGATTTAGAATTAAAAACAGTCCACGATTCATAAAAAAACTGCTTTATTCACAAAAAATGACTTTTCTTTTAAATAAAAAGCGCGCTCATTTTAAACACTTTATAGTATTTTAAAAAATAGTATATTTACGGCCTAAATGCCCTAATGTCTTAAAAAATATACTCTTACTCATGCAACCTACTACACAAAACCAGATTGAAAACATTAAAAACAATGGTTACGAATTAGACTTTTCTACCGTCTTTAATCATGCTATTCAGAATTATAAAAAAATAGCGCTTTACGCTGGGCTAATATTATTAGTCTTTAGCATTGTTGCTACTTTTGTGGTTATTGGCGTACTTATCGCAATATATGGTGTTGCAGCATTAAGTGGCGACCTTATTCAAGAATTGGCTCAAATGAATCCGACTGGTGTAACACTTTTAATTGTACTCGCTGCTCAAGTGTTTATTACTGCTATTTTGAGTCCTATCGGGGCTGGTTACTATAAAATGGCTGACGCCGCAGAAAATGACGAAACATTTAATGTTTCAACAATGTTCTATTACTATAAAAGCCAGTATTTCATACAAATTTTTATTGCTACACTATTAATCACGTCTTTAAGTGTGGTGCTTAGTACGATTTTAGAACAGGTAGGATTGCAATCGGCTACGATGGTTTTAGGATTACTAATTTCTTTTTACAGCGCCATGGCTGTTCCATTAATCATTTTTGGAGATCTAAAAGCAATTGACGCAATTAAAGGAAGCATAGTAATTATCTCTAAAAAACCCGCAGTAATTTTAGGTTTAATCATCACCGCTTTCTTAGCTTCTATGTTGGGCATTTTTGCATTTTGTATTGGAGTTTTCTTTACAATACCTTTTAACTACTCTATGATTTACTGCATCTATTCTAACATTATTAAAAAAATAAAAATAGATCCTATTGATTCTATTGGCACGATCGAAGAATAAGTATACTTCAATCAATAAAAATTAAAAATTACCATATATATGTTGGTAACTATTATTCAAAACTTTGTTTTTTCTAGTTTAAAATGGAACTCGATTCTCGGGTACGATTTTATGCAAAGTCACGAAATCAATGACTTTATTAACAAATATGGTTATGATATTCCGCTCTTTGCAATAATAGCAGTTGGTATTTTTAGCTTGAGCCTTTTGTTATTTTATAAATTTTCACACCTTAGCACCGAGCTGAAGGCGAATTACTTTGTGAAGTATCAAGAAAAGGAAATTACGAGTAAAGAGTATCAATTGTATTTTCTGTTTATAGCGATTACAATTGTTTTATCTGAACTAATTTACGAGGTGTTTAGCATTCGTAGCACTAGCATGTTAGCAACCAATACTATAATTGGTTCTGCAATGTTTTTTATCTATTATCTTTCTCAAAAATATCTTTTTATCTTTGATCGAATTCAAAAAATATTTACTTTTTGCATCATACTATTTTTCATGTATGTCTGTCGAAATTTAATTGTAAAAACTACTGAAGTCATTCCGACCATGTCTTTTTTGGTTTTATTTTTCTTTGCTTACAATTTCATAAAACCTGTAAAGCTTTATTTT
This sequence comes from Flavobacterium sp. TAB 87, assembly GCF_001529295.1. Lineage (GTDB taxonomy): Bacteria > Bacteroidota > Bacteroidia > Flavobacteriales > Flavobacteriaceae > Flavobacterium. The sequence goes on from NZ_LLWK01000033.1 coordinate 223,909, forward strand.
ATTTTTACTGCCTTTGTATTTCTCTTTCTTATTACTGTTTTACTCTTCGGCGTCATACCTTCCGACAAGGCCATTATTCTACTCAATTTTAGCATAACTATCTTGGTAATCAACCAAATAAGACACATTATCAGTCTAAATATTAAAGATAAGTTTCGTTTTGCAAACGAGATCATACAAAAAGCCAATTCACTGACGGTAGTTTGCAACCAAAAAGGTGAGTTTATTTTCTGTAGCGAATCTATTCAAGAAATATTGGGCTATACTCCTGACGAAGTTTTAGGAATGGAATATTGGCGTTTAACCGAAGACACAGAGTTCGTTGGTATAAAATATTTCGAAAATCATGACGAAACTAATTTATACACTCGAAAACTAAAATGTAAAAATGGCGAGTATAAATACATCCTGTGGAAAGACAAACGTTTTAGCGAGAATCTAATTATTGGAATTGGTCAAGATATTACAGAACAATACATAACGAATACACAATTCAAAAATTTAATTCAATCTGCATCCGACATTATATTTGATCTAGACGACAAAGGTCACTTTACGTTTGTCAATGATTTTGCTGTCAAAAAACTTCAATATACGGCTACTGAAGTTTTATGTCTACATTACAACTTATTGATACCTCCTAATTATCAAAAAATAACATACGATTTTTATGAAGGTTTAGAAAAAATTGGAGATGACTTTCCGATCATCGAGATTCCTTTACTCAAAAAAAATGGACAAGAAATCTGGGTTTCTCAAAAAGTAATTGTTCGTAAAAATGACCAAGGCGAAATAATTGGCTACTCTGGTATCGCAAGAGACATTAGCAATCAACGAAAACAGGAAACTGAAAATACAGCGCGTTTGATAAAGATCAATCAATACAACGAAGCATTAAAAAATCTCTCTACAACCAATTACAAAATATATCAAAGCAGCAAAAGCGTTATAGCGCACATTATAAAAGAAGCAGCTAAAAGCACTTCCATCGATGCAGTTAGTTTTTGGAGATACAATTCTAAACAAATTAAGTGCAAATACATTTATGCTAATGTCCAAATTAGTGAACAACGATTAAATAGTATTTTCTTAAAAGAAGATTATCCTATCTATTTTAAATCAATAGAAAGTAAAAATCAAATTATCGTTAACGATTCTTTGAGCAAATACGAAACATCTGAGTTCGATCATGATTATCTTAATGCAAGCGGTAACAAATCTTTTATTGATTCTGCAATTTACGTTAACGGACAGCTTTACGGTATTGTCTGCTTTGAAAGTAAAAATGAAAAAGAATGGGATGGTGATGCTGCAAATTTTGCCAAAACCGTGTCAGACATTCTTTCATTAGCAATTGCTACTCAAATAAGTTTAAAAAGAGAAAAGAAACTAAAATATAAAAGCAAATTGCTTTCTGCACTAGCGCTATGTACTGAGAAATTTTTGTCGAATAAAGCGCCAATCGACATGTTCAAACAAACGTTTGCGATTATCGGAAAAGCGAGCAAGTCCGACCATGTTTTTTATTACGAACAAGATCCAGAAACTAAGTTAATTACCCAAAAAGTAAAATACACTAGACCTGGAATTGTAGATGCGGTAAGACCGCTGCGACTTCATACTCCGGAAAATATGGCTGGAATTATTGAAAGAGGTAAGCAAAAATTAGTTTCACAAATTATAACAAGCAAATTAGAAGAAGGATATTTAAAGCAGGCATTATTTGAAAATGAAATTAAATCAATTTTAATTTTACCCTTGTACATTAATGAAGAGTTTACAGGATTTATTGCAGTGGACGATTGTAAAAACGAACGCACTTGGTCGGGTGATGATTTGTATGTATTTCAAAGTTTAACCAATAATATTTCGACTTTTTTAGAAAAAATAAAGGGACAAGAAAGAATCATTCAGAGTGAAGAAAAATTTGATCTTATTGCTAACAACATTCCTGGCACCGTTTACCTTTCAAAATATGATGATTTTTCGACCAAAATTTTTCTAAATGATGAAATAGAAAAACTGACTGGTTATTGTAAAACTGATTTCCTAGAAAATAAAATATCATTCTTGTCTTTGATTCACCCACAGCAAAGAGAGAACGTTGTAAAAAAACAAAAACGCGATTTAAAAAACGGAAAACCAGTTCATTCTACATATCAAATCAAAAAGAAAAATGGTCAATATGTATGGATTGAAGAATACGCTGATGTGATTAAAAGAGGTAATGAAATTGATTATGTTGGTGGGATCTATTTTGACATCACACACAAAAAGGACTCAGAAGATGCGATAAAAGCCAAGAAGATAGCAGAAAGTGCGAGTAAATCAAAGTCAAAATTTCTTGCGAACATGTCGCATGAAATTAGGACACCGTTGAACGGAATTATTGGTTTTACCGATTTACTATTGAAAACACAGCTGGAAAGTATTCAAGAAAAGTATTTAACGACGGTAAATCAGTCGGCTCAAACTTTACTCGAAATTATAAATGATATTCTAGATTTCTCTAAAATTGAAGCAGGGAAATTAGAACTCAACATTGACAAATACAGTATAAAAGAAATATTAAGTCAGGTTATCGATTTAATCTCGTACGAATCAACAGTAAAAAACCTTAAGCTTGATTTAAAAATTGACAGCAGTTTACCAACTTACTTTTGTTTTGATGTGGTTAGAATCAAACAAATATTAATTAATTTACTATCCAACGCAGTAAAATTTACAGAAACAGGAACAATTACGCTGTCGGTTGCTATTGTGGAGAAAATTGATGCAGAGCACTTTAAATTGCGTTTTGCTGTTACCGATACCGGAATTGGAATTCTAGAAGAAAACAAGAAAAAAATTTTTAAGGCTTTTTCTCAAGAGGATAGCTCGACGACAAGAAAATTTGGTGGCACTGGTTTGGGACTTACCATTTCGAATAAATTACTAAAATTGATGGACAGTGAGTTAAACCTCGACAGTCAAGTTGATATTGGTAGTACTTTTTATTTTGAGATCATTTTAAGTACTTGTGATGAATTCGTGAATTTTGAAGGCAATAAACCTGAAATAGTCTATGACATTTTAAAAAATGGAACTGCGAATCGCGTCATGACTTTTTTAATTGTTGAAGACAATCATGTTAATATGCTACTGCTTAAAACTACACTTAAAAACCTTTTTGTGAATTGTGTTATTTTTCACGCCAATAACGGTCACGAGGGTGTTGAGCTGTTTAAAATTATCAATCCTGATATGGTTTTTATGGATATTGAAATGCCAATCATGAACGGTTATGAAGCGACCAAAGCAATTAGAAAACTACCTTTTGGCGATAAAACACCAATAATTGCAGTTACTGCCGGGGTCGAAAAAGAAGAAAAAAATAAATGTTTAAAGGCCGGTATGAACCATTACATTTCAAAACCGATTATAAAAGGACATATTGAGAACACCGTTATTCAGTTTTTCAATACAAATGAATCAGAAAAATAAGACACTGCTTTTAATTACAAAAAAAATACTTTAAATTCGTTAGTACATGTTTTATAAACAAACTCACTAAAAATAAAATAATATGAAATGGCAAGGCAGAAGACAAAGTAGCAATGTAGATGATCGACGATCGGTGTCTGGTGGAAAATTAGTTGCTGGTGGTGGAATTATCGGAATTATCATTTTACTTGTAAATGTTTTTGGTGGAGATAATGCTCAATTAATCACTCCAGTTCTTGAGCAATTGCAAGGAAAACAGTCAACGCAAACAGAAGCAGTTGCTTTGAGCAAAGAAGACGAAGAATTGGGAAATTATGTGCGTGTAGTGGTTGCGGACAACGAAGACATTTGGAGCAAAATATTTTCTGATAACGGGATGACTTATAAACAACCAGAAATAGTTCTTTTTAGAGAGTCGGTTCAGACCGCTTGCGGTGGAGCTTCGTCTGCATCGGGACCTTTTTATTGTCCTGGAGATCAAAAAGTATATATGGATTTAGCCTTTTTTGAGGAATTACAAACTCGCTTTGGAGCAAAAGGAGGTGATTTTGCCATTGCTTACGTAATTTCACATGAAATTGGCCACCACATTCAAACTTTATTAGGCACTTCGGATCGAATGAGACAAATGCAAGAAGGAAAAAGTCAAGCAGAAGCCAACAAACTCTCGGTTGCTCTTGAACTTCAAGCGGACTTTTATGCGGGTGTCTGGGCACATCATAATAAGGAAAATCTGGAAGCTGGTGACATTGACGAAGCTTTAAGTGCTGCCAATGCGGTTGGTGACGATGCCATTCAGAAAAAAATGCAGGGACAAGTTGTTCCTGATTCCTTTACACACGGAACATCAGAACAAAGAATTTATTGGTTTAAAAAAGGATATACTACAGGCGACATTCGCCAAGGAACTACTTTTGACGAAATTAATTAAAGTTTAAAACTGGTTCAACGACCCTTATGATTACGATAGCAACTATAGAAGATATTCCGCAATTAACTTTTCTAATTAATTCAGCCTATCGCGGCGAAACTTCCAAAAAAGGATGGACAACTGAAGCATTTATTCTGGAGGGAAAAAGAACTACTGAGGCTGAGCTCAAAGAAGCTCTCGATGATCACAAGAACACCATTCTTAAATTTACCAATGCAAATTCAATCATTGGTTCTGTGCTATTGACAACAAAACAGAACCAATTGTATTTAGGAATGCTTACTGTTTCTCCTGAAATACAAAATACCGGAATTGGTAAAAAACTTTTAGTCGCAGCTGAAAACCATGCCAAAACATTACAATTAAACAGTATTGTAATGACAGTAATTTCAGTTCGAGAAGAACTTATCGCATGGTACAAACGAAACGGTTATAGTGATACAGGGGTTCGTGAACCATTTCCTAAAAATGATATTCACATTTCAATTGCTAAAGAACCATTAGAATTTATTTTCTTAGAAAAAAGTGTCTCGTAAAGTACATACCATTGCGGTCAAGAACTTTGAATCTCTTAAACTTTAAGCCGTAATCTACAATACCAGCTCTGCAAACAATCGTTGAATTGTTTGGTCTAAATCTTTACTTAATCCTGGATGCGGTCTTGAGGTTTGAATTGCTGAACTTCGAATTGCCGTTAACCATCGAAAACGTGACGGAATATCCATTTCTGAAATTGGTCCACCGTCTTTGGTCCCTTCTGCTATTTTTTGTAAAGAAGTCAAATTGCACGCTAATTGATCGACATCAAAATCAGCTGATAATGATTGGATTTTATTTCCATTCAAATGAAAAAGCACTTTAATAAATTTAGCCCTTTTGCAAAATAAAATGATTCCGATATTAACAAATTCTTCGCGTTCTACCCTTGGCACGACACGAATAACGGCATATTCATATAAGTGATTATCTTGCATTTTTTGCCTCATTTACAAAAATTTCTGAATGATTTAATCTCTTCGTCAAAAACTTCAAATACACATTTCTTAGCATTTCTGGCGTTTCATCGGTATCTTCCCATTGCAACCATTCCTCAGGAATTGTGTTGACAATGTCCGTTAGAATTGTAGCAGATAATAGTTTTTTAAATTCGGCATCTACTTCATCTAACACCGAAGCTTGCGGTAATAATACGTGATCCTTGATCAATTTAAACGGACTAACAGCATGTTGCTCCCAATTTGTCCAAGAGTGGTGGAAATACAAACAAGCACCATGATCTATAAGCCACAGTTCTTTATGCCAAATTAACATATTGGTATTTTTGAATGTTCGATCGACATTGGTAATAAAAGCGTCTAACCAAACAATTTGCGAAGCCAACTTTGCATCGACCTGCGTTACAACAGGGTCAAAAGTAATTGCTCCCGATAAAAAATGCAACGCCAAATTAAGTCCTTGACTAAATTGTAATAAATCCTGAATTTCCTCATCGGCTTCTGTACGGCCAAAAGCTTCATCTAAGTGCGCAAAAACTAATTCTGGCAATTGCAAACCCAGTGCTTTGGCAACTTGACCGCCAATTAATTCGGCAATTAATGCCTTAACACCGTGACCTGCGCCTTTAAATTTTAGTACGTATTTATAGTCATCATCGGCTTCTGCCAAAGCAGGTAGCGAACCACCTTCTCGTAGCGGCGTGATGTATCTAGTAACCGTAACCGCTCTAAGATCAAAATTATTTTTCATAACCTACTATTAATGACGCATTTTCCGCCATTACAAATTTACAAATAACTGTGTTGGTTTTTATCGGCTGTGATGCTATTTCTGACGATTGTATAAATTCAAAAATAACTTATAGAAAATAGCCATAAAATGTTCTATCGATTAAAAAAGAACAATTAAAAATAAAATACTTAAAACCAATGCATTAACAAGAATTAAATTTAAATAACTCTAAAAAAAAATTAAAATAAAAAAAACATGTATCTATTACTAATTTTACTTTTAGCCACATTCACAACTTTAAAGGAAACAATAACGGTTTCAGGAAAAATCACAAATACAGAGGATGAAAAAATTAGAATTAAAGGAGAATCATTTGATAAAGAAATCGAATTAAAAACGAATAGTAGTTTTTCAGAAAATTTAGAGATCGAATGTAACCGCCTCTATACGATTGCAATAGCTAAAAATAGCATTCCTCTCTATTTGTTAAAAGAATGAAAAATGATGATAAGCGCTGATGATAAAAACTTCAGTACCACATTAAAATATAATGGCAAACGAAGTATCGAAAATCAACTTCTGCAATTTCAAATGAAGATCTTTATAAACTAGACGAAAATCAATTTTTGAAGAAAATCAAAGAAATTAGAAATAACATTCACACTTTACATAATCAAACAAAATTTACAAATGCTTATTTCAAAGAAAAAGAAATCAAAAACATATTTTTTCTGGAACAACTGTATATAATATAGTACTCAAAAGTACATCTCTTTTTTGCTAGCTTAAACAATTTCAAAATAGTCGCAAATTTTTCAAAAGCCGATAAAAAATTGGATTTAGACGTTGAGTCTGATTTTTTATTTACTAATGAATATAAGCAAATTGTGCTGAATCAATTCTACGAATTAATGAACAAAGATAATAACAAATCTAACCTCACAGCGAAAGATGTAATTCCAGAAATCAAAGCACTCAAAAGTCAAAACATAAAAAATCATCTAATTGAAAACTCAGTAGAAGCTATCGATATGAACAATGCTAATTACGAAAAAACATATCATGATTTTTTATCGATTGCAACAGATTCAAAATTTAAAGAATCGCTAACTCAGAAGTATAATGCAGCCAATGAATCACAACCTGGAAAACCCTCGATAAAATTTGATTATGAAAATTAAAAAGGAGGAAAAACCTCTTTGGAAAGTTTAAAAGGAAAGTCCGTTTATATAGAGCTTTGGGCAACTTGGTGCAGCCCGTACATTAAAGAAATACCATGTCTTCAGAAATTAGAAAAACAATATAAAGATAAAAACATTGCGTTTGTGAGTATCTCAATTGACACATTAAAAGATCAAGAAAAGGGCTTTTTTATAATTCAAGATGTAAAAATGCTTTTCCTAAATAAGCACTAATATCTGATGCAATAAAAGCTTGCGCGCCTGTTTGAGAAATTGCCAAATCGGCTGTTAAACCATGAATAAATACACCCAATTTGGCAGCTTCTACTGCTTGGTAACCTTGTGCAAGAAAACTTGTAATTATTCCGGTCAAGGTATCTCCACTTCCAGCGGTTGCCAAAGCTGCGTTACCAGTGGTATTTTGAAACACTTCGTTTTGATCAATTATAAAAGTTGGTGCTCCTTTCATCACTATTATAACATCAAATTGTGTGGAGAACTGCATTGTTTTTTCTAACTTTTCTTCTTCAGATTTCCATGTACCAATTAAACGCTCCAATTCTTTTGGATGTGGAGTTAGAATGGTTTTACGCGGTAGTAAATTTAACCACGCTTTGTTTTGGGCTAAAATATTTAAAGCATCCGCATCTATTAGTAATGGTGTTTTATTACTTTTTAAAAAATTATGAAAAGCTATTCGAGTGTCGTTTTCTTGTCCAAGTCCGGGACCAATTCCGATTGCTTGCACTTGTAACTCTACCTCAATTTTAGAAATAAATTTTTCTTTTTCATCCGTAATGGTCATTACTTCTGGAATCGAAATTTGCAGAATATCGTAGCCACATTTAGGAATATAAGCAGTAACCAATCCGCAACCTGATTTCAATGCCGCTTTAGATGCTAATACGGCCGCACCAATTTTTCCATAACTGCCTGCAATAAGTAGCACATGCCCTTGCAATCCTTTGTGTGTTGTGGGATTTGCTTTCTTATAAAATTGAAGAATATCATTTATTTCAACTAAAACAGGACTTTTCATGAAGAGTAACTTTTGCTTAAAATTACAAAAATTCTTTAGAATTGAATTGTACCTTATATTTCATTTGAATTTATACTTCAAAAAATTTAAAAAAAGAGACTAGAATCACAAATCAATTATTTTAAGGGATTTAGGTATTAACTTCAGTTTTAAAAACAAATTGTTGAGTTGAAAAACTTACCCATAGCCCTGATAAAAGCGGCATCCTTTGTGTTTTTGCTCCAAAAACAGAAAGATATAGCGGATAGCAGGAAATAGCTCCTAAATATTGCGAATTTTATAATTTTTGATGCTTGCTTATCTTATTTTTTGAATAAATTTGTATTTCAAAACTAATAATTTGACACAATGAAAAATACTGCACTAACGCACATACATGAAAGTTTGGGAGCAAAAATGCTTCCTTTTGCTGGTTATAACATGCCCATTACATACGAAGGCATTAATGCTGAACACGAAACAGTGCGCAGTAGCGTTGGTGTATTTGACGTTTCGCACATGGGTGAGTTTTTACTAACAGGACCGAATGCGTTGCATTTGATTCAGAAAGTAACCTCTAATGATGCGAGTTTGCTAACTGTCGGAAAAGCACAGTATTCGTATTTACCCAACAACGATGGTGGAATTGTAGATGATTTGATCATTTATAAAATGAAAGAAGAAGAGTATTTATTAGTAGTAAATGCGTCGAATATTGACAAGGATTGGGAATGGATTTCACAACATAATGATTTGAATGTTCCGATGAAAAATCTATCTGACGAATATTCGTTATTAGCGATTCAAGGGCCAAAAGCAGTTGAAGCAATGCAATCGTTGTCTTCTGTAGATTTAGCGGCTATTGTCAACTATCATTTTGTCGTTGCTGATTTTGCAGGTTTTGATGATGTTATAATTTCAGCGACAGGCTACACTGGTTCAGGTGGCTTTGAAATTTATTGTAAAAATGCAGATGCTGAGGCAATTTGGAATAAAGTTTTTGAAGCGGGTGCTGCCTACGGAATTAAACCAATTGGTTTGGCTGCTCGCGACACGTTACGTTTAGAAATGGGATTTTGTTTGTACGGAAACGATATTAACGATACTACTTCTCCTTTTGAAGCTGGTTTAGGCTGGATTACTAAATTCACTAAAGAATTTACAAATTCTGAGAACTTGAAAGCGCAAAAAGAAGCTGGTGTCGGAAGAAAATTGGTTGCTTTTGAAATGCAAGAACGTGCCGTGCCGAGACATGACTACGAAATTGTGGATGCAACTGGCGCTGTAATTGGAATCGTAACTTCTGGCACCATGTCACCATCTATGAATGTCGGAATAGGTTTAGGCTATGTAACTAAAGAAAACAGTGCAGTTGATTCGGACATTTATATTAGAGTTAGAAAAAATGATGTTCCTGCTAAGGTGGTAAAATTACCTTTTTATAAAAAATAGGAAAATATAAGTAGAAGTAAAACTTCTGTAAAAATTAAGATGGTAGCTTGAGTAATCAACGCTACCATTTTTCGTTTAAAAAAATAGTAGTTTAAAAGCACTTTCTTGACGTAAAATAGTGTAAATTTAGTAGAAACGATGCTTATTCTTTTATGAAAAAATTATATACACTTCTTCTTCTACTGCCCACAATGCTTTTGGCTCAAAACTCCAAAACTGCTTGCGAGGTTGTCAACAAAATCAATAAACTGATTCAAAAAGAGCATGTAAGTCCGAAACCAATTGATGACAGTTTATCTGTTTTCGTTTTTGACAATTTAATAGATCAATACGATCCTTCAAGAAATATTTTCTTAAGATCAGAATACAACTTGCTTGCTAAAAAATACCGTCTCAATATTGACAACCTAATTTTAAAAAACGATTGTTCGTTTTTAAATGAGATGGTTTCCTTGTACAGAAATGGGTTAGAGAGAAAAAAACTAGCGTTAGAGCAATTGCAATTAAAGACATTGAATTACAATCAAAACGATACAATTCGCTTTTATAAAAAATCTTTTCCTATTTATATGAAAGAAAATGAAATCGAGAAAGTATGGAATAAAAAAATTCGTTTTGAAGTATTAAATGAAATTGCAAGCAGTTCTAGCAATTTAGATTCTTTACAGGCAAACTTTATAATCTTGGAGCCCGCCGCAAAAGAAAAAATTATTAGTAATGAAATTTGTCAAACCAATTCTTTACTAGCCACTGAGTCTAAACCAGAAGAAAGTTTGTATAATTTTTTTTGTTTGTACTTTGATCCACACACCTCCTATTTTAGTAACGATTCAAAATCTACTTTTGTCGCTTCTTTATCAAAAGAACATTTTTCTATGGGGTTGACTGTAAGTTTAAATGATATGAATGAAATAATTATTTCAGAGATCAATCCAAACGGCCCTGCTTTTGAGACTGGAAAATTAAAAAAAGGTGATAAAATTACTGCAGTTTTTAATCAAAAAGAAAAACTAGAAGTGTCATGCTCTTCTTTGCAAGCGATTTCCAATATGATCACCTCAGAAAGTAACAAAAAAATTACGCTTTCTTTACAGCGAAATTCGGGTAAAATATTTGATGTTTTTGTCGAGAAAAAAATAATGAAGGATGAAGAAAACTCTGTATTTAGTTTCATTATTGGAGAAGAAAGCAAAGTGGGTTACATTAAGATTCCGACCTTTTATGCAGACCTTGATGGAACTGGTGCGGCTGGATGTGCCGAAGATGTTGCTAAAGAAGTCTACAAATTAAAAAAAGACAATATTAAAGGCCTTGTAATTGACTTAATTGACAACGGCGGTGGATCAATGGAAGAAGCTATAAAATTAGCTGGAATGTTTATTAATACAGGCATTATTTCTATTGTAGTTGATAAAACACAAAACCAATTATTAATTAATGATCCTTATAAAGGAATGCTATACAAAGGACCAATTGTAGTTTTAGTAAATAGCAACACGGCTTCGGCTAGCGAATTCTTCTCTGCAATAATGCAAGACTACAATCGCGCTCTACTTTTAGGCAGTTCAACACTTGGAAAAGCAACAATGCAAACCATATTGCCTTTAGAAGAAAATAAAATGACAGATTTTTTAAAATTAACAATCAACAAGTTCTACCGAATTACAGGCAAGAGCCATCAATACAATGGAGTAGACCCAGATGTTATTTTACCGGAATTCTATGAAAATATTTATCAAAAAGAAAATAATTTTCCAACGGCCATAAAAAATGACAGCATTATTCCATCTGTAAAATTTAAACCTTTTGTAAAGCGCGATCTAATTAATCATTTAGCTCAAAACAGTGCAAAACGCGTTGCAGCCGACGACTATTTTAAAAACATAAAAAGTATTAACCATACTATAAATGAATTATTGGATCGTTCTAAAACAGAATTACCAATGACATTATTGGCAATTCAAAAGCAAAATCTAATAACGGCAGATTTGTGGGAGCAAATAAATAAATATGACGCTACAAGTAATCCGCTGGACGTATATAATTCGACAATCAACAAATTCTTATTAGGAATTTATCCAACAGAAAAAACGATCAACCAATATCAAATAGATAATTTAAAAAACAATCCATATCTAAATGAAGCAGTAAATATTATTAATGATTATAATACTTCACGCTAATTTGACGATGAAGACAAAAATCCGTAAAAAAAGAACAGCTTTTACTTTGAAAAAAAAGTATTAGCCGTATTTTTGCAACACAATTAAATAAATAAAAAATGGGAAGAGCGTTTGAATTTAGAAAAGGAAGAAAAATGAAACGTTGGGCTGCAATGGCTAAAACATTTACTAGACTTGGTAAAGACATTGTAATGGCTGTTAAAGAAGGTGGTCCAAATCCCGACGCAAACTCTAGATTAAGAGCAGTTATACAAAATGCAAAGGCTGCAAATATGCCTAAGGACAATGTTGAGCGAGCTATAAAAAACGCAAGTAATAAAGACACTGCAAATTATAAAGAAATACTATTTGAAGGGTATGCGCCTCATGGAATTGCGATTTTGATTGAAACAGCGTCAGACAATAACAATAGAACGGTTGCCAACATTAGAAGTTATTTCAACAAATGTAATGGAACTATGGGCACGCAAGGATCTGTCGAATTTATGTTTGGTCATACGTGCAATTTTCGAATTCCAAAAGAAGGAATTGATCCTGAAGAATTAGAATTAGAATTAATTGATTTTGGCGCAGAAGAAATTTTTGAGGACGAGGACGGTATCTTAATTTATGGCCCATTTGGAAGTTTCGGTGCCATACAAAAAGAATTAGAGTCGCGTCATTTAGAAATTCTATCTTCAGGATTTGAGAGAATTCCCCAAATTACTAAAGAATTGCCTGCTGAACACGTTGCCGACGTGGAAAAGTTAATTGAAAAGATAGAGGAAGATGATGATGTTATGAACGTATACCACACGATGCAAGAAACAGAATAACTATCTATTAGCATCATCATAAAATATAAAAAAGCTCGCTACCTAAAAGTAACGAGCTTTCTTATTTATTACATAAATATTATCTCTACACTAAAGTTAAGCTAAAACGAAAAGTCTATTTTACTTTATCGACACCTAACCAGTCATTAACTATATCTCTAAGCAAACCTTCTTCTTTAAACTTAAGCAAATCAATATTCAGCTTTGAAGTAAACTTGGAATTCAATGGAAATGCAAATCCATATCCTTGTCTCAGATACTCCGATTCTGATATTCGGACATACTCATCCGGATTTTTTTCTAAAAAATATTTGATCTGAGGTCGATCAAAAACAACGGCCTCTACTTCATTATCCTTTAATAATTTATATCCTTCCTCCAGTTTCTCAATCAATACCACCTTTCCATTATAATCTGATACAAATGGAACACTTGGAGAATCCTTCAAGACAGCAATTCTTTTATTTTGAAATTGATCTGCAGAAGAAACCACAGTTTCTCCCATACCAGATAGCGTTAAAGAACTTGCAATACCAGCAACCATAGTAGTGGCAAAAAGAATCGAAACAATCATCCAAGATCCTGCAACAATACGCCCCATCAAAGTAACTGGAGCAATATCTCCGTAACCTGTTGTGGACATGGTTACAATTGCACACCACATTCCGTTTGCAATACCACGAACCGGTTCATGAGGAAATTGTTCTGGAGAAGCTTCTCGCTCTGCAAGCCACAATAGTGTACCAACGCATCCTAGTATAAATAAGAAAATAAAAAGTGCATATAAAAGCTCTATAGTGAACAAAGGTGCCACACGATCAAAAATTGTTGGAGCGTCCACTCTTGACAAAATAGATAAACTAGATTGAAAGTAAGGTTGAGAAAAATTTATTAATTCTGCCCTTTCGGAAGTAATACTAACGGGTCCAACCAGTATATCTAACGTACCTTTTTGTAAATCATTTATGGCTTGAGAAACATTTACATATGGAATTATAGTATAATCAATATTATTTTCTTTTACTAAGAGATCCCAAATTTCAACAGATATACCGTTCCAGCTTTCCCCGTGCTTTATAACAAAAGGTTCTGATCCAGCGAATCCAACTTTAAGTTCTCGTTGTACAGTTGTACTAATGAGTGTGTCATTTTTTTGACTGTAAAAATTTAAAGAAGTAAAAAATAAAAAGATAAGAAAAAAGAAATTTGTTTTAAATATCAAAATGTATAGTATTTAAGATTATATGTTTTATGTGCTAAAATACAAAAACAGATTTAAATGAAAAAATCCCGCTCCTTAGAACTAGATTGTTTCAAATCTACAATGTTTAATATGCTGATTAAATTTTTAGTATCCACATCTTCTACAAACGAAAAAACCCTAATTCGTTAGAATTAGGGTTTTAAAAAGAAAGGCGACGACATACT
>NZ_LLWK01000034.1 GCF_001529295.1 Flavobacterium sp. TAB 87
ATTCTTCCTTGTCAGTATCTCAAATAACTTGCGCCTTTAGCGGGGTGCAAATGTAGTTTATTTATTTACATATTCAATCTTTTTTATTGCATTTTTCCCATCTTTTTTCTTATGCATTCCTAACTAATTGATATTGTTACAACTGCAGCACTTTACTTGGGAATTCTTTTTGCCACCGTTCTATTGCAGTGTTCTCTCTTTGAAAAAAGTCAATGAGTAATGCATTTCATTTAATTGTAAATTTTTATAGTGTAGCAACATTATCTTGTATTTACATCATCTGGACAGTACCAATGGTATATATTAATAATTAGGCTAAACTTTCTTTTTTAATACAAATTTTGAATATTGTGCAGGATTACTTTGTTCCTTATATATAGGTAGCAAAAGTTATTTTTTAAACTCCCCATTTTAGAATCACAAAAGAATTGAAAGATTACTATTTATTTATAAGCAATAATAACGGTCAGTATTATTAATTCAAAATTCTCATGCTAGCACTAAGAGTTGAAGTTTCAGATTGTTTATAATTTTTAATTTTATCATTCAACTTTAAAACGCGATCCAATTGTTTTTTTTGAATCGTATATCTGGTATAATATTTATACCATTCTTTTCCGATAAAAAAGGTTGTTACAGAAACCCCTGTCACTAAACCGACAACATAATTTGTAATGTCCATAATTTCTATATTTTTAATTTAAAAAGCATTTTCATCTCCTTTTAAGGTTACTATAATTGTTAAAAAGCAAATTTTAATGTCTGTAATTAAGCTCCATCCTTGTACATATTGAATGTCTGTGGTAACACGACGTTTCATATCAGATACATTTTTAGTTTCACCCCTAAGACCTTTAACCTGAGCTAGACCTGTAATTCCTGGTTTGACAAAATGACGAACCATAAAATTATTAATATGACAATTGTAATCAGAAGTATGCTTGATCATGTGAGGTCTAGGACCTACGACACTCATATTTCCTAACCACACATTAAAGAACTGAGGCATTTCATCTAAACTCGTGCGTCGTAAAAATTTACCAATCGGCGTTATTCTGCAATCTCCTTTTTGAGCTTGTATACTTTCGTCTGACCCATCGATATACATACTTCGAAATTTATAACAGCAAAAGGGCTCGTTTTTTTTACCTGTTCGTATTTGTTTAAATAGTACTGGTCCTTTACTTTGTTTCTTGATGAAAAATGCTAACAACGGATAAAGCCACGACATGATTAACACAATCACCAATGAACTAAAAACAATATCAAATACTCTTTTAATCAATCTGTTATAAGCATTTTGCAACGGCTCGAAACGAGGTTTAATCACATGAAAATGATTTACATGACTTGAATTAAAATGTTTTTTTGAAATTGATGAAAAATCAGGAACAAATTTTAAACGCATACAATGCTTATCGCCAAGCTCAAAAAAATAATTTAAATCTGAAATAAAATCTGGTTTTGAGACAATATATAATTCATTAATATTACTATTCGATGCACTATGAATCGCTTCTGAAAGTGCCAAACTAAAATCTTCATTATTTGTGTACGTCTCCGACGAATTTTCGTTAAGAATACCTATAAAATCTATAAAAAATGAATTACTTTCTAAATGAGAAGCCAATTCAATACTCGTTTTATTAAACCCCCAAATTGCAACTGTATACGATTTAAAAATACGTCCTTTAACTTTTTCTATTACAACTGTAAATACTATTCTAGATACCAAAAAATACAATAGCAAAAAACTCAATTGAAATAAGTTGGCCTTACTTCCTAAAAAGTATTCTACTTTATCCTGAAAAATAATAATATAAATATGCCATAGAATTCGCTGCATCAGAAAAGCACGCCAGCTATTTCTAAAAAAATATTCTAAACTAAAAAGAACATCTACTCGATACAATTGAAAATAAGCAACTGAAAATAGCCAACTTAAAACTGTAATGGGAATCATTTTGTCTTGAAACAAAGTATTCCATCCACTATTTTCTTTAATTGCAAAATTCAGAAATACTATAGTTCCAAGTAACATCGCGATCATGTCTGCCATTGCGCAGCAAATGATAGAGGTGAATTTGTGTCTATTTCGCATTTCTTAATCTTTTATATAAGTTGTAGAATAATGCTCCTTTCAAACTTCTTGTAAATCCAAAGAAAACATCTAATAAATCAGGAGTTCTCTTTGTAATAAGTAATTTTCCTGCTTCAGCTATGCAAACCATTATTGTTGCAAAACTTAAATTTTGTATTAGATTCACATTCTTACCAGGACATTTTATCCATGAATTCTTATGCTGTGTATATACTTCTAAAAAAAATCCTATACTTATAAAAGATATTGCTGTTCGCAAATTATAATATTGTTTATGCCACTTTAACAGCCACTTTGGTAAATATATTTGATTTACAAAACTAGGATCTGAAAGCCATGAAAAATAAAAAACAACGCAGATAACTAATAGCAGTAAAACTATTTGGGTAGACATTTTATATTATTTTATTTAGTAAATTCTTCTAATTTTGCTATATAATTATAGTATTTTAAAAGATTACGCTCTTTTAAACCAAGGTCTCTTTACATCTATCTCCTGATATTGATACGTATAATTTCGGCCATAGCCATATCCATAGGCCGTTTTCATATTTACTCCATTAATCAGAATACCTACATTTTTTAATTGTTCTTTTTTAATAAAATTGTCTACGCGAGCTAAACTGGTTTTATCTGTATAATCATATTTTACGACGAATACGGTGACATCTGCCAAATAGCTTAAATTAAGTGTATCAGACACCATCTGAATTGGCGCAGTATCTAGTATTATGTAATCATATATACTCTTTGCTTCTTCAATCAACGACTCAAAATTAGAATTAGTTATTAATTGAGTAGGATTTGGAGGAATTTCTCCAGAGAACAATACATCTAGATTCTTAGAGAAATTAGTACCCTTTTGCACAAGTCCTTTCCAATTTTCACTTTTGTTAGATAAGTAATCAGTTAGTCCTAACACATTTCTGTCAATCTTAAAATATTCATGCAGTTGAGGATTTCTTAAATCGACTCCAATAAGCAATACTTTTTTATTTTGATTACTAATAGATACTGCACTATGAAAGGCACAAAAAGATTTTCCTTCTCCTTGAATAGATGACGTAAACAGTATTGTACTTCCTTTATTTTCAGTTTTTCCAGGCACTAAATACGATATATTTGAGACTAAAGTACGAGTAGCTTCTGCTATAAAAGAACGAGAAGTAGCTGTGTTATCCAGTTTTTCAACTGTATCTACTTTCGGTATAAAACCTAGCAAAGGTATATTAGGAAGAATTTTTTGAACGTCTTCTTCATTGTGTATTTTAGTATCCAACCATAAGCTCACATACACTATTCCGAAAGGAAAAAGCAAACCAAAAAGCAAAGCACCCAACATAAAAGATTTAGGTTGTGGGAAAATTGCCGAATAGTTAGTCTCGGGTGCATTTAAAGTCTTTAAATTAGATTCTAAAATTGCACCATTTAGAACGGCTTCTTCTCTTTTCTGCAATAATGCGACATAAGTCTCTTCCTTCATATTCAAATTACTATTGATATTACCCAATATTTTATCTTTTGTTGGAATACTTTTCGCTTTTGAATTGGCAGTATATTGTTCTGATCTATTCACTCTAGTGGTTTGGTTTAGAAAATTTAAATAGCCTTCGAGTGTGTTTAATATTTCTTGTTTTTGCACTCTTAACTGCGTCATTACAGTAATATATGCAGGATTGTTTTTTTGTGCTCTTTGCAAAATCAACTCACTGTCCATAAGTCTTGCATTGTAATTTAAAAGCATTTGGTTTACTGTCGGCGCTTCTAGTTTATAATCAGTACCCAAAGTTGTTGTACCATTTGATCTTCGGATGTCATTAATTGCAAAATTAGTTAGTGCGATTTGCTTTTCATTTAATGAATAACTCTCGTTTTTCTGACTTCTATCGGCCGTTTTCTCAAGAATATAATTGTCCATTACTAGAATGTCATTATTCTGTAAAAACTTTTCTTTTACACTTTCAATAGAATCTTTCTCTTTAGTAAAGTTTTTGATTCTTTGATTTAAATAAGAAACCGTATTGGTATATAACTTTTGTTTGTTGATCACGATACTTTTATCCAACAAAACAATAATTTCATTTAAGATTTTTCTTGAACGAATAGGACTTGACCCGACATGATTTAAGTCAATTGTTCCTTTAGACTTTTCGTCAGATAAAACAATAAGTGATGCCTTTAGATTTTTTACAGCAATATCTATTGGTTCTAGAACGACTTTATACTGATTTTCGAAATAATAAGTGGGATTTTTTCTGGCTTTAGCAGACAACTTAATTGTAAATGGTAAACCTGCCAAATCTTCTTTTCCGTCATACCCATTAATCACAAAGCTTTTTTCTGTGTCTAAATCAGTTACAATAAATCCGTTTCCATCAACTTTGACTTCATAAGAGATTTGTGGTAGCGAATCTTTAGAAATAGTAGGTTTTATAATAAAAGGAACTTCAATTACAAACTTATTTTGAACGGTATATTCCTTTTGAAAGTAACTGATGTTTAAATTCAGATTTTTGACCACATTTGATAAAAATTCATTTGATGTGATTAGTCTAATTTCGTCTTCTAGGTTATCCTCTTTACTTTTTTGATCTGTACTTATCGTAATTATTTTAGTTTTATCTTCTTGTTTCTTATCAATAAAAATAGAAGCGGAAGTTTGATATGTTGTTGGCACCATTTTTATGTAAGCATAGGCAGCACCTATGCACAGAAGTACGCTACCTACAAACCAAGGCCAATATCTAAAATACTTTAAAAATTCTTTTTTAAAATCCATAACTATTTAATTAATTAGAAATTGTAGGGGCACAATCAAAATTTTCATTTTGACATTTACTATTCATTTTTTTTAAAATTGTTTTCTACTTTGTAAGCAATAAAATTACTGCCGTAAGAGAGATCGCTAATCCTAAAACCTGTAGCGGGTCTTTAATTACACCGCCACTATTTGCCTTTAACTTATTAGGTGTAACTACAATAACATCATTTTGTCTGATTCTAAAATCTGGATTAGACATCCATGACGCAGTAGTTAAATCAACATGATAAACCAGTCGCTTTCCTTCAAACTCTCTAATAATTTTAACATCTGTTCGAATTGCAGAGTACGTAAGATCTTTGGCCATTCCGATTGCGTCAAGCAAGCTTATTGACTCTTCAGTAAAAGAAAGAACACCAGGAGAGTTTACTTCGCCTAGAATGGTAAACTTATTATTGACAACTCGAACTTGAACCGTCGGATTTACTAAATATCCCTCATTTATAAGACGCTCTTTTATTTTACTTTCGACGTTAGCTGGAGTTAAACCACTAACTTTAATTTCGTTTAAAATTGGCATAGTGATATTTCCTTGCGGCGTAACTAAGTAGCCTGTCAACTTCATCATTTCAACTGATGTTTGTGACGTAAATGTTGCAGTACTATTATTAAAAGGCGCGGCGACTATCGGATTTAAATCACTAACGTCAATTTTTAAAATATCATTAGGTTGTACTTTTGTCGACGCATAATTTAAAGTAGAATTTGCGTAGGTATCTAAATCTTGCAAATACAGCATTTGTTTTCTAGTGGTACAGGATTGTAGCATAAATAAAAACAGTAAAATTAGTAGCAGTGAAAATTTTTTCATATCGGTTGAAGTATAAATTAGTAGTTTTAGTCTTTTGAAATTAGATTGAAGATTTTTAACTTTTTTCTCAATTATTGACGACGAACTAGTTATTATTTTTTTGATAATAAATTATAATTAATAAAAAATCTAGAGATGACTCAGCCTCTTTGGCTATTCTTCTGTACTTAATGCATTATGTATTGTCTTAAAGCAATAGTTTTTTTAAGAAAAACTGCTTGAACTGCACTTAAACCATGGTGTTTATAAATTTTGTAGTCTTCATGTAAAACATCAAAGGCACTTTTAATATCGGTACTCATTCCTCCCATTCTCATTTTTACGATGTACGAATTGATGTAACTCATATTAATTTTATATTTGTACAAATAGCGAAGCAAGAATTCGGTATCAGAAGCTATCTTAAAATCAAGACTGTAGGCGCCATTTTTCTCTATTACAGCTTTTTTTAAATAAACGGTTGGATGCAATGGAAGCCATCCTTTTTGTACTCTTTTGAGACTAAAAACACCACCAATTCTATCCCGAATTAAGCGTTCTTCAGCATCATTCGAGACATATACTCCGTCTCCATAAACTCCTTCAACACTTTTGTCTGCCTCGAAACGGGCTGCAATTCTGCTAATGGCCTTTTTGTCATAAAATTCGTCATCAGAGTGCATTAATCCAATTATATCGCCGGTAGCTAATTTTAATCCTTTGTTAATTGCATCATACATTCCTTTGTCTGGTTCCGATATAAATTGACTTATTTTATCTCGATAACACTCAATAATTTCTTTGGTTCCATCGGTAGAGTTACCATCAATAATTATATATTCAATATCATTATAATTTTGTTCTAGTACGCTATTTATAGCTTTTTCGATTGTATTTTTTCGATTGTAACAAACGGTTATTATAGTAATTCTCATAATTATAATTTTTTAAAGTAAACTGTTTCTCCAATCAGAGAATAAAACTAAAACAAAGAATGTTTTCTAAGAAATGTTTTCGATAAAGCACTGCTTTACTCGTTAAAAACACAAAAAGAGACACTTTAAACTTTTAGCGCGCAAGAAGTTGCGATCTCTATACCAAAATTGAGAAGAAAAAGGATAAATTAAGTTGGGATGTTTTTTCTGCGAGATTTTTATTCATTTAACAATAGCTTGTCAAAATAACTGATGGTTGTAAGTAAACCTTCTTGCAGTTGTATTTTAGGTTCCCAACCATTAAGTTTATCGCTCGCCAATGAAATATCAGGTTGTCTTTGTTTGGGATCATCTTGTGGTAAATCGAGATGGATTATTCTTGATTTAGAACTGGTTAATTTAATAATTACTTCAGCCAACTCGAGCATCGTAAATTCATTTGGGTTTCCTAAATTTACTGGTCCTAAAAATGTAGGCTCTGAACTCATCATTCTAATCATGCCTTCTACTAAATCATCAACGTGTTGAAACGATCGAGTTTGCAATCCATTTCCAAAAATTGTAATGTCTTTTCCTTGCAAAGCTTGCACAATAAAATTAGAAACTACTCTCCCATCGGCGGGATTCATATTGGGTCCGTAGGTATTAAAAATACGAACGATTTTAATGGCAACCTTATTCTGATTGTGATAATCCATAAATAAAGTCTCGGCGCAACGCTTTCCTTCATCATAACAAGAACGAATACCGATTGGATTAACATTTCCCCAATAATTTTCGGTTTGGGGATGAACCAACGGATCACCATATACTTCACTAGTACTCGCTTGCAATACTTTGGCATTGACCCGTTTTGCTAATCCTAAAACATTAATTGCTCCCATCACAGAAGTCTTTATTGTTTTTATTGGATTGTATTGATAATGTACCGGAGATGCTGGGCAAGCCAAATTATAAATTTCATCAACTTCTGCATAATAAGGCTCTGTGATATCGTGTCGCACCATTTCAAAATACGGATTATCAAGCAAATCAATAATATTAGATTTGGCTCCCGTAAAATAATTGTCTAAACAAATCACTTCGTTTCCTTCCTTTAATAATCGTTTGCACAAATGTGAACCTACAAATCCAGCGCCACCAGTAATCAATATTTTTTTCATTTTAATTCTGTTTGTTTTTTAGTGAATGAACTTTTGTTTGAATTTGAAAAAAGTAATGTGACTTGAAACGTGCCAAATAAAATCCTTCTTTACCATCTAAAAACCCCAGTTTAAAAAAATAAGCTCCTAAAAAATAAACTGCCGGTAGCAATCCTGTGGTAAGAAGTCCGTATTTAATTTTTTGGTTAAGGGATAACTGCTTGTTTTTTGATTGTTTAAGCTGTAAATACCGTTGCGCTTCCCAAGTTGAATAGGCATTGTGCTTGGCTATATAATGTTCTAAGTTTTTAAAATCTTTATGAATAACTTTCGATTTAATTACTCCCACATTGCCTTCTATAATGGGATGTTCGTGCACTTCCATATCCAAATGACTCCATAAATCCTCGTCAACTTTTTCATAAGCTCCTTTCGATTTTTTAAAGAGCGCTGACTTTTGAAACCCATAACCGTATTTAAGTTTTTTGCCCATAAAGTAGTTTTGAAACTGTATCGTGTAACCATTAAAATTCGGGTCTGTAATTTTATGTTCTACTTCAGAAACAAATGCTTCAGAAACAAATTCGTCAGCATCTAAAAATAAAATCCATTCGTGAAATAGCGTTGCATTTTGAAGCGCCCAATTCCGCTTTTTAGGGAATTTTCCATCCCATTGAAATTGTATTACTTCGGCACCCATATCTTTTGCAATTCTCGCAGTATCATCTGTACTACCAGAGTCTACGACAACTATTTGATCAAATCGTTTTAATTTATCCAGACAAGATGGTAAATTCAATGCTTCGTTCTTTACAGAAAGTATTACAGAAATTGGAATTTTATTCAAAACTTCTAGATTTAATAAGTTGAGCAGGATTTCCTCCTACGATAGTGTTTTTATCTACATTTTTAGTGACAACAGAACGCGCTGCAACAATTACATTATTATGAATATAAACGCCGGGACCAATAAAGGCATCAGCGGCAATCCAAACCCCGTTGCCAATAGTAATTGGCTTTAGAATTAACGGAAAGTCTTTTTTAGTATAATCATGAGTTGATGCACATAAATAGCTTTTTTGAGAAATTATCGTGTTTGCACCAATACTTACTTTTCCTTGATTATAACAATCCACTTTAGGACCTAAGCTTGAATTTTTACCTACCTCCAAATTCCAAGGAGCCCAAATCTGTACAGATGCATAAATATGAGACGACCACGCTAATTTTGCACCAAAACATTTTAAAACTAATATCCGCCATTTTTTAAATAGTCTAGAAACAAAAAGACGAAAGAAGAGTAGACGGACAATATTCCATATTAGTCTCGCCATTTTATTTCTCAAGCTAAAAGAATGGTTGTAGTGGGCTAGTTCCATTAATTATTTTTTAAATTTTCAGTGAGAATAGTGTGATACAAGTCGATTATTTTTTTTGAAACCACTTGTATTTCATATTTTTCTTCAACAAGTTTTCTTCCTTTCATACCCATATTTTTTAACTCTTCAATAGAAGTATTGATTACTTCTGCAATAGCTTTTTCTAAATTTAGAACTGACAACTCGATCCACCAACCACATTGATGCTTTTCTAAATCTTGCCAAGGAGTTCCTTGAGTTGTTACTACTGGAACGCCAACTGCTAAAGATTCGGCCACTACAATACCAAAATTCTCGCTGTGTGTGGGAAGTATCATAACATCGGCAGATCTTAGAAAGTTCCATTTGTCTTCTCCATATTTAACTCCTATAAATTGGACATTTTTTAACTCGGCGCATCTCAGCTTTAAAGTCGCGACATACTCTTCGTCTCCATTACCTGCAATTTCAAGCTTCCAATTTTTTGTGTCACAATTCCTCCACGCATCCAGTAAGATTTCAATGCCTTTCTTACGATGAATACGTGATAAAAAGACTATTTTTTGGTTTCCATAATCGCCTTTAATTAGTTTAACATCATTACAATTAATTCCATTTGGAATAGTGGAAACAGAATTTTTAAAACCCAAATCTCGAATAGTCTTAGCTTCCATTGGAGCAGTTGCATGAAGATATATAGCTCTTTTTATAGCTTTCTCTTGGTATAAAAAAAGTGCAAGTTTCTTTTTTAAAGAATTATTTGCTAAAATCCAAGGTTCAAGCATACCATGGGGAGAAATAATTACTTTGATACCTAACTGCTGAGCTGCTTTTTGAAAACCCCAGTTTTGTGGACTCCAAATTCCGTTAATATGTACAATATCTGGATTTTCATTTTTAAGGTAAATTTTAAATTCTTTACTCAAAGAAAACCAACGAAATATAGAAGTATTAAAGAATTTAATTGAAACACCATCAATCTTAATAGGATCTTTTGATATTCCTGTCGCAATGCTAAAAGAGATTTTTTCTTTTAATGCGTTACTGAGCAAACGCATATACTCTGTCGTTCCACCTGCGCTTTTATCAATAGATGCTATATAATGAATTACTTTCAATGGTATAGTTTATGTTTAAATTTTATATATCAATTCATTTAATATACAAAGCCGACTTCCCTATTAAAATATTTAAATTCTTTGCCCAACTCTTTAATTTCTTTAGCTGGATTACCACCATATAATCTATAAGGGATAATAAAATTTTTATTTAATAAGGAGTTTGCTCCTAATACACAACAATTCGGTAAAGATGCTCCTCCCAAAATAGTTGATGCTGTTCCTACAAAGCAGTAATCTCCGATAATTATAGAATGACTGTCTTGGATATTTAATTCGATATTAATGGAATGTGTCAATAATTGACTAGAATATCCTGCAATGGTTACAAAATTTCCAATTTGAATAACATTAGTACAATCAATATGATGATTTTTTGTAATTGCAGAATGTTGGCCAATTATTAAATGTGATTTACGATCATGCTGATGAAGAAAGTGCTTTGAAACCGTGTTAGTAGGAAATCCTGTAATCCAATTGCTTCGTCCTATACTAGAGTGCTGCCCTACCGTTATGAGATCTAAATGAACTGCCACATTAAAATGTCCAATAGTAGAATTCGAATTCATAATGAGTTTTTTCGGATAGATCCAAGAAAAACCAATTCTAGAAGATGGATGAATTTCGTATTTAAAACATTGTATTAGGACAAAACGCTTTAAGGACCATGGCAGTAAAATTGTTATTATCTTTAGGAATAGCATAGTGCATCAGTTTTTAAGTAATTTCACATATTGTCTCATAGTGTTATCAAAATCGAATCTTTTTGAGTTCTGATAACCGAGACTAATAATTTCATTTCTAAAAAGCTGATTATTTAATTTTAGAAATTGATTAATAAAATCAGTAGGACTATCTGGATCAGCATATAATGCGGCTTTTCCTCCGACTTCACTCATCATAGGAGCTTTACAAGTAGTTATAACAGGTGCGCCACAGGCTTGAGCTTCAATTATCGGCCAACCAAAACCTTCAGAATAAGATGGGAAGATCATAGCTTGACAATGAGAATAAAGTGCTATAATTTCCCTGTCACTAGGATTATTTATTTGTACGATTCTGTTGGAAATATTTAACTTTTGAATTAGTTCAAGCAATTCAGAATTTAATTTTTCCCCCGCAAAAATCACCAGTCCATCCCAGTCTTTTTGCAGTTCATAAATCATATAAATTAATAGCTTTCTATTTTTGCGCTCTAAATCAGAACCTACATGTAAAATAAGGTCTTTGTCTTTTAATAATTTAAATTTATTTAATAGTTTTTGAATTTCAACTTCTTCCAAAGGCGCAAATTTTTCAGATAAAGAATTATGAATGCATATCCAATTTTTACTGATATTAGGTTTACGATCAATTTGCTTTAATTGATTTAATGTGAATTCAGATACTGCTGCCAGCTTATTAGCACCAGATAGAGCCTTTAAAATTATTTTTTGTAAAAAAACACCAGATTTTGTAGTAGAACAATATGTATCACTAAAGCCGAGACCTGCTCTTATAGCTAAAACATCATGACAAGTTATTAGTGTCTTATTTTTTGGCAAAAAATAAAGATAAATCGCGTTGGAATGATCGCATATGTGATAACTAACTCGCTTACGTAAAATGAAGTTTGAAACTTGAATAATTAAAAGTTTAGTAGGAAATAAGATGAATTTATCAGTATATCCCAACCATTTCATTAAAATTATTTTATTAAAAGCAAAATTTATAAATACCTCATTGGGACGAATCACACTGACATGGAACTTAGATTTTTTATAGCCTTCTGCCATTAGCTCTTCAAAAATTTGCATGCTATATTGCTTATCACTTTTATAATTGCCAATTAGAACTATTTTCGCAGTCATAACGTATCTTTTTGCAATGGTATTCCTGTTTTTTTCATACTTGCTACAACAAAACCAGCCATAATTATTGAATAACCTAAAATGCTGGGCTGAGCCCACTGTCCTTGAAATATTGCAATACACGCAGCTCCACAAATAATAAAAGGCAATAATTTTTCTTCTTGTGGTAATCGTAAAGATTTTACCGCAATACTAATTGCTAAAAATATACGCAGTACCATTAACCCTCCACCAAAGATGATTCCTTGCTCACCTCCCAGTCGGCCAAACTCTGTTTCTGAAACTAAAAAT
The DNA here is from genome assembly GCF_001529295.1 of Flavobacterium sp. TAB 87. Taxonomy (GTDB): domain Bacteria; phylum Bacteroidota; class Bacteroidia; order Flavobacteriales; family Flavobacteriaceae; genus Flavobacterium. The sequence goes on from NZ_LLWK01000034.1 coordinate 12,407, forward strand.
TTGGTTTTACCCGTTAACATTTGCGCACCAGCGTTTGTTCCCATACCTAAATTTCCTGAAAACATAGGTTGATTAAATAAGTCAAGAATTGGTCGAACAAATTCATTTACTGCCCTTAAAAAAATGCTATCTGTGAAACCACCTCCTGTAGCATTATTCACACTATCAACTCGATCCATAAATACCTCCGTTCCTAAATTAAATAGAGTTGAATAACTTTGCAGAAGGGCAATTACCAAATAAAAAACTGTAGCACTAATTAGCAATTTAAATATCATCTTGCCGCTAGTAACGGATGCAATTATAGCAAACAATCCTACAATCGCAACGGCAACTACTGCTCCTCTGCTGATGGTTAAGGGCAAGGCAACAACTAAAGCAATTGTACTCAAATAAAGCAAGACTTTAGAACAAGAATCTTTGGATAGCCAAAAATAAAATACAAAAACAGAAGCCGCGGTATAAAAATTAGACAAACCAGAAATGAATGAAAATGTTCCAGGCGGCCTGCTGTATCCCATTGCGCCTGAGAACCCTGCGCTTCCCTCTCCTCCTACACCAATATTAATAAAAGCGGTCTGAGGGCTACTAAATTGAAAATAGACAACTATGGTCATGAAAATATTGAGAAGCAATAGAACTCTTCCTATTCTTAGTACATCCTCTTTTGAAAAAACTTGCCCAATTATAAAAATTAATGGAAAATGAAGTAACATAATTCTTGCTCCATAAAGACCAACAAAAAGATTAGCATGTCCAAAGGTTAGCGTAATTGCCAAGCTAAACAATGTAAAGATTAATCCGAAGATAACATACGAATTTACAAATTTCACATTTAAGTAAAATGCTCTAATGATTATATAAATCGCAATTGGATCGCGAACGACCAATAAAGGAGTCGCAAAAGTAGGTAAAACCCATTTGCGCAAAGCTCCCTCAAATATCCAAAGTAAAAAATAAGCCCAAATGGCTACTTTTAAAGACTTGTATGCGGGTTCAACTTCTAGTTCTGCAGTTATATTCATTTACTTAATTACTATAAAATCTTTAGTGAAGAAAGGGCATCAGTCATTTCTTGTCCATAAACTGACCATGGTCTCGTCTGTGCTTTTTTTTGAGCTGCAGTACCTAGTATTTCTAATAGTTCTGGTCTTTCAATTATCTTGGTTATCACTCTTTTGATCGCAATTGCTGAACCGGGTTTCACAATCCAACCATCTACCCCATCTCGTATTAAATCTGGACCTGCTGTACGATTTGTAGTAATTACAGGAACTCCTTGAGACATAGCTTCTGTAATAACCAAACCAAAACCCTCAAAGAGTGATGGAAAAACTAAAACATCATGCTGCTTCATACAATCTAAAACTTGATCGTGCGATAAAGATGGAATCCATTGGTGTTTTTCTAACGCGTTATTTAATGCACTACAATTATCGACTGACTTTTGTCCCACGATTGTTAATTCTACTGCATTGCGCATTCCTTCTACCGCCTCAAATAAATAAGAAAGTCCTTTTCGTTGTGAAAGGCCGCCTATAAACAAAACTTTGAGTTTTCGATTAGCCAGTGGCTCATATATTTTTTTCTGTCTAACTTTTGGAAAACCGTAAGGAATTACTTTTATTTCAGGTAAATTTCCCGGATAAGTTTCTAATGTTTTTTTTGTAAAAGTACTGGCTACAAAAATAATATCCGCTAAAGCCAATTCATGGTCTTTATTACTCAACTTTTTATAGGAGTCATTAAAACCTGTAAGCGTCTCTGCCCATTCTGGATTGAGGTCAAACTCTTTTTGCATTAGTAAACGAGCACTTCTCCAATAACCAATAGGTAAGTCATAAATACAATTCATACCTATTTTTTTTGCTTTTATAAATGTCGCTAGTGCGCCGTCTTCGTAAGCATAAACTGCTGTAGCACCTTTTTTTTGTTCACCAATCAAATTATTGGCGATCCATTTATCATGCTTTTGATACACCTTATCTATGCAAAAAAATCCTTTTTCATGCTTAACTAGAAATTGTAGATGAAATTTTGATGCAAGTAAACGTCCAAACTCAAAAAAGGATTTTGATTTTGTCAACAATTGCCATGTCGAATCTAATCTTCTTCGTTTTAGATCATTTAACTTTGAGTGCTTGCTTGCCTTATCTAATAATTGACCTTCAAAAATGGCAACACAGGTATAGATTTTATATAAAATTTTATTTCTAAGCAATCCATCAATTAACGCTTTAGCATTTTCATTTAATGTTGGATGTGAAAACAATATCATTTTAACCATGCGTTATTTGTTGCAAGAAATTCACAAGGATTATAATTTAATGTGGTAGTTCTATTTTTTCTAATTTCTTGAGCGGGATTACCAATTACTATGGAATAATCGGCAACATTTTTAGATACTACTGCACCTGCTCCTACAACTGCTCCTTTACCAACTGTCACTCCTGGCAATATAATGGCATTTGTCGCTATCCATGCGTAATCTCCAATTGATATAGGTGCTTTTTTGTGGCTCCAGAGAGAATCGGAAACATCGTGAGAAGCACTTAAAATAATTACTCCGTCATTTATACAAACATTTTTTCCAATGCTTACTTTATCATGTAGAGCAATTTCTACTTTACCTAAAGTAGAAAAATCACCAATTGATAAATTATCTTTTCGTCCTTTTATAGTAACAATTCCGATCTCGGCAGTGTGAGATATGCTAGCTCCATTCTTAATGAGCTTATTTCTTCTTCTATTATTCTGTATTAACTCAGAAAGCGTTAATAGCCTTTTTGCCCAACTCTTAAAGAAAGCTTTGCTAAATAATTTAAACTGAACTCGATTACTCCATAAGTACTTCAGACTCGCCATAGATATTATCTTTATTTTAATCCTTCTACAAATTTTAGTGCTACAGATTCTAAACTATTTTCATCTGACGCTATAAATTTTGTACTTATAAATTTAATTATAGATGCTTGATTTTCATACTCTGTTAAATTTAAAAACTTTTTTTGTCTAAAGTTTTTAGTTCTCCAATTTCTTGCAATACACAGAACAGGCAATTGATGTTCAAACATCGCAGCCAAGCTTCCACTTTTTTGATTTAATAGATAAGGTGTTGTAGAAATACCGTACTGACATTTTAACAGTAAATCGCTTATATCACTATCTGTGGCAAAACCTGTAACTTCAATGTCAATGTGATGTTCTAATAATACATTTTCCCATTCTGCGATAGCGCTCCCGCAATTACCAATAAAGAAAAATTTTACTCTTTTCTTTTTTTCAGATAATGAAAGCGCAAGTTTCAAATCGTTAAGAAATTTTTCTACAGGTGCCCCGTGATGAATATTACCGAAAATACAAAATCTCAGTTCTACTTCGTCTTTAGCTGTTTCTAGGCATGATTCTAAATTTTTAATAATATTGCTAAACAAAGGCAGTAATTGTGCATTATATCCTAACTCTGTTATTTTATAATGATACACATCAGTTTGAGTACTTAGTGCTACCTCCTTTTTAAATTTCAGAATTTTTAGAATTAAATTCTTTTGCAACAAACCAATACACTTACTTTTATAGGTATCATTTAAATCCATTCCAACCCATAGTTCATGAAGCATAATATGCCACTTATGATTTCCTTTAATTTTTTTTAAAAAAGAAGACAACCAAAATGGCAATCCTTTCGGATTAAAACTATAAGGAACAAATTGTAACGAAATCCAATCGGGTTCCAGTTCTCTCACCACACGTTGCGACCAAATAAGACGTTGTTGATTTTCAGTAGATATTGGAATTCTATGAACTACTACTATAGTTTCCTCTATCTCTTGATTTTCAGTGGTAAAAGAGATAACCTGTTGATCGCATAAAGATAAAATCTGAGCTTTATGACCAGATCTTATAAGGTTACCACATAGACGCCGTGTATAATCACCAACTCCATCTTTGCCCGCTTGAGCGGATCCACAGAGGAACAAAATATCCATATTTTAATTTAAATTAGTAAGAGAGATTAATGTTTTATTATGGTAGAGTTGCAGTTGCATACAACGTCTATAAAAAAACTTATGTTCAGATAAAAAAAAGAGTATTGCAATTTAGTTTTATTACAATTTTAGCTCTCCTTTAGCACAATGCTTATTAAAATTTAACTGTTAGTCTTTTTAAAAAATTTATTACAAATTAAGTCATAGAAATTGATGAAGGAAATCTCAAATAGATTTCGATTAGTCACACAAATGAATAGACCATTTAATTTTCGTCTTCCAACCATTTGTTGAATGAAAGCTTCTTTATTATTTTTGATGAATTTTTCAAATGTTTTTACAAGTATCTCCGAAGAATTTTTTTGGTTCTCCAAATAATTATAAATCCACTTTTCTAGCCCGATAAGAGCAACCCTTTTTAACTCTAGACTGCTTGTACTTGTAATATTGAATTGATTTTTTCGATATAAAAATACAGGACTGGAAGTGTAAGCGATACCTTTCTCTCCGCAAGCAATAAATGCAGAAACATAATCTGAAGCCCAAGCTAGTGGAAGTTTAAAAAAACCACCAACATTTAATAAAGAACTTTTTCTAAATACAAAATCTGAAATAAATTGTTCACTTCTTCCTTCCAGACAGTTCACAATGTAGTTATCTGTCTTTTCAAATTCAGGACAACAATTGCTTAAGCCAATTTCTTCTGAGTTTTCATTAATAATTTTAAGTCTACAATGAAATACATCTAATTCAGGATAACGATTGATCAATTTATCAAATTCATTTAAATATTCTGCTTCCAATTTATCATCATCACCCATTAAAATAAAAAAATCACCTTTAGCCAACCGCAAACATTTGTTCCAATTATCAATAACATTTTCCGCTCCTGTATTAACTTTATTTTCAAAGTATCTAATCCTTGGATCATCAAATTTTTCAACGATATCCAAAATTTCATCAGGAGAACAGTCGTTAACAATAATCAATTCAAAATCTTTGAATGTTTGTGATAGTATGCTAGTAATACATTCTTCAAGAAAACGACTCTTAAATGCTGGAATTCCAATCGAATATCTCATATAATTTGTTTGAACGATAAAGTTTTAAAAAAGTTTCTAAATAGTCTTCGGATTATTATTATTCAATTTTAAAATTTTGTAATATCCGTAGAGCACGTGCAACACCATTTGAACTATAGCAACAAGAATATTTAAGTATAAAATTCCTTTCAAATTCGATATATCAAAAATGAAACAACCTAAAATTATAGGGAACAAACTTGCCGAAATGGAAATATAGTAATGTAAAATCCATCCTCTACTTAAATAGAGCGATAGAGCCGAGCTCATTACCATTGTTATTGTTGTCCCTATTATTAATAGTACTAATTCAGTGTGTAAGCCTTGATAATTTTTTCCTAAAATCCAAAGTATTTGGTCTGAAAAAAAGTAAGTACAAGCAATTATACAAAGAGAAATTATTATAAAAAACGAGACAATTTTAGAATAATGTTGCAGTAGCTTTTCAGGCTGATTTTGTATTCTTGCAAATCTAGGAACAATTAGCGTTGTAAATACAACTAAAAGGAGATTCAAAATTGCGCTTATTCTTCCTAATGCTCCAATTTGCGCTAAAGATGCAGCATTTCCAAATATCGAAATTATCCAAGTTGATATTTGCCCTGAAAAACAGTAATAAACGAGACCTGGCAAACTTCTTTTAACAATTTTAGAAATTTCAATTTTAATTGCAGGATCTTCGCTCTGCGAAGAATCAGCAAATAATTTTGTGACTTTTTTTAATTGAAAATTTCCATAAATTCTTGCTAATCCTCCCGCTAAGATTGAAAGATATGCAAAAGGAAATATAAAAATTGTACCACTAACCAATAGCAATCTCCCTAAACTAACCGCTATCTGATTCTTTTGAAGCGGCAAAATACTTTGATTAAGTTTTAAGGGAATTTCAAGTAACGAGTCGGATAAAGCTGCGAAAAATGCAGGTATTATTGCTGATATTATCAGAAGAGAAATCAACAAACTAGCTCCATTATGCATTAATAAATAAAGTAAAACAGGTAGCGACACAATTAAACTTACAACACCAAATTTTTTACGCATTTGAAGTCCAGTAGATAATACTTTTCCTAAATTTTCCTTATCCTGCCAAACCTTTCCTCCTTGCGCCATTACTCCAGTCGAAATTCCTCCGTCTGACAGGATAGTCATTGCGCCCAACATTGTATTTGCTAAAGTATAGAAGGCATATTCCTGAACGGTTAACAAACGAATGATAAGTATTCCGCATAAAAAGCCAACAGCTTGCACAATCACCTGAGCGCTTCCTGTTACTGAAATTAACTTTCCCCAATTGAGTATAGTGTTATATTTAGGATGCTGTTTGAGCATAAAAACTTTATCTTTCAAGATATAAATTTCAAAGGAATTAAAATTAAAGTTTTTTGTAGGTACTGAAGAATCCCCCTTACGTTTTTAACAAATAACTTCGCTAATAGTATAGCAAGGTTTCTTTCGATTTTATCAATTACTCAAAATAATTTAAAGTGGTGTAACCACCCTCTTTTAAATACTGATCTTTTTTCATAAGTTTCAAATCAGATTGCATCATGTCTTTTACGATAGCAGCTAGATCGTATTTACATTTCCAACCTAATTTTGTTTTGGCTTTAGCAGGATTACCTATCAATAAATCTACTTCGGTAGGTCTAAAATATTTGGGATCTACTCCCAAAACCTCTTTACCCACTTCAACTTGATAATCAGGATTACTAGTCGATTTTACATAACCTTTCTCTTCTACGCCTATTCCTTTAAATTCTAATTCGATACCAACTGTGGAAAAACTCATACGCACAAATTCACGAACTGTAGTAGCTGTTCCTGTTGCAATTACCCAATCTTCTGGTTGATCCGCTTGTAAAATCATCCACATCATACGTACATAATCTTTCGCGTGTCCCCAATCTCTTTTCGCTTCTAGATTTCCTAAGTATAATTTATCTTGTAATCCCAATGCGATTCTCGATGTTGCTCTGGTAATTTTTCGCGTAACAAAAGTTTCTCCACGAATGGGTGATTCATGATTGAATAAAATTCCATTGCAAGCGTACATTCCGTATGCTTCTCGATAGTTTACCGTAATCCAATAGGCGTACATTTTCGCAACTGCGTATGGAGAACGCGGATAAAAAGGAGTAGTTTCAGATTGAGGTACTTCTTGTACTTTACCGTATAATTCTGAAGTTGATGCTTGATAAATACGAGTCTTTTTTTCTAATCCTAAAAAACGAACCGCTTCTAGAAGTCGTAGAGTTCCTAATCCATCAGCATTTCCTGTATATTCGGGAGTTTCAAATGATACAGCGACATGACTCATTGCTGCTAAATTATAAATTTCATCCGGCTGTATTTCTTGAATCAAACGTGTTAAATTTGTACTGTCTGTCATATCTCCATAATGCAAGATGAAATTCCTGTTTTCTACATGTGGATCTTGATACAAATGATCGATACGATCAGTGTTAAATGACGAAGTACGTCTTTTTAGTCCGTGTACCTTGTAGCCTTTTTTTAATAAAAATTCGCTTAAATAGGCACCGTCTTGGCCAGTTACGCCAGTAATAAGGGCGATTTTTTTCATACCATTTATTTTGTAATTGTGAAATACGACGAACTGGCCCCCAAGAATTTGTGGCGTTAAATCGTAAAAAAAATTAGAGTTTAGCTTTTAGCTTTTAGCTTAAAAATCTTCGGGTTACGATTAAGATAAAGACAAAATGTTAAAACTTATTTTGTTTGAAATCATCGATATTTTCCAGAAACCAACTGTAGGTCTTTTTTATTCCCTCTTCTAAATTAATTTTGTGTTTCCATCCTATATTATTCATCTTAGAAACGTCCATCAATTTTCTTGGTGTTCCGTCTGGCTTTGCATCATCCCAAATAATTTCTCCTGTATGACCTACAATTTTTTGAATTGTAGCAGCGAGTTTTTTAATGGTTAAATCTTCACCCGTTCCTACATTATATAAATGATATGGAAGTTGGTTTTCTAAAGCATAAACAACTGCAGCAGCCATATCATCTACAAATAAAAATTCTCTCATTGGAGTTCCAGTTCCCCACAGTGTTACCGTTGCATCTTTATTTTCTTTGGCTTCATGAAATTTACGAATCATAGCTGGTAAAACATGGGAACTGTTCAAGTCAAAATTATCATGAGTACCATATAAATTGGTTGGCATTAAACTCACAAAATCTTTTTTATATTGTTTGCGTATGGCTTCACATAATTTTACACCAGTAATTTTTGCTAAAGCATACCATTCGTTAGTTGGTTCTAAAGATCCCGTTAATAAGTACTCTTCCCTTAACGGTTGTGGCGCCAATTTTGGATAAATACAAGAACTACCTAAAAAAATAAATTTAGTTACTCCAAAGAGATGCGCTTCATTAATAAGATTATTTTGAATTTGCATGTTTTCCATCAAAAATTGATAAGGAAAATCATTATTCGCTTGGATACCTCCTACTTTTGCAGCAGCATCTATAATTACGTCCGGTTTTATCTTTTGTATGAATTTTCGAACTTCTTTTTGTCTTCGTAGATCTAATTCTCTGCTTGAAACTCCTACAAGATTACTGTATCCTCTTTCGGTCAAGGTTCTCCATATAGCACTTCCAACCATTCCGTTATGTCCAGCAATATATATTATAGAATTTTTATCAATCATTGTAAGCGTTCTTTATTTAAGAAGTGAAAAAATAAGCAATCGAATTTCCTCCAATACCCTTTTTTCTTTAATAGTACAAAATTTAATGAGATATAAAATACTTAAATTGGAAATTTAATTTAACTATAAATTTTAAAACTAAATTTAATCGCAAGAAGTAACGATCTTTTTTTTTGAAGTTTAACTGCTCCGAAAAATGAAAGAATTTAAACGTTACTAACTCAATTCTAGTGTGCGTTTAAAATTTCTCTTTGAAACACTTCGTTGCGTAAACTAGTACTAGAAAAGCGATGATTTCGGGTATTAAAGTACAACTCAATACCTTTTTCTTCACAATAACTTCTTCCTGTAAAGTCTCTTTCTTTATACTCATCTCCCAAAATTCGAATATCAATAGTAAAAGCTTTTAGTATATCCTCTAAGTCTTGCTCACTAGCGTACGGAACTACTTCATCAACAAACTTACAAGCTTTTAATTGTATATAACGCTCGACAACCGTTTGAGTAGGTTTATTTTTTGTTGGTCGATCTAATGTTGGATCGGTCTGCAAACCAACAATTAAATAATCACAATGCTGCTTAGCTTCTTCAAGCATTTTAACGTGCCCTGCATGTAACAAATCAAAAGCACTAAAGGTTATTCCTGTTTTCATCTTTTTAATGTTTTAAATTATAAAATAGTTTAGTAATTAGATTAATCTGCAAAAATTTTTTATCATTTAAAGTAGTCTTAAAAAATGTTTATTTTACAAAATTAAATAAGGGTTCCCCGTGAATAGTTACAGAATAACTACTCATAAAAAGAAAAAATGAACTATAAAAATCTTAAAACCATTATTAATTATAGCTACTTGAAATTTTAAAAAAATCAACAGAGAATCAAAGCTGAATTCTTGTAGTATTAGTAACAATAATTTAAGTTAAAATTAGTTATACGATGCGAGTTGTAAACTACATTTCTGTTGCTTATTGTCCTTAATCAGGAAAAAATAGAAGTGAAAATAGAAATAAATAAACCTTTATAGAATTAAATTTACATGTAAAGTAGTATAAAAATAGAATTAGGTTTTGCAGACGGATAGAAATAAGTACTAATTGAAGTCGTAAATATTTTTTCGAGTAATACATCCCACTAACTATTTTAAAATAGATTTTTTTTCCAAAATCTACAATGAAGCAATACTATGGACTTAATTTAATAGTAAACAAAGAGCAACTTATAAATAGAATTAAATAAATGATTTGGTATGAAATGGTACGTAGTTTACACAAAACCGAAATGGGAAAAAAGAGCGGCAGAACAATTAAGTAAATTTGACATTAACTGTTACTGTCCGGTAATAAAAAAAACTCAGCAAAGATCTGATAGAAAAATTAAGGTAGAAGTACCATTATTCAATCATTACATCTTTGTGCAATTATTAGAAAAGGATAGAAATTTGGTATTCAATTCACCTGGGGTAGTACGCTATTTATTCTGGTTGGGTAAACATGCAGTTGTACAAGATCAAGAAATTCAGACTATAAAAGAATGGCTTGATTGTGGAGATACTGCGAAAGAAATATCGGTCATGCAATATCAAATTGGAGATAAAATTCATTTGAATTCTGGTCCGTTCTGCGATCAAAATGTTGTGGTAAAAGATATCACAAAAACGCATTATGTATTAATTTTAGAATCTTTAGGTTATGTCTTAAAAGTAAAACACAAATAATAATTAAACTTTCAGCTTTATCTATAGAAAGTAAACAATTAGCTCAAAACTGTTTTTTGAACAAGTTTTATACTATTTTACAACAGGCATTAATTCTGTAATCTAAATAGTTCACTATTTTGAACACCTAGAATTTTAACTAACTTATCTAGTTTTGAAATTTTTAAATCGACTATTCCTTTTTCTATATTAATATAATTTTTTACACTTATTTCCATTTGAATAGCAACATACTCGGGTGTGTGATTGTTTTGTAGTCGAAATTCCTTGATTCTTAAATAGTAATTTTCCATTATCGTAAGTTTTTTTAGTGCTAATTGTAATGCGTTCTGTCGTCGATTTTAATTTAAAAGCATAACCTTCATTTTATACTGTCTCGTTAAAAAAAATTGAAACGTCAAATTTAAATATGAATTCGGTTGATACATTTAAAACTTTCGAAATTTCAATTAATTTAGAAACTGTTAAGTCAACATCTCCCCTCTCAATTTTACCATAACCACTAGCAGTCATTTTTAATTCAGCTGCTACATATTCTCTAGTAAAATTTTTTAATTCTCTTATTTTCCTAATATTTTCGTAAACACTATATTTCATAAAATAAAAAATATAAATAATTCATACTTGGGATTTCTTGTGAAACTTTTAAAATTATACTCTAATTTTAAAAACTTAGTCACTTATTTTTAAATTTTGACTAAAAATATATAATGTATTCAGTCTTTGATAATAAATCTGTCCAATGGATTTTAAAATCCGATTAAGTACAATTTGTTCCATTTAAGGACTAATTGATTCCTATGGTATAGATACTAATACAGTGTTTTGTAGGAGAATAAATTTATAATGCATCTATAACTAAGACATCATTAACTCGTTTTGTAAGATCAAAGTAATATTTATCAGAAGATAATTTTGAGTACCAGAGAAATCAACGCAACGCTATTAACGAGATTGGAGTTTAAAACTTGGAGAACGTAAATAGTCAAAGATGATACTAAAAAATTATCCACGAAAAAAAAACCGCAACTTCCAATAGAAATTACAGTTGTTAATTATCAAATAATATATAAGGCGATACCTGCTATAAAAATAAATAATTTGAGACTTAAAAATAAAAAAATGTAGTGATTTCTAGAACAAAATTTCGGTTATGTATAATTATTGAGTTACCAAAAATTGTGGATATGGTTTTGGCTCAACGTTTATAAGTACGTTAGGAACATTGTCTTTGACATTCACCAACATTTTACTCAGTAATGGATTCGCTATCAAATTACTGTTTACGAATACAGCCTGTGTTAAGCCATAAGTTCTTGTAACATTTCCTTTAATTGTAGAGTTTAGGATATAATTACTCATAAGGTAATGAACTGTAGATGAAAATACAGGAACAGCATCACTTAAGTTACAACCTTCCATATAACTTCCCTGTGCTCGTATAATTGCATCCGTTGTTGAGTTGTTGTAAAAGTTGCAGTTGTACATTGCCAAAGGGGAGTCCCGTATAATGTTCGGACCACGATGATTGGTAAAATCACAATTAGCTACGATAGGAAAATTATTTCCCGATATGTCAAAAGCTAGAGAATTACCATCAAATTTACAGTTTATCCATGCGTTTAAATTATCTGCTCTTGTAGCTTTCATTGAGACGGCCGTTCCGCAATTTAAATATTGTCCATTATAAAAAACAACTTTATCAACATATCCTGCATTTTCAAAAGTATACACAGGATGCGGATCTTGAAAGAATCCTACAGTACAATCTACAAAACTTACACTATCGAAGAAGCAGTTGTCAAGTCCAAAAATTCTATATAAATGAATTCCGTATTTTTGATTTCTAAACACTACATATTTTAAATTTGTAAATGCAATTAAATCCATTTCGTCAGGAGCAAACACGCCACTGCTTCCTCCTTGCAATGTTAAATTGGAAAGAATAAAGTCATTATCTCCTTGCGAAGATTCAGCAAGTGTTATCAACGGAAAGTCATCTCGTAAACCGACTATAACTGTTTTTCCTGTACCTGCTCCTACAATTCCTTTGGTTCCATCAACGATCATTTTTAGCGTTGAACTAATGTAAAAGATTCCCTCTGGCAACTCCGCGATGCCTTTAGAATTTAATAAATTTTGGATAAAACTTGTACTATCTGTTTTACCAGTTCTATCTGTTTGCCAATTCGCACCTAACGGATCAGGAAGTTTTTCCCATGTGGTGCGTGCGAAAGGAGTGTGTTGAGTACCCAAAATAGAGCTTGCTATTGCTGTCGCATTTGTAATAGAAGATGTTTGAATTTTACCGCTTAAAGTAACATCTTTATCTAATCCAGTGCCGTGAAAGTGCGCTTTTAAATCAAATCCAGTAACAGAACCTGCTCCTCTTATAAAGTCATCATGCTCTCCCGCAAAGTAAAGTACATTTGTTTTTGCAGCTACCGTAGGAGCTCCACTTCGACCTTCTCCCTGTATGTATTTATTTAAAAAGAACAGATTATTTGCATCAATATTGAACGTTGGAGTTTGAACTGTTGAGTAACTATTACCTCCTCCAAAATCTGTAATTTTTACGTCTCCCATATTCTGCATGTATAGCATAGGTTTTTTTCCTGTACCACTAAAATTCCATGCCTCGCTATCTAAACCAACAAAAGTTATTGATCTTAAATTATCAATGTCTGTAGCGTCTCCTGCAGGAGTTAAAAAATTTGAATGTAAATGGACATTACCATAACTTGGAGTTGTATTATTACCTTTCATTACAAGCATATCAGACACACCATGCACTTGATGTTTTATAAATTTATTATTTCTAAAATAGCCAGATGAACTACAATCAAATTGGATAGCACTCATGATGTTAATAAATAAATTATTTTCTACCATGGCATTTGTCGCTTTAATGGTAGCCCACTTAATCGTTTTAAGTGTACAATTTGAAATAACACCTCCAGCTTGAAAAGTCACATTTTTTCCTGAAGGAAATAAATCTTGTAGATGAACATTAATACTCCCTGCAGCGATGGTAATATTAGAAACCTGAGTCATCGTTGGGTAGCCATATAATCTTTGATTACTTTTCATAACGATATCAACTCCCGAATAATCGCCTTGTTCTAATCGCACAGAACCATAAGTATCTAGTGCTTTTTGTAGGGTTCCTTTTTGCGCAATTGGCAATAAGTGAGCCTTAAAGTATTCAATTTCTTCTAGTTGATTGTTAACGCCCGTTGCTAATTTATCTGTAGTAAATGTTGCTATATTACTATCAATTGACAGACGACCAGCATTATCAATTGATCGAACAGTTAAATTGTAAACTGTTTCTGGAATTAATCCAGTCACTTTATAAGTAGTTGTAATTCCTTCAGACTTACTTAACAAAATATTTTTACTGTAGATACCATAGCCAGTAACAGAAGCATTGTTAGTTGGCGCTGTCCAATTTAAGATGACGCTTGTTTCGGTAATTTCACTTGCAATTAAACCGGTTGGTTCTCCTATCTTAGCTGTTGTAAATTGTATACTATTACTGTCTACTGATGAAAGACCTCCGTTATCTACTGATCTAACGGTAAGTATATATTCCGTTTCTGGTATTAATCCAGTAATTTTATAGATGTTTCCAATTCCAACAGCTGTGGCTACCAAAATCGTTTTGCTATAAATACCGTATTCTTTAATAGAGGAATTATTTATAGGAATAGTCCAGGACAAAACGACGCTACTTTCTGTAATCTCGCTAGCAACTAAATTAGTTGGAGCAGCTAATAGTGGTTCATCAGCTACCTTATTTGTTATAACTATTTTACTGTTACTATCACTTGACAAAGTTCCCTCTTTACCAATTGCTTTAATAGTAAAGCTATAGGCTGTTTCTGGAAGTAATCCTGTTATTTTATAGCTAGTTTCACTTCCATTCGATGTGGCTACCAAAATATTTTTACTATAAATACCGTATTCAGTAATAGAAGAGTTGTTTGCGGGAGCCGTCCAAGATAAAACGACACTGGTTTCTGTAATTTCACTTGCTATCAATCTAGTTGGCGGATCAAGAATTGGATTACCTATTATCGTATTCGTTGCAAAGGTTGCTAGATTACTGTCTCCAGATATTTTGTTGTTCGCATCAATTGATCTAACGGTAAAAGTATAAGATGTTCCTGGATCTAATCCTGTTATTTTATAGGTAGTTTCTGCTCCAACAGATTTGGCTACCAAAACACTATTGCTATAAATACCGTATTCTTTAATAGACGAATTATTTGCTGCCGCAGTCCAAGACAAAACAACAGTTACTTCTGTAATATCACTTGCTATCAAATCAGTTGGAGCACTCGGCAGTTTAATAGATGAAGCTTCTTCAATAGCATATTGATAGTTTTGCGAAAAAACTACGGTTGAAAAAAGTAAAAAGTAGATTAAATATTTCATTGTCCCGAAATAATATAGCTATTTGAGCCTGTTTTTCTAAGAAAACCAAAGCGTACGTTTCCACTAGCACTAGTAAATTTTGCGCTACCATTTGAATTATAGTTGATAGTAACGTCTGAAGGCGCTTGTATTGTTAAAATTGCACCGTTGTGAGCTTCTAAATTAATAGTATCTCCAACTAACATACTTCCAAAACCAGAAGTTAGTGTTAATGTAGCTGATGCTGTACACTCAATTGTATTATTAATATCAGTACTAGCGATGCTTCTCGAAGTCGTAAATGGCAAAACTGTAGCTCTTGCTGAGCCTACTATAGTACCGCCGGCTGCGCCCACCAATCTTTCGGCAGTTTTTGCATGTAAGGCGTAAGGAACGCTTAAAAGTTGTGTAATTCCGATAATATTAAAATTATTTCCACCAGCAATATCTACCTGTGTTTCTATAAAGTACGGACCTCTTTCCCATGCAATGGTACTAAAATTACCAGTCACAATTGTTCCTGTTCCAATTTCAAGAGAAACTAAACCATTGTTGTTTGTAGTAGCAGAATGAGTTTCTTGATAAACAGTTGTACCAGATGCAGTACTTTGGTGTATAATAATTCTAAGACTAATATTCGAATTTACTAGCAAGCTATTATCTTGTGCACGAATTATTGCCTGATAACTCATTTTTTCTGGCGCTTGCGCAAATACCTTTAGCGTAACAGTTAGAAATAAAAATAGTGTGGTAAGTGCAAGTTTCATTATCTTATTTTTTTATTATTTTAAATGTTTTCAAAACTTTATTGTCAACAAATACTTGAAGTATGTAAATTGAAGAACTAAATTGATTTAAACTTATTTGAGTATCAGTTTCATCAATCTTGTTCTGCCTTAAAAGTCTTCCTTGCAAGTCATACAGCTGGTACGATCGTTTTTTATTTTCTAACTCCATTCCTTTCATATTTACATTTACAAAATCTGTGGTCGGATTAGGAAAAACAAGTATTTCGGTAGTAGTCTCAGTACTATCGGTTGCATCTGAAGTTTCACTTAATTCTTGATGTTGTATACCTTGCGCTACATTATAAATCGATGATACACCGATGTAGGTATAAAACACTTGCCCAATTGAGTAAGTAACTGTACCAGAGTTACCAATTGCATCAGTGCCACTTGTAATAATGGTATTCATAATATCATTCGCACTTGCTTTTTTGTTTTGACTAATTCCTTTGTAGGAAATAAATAATAGTATTAGTATGAGTAGGTTAAATAGTTTGGAGTATCGAAAATTCACAGTTTAAAAGCCTTTTATATATTTATCGCGCAAAATTATTGATTTACAAAACAACATCGATGTAATACACGATATATCCGATGAAATGCACAATAATCATTGCTTTAATGATTATTTACTTACATCAACTGTGATTTTTTTTAAATTTTTATTATTAAATCCATCTGAATATTTAGATATTATAGTACAAGTACGAATAAATATCTACTAAAATTTAAAAATATAACTAGCTGATTTTTATTATGTAACGTATAATTTTTAAATTAATTACACCTACACTAATTTTTATGCTTTTTAGATGATTCTAATTTTGTGGCCAATCTTATCGAATATGAAGTAGAAGTTTAAATAATAGTTGACAGTATAGAGATTGATAACAAAAAGGGAAGTCGAAAATAAGTACTTAAGTCAGCATCATATCAAAAATAAATAGTAGCAATTACAAGGAATAAAAGCAAACGAATTAAGAACAAATTTATCAGGTTATCTAGCTTGAAGAGCTAATTAAAAGAATCTTTTTTAATCTAATTTATAATCTTTGTGAATGCGATATTTTGTTTTTGTGATCGTTTCTTTGTTCTATTAAAATAGAACATTAACCCTAACATTACTAAAAAATAAACAATGCTGAAAGCCCAGTAAGTTTGGATGCCAGCGCCTGGTGCAACAGGAAAAGTAAGACAAGCGGCGTTTAACATAGTCTGAAGAACCCAAACACAGATACCACTTTTAGTTTGTCCATAAACGACAGCACAAATTCCAGCTGCGCCCATCATATTTATAATTAGCGCCAATATTGGTAAGTCTTCAATTACACCAACGTTAAACAAAACTATTGGAGCCCACCATAACCCCCAAACCAATCCAACAATTTGACTAGCGAAGAATATATTCATAAATTTTGAAAGCTGCCTAACAGCAAAACTAACCCAAACTACCTCACCAACTAAGGCAAATAAGATCATATTTATAACAAATGAAAGACTAGTAATCGCAGAAAAATTTAACTTAAAAATAGTAAAATCACCACCCAAATAAAATGCCTTCAAGCATAAAGTTAAACATGCAATTGATGATGCAAAAAGCAATGCAAATAAGTACCATCGAACAGGAACTTTCCAAATTAACATTGGACTAAATAGATCTTTTAGACCGGTATTTCCCCTCGTAAATTTAACTAAACCCATCAAAAGAAATAAAAGGAGAAAGAAACGACCGTGTATGTAAATGCGTCCAGGAATAATATGCAATTGCACTCCATAAACAAAAATTGCACTCGTTAACGGAGCACAGATTAAAAATATCCAAATTTCAAAGGTCCTTACAAAAACACGTAATCTATCCATATCTAATTCATTATTAGTAGTTTGTAAAAATAGTTTGCTAATGTAAAAAAGAATTTCTTACAAATTAATTAAAATTTAAAATAAAAAAGACTTATGAGTTTTACAAAGCTTACTAAAGCGTCTCGAGTTAAGTTTCGCTGTAAAAAAGTGACATACTAAGCAATCTAGTATTAAAATCAACAATTTATTTTTCGAAATTTATGATTTTGAGGATCAAAAGAAAATTTGATTTATAAATAATTTAAGGGAATAGTGATTCTTGCTTAAAAAAAATTTATAAGAAAGACTAACCTTAAAAAGCTGGAATTTTAAAACATTTTAGACCACTAGTATGTCAAAAATAGTAATCAAAAATGCTATTCATCGATAATAATGGCTTTATAAAGGAATTGTAAGTATAGTTTGAATTTTTTTACTTTTTTTGGGTAAGTTATTAAATCCTAATTAATTAATATTTACAAATTTTATTAAAAAAAATAATTTAAGACAGGGGTTTTAATACAGTTAATTTTTATAAAAAACTATATAGCAACACTTTACAATATACGTGTGATTAAAAAAAAAAAACGATTTATTGCACAGTATCCGCAAATCTAATTTCAATACCATTAAAATGAATAATCCTAACACCAACAATTCAAACAATAAAATAATTGGAGCTGTAATGCCGTATCCTAAAAGTACGCTGCATGAGCTTTTTGATGTTAGAGCCAAAATGTTTCCACATTCAATTGCACTTGAGTTTAATGATATAAAAGTTAGTTATGGTGAATTACAAAAAAAGATTAACCAAATGGCAAACTACCTTTGGTCTCAAGGTCTCAGACCTGGACAAATAGTTGCTGTATCATTAGATAGATCTCCCGATTTAATTGCTTCGCTATTTGCTATTTTGCAATGTGGCGCTTCTTACGTTCCTATTGATGTGTTGTATCCTGATGTAAGAATACATTTGATGATTGAAGATTCTGCTGCTTCATTTTATATCAGTTCGAACTTAAAAACAAGTCTTGAAAATAAAATAGTTTGTTTTTCAATTTCGGAAATACTAACTGCAATCGTTAACCATCCAACACAACCCTTACCTCACAAAATAGCAACTGACAGCGCTGCATTTATAATTTACACATCGGGGTCTACTGGAAAACCAAAAGGAGTACAAGTGGCTCACTGCAATGTAATAAATCTTCTCTATTCTATGGCTCAAGCTCCAGGAATAACAGAGAACGATAAAATATTTTCGGTGACAACAATTTCATTTGATGCTATGGTGATGGAGATTTATCTTCCTTTACTTTTTGGAGCTTGCGTAGTTTTAGTTGACGAAGAAACAAGAAGGGATGGACAAACTTTACTTAAAAAAGCCGTTTCAGACAAAATCACAATAATGTGGGGTACGCCAAGTATTTGGCAAATTCTAATAGACTCTGGTTGGGAAAAACCGCTACACCTTAAAGCATTAATTGGTGGTGAACCTGTACCATTGCCTTTGGCACATAAATTACTTTCGCTTTGCAGTGAATTGTGGAATATTTATGGACCTACAGAAACAACAGTTTGTTGTATACTTACTCAAATTACCATCAATGACAATACAATAAACATTGGAAAACCCATAGCCAATACTCAAATTTATTTACTAGATACGCAAAGAATGCCTGTAAATGAAGGAGAAGTAGGAGAAATTGTTATAGCTGGAGATGGCGTCTCGTTAGGATATTTAAACAAACCTGACCTTACGAACGAAAGATTTGTGCATAATGTTTTTCAAAATGATCCAAATCGTAAAATGTATCTTTCTGGTGATTTAGGAAAAGTTTTGCCAAATGGACAAATTCAATGCTTGGGAAGAATTGATCAACAAGTAAAAGTTAGCGGACATCGTATTGAATTAGGCGAAATCGAATCTGTACTAAATAATCTTCAAGAGATTAAAAGAGCAACCGTCGTTGTCAGTACTCACATCGGAGGAGAGCCTAGCTTAGTGGCTTACTTACAATCGGCAGACCATCGTCAAGAAACTAAAAGCATTCGCGATAAGCTTGAAGAAATACTTCCTGAATTTATGGTTCCAAAGTTTTTTATGTGGGTTACTGACTTTCCTATCACAACAAATGGAAAAATAGATACGAAAAATTTACCAGTCCCAGAATATATACGACCAAGTTGTGCACCACTTTTAAGAAAGCCAACAACGAAACTAGAGAAGGAAATTGCTAAAGTTTGGAGCGATCACTTACAAGTACCTCTGATAGGCATAGACGACAACTTCTTTGAAATGGGAGGAACATCGCTTTTAACACAACGAGTGGTGAGCGTGCTTAAAGAAAGGCTAGATTTGAAAATGTCAGTTACCACTATCTATCAATATGCAACGATAGCAAGACTTTGCGAATTTTTAGAATTAAACAAAAAATTGAATAGTTCGCTCAATGGCACAAAATTCACATCAAGTATACAATCAGGAGATGTTGCCATTATAGGAATGGCAGGTAGGTTTCCTGGAGCACAAACAATAAATGAATTATGGAATGTTTTAAAAGAAGGCAGAGAAACAATCTCTTTTTTTAAACCTGAAGAAATTGATTATAGCATTGCGGAAGAGCTGGTCAATGATCCTCTTTATGTCGCAGCTCGTGGTATTATTCCGTCGGCAAATACATTCGATGCTGCTTTTTTTGGAATAAATCCAAAACTAGCTGAAGTAATGGATCCTCAGATCCGTTTATTCTTAGAAATTGCATGGGAAGCTCTTGAGCAAACGGGCTATTTACCTAAATATTATACTGGTAGTATAGGCGTTTATGCAGGTACTGGAACAAATACGTATTATAAAAAAAATATTTTACCTAACAAAGAAATAGTAGATAGCATAGGTTATCTCTTGGCTGAAACTGTTAATGAGAAAGATTACATTTCTTCAAGAACTTCCTATCATCTAAACTTAAAAGGTCCTGCTGTCAGTATTCATTCTGGTTGTTCTACCTCTCTACTTGCCATTGCAGAAGCTGTGCAAGCAATTAGAAGTGGCCAATGTGATATTGCACTTGCTGGTGGTTCAAGTGTTACTGCACCCATTTTTAGTGGACATTTGTATCAAGAAGGATCAATGTTGAGTCCAGACGGACATTGCCGCTCTTTTGACGAATCAGGAAAAGGAACCGTATTTAGTGACGGAGCTGGAGTCGTACTTCTCAAAAAATTAGATGCTGCGCAAAAAGAGGGTGATACGATATATGGAATCATTAAAGGAATAGGAATTACCAATGACGGTGGCAATAAAGGCAGTTTTACTGCGCCAAGCACAGAAGGACAAGCTGTTGCTATTAAAAAAGCAATTCAAGATGCTCAAATTTCTTCGTCTTCAATAAGTTATGTTGAAACACACGGCACTGGAACTCCTGTGGGTGATCCTATAGAACTCGAAGGACTTAAAATAGGTTTTGGAAAACATACTAAAAATAATTTTTGCGCCATTGGATCGATAAAAAGTAATATGGGTCATTTAACCGCTGCTGCCGGTGTAGCTGGATTGATAAAAACAATCTTAGCAATGAATCATAAATTAATTCCGCCATCTTTAGGTTTTGAAAAGCCAAATCCGATTATAGATTTTAAAAACAGTCCGTTTTATGTCAATTCAAAATTAAGTAAATGGGAGTCGGATGCGCCATTAAGAGCTGGAGTTAGCTCCTTTGGTGTGGGCGGTACTAATGTACATCTTGTTGTAGAAGAATATCCGATCGAACAAAAAAATTCTAGTTCAAGCCGACCACTCCAATTATTGATGTGGTCAGCCAAATCAGAAGACAGTCTGAAAGGTTATGAAAATGAACTAGGCAACTTTCTTAATGCAGCACCTAACTTATCTTTGGCAGATGTTGCTTACACTTTAAATAAAACACGAGATTCCTTTAGTCATCGCAGTTTTATTTTAGCAAGTGACTGCGTTTCCGCTAGCGCCGAATTACTTGCTACGGAAAAGAAACATAGTAAAAATTTAATTTTAAAAGTTGCACCTAATGAAGTAGTATTTCTTTTTCCCGGTCAAGGATCGCAGTTTTCAAAAATGGGCTGGAATCTTTATCAAAATGAAATCATTTATAAAGAAGCTGTAGATACGTGTGCAGAGATTTTAATAGAAGAATTAAAAGTAGACATTCGCAAAATTTTATATCCGGAAATAGTTACTCCAGAAACAGAGGCAAAATTAAAAGACACTCGTTTCACACAACCTGCCTTATTTGTAACTGAATATGCCTTATCACAACTGTGGCTAAGTTGGGGAATTAAGCCAACTGCATTGTGTGGCCACAGTATTGGTGAATTCGTCGCCGCGCACTTAGCGGGGGTTTTTAGTTTAAAAGATGCTTTGCATCTAATTGCAATTAGAGGTCGAATGGTAGGAGATTTACCAGGCGGAAGCATGTTGTCTGTTCGTCTAACCGAAGATAAATTAAAAAATATTCTTCCAGGAACGCTATCTGTAGCTGCCATAAACTCTAATCAATTGTGCGTCGTAGCGGGTGAAGATCAACATGTAAAACAATTTAGCCAATCGTTAGACGTTTTAGAAGTTCCTAATAAAATTCTACTTACCAGTCATGCATTTCACTCTAGCATGATGAATCCTATTTTAGCTATTTTCGAAGCAGAAGTGAAAAAGATTACGCTTAACACTCCTTCATTACCAATAGTTTCTACCGTTACTGGTTTATATCTTACCGATGATGAAGCTATAAATCCTCAATATTGGTCCAATCACTTGCGAAGCACGGTTCGATTTGCAACTGCCACAACTACTCTATTACAATTAGAAAATCCGATTTTCTTAGAAGTGGGACCTGGCCAAACCTTGACGACCTTAATCAAACAACAAGGAAATGGTACAGTCGTTTCTGGACTTTTGAGTTTAACGCAAACTGAAAGTCAAGAAAATAATTACAACACCATACTTAATTCTCTAGGAAAGTTATGGCTTAGAGGAATCGAACCTGATTGGGACACTTTTTATACCGATCAAACAAGACAAAAACTAGCATTACCTAGTTATGTTTTTGACCGTAAGCATTGTTGGATAAATCCGATAAATTTTCAAGCCAGAAATTCAATAACGCATATAAGTACTGCTCAAAATTCAACTAGTATTCAAAATGACAGCAAGCCTATGAGAAAAACTACTATCCTCAGCAAAATTTCTTCAATTATAAATGAAACCTCAGGTATAGAATATTCAACTGACGCTTCTTTAAAAAGTTTTCTTGATCTAGGATTGGATTCTTTGACATTAACTCAACTTGCAATAAGTTTAAAGAAAGATTTCAAACTTCCTATAACGTTTCGTCAACTTAATGAAGAATATAGTTCACCATCTCTTTTAGCAGAATACCTTGATCATAACCTGCCAGAGCAAGAGTATAACAAAACTATTCAAACTCAATCAGTATCAAACTCAATTGCTAGCACTACTCCAATTGTAAATACTGTTCCCATTATTTCGAATAATAATAATAATAATAATAATACGACTTTAGTGTTGATCGCACAGCAACTTCAATTATTAGGCAAGCAAATGGAACTGCTGCAAGTTAATAATACCGAAGTAGTTCATCAAAAATTGCAACACGAAGAACTACATTCCGTCATAAAAAATACACCTGAAGATTTAAGAACCGCGGAAGAACGTGTAGAACATCAAAAGCCCTTTGGAGCATCTCCAAAAATTGAAAAAAAAGTAAACGAAATGAGTTATTCTCAAAAGGAATTTCTCACTGAACTAATTTCAAACTACACTAAAAAAACTGGAAGCAGTAAAGCGTACGCTCAAAAGCATAGAAGTACAAT
This sequence comes from Flavobacterium sp. TAB 87, assembly GCF_001529295.1. Classification (GTDB taxonomy): domain Bacteria; phylum Bacteroidota; class Bacteroidia; order Flavobacteriales; family Flavobacteriaceae; genus Flavobacterium. The sequence continues at coordinate 35,778 of NZ_LLWK01000034.1, forward strand.
GGCAGATCCAAGAGTTGTTTCTGGGTTTAAACCACTAACAAAAGAAATAGTATATCCTATTGTTATTGAAAAATCTAAAGGAAATCGTCTCTGGGATATTGATGGCAATGAATACATCGACGCTCTTAACGGGTTCGGGTCTTGTTTTTTTGGTCATCAACCCGATTTTATTAAGGAAGCCCTACACATGCAAGTTGAGAATGGATTTGAAGTAGGACCGCAACATCCGTTAGCTGGCGAAGTTTGTGAGTTGATCTGTGAATTCACTAATCAAGAACGTGCCGCACTTTGCAACACAGGATCTGAAGCGGTTTTGGGAGCTATGAGAATTGCAAGAACAGTGACAGGTCGATCGTTAATTGTCGCTTTTTCTGGTTCCTATCACGGCATAATAGACGAAGCTTTGGTTCGTGGTTCTAAAAAATTAATGACTTTTCCTGCTGCACCGGGAATAATGCCCGAATCGGTTCAGAATATGTTAATATTAGAATATGGAACCACAGAAAGTCTACAAATAATAATTGAAAGAGCTGATGAATTAGCAGCAATTCTTGTAGAACCAGTGCAAAGCAGAAGACCAGAATTTCAGCCAATCGACTTTTTAAATAAAGTAAGAGAACTAACAATCAGAGCTGATATTCCATTGATTTTTGATGAGATCATTACCGGTTTCCGAATGCATCCAGGCGGAGCCCAAGCTTTATTCAATATTCAAGCTGACATTGCTACCTATGGTAAAGTAATTGGTGGCGGTCTTTCCATTGGTGCCATTGCTGGGAAACGAAAATACATGGATGCGCTAGACGGCGGCCATTGGCAGTATGGTGATGACTCTATCCCAGAAGTGGGCGTTACGTATTTTGCGGGCACTTTTGTTCGCCATCCATTAGCACTTGCAGCTTCGAAAGCCGCCCTACTCCATCTTAAAAAACAAGGGCCAGCTTTGCAAAAAAAACTTAATGAAATGACCAATCGTTTAGCATTTGAATTAAATGAAGAATTTAAAAACAAAGATTTACCAATGATTATCAATCATTTTGGTTCACTCTGGAGACTTAAATTAAACGACGAAGTACTGTATGGAGAGTTATTATTCACTTTACTTCGAGAAAACGGCATTCATATCTGGGATGGCTTTCCATGTTTTCTAACAGAAGTTTATACTGAAGAAGATCTAATAAAAATTATACATACGTTTAAAGTATGTATTGAAAAAATGGTTGCCGCTGGATTTTTTAGTAGTACTAAATCTGACAATTCAACTTCAATAATAGCTAACGAAAAAAATTGTGGCATCATTAATAAACCTCCAGTTGCTGGCGCAAAATTGGGACGTGATAAAAAAGGAAATCCCGCTTGGTTTGTAGCAGATTCTAATAAAATTGGTGAATATGTAAAAATTGATTTATAGCTCTTACCATTAAGATGCTTACCATAAATAAACTGTGAAGTAAAAAAATGAGAGTGAAATCTTAATCATACATCATTTTAAAAATAAAATAGTTAACGTACTATGTTACATACACCTACTAAATATGACCCTTTTGCAGGTCCAGAATTAGAATGCGTTGTTTACACAACAAAAGCGCAATCTGAAATCTGGACTGCTTGCTATTTGGGTGAAAACGATGCGGCAAGAGCTTATAACGAGTCTATTTCGATAGAGTTTATAGGACCGTTGGATCCGATTGCCATGGATAAGGCTTTTCAAAAATTAGTCGAACGCCATGAATCACTTCGTTCCAGTTTTAGCACAGATGGTCTGTACATGTCCATTTACAAAAACCTCATCATCAAAATTACCACTATTGATCTTTCTAATTTAGAAAGTATCAATAAAAAACAGGCTTTAGATCAATATATAAGAGACGATGCCGATTTTCTTTTTGATCTTGTCAACGGGCCTTTGTTAAAAGTTGGTTTACTTAAACTTTACCAAAATAAACATCAATTAGTTATAACGGTTCATCATATAATTTGTGATGGTTGGTCTATCGGAATAATGCTGCAAGACTTAGGCATACTTTATTCAGCATTAGCCGACAATAAAACACCTTATTTAACTGCTCCAATTCCATTTTCTGCCTATGCACATGAAGAACAAATGTTCTCGGAAAGTGATGAAAATCGTGAAACAGAACAATTTTGGCATAATGTTTACAAAAAATCTATCCCTTTAGTTACTGTGCCAACAGATTTTGTTAGACCACCAGTTCGAACTTATAAGAGTCAGCGTTTAGATTTTACTTTTGATGCAAATTTATTGTCAAGTTTAAAACAAACTGGCTTAACTGTTGGCGCAAGTTTAGTATCGACATTGCTTACTACTTTTGAAGTGTTTTTATCTCAATTAACAGGTCAGGATGATTTAGTTGTTGGATTACCTTCTGCTGGTCAAGCTAGTAAGGGCATGAATCATTTAATGGGACATTGTGTTAACTTACTTCCGCTAAGAAGTAATCTAAATGCAAATAGTCCTTTCATAGAATACCTAAAAAAAAGAAAATCAGAATTGTTTGATGCTTACGATCATTCACAACTTAGTTTTGGACATCTTTTACAAAGCTTAAAAGTGGCTCGCGATCCTTCTAGAATTCCATTGGTGCCGATTGTTTTTAATATTGATTTGGGAATGACCGATGGCGTTCATTTTTTTAATTTGAATTATACTTTAATAAGCAATCCTAAGGCTTACGACCCTTTTGAAATTTTTGTTAATGCCAGCGGAACCGAAAAAGATTTAGTTTTTGAATGGTCTTATAACGAAGCTCTTTTTAAATCAGAAACGATTAAAGAAATGATGCAGTCTTTCATAAAAATAATCCAGAATGTTGTTAAAGATCCATCGATCACTTTAGGTCAACTTACGTTTGAAGACTTTACAGCTGATTACGATGAATTGAATCGAACTAAGACTGATTATCCTCACGTATCACTTCACGAGCTGTTTGCTTTACAAAGTATTCAGACTCCAACGAATATAGCGTTAGAGTTTCTCGACACTGCAATTTCATATCAAGAGTTACAAGATCATACCAATCAAATGGCTCATTATTTAACAGAATGTGGAGTTGCTTATGGCGATTTTGTTGCTATCTCGCTGCCTCGTTCAGCAGAGCTAGTAATTTCACTTTTAGCTATTATGCAATGTGGAGCAGCATATCTTCCTTTAGATCCAGAATATCCAATTTCGAGATTACAATTTATGATGGAAGATTCTGAAGCTAAGTTTTTATTAACCAACCAACACCTCTCTAATTCATTACCTAGCTTATCAACTACAATTTTAATAGAAAATGCTATTGAAGCCTTACATAAATATCCACACACAAGATTAAAAACAAAAGTAAATCCTGCAGATCCCGTATATTTACTTTATACTTCTGGATCAACTGGTAATCCTAAAGGCGTTTCTATTAGCCATAAAAATTTGGTGAATTTACTTTGCAGCTTGGCACTGGAACCTGGTATTATAGAAAGTGACCGAGTACTTTCGATTACTACAATTTCATTTGATATAGCCAGTGTCGAATTGTTTCTACCGCTGCTTAATGGCGCGACATTAGTATTAGCTGACTCAGAAACCGCCAGAGATGGTCGATTGTTGATTGATCTAATAAAAAGTAGTAATATTAGTTTCTTGCAAGCTACACCTGTAACTTGGTCCATGCTGCTAGATTCTGGTTGGTCTCAAAAACTACCAATTAAAGCGCTTTGCGGTGGCGAAGCGCTGCCTGCAGATCTTGCCCAAAAACTTTTAACTAAGTGTACTACGCTCTGGAATGTCTATGGACCAACAGAAACCACCGTATATTCATTAGCTAAGCAAATAAAAGATGATACTACATTAATAACAATTGGTAAGCCGATTGCAAATACTCAAATTTATATTATAAATGATCAACAGCAACTTGTTGCTCCCGGAATCATTGGTGAAATTGCCATTGCTGGAGACGGCGTTGCCAACGGATACTGGAACAGACCAGAACTAACAGATGAAAAATTTATTAAAAACCCTTTTTCTACTGAAGATGCTGTCTTTTATCGAACTGGTGATTTAGGAAGGTTACTTCCAACCCATGAAATAGAATGCCTCGGACGTGTCGATCAACAGGTTAAGATTAGAGGACACCGAATTGAGCCTGGTGAAGTGGAACAAGCTTTACTGGCAATTGAAGGTATAAAAAAGGCAGTGGTATTGGCTACTGAAGATTTTTTAATCGCTCATGTTGTACCCTATGATTCCATCGAAAATGCAAAACAATTTGTTGCGAGTTGGCGCGAAAACTTATTATCACAATTGCCACCACATTTAGTTCCGCATGCTTTTAATTTAATAGAAAAAATACCCACAACGCTTAACGGTAAGATCGATCGTAAAGCATTATCACAATATACAACACTTGAAAACCGTAAATATACCGCGCCTCGAACAGAAGATGAAAAGTTAGTTGCCGACATTTGGAAAGAAAGCTTAAATCTAGATACTATCGATATTTTTAGTAATTTTTTCGAAATGGGCGGACATTCAATCAAAGCAGTAAAAGTTATGATTGAAATAGAGAAAATTACTGGTAAACGCATTCCATTGTCTGTATTATTTAAATATTCGACAGTAGAGAAATTTGCTAAGCTACTACATACAAAAAGTGACATTTGTTCTGATTGCTTGGTTCCTATAAAAGCCAGTGGAGATAAAACACCTTTGTTTATCATTCATGGAGCGGGGCTAAATGTTTTAAATTTTGTTAACCTAAGCAAACACTTCAACGAAAATCAGCCAATTTATGGCATTCAAGGCAATGCTAAGAAATATGATGCATGGTATGAATCAATTGAAGAAATGGCAGCTCATTACATAGACGCTATTGTAAAAATAAATCCTAACGGTCCTTATGCGTTGGCTGGATTTTCGTTTGGAGGAATTGTTGCTTTTGAAATGACACGTCAATTAAAAGAGCAAGGAAAAAACGTAACCTTGACCGCCTTGCTAGACTCTTACGTCGATTCCTCTTATTATTACCAGACATTTAGCAAAAAGAAATTAATTAGATACTTTGACCTTACTCACAAAAGATTAAATTTTTTAAGAGAAATGCTTATGAGTTGGAAAGCTTTTAAAATGCGAACGAACGCAAAAAAAGACTACATATTGAAAAGGCATTTTGGTCATAATCCTGCAATGACTGAGCAAGAAGCCGTTGCGCTCGAACAATTTATTGAGGCCGACAGCATGGTTAAAACGATTGTGGATCGTTACCATCTTAAACCACAAAACATTGAAGTAGATCTGTTTCGATCGCAAGATGACTTACACTATAAATTAGACCCAACGCATTTGGGATGGAAGAAAGCAGCATTAAAAGGTGTTAAAATTCATAATATATCTGGCAACCATTTAGATATTGTTGCTCCGCCAAATGATAAGTTATTGGCAAGGTTGCTTCAGGATATTTTAGATGAAAAGCATGCAAAAATTTAAAATCATTTTAGATCTAAACTGCAAAAAAATAAGTTTTAGTAAAGTAAGAAAGCTCCAGCAATAAATCTTACATAAAATCGTACGACAAAATGAAACATCAAGCACACAATCAAAATAAGACCCAATTCAATCCGTTATCTACCAACATTGAAAGTATTATTCATACGACCAACTCACAATTAGAAATTTGGACAGATTGTGTGATCGGAGGTGTCGATGCGAACAAGGCCTACAATTTGTCTTATTCCATTAAGTTTAATGGTGAATTTATTTCAGAAGCATTTACCTATTCTTTGAATACTCTACTGCAAAGGCACGAAAGCTTGAGAGCTTCCTTTAGTGCCGACGGAAACTACATGCATATTCATAAAGATCTTACGTCGGAAATTTCACATATTGATATTTCGCCACTTTCGCCGAAGGAAAAAGAAGAGGCGAGAGAAAATGCCATTGATGAAGACGTTAATTTTGTTTTCGACTTGGTAAAAGGACCTTTATTAAGAATTAAAATAATTAAAATTGAAGACTTACAAAATATTGTAGTACTAACACATCATCACATTATTGGTGATGGTTTAAGTATCAACATAATTCTCGAAGAGCTTAGTATTCTTTATTCAGCGTTTATCGAAAACACGAAGCCCAAATTAGCAACACCAGAACGTTTTAGTACCTACGCGAAAAAGGTGAACTTGTTAGCAGAAACGGGTGATTACAAACAAATAGAAGATTTTTGGTTAAACGTTTATAATGAATCAGTTCCTACAGTAGAATTACCAATTGATTTTGACAGACCTCCTTTACGCACTTATAATAGTGAACGTGTTGACTTTATTATGGACGGAACTGTTATAAATTCACTCAAACAACTTGGTAAAAGTGCGGGTTGTAGTTTAGCAACAACACTATTAGTTGCATTTGAGGTGTTTTTATGCAAAATAACAGGTCAAAATGATTTGATTGTAGGTTTTCCGACTTCAGGAAACAGACGTTACGACATGAAGCATTTGATTGGAGATTGTGCCAATTTACTTCCTTTACGAAGTACTATAAATACAAAACTCACCTTTTTAGAGTACTTAAAAGACAGAAATCCGCAATTACTGGAAGCCTATATTAATAATCAAGTTAGTTTCGGTCATCTGCTTCAAAAGTTAGCAATCGCTCGCGATCCGTCGCGAGTTCCCATGGTTCCCGTTACCTTAACTGTGGACTTAAATAGAGATATTGAAAGTGAATTTTCATTTATCGGACTCACGTACGAATTTACAATCAATCCTAGAAAATTCTCGTCTTTTGAGCTACAGTTGCATGCATGTATGTCAAAAAACAAACCCACCTTTCAATGCTCGTACAATTCGACACTCTTCAAAAAAGAAACGATAAAGCAAATGATGATGTCGTTTGAAGAGACTATAAATAAATTAATATCCGAGCAAAACAGTCCATTAGCTAACCTAATAAATGGTGATTACTTATCAGATTATACTATTATAAATAGTACAGAATCAGCATATCCTAATGTTTCATTGACTAATTTACTAAGCAAACAAGCAGATAATACACCAAATAATATTGCCATTGAATATAACAATACTAAAATTTCATACCATGATTTACATAGTAAAGTGAATCAATTTGCGCATTACTTAGAAGCACATGGGGTTCAATCGGGCGATTATATAGCCGTTTGTTTTCCACGCAGTCCAGAGTTGGTTTATGCCATTTTAGCCATTATTCAATGTGGAGCCGCGTACCTTCCGTTAGATCACGAATATCCTACTAAGCGAATCGAATATATGATGGAAGATTCTGAGGCTAAATTTCTTTTAACTAGCAAAGCACTGTCTATATCGTTACCTAAATGTTCTAACACCATTTTGATAGACGACGCCATGCAATCGCTAGCTCAATATCCGACATCAAAACTAGAAACGGTCGTTGATCCAGAAAACATATTATATCTTTTGTATACTTCTGGTTCTACTGGTAAGCCAAAAGGAGCTAAAATATCGAATAAAAATGTGGTTAATTTGCTCTATTCTATGGCAGTTGAACCTGGTATAAAAGAGACTGACAGAGTTCCTTTTATCTCGACGATTTCTTTTGATATTGCTAGTTTCGAATTGTTTTTCCCACTATTTAAAGGCGCTGTTTTAGTCTTACCAGACCATGAAACGTCAAGCGATGGCAGACTTTTTTATGAGATGTTAGACCAAGAAAAAATTTCTTTAATTGTAGCCACACCAACAACTTACCAAATGTTGTTAGATGCCGGTTGGTCAAAAAAATTACCCATCAAAATATGGTGTTGTGGAGAACCATTACCTGCTAAATTAGCTAAAGAAGTTATTAAAATATCGGATGAACTTTGGACCTTATATGGCCCGACTGAAGTAACAATTTTTTCTTCTTGTAAGCACATTAAAACAGAGGATACAATAATTTCTGTGGGAGGTCCTATTGCGAATATGCAATATTATATCGTTGATGAGCAAATGAATCTTCTGCCTCCAAATAGCATTGGAGAAATTGCTATTGGAGGCGATGGAGTTGGAAAAGGTTATTTGGGAAGACCAGAACTCACTGCAGCAAAATATATTCCCAATTTATTTTCGAGTGAAAAAGATGCGATACTTTACCTCTCAGGCGATTTAGGAAAACTATTACCAAATAATGAAGTGATGTGTCTTGGACGTATAGATCATCAAGTAAAAGTAAGAGGGCATCGAATCGAAATTGGAGAAATAGAACATGCTTTAGTATCAATTAATGGCATTAAACAAGCAATTGTGCTTGCGAAAGGCGATATTCTTGTTGCTTTTATTATCGTAGATTTTAAAGCAACTACAGAAATTGAGCTAATTAGAGGATGGAGAAATGAACTCTCCTCACAACTTCCTTCTTTTATGGTTCCACATGTTTTTCATATTCTAGACAAAATGCCTACTACTTTAAACGATAAAGTGGATCGAAAAACATTAATAGATTATAAAGCGAACACAGAAATTGAGCCACAATTTACAGCGCCTAGAACGGAAGAAGAAAAATTGGTCGCCGCGATTTGGAAAGAAAGCTTACACTTAGAAAACATCGATATATTTAGTAATTTTTTTGAGATGGGCGGACATTCTATCATGGCTTTAAACGTAATGATTAAAATAGAAAAGCAAACTGGTATCCGAATTCCACTTTCTGCTTTGTTTCAACATTCAACCATCGAAAAATTTGCTAAATTAATACTGGTTGAGAACAAAATTACATCTGATTATTTAGTTCCTATGAAACCACATGGCACTAAAATTCCACTTTTTATCGTTCATGGAGCTGGACTTAATATTCTCAATTTTGCACATGTCATTCACCATTTCGATAAAGAGCAACCCGTTTATGGTTTTCAAGGAATCGGACCTAATGGGTATGAGAATTGGTTTGAATCTATAGAAGCTATGGCAGCATGCTACATCGATTCAATAGTAAAAATAAATCCTAAAGGACCTTACGCAATAGCAGGATTTTCATTTGGAGGCATCGTAGCCTTCGAAATAGCACGCCAACTTAAAGCACAAGGTAAAATAGTAAGTATGATTGCCATGTTAGACACTTACGTTGATTCATCGTACTACTACAAATCATACTTTAAAAAAGAATCGATGCGCTATTATGATCGCACCTATAGAAGAGCTGATTATTTAATGGAAATGCTTACAAGTTTGCCATCTTTAAAAATGCGTATGAATGCAAAAAAAGAGTACATCTTAAAAAAATATTTCGGATTTAAAGAAAATAGGTCTGAGCAGGAAACATTAGCACTCCAAGAGTTTATCGTTGCTGATCGAATGGTAAATAAAATAGTTGATCGCTATCATCTTATTCCGCAAGATTTTGAAGTAGAATTATTTAGAGCAGAACATGATGAAAATTATAAATTAGACCCTACACATTTAGGTTGGAAAAAAGCAGCGCTAAAGGGAGTTCACATTCATAATATAAAAGGCAATCATCTTAGCATTGTAGCACCACCAAATGACAAAATTTTAGCACGAATGCTTCAAGACATTTTAGATAAAAAGCATGGAAACAGCTAGAGTACATATATCTTTTTTAGACTTAAAAAGTACTGAATTAATACCCACAAAACCACATCATTTAGATGCGGATGAAATTCTCATTTATACCCTTTACTTACCTGATTTTATTGAATTAAAATCAGATTTATTTCGCTTTCTTAGAAAGGAAGAAAAGGAAAGAGCCGAACAATTTTATAAAGAAATAGATAAGAATCGATTCATCATTTATAGATCAATTTTAAAATTCGTTTTGGCAGCGCATACAAATTTAGAGGTGAAGCATATTTGCCTAGATTATGACGTTAATAAAAAACCATTTTTAGCCTCTCATCCGTTCCTATATTTTAATATCTCCCATTCTGAAGATTTTGCAGTTATTGCAGTTTCACATAATAAAGTTGGAATTGACATTGAATATAAATCTGAAAATTTTAATTTCAGCAACCTGTTTCCAGATATTTTTGATGATAAAGAAATGCATGCAATTCAAAATGCTACGGAAAAGCAACAAACATTCTACACTTTTTGGACTCGAAAAGAAGCATTTGCAAAGGGATTAGGAAAAGGTATTGACGAAGATTTTAAATACATTCCCTGTTTAGATGGACAGCAAAATTTAAATCCAGCTCTATTTACAAATAATAAAAATTGGCAAATCTGTAGTTTTGTCTTTACTAATACTTATTTGGCAGCAGTAGCTTTTGAGAGTAATACAGCAACTGCTGAAAATATAATTTTGTACACAATACCAAACAGTATGAAAAGCTTACTAGAACTAACACAAGTAAGAGAAAAAACCTCATTTATTAGTTTAGATAATTAACCCAAAATTTATCGGAAAATCTGATTGTTACTGAATAATTTTTCGAGTTCAGGAACATATTTACATATAATTTTCTTTTTCATAGCTTCTATATGTCGTTCGTGATGAACATCCGAACCAATGAAATCGTACATCCCTTTTTGCAATAATTGTTGCGCCACTTCCGCGACCTTCCGACCATAGTAACCTGTTACAGCATTACAATTCAGCTGAAATAAACAACCAGCTTTTTTTAATTTTTCGAACTCCTGAAAATTATTTTGATAAAACAAATAACGTTCTGGATGTGCAAGTACAGGTACATACCCAGCCTCTTGCAAATCATGTAAAATAGAATAAAGTCCCAGTGGTGGATTCATATACGACATTTCGACTAAAACATAATTCTCTTTTAAAGTAAGTAAAGGTTCTGTTTGAATCAATTTTATGAAATAATCATCCATTAAATATTCTGCGGCAGCGTGAACGGTAACGGCACTAGTATTCTTTTGAAGTTCTAAATTTAGTTGTTGCTCTGCGCTTTTAATTGTTGCAGTAGAATTATCCCAAACCGATTTCATTACATGTGGTGTAGTTACGAATGAGGTAATACCAAAAGCGTACATCGATTCTATTAGAGACAAAGTGTGAATTAGCGAGCTAGAACCATCATCAATGCCAGGCAATAAATGCGAGTGCATATCAATATGATTATCTGGAATTAAATCAATTAAATACGGCGTAGGTTTAGAAAAAAATAGCATTAATGATTTTAAATTTTAGCCAGAGAGCGTTAGATAATTTTAAAAAAACACAAAAAAAGTTCTATTGCAAAACTATAGTCAAAGATAAACTTTATTTAGTTCTAGCATTAAACACCTACACAAATTCTCAAGGGTGTGTTACAAAGATTGCTTTTATAACAGCTCATAAAAGAATTGATTTTTAGTTGAAGCAAATTTACTTTTCTCTGAAAGTCATCAATTATAACTTTAGACTCCTTTTTCTTTTAACTGCTCTGTAAAATAACCTCGTATCGGAAAATCTAAAAATTTAAATATTAAATAAGATAAAAGTATCAGTAGGATAACAGAGATAGGAATGCCCCACCGCCATTCAGCGCTACTTGATTCTATTACTACAACATAACTTGCAAATATTTACATAAAGGCTTACTGTATCATATTTAGCAGAACAGAGATGTCTCCAAAAAAATTATTTCTACGATGCGCAAGATGTAAGCACTCCCCTGCTCCTGACGCAATTACTAGCGAGAAGTAAAAGGCAACAATAATTAATTCTATTATCCATTTCATTCTTCACTACGACAACTGCAGAATAAGAAATTAAGAAGAAACGCATAACATTTTTGTATTTAAAAACTATCTTCTACGTGCCATTTTACACTTTAAACAATATTTTTTTACTTTTAAAATAAAAAAGTGATAAAATTTGACCGAACTATTTTATAGCGTAGAGAATTTCAGACAAAGTAAAACTGATATTTTTTTAGATTAAAAATCAAATAATTAAAACGGTCCAACAAATAAAAAACAGATAAACTTGAGTGTTATAAAAAAATTCTTTAGCGTTATTTATTGCTCCTTTTGAGGCAACTAGTATCTTGCAAATTCACTGTTTTATAAGATGTAGTTTTGCAGCGGAAAAATAAATAAATGTTTTTTTAACAGTATATTGGTACGCTGTGTACTGTATTCTGTTATTTTTGTTGACTTAATTTAATAAAAAAGATATGAAAGAGTTAGTAGAAAAAATTAATGCTGAATTTGAGACATTTACAGCTGAAACACAATCTTTAATTGAAAAAGGAGTAAAAGCGGCAGGACCAAGAGCTCGTAAGTCAACTTTAGAAATGGAAAAATTACTAAAAGAATTTAGAAAACTTTCTATCGAAGAAGCAAAAAAATAATTGGATTGAAAATTTGAAGCCCTTTAAGTAATTAAAGGGCTTTGTTTTTTACACTTGTCTCTTGATGGACTTACCATGATGCATCTGATTCAATCAATCTTTTGCGCTAGATCAGCAAATCGTTTTTAACTTAAAAATCCTTTAGTTTCATACTTAGATTATATAGAAACTTCTTATCAGCTTATACCAAATGCTATTTGGCGTTTTTAAAAGCACCTATTCCTGCAAAAGTGGCTCCTTTTGCTAATTGTTGTTCAATTCTCATCAATTGATTGAATTTTTCAACGCGTTCTGCACGACAACCACTTCCGGTTTTTAAATGACCTGCATTGATTCCTACCGTTAAGTCAGCAATAAACGTATCTATGGTTTCGCCACTTCTGTGCGAAACGAAGCAATTGTATGAATTTTTATAAGCAAGTTCAACCGTATCTAAGGTTTCGGTAACGGTTCCAATTTGATTCAGTTTAATCAGAATTGAATTTGCCACACCTTTGCTAATTCCCTCTGCTAATATGCTTTTATTGGTACAAAATAAATCGTCACCCACAATTTCTGTCTTGTGACCTAAACTATCCGTCAAGTTTTTCCAACCTTCCCAGTCGTTTTCGGCCAAACCGTCCTCTAACAAAACTATTGGATATTGGTTTACCCAACTTTCCCACATTTTTATCATGTCATCGCTTGTCACTAATTTTTGAGTGCTTTTGAAAAATTTATATTTCCCGTTTTCATACATTTCACTAGTTGCAGGATCGAGACAAATACTCACATCTTTACCAGGCGAATATCCCGCTTTCGTAATGGCTTCTAAAATCAATTCCATTGCTTGCTCATTCGATTTTAGATCCGGCGAAAATCCGCCTTCGTCGCCAACCCCAGTACTTAATCCTTTTGCTTTTAATACTGATCTCAAAGTATGAAACACATCTTCGCCCATGCGAATGGATTCTTTAAAAGATGGCGCATTGTGTGGTGCAATCATAAATTCCTGAAAATCGACGGTGTTGTCTGCGTGTTTACCACCGTTGATCACATTCATACAGGGAACAGGCATAATGTGCGCGTTGCTTCCTCCTAAATACTGATATAACGGAATATTTGAACTAATAGATTTAGCTCTTGCAAATGCCATAGAAACTCCCAAAATTGCATTGGCTCCTAGTTTGGCTTTGTTTTCTGTACCATCCAGGTCTATCAAAAAATGATCTAATTCGCGCTGGCTGCTGAAACTCTTGTTCTCAAAAGCTTTGGCAATAGTCGTATTTACATTGTTCACGGCATTTAGTACGCCTTTTCCTTGGTATCTTTTTGGATCACCATCTCTCAATTCTACTGCTTCGCGCTCACCCGTAGACGAACCACTTGGCACCATGGCACGGGCTGTTGTTCCATCTTCCAATTGTATGTTTACTTCCACTGTTGGATTTCCTCTTGAATCGAGTATTTCCATCGCGTCAATTTTCTGTATTTTCATAATAAAATTTCTTCTTGATTAATTAATTTATTTAGTGAATTTTGGAAATTTGTGCAGACTTAAAATTTGCAAGCCCTATTAAAACCAAAATTTCACGCTAAGTCAATACAACTACTTTATTTTATACAATTCGGTAAACAAGGTATTAAGTGATTCCGAATATGCTGGGTGCGAAAACATCCCCGTTGCTAAGTTTTTTGCTGGAATGCCGCCTTCCATCGCCATTTGAATTACCGTTGCTATTTCGCCTCCTTCAGTACAAACAATCGCAGCACCCAAAATTTTGCCTGAATCTTTGTCTACTAAGGCTTTCCAAAGTCCTTGCGGCTCCCCGGTTTCAATACCACGGGTAATTCTTTTTCCCGGAATTGAGATCACATGAAAATTCAACCCTTGTTCGCGCGCTTGATTTTCAGACAAACCTACACGCCCCAACTGTGGATCTGTGTACATGGTGTACGGGATAATTCGACCATCAGTTGTGCTGTCAATCTTTTCTAGTAGATTATTGCGCAGCACCACAAAATCATTGAACGCCACATGAGTAAATTGTGGACCGCCATTTATATCACCCACGGCATAAACGCCCTTTACATTGGTTTCTAGTTTACCATTTACTTTAACGTAGCCTTTTTTGTCCAATGCTATTCCAGCCGCTTCGGTGTTTAAACCATCGGCATTCGATTGGCGACCAACTGCCAATAGCAAATGTGTTCCTGTAATTTTATGGTTTTTTCCGTCTTTACTGTACGTCACGGTAACTGCATCATTGGCTTCTTCCAGCGCTTCAACGGCAGATCCCAGTATGAAGTTCATTCCTTCCGCTTCCATAAGATCCTGTAGCGATTCTGCAACATCAAAATCTTCAGTTGACATAATTTGATCGCCTCTTTCAATAACAGTTACTTCACTGCCAAAGCGACTGTACATTTGGCCAAATTCTAAACCAATGTAACCGCCACCAATGACAATTAATTTTTTTGGAATTTCAGTCAATGCCAGAATTCCAGTCGAATCGTACCATTTTACAGTGTCAATTCCTCTAATTTTAGGAATGGTTGGGCGCGTACCTGCATCAATAAAAATGTGCGGTGCCGTATATTCTTGCTCTTCACCATTCTTTTTTTTGACAACTACTGCGTTTTCTCCAATAAACGAAGCTGTTCCATAAACCAATTCTAGATTTTCAGCATCTGCTGTTCGGTTTTTTACGCCATCCTTAGAGTCAGCTACTATTGTATCTTTTCGTTTTTGAGTCGTTGCAAAATCTAGCGAAAGATCTGAAACTGAGATTCCGTGTTTACCCGCTGTTTTTATGCCGTGCATCACTTTTGCGGAAGCTATTAATGTTTTTGTAGGCGTACAACCTACATTTAAACAAGCACCGCCCAGTTCTGCTTCCGATTTTTCTACCATGACAGTTTTCCATCCAGCGCCTGCTAACTTTAGAGACAGCGGTTTCGCAGCCTGTCCCGAACCAATTATTATTGCATCAACTTTAATCATGATCTATTTTTGAATTGTATTATATGTATAAATTATTTCACTTTCGTGAAATGGTCTCTGCTTTTTGATTGACAATAAAACGACTTAAAAACCTGTTTTACTTATGCCTTAATTTGCCGCTTTTATTTTTGTTGCCACAGATTTAAAGGTTTCAAATGATTTTATATCTTCAATAATTTTAATTTTCTAAAAACTGTCGCAATACATATTGCAAAATTCCGCCGTTGCGATAATATTCAATTTCTATTAAAGAATCCAAACGTGCTATAGCGCTAAATTCTATTGTTGCACCGTTCTCCTTCTGTGCAATCACTTGAACTTCTTTTAACGGTTTAATATCTTCTGAAATGCCACTTATTGTAAAAGTCTCTGTGCCATCAATGCCAAGTTGCTCGGCGGTATCGCCAATTTTATATTGCAGCGGAAGTACGCCAAGTCCAACCAAATTACTTCGGTGAATGCGCTCATAACTTTCGGCGATTACACATTTAATACCCAGTAAAAAAGTACCTTTTGCTGCCCAATCTCGAGACGAACCACTACCATATTCTTTTCCAGCGAGGACCACAAGGGCCGTATTGTTTTCCTTGTATTTCATGGCAGCATCATAGACGCTCATTTCTTCGCCTGTTGGCAAGTAGTTGGTGTAGCCACCTTCGCTTTTGGCCAGTTTGTTTTTGATGCGGACATTGGCAAAAGTACCTCGCACCATAACCTCATCGTTACCACGACGGCTTCCGTAAGAATTAAAACTTTCTTTGGGCACGCCTTGTTCGATCAGGTATTTCCCCGCTGATGAATGCTCGTTAAAAGAGCCTGCGGGCGAAATATGATCGGTAGTGATGCTGTCTCCCAAAACCAATAATGCGCGCGCATTGGTTATGTTTTGTAGTTCAGGCGCAGCGGCAGAAATATTTTTGAAAAATGGAATTTCCTTGATATAAGTCGAATTTTCATCCCAATGGTATAAATTGCCTTCTGGAACTTGCAGATTTTTCCAAATGTCGTTGCCTTCAAAAATTTCATCATAATTCTTTTTAAAATCTTTTGGAGACAGAACAGTACGCATTATCGCATTGATTTCATCGTCTGTAGGCCAAATGTCTTTTAGGTAAACGGGCTGCAAATTTCTGTCAAAGCTAATTGGATCATTCACCAAATCGATATCCACTCGTCCTGCAATAGCATAAGCAACTACCAACATGGGCGACATTAAAAAGTTCATTTTCACCTGCGGATGAACGCGGGCTTCAAAATTTCGATTGCCCGAAAGAACCGACGCCACGACCAGTTCGTTTTCATCTACGGCTTGTGCGATGGCTGGAGACAAAGGCCCTGAATTTCCGATGCAAGAGGTACAACCGTAACCAACCAAATGAAACTTAAGCGCCTCAAGATCGGTCATCAAATCTGCTTTTTCTAAGTAATCAGTAACTACTTTTGATCCTGGAGCAAGTGACGTTTTTACCCAAGGTTTTACATTTATACCATGCTCACGTGCTTTTCTGGCGACTAAACCAGCGCCAATCATCACAAATGGATTTGAAGTGTTTGTACAAGAAGTAATGGCAGCAATAACCACCGAACCATCTGACAATTTAAATTTACCATCTCCTCTATCGATCCATATTGTTTTAAGTCCGTTTTTTTCGACAGTTTCTACACTAGATGGTTCTGCATTTTGCGGTGCTTCATAAATGGGTTGGTCGCCTCCTTCTCCGTCGAATTTGTCTATCGATCGAATGATCTCTCTCTTATTGTGCTCAATATAATTTCGTCCAAAGAAATCATGCAATAAGGACACGAATTTGGGTTTAAATTCACGCAAAAGTATTTTGTCTTGTGGTCGTTTTGGTCCAGCCACTGTAGGTTCAATTGTTGACATATCCAACTCTACAATAGAGGTGTACTGAATCTTATCTTCGTCTGCTCGCCACAACATATTTGTCTTACAATACGATTCTACGATTGCAATTTGTTCTTCAGAACGATTGCTCAGCGTCATGTATTCCAACGTTTTATCATCAATAGGAAAATAGGTAATGGTGCAGCCGAATTCTGGCGACATATTACCAATCGTCGCCCGATCAGGAACGGAAAGGTGGTTGCATCCGGGACCAAAAACCTCAACAAATTTTCCTACTACTCCTTTTTTTCTTAAAATATTAGCAATAGTAAGTACCAAATCTGTAGCGGTGGAACCTAGCGGCAGTTTTCCGGTAAGTTTAAGACCAACTACTTCTGGCATGATAAAATAGAGCGGTTGTCCTAAAATGGCTGCTTCGGCTTCAATACCGCCAACACCCCAACCCACTACTCCAATTCCGTTGACCATGGGTGTATGACTGTCCGTACCGACCAATGTATCTGGAAACAATTCCCCATCTCGCTCAATAACGCCTTTAGAGAAATATTCTAAATTTACCTGATGACAAATTCCCATTCCAGGTGGTACCACGCGAAAATTATCAAAAGATTGTTGCGCCCATTTTAAAAACTGGTAGCGCTCTACATTTCGTTTAAATTCTTCGTCCATATTTCGACCATAAGAATAATCGGTTCCAAAATAATCGACTTGTACCGAATGGTCAATGACCAAATCTACGGGAACCAACGGATTTATAGTTTCGGGATTTTTTCCTTTTCGAGCCAACTCTTCACGAAGCGCTGCAATGTCAACCACAGCTGGAACTCCCGTAAAATCTTGCATCAAAACACGCGCTGGTTTAAACGGAATGTCTTTATCCGAAGCTTCGGGTTTCCAGTGCATCAATGTCTCAACATTTTCTTGTGTTACTGAAAATCCATCGTAATTTCGAAGTGCATTTTCTAATAAAATCCGAATAGAAAACGGCAATTTACTTATTTCGTGGCCTTGCTCTTCTAGAACAGAAAGACTATAATAACCAAATTCTTTTCCTAACAGTGCTAATTTTTTCTTTACTTTAAAGGGATCTTTATCCATAATTTGTAGTGTTTTATTCTATTTTTGATGCTCCAGAAATTCACAAGAATTTGTGGTAATTCATTTCGAAGCAGGATTCTTCGGGCAGCTATTGCGGAAGAATTACAATTGATGTTTTTTAGTTATATTTCAAATCAGAATCTAATTTGATTTGGTATTACAATTTGAGCGCATTAGTATAGTTTTTTTGAAAAATATTTAGTAGCTAAAAAATAATTGTATTTAAAACGCGATGATTGTAAGACATATATCCTTAAAAGTACAAAAATTATATTTTACTGAAGCATTAATATTATCTAGTGCTGAGGTTGCTTGTACAGTAATTAAGAAATCAATAATTAAAAATAGCCGGAAAATAGTAGCGGTCTTTTAAATTTTTATATAGTCTTAAATTAAACTGTAAATAGAAAATCTTCACTAGATCTGCTATTCGTAGTTCGAGGACAATACCAAAATTGACTTGGAGTTGCTTATGGACTTCAACGAATTTTGTTGGGAATACCAAAAAAACCACCAGCAAACTATGTTTAAAAACGGGAATTTTTGAGAGATCGATCGCTACCGATAAGTTTCTCTTAATTAATTTGTTTAACTTTAGCATAAGCAACAATAATTCAGAAGAAATCAAGGCTGGCTATTGTGGTATTAATCAATTATATCATCTGGTAATTTAAATACATATGAAAGTTAATAATCATCCCCAAACTAAATTGGCAAGTAAACAAACAGTTTTCAAAGTCTTGAAAATAAATTTAGAAGCTATTTACTATATGACTTTAAGCAAAAAAATGAAATTGCTTTCTTCATTTTCCGATTAAAAAAATCAATCAAATACTTTGAATGTCCTCATTATAACTACAATACTTACTCTTTGCTGTATATTGTTGTTTTTAGAAAAAATAAAAAACAATGCTTATTCTGTAATTGTTCAAATTTCTTATATCACCTATTTGCCCTTTTAATTATTTAATAACCTGTCCATCATGAAAAATAATTTTTACATAACCACAACAATTGCGCTAATCATCACATTTGCATTAGGCTATTTTTTAAGTTCAAATTGGTATGTACTTTTCGGAATTATTTTAATATTCACAATTCTGGGATATTATGATCTTTCTCAAACGAAACATACAATCATGCGAAATTATCCCGTATTAGGGAGATTGCGTTTTGTATTGGAAGAATTAAGGCCCAAAATGTATCAATATTTTATTGAGTCTGATATTGATGGTCGACCGTTTAATCGAGTCGATCGCTCTACAGTATACCAACGTGCAAAAGGCGTTCGCGACACGATTCCGTTTGGTACTCAACTCGACGTATATGCCGAAGGCTACGAATGGATTTGCCATACGATAGCGCCAAAGCCTTTCGATACTATAAATCATGATCCTAGAATCTTGATTGGTAATAAAGGTTGCAAACATCCGTATTTTTCGAGTATAATCAATATTTCGGCTATGAGTTTTGGAGCAATAAGTGCCAATGCAGTTAGAGCTTTAAATGCAGGTGCTAAAATTGGGAATTTTGCCCATAATACTGGTGAAGGAGGTTTAAGTCATCATCATTTAGAAGAAGATGGAGATTTGATTTGGCAAATTGGTACAGCTTACTTTGGATGCCGAGATGAAGAAGGAAAATTTGACCCCGAACTCTTCGCTGAAAAGTCTAAGAATCCGAACGTAAAAATGATTGAACTTAAGATATCGCAAGGAGCAAAACCAGGACATGGAGGTATTTTACCTGCCGAAAAAAATTCTGAAGAAATTGCTAAAATACGCCATATTAAACCGTTCACTAAAGTGTCCTCACCTCCTTATCATACGGCGTTCGATACACCTTTAGAAATGGTACAATTTATTCAGAAATTAAGAGATTTATCTGGAGGAAAACCAGTTGGATTTAAGTTGTGTATCGGTTATAAAAGTGAATTTATTTCGATTTGTCAGGCCATGATCGAACTGGATATTTATCCTGATTTTATCGCTGTAGATGGTGGCGAAGGAGGAACAGGAGCTGCACCACCAGAGTTTAGTAATTATGTCGGTGCGCCGTTAATTGACAGTCTTGATTTTGTTCACAACATACTTAACGGCTTGGATATTCGCCAGCACATTAAAATTATTGCTTCTGGAAAAATAACTTCGGCTTTTCACGTTGCTCGTGTTATTGCGTTGGGGGCTGACGGCTGCTATCAAGCTAGAGGAATGATGATATCTTTAGGATGCATACAAGCGCTGATGTGCAACACCAACGAATGTCCAACCGGAATTACAACACAAGACCCCAAATTGACTAGAGGATTAGTGGTCGAGGATAAAAAATTTCGTGTCGCCAATTATCATAAAACAACACTTAAAAATTTTGCTGAACTTTTGGGAGCCACCGGTGTAACGGAAACGAAAAACTTAATGCGTTCGCATATTTATCGCCGTGTGTCGCTCAACAGTATGATTACTTATGAAGAGCTGTTTCCATCGATAAAAGTAGGTTCAATGCTTACCGAAGAGGTTCCTGCAAAATATAAAATGGATTTCGCTTTCGCGGATAAAACCCGTTGGGGAATTCATCCATAATTTAATTTTACATTTATACTATAAATTAGTAGTCGATAGCTATGAGCAAAACTTTACATCAATTTTTTGAAAATGACCACCGTCAGATTGATCTCTTTCTAAAAAAAGCACTGAAGCAACCCGGCGGAATCGAACTGAATTACTACCATCAATTTCGAAGCCGATTGCTGCGACACATCAAGATGGAAGAGAAATTGCTCTTTCCTACTGCAAAAAAAGTAAATCCGGAACTGATCACGGAACTGATACCGAAATACCGACTCGATCACGGTGCTATTACTGCCTTAATGGTTCCGGTTCCTACGCTGTCTTTGCTTAAGGTGATTCGATACATTTTAAAAAAACACAATATTGCCGAAGAAGAGACTGGAGGTTTGTACGAAATATGTGAATCTTTGACACAGGGACAAACGCAAGAGCTTTTAGAAGAGCTGAGAGCGACAAAAGAAGTTCCTGTTCATCCACCAAATACAATACCTCTTGCTCTGGAGGCAGCCAAAAGAGCTTTACTAAGAGCGGGATATGATTATCATGAAATTGTAAGTATTGCAGAATGATGGAAAATATCCTGTTTTTTATCTGAAAGTATTTTGCTTATAGAAATTACTACATAATAAAGATTAATTGTAATAAACAAGTATATAATCTGCCGCCTCTTTTACTTAATAAAATTTAAAACTACATAAAAGATATTCTTATCCTTTATGTAGTTTTACTATCTTTATAAACTCAACAACATTTTATTTTATGCAAGCCTCGAACCCCAATACACAAATTCAGCAAGAACTAGTTAATAGCATTATTCATGGCTTCGGAATCATTTTTGGCATTGTAGGAATTCCAATTCTAATCGCCTTTGCGATTAAAAGCGACAATACCTTAGGAGTTATAGGTGCTGCGATTTATGGCTTTTGTTTTCTGCAACTATTTACTTCTTCGACACTTTACCATGGTTTTCAACATGTACAAGCGAAACGCGTTTTCAAGATTTTGGATCATATCAGTATCTACTTCTTAATCGCAGGTACCTATACTCCATTTATATTAATTTATATGAATAATACTTTTGGTATTACTTTACTAGTAATACTCTGGAGTTTGACCGCATTAGGAATTGTATTTAAGATCTTTTTTACCGGAAAGTGGAATGTAGTTTCTACTCTTGCTTATGTCGCTATGGGTTGCATAATGGTCGTTGGCGGTCGCACCTTTTTTGATGCTATTCCGTCTGTAGTACTGACCATGATTCTTATAGGAAGTTTACTTTATCTTTTGGGCGTTATATTTTATCTGTGGACCAAATATCCGTACAACCATGCAATCTGGCATTTTTTTGTTTTAAGTGCTGCTGTTTGTCACTATGTTGCCATTTTAATGGCCGTGTAAAGAATTATAAATTTAATTTCGAATTAATAGCAATAGTTCCGACCTTTAAAATGTTTCCTATTAAATTAAGTCTGTAATAAAATTACTGTTCCAAGCCCACCATCAGCGCAAACACTTACGATCGCTTTTTTACCAGGCCCTAATAGAGACAGCTCTTTAATCGCTTGGCT
This sequence comes from Flavobacterium sp. TAB 87, assembly GCF_001529295.1. GTDB lineage: Bacteria > Bacteroidota > Bacteroidia > Flavobacteriales > Flavobacteriaceae > Flavobacterium. The sequence goes on from NZ_LLWK01000034.1 coordinate 58,145, forward strand.
AATAATTCTTGCGCGAGTCGCTCCAAAAGGATGTCCTATGGCAATACTTCCGCCATTTGAATTTAGATTGTCCCAAGGAAAAGCTCCAAAGCCGAATAAAATTCCCACATTTTTGAGGTGCATGGGATCTTCTAATAATTGAACGTTTGCTACTATTTGTGCTGCGAATGCCTCGTGTATCTCCCATAAATCGATAGCTTCGTACCGCAACTTATGTCTGGCCAACAATCTAGGAATTGCAAAGGTAGTAGCCATCAAAAGACCTTCTTTTTCAATATTTACTGCATTAATTTCCCAATCGACCAACTGTGCCGCATACGAAGTTTTTGAAAATTTATCTTTCGCTTTTTCTCCACAAACCCATAGTCCTGCTGCGCCATCGCTTAATAAAGATGAATTTCCAGCCGTGATTGAACCTTGACCAGATTTGTTGTCAAATACAGGATTGAGTTTTGCTAACTGCTCTAGACTTGTATTTGACCTCGGTATTCCATCCGTTTCAACATTACCAATCGGTAGAATTAGATCATCAAAAAAACCATTATCTCGTCCGTTACTATAATTTTTATGACTGTTAAACGCTATTTCATCTTGTCGTTCTCTATTGATCTTTAACCTTTTTGTAGGTACAACTTGAATAAAAATCTTTTCACTTGTAAGTAGTGCTTGTCAGCTCAAGCACCTATAAATGCTATTTTTGAAGATTTAATATTTCTCCCTTCATGTCATTATCTTTCATAGTTGGCGCTAATAGTTTTAAGATACTTGGCGCGATCTGATTGCTGTACAATTGCTCTTTTGTTTGTACTTCTCCTAATACTTTAACATCTTTACCAAAGGCGACTAACCAAACTTGATCTGCTCCTTTTACTTTCGAGTCGTGATTTCTCCACTCTTCTAATGGTTCTGTACCTCTCCCGTGATCGGTTGAAATAATAAAGATAGTATTGTTTTTATAGAAAGAATCTTGCTGTGTAAACTCCCATAATTTTTTAATTAAGTGGTCTGTTGCGTGTGCTGAGTTTAAATAGGCACTATAGTTTCCGTCGTGCGCGAAGTCATCCGTCTCTCCAAAAGAAATATAAACTAATTCGGGATGTTTTCTCTTCATATATTCCAACGCATAATTGGATGTAAAAGCATCAAAACGAACGGCTTCCCAAGGGGATGGCAAGTTGGGTTGCAATTCATTTAAAAACTGCTCTCTTTCCGAAAGTTTTTGCCCTTTGGCTAACTCAAAACCTGCATTTACAGGAACACCAGAACGTTCTTCGTTTATAATAAATGGCAATACATCCCAACTACCAAAAGCAGCAACTTTACCTTTATATTTAGGCTGATCGTTTAACTTTTCTAAAATAGTTTTATTGGGATTATTTTCTTTAGAATTACTTCTGATGTGTTTATCGTCTGCGGCTCCAGTTAATAATTCGTTGTATCCTGGATAAGAAAACCATCTAGTATTCGTTAAGTTTACGTTGTTCTCATAATTTCGATTTCCGTGTAATTGTCCCATCTTAGCTACTTCATTCCAAAAAAACGGCATTAAGGCAACTCTTCGCTCTTCAGGTGTATCTCTCCAAAAGCTTTCTTTCAGTTCTTTTTTATCGTCAACATATTTCTTTTTACTCACTAATTTTTCATCGGCTCCCGTAAATAATTCCTGCCAACGAAAACCATCTAGAGTAATAAAGACGACTTTAGGATTTTTGTTCGTCTGTTTTTGCTGTGCATTTCCTCCAAAAAAAGTAAAGATTGCTACAGTTGCAAGTATAATCGATCTATTCATTTTATCTTATTTATTTAAGTGAATTTTTATTGATGCTTTTTATGTCGCCATTATTAGGCACAAAATACTAGTATGTTTTTATAAGAAATTAAAGTTAAACATTCTTAACGAAATTATTTTTACAAATGTGACGGCATTTTTTTTATTTACCACAACTTATACGATTAAGAAATCTTTATTTCTTGGCGAGAATATGACATTGCAAGAATTAATTAAAAGAAGCATCATGATCGATTAAAATTTATTGCAGCTATATTCAGTATTGGTAAGAAATACTTTTTACATCCTTTTAGTGTCGTCTTCCACAAGTAGGATATTCATAAATTTTTTTTTTTTAAAACTCAACAATTCAATTAAAGTTGCTACATAAAAAAGTACAAGTGAACTGAAAATTTTAATGAATTGCACTATTTACCTATAAAAAATTTGATTGACTTTCTATACTCTTTTCCTAATTTCTTAAAATTGCTAAAATGCAGTATTTTTAGTATCTTAACTACTTTAATTTTTGATAGCACAGTTTAAGATCTGTGAAAGAACTAGTATTAATTTGCAAAACTTTATATTTGAGTTGTTATATTTTTTCTGTAAGTTACCCGACAAACCTTCCAATTAAATTTTATGAATACATTTCTAAACGCCGAAGACGAAGAATCACGTCTCAAAAAATTAGAATTTTTTGATTTGCTCACTGTGCAAAAAAAGCCTGAGCTAGACATATTTACCGAGGGAGCGGCTTTAATAGCAGACTGTCCTGTTTCTCTGATTTCTATGATGGGAAAGGATACGCAGAATGTACAAAGCTGCATTGGTTTGGCAGTAGACGTTGTGCCTCGTGAGAGTACCGTATGTCAATATGTGGTTGCTGCCAAGAAAACCTTGGTAATTACTGATACTTTGCAAGACGAACGTTCAAAAAGTAATTCAATCGTACTTGAGGCAGGAATACGTTTTTATGCAGGAATACCTCTAAAAGATGATGAAGGTTTTGTATTAGGAACACTTTGCGTAATCGATTATAAGCCGAAAGAACTTACCGAGCGACAGCTAGATTCTCTGCATAAAATGGCTGAGGCTATTACCAAGATTCTATTAGCTAAGAAAAGAAACATACAGTCCGATTATTTTGAAGAGATTGTAAGTATTTCAAATAATTTAATTATTGTGTTGGATGACAATCTAATTATTAAAGATGTAAATCCAGCATTGGAAGGAACTTTTAATGTAAAGAGGAAAGAAGCAATTGGGCAAAGTTTTTTAAAAATTATAGGTAAAAAGTCAGAGGAACTAAAAAGTTTAAAAGAAGATCTTGAACGTACAGATAAGGTAGTTTTTACCACTAGTACAAAATTAAACAACTTGCCTGCCATAACAATCGAGTGGGTTTTAAAGCAAAAGGAGGATAAGTCAGATGTTTTTTGTTTTGGTAGAAATATTTCTAGTCAGATCGAAGAAAACCGAAAACTAGAAAACTCTGAGAGAAAATTCAAAAACTTTTTTCAAAATGCAATTGGTTTAATGAGTATTCACGACTTAGAGGGTAACATTTTGGACGTTAACCAAAAAGGACGAGAATTACTAAATTATTCTGCAGAAGAAATTAATGGAATGAATTTGAAGGATTTGGTTCCTAAACGAAATTGGAATTTACTTGATCAATACTTAGAGAACATTTCAGCTAAAGGTGAAGACGTTGGCAATATGCTACTCCAAAAGAAAAATGGTGAAGAAGTAATTTGGATGTATAGCAACATCGTAGAAGTTGATGAAGAAGGTAAGCAGTATGTGGTAAGCACCGCTTTAAACGTTACAGATCGTGTGTTTCTCGAAAAAGATTTAATCTATACTAAAAAAATACTGGAGCAAACTAACGAAGTGGCGCAAGTTGGTGGATGGGAACTAAACCTTAAATCAAACACCGTTTATTGGTCACAGTCGGTGAAAGAAATTCATAAAGTAGCGCCTGACTTTACGCCAACTTTAGATAATGCAGTTGGATATTATAAAGGAGAAAACAGCATACGTCTAAATTTTTTAATTGAAAGAGCAATACAAGATGGCATTTCGTTCGATGACGAACTTCAACTTTTACGCGAAGACGAAGTTGTAATTTGGGTACGAATAAAAGGAGTTCCCGAGTTTGAAAATGGCGTTTGTACTAAACTTTTTGGCATTATTCAAGACATTGATCAGTCTAAAAAATTATACTTGGAACTGGCTGAAAAAGAGGCCATGCTGCAGTCGTTTATTAGGTATGCTCCTGTAGCTGTGGCAATGTTTGACAAGCAACTTAATTATTTGGCAGCTAGTGCTAATTGGGCAGAAGAAATCTCACTGACTGAAGCACAACTAATAGGCAAACATGTTTTTGAGATTACGACTAATGTTGCCGAAGAGAGAAGAAAAATTTACATCGAAGCTCTTAAAGGTAAATCGTATAAAAATGAAGATGTAACTATAAAACTTCCGAATAAAGAAGAAATTCAACATTATACTATAGAAGTTAGTCCTTGGTATCTTTCTGATGAGGTTATTGGAGGCATAATAGTTTCTACAAAGAACATTACTGAAAGTGTTAAGACGACGCAAGAGCTTCAAGCAGCTAAAGAAATGGCTTTGATAGCTAATAGAGCCAAGTCTGAATTTTTAGCCAATATGAGCCATGAAATTCGTACGCCTTTGAACGGAGTAATCGGGTTCTCTGACCTTTTACTTAAAACACCTTTAAATGAAACACAGGTTCAGTATCTTAATTATATTAATGAATCTGGCGAAAGCTTGCTGACCATTATTAATGATATTCTTGACTTTTCTAAAATAGAATCGGGCAAATTAGAGCTTTTAATTGACAAGTGTAATATATACGATTTGGTCAGTCAAGTGGTCAATGTAATACTGTACCAGTCGCAAAGAAAACATATTGAACTTCTTTTAAATATTGAACAAGGACTTCCAAAAACGTTATTGTTGGACGAGGCCAGAATTAAACAAGTATTAATAAATCTACTAGGCAACGCAGTAAAATTTACTGATAGTGGTGAAATTGAGCTTAAAGTAGAGAAGTTAAAGATTGATGATACTAATTTGACTTTGCGCTTTGCTGTTCGCGATACTGGTATTGGAATTCCGTTAGATAAACAACAGCGTATTTTTGATGCCTTTACGCAGGAAGACAGTTCAGTAAGTAAACGCTATGGAGGAACTGGTTTGGGTCTAACGATTTCGAATAATATTTTGAAATATATGGGAAGCCAACTGACGCTTACTAGTCAACTAACAGAAGGTTCTGTATTTTATTTTGATCTCACTGTACCTTACGAAATGGACAGTTTTGATGAAAGTGAAGATTTAAATATAGAGCGAGTACTGATTGTAGACGATAACGAAAACAACCGAATTATTCTCCAACACATGTTGGCTTATAAAAATATCGATTCGAAATTAGCTGCAAATGGATTGGAGGCAATTCAGATCTTGATGACTGGTGAACGATTTGATTTAATCTTGATGGATTATCGCATGCCTATAATTTCTGGCTTAGAAACTATTGAAAAAATCAAATTAATTTTTGAAAATCAGCACGAAATTTCACCTTTGGTGGTATTGCATACTTCTTCAGAAGAAGAAGAAATTATCAATAAATTTCGTCAAGATGAAAAGTCATTTTGTTTGCTTAAACCAATAAAATCTGAAGAATTGTATGCAACGTTAAGACGCGCAGTAAAAGCCAATACCAAGGTTGATGAGTCTACAGAACAGAATAATCTAGCTGATCAAGCGAATCTATTATTTGCAGAATCGCTAAATGTATTACTGGTCGATGACAATCCCGTAAATATGGTTCTCAATAGGAGAATGATGCAATCGCTGATTCCTGGTGTTGAATTAACAGAAATGACTGATGGTTTTCAAGCATTAAATGCCTGCAAAAACACACAATTTGATATTATTTTAATGGATGTTCAAATGCCCGTTATGGATGGTATTGAAGCTACCAAACAAATACGCCTCAATGCAGAATATGCAAACGTGCCAATCATAGGAGTTTCTGCGGGTAATGTACTTGGAGAAAAAGAAAAATGTCTACAGGCAGGAATGAATGATTTTTTACCTAAACCAATCAGACAGGCTGATCTTTCTGAGATGTTGCTGAAACATATTCCGTACACTTTAGAGCCGTCTTTGAGTGCACTTATAGATTATGAAGCTCACATAGATATGCCGCTATTTCTGGAACAAATAGGCGAAGATGCTGATTTTAAAGAAATGTTTCTCAATCTTGTGATCAACGAATTAACATTAGCCGCTATTAATATGAAAGAAGAAGTTACTAAAAGAGATGCTGTGTCAATCAAAAACTTACTTCATAAATTAAAAGGAACTGCTGGAACCGCTGGATTATATAAACTCGCAGATTGTGCAGGAGAATGGGAAAATAAAATTGAGTATACCAACGATTACGATTCTATTCAAGAAGGAATCAAAGAAGAATTAGAAATAGGTGTAAATTTAATGAAACAGATGTTAATCTAAAAAATTGAAATATGTTGATTTTAATAGCTGAAGACGACGAATTAATATTAAGGACAATTGAACATAAACTTGTAAAGGAAGGATACGACGTACTACTTGCCAGAGACGGCAAAGATGCCATAGAAATTATAAAAGAGACTGCTGTAGACATTATTATTACAGACATCATGATGCCTTTCGCTTCAGGGGTAGAGATTCTCTCGGCCATAAATGAAATGGGGAAAAAAATTCCTGTTATTATGCTTTCAAGTATGGGTCAAGAAGGTGTCATTCTAAATGCTTTTGATCTGGGTGCTTCAGACTTTATTGTGAAACCTTTTAGTCCCAATGAATTATTGTTAAGGATAAAGAGACTAACCAAATAACACAGCAAAATATTGATTTTAGAAATTTCATTTCGATTTCTTTTTGACACGTTTTTAGGAGTGCTAGTAGTAGTTTTTCTAATGATAGTAGCTGTGCTATATTTTAGTTTGTATCAATTTAAAAAACTAATCCTCCTTTTAAAATGGTCAACGGTAATAAATGATAAAGTTTTAAATGCGATTGTGTACGATGGTGATTTTAGTACTTCGGCTGATAATTTAGAACCATTTTCCGAGAATTCATCGTTTAGAGATTTGTTTCTGGAAAAATTAGTAGATTCCGAAAAAAAGTTTTCGGGTGCAGCAAATGAGCAAATCAATAAACTGTTTACCGATTATAAGCTAGAAAAAGAAGCTTTTAATAAAATTTACCAAAAAAAACCTTCGCTTATTGCAGGAGGAATTAAAGAATTAAGTGCCATGCGAGTTCAAAAAGCATTGCCCAACATAGCCGTTTTTTTAACACACCCCTCTCCCATAGTTTATCAGGAAGCACAATATGCTATGATTAATCTTAAAGGTTTTGACGGTTTAAATTTTTTAAATACTATTCCGAATGTAATTTCAGAATGGCAACAACTTCGTTTGTTACTGTCTATCACTGATATCCCTTCAGGATCTGAAGAATCGATTGATCTATGGTTGCGTAGCGCAAATGATTCGGTAGTTGTTTTTACACTTCGCTTATTGCGAAAATTTCAGCTGTTGTCATTATATTCTTCGGTACTTAACTTATTTAACCATAGATCGGATCAGGTTAGAATTCAAGCAGTAGAGACGGTACAATCACTAGAGAATTCTACAACAATACAGCACCTTACCGATTCCTTCAAAAACCAATCAGAAGAAGTTCAAGTCGAGATCGTACGAATACTAAAAACATCAAAAGATCCGAGATCGATTGAATTTTTGAAAGAACAATTGACTACACATTCTTTGGTTAAATTAAGAATATTTGCGGCAGAAGCGCTTTTAGAATTAGATCAAAAAGAGTATTTAATTACACTTAGAAAGGATAGCGATTCTTCTAATGAACTTGTACAAATTATAAATCACGCAATACAGGAAAAAATATGTTAGAATTTTCGAACATTATTTATGAGAGTATCATTTGGTTATTTTTAATTTACGGAACAGCTGTATTCTTAGTATACGGATGGATCGCCATTTACGCTCTTGGCGCAGTGTTGCGTTACAAAAAAGAGAATACATTTACAGACTATACTATTATTGCGTCCAATCCAAATGCACCCACTTTTAGTATCATCGCGCCTGCGTACAATGAAGGCATGACCATAGTAGAGAATGTACGATCGTTACTTTCTCTTTTTTATCATAATTTAGAAATTATAATTGTCAACGACGGAAGTAAGGACGATTCGATACAAAAGCTAATTGAAGCTTATGAGCTAGAAAAGATCTCGTTTTTTGTGCAAGGCACTATAGAAACCAATACAGTAAGAGGTGTTTATAAAAGTAAAAATCCTGCCTTTAAAAAATTAATCGTTGTAGATAAAGAAAATGGTGGAAAAGCAGACGCATTAAATGTGGGTGTCAATGTTTCTACCGGAAACTATTTAGTGTGTATTGATGTAGATTGTATTCTGGAGCAAGATGCTATTTTAAAATTAGCCAAGCCATTTCTACAGCAAACAGATAAGAAATTGATTGCATGTGGCGGCGTAATTCGGTTGGCTAACAATTGCAAAATTGAAAACGGCAAAGTTACCGATGTTAACATTCCGAAAACACTCTTAGGTCGTACTCAAGCTCTAGAATACATCAGAGCTTTTGTTCTTGGCCGCATGGCCTGGTCGCGCGCTTCTGGACTTATTTTAATATCGGGTGCATTTGGTGTTTTTGACCGTAAAATAGTTTTAGCTTGCGGCGGTTACGATAGAAATACGGTAGGCGAAGACATGGAGCTCGTGGTGCGAATGCGCAAGTATATGGAGGAAAAGAAAGAGCCTTACGAAGTACTAACTATCCCCGACCCATTGTGTTGGACCGAAGCTCCCGAGTCAAAAGAAGTGCTTAAAAAGCAACGAAACAGATGGATGCGCGGCACTATGGAAACGCTTTGGAAACACCGAAGAATGATGTTTAATCCAAAATACGGAAAACTAGGAATGGTTAGTCTTCCGTACTGGTTTTTCTTCGAATTTCTAGGTCCTTTAATTGAGTTTTTGGGCTATATCGTATTTTTTATTTTTCTTTTTTTGGGTATAATTAACTGGTCTTTCTTCTTAATTTTATTTGCTTTAGTCTTAGCTGCAGGATTTCTATTTTCAATTTATGGAATATTAGTAGATTTGGTTAGCCATCAGGTATATGCTAAAAGAAAAGATTTTATTGCATTGATTGGGACAGCATTACTAGAGCCGTTCTACTTTCATCCTATCGTTGTTAGAGCGGGCGTAAGCGGTTTTGTTGATTATTTTAAAAAATCACATGCTTGGGGAGAAATGACCCGACAAGGGTTCAATCAACAAAACCAAAACTTACCTTTTACACAAAAGGTGTTTGCAATACTGAGTCAAGGTCTCAAAAAATGGGGCGCTTTTGCTACAGTTTTGATCCTATTATTTTTTATAGGAGTTGGAGCCGAATGGGCTTGGTATACGTACACGGTTCAAGATTTAAAACAATCGCCAATAGCGCTTTCGTTATTTTTAGATAATTTGCTATTTGTTTGTAAGACAATTGCAGTTTTAGGCATTATATACAGCATACTTAATTCAATTAAAGAAAGTTGGGCTAAGCTTTTTGCGCTGACCACTTGTACTTTATTTGTCGTTATCCATTATTTACTTTTTCTTTATTTTTCTGAAAGCCACAATATGTTAGGAGCCGATTTATTGTTCTACAACTCAGCTGAGATGAGACAAATTTTACAGGCAAGTGGTATGTTAAGTGTTACCAACTTTGCATTAATTGCCATCTTAATCGCCCTTACATTTACACCTTTTTGGATGTCGTCTAAAACTTGGTTTGAATCAAAATATGTAGGATTGGCTTTCATCGGTATTGGCTTAGTATTATTTATAATCCCATCTGATTTACTACAAGTACAAAACGAAACTCATGCCAATGACTTTAGTGAAAATGCTGTTAAAAGTAAAGGAGCATATTTCTTTAATTCAAATCTAGACAACTACCTCAGCAATCATCCTGAGATAACCGAGTTATTTGGTGATTCTAATGATAGGATCGCAAGTACTGATGGGATTGACGAGTCTTTTCCGTTTTGGAGAAAAGAGACAACTCCAGACTTTCTTGGGCCGTATTTAAGAAAATCAGACCAAACACCTAATCTTGTTTTAGTCATGATCGAAGGTTTGGGACATGCTTACAGTTCGCCGCAAGGTTACGTTGGAAATTTTACACCCTTCATAGATTCATTAGGACATAAAAGTTTGTATTGGGAAAATACACTTAGCTCTGCCGGTAGAACTTTTGCGGCGATTCCAACGTTAACTGGGTCGCTGCCTTTTGGAAAGAATGGATTTCTAGAAATAAAAAAAACACCAGCACATTTTAATCTTTATAATGTTTTGAAAAGTAATGGATTCGAAACGGGTTTCTTCTATGGCGGAAACAGTTCTTTTGATCGAATTCGTGAATTTCTAGAATACAGCGAAGTAGACAACATCGTCGATCAATTTTCATTTAACGAAACATACAAAAAATTGCCAGGCAACGATGGGGATAGTTGGGGATATGAGGATCAAGCCGTTTTTAGAAAAATGCTTGAGGTGCAAAAGTCCCAAAACCAGCCCTACTTTAATGCTATATTAACCTTGTCATCACACAATCCTTTTATGATCAATAATCCTGATTATTATGAAAAGATGTACAAGAACAGGTTAGCTACAGGTCAATTAAGTGCCGAACAAAAAAAGTGGTCTATTAATAATAAAAAACAACTAATCTCTCTATTGAATGCTGATGATGCGGTTCGTACTTTTTTTGAGAATTATAAGAAGAGAAAAGATTTTAAGAATACCGTTTTCATCATTACTGGAGATCACAGTATGCCAGAAATTACATTGCAATCAAAAATTGATCGTTTTCATGTTCCTTTAGTCATTTATTCTCCGCTGCTTAAAGAAGCAAAATTATTTAACAATGTAGTAAGTCATTTTGATATTGTACCGTCGATACTCGCCTATTACAAAGCCAACTACAATCTAAACACACCTTCGAGTGTGGCTTGGGTCGGACGCGGTCTTATGCAAAACCCAGAGTTCGGTATCATAGGAATACCAATAATGAAAAGCAAAAGTCAACTGATTGATTACGTCTATGGAAACTACCATTTAGAAGACAAGCAGCTGTACCAATTAAAAAATCTGGAGGAAAGTTTAATAAACAGACCTGCTATGTTTAAAAAAGTCAATCAAAACTTCAGTCAGTTTAAAACCATGAATTCAAAGTTCTACGAGACCCAAAAGCTTTTACCTGATTCGGTAGTTACAAATTATTTTAAAATCAAATAATAGTATTAGAATCGTCTGCTGTACCCTAAACTTAAATCATACTGATTTCCCTTTTTTTGTGGTTGGTATTCTTGATTGAAATACATAGCCCCAACTGAAAAAATATTTACTTTCTTTATGGAAAAGTTGTACTCTGCTCCCATTTTAAAAGTTTTAAGTTTATAGGTGTAGTTTTCTAAAAGATTACTGCGGTAATCTTCTGGACTGATACCTGTACCTATTTGAAAAGCAAAGTAATCGTCTGCTCCTTTGGTGTAATACCGTACCGTTCCCGTATAAGATTGCGAAATATTTTTACTATCTGGAGTAATATAGGTACGTAAGTTAAACCAATAATTTTTGTAATATTTTCCAACAGAAGCAGTATACAAAAATAGATTCTCTGAAAAATAAAGATGACGGTATCCTATTTCTGCTTCAAAACTCCTCGGCAAATTGGCATTTAGCGAAGCACCTGTTCTATATTTTGGAAAAATTCCTACATCATTGGAATATCCAGCACCCACATACATGTAAAAAATTTTGGATAATTTTGGATAAGCTTCTAATTCTACTTGTGTTCCATTGGATGCAAATTTATTAGCAAAATTTCCTTTCAAAATCACCGATCCATATTTTGTATTTCTCTTATAACTCAACCCCATAATATGCCAATCATCATCAAACTGCTTATCAAAGTGCGACAGATTGTAAGTTAGACCGATCTGATTTTTTGAAGTTAACTCATTTAACCGCACAGAAAGTTCTCGAGCTTCCGTATTGGTAGAATTGATTGCTAAAAGTCCATCGACGGATTTTTGTGCTCCTGCATAATTGTCAACACCATTGTACACTTTTGCTTTTAGCAACCACAATGTTTCCGAGCGAGGATTATATTTCAGCCCTTTGTCGATTATCTCAATCGCTTTTTCGTTTTGGTCGTTCCAATATTCTAATGAAGCATAAGCGACAAAGTAATCTTCGTCTTGAACTTCTCTTAAATCAAGATCTTTAAATACAACTCTTGCTGCTTCCCAGTTATCTGTCCAGGTATATAATCTACCTAAAAAAATAGAAATATCAGTATACTCGGGCGATAGTAATAAAGCCTGTTTTGAAAGTGCTATTGCAGTGACGTAATCTTTTTGATCAAAAGCGACTGTTCTTGCTTTTTGAAACAGCTCGTCAGAGCTATCACTTTCTTGGCCGTAGCCCGAAAATGAAATTACTATTACAAGTAAAAAACTGAAATATTTCTTCATCAAAAATTGAATAAGTAGTTAAAATAGTAGCGAATACTATAAGATGCAAATATATTGAACTTTTTATTGCCACACTCGTTTTAATCTAATTTACGCTTTTCCTTAAAGATAGATCGTACTAACTGTTTTATTTATAACAGGCCGCTGTAGATGTACTTTCCTTAATTCTCTTATAAAATAAAAAATGCTGTAGTTATTAAACTACATGTACTTCCATATTCTACTACAAAAATAACTGCACATCCAATCTACATTTGCAGTGTTCAAAAGGAACAAAAAACAAGACATAAAAATTCAAATATAAAGTACCATGAAAAAACAAATCGTTATCGCAGCATTAGCTCTTGGAGCATTCGTTTTTGGAACTACTAACGTAGCAGCTCAAACTGTTTCTAACCCAGCAAGTACTACAGTAAACCTTAAATTATCAGACGTAATATCTATTGACGCAGGTAGTGCTGCTACTGGGGGAGTTGTAGATTTTAATTATGTAAACTCAAACGATTATAACACTGTAAAAAATGTAACGGTGCCAAATAGTTTAATTGTAACTTCATCTAAAAACTTTGATGTAAAAGTAAAAGCAGAAGGAGCAAATTTTGTAAATGGTTCAAATAATATTCCAGTTAATGTACTTCAAATAACTGCTGTAACTGGAACAAGCATGACTGGGACATTCAATACTGTTGCCTTATCTACAGCTGATCAAGTTTTAGTTAGTAATGCAACATTGGGTGCTAAAAAATCATTAAGCATAGACTACTCTATTTCTGCTCTTAAAGCATCAACGGTACTTTTAGGAAAACCAGCAGGAACGTATACTCAACAAGTAACTTATACTGCAACGGCTCTATAGCTGGCAGCGTACTATAATTTTTAAAAGCCCTCAACAGCGTGAATCTGTTGAGGGCTTTTTTATTTCATTTATTAAGTAGTAATAATCAGCTATAATTTGCTTAGATGAATCGGTAAAACGAACGGATGTTAAATGCCTTTACAATATTTCAATCTTTATCAAAAACGAATATGCAATACAAAATACAGTGTAAATCAAAAGTTAAGCATTTAATTTTGGATACAATTTAATAATTAGTCCTTTGAGTCGATTTTGATAGTCTTCTATCAACCAATTTTTATAACTGGTGCTGGCATTTTCTAGACATTTTACATATTCTTTGACACGCCACTCTGTTTCAGGAGCAAGACTTCAGCAAGAGCAATAGCATGGCTTAAAGATTCTGCATTATCCAAACACATCTTGGTTTGTTGTCTGATGGATTGCTGTATCACTGTTTTTGGTTTTTTATCAGTATCAATTGCTTCCTGATAATAAGCTTCTAAATCGAAAGTCATTTCTAAAGTTTTTGGAAAATTCGCACGTATTTCAGCCGTCAACGTATGCGACTGGAACGAACTTCCGCTCGCTTGATAATGTAATTGTTTTGCAAAAGCATCTGGATTATCAAAAATATATTTCCAATCTAATGGTGCTTCCCACGCGCCAAAGCGCTGTATGTTATTGCCCAAATCTGTGATTCCAAAAATTCTCTTCGAAGTAAGCCTGCGTGCTCCACGTCCAATCATCTGATGATAAAGCGTAATCGAAGTCGTAGCTCTATTGAGTATTACATGTTTCACAGACGGCTCGTCAAACCCTGTAGTCAAAATCGAAACCGAAGTAAGCACCGCATCTTTTGTTTTTTTGAACCATTTTAGTATTTCCTTTCTCTCGTCATCTGGCGTCTTATTATCCAAATGCCTAACAGGAATACCTGCCGCTTTAAAGTTCTCTGCAACTTGCATAGAAACAGCAATACCATTGTTGAAAATCAACGTTTTTTTACCCAGTGCATTTTCTTTATACGCTTTTAGCAACAGTTCCTGCATTGCTATTGATCCATATAAGTCGTTACTCGAACTAACAGTAAAGTCACCGTGAATACCCGTTTTTAAGGAGTTCAATTCTACCTCATAAACAAAAGACTTTGGCTTAGCTAAAAAACCATCGTTAATTAAATTGGCAATACTTTCGCCCGCTATCAAACTGTCATAATACCGGTTCATTGGTTTAGAAATATCAGAGCTAAACGGAGTTGCAGTAGCGCCTATCACAAACGCATTTTTAAACTTACGCGTTAGTTTTCTAAAAGAATTGTGGTGTGCTTCATCAATAATTACGAGTCCAATTTCTTTGGTATTTATTTTTTTCTCTTTTATTCTGTTTCGAAGTGTCTCCACCATCGCTACATAACAACTAGAATTGCTTTTAAAATTAATTGTTTTGCTATTGATAATGCGGTTGTTTACCGTTAGTTTTTTGAGAGTTGTTGATGTTTGTCGGCACAATTCGCTACGATGCGTAAGAATCATCACCTTCTTGTCATATTGTTGAATGTACCTGCGAGCAATCTCGGAAAAGACCATGGTTTTTCCGCCGCCGGTAGGTAATTGATACAAAAGTTTACGATTGGGTTCACTCTCTATAGTTTCAAAAATAGTTGCTATGTCTTTTTGCTGGTAGTCGTAAAATGAGGTGAAGGTTGGTGTTGTACTTTTCATATTTAAAATAATTTAGGACTACTTGTTTTTTATTGAATTAAAATTGCTCTTGTTACTTTCTTTGAAAATTTCGTTAACTACAGTCTCTTATAATATCTTCATTTTAAATAATTCCTTTTTCATTCGAAGCAATTATTATTTATCAGCAGATCAACGGTTGGTTTTTTAGAAACTTTACTGATATTAAAAGTACGCTCAGTCGGTATTATTTTTTTATAAGATTCTTGCAGATTATTATAGTATTGAAGTTTAGTACAGACTCTTTTATTTCTAGAAAAACTTGTGTAGTTATTAAACTACACACACTTCCATTTTATACTACAAAAAAAACGACACAACCACTCTACATTTGCAGTGTTCAAAAGGAACAAAAAACAAGACATAAAAATTCAAATATAAAATACCATGAAAAAACAAATCGTTATCGCAGCATTAGCTCTTGGAGCATTCGTTTTTGGAACTACTAACGCAGCAGCTCAAACTGTTTCTAACCCAGCAAGTACTACAGTAAACCTTAAATTATCGGATGTAATATCTATTGACGCAGGTAGTGTTGCTGCTGGTGGAATTGTAGATTTTAATTATTTAACCTCAGATGATTACAACACTGCAAAAAATGTAACGGTAGCAAATAGCTTAATTGTAACTTCATCTAAAAACTTTGATGTAAAAGTAAAAGCGGAAGCAGCAAATTTTGTAAACGGTACCAATAATATTCCTGTAGATGTATTACAAGTCCAAGCTGTAACGGGCGGAACTATGGGCGGAACACTTAAAACGGTTACTCTGTCTGCAGTTGATCAAGTATTAGTTAGTAATGCAACTTTAGGAGCTAAAAGGTCCTTAAGCATTGACTACTCTATTTCTGCTGTTAAAGCGTCAACGGTACTTTTAGGAAAACCAGCTGGAACTTATACACAAAAAGTAAAATATACTGCAACGGCTCTATAGTAAGCAGTACAGTACAATATTTAAAATCCCTCCGCAGAGTACATCTGTTTGAGGGATTTTATTTTGAAATATATTTATACATGTATTGTAGTTATTAAACTACACATACTTCCATTTTATACTACAAAAAAAAATACCCAAGGAATCTACATTTGCAATGTTCAAAAGAAACATAAAAAAAGAAATAAAAATTCAAATATAAAATACCATGAGAAAACAAATCGGTATCGCAGCATTAGCTCTTGTAGCATTTGTTTTTGGGACTGCTAACGCAGTTGCTCAAAGTGTTTCTAACCCAGCAAGTACTACAGTAAATCTTAAATTATCGGATGTAATTTCTATTGATGCAGGTAGTGTTGCTGCTGGTGGAATTGTGGATTTTAATTATTTAACTTCAGATGATTATAATTCTGCGAAAAATGTAACGGTAGCAAATAGCTTAATTGTAACATCATCTAAAAACTTTGATGTAAAAGTAAAAGCTGAAGGTGAAAATTTCATGAATGGTTCAAACGTTATTCCTGTATTTGTATTACAAGTAAAAGCAGTTAGTGGAGGAACAATAAACGGCTCTTTAAAATCAATTACGTTGTCTGCAGTTGATCAAGTATTAGTATCTAATGCAGCTTTAGGAGCTCAAAAATCCTTAAACATTGACTACTCTATTTCTGCTATTAACGCATCAACCTTCCTTTTAGGAAAAGCAGCTGGAACCTATACACAAAAAGTAAAATACACTGCAACGGCACTATAATTTACAGCAAGATATAATTTTAAAATCCCTCAACAGCGCATCGCTGTCGAGGGATTTTTTATTTTCTGTAAAAGTAACATTAATTGATGTAGTTATTAAACTACAGGCACTTCCATTTTCTACTACAAAATAAACTACAGAGTCAAGCTACATTTGCAGTGTTCAAAAAGAACAGTAAGAAAGACATAAAAATTCAAACATATAATACCATGAAAAAACAAATTGTTATCGCAATATTAGCTTTTGGAGCATTCGTTTTAGGAACTACTAACACGCAAGCTCAAACTGCAACAACAACTGTAAATCTTATTTTAGCAGATGTTATTTCAATTGATTCTGGCGCTGCGGTTGGTGGTGTGGTAGATTTTAACTACACAACAGCAGCAGATTATAACACCGCTAAAAGTGTCACAGTTGCGGAGAGTTTACTAATTACTTCATCTACCAATTTTGATGTAAAAGTAAAATCTAATGGAGTAAACTTTTTGAATGGTAGTAATAGTATACCGGTAAATGTTTTACAAATTAAAGCAGTATCTGGAGGAACAATGACAGGAACATTTAATGCGATTACTTTATCAAATGCAGATCAAAAATTGGTTGCAGCGGCTGATAAAGGAGCAAAAAAATCGTTAAGCATTGAATATTCAATCTCTGCCGACAAAGCATCGACTGTACTTTTAGGAAAACCTGTAGGAACCTATACACAAACAGTAACCTACACAGCAACAGCAATCTAACTGTATTCACAATAAAATTATAAGATATTCTCCTGATTCATTCTCTATGAATTAGGAGAATATTTAAATTTTGTCTATTTTGGTATAATATTCAGTTTATATACTTCGGTATCAATGATAAACACCTCGTAATTTTGTAGAACCTACCTTCAAAATCTTAGACAATTATGAAAAACTATTTGAGCCCCCAACTAGCCCCCTTTCAAAAAAATGCTAATCTAACATTAGCCTTAAAACTTTTTGGATTAAGAATTGCATCTATTGTCGCGCTCTTTTTTTGTAGTACTATTATTAATGCTCAAAAAGCATCCACTTCTGTAAATATCATATTGGCCGATGTCCTATCCATAGATTCAGAAAGCACTGCCAATGGAGGAGCAATTGACTTTAGATATGAAACTGTTGCAGATTACAATTCGCAAAAAACAGCCACTGTTCCTAAAAGTTTAGTAATCACTTTCAGTAAAGCTTTTGATGTTAAAGTAAAAGCCAATGGAGCCTATTTTGAAAATGGTACAAATTTAATTCCTATTAATGTAATTACCATCCGAAGAAACGAATCTTCGACCTTATCAGGAACATCAACTCCTGTTGTACTCTCTACACTCGATCAAGTTTTAGTTGGCGGTGCTGCTTTAGGAAGCAAATTACAATTGGATCTCGATTATATCATTCCGCAATCAAAATCATCTTCAACTGATATTTTAGGAAAACCAGCTGGAACTTACACGCAGACCGTAACCTATACTGCAAGCGCATTATAAAGTTTATTTTACAGAAAAAGATCCTGATAGTTTCTAACAAATTTCATTTATCATCCATTAATTATAACACACAATACCTATGTACAAGCACTTAAAATTTGCACTTACATTTTTATTTATACATGGCTTTGTATCATTCGGCTTTGCACAAGGCGTGTCCATGTCTCCTACACGTTTATTTTTTACAGGTAAACCTGGCGAAGTTGTAACGCAAACCGTAACACTGCACAATGGTTCTGAAAACGACTACATATTTAATATTAATCTTAAAGACTGGAATCGCGAAGAAGATGGAACCAAAGTTTATTTTGATGCAGGAGTTTTAAAGCAGTCTAATTCCGCTTGGGTTACTACTTTAGAAACCAACATTAATTTATTAGCAAAGGCAACACAAGAAGTACTTGTGACTATGAAAATTCCTGCCAATGCATCGGCTGTAGAATTAACCAATTCAATGTTATTTTTCACTCAAATTGGTAAGCAAAAAGATGAATTAAAATTAGATAAAGGAATTGGAATTATAGCTTTGTTTGAGTTCGGATTACACATCTACAATACGCCTCCAGCTAACAAGACAATCAGTTTAGATCTTATGAATATAGAGTCCGTAGCAAATTTAGCAGATAACTCAAAAATTGTACAGGTGCGCCTTTTTAATGACGGTAATGTAGTGAACGACGCAACTGTGGAATTGGAATTGACCAATACTGATTCTGGCGAAGAAACAAAATTAAATCCAATAAACATTTCGATGATGCCAAGTACGTATCAAACGGTAAAACATCAAGTGCCCGATAACCTAAAAGGTAAATATTCGGGAGTTGTTATTGTTAAAATGGCTGGTTCTAATGATATGAGGATTGGAGAAAAATCATTTGAATTTTAAAAATTGTATTTGAAATCTTTAAAACACATACTGTTTTTTCTACCACGAAAAAGAACAGTTTTCTTGTTGCTCCTTATTTTATCTGCGTCAACTATTCAAGCACAAACTCCTAGTGAAGACGTTCAATTTTATTTTGAATTGGACACTATAGCAGTTACGCAAGGCACAACTTTTACCAACTTTTTACACATAAAGAACAGAACAAACCGCAGCTTGAATATTAGTAGTTTAATCGAAAACGAGAACTACCCTGGAATATTATTAGCGCCTAAAAATCCATCATTCCTTGCTCCTAATAGTGAAGAAAAAGTTTTTGTAAAGTTTATAGCAAGCACTGACTTTATGAAGATGAATAATGACGCTATCTCCTTTAACTTATCGTACGCATTCGAAGATGGTACGACCCGGTTAAAAAAAGCTACATTTTACAGACAAAGAACTGAAGAAGAAGAAGTTTTTGTGTACCCGATGATTCAAGAAAATTATATTGATCCTGTACTGCCCGAATCTACTATTTCTATATTTGTAGAAAATACAGGATATGGTTCTCGTTCCATTCAATTGGAATTGGAGTCTAATTTTGCAGGTCTAAAATTACTGCCGAGACAAATTAGTGTGAATCTCGAAGGCAAAGAAAAAAAAGTCATTGAACTTAAGTTGTCTATGCGTCAACAAAATATTTATTTACCGAATTACAATATACAAGTCAAGGCAATTGATTTGCAAAAAAACAAAATAGCTAGCGTTACTAATATCAAGGTAATGATGCTGTCTAATAGCACGCAAGTGATGCGTAATGCAAACATTGCGACAGATAAAAACTACATGGAATTAGCCTACAATCAATTAAGTAATGGGTTTGATTATACGCAATTTAAAGCCAATTCTGAATTAAAATTAGGAGGAGGAATTCGCTCTGTCTTCAACACTGCAGTTGATTATTACAACAATGACGATACGTACAGTGTGTACAATACCTATCTTGATTTGGAACGCAAAGGCTCCTCTATACGATTGGGAAATATTTACGGAAGCGATTATGATTATTCCGTTTCTGGTCGTGGTGCAAAAGTTTTGGCCAAATTAGGCAGCAATAAAAGTATTGAAGCCTTGGCAATCGATACTAATTATAATATTTACAGCAACTATACATCAGAACTACAAAGCTCGACCACCATTGCAACAAAATATAGTTTTGGAGCGTACAATAAATTCAACGGAAAAGTTTCTTATCTCTACGATCACGATCCACGATTGGCGGTAGACTCGTACATTACTCACTTTAGCTCCGGCTTTACGTTGGCTGAAAATCATAATTTAAGAGTAGAAACTGGTTTAAGTCAAGAGCAAAGCACAATGGACAGTAAAAAGCAAGGCGGATTTATGTCTAGTATTAATTATGACTATAGAACCGAGAGTTGGGACTTAAGCTCACTGAACAATTTTGCATCTACGAACTATGTAGGTATGAACAGAGGTTCTTTAAATTTGTATCAAAACATTGGCTACCGCTTAACTGCTACGGAACGTTTATTTTTACAATATCAAAATTCGCAGTCCAAGCCAGAATATTTGTACAATCAGTACCTTCCAGAGAACACGGGGCAAAACATATTTAATTCTAATGTTTATTACAGTACACATTCCTTAAAGTCAGGACTTCAAATTTCTAAAAATACGTGGAACTTTATTTTTTCACCAGAAGTAGAAAAACAAAAAAACAACAATAGCTTTAGCGCTGAAGGTTTGCTGGCTTATCGATTTCGAACTACTGTAAGCACTTCCTTTAAAGCGCATAAACTCAATATGTCTGCCGAATATTCCTACTCGGAAGCAACAGAAAGATGCTACACTTTTTCAAGCTTTAAAACAATGCTGAATTATAACTACAAAAACTTTTCGTTAAACGGAATGATTCAGTACAACCCTAACACTATTTATGATCTGAATTATTTTTCTGAATCAAGCAAAAATTTTATTAATTATAATTTATATACTTCTTATAATTTTAAAGCGCTACAAAACAAAATAAGTGGCTATTTTTCAGCAGCGATCAATTATTCAGAACTGTACAATAATATCAATCAAAATGTCAACGCTAATTTAGAATACAAGATTACTCCAAGTTGGGCAGGAACCGCTTATGCCAACTATTCTAATTACAAGTCTTTGTTAGCCAATAGTTTTAGAGGCGACAATTATCAAGTTAAAATCGGAATCAAAAAGTATTTTTCGAATGGCGATTCTGGGTCTTTTCATAATGTTTCCCTACAATTTTTTCATGATCAAAACTTAAATGGTATCTTAGATAAAGACGAATTTGCCATGGCAAACGAAATTATTAAACTAGATAGCTATGTGGCCAAAACAGATAAAAGTGGTAAAGTAATTTTTAAAAATGTGCCCCAAGGAAGTTATAAATTAAGAGTCAATGAAAGTAGTGGCGGCCGTTTAATGATTGATCCGACGATTTTGGTACGCAAAAGTGTAAACTTAAAAATAGGATTAGGTAAAAGTAATAAGGTAAAAGGTAAACTAGCTGAGGTTAAGCAAACCTACGACGATTTAGAATCTGATGTTAGAGGTATTATCATTTATGCGGAAGACGAGCAAGGCATAAAAACATATACCGCTGTAGATCAAAATGACGAATTTGAATTTTTTCTTAAAAATGGAACATATCGAATTTTTATCGAAAATAATAAATACGAGTACGTAAAATCGTCAGAAACCATACAGTTAAACAACGCTGATTATCCTGAAATTTTACTTTTTAAATTTATAAAAAAAGACAGGCAAATTAAAGTCAAAAAATTTTAAATCTAATGTTATGAAAATATTATATACAGTTTTTTTAGCAGTATTTTTTCTTTTATACAGTACACATATTGTGCATGCCCAAGATGTTCACATCACGCTGCCAACTTCTTCTATCTTTAACAGATCAGAGTTTACGACTGTTCAAACCGTCATGAATACTCAAGGAAATTCTTCATGGCGCTCTACTGGTGTAGATCCTTACGTTAGGTCTAGTTCAGGTGAATTTTTCATTCATACGTCCGCACCAACCACTACTTTGCCTACATCAGTTCTACAATGGCAATTAGCCACTATAGGTGGACAACAAGCTCCTTTTCGTTCTGGTGATGTGTTGCCTGGATATAAGTGGTTTACGAGTTCTTATCAAACTTGGTATCAGCCTACGGCCAGCTCGCGTTATAACGCTGGAAATGTTGCTTTTCGCTTTCGCATTCCTTCAAGTCAGATCGAGGCCAACGCATTCTACGCAGGTGATTACAAAATACAGATCGCCCAAGATTATGGCCGCAGTGGTTGGTATGCGATAGAATTTAGTCCTGAAAGCTTCAGCACTTTTATTACTATTCCAGAGGACATTAGATGGCTTTTAGGAAGCACTTCCAACTATGTCACTATTAATTCTTTGAATGAATTTCGTACTGGCGCACAATTTGCAATCAATTTGGGTACTATGGAGATTGGACATACTATTGATTTTGACTTGTTCGCAAAAAGTGAGAAAAAAGTAGTTCAGTTTAAAGCACTAAATGGAAAAAATAGAAAGTTTGATGTTTCCGTGGTGCAGCTTGGTAGCAACCAACCTAAAATACTTACCATGGCACTAGAGAAAAATGAGAAAAATTACTCTCCTGCTGGCGGCTTTAAAGTAGAGCGTGGAAACAGAGCAAATTTTGAGCTTCAGCTTCTGGTTAATAATGAGGATTTTAGAAATTACTTTTTTGAAGCTGGAACGTATACTTTTCAAGTTAATTTAAATGCAAAAGCTAGCAACGGCTCTAGTAATTCAGCAAAAGAAGTGGATGTTACGGTAGTGGTTCCATTTCTATCGGAAATTACTATTCCTGGAGGCAACACTGAAGTGAATTTCTTATTTAACACCGTTCAGCAATACAATGAAGGTCAAACTAAAGTTATTCCGAATCAGATTCGTGTTTCAAACAATGAAAATTATGAGTTATATGTAAAATCTGATGCAAACTATTTTTATTCAAACGGAATTCAAACCAATATAAATAGTGATGTACTTGAAATTGGCATCGAAGGAAATTCTAAAAGAATACCTCTGTCTAAAAGTTCACAGATACTAATCAGCAATGGTTCTCCAGAAATTGATAAAAATTTAAATTTAAACTATTCTATTTCAGCCATTTCGGCGCAATCGCTAATACCTAAAGAAAAAAAATCGTACAGTATTAATGTGATTTATAGCTTCACGGCTTTATAGCGACAAACTTTTAAATGATGAAAAAAATTCAAAAAACGTACAGTGCCAACATAAAGGATACAACATATAAATTAGGAATACTTCAAAATAAATATGGAGAAGCTTTTGATTTTTTAATATACTCAATCATTAGCATAACTGATTTTGCATTGTGTACCATTACGTTATTTAATGAAACTAAAACATACATTATTGCTAGCAATGACGACAGCTTAAAGAAAATATGGCCTTTATCAGCCTCTTATTTATCTAAAGCACAGTCGCTTTTTGAACAACAAAAGCAACTGTGCCCTGCTCATAAAGCAAATCATTTAGACGTAAAATTTAGCACAGCCTTTGCTATTACCGATTCCAATAATATAGTTCTCGGAAGTATAAATGTCTTTGATACTAAAGAACGTGTTCTCACTGCAGAAGACAACCTTTATCTCAATAAGGCGGTCGATCAAGTCAATCGCTGGATCAAAATAAAAGAAAAAGAACAGCGCTTAACCAATCAGGACTATTTGTTTGAATTCTCTGATGATCTATTGGGCGTTTTTTCATTGGAAGGAAAATTTATAAAAATCAATCCCGCTTTTACCAAAACATTAGGATGGTCAGCCAAAGAACTTACCGAGTCTGACTTTATTGATTTCGTACATCCAGATGATCGATCGGAAACATTGGAAACGCTAGCTGCCATCATTAAAGGGGAGTTTAGTCACAATTTTACTAATAGATATTTTACCAAAACAAACGAAATTAAATGGATCGAATGGACCAGCTCGCCCGATCTCGATTCTAACCAAGTCTACACTATTGGTCGTGATGTTTCTGAATATGTAGAAAAGGAAAAATTATTGATGCAGAGCGAATTAAAATTTAGAAATGTGTTTGAAAACATCAGTGGAATTCTTAGCGTCTTAGACTTGCATGGTAATTTTATAGATGTAAATAAAGCAGGATTAATTGCCTCGGGATTTTCTAAAGAAGAAATGCAAAACTCTTCTCTTTTTGATCTGATAGAACCCGAACGACATAGTCGAATTACACTATTTTTAAAAGAAATAAAAAAGCACGGAAAAGCTTCTGGCGAAATGTCAATACTTAAAAAAGATGGTGAGCAGGCGATCTGGTACTTTATGAGTGTTTTAGAGGAAGATTCCGATGGAAATAAACAAATTTTTTCGAATGTGATTGATATTACAGAACGAAAAAGAATGAATGATGAACTTAAAAAAGCAAAGGAAGATGCTGAAGAAGCGTATTTAGCTAAATCAGAATTTGTAGCCAATATGAGTCACGAAATTCGAACACCACTCAACGGAATAATTGGCTTTACTGAGCTAGCTTTAGGAACCAACTTAGATGAAACTCAAAAACAATATTTAGAAATTATCAATCAATCGGGTATTTCACTCTACAGTATTATTAATGACATCTTAGATTTTTCGAAAATGGAAAAAAATAAAATGAAATTGGATATCGATAAAGTGGATATTGAAGAAGTGATTTCCGAAGCTTTTAATATTGTGTCTTACAGCGTAAATAAAAAAGGCCTAGAAATGCTTATTGATATCGAGCATAATGCGCCAAGATTTATCTGGGCTGATGGAATGCGACTCAAACAAATATTTGTAAACTTACTCGGTAACGCACTAAAGTTTACAGAAAAAGGCGAAATAAAAGTATACGTAAAAGTGCTAGAAGATTACGGAGAAGGCAAAATGCGAATGCGTTTTGGAGTTCGGGATACGGGAATCGGCATACATATTGATAAACAGAAAGAAATTTTTAATGCCTTTTGTCAGGAAGATGCAAGTATTACCAAACGCTTTGGTGGTACGGGTTTAGGTTTGACCATTTCAAACAAATTATTAGAACTCGCCGATAGTACATTGCAACTAGAAAGTGAACAAGGCAAAGGCAGTCATTTCTTTTTTGACATTAATTTTAATACCGAAAAAGAAGAGTTTGAAATGGCTCTTGAAGGAATTAAAACGGTCTTAATTGTCGATGATAACGACAATAATAGAATGATTTTACGACGAATGTTAGAGATTAAAGGCATAGTTGTAACCGAAGTGGATAGTGGCTTAAAAGCACTACTTACTATGATGGAGCACAAGCAATTTGATGTCATTATCATGGACTATCACATGCCAGTAATGGATGGTATTGAGACCATCAGAAAAATAAAAGAGTTAAACAAAAACTCGCCTTTTATTGTATTATACAGTTCGTCGGATGATGAAACGTTGCAAGAAGCATGCGTTGAGTTAGAAGTTGACAATCGCTTAGTAAAACCTATTAGAATGAACTTGATGTACAAGGTTTTATCTAAACTTAAAAATGACAAGAAGGTACAATCTGTGGCAATTGAATACAAAGAAAATGAATCTGAAGATAGTACACATAGCGTAAAAATTTTAGTTGCCGAAGACAATTCGATCAATATGTATTTGACAAAAACATATCTGCAAGAAATTGTACCTAATGCCAAAATCATAGAAGCTTGTAACGGACATGAGGCGGTGGCACAGTATAAAAAAGAAAGTCCGGACCTTATTTTTATGGACATTCGAATGCCAGAATTAAACGGAATTGAAGCAACAAAAATAATTAGAAGTTTAGAACGTGACATCGAAATTCCGATTATTGCATTAACGGCAGGAAGTTTGCCAGGTGAAAAGGAAAGATGTGTACAAGAAGGCATGAATGATTTTCTGGCTAAACCATTGTTGAAGCTTACTTTAGCCAATATGATTAAAAAATGGATTGGAAAAGAATGAGAAAAGGTTAAATTTGCACGCTTACTTTTAAATTAAGAATTGAAGTAAAACACACCCAGATCATGACTAAACTAGAAAAATTAGAACTAGAAATCGAAATACTTAAAACTGAAAATAACCTACTAACAGGCTGGATATCTTTAATTTCGCACGACAGCAAACAAATATTCGGTAACATTAAGTGGCTAATCGAAGCATACGAGGACGACACAATAAGTAAAGATGATTTTTTTAAGATGCTGCCACAGATTAAAAAAGATGCCACAAAAAATTTCTCAGTAGCACAGAGTACTGGAGAATGGTTGAAAACTCAATTTGGAAATTTCAGTCCTAATGCTGATGTTTTAAACGGTTTCAATTTTTACGATGAAATTAAAGAAGAAAATGAAAATAAATTTTTGAGTAAAGAATTATCGTTTGATTTTAAAGGCGATTATGAACTGAATATAATTACAGATAAAGTGTTACTTCTTTTTATAGTAAACAAATTGGTAGACAATGCTATAAAATATTCGCACAAAAAAAATAAAATACTTTTTACTGCAGAAGAAGACCATACCAATTACATTTTATCAATAACCGACTACGGCATCGGAATGACAGAAAGTAATGTAGATTCTGTTTTCTCATTCGAAAGCCCTGTTTATGAAGGTACAACGGGAGAAATTGGTGCGGGATTAAGCTTGAAAATCGTTCAGAGTTTTGTATTTTTGTTAGGTGGACATATTGTAATCAAATCCGTAAAGAATCAAGGAACAACAATTTCCATTTGCCTCCCCAAATCTATAAATAAAAAAAAACATGCTAAATAATGATCGTATTCTAGTAGCAGATGATCATGAAATTGTGAGAATGGGCATGCTTCGGATAATAAAGCAACTGAAACCGCAAGCGCATTTGGCTGAAGTAAATGATTATATATCATTATACAGTGCAATTTCTAAAGACAACTACGATTTAGTCATATTGGATGTTAATATGCCCAATGGCTCTTTTCAGGATGCTGTCATTTTCATTAAGCTGAAACAACCTAGTATTAAAATTCTTGTATTCTCGTCACAGGATGAGCAAATATATGCCGTTCGTTATTTAAAACTTGGAGCAGATGGATATTTAAACAAAGAGTCTTCATCGGCTAAAATTGATCAAGCTCTAAGTGCGATGCTCAGCACGGGTCGCTACTTATCTGACGAAGTACGAGATGCAATGATTTCAGCTTCTTTGAACGGACCTGCAAAAAGTACTCCTATCGCAGCGTTGTCGAATCGAGAATTACAAATTGCAAACAAATTGGTCGAAGGCATTCCGCTTAAAGAACTTTCGAACACTTTAAATCTGCATGCATCGACTATTAGCACCTATAAAAACAGATTGTTTGAAAAGTTAAACATAAAGTCGATACCAGAACTGGTCGAAATTTTAAAACTTTACAAAGAGTAGTGATTTTTATTCTTTTTTTAAATGTAACAATAACTGTAAATACATAAATATAAAGCCTCATAATCAAAAGATTATGAGGCTTTATAAAATAATTACTTCTGAAATTCAGTAAATACGTTGTGTATTTTTATACCATATGTATTACAGATTTTCAGGAATCATTTCTACTTCCTCCGCGGCGTACAAATAACGCTCTTTGCTGTCATCTAGTTCATCCATCCATTCGGTGTGGTGTTGCGCGGCCATTGTTCCGGTGACTACACTTTGATAGGTCTTATCTCTATACGTTAAAATATCATCCTCTTTGTCTTGCAACCATTCCTTGAACATTTCTCCTACTTTATCAACATTAAAAGGTGGATAATCTGATAGTGAAAGCAGCTCTTTAATGTAATCGGACTGAAAATCGACATTTTCTAAACTATTTTGCAACTGATTGTTTCTATCCAACCACTTGTCAATATCAACTCTTCTCTCCCCTTCTATTGGAAGCGTCAATCTATTCATCATAAAATCTCTAGCAACCCAAGCTTGCGCGTCAAACATATTAAAAGTATAATATTGATCTTGCATTCCCAAATATATCAATTGAGGCAATGCATTAAAAAATATTCCTTTGTATAAATGATCTGGAAATAAGTTGTTTTTAGTTTTTAAGCGAAGTTCATCTGGTAAAAAAGGAAACTTATGTTGGTACCCCGTACACATAATTACAGCATCAAAATTTTCGGTTGTACCATCTTTAAAGAAAGCAGTTTCGCCGTCAAAATGCGTGACCATAGGAAGTTCTTTAATTCCTTCAGGCCATTCGATCCCAATCGGATTACTTCGGTAACTCAAGGTAACCGATTTTGCTCCGTGCTTGTAACATTGAACCCCAATATCTTCAGCCGAATAACTGCTACCAATCAATAAAATATTTCGGTCTTTAAACTGATCTGCACCTCTAAAATCATGTGCGTGCATTACTGTTCCTGGAAAATTTTCAATTCCTTTAAAGTACGGCATGTTTGGAGTAGAAAAATGTCCAGAAGCCACTACTAAAAAGTCTAATTCTTCGGTATAGGTCTTGTCGATTTTTAAATCGTCGAGCACTACTGAGAATTTTTTAGTTTCTTCACTAAAACTAACCCAACGCACGGTGGTGTCAAAGCGTATGTAATCTCTAGCATTACTTTTTTTAATACGTCCTTGTATATAATCAAATAAAACAGGTCTTGGCGGATAGGACGAAATTGGCTTTTTAAAATGCTCATCAAACGAATAGTCCGAAAACTCTAAACATTCTTTAGGACCATTCGACCAAAGGTATTTGTACATGCTTCCGTGAAGTGGTTCGCCATATTTACCGACACCCGTTCTCCACGAATAATTCCACATTCCTCCCCAATTGTCTTGTTTCTCAAAACAAATAATCTCTGGCATCGCATATCCTTGTTCTTTTAACGCTTCGAACGCTCGAATTTGCGCTAAACCACTCGGTCCCGCACCGATTATACCGATACGTTTGTCTTTCATAGAATTTTTGTTCATAGATTTTTTTTTAGATTACAGAATTATATGACTTTTGAAAAAAAAGTCAGCATTCAAAAAATTAGTAGTCGCTTGTGAAAAATTGTTGCAAGATGCAACTGAAAGAGTGTATTACTCTAAAGTGAAATGAATGGATAGAATATCAATTACTAAAAATTTTCACTATTGTATTTTATAAATAAGCATTATTGCTAAAATACGACATGTATTGCGTATTTCCAAATTATTAACGCTATACGTACTGAGATACGCGGCTAAAATCATTATTACAGCTTATTTTACTGCAGAAATCGCATAAAAGACGACAATAGTACAAATTGCTATAAAAACAAATTGTGCTCAATGATACATTATTGTTAATGGTGTAATAACCAAAAAAAAAGCTCAATTCCTTGGAATTGAGCTTTCACAAATACATTTACATAAAATAATAAACTAATTTTTCTCTACATTGAATACCGCAAAGTTGATAATATCCGGTTCCCCAACTGATTTATCAATTAGTAGTCGAAGCTTTTTTGTTAGAACAGGTCTATCAGCTAGAAAAATATACTTATTCCCTATAGCCGTACCGCTATTGATTGTTTGCCATTTCCCATTCTCGAATATTTGAATGCTGAAGGCTCGTACACGATGTCCTAAAGCAATATTTTCCTGAATTACAATTTGATTGATTGTTGTCTCCTTGGAAAGTTTTAATTCAATGCTCTTTCCTTTTCCTTTGGTCACAGCTAGTGGTGAATCGAATCTTTTTTTAATTTCAGCACCCCATTCCTTTAAACGTTGCACATCCTCTTTTGGCATTAGTCCAGTATTATCAGGTGTTAATCCCATAATTAAAGTAGCATTTCTCCCCACTGATTTATAATAAATATCCATTAATTCTTCTAAGGGATAGATACTATTTTCATCTCCAGGCTCCCAAAACCATTCGTGTCTGCCATTAGAACCGCGCAAAGGAGCGTCGGCCATCGCTGGTACCCAATATTTCCCGTCTGGGTCTCCACCTTTTAGTACTGAAAAACCATTTTTAGAAATTCCGGGTATCGCACTTTCGCCAGAGCCTGTATAATTGTACGGAAATGTAGACCAGCAAGGGTAGTTTACAGTACCACTTTCTGAACCGCCCCAACGCGCTTCGGCCAATTGGTCGTTGTGATAAAACAAACAATCCGGCTGGTATTTTTTTACGATTGGTAACACATCTGGTGCTCCCTTATCTGGACTACTCGCACCGCCATCAAACCATATTTCGAATAGAGGTCCGTAATTGGTACAAATTTCTTTGACCATTCCTTCTACCATATTATTGTAATAGGCCTGTCTTTTTTTCTGCATTTCTTCGCTCGGATCGCCATCTACTACAAAATCATGCACACCAAAAAATGAATTCCAACGAATGCCTAAATAAACACCTGGCTTAATATCGTGCTTGCGACAAGCGTCTGTAAAATCTTTAAAGAGATCCGCTTTTCCTTCTTTAAATTTCAAACTTTTCATCGAATACGGATTCACATCAGACTGAAACAAAGCGAAACCCGTTTCATGAGTAACGGTTAGAATAGCAAATTTTGCACCTGCAGCTTTTGCAGAAATTACCCATTGTTCTACATCTAATTTTTGCGGATTGAAGATATTATAATCAGCAACTGGAGTAATTCTGTTGATTCCTTGATTGTATTTTGAAGTATCAAATACATGTAAATCATAATGAAAAACAACGCCAAGCTCGGCTTTCTGCCAAGCCAATTGCTGTTTGTTAGGTATAGGCAAACTTGTTACTTGTCCGTTTACCGAAAACACACACATTGAAATTATACTCCATGTTAGTTTTAAATATTTTATTTTTATTGTCTTCATTATTTAATGTGTTTTTTAGATTGAAATAAATCAGTTTCCTCTAAATTTTTCCAATCCGCTTCTTGCGCTGATTTCCATTTTAGGTTTATCGTTGCTGTTACTTCTGAATTCTTAAGTACATAAACTGAAATTGGATGATACCCTGCTTTCAAAAAAACAGCTGAAGTCAATTCTGTACCTGCTTGATAACCGAAATCAGCATCAAAAAGAATCGCTTGGTGCAAACGAACAAAGGCTTTACTTGAGCTATTCATTGAAAAATTGTATTTGCCATCGGTGGGAATTTTCACGAAAGTGGTATACAAAAACATTCCTTTTCTATTGGTTTGCTCGTTATTCCCGATTGATTTTGTGATTTTTTGTTGTTTGGCTTTTAATTCTTTTTCAGAAACTACATAAGGAAAATCGTCTTCAAAAAATTGCTCTACTACTCCAGGGAAAAGTTTGCTTGAAACTACCGTTGCAGGAATCAAAGCAGTATCATACGGGCGAGGAGCTTCAACGTCTGCGTATCTTAGTTGTAAAACTGAAGCCTTCATTTGTTGTTGCATTTTTTCGAAACCAGGCTTTGATGCTAAATTATTTATTTCGCGGGGATCTTTTAAAACATCATAAATTTCGAAATCATCATCTGCCGATTTAATATCAAAACGAACGCCTTTATAGTTTCCCATTCGTATCAATTGCATCTGTCCTCGTTTTTTATTTCGGTGCGAAAGATCAAATTCTTTAAAATCAGGAGTTCTACCTTCGCCTTCATATTCTACATAAACCAGACTTTCTTTTTGTTTGCCGTTAGCTGTTAATGACGGTAATAAAGAAACTCCATCCGTTCTTGCAGGAGCCGGAACTCCCGCTATATCCGAAAAAGTAGCCATCCAATCCGACAACATCGACGGCATTGTAAGTACCTTTCCTGCGGCAATATGTTTGGGCCAATTGACCAAAACTGGCATGCGAACACCGCCTTCTAAAACATCTCTTTTGATGCCTTCAAAAGTTCCATTACTAGCAAAAAATGTAGGTTCGAACTTAACATATGTAGCTGGAAGATACGATTCGATCGAAGCGCCATTATCAGATGAAAAAACTACTATTGTATTTTCATCAATTTTTAAATCCTTCAATAATTGTAATATATCGCCCACTCCATCGTCAATACGACGATTCGCGGTTGCATAACGCTTGTAGGTATCCGGCCAGGCCACTTCTGTAGTTGCAGGATTATTGTCATTATCATATGTCGCATTAGCATATTCAGGATAGACAAAACTATCTGGAATACCCGACGCAGTATTAATCATTTGCCCTTTTTGTCCCGTCCATTGCACACCACCATTTAATCCCAGACCGCTTGGATAGGCTAGAGTTGGAAGCTCTAAAACGGCATGTGGCGCATCATAAGCGAGATACATAAAGAAAGGCTTGTCAGCATCTTTTCCTTTTTCGTGCGCTACAATTTGCTTTTTGGCAACAGCCGTCCACAAATCAGTGGTGTAACATTTAGCCAGTTCATCCGCTATATTTACGTAATTATCATAAACCTCTTTTTTACCACCGTATAATCCTTCGTACGGATAATGCTCGTGACCATCCATATGTCGCATGTATCCAAAATAAGAATCAAATCCTCTTTTTAAAGGATGTGCTGGCCAATTGGGAGCTACTTTCTCATCTGTTCCTTGCAATCCCCATTTTCCGACCGCCATAGTTTGGTAACCGGCTTGCTTTAATACGGTACCCAAGGTATGATTGTCTTCGAGTGCTTTATCAAATTGATTGTCTCTTACATGTGCATTTCCTTGATTTACACCAGTTAATAAAGAACCTCTAGAAGGCGCACAAACTGGTGCATTGCAATATTGCTGCGTAAAAATAGCTCCCGTCGCAGCCATTTGGTCTAAATAGGGAGTGATCTGATACGGTTTGGATCGATCGTTACTTTTCATGCGTTGCTTTTGAAAAAACGCACCGACATCACCATATCCCATATCATCAACTAGAATGTAAATAATATTAGGACGCTTGTTTTGCGCAGTTCCCTGTAAAGAATTGAAGATTAAAAATATTGTTATAAAAAAATAACATGTGATCAATTTAGTATTCATTTTTTGTTTTTTTTTAGAATGTTATTTGGTACACCACAACAACGATACAAACAACCTTTTTTTATTTTTTATTTCTTTTGAAATTCCAAAATTACATAATTAGTAATTGTTAAATTGAAAACCTCAATCCTTTGGGACTGAGGTTTTTTATTCTTACTTTTTAATTACTTTTTTGCTTGTAATATGACCGTTACGATCTTCTACTTTTATTAAGTACACCCCAGGAGCGAGCGCATTACTCGCTATTTCGATATATCGTTTATTATTTGTATCATCTTGGCTGTAAACCTCTTGTCCTACAACGTTATAAATTTTTACTGAGTTAATACCCTGAGCACTGTCGATCTGTAAAATATTCTGAAAAGGATTCGGATACAACTTGACTTCAGTTGAACTATTCTCTTCATCTGACATTGATTTTTCCTTTTTTGAACTAATTCCTAAAGTTTGACCAGTTACATTTATGAAAAAATCATAAGCTGTGGCAATGGTATTAGAGCCACAAGCTGTAGGCAAATCGACCCAAGAATCTCGCATTCTAAATCTCATCCTTTTTATACCAGGAATGGTTCCAGCTGGTATTGTTATAGATCTCACGATATTTTGCAAAACCGAGCGATTATTTTGTGCCGATCCTCCAAGAGTAAATAATTGCTCACCAGAATCATTAAAATCACCATCTCCATTTAAGTCAATCCAACCTATTAGCCTTGCATGTAGTTCTCCAGAAGCTGGTATATTATTTTGCATCGTGAACGAGAAAGAACTACCTGAAGCAACACTTACAAGTGAAGCACTGTGTTCACCATGACCGTCTCCTAATGATGTAGGGTATGTACCGTTGGAATATGAAATATTTTCTACACCACCAGAAGTAGAAAAACTTTTAATGTAATATTCTTTTCTAGTACTACTTTCGTTGCCAAATTTTGCATTGTTTGCCTCACAGTGTGAGCTATTTGTCACTGCTGTTAGACTAACGCTGGTCTTATAAATATTTATTTTTTGAGTGTTGTTTTCAAACACTGTCATACCTGTTCTATTGGCTAATTGTATATCAAACTTTTTATTGTTTTTTAACACTGGATCTGTCAACCAAATTCCAATTTTATAATTAGAAGCAGTTACAATGTTTGCTGGAAGTGTCATTGTTCCAGAAATAGTATGTGTTAAAATAGTATGATTGGCATCTCCTGGAGTATAAGGCTGCCAAGTTGAAGAATTGGCTGAAGATAAAGAAGTTGCAATTACATTATTAGCAGCGTCCAACAACACAACATTCACTTCCCTTGGATTATGTAATGATGAAAAACCATAATTCTGAATGTCTACTGAATAATTTAAAATATTTCCATTTTGGGTTAACGACTGATTGGCTGCACTGACATAAAGCCTGTATCCTAAATGATCTCTTATAAATTCATAAGCTGTTCTATTGACAGAGCTGCCAACGTTATTTTTAAAATAGCTTGGATGATAAGGTATCTTTAAAGCATCAAGATTTTCTTGACTTAATAAAAATCTTTTCCAATAGGCATTGTTCGCATTGTAGCCATGAGCCAAACTAAAGCTGGTGTAATGATGATCTGTAAGTTGTTTTAAAACTTCATAAACGTCAAAAAGTTCACTTACTTGCCAAATACAATCACTATTAGATTTACAGTCACGAGACCAACCTGGCTCTCCATCAATCAGTAAATTATAAGATTTATCTTTTACTAAATTGTATGTGTCGCTACCATAGTATCCCGAAGAGGTCGACGAATATGTTTTGCTGTCACCAAAAAAATCGTTGTGAAAACCAATTCTTGCATCTTTGATTGCGGTTGAAACTATTGCTGTGCTAATTGCATTACGATCACCTGCAGTTCTCATTTGAGTTTGTCTATCGGCGGGTAAAACTTCCAATAATTTGGCTACTAGGTTATTTTTATCAGTTTGATTGTACGCATTTCCAAAAGAATGCCATTCTCCCCAGGCACCAATAAGTCCCATTTGTAATGTATGAATTACTCCAATATTTGCTTGAACCAAAGGCTTCAACTGATCTAAATGTCCTAAAATTCGGGATGTACTGGGAATTATATTGGTGTAAGGTGCTTCGGCCTCTGGTGCTTGATAAACAAAACGCAGTACCATTTTATACCCTTTATTTTTAAAAGCATCAAAACATTTTTGAACTGCATCTAAGGCAACTTGAGGAAGAGGTCCATCTTTATATTGTGACAAATAAATGTACCATTGCGATAGTCTAACATGTCCGTCTGTAGCGTCCATTTGGTTCTCGATATCTGTAAGTACAGTATTAACATCATATTTTATTGCAAGTCCCCAAGGATCATTTAGATCAGGCGCTTGAACAATTTGCTCGAATCTAAAACCTCTTTCTGGATTGCTCAATAAAGTTTCTTTTGATACGAAACTTTCATCTAGCGGACTTAAACTAGACAATTGTGTGATTGTAAAATCATCAAAAAAAGCGGTACCTGAAGAAGTTGTTTGAAAAAAAACAGTTGCATCTTGCGGAAAGACTCCAGTAGTGAATGGTACAGATAATTCTTGATACGAAGTACTAGAAGTGCTAGCAACTAATGATGATGATAAAATACCACCTGTAAAGTTTTTAATTCCAACAGTAACAGCATTGCTAGTACCAACCTTTGCCCAAGCTTTTAAAAGGTAGCTCGTACCTGCTTTTAATTTTAAATTATTCTGATTTACAGTAGCAGCTTCTCCTGCTATTTTTGCTGCAAATGCACCACTATGAACTTCAGAAGAAACCGCAGTAGTTGTGATCGATTCTGTCGGAGTGCTTCCTCCATTTGAAACAATTACCTTGAAATCAAAGGTTGATGATTTTTCACTAAAATTACAAGGCACTGGCACACCTGCCCATGCATCTTCAAAGCGAATACGCAAACGACTCGCTCCTAAAGTTGCTAAAGCTGGCACCGTAATATTTTTACTAATAGTAACCGTCGAGGCAATATTATCAGTTGATGCATTTCCTAGAAAAAATAATTCTTCTCCACTATCTAAAAAATCACCATCTCCGTTCCAATCTATCCAAGCTTTTATGCGACTGTAGCGAGTGGAGTTAGTATTAGTAATGTTTAACGTAAAAGTTGAATTAGGAGCAACCAAAAGTGTTTGATCACTATACTGATTGTAACCATTAATAGGATAAGATGACGCTGAATAACTGGTAATGTTGCTCACTGCTCCTGTTGTACTCAAACTAGAAATCCACCTATTTGCTCCAGGATCTGCTCCTTTTGAATCACAATAAGATTGTTTACCATTGGACAACCAATTTTGTAAGGTGCCATCCTCAAAACCTCCGTTTGCAATATTTGTTTTTATTGCAATTGGTAATTTTTCTAAAGCAAAATCATCTCCGTAAACACTGTAGGTTTGGTTTGTATAAAAATAGACTTTAGCAGAGGTAGCAGATGCTCCAGTTGTAAATTCAAGTTCCAAAAATTGATAACCAGCAATACTATTATCAATGGTACTATCTCCAGTTGTTGGTGTAAGATAATTTTTGACACCTAGTCGTGCTTTATTAGAGCCTGTTGTATATACCCAAGCAGAAAATCGGTAGATCGTGTTAGGTGTTAATCCAGAAACCAACTGTTCTATAGATGCTGCTGTTCCCGTTAACTTAACGGCTTTAGGCTTTGAACTAGAGTGTTCGGTTTCCCACACTCCCGCATTACCGGTTGCGATCCACGGTGCTAAAATAAATGAGGAGTCTCCTCCTGTATCAAAGCTAGAGTTACTTATAAGATTCTGTGCTTTACCAATATGACTGTACAGAAATATTGTTAAAATGAGTAAAATTTTTGGTTTCATAATTCTTGGTTTAGTTAATTAGTCTTTCAAAATATGGTAATTTGTTTAATTCTGTTTGTATAATTATTATTTTTCCTCCTTTGTAAATTTTACCTGCAGAATCCTTCCAGTTTCCTTTTGGCAATTCAATGGCTCTCTTTATTGTGTTTTTTTGCAAAATTGGCGCAACCAGTACGTTATCTCCCAGCATAAATTGATTGTTTAGTTTTTCAAAACCTTGATTTGGAAATTCATACTCCATAGTTCGAACAATTGGTTTGCCCGTCTCTGCTGCTTCCTTAGCCAATAGCATAATGTAGTTTGTAAATTTTTTACGAAGCGCTACAGCTTCCTTCACTGCGTCAAGATGTTTTTTATCTAAAATTCGCCATGGTGCTACAGAAAACTGCATCATTGGCATTAATGCATGAATTTGTGCTGATCGAACAATAAGTTCTTGATCGATAGTTTGTGTATTTAAGAAAGAAGAAAACTCTCCGCCACCAATCATATCAGGGCAAGAGAACGCATAGCCTAATAATCCTTGACCAGTAATATTAGGAATGAGCGTTTGAAGATCTGCCCAATTATGTGCTTTATCACTTAATCGCTGGGCTAATGCTTTTCCTGCCATTTTCCACATGGCACGATATTCATTCAGCGGATAATCCAAACCAATCTTTCCAAATAATTCTGATTGTTCATTAGGAGTAGTTCCTGGAATATGACTTAGTAAATTATCTGGATAAAAATAAAAATCACCGGCATCTAACTTAAATCCATCGACACCATACTTTTTGATTAACGTATTTAATTCTCCTTTAAACCATTTTTCTGCCGCTGGATTTGATAAATCAAGTACCGCACTTGCACCATTCCACCAGTAAATCATAGCAGGTTGACCAGAATCAATCCAAGGAGCAGCTGCTACATTGGCATCTTTAGCATTTTTTAAGAACAGCTCTTTCTTAGCCAAATCACGATATACATCAGAATCTGGACTTACAAAAGGACAGACCCAAAGCATTACTTTAAAACCAAGATCGTGCAACTCTTTCATCATGGCAGTCGGATTTGGGAAACGTCCTGTATGAAAATCCCATTTTCCATAATTTTCTTGCCAGTTGTCGTCTATCATTAAAACGCCAGGAGGAAATCCATTATCAATAATGGAGTGTGCGTACTTTAATATATCTTCTTGGTTTTGATTGTACATCAACTCAATCCAGGTATTGTATTGTGGTGCCGAAAAAAGCATTTCATGTGGCATTTTTCCATCAGCCACAAAGTAATTCGACGAAGCAAAATCAAAGGCTTCTTTTAATGAATTACCCGCTTTATTTTGTAAAATTTCACCTTTGGCATCTTCTATCGCAATCGCATTCTTTAAAAAAGTAAATTGAAATGGCTGCTCAGACCAAATCACACGTCCTTTATTGGATAGCAATAAAGGTTGCACTTGATTTCCTTTGTTGTTACCGTACATATTGTACGAAAAACCTTCTTGGTACGGCATCGAATAACCATCATTAACAGCTCCACCCCACCAAAGCTCATTAGGTAGAAAGGCAATAGTTACTGTTTCTTTTTTATTTTCGTTACGGTCTTTATTGGTAAGAGAACTCAATGCTACGGAATTAGTTTGTGCGATTAACAGTAAAGGCATTAGCACTATAATAAAAATGTTTAGTCGTTTCATCTATTGATTTATTTTGATTTTATATTTTTAATAAATTGATCAAAGAAGAATTAAAAAGTAGTATCTATTTAATTTCTAATCTTTTTACAAGTGTCCATTGATTATTCAACGGACTATCTTGAATGGATAGTTTTATTCCAGGTTTTCCTGTTGTTGCATCAATAATTGCAACTGCAAATTGATAGTCACCTTTCGGTACAGATTTGGGAATACTAAGATTTAAATCTGGATAACTGTATGTTTCACCTTTTAGCCATTTTCCTGGATTCGCAATCGGATCTACTACATTGTAAACAACTTGTCCTGTTTTTGGATTTATTAACCCGAATGCCACTTTGTATTTATTATTCCAGTTTGGATGATTGTTAGGAAGAACCCCGACTCCAAAATTTTTCCAAAAATGATTAATGACTAAATTTCGATTATTTTGGGCAACGGTAACTGATTCTGGATAAAGTCTGTACCCACCATATGTAATAAATTCTTGTACCTTATTAGGTAGTTTTTCTATCCAAGTTTTAGTTTCAAAAGGTGTTCTTAAATCGAATGTATTGGATCTACAAGCGATTGCATCATCTACTGCTACAGAAAGCGCATCGTTCCAAGTCTTCATTCTTGGAAATCTTTTATCGTCAAAAAATGCTTTTTTGGTTTGATAAGTAGTGTCTTTATCTCTGGCACCAAACCAGTAACAACCTTCCCCAATAAATGCTTTTGCAGGAAAAAGTTCTTTCATGTATCCTCTTTCCCTCTCATCGTACCAATGACTACCTACACCATCACGACGTGGTAAAAAACCTAATTTATCAAAAACAGCTGATTTACTGATGTGCCAATCATTTCGAGAAAGATTATAGACTGTTACTATCTTTTTAAAATTTCGAGCATAATCGCCTGTTACTTTTTCAATTACCCTTTTATAGTTTTTTTGATCTTTTAAAGTTACACCATGGCCTTCTCCCCAACGGCCCAATCCATAGGCATCAATGTAATCGACTCTCGCAGGATTGTCATATTCCTTTGCGAATGCTTTGATGAAATTTTCTAGTTTGGAAAGAAAAATTGGATCATCATAATAAGGTTGTTTGTCATCTTTAAGACTCAATGGTGCGTCCAATGTTGATTTACTACCTGCTTGATAAACCCAGTCTGGCGTTCCATTATCAAAAAAGATTCGAAATGCTAATTTAAGTCCTCTGTCCTCCGCCTTTTTAATGTATTCCTGATATGATTTATTAAATTTCCAAGCATACTTTCCTTCTTCAGGCTCCATAACCTTCCAAAGCACGAGGATGTACAAAATATTTGCATATTTTTCTGCGTTGACTTCATCCATTTCTTCCCAAAAAATAACAGGATCATAATTTTTTGATTCTGGCTCAAATGAGGCACCTTCTTCATAAAGCATCCATCCCATAGCGGGATTTCGAAGATGTGATATTGAATCTAATTTAAAAGTTTTGTTGAATTTGAATGATGTTCCCTCTTGTCCAATTGCGTTTAGAAATCCGCACACAGCAAGCACTAAAGTAATGTGAATTCTCATTATTTGAAAGTTTTAAAAAAGTATATAAAAATAAAGAGTGTGACATTTAAACTTCACACTCTTTATCACAACTAACATTATTATTATTTCATTTAATAACCTGGGTTTTGTTTTAAATTTCCTTTGTATTCATTAATATATCCAACTGGAATCGGGAAAACAAATTTGTTAGGATCGGCATTGAATTTTTTATAACCTCCACCATTAGTTACTCTTTGATACCTGATTAAGTCCATTCGTCTTGTACCTTCACAATACATTTCATGACCACGTTCCATTAAGATTGCATCACGTAGTTGTGATTTAGTCAATCCCAGTACAGGTTGTAACCCTGATCGAACTCTGATAGCATTTAAGAATGAAAATGCTGTTGTACCACCATCACTATTTACAATTTGATTGCTATTTGATATTTGTGAAATTCCTGGTGCACCCACAGTAGCAGTCTCTCCAAGTTCATTAAGGATTTCTGCCATTGACAAGATTACTTCCGCATAGCGGTAAACTATAAAATCGTGTTCTTGAAAATTACCTACTTGCGTATCATCTGTATCGTATTTAACAGGAATAGCTCCGTCTCCAACACCATGACGATTGTCATTTGGGTGTGCTCTATCAATTAAAAGTCCGCTATCTGTCGTATATGATGCTGCGATCGTCGATAAACGCTGATCGTCAGCTTCATAAGTATCGTAAAATGACCAAAGTAATTTATAACCACCCCAAGATCCTGCTCCACGATTTAATTCGCTTGGATAATTATTTGGTAAAGATTCCGAATGCCACATGTTGACATTGAAAGAGTAATCGGAAGGCGTAGCAAAAATGATTTCTTTGTTTTTTTGGTTGCTTTTTTTAAATACACCGCTGTACGTAGATTGAAGCTCGTAAGACCCTGAAGTGATAATAGCTTCAGCACTTGTTTTCGCTTTCTTCCAAAAAGCAGCATCTCCAGTTCTTGCACCTTCCAACATGTATAAACGCATCAAAATAAAATTGGCTATACCTTTGTTCATTCTTCCAAAATTGTTACCAAAATCGGGAGCTTGTAACCTGTCTTTGTTTACCAATAACGATTCGATTATTTGTACAAATGCTTCGTTAGATGGACGCTCAGGATATTCTTGTTTTCCTGGATTTGCTAACATTTCATCTGTCGGATACGGTACTGGACCATACAAATCGTATAAAATAGCTGCTTTCCATGCTCCTACTGCATTTGCTTCTGCTTGCAATTGCTCTTTTACTTCTTGAGAAACTGTTGTCATTTGTCCAATTTGATTGGCAACAATACGAGCATTACTAATATGATTGTAGTAATGAAAGAAATTATTGGTTGCATATCCATTATTCTCTGTCCATTCTTGGTTTTTAAGAAAATCCCAAGGTTGTGCTCCATAAGAACACATCATCATATCACCCGCAGAAATATCAGATATCACTTGAACCGAATTTATACTTTGAACAAAAAACCCAGGATCCCAATCGCCAACTTTAGTGATTGAGTTGTAATATAAAGCAGCAATAGCTAAACGAGCATCTTTTTCTGTCTTATAAAAATTTTCAGGTGTAATTTTGTTGAACTCTTCTTTCTCAAGAGTACAAGACTGCATTACAAAAAGAAATATCAAAATTGGTATAAACTTGACTTTCATACTACTATTTTTTAAGGTTCTTAAAGATCTTCCGACTTTAATTTCGAGATTACATATTATATTCTTCATGGCTCTTTATTTTTAAAATTGAATTTGAAGTCCCAATGAAAAAGTACGTTGGTTTGGATAAGCAGCTACATAACTATCAGTCTCTGGATCCATACCTGAATACGGCGTAAATAAAAATGGATTAAGTACGTTACCGTATATTCTCAATTTATTTACTTTTAATTTATCTAAAGTTCCACTAGGCAAAGTATAACCTAAAGAGATTGTTCTAACACGTATAAACCATGCTTTTTCTAAGAAAAAATCGCCACTTCCGTTTTTTGCATAATTTTGAAGTGCAGAAACACCAGATCCTTCTTGATTGTCACTATTCCAACGGTCTTTTGTCTCTTCTAAAAGATTGGTTCCTATAGACACGATACCATAGACATTAGGTCCACCTAATGAAGTTTTCGTTTCATTGACCTTCCATCTGTTAAATACACCATAGGTATCTATTGATAAATCAAAATTCTTGTATTTAAATGTATTACTAAAACCAAGTGTATATGGTGTATTAACACCAACTTTTACTAAATCGGCAGCATCAATTTTACCATCAGAAACACCAGAGTACTGAGGTTGACCATTTTCATTTACTACTCTATTACCAGATGCGTCTAATAAAAATCCATTAGTATCGTTAATTTTTACAGTTCCAGGAATGTTATTTAATGGATCTGTACTACCTGGTTGAACCAAGCCATCAGATTTATAAGCCCATATTTCACCTATAAATTGTTTTTGTGATTCATTGATTCCTAATACATAACTAGGATCTCGTTTTAACCATCTGTCTCTATAATAAGTATACGTTATTAAAGAATTCCAACTAAAGTCCTTACTAACAATATTCTTTGTATTAAGAGTTACTTCAGTACCATAGGTTTGTTTTTCGGCATCTAGGTTGTAAAATATTTTATTTACAG
Organism: Flavobacterium sp. TAB 87; assembly: GCF_001529295.1. Lineage (GTDB taxonomy): Bacteria > Bacteroidota > Bacteroidia > Flavobacteriales > Flavobacteriaceae > Flavobacterium. The sequence continues at coordinate 100,916 of NZ_LLWK01000034.1, forward strand.
GATTAGAACTAATTAAGTTGCGTTCTCCAAGTATGCGGCTAACAACACGATTAAAATAATCTACAGATCCGACAATTCTATTATTCAACAGAGAGAAATCTACACCAGCGTTCACGTCCACTTGTTTTTCCCATTTTAAACCTGGGTTTCCTAATCCCGCTAATCTCACTCCAGAAATAACCGAACCACCCCACATTGTATTTGCTCCAGGAGCATACCAATCAGTAAAAGCAGAACCAATGTTATCATTTCCAGTTTCTCCATAACCAATTCGTAATTTTAATTGGCTTAGCCATCCTTCTGTATTTTTCATAAAATCTTCTCTTGAAACATCCCAACCAACAGATATTCCTGGAAAAAATCCGTATTGTGATTCAGGCGAGAAATTCGCCGATCCATCTACTCTAAAGTTTGCCGCTATAAAATACTTGTAATCAAAATCATAGCTCAGCTGTGAGAAATAAGACGTTGTTTCACTAGAACCTCCGTTAGAATAAACGGTAGGACGATTCGCACCTAAAGCTAAGTTATTCCAAAGTACTCCATCATATGGAAAATTGGTCGCAGTAATACCCATTCCTTCCCACTTATATTTCATATATTCTGTACCTAACAATCCGGAAATGTGGTGTTTCTCATTAATTGTTTTCGTGTAATTTGCCAAAAACTGAAACTGATAGTTGGAAGCCATATTCTCTCCCCTGTCTGCACGACCATTGTAGCTTTTTCCTGCAATTGTAGAGGTGGGCAAATATCCATAACTTCTACCCTGCGTTCTATCAAAACCAACTTGCGTTTTTACAAATAAGTCTGGCAAAATATCGTATTTTAAATGTGCTGTATTTAAGAATCGCTCAACTTTAGTTTCGTTCGTTATATCAAGATAAGATACTGGATTTGGAAAGTTAGATTGTCTAGTATTTGTTTGAAACTCTCCATTTTCATTTCGCACTGGTAAAGTTGGATCAAACTGTAAGGCACTTAATAAAATTCCGCTGTTCTCATATAAACCACCGTTTCCAATTTGTACATTATCAGAGTTAATTTGACTAAAAGTGAGATTGATTCCTCCGCTGAGTTTCTCACCAAAGTTTTGGTTTATATTAATACGACCGTTATACTTACTTAAATTATTATTTTTTATAATTCCCTTTTGATCGTATGCACTAAATGAAGAGAAAAAACGTGTGTTTTTACTGTTTCCACTTATAGAAAGATTAAGGTCTTGAACAGCACCAACTCTCGTAACTTGATCCACAAAATCAGTTCCTCTACGCGTTCCATCTCTAAATTCAGCAATTATGCCATCATTATAATATGGAATATATGTTCCTGGAGCTGACCAGTTTCCGCCTTTAGGGACAGTGCTGTAAACACCATCTCTACTTTCGTACAACCATTGTTCTTTTTTTACTCGGTTGGTTTCAGTCATATAATCTACCGCGTTTAGCATAGTAGGAATTTCATAAAATTTTTGCTGACCTGAACTAATATTCAAATCAACACTATAGCCTTTTTCACCGTATTTTTTGCCTTGTTTTGTAGTTATAAGTATTACCCCTCCCGCAGCTTTAGAACCATAAATAGCAGTAGCAGAAGCATCTTTCAAAATATCAATCGACTCAATATCCGAAGGATTTAATGTTCCTAATACCGCATCAATTGATCCAGTTCCAAAAGTTCCAGCAGAAGCAGGACTAAAGTCTGATGTTGGCATACCATCAATTACAATTAAAGGAGAACGACCTGTAGCAGAACCACGTATTTGAAAGGTAATATTTCCGCCTGGTTGTGCCGAATTCAAATTAACGTTTAGTCCAGCTGCTTTACCACTTAATGCCTGAGAAATAGACGAAACAGGAATATCTGCAGTACCAGACAAATTCACTGATGAAACAGCAGAAGTAATACTTCTTTTTGATTTTGTAGCATATCCAACAACTACAACTTCGTTCATCTGTTGAGCCTCAGAAATTAAAGTGATCTTAATATTTTTAGCATCTTTTATTTGAATTTCTTGATTGACAAAACCCATATAAGAAAAAATTAAAGTCTGTCCTTTTGTAGCATCAATTACGAAATTTCCATCAAAATCGGTAACTACTCCATCTTGAGATCCTTTCTTAATAACATTAACTCCTGGAAGGGGCAATCCTTGCTCGTCAAGTACTGTACCTGTTATTTTTTCAAAAGCAATGCTACTTTTATTCTCAATTTTTAGATGTGTTACACTTTTCGTCTCCGTAGTACGTAAAGAATATTTTTCTAAAAGTGAACCTTCGTCGCTAGTACCAGCATACGATGAACTGACGATCAGAGACCCCAGAACAATTTGAAGGAACACGATCTTTTTAGTATTAAAAATCGTTTTACTATTATTTTTTTTAACCATGGTTAGTTTGTTTGTTAGTTCATGACTATTTTAAAATAAGTTACTATCTGTTGACAGCAACTTTTCAGTAGGAGAACGTTGGATAAACGCTTTCTTTTTTTTTGCTGCTTTTTTAAAACTTTTTTTCCTTTTTCATATTTTATTGGTTTGGTTACTAATTAATCTCGGTAGTCTTAAATTTTAAAATGATAATAATTTCAAAAATAGAAGTCATTTTTTAAAAACTAGACCAAACCCAACCAGTTTTTATTAATAATTATATAATTAAAAAAAGATATAAGTGCGATAAATGTATTTAAATTGATAAAAATCAGTATTAACTTTCGCAAACGATGTATTGAAATTAATTAGCATAGCGAAAAATTATAGTATTAATTAAAGATAGTTTGACTCTAGAAAAAAGTATTTGATATTCATCTTATTATGAAATAATGCATCATAAATTATTCTTTAAAGCAAAAATGAATACTCTAATCCGTAACGTTTAAAGCTAATCTCTTTCATCAAAAACGAAAAATTACTACAAAAAAAGCGTCTTTATTTTTGATTTTTATCGCAAATTATTCAATGATTATGTAGTACTAGAAATATAAAACACATTAGAGATCGTAGTAATAGAATTACTGCATAAGTTGAAAATTTATAATACAAGAGATTCCTCTTAGTTAGTCGAGCGTTGCATTATTATTTTATATGCATAAGTAATTTTTATTTCAACAAAAAACTTTATTTATTATGTTGATCCTTAGAAATATTGTAATTCTGAAATTTTAATTTATAATTATATAATAAATTAAATAAATAAATAATTGTTGCAAAGCACATAGGTTTTTTCTTATAATTTAATAACTAGTAGGTACTGATATGTTTTAAGGCTAAACTTTTATATTTTTGAGAAGGCCAAATTTGCATTATAATCTAAAACAAGATTTACAGACTGATTGACCATCATCACAATCAAAAAATTTACGCTAATGAAAAATATCAAAAAATATTTACTCCTATTCATGACTATCACGAGCACTATTTACTGTAATGCTCAGATAATTCCAGCTCCCGAGCATCTAGTATTAGTAGCGGGAACTTTTTCTTTTGATACCAAAGTCGGTATGAGCACTAAAGGTTTAACTAAGACTGACGGCGCTAAGTTAGTCTCCTATTTAAGTAGTAAAATCCAATCTCAAACAGCTGTTGTTATTTCTTCAAGAAAAGAAAGAACGAAAAATATTTATCTCGAACTGCTAACAAAACAGAACGCAAATTTGGGAGAAGAAGGCTATTTTTTAAGTATTTCATCGACAGAAATTAGTATTTCAGCCAATTCTGTCGCAGGTTTATTTTACGGTGGACAAACACTATTACAGTACATCGTGGCCAACAATAGCCAAACTCCAATTCAACTTCCTAATATAGATATTACTGATAAACCAAATATCGCATGGCGTGGAATGGTTATGGACGTAAGCAGACATTTTTATAATGTCAACACTATTAAAGAGTTGTTGGATTTAATGGCCTATTATAAATTAAATGTATTTCATTGGCATTTAGCTGATAACGAAGGTTGGCGATTAGAAATAAAAAAGTATCCAAAATTAACAGAAGTTGGTGCTTGGCGTACTGAAATTCCAGGCAGTATTTTCTATAAAAAAGATTCTACTTACACGCAAAAATTAGATGGCGAACCCTATCAATATGGTGGCTTCTATACGCAATCACAAATAAAAGAAGTGGTGGCTTATGCAAAAGATCGAAATATTACAGTACTACCAGAAATTGATATTCCAGGACATTCTGGTGCCGCTTTGACTGCTTATCCTGAGTTCTCTTGCGAAAAGCACCAACAAGAATCTCCTAATTCTACTTTATGGAATGGAGTCGTAAAACCAGAAAACATCAATTTAAATTATTGTGCGGGCCAAGAGTCAACTTTTAAATTTTTAGAGGACGTATTCACAGAAGTAATAGAATTATTTCCATCAAAATACATTCATATTGGTGGCGATGAGGTCGATAAATCGTACTGGAAAAAATGCCCTAGATGCCAGCAGACAATAAAAGAGCATGGCTTAAAAGACGAAGATGAGCTGCAAAGTTATTTTATCAAACGGATGGCAAAATTTTTAGAAAGGAATGACCGCCAAATTATTGGTTGGGATGAGATTCTAGAAGGTGGAGCGCCTGCAAACGCAACAATTATGTCGTGGCGCGGTAAAAAAGGTGGAATTGAGGCGGCAAAATTAAAACAACAAGTAATCATGGCGCCAAATAATCCTTTATATTTTAATCGTGTACAAGAGGAACCAAAAAATGAGCCCTTTGGCGAAATATATAGCACTAATACTTTAGAAAAAGTATACAATTATCCGCTTATTCCTTCCGAACTTTCTACCGACGAAGCAAAATACATCATCGGTGGGCAATTTGCCATCTGGACTGAATTTATTTCTTCGACCGAACATTTAAAATATATGTTACTGCCCAGAATGCCTGCATTTGCCGAAAATTTATGGTCTACTCCAAGAAATAAAAATTTTGATCGTTTTATCGAACGTTTAAATCAAGCTCACTACGACCACTGGAAAGCCAATGGAATCCGATTTCATCCTAAGTATTATAAAAAATCCGTTTACTAGAATTAAATAGCAAGTCTGTAAATGTAGTCGGGCCTTTTAAGAGATTTAATGCATAGAACAGCCAGTGCTCCAAAAGTGCTGGCTTTTCAGTTTTTAAGAAATTCTTTAGATTTAAAAAGATTTTGCTTTTTAACTGGAAATATCTCCAATAAATTAAAGTCATCTCTCTAAAATATTAGTTTGAATCCATATTGAATATTCCATAATTTTACAAACAGATTTTGTAAATTAGCCAATAATTTTACAATAAACTGAGATATTATGGATTTAAACTTCAATAAAAACGAAGATCACAATAAATTGTTGCTTTCTGACTTACGTCGAAAATTTAAAATAGTAAAATTGGGAGGTGGTGAAAAACGCATCCAAAAATTGCATAACGAGGGCAAAATGACAGCTCGTGAACGAATTGATTTTTTACTAGATGCAGATGCTAAAAGTATTGAAATTGGTGCTTTTGTTGGCGACGGAATGTATGCGGAACATGGCGGCTGTCCTTCTGGTGGTGTAGTGATTAAAATTGGATACATTCAAGGAAAACAATGTATTGTTGTGGCTAATGATGCGACCGTAAAAGCAGGTGCTTGGTTTCCTATCACAGGGAAAAAGAACCTACGTGCGCAGGAAATTGCTATGGAAAATAGGTTGCCAATTATTTACTTGGTAGATAGTGCAGGTGTTTATTTGCCTTTGCAAGATGAAATTTTTCCAGACAAAGAACATTTTGGACGCATTTTTAGAAATAATGCCTTAATGAGCAGTATGGGAATTACTCAAATTGCTGCAGTTATGGGAAGCTGCGTTGCTGGTGGCGCCTATTTACCAATTATGAGCGACGAAGCATTAATTGTTGATAAAACAGGTAGTATTTTTTTAGCTGGAAGCTATTTGGTTAAAGCGGCTATTGGTGAATCAATCGACAATGAAACTTTGGGTGGAGCAGCGACACATTGTGAAATTTCAGGTGTTACCGACTACAAAGCCAAAGATGATGCTGATGCTTTAAATAAAATTAAAAATATTATATCTAAAATTGGCGATTACGATAAAGCAGGATACAACCGTGTGGCTTCTGAAAAACCACTTCTAAATCCGGAAGAAATGTACGGCGTTTTGCCTAAAGCTAGAAACGAACAATATGATATGATGGAAATTATCAAACGCTTAGTTGATAATTCTGAATTTGAAGCGTACAAAGAAGGCTACGGACAAACATTAATTACCGGTTATGCACGTATCGACGGTTGGGCAGTTGGAATTGTAGCAAATCAAAGAAAAGTAGTTAAAACGGCCAAAGGAGAAATGCAATTTGGCGGTGTAATTTATTCTGATAGTGCCGATAAAGCAACTCGTTTTATTGCCAATTGCAATCAAAAGAAAATTCCATTGGTATTTTTACAGGATGTAACCGGATTTATGGTTGGAAGTAAATCTGAACATGGCGGAATCATTAAAGATGGTGCTAAAATGGTCAATGCTGTTAGTAATTCTGTTGTACCCAAATTTACCGTAATTATAGGTAATTCTTATGGAGCAGGAAATTACGCTATGTGCGGAAAAGCATACGACCCTAGATTAATTTTTGCTTGGCCAAGTGCTGAACTTGCCGTTATGGGCGGAACACAAGCGGCCAAAGTACTGGCTCAAATTGAAGCCTCGTCGCTAAAAGCAAAAGGAGAAGTAGTCGATGAAGAAAAAGAAGCTGAATTGTTTGCGAAAATAAAAGCTAAATATGATGAACAAGTTTCTCCTTATTATGCTGCATCTAGACTTTGGACCGACGCAATTATCGACCCACTTGACACTCGTACTTGGATTTCTATGGGAATCGAGGCAGCCAACCATGCTCCTATTTTAAAACCTTTTAATATGGGCGTACTTCAGGTTTAAGTGTGAGTTAGTAAATTATTTATCTAATTATTTTTACATAAGAAAAAAAGACATATATATAAAAATCAACAACTTAGTAGCAGCTAATTGAAAGTCAATTGTCATGGAAAATGTAGAAAGAATGAATAAAGGGGCGAATGCGCGCACTTATTTGACTTTAGATTTATTTCAGATAGCTTTTGGAGTATTTTTGTTTTTGAAAGGAATCTCGCTTTTAACTAATGCATATTATGTACAAGATTTACTTTCGACAATTGATCATCATGGACGAGGAATGTTTTTAATGCATATATTGCTCAAGTACATATGATTGGCTGAATTATAAGTGCTTTTGGTTTACTAACTCGCTGAACAACTGCTGCTCAATTACCTACTATATTAGGTCCTGTGGTTGTAAATGTATTAGGAAATAGAACTTCAGAAAGTTTGATTGTATCACTAATAGCTTCTTTTACGTTAGCAGCAAAAATGCTGCTGATTACTATTTCAAAATGGAACAATAATTAAAATAGCAATAAAAATTTAAAAGAGACTTAAGGTCTCTTTTTTTATTAGCGATAATATGACATATATCATTTTAAAATTCCTTAAATCAAATTATTTTTGTTAGTCTAAATTTCAAGTAGTTATGAAAAACTCTCTCATTCAAAAATACAATGTTCCTGGTCCACGATACACAAGTTATCCAACAGTTCCTTATTGGAATGAATTAGATTTTAGCTATGACAAATGGATTGAGACCTTAAAAAAATCATTTATAGAGAGCAATTCGAAAGACGGAATCAGTTTATATATTCATCTTCCCTTCTGTGAAAGCATGTGTACTTTTTGCGGTTGCAACAAACGCATTACCAAAAATCATGAAGTGGAAGATCCCTATATCACAGCAGTGTTAAAAGAATGGGATTTGTATTGTGCTGTTTTAGAGGAAAAACCTATTATCAAAGAAATACATTTAGGTGGAGGAACACCTACTTTTTTTTCGCCAACTAATTTAGAAAATTTGCTGAATGGAATTTTTCTAAAAGCCGAAAAAGCACCCAATTACGAGTTTAGTTTTGAAGGTCACCCTAACAACACCACCTATGATCATTTAAAAACATTGTACGACTTAGGCTTTAGACGTGTTAGTTTTGGTGTGCAAGATTACTCGCACAAAGTACAAAAAGCAATCAACAGAATTCAGCCCTTTCATAATGTAGCTAAAGTTACCCTTTGGGCCAAAGAAATTGGGTATACATCCATCAGTCATGATTTGATTTTTGGTTTACCTTTTCAGGAATTAACGGATATTATTGATACAATCGAAAAAACAAAATCACTGCAGCCTGACCGATTGGCTTTTTATAGTTACGCGCATGTGCCTTGGATTAAAGGAAACGGCCAACGCGGCTTTAGTGATGAGAATGTTCCTAAAGACGATGAAAAACGAAAATTATACGAAACAGGTAAAAAGTTATTAGCCGATTTTGGATACGATGAAATCGGAATGGATCACTTTGCCTTGGCTTCGGATACTTTACATCAAGCAGCTAGAAACAAAGAAATGCACCGAAATTTTATGGGCTACAGCTCTTCTAAAACACAAGTAATGATTGGTTTAGGTGTTTCTTCCATTAGCGATTCTTGGTACAGTTTTGGTCAAAATGTAAAAACCATTGATGAATATTATAAAGTATTAGAAAGCGATTCAATTCCTATAATTAAGGGACATATTTTGAATGAAGAAGATCTAATTATTCGCAAGCACATTCTTAATTTAATGTGCAATTTAGAAACTTCTTGGGAAGGTACTGCTGAAAAAGTAACTGAAATACCAGAAATTATAGCACAATTAAAAGAAATGGAAGCCGACGGTTTAATTGAGATTGGTACTGAATCAATTGTAGTCAAAGAAGCTGGAAAAGCATTTGTGCGTAACGTATGTATGGCTTTTGATTTACATCTGAAAAGGAAAATGCCAGATACACAATTGTTTTCAATGACCATTTAAAAAAAGAAAAGCGACTAAGATAAGTGAAGTATTCATTTATCTTAGTCGCTTTTTAATTAGTATATTTTTTAAAACAGCGCGTTTTATTATTTACAGTTAGGAGTTTCTTGTAGAAATAAACTCATGTTTGAAGGCGATACATACGGAATTCCTAATCCTAATCCACGCAGTATAAATAAGATTCCGATCACTACACCGATGTACGGAATTGCTTTTTGTATTTTATTTCGAAAAGAAATAGATATAAATTCTTTAATGTAAACCACAGATGTCATTAACGGTATAGTTCCTAAACCAAACAAAATCATATACAAAGTTCCATAAGCGACGCTCTGCATAGCCATTGCGCCAAATAGAGCTACGTAAACCATGCCGCAAGGTAAAAATCCATTAAGCAATCCGATGGTAAATAACGAACGGTAGCTTTTATTTCTAAATTGACTACCTAATCGAGCTTTAATCTTAGAAATAAAACGATAAACAGGTTTTGAAAAATTGTACTTTGCCAAAGATCTTTCGGGAACTAAAATCACTACAATGATCGCGATTCCTATAAAAATAGATAGTTTTTGCTGAATTCCGGCGACAAATAGTCCCTTACCTACTAATCCAAAAACTAATCCAATTAGAGCATAAGCTGAAAGCCTGCCAATATGATAAGTTACAATTTGTAAGGCTTTTTTACTCTTATTTTGATGATCAACTGGCAACATCATAGCGATGGGACCACACATACCTAAACAATGAAAACTGCTTATCAGACCAAATATAAGTGCCGAATATAACATTGCATTTGTTTTTTAAAATACTGTATAGCTTCTTTAGTGAACGTAAATCTCTTCTTTTGTCAAGTATTTTTTACCTTCATACTCCCACTCCATGTTTACTTTCCAAACACCTTGAATTAGTTTTTGATCCGTAATTAACATAGTTGAGTTCTCTAATTTAATATCTGAGACAAAATCTAGTTTTTTATTGGATGCTCGATATAATGTAACAGTTCCTTTAATATGTTTCTCACTAAAGCTTTCAGGAAAACTAACTTTTACTCCAGCATCAGTCAAATTAATTTCTGGTCTTGTTTTCAAATCGTGAGCATTTTGCACTCGCTTCATTTCATCACTAAATCCCATATCATGTACATAATAATCTTCCACTACTAAATCATTGTCATACTTCGAATCTGATTGTACTTTTAATACAAAATACAAAATGAATGATATAAACAAAACAAAAGCAATCACGATTCCTGTTCCCCAATTAATTTTCATAGCTGTATATTTATTTTTTAATCTTGGTAAATGTAAACCTATCGCAGTCAACAATATAATTTTAAAAACCGTTTTGTAAAGTAACGATTACAAAACCAATTCTTTAATTAAAACTTCGGGGTCCTAAAAAGTTTGTAGTCGTAGTTTCAATTAATTGATCTCCATTGTAAACACCAATTTTTACTGTTGTTTTGTCACTTTCCAGTAAAGCCTGATTTATTTCAATAAACAAAGTTCCTTGTGACATTCCTTCTTTCTTAACAAAAAAATGTGTGTTTCCGACATTCTGAATTGTTCCTTTCTGATCAATTAGTTCAAAATGGATGTCGGTATAATTTTTCATTGTTTTGTTTATAATTTTATAAGTATAAATGTTACTAATATTTTCGCCTTTATGTTCAAACAACTGCCCTGGTAAACGCAGAACAAGAGCTTCCACATCATTTCTTAAAAATAAAGTTCCCACTAAAATTCCCATCAAAATTACCAACATCGCGGTATACCCCTTCATACGTGCAGTGAACTGAAAAGGCTCTTTTTTAACAATTTCATCTTCGGTCGCATATCGAATTAAGCCTTTTGGCAATCCAATACCTTCCATTATAACGTCACATTCGTCTATGCAAGCAGTACAATTGGTACATTCTAATTGTACCCCATCACGAATGTCAATTCCCATTGGGCAAACATGTACGCATTGTTTACAGTCAATACAATCTCCTTTCCCCGAGGCATCTCTATCTTCCTGCTTGTTGTATCGCGCACGTCCGACCTCTTTCTCCCCACGTACAAAATCGTACGCTACATTGATCGATTTATTATCCAATAATACACCTTGCATACGGCCGTAAGGACAAGCAATAATACATACTTGCTCTCTAAACCAAACAAAAATGAAATAGAAAACTCCAGTAAAAATAAGAAGTGCGACAAAATTGCTCCATTGGTCTACTGGACCTTGCTCAATCATTAAAAACAATTGATCACTACCCACTAAGTAAGCTAAGAACACATTTGCGATTACAAAAGAAATCAGAAAAAAGATAAACCACTTAAAGACTCTTTTCTTAATTTTTTCAGCGTTCCATTGTTGCTTTGCCAAACGTTTTTGCGCACCATGATCACCGTCTATCCAATATTCAACGCGTCGAAAAACAAGTTCTAGAAAAATGGTTTGAGGACAAATCCAACCACAGAATATACGGCCAAAAACAACTGTAAAAAGTATGACAAAAACAACACCGACCAGCATTGACAATACGAAGAGATAGAAATCTTGTGGCCAAAATGGAAAACCGAAAATATTAAAACGGCGCTCCATAATATTGAACAACATAAACTGATTGCCATTTATTTTTATAAATGGACAAATAATGAATATTGATAATAAGACATAACTAACCCATTTCCTATAATCGTAATATTTTCCCGATGGTTTTTTAGGAAAAATATACTTTCTCTTTCCCTCACTATCTAAAGTTCCAATGGTATCTCTAAACGCTTCGTCTGGCAAATTTGACATGGTATTAATTGTTTAACTGTTGCGCTTTTAAGCAACAACAGTTGTTGAATCATCAAAATTTCATTAGTGTTATTCTACCCAAACTTCTCCTTCTGGAGCTTTTGGATTTTCAGGATTGCTCCCTTTTAATGCTAAAATATAACTAGATACCTTTTGTATTTCTTTTGGTTTTAAAGTAGCTTTCCAAGCAATCATACCTTTACCATCACGTCCTCCGTTGGCAATAGTATGAAAAATTTCTTTTATTCCACCACCTAAAATCCAATGATCATCTGCAAGGTTTGGTCCAATTTGTCCACCTCCATCTGCTCTGTGACAAGCAGCACAATTGGCAGCAAAAAGAGCTTTACCAGCATCTATATCTGCAGGATCTGTAAGTGCTACAACTGTTTTTTCATCCATTAAATCTGGAGCAGTTTTCATATATTCTGCTACGTCAATTTTAGCTTGCGCTAATTCTATTCGCAATTCGTCTTCTTGATTATCAGCTCCTAAAAGCTCATATTGAATCATATATATGAAAGCAAAAATAACAGAAGCAATAAACAAATACGTCCACCAAGGTGGCAAGTTATTGTCTAACTCTTTAATTCCGTCGTAATCATGATGCATTAATAAACTAGCTTCATTTTCCATCGGCTCCGTTTTAGTTAAACGACGCATCAAGTTTTTATACCATTCCTTTTCGGTAAATGGAATACTATTATCGATTTCTAACTGCGCTTTTTGCTCCTCGCTAAGTAAAGCATAGGTAATTTGACTAATAGCTTTAACGGTAATTTCGATCGCAATTAATAAAAATAAGAATACTAATAAAAATAAACTTACCATCGGATATCTAATAAAAGCTGGCTGACTGCCTGAATCTATAAAATATTCCAATGCGCCAAAAACGACAAATAAAATGAGCGGTACTCTAACGTATACTGGGAATAATTTTTTCATTTTGAATTGTTTTTAATTATACAATTGGATTGTCGTTTAACGGAATTTGACTCATCTCCTCAATTTTTTCTTTCTTATAAGAGAAAACCCAAATACCAAGGCAAACAAAAAATATAAAGAAGATTAATAGTGAGAGAATCGGGAATATCTCTATTCCCGCAATTGTGTCCATGTTGTGTTTTACTTGTTCAAACATAATGTATTATTTTACGTTGTCTTTCACTTTAATATCAGTTCCCAATCGTTGCATGTAAGCAATCAACGCTACAATTTCTCTTTCGTTCATAGGAACGAATTTTTCTCCACGTGCAGCTGCTTTCTTCTTACTGTCTTCGTAACTAGCCACGTAATCGGGGTCATTTTCTAAATTTTTCTCGATTGCAATTGCTTGCGCTCTTAAATTAATAAGACCATTTTCAACTTCTTCTGGAGTGTATGGTACTCCAAGCGTAACCATGGCTCTCATTTTTCTTTGAGTTAAAGAAATATCCATTGGCTTGTTGTCAAACAACCATTTGTATCCTGGCATAATAGATCCAGCTGAAATACTTTGCGGATTCCAAAAGTGATTAAAGTGCCAGTTGTCGTTGTATTTTCCACCAACTCGCAGTAAATCTGGACCTGTACGTTTTGATCCCCATAAAAATGGATGGTCGTATACAAACTCTCCCGCTTTTGCTTGTGGTCCATAACGCTCAACTTCACTACGGAAAGGTCTAACTGATTGTGAGTGACAACCCACGCAACCTTCACGAATGTATAAATCTCGACCCTCTAATTCCAATGGAGAATATGGTTTTACACTCGCAATGGTTGGAATATTAGATTTAACCATAATCGTTGGTACGATTTGTATCACTCCTCCAATTAAAATAGCAATAGTTGCTAATATTGTTAATTGGATTGGTTTTCTTTCTAACCACGAATGGTATTTTTCACCTTTTAATCTATTACTACTAATTCTTTCTAAAGCTGGTGCTTCTGCCAATTCGTCTTCAACACGACTTCCTGCACGAACAGTTTGAATCACGTTATATACTAATACAAGCATACCGATTAAGTAAAATACTCCACCAATAGCACGCATCCAATACATTGGCATAATTTGCGTAACTGTTTCTAAGAAGTTTCCGTAGGTCAAAGTACCGTCTGGATTAAATTGTTTCCACATAGAAGCCTGTAAAAAACCTGCTACGTACATTGGAATTGTATACAATATAATTCCTAAAGTACCAATCCAAAAGTGGAAATTAGCCAATTTGATAGAGTGCAATGCTGTTTTAGTTAGTCGTGGAATCAACCAGTAGATCATACCGAAAGTCAAGAAACCATTCCAAGCTAAGGCACCAACGTGAACGTGTGCAATAATCCAATCTGTGTAGTGCGCAATAGCATTTACATTTTTAAAAGACAACATTGGTCCTTCAAAAGTAGCCATACCGTAACCAGTAATTGCTACTACATAAAATTTTAAAACAGGATCTACACGAACTTTATCCCAAGCACCTCTTAATGTCAATAATCCGTTGATCATACCTCCCCACGAAGGAGCTAATAGCATAATTGAAAAAGCAACTCCTAAATTTTGCGCCCAGTTTGGCAAAGCAGAATACAACAAATGGTGTGGTCCTGCCCAGATATAAATAAAAATTAAAGACCAAAAGTGAATAATTGATAAGCGATAAGAGTACACAGGTCGATTGGCAGCTTTAGGAACATAATAGTACATTAATCCTAAAAACGGAGTCGTTAAGAAAAACGCAACAGCATTATGTCCATACCACCATTGCACCAATGCATCTTGTACACCTGCGTAAATCGAATAACTTTTCATTGCTGAAACAGGCAATTCAAGGTTATTAAAGATATGTAAAACAGCAACAGTTACAAAAGTTGCAAGGTAAAACCAAATTGCTACATACAAGTGACGCTCTCTACGACGCATCATTGTACCAATCATATTGATACCCATTACTACCCAAATAACAGTAATTGCGATATCGATAGGCCACTCTAGTTCTGCGTATTCTTTACTAGAACTGTGTCCTAATGGTAAACTAATTGCAGCAGCAACAATAATTAACTGCCATCCCCAGAAATGTAATTTACTTAAAAAATCACTGTACATTCTGGCTTTTAGTAAACGCTGCATAGAATAGTACATTCCGGCAAAAAAGGCGTTTCCTACAAAGGCAAATATTATTGCATTGGTGTGTAACGGTCTTAACCTACCATAACTTAACCACGCTATACCATCGGTAAGATTTGGGAAAAGGTATAAAAAAGCGAGTGTAAGACCAACTAACATTCCCACTACACCAAACACTATTGTGGCGTAGAGGAAGTTTTTTACAATTTTGTTGTCGTAATAAAATTGTTGCATTTCCATAATTAGATTTGTTTTTCTTCTGTTGTTTGTATTTTATTTTTTGGGTTGGGTTTTAGTTCATCGTCAAAAAGCATTCTGACAGAAGGTGTGTAATCATCATCGTATTGCCCAGATCGCACTGCAACTATAAAGGCTATAAAGAAGCCAATTGCAATAATAATACTAACAATAATTAATAAATAAATAACGCTCATGACTTAGTGAATTGAGTGAACAAAGTTACTTTTTGGAATTCTTTTAAAATATGACAATTATCATAATGACCTATTCCGATAAAAATAGAAAATATAATTGACTGAACAAATTTTACTTATTTTAAATTGACTTTAGCGTAGTAATTACTCATTAAAGTAACAAAAGAAACTATAGTCACCGTACTTAGAGGCATAATAATGGCTGCGACCAGAGGCAAGAGATTACCCGTGACGGCAAATGAAAGACCAACAACATTATATAAAAGTGAAATCACGAAACTCATCTTTATAATTTTTGTTGCATTATGAGAAAGGTTTAAGTAGTTGTTGAGATTCTTAAACTGACCAGCATCTAAAATGGCATCACAAGCTGGCGAAAAGACATTCACATTCTCAGAAATCGAAATTCCCACATTGCTTTGCGCCAAAGCTCCAGCATCATTTAAACCATCGCCGACCATCATTACGTTCTTACCATTTTCTTGAAGTGATTTAATAAAATCTAATTTTTGTTCAGGTTTCTGGTTAAAAATCAATTGCGTTCCTTTAGGCAAAAGTTGCTCTAATGTTTCCGTTTCGCCGGAATTATCTCCTGATAAAACTTTAAGTTCGTACTTCTCACTTAATGTAGTAAATAAGTCAGATAATCCATCTCGATATTGATTGTTAAAAATATACTTACCATAATAAGTATCGTTTATCTGAATATGTAAGGTAGTTTGAAACGAGTTGTTTTCTGTACTACTGTGAACAAATTCAGCAGAACCCAACTTAAATGTAAATTCTTCAGTTGAAGCTAAAATTCCTTTTCCAGTTATTTCTTCAAAAGAAACCAATTTTATTCGATTCACTTCCGGCAAATAATCATATAACATTCGACTTATCGGATGGTTTGATGCTTGCACAACATTCTTAATTAACTCGATTTGATCGTTTGAAAGCGGAGTTCCTTCGTACGCAATATTCGATTTTTTATTTGTCGTAATCGTTCCTGTTTTGTCAAAAACTATAGTATCTACTTTTGCTAATTGCTCGATAACCAAGGCGTTCTTTAAATAAAATTGTCTTTTCCCCAGAATTCTAAGAATATTTCCAAAGGTAAATGGAGCTGTCAGCGCCAGCGCACAAGGACAAGCCACGATTAAAACAGCAGTAAAAACATTAAAAGCGGTATTGGCATCAATAAATATCCAATATCCAAAACTGACAAAAGCGATAATTAATAATATTGGCGTAAAATAGCGACTAATTTGATCCGTCAATGTTTTATGTTTGCGCTCGACATCTTTCTGAAAAATTGCATTTCCCCACAATTGTGTTAAGTAACTTTGTGACACAGAATGCAATACTTCCATTTCGACTGCTTTTCCAATTTGTTTTCCTCCAGCAAAAACTTTATCGCCTGATTTTTTTGTAATAGGAACTGCTTCACCTGTCACAAAACTATAATCAACTGCGGCGCTTTCACTAATTAAAATACCATCTACCGGAATTAGCTCTTGATTTCGAATTAACAAACGATCGCCTTTTACGATATCATATATAGGTATACTTTCTTCTTTTTGATTTTCCGACACTTTGGTAACAGCAATTGGAAAATAAGATTTAAAGTCTCTTTCGAAACTTAAGAAGCTGTAGGTTTTAATTTGAAACATTTTTCCGAGTAGCATAAAAAACACTAAGCCTGTTAAACTATCAAAAAAACCAGAGCCGTAACCCATAACAAAATCAAAAGTACTGCGCACAAACATTACAATGATTCCTAAAGCAATAGGAATATCAATATTCAGCATTCTTGATCTAATGCTTTTGTATGCCGATACGTAATAGCCACTCGCCGAATATAAAAAACTAGGCAAACTCAAGCTAAAAATTAATACTCTAAAAAAAGGTTTATAATTGTCTAGCCAAAATTCTTTAACTTCAAAGTATTCTGGAAATGACAAAAGCATAATATTTCCAAAACAGAAAAAAGCAACACCTAATTTATAGATCAAAACGCGATCTACATCCTTAGCTCCTGTTTCGTAATTATCTAAACTTATGTAAGGTTCATAGCCAATTGCACCCAAAAGATATACAATTTCCTTTAGTTTTAGATTGGTTGAGTTGAATGTAATTCGAACTGTTTTCTTTGGGAAATTAACTTGAGAAGAAGTAATTCCTGGTTGCAACCGATTCAGGTTCTCTAAAATCCAAATACAAGAACTACAATGAATGTGCGGGATATTTAATGATACAATTGCAATGTTTTCTTCTTGAAATTCAAGTAATTTTGAAACAATCGTTTCATTATCCAAAAAGTCATACTTACCTTGAATATCCAGCGGAGTTGCTCCTGGCGCATTCTCAAAATCATAGTAAGAGCCTAAATCGTTTACGCTAAAAATTTCGTACACTGTTTTACAACCGTTGCAACAAAAACTCTTGTCATCAAAAACAATAAGATCATTTTTTGGAATTATTAATCCACAATGAAAACAATTCAGACTATTCATAAATTGAAATACTTTTTACGCTGCAAATTTCGAAATTTGGCTTTAAACTTTACATGATATTTGTCACAAAGCTCCGAATTTAAAACTGATATAATAAATATAAAGTACACAATTTTAGTTAAAAACATTTAACTCAATTTAAAGTGATTATATTATTCTTTCATCTTTATTATCCGTAAATTTGCAGCTAATTTTTCCACCAACAAATGAATAAATGTGATCAATGTATTGTTAGACAATTAACCTCTTTAAAGGCTTTGACCAAAGAAGAAGTTATTCAGTTAGCCAATAGTAAAAAAACATTGACGATAAAAAAAGGAGAAGCGCTTTTTGAGGAAGGCGAAGTAACCAATGGTGTCTTTTGTGTGAAAAATGGTGTTGGAAAATTATCTAAATTAAGCGCAAATGGAAAAGACCAAATTGTAAAATTGGTTAAATCTGGCGAATTGCTCGGACAACGCTCTATGATTAGTAACGAGCCCGCTAATTTGAGTGCCAAGGCAATTTCTGACATGGAAGTGTGTTACATTCCGAAAAAAGAAATGTTGGGATTTTTTAATACTAACAATCAATTTTCTATGAGTTTGATGCAAACTATTTGCGAAGACTTAAAAGAATCAGAAAACGATAAAGTTGCCATGGCGCAAAAAACGGTTAAAGAACGTTTGGCTCAAACTCTATTATATTTACAAGATAACTTTGGCTTAGAAACCGACCAGTCGCTAAGCATTCAGCTTTCACGCGATGAGTTAGCAAGCATTATTGGTACGGCAACTGAAAGTTGTATTCGTTTGTTGTCTGATTTTAAAAAGCAAGGATTAATTGAAATTGCTGGTAAAAAAATAATCATCAAAAATAGCCGTGAACTTCAAAAAATGGCAGAATAATTTTAAACTTATATATTCATAAAAAACGCAGCATCTCAATTGATACTGCGTTTTTTTATAATTAAAATTTTGATTTATTTTTGAGTCAAATAATTCAAAACGTTGGTATTAATTCTTTGTTCGATATTAGCAATATCTGCTTTTACGAATTTTTCGCCTAATATTTTTTCGTATAATTCAATGTACCGTTCAGAAACGGTTTCAATGTAAGCATCGGTCATGTCCGGAATTACTTGACCTTCTTTCCCTTGAAAACCATTTTCAATTAACCAACGACGCACAAATTCTTTGGAAAGTTGCTTTTGTTCTTCGTTATTATTTTGTCTTTCTTGATATCCTTCAGAATAAAAATAACGAGACGAATCGGGTGTATGAATTTCATCAATTAAAACAATTACACCTTCTTTTGTTTTTCCAAACTCATATTTAGTATCTACTAAAATTAAACCTCGACTAGCGGCAATTTCTGTTCCTCTTTGAAATAGTGCTCTTGTATATTTTTCTAAAATCACATAATCTTCTTCAGAAACAATTCCGGTAGATAAAATTGCTTCGCGCGAAATATCAGCATCATGTTCACCATTGTCAGCCTTTGTTGTTGGCGTAATAATAGCATCTGGAAATTTATCATTTTCTTTTAATCCTTCTGGCATTGCGACACCACAAATAGTTCTTTTCCCTTCAGCATACTCACGCGCAGCATGACCCGAAAGATACCCTCTAATCACCATTTCGACTTTAAAAGGAGTACACAAATGACCAACAGCTACACTTGGATCTGGAGTAGCAATCAACCAATTCGGAACAATATCCTGCGTTAATTCCATGAATTTAGTTGCAATTTGATTCAAAATTTGACCCTTATATGGAATTCCTTTTGGCAAAACAACATCAAAAGCAGATAGTCTGTCGGTTGCGACCATAACCAGCAGTTCGTCATTAATATTATAAACTTCTCTAACTTTTCCTCGGTAAACCGATTTTTGATTTGGAAAATTAAAATCAGTAGTGGTGATTGTATTACTCATTAGTATCGTTGTGTTTGTTTTTTGTATGCAAATTTAAAACTATTTCGTAGAGTTACATCATGAAAAATACAGTTGCGATTAATAAAAGTGATAAATTTTTGATTTAAAAAAAATAAAAATAAAAAAACCTCAAAATTATAGGTTTTGAGGTTTTAAAAATTTATATATCTTTCAGTTTTCTAAAAAATTCTTGATCATCAATTGGCAATCGTTTCAGAAACTGCTACCAAATTTTTAAAAAGATACTGCGCCACACCGTCGTCTGCATTTGTACCGATTATGGTTAACTGTGGCAAAACATCTTTAAAACTTTGAGGAGCATTTCCCATAATAAGTCCTACCCCGGTTGAAGACAACATCTGTAAATCATTAAAACCATCTCCAAATGCCATAGCTTCCTGCATTGTAAACCCTTCTTTCTCAAGAACTCTTTCAATTGCAAATCGCTTGTCAACCGACTTATCCATAAACTCTAAACAAGTTGGCAAACTGAAAGCATGATGCAATGAATCGGCGCCTTTAGCTATAATAGTGTCTTTTAAATGAATTAACTTTTCATGGTTTTCATGCGAAAAGAAAATTTTAATTGCGGTAAAATCATCTAATTGTTTGTAGTCAACTAATTCAGGGAGATACTTTAATTCCGTCTGAAAACTGTTTATCTTTTCGTTAACTCTATTGGTCTGCCAGCTATTTTCTTTGAAAAGAACAACAGTAATCTCTGGATCAATATCTACATCTAAAGCTGCTTTTACCACATCACTTTCTAAATTAAAAGAATACAGTTCGTCTCGATTTGGAGCATGAATTCGAGCTCCGTTAGAACTAACCAAGTAAATAGGAATATTTAAAGTATCCAGAATTGCCATAGCATCCATATGATGGCGACCCGTGGCAACAATAATTAAATAGCCTTTGTCGTGTAATTCTTTGAAATTTTTTTTGGTGTAATCAGAAATTTTATGTTCTTGATTTAGTAAGGTCCCGTCTAAATCACTTATTATTACTTTTATCTTGCTAAAATCGGTAGTCATAAATTTATATCAAATTGAATGGCAAAATTACAAAATTGCTTTTCCATTAACAAAGAATAACTGTTTTTCAATCTTAAAAAAGCAAAGTTTTACTATTTGATTAACAAAACTTTACAGATTGATGCAACAAAAAACATTCGCTGCAAAAACTCTTACCAGAATCCTTTACAGCGAATGTTAGTGCAATTTTACGATTAAGTTTAATCGTTATTTTCGATTTGTTTGTAGGCATCAATCACTTTTTTCACCAAACGATGGCGAACAATGTCTTTATCATCCAAATAAATTAAACCAATTCCCTCTACATCTTTAAGAACCAGTAACGCTTCTTTAAGTCCAGAAATTGTTCGACGCGGCAAATCGACTTGACCTGGATCTCCAGTAATCATGAACTTGGCATTTTTGCCCATACGTGTCAAGAACATTTTCATTTGCGAATGAGTTGTATTCTGCGCTTCATCCAAAATTACAAAGGCATTGTCTAGCGTTCGACCACGCATAAATGCTAATGGAGCGATTTGAATAACACCTTTTAAAATATAATCTTCCAATTTTTCATTGGGCAACATATCTCGCAAAGCATCATAAAGTGGTTGCATGTACGGATCTAATTTTTCTTTCATATCACCTGGTAAAAATCCAAGATTTTCTCCTGCTTCTACCGCTGGGCGAGTTAAAATGATACGTTTTACTTGTTTTTCTTTTAAGGCTTTTACCGCCATGGCAACTCCAGTATACGTTTTACCAGTTCCTGCTGGTCCCACAGCAAATACCATATCGTTAGTATTAATGGTATCTACTAACAACTGCTGGTTGGGCGTCATCGCTTTAATCAGCTTACCTCCTACACCATGTACCAATACTTTGTCGTGGTCAAATGCTTTTTTATCTTCCCGACCATCGCTCATAATTACGCGTTCAATTACGTTGTCGTCAATGGTGTTGTATCGGGTAAAATGCAACATCAATCGTTGAAATCGTTTTTCGAATTCGTCTAAAACATCCTTTTCGCCAAAAGCTTTCAAAGTTGTACCTCTTGCTACAATCTTCAGCTTTGGATAGTACTTTTTTATAATTTCAAGATGAGAGTCTTGAGCGCCCCAGAATTCTTTTGGAGCGATGTCTATGAGCTCGATTATTCTTTCGTTCAAATGAGGTAGTTTTAAATTAAAATAAAATCTTTTTAAAAATTAGCGTGCTGTCGGGTATCTTTACTCCAAATATGGAATTTGTTTTTCGATTAATGCATTTTTGCAAACCTATTTATTAGCTTTGCATTTCTCAAATTTAATAAAAATTCGATTTAAATACTACCAATAGTTATAAACAAAATGATGTCAATAATTACGCTCACTACCGATTATGGCTTAAAAGACCACTTTGTTGGCGCATTAAAAGGGAAGATTATTTCCGAGCTTAATGAGGCCAAAATTATCGACATTTCCCACGACATCGATCCCTTCAATGCCATGGAAACTTGTTATATAATTGGTGCTTCTTACCTGAGCTTTCCCAAAGGAACCGTTCATTTAATTGGTGTCGACATCGAAAAAAACAAAGAAAATCAGCACATTGCTATGCAATGGAACGATCACTTTTTTATCTGCGCCGATAATGGTATCTTGAGTATGCTCACGCAAAAAATTACGCCGCAAAAAATTGTAACTATTAACATTCACGATCGTTTTCCGGTTGATTTTACCGATTTGGATATTTTCGTAAAAGTAGCTTGCCACTTAGCAAAGGGTGGTTCACTTAATGTTATTGGCAAAGACATTCAAAATATTAAAGAAATTACCGAATTGCAATCGGTAGTGGGCAATGATGGCAACAGCTTAAAAGGATGTGTCATTTATATTGATCATTTAGGAAACGTAGTCACCAATATTTCTAAAAAGCAATTTATCGAAGTGGCTAAAGGACGTAGTTATGAAATTGTGATGAAACCAAGAAGCATTAAGACAATATTACCCAATTATTCGGCAATTGCTTCGTCAAATAAATATCCGATAAAAACTTATGAAGGCGAAAAACTAGCCATTTTTAATGAAGCAGGCTTTCTCGAAATCGCTATTTTTAGAAGTAATCCTGCCACTGTTGGATCGGCAAATAGTTTGTTAGGACTAAATTACAGAGACCCAATTATAATTCAGTTTTCGAATTAATTTTCATTAAAATAAAATACATTTGCAACCCAATTGAATACAAATAATTATGCTGGTACGTATTGTAAAAATGAGTTTTGAAGAAGAAAAAATACCTGATTTTCTTGCAAATTTCGAATCAGTTAAAGAAAAAATTAGAAACGCACCTGGCAACTGTTTTTTAGAATTGTACCAAGACAAAAACAACAAAAATATCTTTTTTACATACAGCTATTGGGAAACTGAAGCTGACTTAGAAAACTACAGACAGTCTGAACTTTTTAAATCAGTTTGGAGCTTTACCAAAAAACTATTCAACGAGAAGCCCGAAGCGTGGAGTGTTGATAAATTAGTTAGTTTAACATAGTTTTGATTTTCTAAATTCAAAACAAATCAACGATTAAAAAATAATAAATGAAATCAATCATTTTAAGAGAGATAAAATCTTTTTTCGGCTCGCCCATTGGCTATTTAGTTATAGGCTTGTTTTTAATAAGCAACGGATTATTTTTATGGGTTTTTGAAGGAGACTATAACATTTTAAATTCTGGATTTGCCGATATGAATCCGTTTTTCTCCTTAGCACCTTGGATTTTAATTTTTCTAATTCCTGCCGTTACGATGCGCAGTTTTTCGGATGAAAAAAAACAAGGTACTATTGAACTTTTATTGACAAAACCTTTGTCTATTTGGCAAATTGTAAATGGTAAATTTTTAGGTTCATTTTTATTAATTGTAATCGCGATTATTCCAACGTTTATATATGTGAAAGTAATTTCAGATTTAGGAATGCCCGAAGGAAATATTGATATGGGAAGTACAATTGGTTCTTATTTCGGGCTTTTGTTTTTGATCGCAGCTTATTCTTCCATCGGAATATTCACCTCTACTTTATCTGAAAATCAAATCGTAGCTTTTATTATTTCGGTATTTCTGTGCTTCTTTCTCTTTTTTGGATTTGATGGATTAGCAAGCGTTATCTCTGGTTTGTCACAACCTATTGCAGCTATCGGAATGCAGGATCATTATAAGAGCATGAGCCGAGGTGTGATTGATTCTCGTGATGTAATTTATTTTGCAAGCATTGCCATATTGTTTCTTTCGTTGACCGTTTTTCAATTAAAATCATTTAAAAAGTAATGAGAGCTTCTTCCAAAAAAAATATCGAATCATTACTTATTGTGATTGCAATTTTAATCGCACTAAATTTTGCTGGTTCTTATGTTTTTCATCGTTTTGATTTAACAAAAGACAAGCGCTATACTTTATCAGAAACTTCATTAAAAATTATCGACCAAGTTAGAAATCCGCTTTCGATAAAAATATACATGCAAGGTGATCTACCACCAGAATTCCGTCGATTACAACTGGAAACCAAACAACTACTAGAAGAATTTCAAGCGTACAATCGTAGTATTGTGTTTGAATTTGTAGATCCTTTAGAAAACGAAAAAGAAAGTCAAGATTTAATTAAAGAACTGTATCGCAAAGGTTTAACTCCTGTAAACATTACAGTAGATGATAAAGGTAAACAGTCGCAAGCCATGGTTTTTCCGTGGGCAATTGCGGTTTACAATGGCAAAGAGGTAAATATTCCTTTACTTAAAAATATGATGGGCGCTTCAACTACACAAAAAGTAATTGGTTCCGTTCAACATTTAGAATATTCTATTGCTGATGCGATTTATAAACTTAGTACCGAAAAACAGAAAAAAGTAGCCATCATCAAGGGAAACGGTGAACTTCGAGAAATTTATATGGCGAAGTTTTTAATGCAAATTCGTGAAAGCTATCACATTGGTCCTTTTACATTAGATTCAGTTGCTAAAGAACCAAATGGAACTTTAAAAGCGCTAAAGGACTACGATTTAGCGATTATTGCTAAACCAACAGAAGCTTTTAGCGACGAAGAGAAGCAAGTTGTAGATCAGTTTATCATGAGTGGCGGAAAAACGCTTTGGCTTATTGACCAAGTAACTGCCGAAATGGATAGCTTGTACAATAATTCGGGGGCGACATTGGCTTTTCCTAAAGACTTAAATTTGAACGACATGTTCTTTAAATACGGATTTAGAATTACGCCCGATTTAGTAAAAGACGAACAAGGTAGCCCTATCAAATTAGCGACTGGTGAACAAGGAAGCGCAACCCAGTACCAAGATTTCAACTGGAAATTCGCTCCTCAAATTTATCCAACAACGCCACATCCAATTGTAAAAAATTTGGGCGGTATTAAGTTCGATTTTGCTAATCCGATTGATACTTTAAAAAACGGAATCAAGAAAACAGTCTTACTGCAATCATCTCAATATTCTAAAAAAGTAGGAACACCATCCGAAATAAATCTAAATATCGTTGCCGAAGAAACTTCGCCAAATCATTACATTAATACTGGTAATTTACCAATGGCAGTTTTATTGGAAGGCAACTTTAAATCGGTTTATGAAAATAGAGTTCTACCATTTGTAGAAAGTGAATTTCTGAAAGAAGGAAAATCAACAAAAATGATTGTGATTTCAGATGGAGATATCATCAAAAATCAATTGGATAAAGACGGAATGCCAGTAGAATTAGGTTACGATCAGCGCTCTGGTAATTTATACGACAACAAAGATTTTGTGATTAATTGCGTCAATTATCTGCTAGATGATACGGGACTTATTAACATTCGAAGTAAAGATCTCGATTTGCCATTATTCGATAAACAGAAAGTTTACGAAAACTATACGCAAACGCAAATCCTAACTATCGGGCTTCCAATCGCTATTTTAGGGCTTTTCGGACTTCTGTTTACCTTTCTTCGTAAAAGAAAATATGCACGGTAAGTGTTAATAAAAAATTTTCGATACTAGGATTGTTTACGATATATTTGTAACCTATCTTAGTTCGGCAAAAAGAAACTAAATATAGTTAAATATTAAAATACAACAGATGAAATTTATAGTATCGAGTTCGTACTTATTAAAACAATTACAAGTTCTAGGTAGTGTTATTAATAGCAATAACACCTTACCTATTTTAGATAATTTTTTATTTGAATTAGATAACGACTCTTTGACCGTCTCGGCATCTGATTTAGAAACAACCATGTCTGCTACTTTATCCATTGATTCTACAAGTCAAGGAAATGTTGCCGTTCCTGCCAAATTATTACTGGAAATTTTAAAAACATTTCCAGAACAACCCTTAACTTTTACTGTCGAAGAAAATAATACAGTAGAAATTAGTTCTAATTCAGGTAAGTATGCTTTAGCGTACGCAGCTGGCGAAGAATTTCCAAAAGCAGTAAGTTTAGAAGATCCATCGGTAACTCTTGTTCCTGCTGATGTTTTAGCCACTGCAGTAAGCAAAACAATCTTTGCTGCTGGTAATGATGATTTGCGCCCGGTAATGTCGGGAGTGTTTTTTCAGTTTTCACCAGAAGGATTAACTTTTGTAGCTACCGATGCTCATAAATTAGTAAAATATGCACGTACGGATGTAAAAGCATCTCAAGTAGCCGATTTTATAATGCCTAAGAAACCATTAAATATTTTAAAAAGTATTTTAGGAACTTCGGATGCAGAAGTAAAAATTGAGTACAATGATTCGAATGCTACTTTCTCATTCGATAATTATATTTTAATGTGCCGTTTAATTGATGGAAAATATCCAAATTACGAAGCAGTAATCCCGAAAGAGAATCCAAACAAATTGATGATCGATCGTTCACTTTTCTTAAGCTCAGTGAAACGTGTCGCCATTTTCTCAAACAAAACTACGCACCAAATTCGTTTAAAAATAGCGGGTGCAGAATTAAATGTTTCTGCTGAAGATATTGATTATTCTAACAAAGCCGAAGAACGTTTGACTTGTGATTACCAAGGCGATGACATGCAAATTGGCTTTAACTCGCGTTTCTTAACAGAAATGTTGACCAACCTACAATCAGACATGATTATGTTGGAAATGTCTTTACCAAACAGAGCTGGTATTTTGACTCCTGTAGATGGCTTAGAAGAGGGAGAAACAGTTACTATGCTTGTTATGCCTGTGATGCTGAACAGTTAACATTAAATACTTTTTTTGTTAAATTTGATTCTTTGTAAATGAATTAAAAGCTGTACTATTGTAAAAAATAGCTATTAACCAACCAATTTTTATATGTTGAAGCCGCAAATTCTTTTGAATTTGCGGCTTTTTACTTTTAACAGAATCATTTGAATTTCTAAAAACGCTATGTACTTTTTTTTGAGTATTTTTATGGTATGAAAATAGAAATTTGGTCCGACATTGTTTGTCCGTTTTGTTATATCGGAAAAAGACATTTAGAAGCAGCTCTACTGCAATTTCCTGCTGAAGATTTTGAAATTGAATGGAAGAGCTTTCAATTGAATCCCAATACACAACCCCAACCAGGAAAAGACGTTTACACCTATCTCGCTGAACAAAAGGGAATTTCGGTTGCCGAATCTAAAGCAATGCACCAAAATGTAGTGGATCGCGCAGCAGAAGTTGGTCTAGACTATCATTTTGAAAAAGCAATTGTTACAAATTCGCTAAATATGCATCGTATTTTGCATTTAGCTAAGAAAAAAAAATTAGGAGACCAAATGAAAGAGCTATTTCTAAAATCATATTTCATGGATGGAAAAGATTTGAATGACGCTCTTATACTTTTAGATTTGGCGATGCAAGTGGGTTTAGATCAAAAAGAAGTTGAAGAGGTATTACAAAACTCCAATTTATTTTTAAACGAGGTACAAACCGATATTGAAGAAGCAAGAGAAATTGGTGTACAAGGTGTTCCCTTTTTTGTTTTTGATCGAAAGTATGCGGTTTCGGGTGCGCAACCTGTTGATGCATTTGTAAAAACTATTCAGGAAGTTATTCAAAACGATAAAAAATAAAGAGATACAGTTATGAAATCACGAAATTATTCAATCACCTACCGAATTTTACATTGGGCAATTGCAATTTGCTTTCTAATGCTTCTTTTCACTATATTTTTAAGGTCAACTTGGCTTAACAAACACAATGTAGCCGCCATCATCCAGAATTTTATGGCGGATAACAATCAAACATTGACCGACGAACAATCAATTCAGCTCGCAAAAAAAATAAGAAAACCAATGTGGGATTGGCACATTTACATTGGTTATGCCCTAGTCGGACTGTATGCGATTCGTTTATTGGTTCCGTTTTTAGGGCAAATGAAATTTACCAATCCAATGTCGAGAGAATTTACTTTTAAAGAAAAATTTCAATATTGGAGTTACATTGTATTCTATGTATGTGTGTCGGTTTCTTTAACTACCGGTTTATTAATGATGTTTGGCCCACAGAACCTAGCTGGACCTGCAGAAAACATTCACGTTTTATCGATCTATTATTTACTCGCTTTTATCGTAATCCATTTGTTTGGTGTCTTCGGCGCCGAATTAACAACGCAACGTGGCTTAATTTCTAAAATTATAAGTGGCGGTAAGAAATAAATTTATTCTTTAATATATAAATTCTTCAGCAGCAGTTGAAGAATTTATATATTTTTCAAGTATGACTTTATATTGAATGTAGCTTCCGAAATCAAGATGCTTGTCAAATCCCAAAATTAAAGTTTCGTGATCTTCTTTAAATAAAATAGCTAATTTTTCGGCTAGTTCTTTTTTTTCTATTGCAATTCCATTAATCAAAATAGCATTGTTTTTTCTAAAATAAACAGTAGCGTTAGTTGTAGGTCGCTCCATTTTATAATACACATACGTGAATGGAATAAATGCTAAATTTTTTCCAATTGAATCGGCATATGAGTAGTAATTCTCTGCTTTTTCATTTTTATGTGCTTTTTCCTTCCGTTTCTTTTCTTGCAGTTTAATTACCTCGGGAATAGCTAGTGCTAAAGGTAAGCGTTTGTCGATGTTTACTAACCAGTTGGTAGAAATTATACTGTTTTTGCGATTTACATCTGCAATGGTATCAGTTCCTTCCATTTTAAAAAATATATAAATTGGCGAATGATCGACTACTTCAGTTACAACAGATCGATCTGATTTTGGCAATAGAACGTCTTTTTTATTTCCACAAGAAAACAAAAACCCGAAAGTTAAGGCAAGTACTATTTTCTTCATATAATTATTTTTAATCCTATATTTTTATAATTGACTACTATTTTTGTAAAAGATTGTGATCCACTGATCATTTTAAAATTGATTCATTTTCTGAATGAGTTGAATGCTTTGAACTGCTTCTTTAACATCATGAACTCGTAAAATCGAAGCACCTTTGTTCAAAGCAATTGCATTTAAAACGGTTGTTCCGTTTAAAGATTCTTCTGTTTTAATACCTAATTCTTTATAGATCATTGACTTTCTAGAAATACCTATTAATATTGGTAGCTCTAGCATGGAGAATACGTCTAATTTTTGAAAAACTTCGTAATTTTGATCTAACGTTTTTGCAAAGCCAAAGCCTGGATCGATAATCAAATCGTTAATACCTAGACTTCGAGCCAATTTTACTTTCTCAGAAAAGTATAACAACATTTCTTTTACAATATCACTATAGTTTGTTTTTTGCTGCATTGTATTTGGCGTACCTCGCATGTGCATCATGATGTACGGAACTTTATAGTTCGCAATCGTTTCGAGCATATTTGGATCTAAGTTTCCAGCAGAAATATCATTGATCATCGCCGCACCATTATCAATACCCAATGCGGCAACTTTGGCACGAAACGTATCAACAGATATTAATGTTTCTGGAAAATGTTTTAAAATCAATTGCATCACCGGAACAATACGGTCAATTTCTTCTTGTTCAGAAACAAACTCTGCATTGGGTTTGCTAGAATACGCCCCAACATCAATAAAATTTGCTCCTTCCAAAAGCATTTTCTCAACTTGCTTTACCATCGCAGCTTCAGTATCATACTTTCCTCCGTCAAAAAAAGAATTGGGAGATACATTTAAAATTCCCATTACTTTCGGAATTGTTAAGTCAATGAGTTGTCCTTTGCAGTTAATTGTCATTCTAATTGTAGTTTAAAGTGCTTTTTAAAACTATAAAACTTTGTAAAGCAACATTACTTAAAATAGCAGTCGGCTTTCCCAAAAAAATGTCCTATTTTTGGAGCAATATTAGACAAATATACACCAAATAATGAAGAATACTTCTCAAGAATACGATGATGTAATTGCAATTTGTCGTTCACTTTTCATTAATAAAATGAAAGATTACGGAAGTGCTTGGCGCATTTTAAGAATCCCTTCCTTAACGGATCAAATTTTTATAAAAGCACAGCGTATTCGTAGTTTACAAGAAAATGAAATTCGTAAAATTGACGAAGATGAAAAAGGTGAATTTATCGCTATAATTAATTATTCGATTATGGCATTGATTCAATTAGAACTTGGTGTTGTCGAGCAACCTGATTTAGATGTTGTAACAGCAACGGAGTTATACGATGCTAAAATTAAATTAACTAAAGATTTAATGCTAGCCAAAAATCACGATTATGGAGAAGCTTGGCGTGAAATGCGAGTAAGCTCTTTGACTGATTTAATTTTGCAAAAACTACTTCGAGTAAAACAAATTGAAAACAACAAAGGAAAAACTTTAGTTTCTGAAGGAATTGATGCTAATTATCAAGACATGCTCAATTATTCTGTGTTTGCTTTAATTTTAAATCCAATTAATATATAATAACTTTAAATATAGTAAAAGCCTTTAGTATGAAAAATATAATTACTCAATTTTCACGCATTTTTGTTGGATGTTTATTCATCATTTCTGGACTTATAAAACTTAATGATCCTGTTGGATTCTCTTACAAACTGGCTGAATATTTTAGTCCACCTGTATTTAATGTACCTTTTTTAGAGCCTTTGGCCTTAAGCATGGCTATATTTTTAGTTATAATTGAAGTGGTTTTGGGTGTAATGCTATTGATCGGGTACAAAGCCAAAGCTACAATTTGGAGTTTATTAGTTCTAATCGTATTGTTCACTTTTCTTACCTTCTACTCTGCTTATTTTGATGTAGTTAAAGATTGTGGCTGCTTTGGAGATGTATTGCATTTGACTCCTTGGGAATCATTTACAAAAGACATTGTTTTATTATTTTTTATTTTGATACTTTTTATCAATAAACATTTAGTTAAGCCCTTGTTTAATAAAAACGTACAAAATATCTTGGCTTACTCTAGTGTGGTCGTTTGTAGTTTTATTGCTGTTTGGATTTTAAACCACAATCCTATTATCGATTTTCGTGCGTATAAAGTAGGTAACAATATAGAGAAAGGAATGGAAATTCCTGAAAATGCACCACAAGCTGTGGTCGAAATGAAATTTATTTATAATGTCAATGGAGAGAATAAAGAATTTACAGAAGACGATTTAATGAATATTCCAGAAGGAGCTACATTTGTTGATCGAAAAGATAAAGTGATTTCAGAAGGCTACGTACCGTCTATTTTTGATTTTACAATGGTTAAAGACGATGCTGATTATACAGACCAATTTTTAAAAGAACCAAAATTAGTTCTTTTTGTAGCGTATGATTTGAACCTTTCGTCTCCTGCAGGAATGAAAAAATTAGAGCAAATTAATAAAGATGCCCAAGCAAAAGGATATAAGGTTATTGCATTAACGGCGTCGGGAGAAACATTAATCGAACAAACCAAAAAGCAATACGGCTTAAATGTTGATTTTTATTTCTGTGATCCAATTACATTAAAAACAATTGAAAGAGCGAATCCTGCTATTGTAGTTTTGTATAATGGTACTATTATGCAAAAAGTACACTACAATGATACTGACGATTTAAAACTGTAATGAATCATTGTTTAAACATAAAGGTCCTTGAAAACTAATTTTCAAGGACCTTTATTTATTTATAGATGCTCAATTTACTAAATAGTTTCTTTTATTTAGTACACTATTACGTTTTCATTTTTATATAACAAACAATATGAGATGCTTTTGTTTATTTGCCAATACTTTTGCGAAATTTGGCAATCCGCATTTTTCATTCAGAATGTTTGATTAACTTTGTTTAAACTCAAAATACCATGAAACAATCAATATTATTACTCGTAGCATTTGCTACCTTTTCTTGCTCAAAGGCTCAAAAAACTGAATTCGCAAAAGAGGCGTTGTCTGAAAAACTAGCTACTCCAGATAATAGTCAAATTGCGTTTCAAGAAATTTTAAAAAAACACCAAGGAAAAACGGTAGTAATTGAAGTTTGGGCTTCTTGGTGTGGTGATTGCATTAAAGCAATGCCAAAATTTAAAGAACTTCAAGCCAAACATCCAGAAGTAGATTATGTTTTTATCTCTATGGATAAAACTGCTGATAAATGGAAAGAAGGAATTGAAAAACATCAATTAGTTGGTGATCATTATATGGCAAACGACGGTATGAAAGGCGTTTTTGGAAAAGCAATGAATATGGACTGGATTCCGAGATACATTATTGTAGACAAAGCTAGTAAAGTTGTTACTTACAGAGCGATTGAAACAGACTTCGATCAAATGGACGACACTTTAAACAGTTTAAAATAAAGACTTTAAAAAGATTAAATAATTAACTAAAAACTAAAATGAGAAAGAAGATTGTTGCAGGAAACTGGAAAATGCATAAAAATGCCGAAGAAACGACAGCGCTTTTAACTGAATTAATTTCAAAAGTACCCGCTTCTACAGCAGCTCAGGTAATTGTGGCCCCAACATTTGTAAATTTAGCTGCGGCTGTAAGTCAGTTGTCTGCAACTAAAATTGAGGTTGCTGCACAAAATGTTCATCAAGCCGAGGGTGGTGCTTTTACAGGCGAAATATCTGCAGATATGTTAAAAAGTGTTGGTGTAAATACAGTAATTCTTGGCCATTCAGAGCGTAGAGCTATCTTTCACGAAAGCGATGCATTAATTGCTGAAAAAGTAAATACTGCTTTGAAACATGAAATGAAAGTTATTTTTTGTTTTGGAGAAGAATTAAAAGACCGTCAGTCTGGAAATCATTTTAATATTGTAGAAAATCAATTGAAAGATGGTTTGTTTCAAATCTCAAAAGAAAATTGGTCAGCTATCGTTTTAGCATATGAGCCAGTTTGGGCTATTGGAACTGGAGAAACAGCATCGCCGGAACAAGCACAAGAAATGCATGAATTTATCAGAGAAATAGTTCGCAAATCATTTGGAGCAGACATTGCTGACGAAGTTTCTATTCTATACGGTGGTTCTGTAAAACCAGAAAATGCAAAAGAAATTTTCTCTAAAGCTGATGTAGACGGAGGTCTAATTGGCGGAGCTGCATTAAAAGTAGACGATTTTGTTGCTATTGTTACGGCTTTTTAAATGAAATCCATTTTACAGCATAAAAAAACCATCTTTTAAAAAGATGGTTTTTTTATATTTTTTAATGATTGGGCTTATCCTCATTAATATTTTTTATTTCTGAAAATTGTTCTTTCGGAATATCTTTAAAAAATTCTGCCGCCTCAAGTTCAGCTGAAGGTCCGTATCCCATAAGATACGTTCCTTTTATTTTATTTGCGGTTTCTATTACGTATAAGATAGACATATCATCAGGATTGCTCATCCCTTCATATCGATGTTCGGCAACAATAAAAATTTCTTCAGGCGTATACTCGTATTTTGTTTCCGTATCGATTAATCGACCATCTCTAAAAAGAAAATTACAGCAATATCCTTTTCCTTGATAATGATTGATATAATCTATTTCGTGCTTATCATAATTATTGTCCATAACTTCAAATTTTATAATTTTAATTGTAGTTGGAAACAACAAGACATTTAAGTACTAATTTAAAAAACAATGAACTCGTTACCGATATAAATTGTTACGTCTTGCTGTCCCAACATTTTATACTGCATATTCAAAGCAAAATTTTGAATCGTACAGTTGTACCTTTTTTTATATTTTTCTTCTCCCACTAATTAGTGATAGGATAAATAAAATAATAAAAATAAAGAATAATACTTTGGCTATTCCGGCAGCACCAGCTGCAATTCCACCAAATCCGAATACTCCAGCCACAATTGCTAGAATGATAAATATAACTGTCCAACGTAACATAAGCGTTTAATTTAAATGGTTAGTAATAGTACATATAGTTTTTATATGCTTGATTTCTATTACAAATTTCAGCAAACTATTGTTTTACACTTAACTCAATTACTCTAAATTTTAACTCTTAAAATATTGCTTAATAATGACAATAATGCAAATTATATAACTATAGTAGTAATTTATATAAGCTAAAACGATAAAATAATTAGAATTTTACATTATGAACAAACACCTATTTCTTTTAATTAAAATGCCATTATTTTGATAGTATATCTAAAAAATAAATTTGAATCGATAGGTAATGTGACTCAATTTTCATTACGTTTTTTCAAAGAGCTTTTTCTTCCACCTTATGAAATGAAAGAATTTCTGAAACAATGTTATATAATAGGGTATAAATCATTGCCACTTGTCGCGATTACAGGTTTTATCATGGGATTGGTTCTAACACTACAATCTCGTCCTACATTAGTAAACTTTGGTGCCGAATCTTGGCTACCAGGAATGGTTGGACTTTCGCTAATTCGTGAAATTGCTCCCGTAATTACCGCATTAATATGTGCTGGTAAAATAGCTTCTGGAATCGGAGCAGAATTAGGCTCGATGAAAGTCACCGAACAAATTGATGCAATGGAAGTTGCGGCAATCAATCCCTTCAATTATCTTGTAGTAACGAGAATATTGGCCACTACATTAATGATTCCTATTTTGGTAATCTTTGCTGATGCAGTCGGAATTATTGGTGGTTATATTGGTATGAACATTCACAGTAACGTTACTTTCTACCGATATATATCGCAAGTGTTTAATTCTTTAGAGTTTTTAGATATTTTTCCTGCAACAGTAAAGACTTTCTTTTTCGGATTTTTTATCGGCATGATTGGTTGTTACGAAGGCTACAACGCCTCTAACGGAACAGCAAGTGTAGGTCGCGCAGCAAATTCTGCAGTAGTAAGCGCCTCCCTCTCTATTTTTATTATCGATATGATTGCCGTACAAATAACCGATTTATTCTTTTAACCTATGGAAACAGAATTATACCTACCTATTAAAGAATCTTCTAATGAAAAAGAAGCTGTTATAGAAATTAATGATTTACACATTTCTTTTGGCGACAACCATGTTTTAAAAGGAGTAACTTTTAAAGTATTTAAAGGAGAAGACGTTGTTGTTTTAGGACGTTCAGGCTCCGGAAAATCAATTACAATCAAATGTATCGTTGGATTAATTAAGCCCAGCAAAGGAGAAATTAAAGTCTTTGGAGACGATATTGTCGAATATTCTATTGGAGAGCTTAATAAAGTTAGAGTCCGTATAGGATTTTTATTTCAAAGTGCTGCCTTATATGATTCAATGTCAGTTCGCGAGAATCTTGCGTTTACGCTTAAACGCCATCATAAAGAATTGAGTGATGCAGATATTGAGAAAGAAATAATAGAAGTGCTTGAAAATGTAGGACTAGAAGAAGCAATTGATAAAATGCCTTCGGAATTGTCAGGAGGGATGAAAAAGAGAATTGGCCTAGCTCGTACCTTAATTTTAAAACCTGAAATTATCCTGTACGATGAACCAACCACTGGTTTGGATACCATTACCTCTAAAGAAATTAGTCAACTAATTATCGATATCAAAGAAAAAAGAAAAACAACATCTATCATTATCACACACGATATGGATTGTGCCAGACGAACTTCTGACCGCATTTTAATGTTAAATGACGGCGTAATTCATGCCGAAGGGAAGTACGATGAACTTGCCAAAAGTGAAGATGAATGGGTAAACGCATTTTTTAAATAAAAAACAAAATCAAAAAACATAAACTTTAAAATCATGAGTAAACAATCAACATATACATGGAAATTAGGGATGTTTGTAGTAATTGGGCTTGCCCTTTTTGTCGCAACCATCTACTTTATAGGTAAGCAACAAAACTTGTTTGGAGAGACCTTTTATATTCAGTCAAAATTTAAAAATGTAAGCGGACTAGAAGTAGGAAATAACGTTCGCTTTTCGGGAATAAATATCGGAACTATTGAAGAAATAGGTTTAGTGAATGATTCAACGGTTTTGGTAAAAATGGTCATTCAAGGTGATGTACAAAAATTTATCAAAACAGACGCAAAAGCAACTATTGGCTCTGAAGGTTTGATGGGAGATAAGGTTCTTACTATTGTTCCAGGTTCAAAATCTACTGTAATGATTGAGAATAATGCCGTTATTGGGTCTCTAGCTGCAATTGAGATGGATGATTTAATGAAAAGTGTAAAGAAAAGTGTAGATAATGCTGGAATTATTACTGAAGAATTAGCCGTTTTTTCGCATAACATGAACCACGGTGATGGTGCTTTATCTAAATTAGTCACAGACAAAAAAGTAGCGAATAGTTTAGAGAAAACAATCAAAAATATTCAAAGTGCCTCTAAAGGTTTAGATGAAAACATGGATGCTGCAAAAGAGAACTTTTTATTAAGAGGTTATTTTAGACGTAAGGAAAAAGAAGAGCAAAAAGCGCTCGAGGCCAAAAAGGATTCTATTCAAGATCTTAAAGAAGCCAAACAAGAAAAGAAAGAAGACAGGAAAAGCAAAAAATAACAAACTATAATAGCATAAAAAAAGGCATATTGAAATTTCAATATGCCTTTTTTTTTATAAAATAAATTCTATTTATTTTCGAATATAGGGCGGTAATAACTGGCTAGATACTTCTCCAAAACCAATTCTAATTTCACTGTTCTTGCAGTAACCACGCATAATAACAGTATCGTTATCCTCAATAAATTTACGTTCAGATCCATCTTTTAATTGGAGAGGATTTTTACCTCCCCAAGTTAATTCTAACATCGAACCAAAACTGTCTGGTGTTGGACCAGAAATAGTTCCCGAACCCATCATATCTCCAGAATTGACACGACAACCATTGGAGGTGTGGTGCGCCAATTGCTGTGTCATTGACCAGTATAAATGTTTAAAGTTTGTTTTACAAACTAAATTTTCATCTTGGTTTAAGGGCTTAATATACGTTTCTAAAGTAATGTCAAATGCTTTTTTCCCTTTAGTAGTTAAATAAGGAAAAGGAGCTGGTACTTGTTTAGGACCTTTAGTTCTAAAGGGTTCTAAAGCATCCAGAGTAACAATCCACGGAGAAATAGAACTGGCAAAACTCTTTGCTAAAAATGGTCCTAGAGGAACATATTCCCATTTTTGAATATCGCGAGCGCTCCAGTCATTCAATAAAACCATTCCAAAAATATAATCTTCTGCTTCATGAACAGGCACTGCCTCTCCCATTACGTTGGCATCGGTAGTAATAAACGCAGTCTCCAATTCAAAATCAACCAAACGAGAAGAACCGAAAACTGGATCTTTTTCTCCATTTGGCAACATCTGCCCTAAAGGTCTGTGAACCGGAATGCCCGAAGGAATAATAGTCGAACTTCTACCATGATACGCTACCGGCAAATGCAACCAATTTGGTAATAAAGCATTGTCAGGATCACGGAACATAGTACCCACATTTGTGGCATGTTCTTTACTCGAATAGAAATCGGTATAATCACCAATTAATACTGGCAATTGCATTTCGACGTCTTCTATATTAAAAATAATAATTTCTCTTCGTTTTTGATCGTCTCTTAATCCAGCTGTATTGATGTCAAAAATTTCGGCAATTCGGTTGCGCACTAGACGCCACGTTTTCTTTCCATCAGAGATAAAATCATTCAAAGTATCTTGCATGAACATATCGTCTGTAAGCTCGATACCTTCAAAATAATTCAATTGTTGCAGTGCACCTAAATCAATTGCAAAATCACCAATTCGAGTTCCTACGGTTACGACGTTTTCCTTTGTTAGAAAAACACCAAAAGGAATATTTTGAATGGGAAAATCACTACTCTCAGGTACTTCTAACCATGATTTACGTTTCGGATCGTTGGCTGTTATTGGCATAATTTGTTAATTATATTGTTGAAAAAATACTTGTCAAATATATCATAATCTAGCTGTACAACAAACGTTTTTTTGTATTTTTGCAACAAATTAACGAAAAACTACACAATGCAACGCGACAAACAAATTTTTGATCTTATTCTTGAAGAACAAGAAAGACAAATTCACGGATTAGAACTTATTGCTTCAGAAAATTTTGTAAGTGATGAAGTTATAGAAGCAGCTGGTTCTGTTCTAACTAACAAGTATGCTGAAGGATATCCTGGTAAAAGATACTATGGAGGTTGCGAAGTAGTTGATGTTGTTGAACAAATTGCTATTGACAGAGCCAAAGAATTATTTGGTGCTGTGTACGCAAACGTTCAACCACACTCTGGTTCTCAAGCTAATGCTTCGGTATTTCATGCGTGTTTAAAACCTGGAGATAAAATCTTAGGATTTGACCTATCACATGGTGGTCACTTAACGCACGGTTCTCCTGTAAATTTTTCAGGTCGTCTGTACGATCCTGTTTTCTACGGTGTTGAAAAAGAAACAGGTCTTTTGAATTATGATAAAATTCAAGAGATTGCTACAAAAGAACAACCAAAATTAATTATTGCGGGTGCTTCGGCCTATTCTCGTGATATGGATTTTGAACGTTTCAGAAAAATTGCTGATAGCGTTGGTGCACTTTTAATTGCTGATGTTTCACATCCTGCTGGATTAATTGTAAAAGGTCTTTTAAATGACCCAATTCCTCACTGTCACATTGTTACAACAACTACACATAAAACATTACGTGGACCAAGAGGTGGTTTAATTTTAATGGGGAAAGATTTCGAAAATCCTTGGGGATTGACTACACCAAAAGGAGAAGTTAGAATGATGTCTTCTTTGTTAGATTTAGCTGTTTTCCCTGGAAATCAAGGTGGACCATTAATGCATATTATCGCTGCAAAAGCGGTTGCATTTGGTGAAGCTTTAAAAGATGAGTTCTTTACTTATGCGATGCAATTGCAAAAAAATGCTAAAGCGATGGCTGAAGCTTTTGTAAAAAGAGATTATAACATTATCTCTGGCGGAACAGACAACCACATGATGCTTATTGATTTAAGAAATAAAGGAATTTCTGGAAAAGACGCTGAAAATGCGCTAGTAAAAGCAGAAATTACAGTAAATAAAAACATGGTTCCATTTGATGACAAATCACCATTTGTTACTTCTGGAATTCGTGTAGGTACTGCTGCAATTACCACTCGTGGTTTAGTTGAAGCAGACATGGAAACAATCGTAGATTTGATCGATAGAGTTTTATCTAATCATACAGACGAGGCAGTTATCGAAGCAGTTGGTAACGAAGTAGACGAAATGATGAGCGAAAGACCTATTTTCGTTTACTAAAAATTAGTCAAAAATCTTAAAGGTCGAAAATCGAAAGTATTGAAATAGAATTTCTATTTTAGCTTTGATTTTCGACTTTTTTTTATGACCGTACATTCTTTTGAATTTCTAACTTTTATACTTTAAAAATATGGGCGTATTGCGATTAGAATTACCAACCGATCCAAGATGGGTAAATATCGTCGAGAAAAACATCGAAGAAATTTTGACTGATCACGCTTGGTGTGAGCAAAAAGCGGCTACCAATGCAATTACTATTATCACCAATAACTCAGAACATCAAGATTTAGTAAAAGATTTATTGGCTTTGGCTAAAGAAGAAATTGATCATTTTGAACAAGTTCATAATATCATTATCAAACGTGGTCTAAAATTAGGTCGCGAACGCAAAGACGATTATGTAAATGAACTTTATATGTACATGAAAAGAAATATTGACGGAAGTCGAGTTTCTGCGTTGGTCGAGCGTTTGCTGTTTTCGGCAATGATTGAAGCTCGAAGTTGTGAGCGTTTTAAAGTACTTTCGGAAAACATAAAAGATGAAGAGCTTTCTGTTTTTTATCGCGATTTAATGGAAAGTGAAGCTGGACATTACACTACTTTTATTACCTATGCTCGAAAATATGGCAAAGGAATTGACGTAGAAAAGCGTTGGAGAGAATGGCTGGAATTTGAAAGCAGCGTGATTGCGAACTATGGAAAAGGCGAAACCATTCACGGTTAAAAGAATTACTAAAGAGAGATTTTACAAAATATAGAATCTCTCTTTTTATATAAATGAAAAATTATCTTGTCTTGAAGTACTCTATTTTATAAATAAAAGCATATCAAAATGAGTACAATTACTGATGCCGTATTGATCAATCTCTAAACTATTCAAGATACTTCTCATCAAACTTAGCCTAATACTTTGCAGGAAATATTCTGTAACTACTACGAATACATTTTGAATGTCTTTTACTTTATACTTGTTCTAGAACAAACTGTATCGAGAAAAGAACATTATTTACCTCTGGCTAATGAATAGTGAATTTTTTCTTATTATGAATATAATTGCAGCAAAAGCAATCAAACTAAAATTAATACCATCTATATTTTACCAAATATTCAAGCCAATTAAATTAGTACAGTTGTACTAGACGATAGCGAAAAAAGAGCGCGAAATAACGGCTCTTTAGATTTACTTTTAATGTAAATCACGTCATAAAAGATTGGCATATTATGAAAATTTGGGCTCTACATAATGGGGAAAGAAGACAGAAAAATAGAGCACAGTTACTCAATTCAAGATTATTGCATGCAAAAGAACCAGTAATTCCACTTGCATCTTAACTTGTAATTTTATCTACTATCATTTTGGCATGAATTCTTGAGTTTTCAATAAACCATTTGTGAGTCTCCATTCCGCCGCAAACTACCCCAGCTAAAAATAAACCTTTCACATTTGTTTCCATTGTTTCTGGATCGTATTTTGGTGCTCTTTTATCATCAGTATTCAGTTCTACTCCCATTCTCTCTAGAAACGACAAATCAGGTTTATATCCAGTTAATGCTAACACGAAATCATTTTCTATTGTAATTTCTCCTTCAGGACTGCTAATAGAAACCTTATTTTCCAAAATTTTACAAATGTTTGATTCAAAATAAGCTTTGATACTTCCCTCTGCAATTCGGTTTTCGATGTCGGGTTTTGCCCAGTATTTAACCCTATTATTTATTTCGTTCTTACGAATGACCATGGTTACATCAGCGCCTTTTCTCCAACACTCCAAAGCAGCATCTACTGAAGAATTATTAGCACCAACAATTAATACTTTTTGAAAAGCATATTCGTGAGCTTCTTTATAATAATGGCGTACTTTAGAAAGTTTTTCTCCTTCAACATTCATCTCAATCGGAATGTCGTAAAAACCAGTCGCAATAACCACATTTTTAGCACTATATGTAGCTTTATCTGAAGTAATAATAAATAGTTCAGATTCTGTTTTTACAACAGAATTGACTCTTTCAAAAAGGTGAATATTGAAGTTAAAATAACGGTGAATATTTCGATAATACTCTAAGGCATCTTGACGTCCTGGTTTTGGAGTCAAACAATTAAACGGAATTTCTCCAATTTCCAGACGTTCGGCAGTTGAAAAGAAAGTCATATACAACGGGTAATTAAAAATGCTATTTACAATTGTTCCTTTTTCAACAATTAAGTACGAAAGCTTATTTTTCTGCGCTTCTATCGCGCAAGCCAAACCAATTGGCCCACCTCCTACTATAATCAAATCGTATGCTTTGTTCATTCTATTTTTTAATTTCCCATTCTAAAAATGGATTTTTACTCAAATATGCATTGTAAAATTTAGGGTCATTTGTTACCTCTTCGCCCAACCATTCTGGTTTTTCAAAAAGTTCATCTTCGCTAGACAGCTCTACTTCAGCTACAATTAAACCCTGATTTTCGCCATAAAATTCGTCTATTTCAAAAATATGATTGCCTTTTTTAACTTCAAATCTAGTCTTATCAATCGTGCCTTTTTCGCATAACTGTAATAATTGCTGCGCTTCTTCTAAAGGGATTTCTTTTTCCCATTCAAAACGAGAAAGTCCGCTCGAACTACCAATGCCCTTTACGGTTATAAAGCCTTTATCTCCTTTGGTACGTACTCGAACTGTTCGCGATATGTCTGAACATAAATAACCTTGCGCAATTCGATTTTGTGTAAAGGACTCTGTTTTAAAATCAGAATTAAGCACTCTGAATTTTCGTTCTATTTCAATCATATTTACCACTTCTTAATCTTGTTTTAGCAAGTTACTTAAATTATTTCAGTTCAAAAACCAAAAGCCGCCAGCAAATTTATCCTTGTGCATAATAGGTCTATCGCAATTACAAAAAAATACCTTACTAAAAAGATATAAAATAGTTGATTATTAACTAGTTACACGGATTTATTTTCGCTAAATTTGAGTAAATCTTAAAATAAAACATATGTCTAAAAAAGCACTTTACCTGTTAGGTATTGTAGTTATTATAATTTTAGGTACTTTTTTATACCTAAAATTCTACTACAATTCCGATGTAAACACATCTTTGAATAATAAAGAAACGCTTGCTTCCGATTCTTATGATGGTGTTGAACTTGCTCCTTTTTTGATTGCTGGTTCTGGATTTAAATACCGTACCAATGAAAATTTTAAATTTTTAAAAGACAACGAAAAAATAATTAATCCTGTTACAGATTCAGTAAATTCAGGCATCATGCGCCTCAAAGAATACTTAGTTAATCATCCTAACGAAAAAGTATCAATTACTGGTTTTGTTGCTTCAAATGAGAATAACACTAGTACATATGATAATTTAGGATTAGCTAGGGCAAATAATATCAAAGAATACTTTATCTCACAAGGTGTACAAGCCAAACAATTGGATACCGAAGGAATAATTATTGATACTTGGACAGTGGATAATGATACCGTCTATGCGCGTGCAGAGTACAAAATAGTAATGGATACAAACTAATAATTTAGCGCACTTTAGTTAAAAAACCGACCAATTGCTGTCGGTTTTTTTGTGCTTTATTTATAAAGTAAAATTCCATTGTAGTTCGGGATTATACCACAGCTTACCGTTTCTTACCTCTAATGGTGCATCAAAATTATTCGTATATAATCCGCCAGTTCCTAATCCTTGAGGCATCGAATTTTGAAGTAAATAGGTCCATTGTGCAATGGCATTTAAGCCAACGTTACTTTCTAAAGCCGAAGTAACCCACCAACCTATATTGTATTTATTTGCTAGTTTGATCCACTCTTCTGATCCTTTAAATCCACCTACAAAACTGGGTTTTAAAATGATATATTGTGGCTTTATTTTTTGCAGTAATTGTTCTTTTTCTTCATACAAAAACACACCTATAAGCTCTTCGTCTAAAGCAATTGGAAAAGGAGTGTTTTTACACAGTACTGCCATGCTGTCAGTATTGTTTTTTTGAATAGGCTGCTCTATACTATGAAGCTTAAATTCAGTGAGTTGTGATAACTTACATAAAGCTTCATTTAAAGGGAATGCACCATTAGCATCGACTCTAATTTCGATTTTTTCGGGAGTAAAATGCGAGCGAATAAAGGATAATAATTGCAATTCTTTATCAAAATCGATTGCGCCAATTTTTAATTTAATACAAGTGAAATTATTAGCAATTTTATCTTCGATTTGTTGCTTCATAAATTCGGTATCACCCATCCAAACTAGACCATTTATTACTATAGCTTTTTTTCCTGCAGTGAACTCCGAAGGAAACAACTCAAAAGGTGTTGCACTAGCCAAAGATCTAAATGCCATTTCGACTCCAAATTGTATTGAAGGGAATTCTAAAAGAGCATCCCAAAGTTGATTTTCACCTAAGTGAATGTTGCTACAAGTCCAGTTTAATTTCTCTTCATAATCAGGCCGATCGTCTGCGCTTAGGCCACGTAATATTCCGCACTCTCCTATTCCTCGTTTACCGTTTTCTTCAAGAATAATAAACCACGTTTCTTTTTGCGTTAAGACACCACGAGATGTTCCTGATGGTCTTTTAAAATCTAAGATGTATTTGTGATATGTTGCTTTCAAGATACTTTAATTTAGTTGTCAAATAAATGTAAAACCTTGTCAAAATCTTTCGACGGTAATTTGGCTTTTTTAAATAATTCAAAATCAGAATTTACTTTTTCGATCCATCCCAAACTATCTGTTACATTTTGCGTCTGGTATTTTTTATAAATTGGTTTGGCGTTTTTGTACTCGTCATTCACTAAATACGCATGTGCTAAATTTAATTTGATCAACAATTCTGTATCGTCTAACGTTGCTCCTTTTTTCAAAGCATTCAGCGCCTTATCATATTGCTTGGTTAAAATATAGCAATAACCAATGGAGTTGTAATCTAAAGCAGTTGCCTTGTCATCATTTACAATTGTTAATAGAGTCGAAATCGCTTCTGCATATTTTCCAGCTAACTGCAGTGAGTATGCCTGTTTTCGCAAATCATTGTACACATTTTTTGAAATTGCAGCATTTGAATAGCAC
The DNA here is from genome assembly GCF_001529295.1 of Flavobacterium sp. TAB 87. GTDB lineage: Bacteria > Bacteroidota > Bacteroidia > Flavobacteriales > Flavobacteriaceae > Flavobacterium. The sequence continues at coordinate 145,203 of NZ_LLWK01000034.1, forward strand.
ACATCGCCAAAATCTTTAAAAGTTTTATTTTTTTCTGAAATCAGTAATTTTTGAAACTCATCAAAGCGATATTTATTTTGAATTTTGTCTAATATACAAACACAAAAGTCATCCGAGTTCGTCATCTTTTGGGCCAAATTCGATGTTTTGCATTGACTTAAAAGTTCTTTACGCCGATCTTGGCTCCAACCTCTGTTTAGCTTTACATCGACCCAAGGAACGACTTCTAAAACGATTTTTTGATTCATCAACCAATTTTTACTTTCAAAGCCAAACCAAATTGTAGTAGTATTGGGTTTTAAGCAGGACGATTTATCCAGTGAAAGTCTTTTAGCATCTTTACTTACCGCTTCATTTTGTTCAAAACAAGATTGATCGGTTTTTCCGGAGTCTTTATAATTTTTTGCCTGTTCTTTGGAAGTAAAAAGAGCATACTGGCATTTATCGTCTCCTGAAATTTTAGACAATAAAAAAACTGCACCAGCAGAACCTTGACTTATTCCTGTGGGATCTGGAATTGACTTTAAAACAGAAACCAAACTATTGGCCATTTCTTGATTTTGCCCTAGCAATGTAATTCGATACACGACTTCGGTCGTACCAACAGGAAAATCTTCCGTTGGAATCGCACTTCGATCTCGAGCAGAGAGCACTATTTCTTTGGTAGTTGCTCGGTCTTTATCCCAATAACCTTGAGCGAAAACAGCAGTTGATAAACAGCTTAAAATGAGAGAGAAGACGAATATCTTATGATTCATTTGCAGTAGAATTAAAGCTTCTTTATGAAGTGCAAATGTAGTTATATTCTAGTTTAAAAATTAAGAACGCTCGTTGTACATTTGCATAAGCGTACTTACTGTATTCCAGTTACGAATTGTGGCATTCAAATTTAGCTTTTTCTCAATATATTTTTGATCTAAGCGTGTCTTGCCAGCTCCAACGGCATATTTTATAAAAATTTTATTTCCGTCGATGTAAGCTTCATCTGGTTTAAACTGGCTGATTTTTAAATCGTTAATATTCTCTGTTTTCAGCGTAAGAGAAATAAAAGCAACGTATAGTTTTTTGACATCAACTTCTTTTTCTTTTAGATACTGATTGTTTTTCAAGCAACTTTCAAGATCAGCTTTCGAAATAATAAGTACAGGAACTTCGTGACGAAAAGTTTTAAAAATTTCTTGTTTAATTTTAAAACCAAGTGATGCCGCGTTTTCAGCCTCCGAATCAAAAAAAACATTTCCAGACTGAATGTAGGTCTGTACGTTTTGAAAACCAATATTTTCTAATGTAGTTTTCAATGCGTCCATCTTTATCATATTGTGACCAGAGACGTTGATTCCGCGCAGTAAAGCTAAATGAGTTGTCATGAATTATTTTTAGAATTCAAATGTAGTTTTTTAATCAATTTTAATCACACAAAAGTAAAATTATCTAACATAAGCAGCTACTATTTTTTAATCGTAAAGACAAACTTAGACCCAACGCCCAATTCAGATTCGACATAAATGATGCCATGTAACGATTCGACAATTTTTTTGACCGTCGCCAACCCAATACCATTTCCCTTCTCTCCAAAACGATCATTCGCCGACAAAACTTCAAACAGTTGAAAAATTCGTTCATGGTGCTCTTCTGCGATACCATAACCATTGTCTTTGACCAAAAATCTGTAAAAATTTTCTTCTTCTAAAACTTCGATTTCAATTTTTGCAGTTTCTTTATCGTTGTACTTTAGTGCGTTAGCAATTAAATTTATTAAAATTTGCTCAATTGCTGTTTTATTAATGGTTATAAAATCAAGCTTTGATTGCAGCGCTATCGAACAGTTAATACTAAAGGCAAAAAGATCGGTAAGGTCTTGTTTTAGCTCTTGTAGATTTACTGCTGTCTTACTGTCTAGCAAATTGGTGTCTGATTTACTGTAGAGCAACAAACTATCAATCATCTCTTTTAATTTTATCGAAGAAGTCTTTATCATAGTCAGAATTTCTTTTCCTTCTTGATCAATAGCTTCGCCATAACTTTCTACAAAAAAATCGGTCAGTCCTGTAATATTATTTAAGGGAGACTTTAAGTCATGTGCTGCGATTTGTGCAAACTTCTCGAGCTCCACATTTTTTTTTCTAAGTTTACCCATCGTGCTTTCCAATTCCATTTTATTCAATCGCAATTCTAGCAACTTTAAGGTTTGATTGGCTAATGCTTTTAACGAAATAATTTGGTTTGGAGTTAGCTCTCTAGGAATTTGATCGATCACACATAAAGTACCCAAAGGCAATCCTTTCTCAGTTACTAAAGGAACTCCTGCATAAAACACCACGTTAGGTTCACCAATGACAACAGGATTGTCAAAAAAACGCTCGTCTTCTCTACTGTCTGGAACAATAAATACATCATTGGGCTTATTAATCGCATGGGTACAAAACGCATAATCGCGGGGCGTTTGAAAAACATTTAAACCAATTCGCGATTTAAACCATTGGCGATCGTTGTCTATAAAGGTCACCAAAGAGATGGGAGTATCGCAAATTTGCGCAGCTAAAAAAGTCAAATTATCAAATTCAGTTTCAGATAAGGTATCTAAAATAGCATAAGACTCTAGTGATTTCATTCGTTCTTCTTCGTTTTTATGTAAGGCTGCTTTAATCATAATTGTATGGTATTTTTGTTTGATGAATTTACAATTTTTGCAGTTCTTACCATACTATTATTACCTATTTTTTCTTGTTTAACAAACCTTTACCTTATTGTTTAAAACTTTTTAAGCTAATTTTAGTATTTCAGTAACAGTTGCGTACCGCTCTTATCAGTACCTTCTCATTTTAAAATTTCCAAATTATAATCTATCTTCGCTTCACTAAGCAAAAAGAAAAAAAATAAAGACATTGGATTAAGTTTATAGAACCAAATCTATTTTCAACATCTGACTTAGCTCTTATTATTTACAAACTCATTTTATAATTTTCAATTTCTACAATGTCAAATCTGCTACTAACTCCAATCGAATATTTAAAAGGCGTCGGTCCCAATCGAGGCGAATTACTTCGAAAAGAGTTGGGCATTCATAAATACCGTGATTTGGTTAACTTTTTTCCCAATCGATATATTGACAGAACGCGTTATTATAAAATTAATGAATTACAAAATGCGACTACCGAAATGCAAATTATTGGTAAGATCGTAAATATAAAAACAGTTGAATTTGGTAAAAATCAAAAACGTTTGGTTGCCACTTTCGTGGATGATACTGGGCAGATGGAATTGGTTTGGTTTCAAGGAATAAAATGGATTAAAGAAGCGCTAAAAATAAATGAAGTTTCTGTTATTTTTGGAAAGTGCACTTCGTTTAATGGCATGTTTAATATGTCTCATCCTGAAATTGAAGTCCTAGCAGAACATCAAAAAAGTCTACGCTCGGCGATGCAACCTGTTTATCCTTCTACCGAAAAATTAGCTAATCGTGGTATTACGAATCGGGTCATTAATAAATTGATGGAGCAATTGTTTATCGAAACACAAACCTTGTTTATCGAAACTTTGCCTGATTATTTAATTAATGAACTCAAACTAATTCCTAAAAAGGCGGCTTTGTTTAACATTCATTTTCCCAAAAGCACTGAACTTTTAGCGAAAGCGCAATTCCGCCTAAAATTTGAAGAACTGTTCTTTATTCAGTTGCAGTTAATTACCAAAAATCTCATCCAGAAACATAAAATAAAGGGGCATCCGTTTACCCAAGTGGGTCACTATTTTAATGAATTTTATCAAGATCACTTGCCTTTTAATTTAACAAATGCACAAAAGCGCGTAATTAAAGAAATTCGTGCCGATATGGGTAGCAATGCGCAAATGAATCGTTTGTTGCAAGGTGACGTGGGTTCAGGAAAAACCATTGTTGCCTTTATGAGTATTCTACTTGCCATAGATAATGGTTTTCAAGCCTGCTTGATGGCGCCAACGGAAATTTTAGCCAATCAGCATTTTGTGGGACTTTCAGAGTTAGCACAGACTTTAAACATCAATATAAAAATACTAACTGGCTCTAGTAAGATTGCAGCCAGACGAATTATTCACGAAGAATTAGAAAATGGAAGCCTGCACATTTTAATAGGAACGCATGCTTTATTGGAAGATAAAGTGAAATTTAAAAATTTAGGATTAGCAGTTATCGATGAGCAACATCGTTTCGGAGTCGAGCAACGCTCGAAGTTATGGAAGAAAAACACCATTCCGCCGCACGTTCTAGTAATGACCGCTACTCCTATCCCGAGAACTTTAGCGATGAGTTTGTATGGAGACTTGGATATTTCGGTGATTGACGAGTTGCCTCCTGGCAGAAAACCAATTCAAACTGTGCACCGTTTCGATAGTAATCGTTTGAAAGTATGGAAATTCTTGCGCGATGAAATTGCATTAGGCCGACAGATATATATAGTTTATCCGCTAATTCAGGAATCTGAAAAAATGGACTACAAAGATTTAATGGACGGTTACGAAAGTATTTCTAGAGATTTTCCGCTGCCGCAATACTCGATTTCAATATTACACGGAAAAATGAAACCCGCTGATAAAGATGCCGAGATGAAACGATTTTCAGAAGGAAAAACTAACATAATGGTGGCAACTACAGTGATTGAGGTCGGCGTTAATGTACCAAATGCTAGTGTGATGATTATTGAAAGTGCCGAGCGTTTTGGTCTTTCTCAATTGCACCAATTGAGAGGCCGTGTTGGTCGAGGTGCCGAACAAAGTTATTGTATTTTAATGACTTCATATAAGTTGAGCGCCGATAGCAAAACCCGAATGGAAACCATGGTACAAACCAATGATGGTTTTGAAATTGCAGAAGTAGACTTAAAACTTAGAGGTCCAGGCGATTTAATGGGAACACAGCAAAGTGGCGTACTTAATCTTCAAATTGCTGATATTGTAAAGGACAGAGATATTCTGGCTCTAGCACGTAATTACGCCATGACCATACTTAAAAAGGACTCGGCTTTGCAGTTACCAGAACACGCAACTATGCGATCTGTTTACATTGAACTGACTAAAAAGAAAAATATCTGGAACTATATAAGTTGATTTTATTTTACAAAAATTATGAGAATTTTTACGCTTTAATTATGCCAATTAGGTCCTCTAATAATTAATTGATCTGTTTTTTTTGTATAAAAACTATATTAAACCTTTGCTGTTTTTTTCGGTCTAAACTGGTGCTGTTTGTTCATTTGCGAAGCAATAGTTGTATATACAATTGTTAAAGTGCCGAGAAGCGCGCTTCTATTGTTTACAAAAACCTAAATTTGCAATCTTACTTATTAAATGTTAATTAATTCTAGTTTACTTCCATACCAATGAAATTAAAAAACTTAGTTCTCGTCTTACTCGCAATTATAATTGTGGGTTTTATAACTTTCCGAATTTTTGCTAACAAAGAGAAAAATGCTGCTGCAAAAAATTTTAAAGGAAATAAAACAGCCATGCAAGTAAGCGGAGTAGTTGTAAAGAGCTCGACTTTTAATAACACTCTGTCACTTTCTGGCTCGATAGAAGCCAATGAGCAGGTTGAAATTCGAAGTGAAGTTTCTGGAATTGTAGAAGGCATCTATTTTAGCGAAGGCACTTTTGTAAAAAAAGGTCAAGTTTTATTTAAAGTAAACGACATCGAGTTAAAAGCACAATTGCAACAAGCAGTGACCAAAGAAGGCTTAGCTGGAGAAAATGCAAGACGTGCCAAACTATTACTTCAAAAAGAAGCAATTAGCCAAGAAGAATATGATGTAGCCAACGCCGACTTTGCTTCCACTAAAGCACAAACGCAATTGGTTCGTGCTCAAATAGCAAAAACAGCTGTAAAAGCTCCTTTTTCAGGTAAGATTGGTTTACGATCGATTTCTCCAGGAACCTACATTACTCCAGCCATTTTGGTTGCCAAATTAGTAAACACCAATCAATTAAAAATTACCTTTTCAGTGCCAGAAAAATATGCCACGCAAGTTAAAAACAAAACAGTAGTCAATTTTACAGTTTCTGGGTCTTCGGCAAATCATACTGCAATTATTTATGCTATTGAACCCGAGGTTGAAGTAGCGACAAGAACACTACAAATACGTGCCATTGCAGAGAATCAACAAGGTAAATTATTTCCTGGAACTTTTGCAGAAGTGCATTTGCCTTTGGCAACAATAACCGATGCCATTGTTGTTCCTTCGGAAGCAATTATTCCTGTTCAAGGTGGAAAAAAAGTTTTCATTTCTAACAATGGAAAAGCCAAAGAGGTAATGGTTGATGCCGCGACAAGAACTGAATCTGACATTTTGATACTTTCTGGTTTAAACGTGGGAGACACTTTAATTACAAGTGGTGTAATGACGTTAAAAAACGAAACTCCAGTAAAAGTTCAGATTAAAAACTAAACTTAGAATTACAACACAGTCATTGTTTAAAGTAAAAAATTAAACTCCAAAAAATAAAAAAATATAATGAGTTTATCCACCATTAGTATAAAAAGACCCGTTCTAACCATTGTCCTAAATGTTACCATTATTTTGTTTGGACTAATTGGATACAGCTTTTTGGGCGTTCGGGAATTTCCTTCAATTGATCCTGCTCAGGTTTCGGTTCGAACGAGTTACACGGGAGCCAATTCTGATATTATCGAATCTCAAATTACTGAGCCACTCGAAAAAGCTATTAACGCCATCGATGGAATTCGAAACATCACATCGTCGAGCAATCAAGGAAGTAGTAATATTACAATCGAATTTAATTTAGATAAAGATTTAGAAGAAGCTGCAAATGATGTGCGTGACAAAGTTTCGCGTGCTATTCGAAGTCTTCCGCAAGATATCGATGCGCCTCCTGTGGTTTCCAAGGCAGATGCCGATGGAGATGCTATTATATCGATGACCGTGCAAAGTGAAACTCGAAGCCAATTGGAATTGAGTGATTATGCCGAAAATGTCATTTCGCAAAGACTCGAAACGATCCCTGGTGTCAGCAGTGTGCAAATTTGGGGACAAAAGCGATACGCGATGCGTTTGTGGATTGACCCTGTCAAATTAGCTTCGTATGGCATAACTGTATCCGAAATTAGAGATGCCTTAAATGCACAAAACGTAGAATTACCTTCAGGGAAATTGACCGGTAGCAACACCGAATTGACCGTGAAAACAGTTGGAAATTTAGCTACTGCCGAACAGTTTAACAATATTATTGTCCGTTCGGAAGGCGAAAAAACAGTTCGATTTAGCGATGTAGGAACGGCAGTTTTAGGACCAGAAAATATAGAAACCAAGCTGAGTCAATCTGGCAAACCGATGATTGGTTTGGCCATTGTACCAATGCCAGGTGCTAACTACTTGGATATCTCCACTGAATTCTACAAAAAATTTGATGCACTACAAAAAGATTTACCGCGAGATATTAAACTAAATATTGCGCTTGACAATACGATTTTTGTTAAAAATTCAGTTTTAGAAGTAGCCGAAACACTAGGAATTTCGATCGTTCTTGTAATTTTAATTATTTATTTATTTTTTAGAGATTGGGCTATTGCATTTCGTCCATTAATTGACATTCCTGTTTCGTTAATCGCTACCTTCTTTATTATGTGGATGTTCGGCTTCTCGATCAATGTATTGACTTTGCTAGCGATTGTATTGGCTACAGGTTTGGTCGTCGATGACGGAATTGTAGTTACCGAGAACATATTTAAGAAGGTCGAAGAAGGAATGTCGCCAATTGAGGCAGCGATCAAAGGTTCTAACGAAATATTTTTTGCCGTAATTTCTATTTCAGTTACCTTGGCAGCGGTCTTTTTACCGGTGATTTTCTTAGAAGGTTTTGTGGGCCGACTGTTTCGAGAATTTGGGGTCGTAATTGGCGCCGCCGTACTTATTTCTGCCTTTGTCTCCCTAACATTGACACCCATGTTGAACGCTTATTTAATGAAAGGTGGAGAACAGAAAAAATCAAAATTTTATATAAGAACCGAACCGTATTTTGAACAATTAAATAGTGGTTATGCCAACGCATTGAAGAAATTTATGGCTAAAAAATGGCTGAGTTTTCCAATTATTATTGCCTGCTTTGGAATGATTTATTTGTTTTTTAATGTATTGAAAAAAGAAACTGCTCCTTACGACGATCGTAGCTCTATTGTGATGCGAATGGCTACGCCAGAAGGTTCCACCTATGAATATACCGATCGATTCATGCAAGAAATCTCTAAACTGGTTGATGATTCTATACCAGAGAAGAAAGTGGCTTTGGTGGTTTCCTCCCCTGGCTACGGTTCCTCTTCGGTCAACAGTGGTTTTGTTCGTATAACCTTGAAAGAAAAAGGCGAAAGAGAACGTTCTCAACAAGAAATTGTAGATAAACTTTCACAATGGACAAGCCAATATCCTGAAGCACGGACATCGGTTACCCAGCAACCCACAATTGCGGTAAATAGACGTGGAGGCTTACCCATTCAGTACATTATACAGGCACAAAACTTTAAAAACTTAGAAGAAAAAATTCCATTATTTATGGATGAAGCATCTAAAAGTGATGTGTTCTCCATGACTGATGTAAATCTAAAATTCAACAAACCCGAATTAAATGTGAGCATCGACAGAGAAAAAGCGCAAAGTTTAGGCATTTCAATTAAAGATATTGCACAAACATTGCAGCTTTCTTTAAGCGGACAGCGCTTTGGCTATTTTATTAAAAATGGCAAGCAGTATGAAGTTATCGGTCAGTTTGACGAAAAAGATCGCTCGAAGCCATTGGACTTAACGTCTATGTTTGTAAAGAACAATAAAGGAGAATTAATTCAGATGGATAATGTTGTTTCTATTGAGGAGCAAAGTAATCCACCACAACTGTACCACAATAATCGATACATGTCGGCTACGGTTTCTGCAGGTTTGGCTCCGGGAAAAAGTATCAGTGACGGTATCGAAGCAATGGATCAAATTAAAGCAAAGGTTTTAGATGATACTTTTACAACCGACTTAGGAGGCGAATCTCGTGACTTTGTTGAAAGCAGTTCCAATACCTCCTTTGCGTTTGGACTGGCTTTATTATTAATATTTTTAATATTGTCGGCACAATTTGAGAGTTTTATTGATCCACTTATTATCATTTTAACCGTACCAATGGCAGTAGCGGGTGCTTTATTTTCGCTTTGGTTGTTTGATCAAACCTGGAATATATTCAGTCAAATTGGTACCATTATGCTGATTGGTTTGGTGACCAAAAACGGTATTTTAATTGTGGAGTTTGCAAACCAACTCCGCGAACAAGGAAAAGATAAATATGAAGCAATAGTGGAAGCTTCAGAAGCGCGTTTGCGTCCTATTTTAATGACAAGTTTGGCGATATCATTAGGTGCTTTGCCAATCGCAATGTCTTTGGGAGCAGCTTCTACAAGCCGTGTGGGAATGGGAGTGGTAATCGTAGGGGGAACTATTTTCTCTTTGGTACTGACTTTATTTATAATACCAGCTTTATACTTTATGTGGTCCAGAGCACGCAAACATTATCCCGAATTTGACCATATTGATGAATACGAAAGAGAAATTGAAAAGCATTAAAACTATGAATTCTAATAAAAATATATTCTGTCTTTTCTTTGCCTTTCTATGTACAGTAGCAAGTGTAAATGCACAGGAACTTTTGACTATCGAAGATGCCGTAAAAATTGCATTAGATAATAATTTTGAAATAAAAATTGCATCCAATAATTTACAAATCAGCGAAAACAATAATACTATAGGTAATGCTGGTATGTTACCTATAGCAAAAGCATCAGTAGTTGACAACAACAGCATTGAAAACACGTCTCAAACCAGACAAGACGGTACATCTATCGCTTTAGATAATGCTAAAAATAATAATTTAAATTATGGAGTTGGCTTAGATTGGACTGTTTTTGACGGACTACGAATGTTCGCGAGAGCCGAGCAATTAGAAGAATTGAAAAAATTAGGTAAAAACGAATTAAAGAGGACGGTGTTGCTAAAAATAGGACAAGTAAATTTAAACTATTACGATTTGGTTCAGCAACAACAGCAGCTAACAGCTATAGATTCGAGCATTTCAATTTCAAAAGAGCGATTACAGTTGGCTAAAAACCGTTTTAGTATTGGAAAAGCTTCAAAACTGGAAGTACTAAATGCTCAAGTTGATTTAAATACTGATCAAGTTGCGCTTTTACGTCAGAAGGAAACTTATCAAAATACCAAGATACTGCTGAATCAGATCTTAGCTCGTGATGCAAACACACCTTTTACAGTAGTTGATGCTTTAAAAGTAAATGCACAACTAAAATATGATGAATTATTAAATTTATCTCAAAAACAAAATCCAGCTTTACAAGCACAAATTATTAACAATCGCATCGCAGAGCTGCAATTAAAGCAAGTAAAAGGAAATCGTTATCCGATTTTGACTTTAAATTCGGGTTATAATTTTGCCGATAGTAAATCAAGTTTAGGCTTTACAAGCCAAGCAAATTCGAAAGGTCTGAATTACGGCTTTACAGCCTCGATGACTATTTTTGATGGTTTTAACCAAAACAGAAACGAAAAAAATGCAAAAATTGAAGTGGATAATGCTCTTATTTCATTGGAGCAGCAAAATCAGTTTTTAATAGCTCAATTAGCAATTAACTATCAAACGTATTTAACTAATATTGATTTGATTAGCCTAGAAGCAAATAACGAAGCGATAGCGAGACAAAATTTAGATATTACAATGGATAAATTCAAAATTGGAACAATTACCACTTTAGAATTTAGAACTGCTCAATTAAACCATGTCAATGCAAAACTGCGGTACAGCAATGCGCAATTTCAAGCAAAATTATCTGAAATAGCATTAAAAGAATTGACAGGAACAATCAATTTTTAGATTAAATCAAGCTCTTAATTGCTACAAGAATGCTTTACTAAACTATAAAAAATTTCCAAAATATGCTGATTTTAAAATCAATTATGTTCTGGAAGCTTTTTTTACTTGTAAATAAAACACCTATTTTTAGAAGATACATTTTTGTTACAATTTTCTATCAATTAATTGAGGACAAATGAGTAGAAACTGGAGGTAAAATATCAAATAGACGCTATTATATTGAACAATAAAAAAGAAAAATAGTTTTAAACTCCCGTAAGCAATCGCTATATTTACATCTTGAAAAAAGAATAATAAAGTTACCATGAAAATATCGTACAACTGGTTAAAACAATTCGTTAAAATAGACAATACTTCAGAAGAAACAGCCGCTTTATTGACGGATTTGGGCCTTGAAGTTGAAGTTGTTGAAAAATACCAATCAGTCAAGGGAGGATTGGAAGGCGTTGTGGTTGGCCATGTCTTAACATGTGCAAAGCATCCCGACGCTGATCGTCTAAACATAACTACAGTTGATATAGGGCAAGCAAATCCATTACAAATTGTTTGTGGAGCTGCCAATGTTGCTACTGGTCAAAAAGTAGCAGTAGCAACTATTGGAACTGCTTTGTACGATAAAGAAGGAACTGAATTTACAATAAAAAAAGGTAAAATTCGCGGACAGGAGAGCCACGGAATGATCTGTGCTGAAGACGAACTAGGTCTTGGAACAGCTCATGACGGAATTATGGTTTTGGACGCAGAATTAAAACCAGGCACGCCAGTTTCTGGTATTTTTGAAATTGAAAATGATGAAGTTTTTGAAATTGGATTGACTCCAAACCGAGCTGATGCAATGAGTCACTACGGAACTGCTCGTGATTTAAGAGCTGGGTTGCTTCAAAAAGGAACACATGTTGAACTTATTACTCCATCCGTAAGTAATTTTAGAGTGGACATGCGAACGAATAAAATTGATGTTTCTGTAGAAGAGCCAACACTTGCACCTCGTTATTGTGGTGTTACTATTTCTGGTATTACGATTGAAGATTCGCCAAACTGGTTGCAAAATCGATTAAAGGCAATTGGCATTACGCCAAAAAACAATATTGTAGACATTACCAATTACGTGTTGCATGAACTAGGACAACCTTTGCACGCTTTTGATACTACAAAAATTAATGGTAAAATATCGGTAAAGAAATTACCATCTGGAACCAAATTTATCACCTTAGATGATGTTGAAAGAACATTAAATGAAGAAGATTTAATGATCTGTGACGATAAAGGACCACTTTGTATTGCTGGTGTTTTCGGAGGAAAAAAATCTGGAGTGACGGAAAGTACGACTTCTATATTTTTAGAAAGTGCTTACTTTAATCCTGTAAGCATCAGAAAAACAGCCAAGAGGCACCAGTTGAGTACCGATGCTTCTTTCCGTTTTGAAAGAGGAATTGATCCAACCATTACGGAATATGCTTTAAAGCGTGCTGCTCTGCTGATCAAAGAAATTGCTGGTGGTGAAATTACATCTGATATCGTTGATATCTATCCTAAGAAAATAGAAGATTTTTCTGTTTTTTTAAATTTCAAAAATGTTTCTAAAATTATTGGACAGGAAATTCCAAAAGATACTATCAAGAAAATATTAGTTTCTTTAGATATTAAAGTTAATAGTATTTCTGAAACTGGTCTTGGACTTACAATTCCGGCATACCGCGTTGATGTGCAGCGAGAAGTTGATGTAATTGAAGAGATTTTGCGTGTTTACGGATACAACAACATTAGCTTTTCAAATAAGTTAAACGCTACCGTTCTGAATTCACCTAGAACCGAAGATTACAAAGTTCAAAATAGTATTGCGGTACAGTTAAATTCGCAAGGATTTCACGAAATGATGAATAATTCATTGACCACTGCGAACTACGCAAAATTATCTTCTTTATTAAAAGAAGAACATAATGTAACCATGCTAAATCCTTTGAGTGTCGATTTGGCAACAATGAGACAGTCCTTATTATTTTCTGGATTAGAAGCAATCTCTTATAATATTAATCGTAAAAATTCTGATTTAAAATTATTTGAATACGGAAAAACATACCATAAATATTTGAATGGTTACGAAGAGCACAAACATTTAAGCCTTTTTATTACGGGAGACAGAAACAAAGAGTCGTGGTCTAATCCATCAAAATCAACCGATTTCTTTTTACTGAAAGGATATGTTTCTGGAGTACTATCACGTTTGGGAATTCAAAAGTTAACAAACAATCCAACAGAAGTTGACATTTTTTCAGAAGGGACTGCTATTTATTACGGACACGAAGCTCTTGTAGATATGGGAGTGGTTAAGAAATCGATTTTAAAAACTTTCGGAATCAAGCAAGACGTTTACTATGCTGATTTTAATTGGGATTTAATTTTGAAAATAATAACTGGCAAAATTAAATACACAGAAATTCCGAAATACCCGGAAGTACGTCGCGATTTAGCGTTGTTAATTGATCAAAATGTAACGTACGATAGTATTTATGCATTGGCCAAACAAACTGAAAAATCACTCTTAAAAGACGTTAATTTATTTGATGTTTATCAAGGTGCAAACTTACCCGAAGGTAAAAAATCGTATGCGTTAAGTTTTACCATTCAAGACAATGCTAAAACATTAACTGATGCACAAATAGATAAGATAATGGCCAAGCTGCAAAAAAGCTTTGAAACTGAACTAGGTGCTAATTTAAGATAATGAAATACTTTTAAATAAAAAAATCCGTTTCAAAACTAGTTTTGAAACGGATTTTTTATTGCTATAAAAATGAGTTAAACGCATTTCCAATTTAAAACTGCTTATTTTTGACTTTATTTAAAGCTGCTTTATAATTTTCATTAACCTTGTCCCAGTCGATGATTTTAAAAAAAGCATCAACATAATTTTTCTTTTTATACTGATAATCTAAGTAATATGAGTGTTCCCATAAATCTAACACCATAATCGGCAATCCAGGAACCAAAGCATTTTTCATTAGCGGATTGTCTTGATTGTCTGTCGTCGTAATTTGCAACTTCCCTGCTTTATCGACAACAAGCCATGCCCAACCCGAACCATACTGTTTCATCGATTTGTTTTTAAACTGAGTTGTAAAATTAGCATAAGATCCAAAATCTTTTTTTATGGATCCCGCAATTGTATCGACAGGTTCTGACTTACCTTTCGGACTCATACTTTTCCAATATAAGGTATGATTGTAATACCCACCAGCATTGTTTCGCAATGCAGCATCATTTAAATCTAATTTATAGAGCATTTCTTCAATTGGCATATTCTCGTACGCAGTTCCTGCGACAGCTTTATTCAAGTTATTAGTATAGCCTAAATAATGCTTAGAATAATGAATTTCTAAAGTTAAAGAACGAATCATTGGTGCTAACGCATCATAGGCATAAGGAAGCTTCAACACATCAAACGAACCTGGATCTGCCTTTACATCCAAAGGACTTCCAATCAAAACCTTTTCATCTTTAGTTGGTAATGGCACTTCAACCACTTCAATTAAATTGTCATCTTTACAAGAAAACAAACAAAGTGAAGCTGCAAAAAACACGGATAAAAGGAGATATTTTTTCATTAAGATAAATATTATTTTTGGTGGAATAATTACGTTATGCTTTAAAATGCTTCACTTAAGAAATCTTTTATTTAAGCATACCATTTACTCCATTTCAGTAATAGTGTTTACTATTTCTATGTAGGCCTCTTTCGCTTCAGCAATAGTATAATGACTAATTTGCATCCAAGCATTTGTCTTAAAAGCGTCTCTTAAATCAAAACTGTTCGAATTGTTGTATACAGCAGTTCCAAAAGTAGCTTGCTTGTAAAAAGCATATAAACGCAATTGCATGTCTGGTGCTAAGGAATTTTTTGTCATTTTCGAAGCACTTTCCACCGCGTCCGAAAAGCGAGTATCTAAATCTTTTACTGTCATTAAAGCTTTTTTGCTATAATAGTTTTACCACCTATAGCTTTTTGATTTAAAACTACATCAATTGGCGTACCGATAGGTAAAAATATATCAACCCTAGAACCAAATTTGATAAACCCAGCGTCCGTTCCTTGAACAACCTGCATCCCTTCTTTGGCGTAATTTACGATACGTTTAGCCAATGCACCAGCAACTTGACGGTATAAAATTGCACCAAAACTTTCGTTTTCTACTACAATTGTGGTTCTTTCATTTTCTTCGCTTGCCTTAGGATGCCAAGCTACTAAAAATTTACCAGGATGGTATTTACTAAATTTTACCAGTCCGCTAATTGCGTAACGCGTAACATGCACATTTAGAGGAGACATAAAAATCGAAATTTGAAGACGTTGATCTTTAAAGTATTCGGATTCGTAGACTTCTTCAATAACAACAACTTTTCCATCTACAGGAGCGATAATTGTATTAGAATCAATAATTGCACTTCTTTTAGGATTTCTAAAAAATTGCAAAACAATAATTAAAACTAAAAGTGCTCCAATTTGCAAGGCCATTCTCAACCAAACCATTTCAGTTATGAAATAATCGGTACCTAATAGTACGACTGCTGTGAAAATTGTTGCTAAAAAAATCGATCCAGTTCCTTCTTTATGAAACATAATATAAAATTTGATATAATAAAAATACAATTGGTGCTACAAATATAATACTATCTAAGCGATCTAAAACACCACCGTGTCCTGGCATGATGGCACCACTATCTTTTACTCCTGCCACACGTTTAAACTTAGATTCCACTAAATCACCAACGGTTCCAAAAATAGCTGCAATAATAGCGATATTAACCCAAACAGAGTGCGCTCCGTCAATATAATATTCTGAAATTAACAAGCTGGCAATAATGGTAAAAACTACTCCGCCTAGAAAACCTTCAATTGTTTTTTTAGGTGATATTTTTTCAAATAATTTATTTTTACCAATAGATTTTCCAACAATATACGCAAAGGTATCATTAGTCCAAATCAAAATAAAGATGCTTATGATGATCTTTGGATTATATCCTTTTATTCCAAATGGGATTTTAGTGATAAAAATGAAAGGTAAAACTATATAACCTACCAGGTAAAAATACTTCTGAAAGATATTAAAATCAACTTTATTATCATCAAATAAGAAAAAAATGCATCTCACCGTGGATAGTAGTGCAATAAACAACAGTATCTGATCGTAAGTGCGATCTAAATGATACTGATAAGCTAAACTATACAAAGCGGTCGCAAGTATGAACGGGAATATCACGTTCAGTTTAACTAGTAAACAAAATTCATAAACTGCGATAAGCAAAAATATACCGAATAGTAAAAAAAAGCTATCCGTTGAATATCGAATGGAAGCAATTAATAATATTATGTATACAGCTCCAGAAAGTGCTCTCTTGAGGGTCTCATTCATATTATAAATCTTCTAATAACAACAGATAGAGGTTTTTAGCAACGCTACCGTATTGTGTAAAATCTTCTTCTTTTGCTTTTTCAAAGTATTTCATAGCCGTGATATTGGTTGGAATATCTTTGTCGTACTTTCTTTTTATAGCACTCAATGCATCACTTTTAGTATGCAAAATTTGACTTGTTGTTCCTACAATTACAATATTTATAGGTAACTCGTTAGGTTTATGTTGTTTAATTTGTTTCGAAGAAAATAAAATAGATCCCTCTTCTGCAATTAAATTTTCGCAGGCCGCTAATAAAAATTTAGCATCTGTACTATTTTGAAACGGTATCTTATTTTCGTTTAAAAGCTTAAAAAGTCGAGGTTCATAGCATATCGCATGATTTTCAAACCAGTCGTTTTCTGCTAATATATTTTCGAATTGCTCACTAACTTCTTTTAAATTTTCACAATATAAAAATTTACCTCCATTTTTTTTAAAATTAAAAATGAACTGCTCGTCAGGTGAAAGCTCAGGATCAGTAGTGGGGCTATAATACTCGCTAGTGTTTTCCTCTTCGGATGCGTCGTTACTAGAGCCAAATATCTTTTTAAAAAAATTCATTATCTATGTAGTACTTTACAAGTTAGTTGAAAACGTTCAAAGATAAAAAAATCTTAATTCAAAAGTAGTTTTTGAATTAAGATTTTCTAAATAATCCTATAAATACGTATAGTTTACGAAACTTGCTCTTCTAAATTTTTATCAAAAGTACGTTTCCCAAAAATTGCTTCTAAATCGTCTTTAAAAATAACTTCTTTTTCTATCAGTATATCAGCCAATTGATTTAATTTGTCTTTGTTTGCCTCCAATAAAACGATTGCTCTTTGGTACTGACTTTCAATTAAAGCTGAAATTTCTGCGTCGATAACTTTTGCCGTTTCTTCTGAATAAGGCTTAGAAAAATTATAGTCACTTTGCCCAGAGGAATCATAATAAGTTACATTTCCGATTTTATCGTTCAAACCATATATAGTAACCATCGCTTTCGCTTGCTTTGTAACTTTTTCTAAATCGCTTAAAGCGCCTGTCGAAATACGATTAAAAGTAACTTTTTCGGCTGCTCTACCTCCCATTGTCGCACACATTTCATCCAACATTTGATCGGGATGAACAATTTGACGCTCTTCTGGTAAATACCATGCAGCTCCTAAACTCTGTCCGCGAGGAACAATAGTAACTTTTATTAAAGGTGCAGCATGCTCTAGCATCCAGCTCACAGTTGCGTGACCTGCTTCGTGAATAGCAATTGCTTTTTTCTCTGCAGGAGTAATAATCTTATTTTTCTTTTCTAAACCACCAACAATTCTGTCGACAGCATCTAAGAAATCCTGTTTATCTACGGCAGTTTTATTATAACGCGCCGCAATTAATGCTGCCTCGTTACAAACATTTGCAATATCAGCACCTGAAAAACCTGGAGTTTGTTTGGCCAAAAAGTCTAAATCAAGACCCTCTACTTTTTTCAATGGTGCTAAATGAACTTGAAAAATTTCAGCTCTTTCACGAACGTCTGGCAAATCAACATAAATTTGTCTATCAAAACGTCCTGCTCTCATTAATGCTTTGTCCAAGACATCTGCTCTATTGGTTGCAGCAAGTACAATGACATTAGAATTGCTTCCAAAACCATCCATTTCTGTCAACAGTTGGTTTAATGTATTTTCTCTTTCATCATTACCACCTGACATATTACTTTTTCCACGAGCTCTACCAACAGCATCAATTTCATCGATGAAAATTATTGCAGGTGCTTTTTCTTTAGCTTGTTTAAACAAATCACGAACACGAGATGCTCCTACTCCTACAAACATTTCCACAAAATCAGAACCTGATAAAGAGAAAAAAGGAACCTGCGCTTCTCCTGCTACTGCTTTCGCTAATAAGGTTTTACCAGTTCCCGGAGGACCTACAAGTAGAGCTCCTTTTGGAATTTTACCTCCTAGATTGGTGTATTTATCAGGGTTTTTCAAAAATTCAACTATTTCTTGAATTTCTTCTTTTGCACCTTCTAAACCGGCAACATCTTTAAATGTGGTTTTTATATCTGTCTTCTCATCAAAAAGTTTTGCTTTTGATTTTCCGATGTTAAAAATTTGACCACCGCCACCAGCTCCACCACCAGACATTTTGCGCATGATAAAAATCCACACACCAATGATAATGATAATTGGAAGTAAGCTGATTAGAATATCACTCCAATTGTTTTTTTGCAAGAAATTAAAGTCTTTCAGCTTCCCTTCGGTTACTGCTTTCTCTAATTTACTTTGAAATATCTGATCATTACCAATCTCTAATGTGTAGTGAGGACCTTTGTTAGGTCTATCAAATACATCCTTAGAAACCTTAGCATTTTCTTTCTCTTTTAATGCATCGGCATTCAAAAACACTTCAGCTTCGGTTTTATTATAAACCACCACTTTTTCAATTTGACCTTTTTCTAAAATTTTATTAAAATCAGAAGAAGTCAATTGTGCTGGTTCCTCAAAACTTGATCCTCCAGTTGCAAAACTTATAAATAGAAAAACTAAAAGTATTGCCGTGTAGATTAACCAAGGACTTACCTTAAATTTATTTGGATTATTATCTTTAGCCATTTGAAGAAAATTTCTTTAGTATTTGTTTTCGATTGAAGTAATTTTAGCATCACCCCAAAGACTTTCAATGTTGTAATATTCTCTGATGTGTTTTTGGAAAACGTGAACTACGATGTTGACATAATCCATCAAAACCCATTCAGCATTGTCAGTTCCCTCAACATGCCAAGGTTTGTCTTTTAATTCTTTAGATACGATTTTTTGGATAGAGTTAACGATCGCGTTAACTTGAGTATTTGAAGTACCGTTACAAATAACGAAATAATCACACACTGCTGTGTCAATTTCTCTTAAGTCTAGTATTTCGATGTCATTTCCTTTTACTTCTTCAATTCCTTTGATTATGTTCGCCAAGAGAACATCGTTATTAACAGCCTTTTTAGTCATGAATTATTTTATATAAGTTTGTAAAGTTACCAAATTTTGTCTTTATTTTTGAACCTTAACAAAATATTAAATTTATAAATTAAATTGTATAAATGAAACTAATCAAACTCGATGCCATAGATTCGACAAATGACTTTCTAAAATCATTAAATAATCAAGAGCAATTGGGGAACTTTACAATGGTTACAGCTGAAAATCAGACCAAAGGTAAAGGACAAAGAGGAACGTCATGGAACTCTGAAGTCGGTAAAAATCTAATACTAAGCGTTTTGATTAAAGATTTTATTTCTTCAAATGAGCACGTTTTTAATCTTTCCGTAATCAGTTCATTAGCTGTAATATCGGTGTTAGAACAATGGAATATACCGAATTTAAGTATAAAGTGGCCAAACGACATAATGTCATACAATAAAAAAGTTGGCGGAATTTTGATAGAAAACACTTTAAAAAGTGGCGGAACAATAAGTTCAATTGTAGGAATTGGTTTGAATGTCAACCAGAAGGACTTTGAAAGCTTACCAAAAGCATCTTCGTTGGCAGTTATTTGCAATAAAGAATTTGACAAATTTTTATTACCTGAATTAATTGCTACCCAAATCCAAGAATTGATCAATGAATGGAAAACGCAGTCGGAAAATTTATGGAAAATTTACTTTAATAAATTGTTCAAAAAAGGAATTCCCATGCCTTTTAAAAACCAACAACAAAAAACGTTTATGGGAATTATTGTGGGAGTAACGCCATTTGGACACTTACAAGTACAATTGGAGGATGATTCAGTTGCTTCGTTTGACATTAAAGAAATTCAGATGCTTTTTTGAGGAACGGTTAAAATTAAAGAGGTTCAAAGTTGAAAACCTTCAGAGCTTCAAAGATTAAATGATTCACACCATTCAAAGCCACTGCGTACTCAGCTTTAGAAGTCCGAGAAACTATTTTTTAAGCATAAAAAAAGTCCGTTTAGAAATTTTCTAAACGGACTTTGTTTTTTATAGCAATAAATACTTATAGTTTCGTCATATTTGTCGCGAGCGCTTCAATGAATTTTCCAATAGGTCCTTTAATCATCATCGCCATCATTGGGTTAAAATCTCCTTCAAAATCAAGTTTTACAGTACTTGATGCATCAGAAATAGATTCGATATTGGAAACCAAAGTAAATGGCAACTTATCGCTCGCAGCACCCAAAACAATTTTACTTGGTGCTACTTTCTCTTTCATTTTTAATTTTATTTCTGGCATACCTTTCAAACCAAAAATAAAAGCATCTTCTCCGATAACTTCAAATTTCGCAATGTTATCTGGCATTAATTTTTCGAAATTTTTCACATCACTCAACAAATCAAATAATTCTTGAGCCGATTTTGAAACGGTAACTGTAGGACTTTCTAAATTCATTTTATGTATATTAATTGTAAGTGATTCTTTTATTGATTCCAAGTTGCAGGATTAACGCTCCATTCTTGCAAAGTTTCTAAATCATCTTTAGAAATGTACTCTTTTGCAACAGCCAAATGTAATAAATTTGAGTAATTACTCAAAGTAAATAAATCGATGTTTGCTTCTTTAAAATTTTCTTCGGCAATACCAAAACCATACGTAAAAATAGCTGCCATTCCCAAAATATCAGCTCCTGCACTACGCAATGCCTCTACTGCAAGCAAACTACTTTTTCCTGTACTGATTAAATCTTCAACAACGACAACTTTTTGTCCCGCTTCAAAATAACCTTCGACTTGATTTTGTCTTCCATGTTTTTTTGCTTCAGGTCTCACGTACACAAAAGGAAGATCCATCGCTTCGGCGACCAAAATTCCAACGCCTATCGCGCCTGTAGCAACTCCAGCAATCACATCTGGTTTTCCAAATTGTTTTTCAATGCTCTCCGCAAAAGCGTCTCTAACATAATTTCTGATGCTAGGAAATGAGAGAATTAGCCTGTTGTCACAATAAATTGGTGATTTCCATCCCGAAGCCCATGTAAAAGGATTTTTAGGATTCAATTTAATTGCATTTATTTGCAAAAGTAACTCGGCTGTTTTTTCGGCAGTATCTTTATTAAAAATCATACTACAAATGTATAAAGTTTTTGTAAACGACAAACCACTTTTTTTGACAAATGAAATCTCCAAGGAGACTAATTTTCAATTATTCTTGCTTGAGAGCATCGATATTGAACAACTTATTGTGAAAATTTTTCAAAATAAAATTCAACAAGCTTATCTTTATCATCCTGATGAAAAAGAAATAATGAAAACTTTAAAATCTAAAATCCCTGTAACTAAGGCTGGTGGCGGTTTGGTCTACAACAAAAAAGGTGAAGTTTTGTTTATTTTTCGAAATGGCAAATGGGATTTACCAAAAGGCGGCACAGATAAAGGCGAGTTAATTGAAGACACGGCAATGCGGGAAGTTGAGGAAGAAACGGGCGTAAATCAGCTTAAAATTAAAAATAAGTTGCAAAAAACGTATCATATTTTCAAAAGAAATGGAAAATACAAGCTTAAAATTACACATTGGTTCGAAATGCACAGCACTTTTGACGGAGTTTTAGTTGGTCAAGAAGACGAAGGCATTGAAAAAGTAGCGTGGTTAAATCCAGAACAAATTCAAGAAGCGCTTAAAAATTCTTACGAAAACATCAAACTATTATTTGAAGAAGAAAAGATTGGAAAGTAAAAAGTATGCTGATTGAAATGAAAAAAGCCTCAAAATTAAATCTATTTTGAGGCTTTTTTTTATTAATTTTCGTCTTCTTCGTCTGTCGAATGAGATTTAGAGTAATTTCTCCATTTCTCGATACAGCTTTGAAAATCTTGCGGAAGTTCTGTATCAAACCGCATCATTACTCCAGTTGTTGGATGTTTAAATCCAAGTGTTTTAGCATGCAATGCTTGCCTTGGTAACGCTTTAAAACAATTGTCTATGAATTGTTTGTATTTGGTAAACGTAGTTCCTTTTAGGATTAAATGACCTCCATACCGTTCGTCGTTAAATAAAGGATGTCCGATGTGTTTTAAGTGCGCACGAATTTGATGTGTTCTACCGGTTTCTAACTGACATTTTATCAAAGTTACGTATCCAAAACGCTCTAAAACTTGGTAATGCGTAACCGCTGGCTTTCCTATTTCTGGATCAGCAAAAACGGCCATTTGCATACGATCTTTTACATGACGCGCTAAATTCCCTTCAATTGTTCCGCTTTCTTCTGCCACATTTCCCCACACTAAAGCCACATATTCCCTTTCGGTGGTTTTAGCTTCAAATTGCTTGGCTAAATGCGTCATAGCCGCCTCTGTTTTTGCAATAACCAATAAGCCAGAAGTATCTTTATCAATTCTGTGAACCAAACCTGGTCGCTCAGAACTATTCAGTGGTAAATTCTCAAAATGATAGGCCAAAGCATGAACTAATGTCCCCGTATAATTGCCATGTCCTGGATGTACTACCAAACCTGGCTCTTTGTTTATCAACAACAAAGCATCGTCTTCGTAAACGATATTTAGCGGAATATTCTCAGGAATAATATGATTTTCGAACGGCGGATGCGATAACATAATCGTAATCACATCAAACGGTTTTACTTTGTAATTGGATTTTACCGGAATATCATTTACGTAAATATTTCCTTCAGTAGCGGCATTCTGAATCTTATTTCGAGTAGAATTCTCGATCATATTCATCAGATATTTATCAATTCGCAACAAAGCTTGTCCTTTCGGAATTTCAAATCTATGGTGCTCAAACAATTCTTCTTCTAAATCTAAATTTTCTTTATTACTGTTCATCTGGTGCGTTTTCGTCTCCTGCTTCAATTGTATCATTTGCCTGACTTTCATCAACATAACTCGCTTTCCCATCTCCTAAAACCAAATCGATCTTAGATGCTTTTAGAACGCGGTCTCCTACTTTTAAATTTCTTCCTTTGTAACGCATTTCTAAAACCATGTCTTTTCCAAGATTTGGAATATAGGTAATCGTTCCTTCTTCTAAGCCTAACGCTTTTAAAGTTGGAACTGCTTCACGGTACGTTTTCTCAATTAAATCTGGAATTCGAACAGATGAAAATCCAGAAGCATTAATTTTAATATATATTTTTCGGCCCACTTTTACTTTAGTTCCTGGCTCTGGATCTTGTTCTACTACGCTACTTTTTGGAAACTCGCTTCTATAATCTACGCTATCCAAAAGCACGTAATCCAAATCAATACCATCTAATTTTTTTTCTACTTGCTCTTCTGTCAATTTACGTAAGTCAGGAACAGCTAGCTCATGACCGTGATCGGTTGTAAACGTCAGCCAGTGCATGAATAAATAGATTAAAACAGCGCTTGCACCGAGGGCAATTAAAACTTGCGTCCAAAAAACACGACTTACTAGATATTTACGTAAACTCATAGATTAATTTTTATTGGTGGCAAAGATAAAGCTATTTCGTTTCAAAAAAAATGATAATTTTGTTTAGCATACGTTTAATCGCCGATTCGGTTAGACAATTAACCTATTAAAGTTATCAAATGAAAAACATTGCCATCGTCATGGGCGGATATTCGAGCGAATTTAAAATCTCAATAATTAGCGGTAACGTAGTTTATCAATATTTAGATAAAACGAAATTTAACGCTTATAGAATTCATATTTTAAAAGAGAAATGGGTTTATGTTGACGAAAATGAGACTGAATTTCCTATTGACAGAAACGACTTTTCTACTACTGTCAATGGCGAAAAAATAAATTTCGATTGTATTTTTAATGCCATTCACGGCTCTCCAGGCGAAGATGGTTTGCTGCAGGCGTACTTTGAACTACTTGAGCTGCCGCATACTTCTTGCGATTATTATCAGGCTGCACTAACTTTCAATAAACGCGATTTGCTTTCTGTTTTAAAACCATACGGAATTAAAACAGCTACGTCGTATTACCTAAATAAAGGCGATGCAATCTATACCGACCAAATTGTAACAAAGGTGGGCTTACCGTGCTTTGTGAAGCCAAATAAAGCAGGTTCAAGTTTCGGAATTTCGAAAGTAAAAACTGCCGCAGAATTGCCAATTGCAATTGAAATGGCGTATAAGGAAGATAATGAGATTATTATTGAAAGTTTTCTCGATGGCACAGAAGTTTCGGTTGGCGTAATTAATTACAAAGGAAAAGTGACGGTTTTACCTATTACCGAAATAGTTTCTGAAAATGATTTTTTTGATTATGAAGCGAAATATTTAGGAAAATCCCAAGAAATTACTCCAGCTAGAATTTCAACTGAAATGACTGAAAAAATAGCAGAAATTGCCAAACGTGTTTACGAAATTTTACAAATGAAAGGTTTTTCTCGAAGTGAATTTATTATCGTAAATGAAGAACCGCATATGTTGGAAATGAATACGATTCCGGGTTTAACAACCGAAAGTTTATTGCCTCAACAGGCCGAAGCAGCTGGAATTACATTAGAAGAATTGTTTTCAAACGCAATTGAGTTAGCGATCAAAGAATAATCTCAAGCGCTTAGTGGTATAGATTAGAAAGATTCACAGATTTAGTTATTTCATCACCTTGAGTCTATAAATTTTTACACTACTATTTTATTTCAAAAAATAAAAATAGAGGAAGAAATTATTAAAATTAGCATAAAAACAAATGGAAACATTGGATTGGAAAAGAATATTATTTAATGATTTACCGCCTTACTTTTTAATTGAGGTATTTTTTCGATCGATCATTATGTTTGCTGTATTGCTTTTAGCGTTAAAAATTGCGGGAAAAAGAGGTGTCAAGCAATTGTCTGTCTTTGAAACCGTAATTATAATTGCTTTAGGTTCTGCTGCGGGAGATCCTATGTTGTATGATAATGTTGGCTTGTTGCCCGCTATAACGGTAATCGTGGTAATTATCTTATTTTATAAAGGCATTACATGGCTAACGGGAGTGAGTTCTAAATTTGAACAATTTATAGAAGGAAAAACAGAGTGTATCATTGATGAAGGTGAATTTTCTCTGCGATCATTTAAAAAGGAAAGTTTGGCTCAGGATGAATTTTTTCAGGAACTTCGAATGAAGTCTATTGAGCATTTAGGACAGATAAAGAATGCTTATGTCGAAACTAGTGGGGAAATAAGCACCTTTTATTACCCTGATGAAGAAGTAAAATATGGCCTACCAATCGTTCCTCAGTTATACAATCAAAAGTCGGAGATAGTTACCTATAATGGTACATACGCTTGCTCTTTCTGCGGAAATATACAAGAGTTAACAACGGACGGCGGAACTTGTGAAAATTGCAGCAAAAAAGAATGGGTGCTAGCAATAAAAACAGTACGAATTGCATAACTACTAATTTGCAGTGTTATCCTTTGTACCTTTGAATTAGTAAAATCAGAACTCAAAATAAAAAAATGAGAAAAGCCATATTTCCGGGATCTTTTGACCCGATAACTTTAGGTCACGAAGACATTATAAACAGGGCCATTTCACTATTTGATGAAATTGTAATAGCCATTGGTGTTAATGCAGATAAAAAATACATGTTCTCCCTAGAAGAGCGTAAGCATTTTATCGAGGAAACTTTTAAAAATGAACCGAAGGTAAGCGTAATTACTTACGAAGGTTTAACAATTGACTTGTGTCACCTAATTGGTGCTAATTTTATTTTAAGAGGTTTACGTAATCCTGCTGATTTTGAATTTGAAAAAGCTATAGCACACACCAACAGACGTTTGTCCAAAATAGAAACCGTCTTTTTATTAACCGCTGCCAAAACTTCTTATATTAGTTCGAGTATTGTTCGTGATGTTTTACGCAATGGCGGAGAATATGAAATGTTGGTTCCAGAAGCCGTGCGAGTACAAAAATAAAAAGTCTAATATCTTAAACTTGGCAAACGAAAGATTTAACTGTACTTTCGCCCCAATAATTGAAAATAGAGAGAAATGAGTTTAGATAGAGAATTAAATAAACGCAGCGGATCGAAATGTGAATTGTGCGCAGCAACTGAAAACTTAAAAGTATATCAAGTTTTGCCTACTCAGAAAGGTGGAACTGACGAAGCCATCATGGCATGTGATACCTGTATCGATCAAATCGAAAATGCTGGTCACGAAGATTTAAACCATTGGAGATGTTTAAACGATAGCATGTGGAGTGAACACGTTGCGGTGCAAGTCGTAGCATGGAGAATGTTGAGTCGTTTAAGAAATAACGGATGGCCTCAAGAACTGTTAGAGCAAATGTATTTTGACGAAGATACCTTGGCTTGGGCTCAAGCTACTGGTGAAGGCGAAGATGATGAAAACAAAATTGTTCACCGTGACAGTAACGGAGTTATCTTAGAACATGGAGACTCGGTAGTTTTAATTAAAGATCTAAAAGTAAAAGGATCTAGCATGGTAGCCAAACAAGGTACTGCAGTTAGAAACATTCGTCTCGATCATGAAAATGCCGAATATATCGAAGGGAAAGTCGATGGTCAGCAAATTGTAATCATCACACAGTATGTAAAGAAAATTTAATGCATTTTATCATTACAAAAAATCCGCTACATAATTTAGCGGATTTTTTTTGCTTTATACCCAATGATCTCTTTTAAAACGTAGACGATTTTGAATTAAAAGTGATTAACGAAAAATTTCAAAATATTTTTTTATTATGATTTGTAAATGTTTTCAAAATCTACTTTTGATTCTTAAAAGGGAATTCATTTTTAAAAGATTTCAAATGCATTTGGCTTTTTTCGTAGTCCAAAAAATAAATTTATTATAGGATTAATTTGATTAAAATTTACTATTTTTATTTTCATATTTGGTAACCTAAGCATAGGTTATTGTCCCTGAGCGACTTATAAAAATAGAGAAATTCTTGTTATTATTCGCGCTTTATGATTTGGCTCATAAAGGCATCTCAATGTGCTGAGTTATTTTTACTCATTATAAACAAACGCTTTACGAACATTAAAAAATAAAAATTAGTAAACATGAAAAGAGAAAAAAAACTCTGGATTGCATTTGCCTTTGTCGTGGGAATTTCTTTCGCGATACTGGGGTATTACGGCTACGAAATATATCAAAAAGCACCTCCTATTCCTGAGAAAATTATATCAGAAGATAATGCCACTGTTTTTACTGCACAAGAAATTAAAGACGGTCAAAACATTTGGCAAAGTATTGGTGGACAAGAATTGGGATCAATTTGGGGACACGGAGCTTATGTTGCACCCGATTGGACTGCAGATTGGTTGCACCGTGAGGCACTTTTTATATTAGACAAATTGTCTCAACAAGAATACAAAGTAGACTACGCTAATTTATCAGAAGAGCAGCAGTCAGTAATGAAGATTCGTTTGCAAGCTGATGTTCGTAAAAACACCTACAACGATGTTACGAAGACGATCACAATTTCTAGTAATCGAATTGAAGCTATTGCTTCTTTAAGTAAGCATTATGAAGGATTATTTATGGATGATCCTAGTTTTGATCAACTGCGTCATGATTATGCAATACCGAAAATGTCAATCAAAGAGAAAGAAAAAATGCATAAAATGAATGCTTTTTTCTTTTGGGCAACTTGGGCAACCGTAACCAATAGACCAGATGGTGTTATCTCTTACACGCACAACTGGCCTGCTGATGATTTGGTTGGAAACGTCGCTACAAAAGACCTACTGGTTTGGTCTGGAGTTAGTATTATATTATTGATACTATGTACGGGTCTTTTAATTTTTTACCACGTTAAATCTGGTAATGAAGAGCATTTAGAAACACCGGTTAGCGATCCTTTATTAAAACAAGGAATGACGCCATCGATGTTTCAGATTAAAAAATACTTTTGGATAGTTAGTTTACTAATCGTTTTACAAGTTGTTTTTGGGGTCATTACAGCGCATTATGGTGTAGAAGGAAATGGTTTCTACGGAATTCCTTTAGACCAATACCTACCCTACTCGGTTACTAGAACGTGGCACACACAGTTGGCAATCTTCTGGATTGCTACAGCTTGGCTGGCTACAGGTTTGTACATTGCTCCAGCAGTTTCAGGGAAAGATCCTAAATACCAAGTATTTGGAGTTAACTTTCTATTCTTTGCTTTATTAATCATTGTAGTGGGTTCTATGATTGGTCAATGGTTTGGAGTAATGCAAAAATTAGATCTTGTAGACAATTTCTGGTTTGGACACCAGGGTTACGAATATGTTGACTTAGGTCGTTTTTGGCAAATTTTCTTATTAGTTGGTTTATTCTTGTGGTTAGCTTTAATGATACGTCCTCTCATTCCTGTACTTAAAAAAGGTACGGAAGAGAAAAACTTAATCATTATGTTCTTAATTTCCTGCGCAGCTATTGCATCATTTTATGCAGCTGGTTTAATGTGGGGAAGACAAACTAACTTAGCGATCGCCGAATACTGGAGATGGTGGGTTGTTCACTTATGGGTTGAAGGTTTCTTTGAAGTTTTTGCGACCGTCGTTATTGCGTTTTTATTTGTTCGTCTTGGACTTCTTAAAACAAAAACCGCTACTATTAATGTTATTTTTTCAACTATTATTTTCATGTCAGGTGGAATTTTAGGTACTTTTCACCACTTGTACTTTTCTGGTACGCCAACAGCTGTTATGGCATTTGGAGCTACGTTTAGTGCATTAGAGATTGTACCTTTAGTTTTAATTGGATATGAAGCATATCACAATTACACGCTTTCTAAAGCAACGACTTGGATTGTCGATTACAAATGGCCTATCTATTATATGATTGCAGTAGCTTTCTGGAATTTCTTAGGTGCTGGTGTTTTTGGTTTTATTATTAATCCACCAATTGCATTATACTATATCCAAGGTTTAAATACAACAGCTTTGCATGCGCATACTGCTTTGTTTGGTGTATACGGAATGTTAGGAATTGGATTGATGTTATTTGTATTAAGAAGTTTATACCGTCAAGAAGTATTCAATGAAAAATTAATGAAATTTATATTCTGGACAATTAACATTGGTTTATTATCGATGGCTTTAATGAGTTTACTGCCAGTAGGTATCTTACAAGCAATTGCAAGTATCGAACACGGTATGTGGTATGCACGTTCTGCAGAATTCATGCAATTACCAACAATGGTAACTTTAAAATGGTTGCGTGCTATTGGTGATACCATTTTCGGAATTGGAATTCTATCTCTTTGTTATTTTGTTTTTGAATTGACTTTCAGAAAAACTAAAAAATAAAGCAGTACACTATATTTAACAAATCAATTTTAATTTTAAAAAATGCAAGATCAACAAAAGATCTTGCATTTTTTTTTTAAAGAAAGAAGCGCTGCTACTTTAAGTACCAACGCTTTTGAATATTTTATGAAATTATTTAAACAGACTGACTGTCGTGCTTACCTTCCCTAATTTCTTCCACCATCTTTTTATTAAATGCTGGTAAATCGTCTGGATTTCTACTTGTTACTAATCCATTATCTACCACAACTTCTGAATCTTCCCAAAATGCACCGGCATTTTTCAAATCGTTTTTTATAGAAGAAAACGAAGTTACTCTTCTTCCTTTAAGTACATCTGCATCTACAAGAATTTGAGGTCCATGGCAAATAGCTGCAACTGGTTTTTTACTTTGAAAAAAGTCCCGAACAAAATTAACTGCCTGCTCCTCTCTTCGTAATTGATCTGGATTAATAACACCACCCGGTAGCATCAATGCATCATAATTTTCAGATTTTGCTTCGTTAAGTACAACATCAACTTTGTATTCATTACTCCAATTGCCATCGCTCCACGCTTTAATAGTTCCAGCTTTTAAACTTACTATATCTGCGGTCCAACCTTCATTTTCTAAGTATTCTTTAGGTGATTTTAATTCACTTTCCTCAAACCCATTTGTTGCCAATATTGCTATTCTCTTTTTCATAGTACTATTTTTAATGTATTTATATTTCACTTTATTAAAGTTAACTATTACAAATAATCGTAAAGCACTGTTTGTATTAAAGTTATCCTAAAAAATGTTAAGTAAAGAGACATCGCAAAAACAACTAGGAATATTGTAGTTTTTATGCACAATTATGTAAAATATCGCTTTCGCAAAGGTTGTACTTTTAAAAGAAATTTTACAATGAAAAAACAATCGTATTCAAATCATATTCGATTTTATACTCCGCACCATTTTATCTATTACCCAATTATCATGGCGCTAATTGCAGCCTCTGTGTATTTTGCTTTTACTGAAACAAATACCTTATTATGGACTTTTATAGCAATTGTATTTGTAGTGCTGTTTTGTTTGGCTTTCATGGTTCGACAACATTATGCTTTAACATTGCAGAATAGAATCGTAAAGCTAGAAATGCGATACCGTTATTTTACATTAACAAACAAAAGATTCGAAAACATAGAATTTAGATTAAGTGAAAGTCAAATATTTGCATTGCGTTTTGCACCTGATGAAGAATTAGTGGCTTTAGTACAAAAGGCTATTTCAGACAATCTTTCTGCAACTCAAATCAAAAAAGCTATTACTAATTGGAAAGGTGATTACGAACGCGTATAAAGCAATTCATAATTTTAAATATTATATTTCAAAAGAAAAAGCCCGCACACTTAAAAATCAGTTTGCTGGCTTTTTTGATTCATTATAATTTAGGAAGAGAATTACAATTTTTTAGCTTCATTCCAAAACACATCCATTTCGGCTAAAGTCATATCTGCCAAAGGTTTCCCTAATTCTGACGCTTTTGATTCTAAATATTGAAAACGTTTGATAAATTTTTTATTCGTTCGTTCTAAAGCATCTTCTGGATTTATCTTTAAAAAACGAGCGTAATTAATCATAGAAAATAAAACATCTCCAAATTCTGCTTCCATTTTATCTTGATCGCCAATTGCAACTTCATCTTGTAGCTCCTGCAATTCTTCTTGTACTTTATTCCAAACTTGATGTGGCTCTTCCCAATCAAAACCAACGCCCTTTACTTTATCTTGAATTCGACTAGCTTTTACCAAAGCAGGCAAACTTTTAGGAACCCCTTCTAAGACCGAAATTCTCCCCTCTTTTAATTTCAGTTTTTCCCAATTTTGCTTTACTTCCTCTTCGTCTTTGACAACAGTATCGCTGTAAATATGTGGGTGACGAAAAATTAATTTCTCGCAAATTTCATTGCAAACATCTGCCATGTCAAAATCGTTGGTCTCACTACCAATTTTGGCATAAAAAACAATATGTAAAAGTAAATCGCCTAGTTCTTTTTTTACTTCATTTAGATTATTATCTAAAATAGCATCACCTAACTCGTACGTTTCTTCTATGGTGAGGTGGCGCAGAGACTGCATGGTTTGCTTTTGATCCCATGGACATTTCTCACGTAAATCGTCCATTATCGTAAGAAGTCTCTCAAAGGCTTCGACTTGTTTTTCTTTGCTCATAATTTTGACTTTTAAAGTATTCGTAAAAATAAAAAATCCTGTCAAGAAGTACTCAACAGGATTGTATATTAAATTCGAAAAATTTTTATTCTTCTTCAGCTTTAGCTGTTTTCTTAGCAGCTGGCTTTTTTTCAGCAACTTTTTTCTCAGCAGCTTTTTTTTCTTCTTCCAAAACAGGAGTTTCTTCTGCAGATTCTGCAGCGGCTGGAGCTAAATCAGTAACCAGTCCTTTTCCTTGAAGCATGTTGTACCAGTTCAAAATCTTTTTAATATCTGATGGATATACACGATCTTCATCGTAGTTTGGCAGCACTTCTTTAAAATAAGCCAATAGCGTAGCATTGTCCTCTTTATGAGAAATTGCTGGACCTTTATCTTCTTTGTCTGCAATTAATTTCATTACTTCCGCCAATGGTTTTTCACCTTCGTACGTGTAGATTGAAATTTCAGACAATAAACTTACATTGCTTTTTAAACTTACCGTAACTTTTTTACCATCTACTAAAGACTCAGCAACAAAACCCGTACGAGTTTGAACTTTAAGTGCATATAAACCTGGTTTTCCAGAAATAGCTAAAATTTTTTCTAAATTCATTTTTATATAATTTGTATTAAGAATTCGGTTGTATGAATAAATAGGTCAAAAACAAGAAATTACCTTCCTTTTTTTCCAAAAAACTTCATGCGATAGTCTTGGAATGTTTTACCTTCTATAATGTTTTTTAATTTCTTTTGAATCAAACGCTTTTTTAGTGAAGATATTTTGTCTGTAAATAAAACGCCTTCAATATGATCATATTCATGCTGAATTACACGTGCAATCAATCCGTCAAAAACTTCAGTTTTCATAACGAAATCTTCTTCACAATATTCTATTGTAATTTTCTCGTGACGAAATACATCTTCACGAACATCAGGAATACTTAAACAACCTTCATTAAATGACCACAATTCACCTTCTTCTTTGATGATCTTAGCGTTAATGAATGTTTTTCTAAACGATTTTAATTCTTTTTGTTCCTCTTCTTCCAGATCTTCATCGTCACTAAATGGAGCGGTATCAATAACAAATAATCGTAGAGGCAAAGCAACTTGTGGAGCAGCTAAACCAACACCACAGGCATTACTCATCGTTTCGTACATGTTGGTAATAGTCTCTTTTAAATTTGGGTGTTCTGCCGTAACATTTTCCCCAACTTTTCTTAAAACAGGATCACCATATCCTATAATCGGTAAAATCATTTGTGTAGTATTACTATTATACTTCTAAAAAAAAATCTGAAATTTGTTATCA
This sequence comes from Flavobacterium sp. TAB 87, assembly GCF_001529295.1. Taxonomy (GTDB): domain Bacteria; phylum Bacteroidota; class Bacteroidia; order Flavobacteriales; family Flavobacteriaceae; genus Flavobacterium. Next base: position 178,231 of record NZ_LLWK01000034.1, read on the forward strand.
GAATTAAGTTCGCAAAAGTAGTAAAAAATAATAATGATTTAGCCAAAGTATCCTTTTATATAACATTTATTTGTAAGTTTAATTAAATCAAAGTCTGCTTTATAATTAATTGTTTCGTACAATTCTTACCTTTGCTAGTAAACCCATAAACATGCTCCAAAAAATACGTAAACACACCAATAGTATCGCTTTTGTAAACGCATTAAAAATTACAATTGCGGCCGTGGTGCCAGTCATATTTTTTAGTTGGTTGGGTTATTTTACCATTGGTTTTGCGGTAGCTCTAGGCGCTTTTTTTGCTTTTCCAACGGACATTCCGAGTTCGATAAGACATAAGATCAATGGGCTATTTGTGGCATCCTTAATTTTTGCTGGAATTAATATTTTGGTTAATATATTTATTCCCTATCCCATTATTTTTTATCCGTTTTTGACAGCTTTACTTTTTCTGGCTTCGATGCTAACCGTTTACGGTCAGCGAGCAACTATGGTTTCGTTCTCGGCATTATTAGCGATTTCTTTATCATTTGCACATATTCACGAAGGTTGGGATATTTTAATTTATGCCGGATACACCTTTGCGGGAGGTATGTTTTTCTTATTGGTCTCTTTAATTTTTCATTACCTTCAACCGCATCGATATGCCGAAATCGAATTAGCAGCAGTTATAAAATTAACCGCAAAATACTTGAAACTTCGAGGTGATTTATGGAGCCCAGGCGCAAACAGACAAAAAATTACCGAGAAACAGCTTAATCTTCAAGTCGAAGTCAACACCATACACGAAAACCTTCGAAAAGTACTTTTTAGCGATAAAATAAATTCAGGAATCTCGGCTCAAAGTAAAAAAATGTTGATTGCTTTTATCACTTTAGTCGAAATTCAAGAGTTAGCTTTATCTACTTCTTTTGACCACGATAAGTTGCAAGGATACTTTAAGAAAAACCCAGAAGTGCTGTTTGCGTATCAAAACTTAGCTTATAAGCTGGCGAATCGATTGAATAAATTAGCCAAGAGTGTCCACAAACCTGTTGCCTATAGTTCTAAACACGATATAAATGATGCTTTAAAGAAACTTGAAAAAGGGATTCAAATTTATAAAAATGATCCGCACGTTACAGATCGCACTGAAGGCGTATTGATGTTAACCAACATGTCTAAATATGCTAAAAATCAGGTAGAAAAAATTAGAATTGTTGATCGTGCTTTTTCGATGGCGGTAAAATCATTTGATTTTAAAGAACGAAATAATAACTTGGAAAAGTTTCTTACGCCACAGTATTATCCTATTCGTACGCTAATTGAAAATTTAAGTTTTTCATCTACTTTATTTCGTCATTCGCTGCGTTTAACTTGTACAATCATGGTCGGTTTTATAATAGGCCAGTTTCTACCTTTTCAAAATGTGTATTGGATTTTAATGACGATCGTTGTTATTATGCGCCCTGGTTATGGTTTAACCAAAGAACGTTCGTACAACCGAATTTTCGGAACTGTTTTGGGTGCTATAATTGCATTCGGAATTGTTTCTTTAGTAAAAAACAACACAGCCATTAGCATTTTTGCGATTATGTGTATGCTCATCGGGATTTCTTTTACGCAAAGTAATTACAAAGTTGGTGCTACTTTTATTACGATGTATGTTGTATTTGTGTACGGAATCGTTACTCCTAATATTTACGAAGTCATTCAATTTCGAATTATTGATTCGGTAGTTGGTGCTACTTTGGCATTTTTAGCTAATTATTTTTTATGGCCTTCTTGGGAATTTTTAAGTACCAAACCATTCGTGACGCGCTCCGTCGAAGCCAATCGAGATTACCTCAAAGAAATTGCAGTTTTTTACAACAACAAAGGTATTGTTTCATTAGATTATCGCTTGGCGCGAAAGAAAGCTTTTATCGAAATTGGAAATTTAATGACCTCTTTTCAACGGATGTTACAAGAACCAAAGTCGAAACAAGCGTTACTACCGCAAATAAATAAGTTAGCAGTGATGAATCATTCCTTATTGTCTGCTACTGCATCTCTAGGAACTTATATTCAATCGCACGAAACGACTTCGGCTTCAGACGCTTTTAACTTTATTGTAGATACTGTTATAAAAAAGCTTACTGCAGCTGTCGCTATACTCAAAGGAGAACCTTTTATTTTTGACTCCGAAAAAGATGAAGAAGCCTTAACACTTCGTTTTCAAGAATTAAAAAAAGTTCGTGAAAAATTGTATGCAGATCAAAACTCCCAGTTAGAATCAGAAACAGACGATTACAGACAAGAAGTACAATTGGTTATTGAGCAACTTACTTGGATGAATAATATTTCTGATAACATTTTGAAGGTCACAAAAGAATTTGTGTCTGGTAACCATCTGTAACAAAAATGTTTGACGGTAAATTAAAAACTCTTATTACTTACATTAAACTCTTCAGCTTAAGGCAATAAAATAATTCAGCTGCCATTTTTGTGTTGCCAATGCTTGCTTACTCGTTGCGATATCCCAAGGTGCATACAATCTAATTGCCCTTTTTCCTTCTTTAACTGCTGTAGAGAAAACTCCCTGCTGAAATAAGACATCTTGAGGAAATAAAAATAGACCTAAATGACTTTTGTTTTTAACTAAAACAGCAACATAATCAATCGCATCTGTGGCATCAAAAGGTGCTATTATTTTATTCGGATTCCTTTTCCACAACGTCACAAATTGACCAATTTTGGTGGGTGTAATTTTTGCTTGTCGATATACAATTAATTTAGTGTTTAGTGCAAATCGACAAGCATTGTACTCTTTACTTTCTTTTTCAATGAGTACAGTTTGATAATTGAAAGGTTCAGTTAATGAAAAATTCTTACTTAAAAAAGCAACGCAAAAACATGGTATGATTCTCTCTAAATTCAAAAAAATAAAATTAGAATTTACAATTCAATTGACTCACCAATTTCTAAAAGCATCAAATCTTTTTGGTTGTCAAAAAACTTTTTGATAGCTGCTTCATGATCAATTTCGATATAACCAAAAGTATCAAAATGATACCCTAAAATTTTATCGCATGCTACAAAGTCAGAAGCAATAATAGCATCTTCTACATCCATTGTAAAATTATTACCAATAGGTAAGATTGCTAAGTCTAATTTTGTTCTAAGCGGAATTAGCTTCATGTCCATCGTCAATGCCGTGTCGCCCGCAATGTAAATGTTTTTATGTTCGCCTTCGATTACAAAACCACCCGGATTTCCACCGTAACTTCCGTCTGGGAAAGAACTAGAATGAATGGCGTTCACATATTTTACCTTTCCAAAATCAAACTGCCAACTTCCGCCATGGTTCATTGGGTGCGTTTTAAAGTCTTTATTACCGTAATAACCCGCAATTTCAGCATTAGAAACAATAGTTGCATCGGTTCTTTTTGCAATAGCCTCTACATCCAAAACGTGATCGCCGTGCGCATGAGTCAGCAAAATGTAATCTACTTTTAAAGAATTTATATCAATGTGTGATGCACTCGGATTTGCCGAAATATAAGGATCGACTAAAATATGCTTTCCCCCTACTTCTATTCCTAAAGAAGCGTGACCGTAAAATGTAATTTTCATAATCTATCAATTAAAAGTTATAGGTAAACAATAGCGCTTTTAACGGCCGCCAAGAAATAAATTTACAAAAATATCAGAAAGCAATGAAATCATCGATACCGATAAAAGTAGGGAAAGTAAAAAAGTACTCAATGCTAATTTTTTTAATTCAGGATCCAATAATCTTGGTTCTTTGTTATTGGCCACCGTTTTTAAATGAGCCAACATCGGAATGAACGCTAAAACAAATAAATATTGGTCTAAACGAAAATCACTTAGAAAGGAAAACACTACAACCGAAATAATAGCGGTTAACACCAAGAAATAATGATAATTTTTGGCTTTTTTTCCTCCCATTTGCACTACCAATGTATTTTTATTTGATTTTCTATCCGATGCTTCGTCTCTCATATTATTAAGATTTAAAACGCCAACGCTCAATAAACCAATGCTTACAGCAGGTAAAATAAGTAAAGGATCCAGCTCTTTTGAATACAAAAAACTCACACCCAAAGTACTTACCAATCCAAAAAAAACAAAAACAAAAGCATCTCCTAAACCTCTGTAACCATAAGCAGAACGACCAACAGTGTAACGAATTGCTGCTGTTATGGCTGCAATTCCTAAAATAAGGAAAAACAACGAATACACAAAGTTTGACACGCCAAACGCAAAGTAAATTAAGGCTATTGCAGATAAAAGTGTTAAAAATGAAGTAAGAACAATAGCGTTCTTCATTTCCTTAGGAGTTATTTTTCCACTCTGAATTGTACGTTGTGGTCCTACTCTGTCGGCATTATCAGTTCCTTTGAGTCCATCGCCATAATCATTGGCGAAGTTAGATAGCACTTGCAATCCTAAGGTTGTTAATAAAGCAAAACCTAAAATTTTCCAATCAAAAACGTCTGTAGGTGTGTATATGTCTGCAGGCGGATTGGCTAATGCAAAGATACTTCCAACAATAATTCCAGACACAGATAAGGGTAATGTTCGCAATCTTGCCGCTTCAATCCAATGTTTCATTATACTTTATTTTATTATTTATTTTTAAATTTACTTTTGCAAACTACATCCAATTGCTGTCTGACGTTTCCATTTTGTACAACCACAGGTTTGTAAATTGCTTGATAGCGGTAAAATTTCCCAATTGAAAACTCAACCTTCCTCCTGCAGTATGCAAAGTTAAAGAACCAATATTACTATTTTGATGCCAAAAAAGCTGCGAGGTTGTAATTGCTTGTATTTTACTGACAACAATTATTTTGTTAGTAATATCCCAAGCGCCACTTTGATGAATTATAAAATCATCTTTAATAAAAAGACGGTTGTTTTTAAATAGAAAATACTGAATCATTCCAACAAATAGAACTAAAAATCCCAATACGTAATCAGCCGTTTCCATTTTCTCTAATAAAAAATCTCTGAGAAAATAGTACGCTAGTACTGGTAAACCAATCGATATAAAAATAGAAAAACCAAGTTTTCTAAAATTAGGTTTTAATTGCACTCCTTTTTCGGGAATCTTTTGAAAAAGCAACTTTAAAATAGCGTCTCTTTCTACCGTATTACAACCCGGAATTTCAATTGCAGATTGGTGTTCTTTGGTTTCTCCTCCAGTCGCTTGTGTTATTTTAAGCCCTAAAACATTCATTTTTTTTTGAAAAAAATTCTGAGTGATACTCGCGATCTGAACTTTTTCTGGCTTTAAAATAGTGCTCTTAGTATTTAACAGTCCGAAGGATAATAATAAAGAACCATTTTGTTTGGCAATACTATAATCAAAATAAGTAAAAATCGTCTTTACCAAATTTACTATAATAATGGACAAAAAGAAAACTACACATAGCAGTAGACTTAATCTTAATACCTGACTTGTATTGACATAATTTTCTACATTCTCTAATTCTAAAACATCTCTACCAGTAAATCGCTTGAAATAATCAAGAATAGTAAGTAAAAAAGCCAATATGATCAAAAAGCTTTTAAGGTAATTTCTCGTAATTCCAATTTTTAATAAACTTAAAAAACTAATTTTGAGGAAAGGAATTTCAGTTTTGGCAAATTCTTGATTGCGATTGCCATCTAACTCATCACTTACAGAATTGCCCACAACTATTTTGCTTTCATTCAATAATAATTGTGCTTTCAAATCTAATGCTAAATCATGAGCAATTGCTTTGATATGCACTTCTTTTTTACTGGAACCAGCCGTGTCTGCAGTTAATTCATAAACTCCAAATAGTCTTTGAATTAAAGATTGATTGACGTTTACTTGCTGAATCTTATTAAGCTGTATGGTTGTTTTCGTTTTATTAAAAACACCTTCGGTTATTATAAATTCATCATTTTCTTGATTAATATAAAAGGTGAAATTTAAATATTTCAAATAAGAAATAAAACTAACAATAATTACAAAACATAGAATTGCAGCAAAAAAATAAACCTTATTTATTTCGTTAAATTTCAAAATCCAAATTACAAAAAGAGGCCAAATCGCTCTAATGTACTGTTTAAGTGCATACAGAAACATCACGAAAATACCTAAAATAGATTGACGCTGTGGCTGAGTAAAATTGGCTTTCATTATAATTGTTTTTGAATTTTCCCCATAAGCAATTGTTTAATGTTTTCAGCTTGTTCTTTTGCAATTCCTGGAATCTGAATGTCACTAGCACTTCCGCCTGCGGTAAATATTTCAACTTTTGCTAAACCAAAAAATCGAGAAAGTAAACCTTCATGCAGAGCCACGTGTTGGACACGATTATACGGAATTACAAGTGTATTAGTAGCAATAATTCCATGTCTGAATAAAACATCATGATTGCGAAAAGCAAACCCCTTTTTTTTATAGTTTACTCTCGACAAAAACAAAACTACAATTAGCACGATGACAAATAAGGCTATAAATTGTCCTTTAAATGGAGCCAGTTCTATAGTAAAATACAAAAGAAAACCAAGTCCAACAAAAAGTAGCGCAAAGAATATAAATAATTCTAATAGTACCACTTTCCAAAAATTGGGGTGCAGCAACGAAAATTCGACTTCCTCAAACTTTGGAAGTAATGTAGTATCTAAAGTTTCATTTGTAAAATCTTCCATTCTCTATTTTAAATTCATATTATAAATCTCAAGTTCCAATATTGAAACTTGAGACTGTAGTTATTATTATGGTAACCATTTATTTTCGCCAAAGTTTGGTTTTCTTTTTTCCAAAAATGCATTTCTTCCTTCTTTTGCTTCTTCAGTCATATAGGCCAAACGCGTCGCTTCACCTGCAAAAACCTGCTGTCCAACCATTCCGTCGTCTGTCAAGTTCATTGAAAATTTTAGCATTTTTATCGAAGTTGGCGATTTTTGTAAAATTTCTTGTGCCCATTGGTAAGCAGTACTTTCCAACTCCTCATGCGGAATGACAGCATTTACCATTCCCATATCCATCGCTTCTTGAGCAGAATAATTTCTTCCTAAAAAGAAAATTTCACGTGCTTTTTTCTGCCCCACCATTTTAGCCAAATAAGCCGATCCGTAACCTCCATCAAAACTAGTTACATCAGCATCCGTTTGTTTAAAAATTGCGTGTTCTTTACTCGCTAACGTTAGGTCACAAACCACGTGCAAACTATGTCCGCCACCAACAGCCCAACCAGGAACTACGGCAATAACCACTTTAGGCATGAAACGAATCAATCGCTGTACCTCTAAGATATTTAAGCGATGTTGACCGTCTTCGCCCACATACCCTTGATGTCCACGTGCATTTTGATCACCTCCGCTGCAAAAAGAGTAGACTCCGTCTTTAGTAGAAGGACCTTCGCCAGTTAATAAAACAACTCCTATCGAAGTGTCTTCTTGGGCATCGTAAAAAGCTTGGTATAATTCGGAAGTCGTTTTAGGTCGAAAAGCATTTCGAACATTGGGTCTATTAAAAGCAATTCGTGCAACACCATTGCATTTCTTATACGTTATATCTTCAAATTCTTTGGCAGTAATCCAATCCATTTTATTCTATATTAAAAAAATTATAGTGTAAAAATAAGGCATTTTTTAGAGATACAAGCACTCCAATAAAAGGAAGCGCATTATACAATTGCTGCAAATGGCAGTAAATCGAACAATTTCTAAAATAAATTGTAGCTTTTGAGTGAAATACATTAAATAAGTTGTATCTTTAGAATCTAGTAATCAACCAAATGACCTTATTTTTGGTTCTGCTAGATTGAAGTATTTTCACTGATTTATTAACCTAAAAAATGATTTTTTTGAGACACTTGAAACAACTTGTCGCTCATTTTCATAGGGTTTTAGATACCAAAACTACGATTAATGAGCAAATGTTTAGTTCTGTTGACGTAATTGTAAAAAATAAAAAGTAACACCAACGGTTAACTGCAAGATTAATAACGTCGCATTCTATTTAAAATTTATAAGAATTTAAAAGCGATAATTGATTTTGAAATGAAAGCTAGAAACCAATGGGTCTACCGTAAAATTTGTTTAGACAATTAAATTAGCACAACAACATTTAAAAGACAACCATCAAAAGATACTGCTCTTTTATAACAATGAAGAAGATCTATAATTACTAAACTTTAAAGAGTAGCTTTTCTAATTTTATCTGATGATGTAACGCATTAATTTTATTTTTGTTTTTACTAATTACAATTTTTTTTAAAACTTAAATAAAGTAGAAAGGCCAATCAATTCTGATTGGCCTTTCTTATTTTTATAACATGTATTATTCTTTTTGTATCAAATAAATTCCGTCTTCTTTAATTTCAATCAATTTTTCCCTATATAAAGAGCCAATTGCCTTTTTAAAGGTTTTTTTACTCATCTTAAGAACTGTTTTTATGTCTTCTGGATGCGAATTATCATTTAATCTTAAAAAACCACGGCTAGCACGAAGCTCATCCATAATTTTATCTGCATTGGGTTCGATACTTTGATAACCTTGAATTTGTAATGCTACATCAATTTTATTATCGGGACGAATATTTTTAATATATCCACGCATTCTGTCTCCAGTTCGTATGGCATCATCGTATACTTCATCCTTATAAAGCAAACCTTTGTGCTGTTCATTAATGATCACATTAATTCCTAACTCCGTAATGTGCGATACAATTAAATCTACTTCTTCTCCATTTTCAACCGTAAGTTGATCGTTTTTTAGAAACTGGTTTAATTTACTCGAAGCCACCAAACGATTGGTTTTTTCGTCCAAATAAAGGTAAACCAAATAACGCTTGCCTTTTTCCATTGGACGCGCTTGCTCTTTAAACGGAACTAATATGTCTTTCTCCATTCCCCAGTCCATAAAAGCGCCTACCTGATTGGTATAATTAACTCGTAAAAGAGAAAATTCATTCAACAAAATATAAGGCTCTAATGTGGTTGCAACAGGTCGCTCTTCGTGATCCAAATATGCAAAAACAATTAGTTCCTCTCCAATTTCAAATTCATTTGGAACGTATTTGTTGGGTAATAATATATCATGAAGTCCTTCTGGATCTTGTTCCGGATTTCCCAAAAACAGACCCACTTTGGTATCACGTAATATGGTAAGTGTATTGTATTTTCCTATTTCAATCATTTTTCTTAAAATTCTTAGTCGATTGCGACTTGATAATGTGCAAAGGTACAAAGATTAAATTAAAAATTAATTTTGAAATACACTTATAAAATCCTAATTTTATAACTAAGTCTTACAGTCTTATTTTACTAGAAACAACAGATCATTTTTGTCTAAGAATAAAAATTTCGCACACCTAAAAAAATAATTTTTATATGAAATAAAACCCCAAGTTACAAATAACACGTAGCAATACGTTTTACAATTACCTTGCTTTTTAAAAAATTTGAAATGAAAAGCGAGATATACAATTTTAACCAATAAATTTAGAGAAACAAAATGAAAAAAACATTTCATACTGTATTATTAGCCGCAGTAGTAGGATTAACATACTCGTGCAAAAACGAAACGAAAGAAATTAACAATCCAAAAGCAACCGAAGTAGTCGATGAAACAACAGAACACGATCATGGCGACAGCACTAGCCTTGTCTTAAATGATGGAGAACGTTGGGATGCAAACGCAGAAACAACTACGGGTGTTAACAATATGATTGCGCTCATGAATTCTTTCAAAGAAAAAGAAAACGTTACCGCTTATCCAAAATTGACTCAAGATTTGAAATCCGAATTTAAAATGATTTTCGAAAAATGTACGATGACAGGCGAAGCGCATGATCAACTGCATAATTTTTTAATTCCGATAAAGGATCTTTTAGAAACACTTCCTTCTTCAGATTTGGCCGTAGCTCAAAAAAGTTATGATGAATTAAGTACTCAATTATCAATATACAAAACATACTTTAAATAATGAAAACAGCCTCTTTAAGAACAGACCTTCAATACAATGAAGATAAAGTTTCGATCAAAGTAATGATGGAAACAGAAACGTCAAAAGAAATTAGAATCCTTTTTAGAAAAGGACAAACGATGAAAGAACACAAAGCAGGATACCCTATAACAGTAGAAATTCACGAAGGAACAATTACTTTTGGTGTAGAAGGCGAAAAAATGGTTTTAAAAACTGGCGATTTAATTTCATTAGACGCTAATGTTCCTCACGATTTACTTGCAGAAGAGGATAGTATTGTGAGACTTACTTTATCCAAATCTGACAATGTAGAAAGAGTTGCAAAAGTAGTCGAATAGTTAGGACACCACATCTTTTGCTTGAAAGACGTATTTCAAATTTTGTTCTTCAATTTAATTGTTCTGATATTATAAAAAAATCGAACAGAATTTGAGAATAAAATTTCAATTACGTCTTTTTAAATTATAACACAAAAAGTGTTCAACAACTTAAAAGTAAGAATCACACTTCTTCAATTGTCAAGCGGAAACATTCTTTTATTCTTGCAAAATAAATTTTATATGAAGTTTAAAATCTTTTTATTTCTCACTCTCCTACTTTCAACTATTTCTTATTCCCAACAAAAAAGTGATTGGATTCGTGTTGAAAATTATGATGGATCTAAAATCGGTTATAAAGATATTAATGGAAACGTTAAAATTGCAGTCGATTTAGAAACAACGTTTGCACCCCCAAAATATTTTAATCATATCATTCCGATATTTGATCTTAACAATCATAATTATTATCTTCTAAAAAATAAACAAAAAATTGCTCTCGACAGTGTTTATATTTCTTCTGATTATGAGTTGGATTGCGAGCGTGAAAACAAAATTCGGTTTAGAGATAAAAAATCAAGAAAAATAGGATTTTTAAATCAGAACGGAAACGTTATTATTCCAGCACTTTATAATTATGCCGCCCCTTTCTATAATAATCTTGCTGTCGTTTTAAAAAATGCAACTAGAACTTGTTTAGAACAAGGTGTGGACAGTCTAAACTGCGAACATCCAATTTTTAAAGGCGGAATAACTCAGTTAATAAACGATAAAAATCAGTTGGTTGTTGATAGCATTGATACCGCCATTGCTACAAACTTAAATTGGTATTCTCTACACGTTAGCGCCACGAATAAAGAACAAATTAATCGAGTTAGTTTTAAAGGAGTAAACGGCGATTTTTATTCTTTTATTGATTATGATAAGGAATTTAAAAATTGGTTTTTCAACACTTTTGTGCCAGTAGTCAACCAAAGGTCAATAAAGCAATTAGAGAAATTGAGTTTTATAGAACTAACAACATGGTCTGAAAATGAGCAAATTTGGAAAAACAATAAAAATTCGGAAGTAATTAATTCTGAGTTCGTAGAAAAGTTGGTTTCTAAAGTTCAGTTCTTACTTGAAAATCCTAAAAATTCATTTTTCAATTCAAGCGATCTGAATCCGTACATTTATCAAAATAAAAACTACGATGAGTTTTACGATTGCAATGGCAATTTATTTAAAGAAAAATATCCTGCCTATAGTTTTTATATTAATTATGTAGATGCAAATCAATCGTTAGAATATCAGGAATCAATAGCTTTTATCAAAACCGAAAAAGGCTATAAACTATTTACCTATTCGTTTAAAAACTAAAAAAAGCACCGTAAAGGTGCTTTTGTGTTGGATATAGTAAGATTCACTAATTATAAACACTTTCTTTTTTGAAATGGACAGTTAACAAATAATACATTACTGCTCTGTATTTGTTTCTATTAGAGCGGCCGTATTGCTCAATAACTTCCTCTATTGCCGCATCTAAATCTTCGCTGTCGCTCAGTCCTAATTTTTTAATTAAAAAATTATTTTTTACCGTTGCTACCTCTTCTTTACTAGTGGCAGAAACCGTTGCCGAATCAGCATTGTAAATGGATGGACCACAACCGATGGTAACTTTTGTCAATAAATCCATATCAACAGTTACTCCGCATTTGTCTTTTAAATCTGACTCATACTTTAAAATTAATTCTTCTCTAGTGCTCATAAGTAATTTTTTAGGTTGATTATTATTATAAAATTATTTCTAAATTTAAACAAATTATAGGTGCCAATTACTTAATTAATAGGAAGTTCTGTAATGCCCTTAAACCAACTCTCTAAAAAACTGCATTAAAACCAAATCATTGACAATTGTTGGTGTAAATACTTCAAGAATACAAGGTGCATCGTTTTTAGCATATAATAATTCTAAACTTTCAGTTAGCGTATCTTCGTCTGTTGCCTTTAGATACTCGAATTGGTACATTTTTGCTAAATGTTCTGCAGTAAATTTGTGAGAGGTCTCGAAAAAAGTATTAAAAACGGGCGCTTCTTGATGTCCTGGTAAGATTCTGAATATGCCGCCGCCGCCATTATTTACTAAAATGATTTTGAAGTTCTTAGGAATATAATTGTTCCAAAGTGCATTGCTGTCGTACAGAAAACCAATATCTCCTGTTATAAAAACCGTTTGCTTCTCGCTGGCATGTGCTGCTCCAATTGCGGTAGAAGTACTGCCATCGATTCCGCTGGTTCCACGATTGCAAAATACTTCGATCGTTTCATCAATTGTAATTAACTGCGCGTAGCGAATGGCGGAACTGTTGCTAATTTGCAATTGACTGTTTTTGGGTAAACTGCCAATTACTTTTTCAAAAACCTTGAAATCAGAAAATTCAATTTTCGAAAGATATTCATTGGTCCTTATTTTTCGCAATTCCACTACTTTTTCAATGTTTGAATAATAGTCGCTGTGCATGACCTGGGTTTTCTTCAAAAAAGTGTCAAAAAATGCATTAGGCTCCATTTTGATATGATTCGATAATGCTCCAAAAGTATCGTATGCGCGCAAAATATCGATATGCCAATGTTCTTTGGGTTTGTATTTTCTTAAAAAAGCTTTGATGCGTTTAGAAACAATCATTCCGCCAAAAGTCACTAAAATATCCGGTTGCAATTCTTTAAAATCAGCATCGTTAAAAGGCGTAATCAAAGTATCAATGTGATCGATAAAAGTAGGATGGTGCAAGTTAGAAGTCGTCTCGGTAAAGACCACAACCGACTCGTCATTGCCAAACCTTTCGATCGTTGCTGCTGAAATAGAATTGGGTTCGTTAACTCCAACTAAAATCATTTTTTTGCTGGCTTTATTCCAGCTTGACAGCAATTCTTCCAAATTAGGAATAGCGGTTGTCTGATTTTCTTTCACGGAAGTGGAAATAAATGAATGTACAGACAAAGCTGAAACCGTCTCGTACAAAGGTTCTTCAAAAGGCGCGTTTATGTGCACTGGACCTTTCTTTGAAATTGCCATTTCGATGGCTTCATTGATTTTCACATCATTTTCTACCGAAGCATTCTCGGTTAAATTGGCATTGTAAACCGTATGATTTATAAAAACATTTTCTTGTCGAATGGTTTGTCCGTCACCAATATCAATTTTACTTTGCGGACGATCTGCAGAAACTACAATAAGCGAAATCTCGCTATAAAAAGCCTCAGCAATTGCCGGATAATAATTTAACAAAGCCGAACCAGAAGTACAAACCAAGACAGTCGGTTTTTTTGTTTGCTGCGCTATGCCCAGTGCAAAAAATGCAGCGCAACGTTCATCAGCAATACTGTAACTTTTGAAACTTGCATTACTGGCAAAACCAATTGTTAAAGGTGCATTTCTAGAACCAGGAGATATGATAATTGTATTGATCTCTTTGGCCAAAAAAATCTCTAATATACTTTGCGCAAGCGCTATTTTAGGGTAAATCATGTATTCGGATTTGAAAGACGTAAAGATACAAAGATGCCAAGGTTATTCCTTATTCTAAATAAGTTTTCTTATTTTTGAGTTTACTTGAAATTAAAAAAATAATATTTATTATGAGATTAATTTATACGTTATTCTTTTTGGTGCTTTTTCAATTTTCTGGTGCACAAAATGAATGGAAACATAGTGAAATCACTTATACCGATGCACTAATTCAATCAAAAAAGGAAAATAAACCCATTTTCATCATGTTGTACGCTACTTGGTGTCCACATTGTAATGTAATGAAATCTACGGTTTTTAGTGATCCGAAAGTAATGGATTTTTTGGATAAAAATTACATCAGTGTCTGGAAAGATATTGAAAAAGAGGAAGGCAGGAAGTTAAAAGAGCAATACCAAACAAAAGGATTGCCAGCTTTTATTTTTATTGACAGCGATGAAACGGTTTTATACAGCATTAAGGGAGAGATAAAAACGGATTTTTTTATGTACGAAGCTAAAAATGCATTGAATCCGCTGCTGCAGTTGCCCTATTTAGAAAAACAATTTTTAGCTGATCCAAGCAATGCCAACAAATGCTTGGCGTACATTCAGACGCTTAGAAAAGGTGCTGACAGAGCGCGCTTGTCAGAACCGACACATTTGTATCTGGCCACACAAACTGATCAGCAATTGGCTTCAGAAACCAATTGGCGCATTATTGCAAATGGCGTAAGTGATATTGAATCGCGCGAATTTAAGTACGTTTTAACGCATAAAAAAGACTTTGAGAACGCTACATCACCAGCGCGTGTCGAACGAAAAATTATCAATATTGTTTCTGAATTGTTGGAGCCGCAAACAACAAGTTTGGACAGTATAACCTATTTTAAAAATAGAGCAATAGCCAAAACGATAACGTTACAAACAATTGATTCTCTTATATTTTCGTATGATTTGACTTTGGCAGAGCGCAGTGAAAATTGGGGATTGTACAAAAGAACGACATTGAACGACACCCAAAAATATGTTTGGAACATTGACAGCAAACTGAAAGAAATTGGGCAAGTATATCTTAAGGAAATAGAAGATGTTTCCGCCTTAAATAAAGCTATTGATTGGGCACAAAGAGCGATTGAATTGAATTATTCTTCGGATGGAAACTTATTGCTTTCGCGTTTGTATTTGAAAATTAATGATAAAAAATCAGCGGAAGCTTATGCTCAAAATGCAAGAGATATTGCTGTAGAAATGGACTGGAGTACCAAAGAAGCGGATGATTTATTAAAAGAGATCAAGGCTGTATAAATTAATTTGATAGTATCTTTGCACTTTTACAAATACTATGGATTTTACTTTACTCTCTTCTCCCCTACAAGGATTTACTGATTTTCGATTTAGAAATGCCCAAAACAAATTTTTTGGCGGAATTGACACTTTTTACGCGCCTTACATTCGATTGAACGGAAAATTAGAGATTAAAAACTCGTACCAACGCGATTTACTGCCTGAAAACAACTGTAGTTTAGAGGTAATTCCGCAAGTAATTACCAATGATCCTGACGAATTTATTTTTGTGGCAAAGTACGTTAGATCATTAGGATACAAAGAATTGAACTGGAATTTAGGCTGTCCTTATCCGATGGTTACAAAATGCGGAATGGGTTCTGGATTGATTAAAAACACAGCACAAATTAATACTATTTTAGAAAGAGCACACGCTGAAACTGATATTATTGTATCTATGAAAATGCGTTTGGGCTACGACACTACCGAAGAAATTCTTGATGTTTTGCCTATTCTAGAAAAATTTCCTATAAAAAATATTGCCATTCACGCCCGTATAGGAAAGCAACTGTATAAAGGTGGCGTTCATTTGGACGCATTTCAACAATGCATTGACAACAGCAAACAGAAATTATATTACAATGGCGATATTACTTCGGTAGCAAAGTTTCATGAAATGCAACAACGTTTTCCTACTATTGACCATTGGATGATTGGACGTGGTTTGATAGCCGATCCATTTTTGCCGAGCATGATAAAAAACAATACTACTGAATATCCTAAAAACAAAATGGAAGTATTTAGTGCTTTTCATGATACTTTGTATGAAGGTTATAGCGAATCTTTATCTGGACAAACGCATATTTTGCTAAAAATGCATCACCTCTGGGAATACTTTTCGGTCATATTTTCAGATCCACATAAAGTTCATAAGAACATCAAAAAATCTAAAAGTATACGAAATTATGAAGCTACCGTGAAGGAGATTATTAGTAAAGAAAAATAGTTTTTATAGCTAAACTATCTACGAATAACTTCTTTTTAATATTTGATACCAGTATCTCTATTGAAAAAAATCTAACTCACGCGACTTTAAAAAGCAGGCTTTATTTTTAAATAAAAATGAATAGAAATTGGTCATATATAACACGGAATAGAAGAAATTTAACCCACATTTGAATAATCAACTTCATCGCAATGAGGCACAAAAAAAAAGAGTTTGACTGGCAAACTCTTTCTTATACTTGTATGATTTTAAAAACTACGCCTTAATCCAATTGATAATTTGAGGATCTGTTGGTAAAGTTTTTGGTTGAATTACATGTACTAATTCTCCTTGTTCGTTAATTAAATACTTTTGAAAATTCCATGAAACTTCTGAATCTTCTAAACCGTTTTTAGATTTTTCAGTCAAGAATTTATAAATCGCAGCCATATCATCTCCTTTAACCGAAATTTTACCCATCATCGGAAACGTTACTCCATAATTTTGCTGACAAAATTCGCCAATTTCTTCATTGCTTCCAGGTTCCTGAGAAGCAAAGTTATTTGCAGGAAAACCAACAATTACAAATCCTTTATCTTTATATTCTTTGTAAATCTCTTCTAAACCTTTGTACTGCGGAGTTAATCCACATTTTGAAGCTGTATTTACAATTAGTATTTTTTTTCCTTTCAATGAAGCAAAATCAAAAGTATCTCCCGATAAATCTTCCACCTTAAACTGATAAATTGTTTCTTTTGTCATCGCTTTTTCCGCTTTAATTTCTTTTTTCTTATTGGATTGTGCTTGATTCTGGCAGCTAAAAAGCAGCATTATTCCACAAACAACTCCTACTAACTTTTTCATATTCTTATATTTTTTATAAAATTAATCAAATTCAAAAGCAACTGCTTGTTCTTTTAGAATTAATTATGATTCAACACTTGTTAAAAAAAAAAGAATGATCGTACTTCCTAATTTGGTATGTGATACTTATTACGATAAACGACTAGTTACTTATACGTTACCAGAACTATTAATTACAAGAGTATTAAAGGCGTAAATTACATTTCTTCAACCGATTCATTTTCATGTCTCAATTCGATTGTGTTGTAATTTGACTATACTTAAAGTCAGCTTTACATAAATTTTGCTTTACACAAATTTTGCAATATAGCTGCACAACTAGTTTCTAAAAGATATGGTTTACAGTACAATGGGTTTTGAGATCGTGTTTACATCAAGCGACTTATTCAAAGCAAGGAATACATAAAGAGTAATGTACAAGAATTTCAGTGGCTCTAATTTATCACTCAGTAGTAAATTAATCGAATAGTTTTTATAAAAGAATATAAAGTGCCTCTTGTAAAAATTCAAGATAATTACGAATACTATTGTTTTATCTAGATTTGGTTAAATTTAAAAGTAGTTATTCGCTAAAGTCTCGTATTTAAATGCATTAGTATTTAAAATGAATTGTATAAGTTTGTAATACTTTAATCAAAATCATTATGACCCAAGACGAGTTATTAGTTTTAATTTATAAAAAAGACGAAAAAGCTTTTACCTATTTATACGATATGTATTCTAAAAGTTTATTTGCGGTCATCAACACATTAATTAGAAATCGAGAAGAAGCCGAAGATGTTTTACAAGAAGTTTTTGTGAAAATCTGGAAAAATATCGATTCGTATCACGAAAGTAAAGGGCGTTTTTACACGTGGATTATTAATATTGCTCGAAATACTTCCATTGATAAACTGCGTTCTAAAAATTTTAATAACAGTCAAAAAAACCTTTCTTCCGATAATTTCGTACATCTATTAGACGACAGTAATAAATTAACCAATAAAATTGATACGATTGGAATTCAAGAGTTTGTAAAAAAACTGAAACCAAAATGCATTCAGATTATTGATTTATTATTTTTTAAAGGATACACCCAACAAGAAGCGTCAGACGAATTGGCGATTCCTTTAGGAACTGTCAAAACACAGAACAGAAATTGTATTAACGATTTACGACTTTATTTAAAATTATAATGGATACAAAACTATACATCGACTCCGGAATTTTAGAACTTTATGTTTACGGTTTATTAACTGAAACTGAAAACCTAGAAGTGGACGCTTTGGCTAAACAGCATAGCGAAATAAATGAGGAGATCATTTCAATCGAAAAAGCTATCGTTGCTTTATCTGCAAGTTTTTCGCCTTTTCATTCGGTTGCTAATTATGAAAAAATAAAAGCTAAACTAGAACTGAAATATGGAAAAGTGGTTGAAATGAAACCAACCAAATCACCATTTACGTATTTGGGCTGGGCTGCTGCGGTACTTTTAATGATTGGCTTTGGCTATCAATACCAGCAACTAGACGAAACGAACAATCAAGTGGTGGTTGTAAATGCAGAAAAGGAAAACTTAACGAAGTTGGTTGATTCGATGGCGGTACAAAACAAGACAATCGCAACGAGTTTAGCTGTTGTTCGTGACCCCAAAAACACGGTTATCTCTTTGGGAGGGCAAGCGGTTGCTCCACAATCATCGGCAAAAGTATATTGGAACAAAGAAACGCAAGTAGTTTATGTAGATGCTTCTGGTTTACCTAAGCCACCAAGAGGAAAAGTCTATCAAGTTTGGGCTTTACAATTAGCACCTGTTTTAACACCAACTAGTATTGGTTTATTGAAAAAATTTGACACTAACGCCCAAAAATTATTTGCGGTTAGTGCTACGGGTTATGCTGAAGCGTTCGGAATTACATTAGAGCCAGAAGGCGGAAGCGCTTCTCCAACTATGGAACAATTATATACGTTAGGAAAAGTATAAATTTATTTTTCCTTTTGAATACCAAACAAAAAAGGTTCAACGATATGTTGAACCTTTTTTTTGATCATATATTTTAACATCTTATTTCTTGTAATACTTTCTATATTTCGGGTACGTTATAGCTCCTATTAAAGTCATCGTTCCTAATGTATACCAAATCCAATCTAATGATTTTGATTCTCCGCTGGCGTAAGAGTGCAAGCCAACTAAGTGAAAGTTTACACCATAATACGTAAACAGAATAGATACAAACGCAAACATACTCATTAAATTAAAAATCCATTTACCACGCAAAGCTGGTACAAAACGAGCATGAATTACAAAAGCATAAATCATAATACTAATTAAGGCCCACGTTTCTTTTGGATCCCATCCCCAATAACGTCCCCAACTTTCGTTTGCCCATTGTCCTCCTAAGAAGTTTCCAATAGCCAACAAAATTAAACCAATCGTTAAAGCCATTTCATTAATATAGCTAACCTCTTGAATGTGCAAGTCCATTTTTGCTTTGTTCTTCGAATTGGTAAAGAAAATTAAAAGTAAGGCGACAAAACCTAAGATCATTCCTAATGCAAATGGACCGTAACTTGCCACGATAACTGCTACGTGAATCATTAACCAATAAGAGTTAAGAACAGGCTGTAAATTAGCAATTTCTGGATCAATCCAGTTTAGATTTGCTGCGAAAAAAATCATAGCGGTTACAAAAGCAGAAGATGCTACGGTAAGCTTTGATTTGCTATCAAATGCTAAACCAAAAAACATCGTTGCCCAAGCTACATAAACAATAGATTCGTAGGCATCACTCCAAGGAGCGTGACCCGAAATATACCAACGTGCAATTAAGTCAATGGTATGAAGTATAAATATTACTACTATTAGTATATGAAAACCATTAACTGTGATGCGTAAAAACTTTTTATCGAAGAAAATACTGCATAATGTAAAAATTAGCATTAAAATACCTGATATAGAGTACCAATAAATCATTTTTGGTAAAATATCATACTTATTGTAAGCAATCTCAAGATCAACTTTTTGATCACTTGGATGTACACTTGCACCAAACTTCTTCTGAAAACCACTGATACTTTCTAGCAGCTCGTCGGCAGTTTTATAATCTTTTGTTTTAGAAGCATTATTTAATGCTCCGAAATACAATGGTAAAATTTGTTTGGTATAGGTAGCATCCATCCCTTTTAATCCCGCTTCATTCAACTCCAGATACGAAATCCATTTGTTGTTTGCATCATTTGGAATTGGGAAGATTTTTAAAATTCTTCCGCTAAGCGCCGCTTCCATCAAGTTTACTTTCTTATCGGTTTCGATAAAATCTTTCTCAAATTGATTTGGATTTGCCGATTTATACGCACTTTCTAAATATTTAGATAATTTGTAATTTCCTTTAGCATCAAAGAACGAAACAAAGGGTGCGAATTTAGCATCTTTTTCTACACCAAGTAGTTTGCGAATGCTATCGTTACCTGATTTAATGTAAATAATCGGAATCTCGATCCACACTTGCGCATATTGTGTCATCGACAATAATACTTGGTCAGAGTTCATTCCTTTGTAATTATCACTTTGACTTACCTTTCGAAGCAATTCAGAAGAAAATGTATTGATCGGTTTCATACGACCACCAGCATCCTGAATAATTAAGCGTCCAAATTTAGCTGCATGTGCTTCCGGTGCTTTAAAAGCTTGCAAAAGCGAATCTAATTGCACACGAGTGGGCGGAATCGAATTACTGTGTACGTGATCTTGCTTGGCTTCAGCAGTAGCTGCAGCTGCTTTACTCGAATCTACTATTTCAGTAGTATGATCGTGTTCATGATCATGGTCGTGGTCGTGATCATTTTCTTGCGCGAAACCACTTAAGCTAACTAATAAAAATAAGGAGGTAAGCAATTTACTTTTTTTAACTTGCACTTTTTCTAATTTTAGTTTTATATCTGCAAAACGAGAATGCTTAGTAAACATAATCGCCATTAGTCCCAAGTACAGTAAGAAATACCCAAAATAGGTAATTGAAGTTCCCCAGAAATCATGGTTAACAGATAATACTGTTCCTTTTTCATCTGGATCAAAAGACGATTGAAAAAAGCGATATCCTTTATGATCTAAAACATTGTTCATAAATATTCGTGCATCAAACTTTTCTGCTCCATCTAAAACGGTTACTTTACTCTCAAACGAAGAATAGCTTTTTTCTGTTCCTGGATATTTTGCAGCAATAAAATCATTTAATTTTAATTTAAAGGGCAATTCATACACCTTACTTCCGTAGAATAAAGAATATTCTATAGCTCCGATTTTAACTGTTTTTGGTTCTCCTAGTGCTCCTTTGGATCCCAAAAGCGTCACCTCTTTTTCTTGACCTTCTGCTTTAATTTTTACAACTAAAGCATCAGTGTGTGCTTTGGCTTTAAAATCATTATCCGATCCGTAAGCAACCACACCTTTTACAGCTGGGTCTGGGAAAACGACGCGCATATCGCCGATGCTGTACAACGAACGCATCATTAGCGGTTGCACTATATCTTTATCAACTTTACCTTCAAGCTTATCGGCCATTCGCATAAAGTTTCCCTCAAAAGGCGTCTGAATTGTGTATTCTTTACCTGTCGTAGTAATATTTATCGCACCATCTGTTGGTTTATTCAATGCAAATAATACATTGTGAATGTTTTGTACTTCGCCTTCTTTTAAAAAATGTTCATGACGCCCGCCATCTCCAGCTTCTACTATTTTCAGATATAAAATTCCAGCATCATCTGGCTTAATTTCCTCTTTAGCTCCCATTATAAAATCTACATATTCAACCTCAAAAGGCGTTTCTGCAAATTGACCTGACATGCTAAAGTTATTATTAGTTACTGGCGATAATAGAAGGTCTTTATCAAATGCTCGGCGTCTCATTTCACCCTTATATTCCCCATCAGCAAAAACGGTGATAAAGGTCTTATCAGAATAAATTCTGTTTTCGGTAGCGCCTTCGCGAATTGGCATCATTCCTTCATAACTGATATATCTTGTGATGAAAGCTCCTATAAGAATAAATATAAAAGCGAGGTGCAATATAAGTGTTGCCCATTTTTCTTTCTTATTTAATTGGTATCTCTTAATATTTCCTGCGAAATTTATTAAGAAGAAAACCATAATAACTTCGAACCACCAGGCATTATAAATCCAAATTCTAGCGGTATCGGTATTGTATTTACTTTCGATAAAAGTTCCGGTAGCCATTGCAATTGCAAATGTTAAAAAAAGAACAGCCATTAAACGTGTAGAAAACAAAAACGAGAATATCTTTTTATCCATTATTTTGGGGATTACAGTATATAAAAAAGTCGCACAAAAGTACTTAAAATTGTTGACTTTAAGATTCGCAACATTGTTAATTATAACCAAAAATGCTATTTGTTTTAAAAAAAGAATATATTTTTTATAACTATATATTAAGAGTTTTGCCCCTATCGTGCGATCAAAATCATTAAAAAAATTCTTAATTTTGCGAAATGATTAAAATTGTAATAATCGGTTCTGGAAACGTTGCGCAGCATTTGGTAGCAGCATTTGAAAATAATGCTGCTGTCGAAATTATTCAGATATATTCTCGAAAAGAAAACTCAAAAATTGCGGGTATTGATACCTACAGGATGGTGTATGATTTAGCTTTTTTAAAAGAAGCCGATTTATATATTATTGCAGTTAGCGACGATGCGATTATTGATGTAGCAGCGCAACTTCAGTTCATCAATAGATTGGTGGTTCACACCTCGGGAACAGCACCTCTCACTGCTATAGACATAAAAAACAGAAAGGGTGTTTTTTATCCCTTACAGACCTTTACTAAAAATAAAGCGGTTGATTTCAATACCATTCCAATTTGCTTAGAAGCAGAAAACAGCACCGATTACCGGGTTTTGGAGGCTGTTGCCAAAAGTATTTCGAATGCGGTTTATCCCATTAATAGTGATCAACGTAAAGCATTGCATGTTGCAGCAGTTTTTGTCAATAATTTTACCAATCATTTGTATCAAATTGGAGAAGAAGTGTGCAGAGAACATCAGGTTTCTTTTGAAGTTTTAAAACCTTTAATCAATGAAACAGTGGCAAAATTAAACGATTTGGCACCAGTCGATGCTCAAACTGGCCCAGCAAAACGAAACGATCAATCTACAATTGAAGCTCATTTGGATTATTTAACCAATAATAATCAAAAAAATATTTATAAAATTCTAACTCAATCTATACTCGATAATGGCAAAAAGCTATAAAGAAATAATGAACAACATCACTACTTTTATTTTTGATGTAGATGGCGTTTTAACGGATGGATCTGTAGTAGTAAATACAAAAGGAGAAATGCTTCGTACGATGCATACACGTGACGGTTTTGCTATGAAGGCTGCAGTTGAAGCTGGTTATAATGTCTGCGTAATTTCTGGAGGAAGCAATGAAGGGGTTCGTTTGCGTTTGCGCAATTTGGGGCTAACTGATATCCATTTGGGCGTTGCTAATAAAGTAGAAACTTTTGATGAATATACCGACGTTTATAATATCAAACCCGAACAAGTTTTATACATGGGAGACGATATTCCTGATTTTCCAGTTATGAAATTAGTGGGCTTGCCTACTTGTCCACAAGATGCTTGTCCTGAGATAAAAGGAATTTCAAGCTATATTTCGCACGTAAAAGGCGGAAAAGGAGCTGTTCGTGATGTAATCGAGCAAGTAATGAAGGTACAAGGAAAGTGGATGGAAAATTTTAATGGGAAACACGATTAAGGGAAGTTTTTACTTGTTAGTGCTTAATTATTAATGGAGCGTATGTCTCTTAATAATACTAATTCTAAACCTTTCTCCGTCAGTACCTCTCAACCATTGTAACTCTTTCGCTCAGAAAATCTGAACCTTGAAAAAAAAATGAAGTACCTTCAACTTATTCGCTACCAAAACCTCCTTTTATTGGCTTTCATGCAATTGGTTTTTAGGTTTGGATTTATGATTTTTGATAACAGCACGTTCGCTTTAAATATTTTTCAATACGGTTTATTGGTATTGAGTACCGTATTAATTGCGGCGGCAGGATATGTAATTAATGATTTATTTGATCAGGAAAGCGACCGGATCAATAAGCCGGACAAAGTGAGTATTGGTAAATGCATTTCTGAAAAAAAAGCCACTACGATTTATTTAGGTTTAAATATAATTGCCATTATAATTGGTTTTTATTTAGCCATTGTTGTCCATAAAGCTCTTTTAGCTTCTCTATTTATTTTAGTGGCTGTAGTGCTTTATTTATATTCGGCAACACTCCAATCAATTATGCTTGTTGGTAATATTACTGTAGCATTAACATTAGCATTTAGTGTTATAATTATCGGTGTTTTTGATTTGTATCCGATTATGAATAGCAATAATCACACTCAAACAGCACCTTTATTTTCAATTTTGATTGAATTTGCAGTTTTTGCTTTTCTAATTAATTTTTTAAGAGAAATAGTAAAAGATATTGAAGATGTAAACGGAGATTATAGTCAAGGCTTACATACACTGCCAATTGTATTTGGAGTGAAACGAGCATCGTTAGCTGTATTTTTCTTTGCTTTTTTTCCACTCATCCTCTTAATTTTCTATATCAAAGAATACTTTTTATCAAAAAATTTATTTTTGGCCGCCTTGTATACTTTCGCTTTTGTAGTGGTGCCACTACTCTATTTTATAGTGAAAATTTGCAGTGCCAAATCAAAAGCTCACTTTCACCATTTGAGTACAGTTTTAAAATGGATTATTTTTTTCGGAATAATCGGTATTATGGTTATTTCATACAACACAAACTTGCAAAATTATGCTTAAAGAAAAATTAGCCTCGTACCAATTAATTTTGGCTTCAGGCTCACCAAGAAGACAACAGTTTTTTAAAGATTTGGATTTAGATTTTGAAATTCGAGTGAAAGAAGTTCAAGAAATTTATCCTCAAGAATTAAAGGCGGTGGAGATCACAGATTATTTAGCACAACTAAAAGCGGATGCCTTTGAAGGAGAATTACAAGAAAAAGAAATTTTAATAACGAGCGACACTATCGTTTGGCACAATAATAAAGCATTAGGAAAACCAAAAGATGAAGCTGATGCGTTTGCTATTTTAAAATCTTTGGCAGACAGTACACATGAAGTTATTACATCAGTTTGCTTTAAAAGTAAATCACAAACGTCTGTTATTTCCGATGTGACGAAGGTTACTTTTGCAGCACTAACAGATCAACAAATAAACTATTATTTAAAAAACTACCAACCTTACGATAAGGCGGGCTCTTACGGTATTCAAGAATGGATCGGATTTGTTGCTGTAACTAAAATTGAAGGTTCTTATACCAATGTTATGGGATTGCCAACTGCAAAAGTCTACGAATATTTAAGTAACTTAGAATAAAAATATAAAATATGTCTCTCATTAATGATTATCTGAAAGAACTTATATCGTCAGGAATTGTTCTGACTTTGTGGTTTATACTGCGAATGCTTTTTGCGAAAGTTGTTCTTAATTACGCCAAGCACAATCAAAATATTGAACATCGAACTAATTTGGTGCTCAAGTACATCAATATATTGTTGAATATTATCGTTTTTATCAGTCTAATTATTATTTGGGGTGTTCAAACCGCAGATATTTTTATCACTATTTCGTCAGTAGCAACAGTCATTGGAGTTGCCATGTTTGCACAGTGGTCGATTTTGAGTAATGTTACTTCAGGTATGATTTTGTTCTTTTCATTCCCTTTTAAAATTGGTGATACTATAAAAATTCATGATAAAGATTTTCCTATCGAAGCTGAAATTATCGATATCAATGCGTTTCACGTTAATTTAAAAACAGCAGATGGCGAACGAATTGTATATCCTAACAATCTATTATTGCAAAAAGGAATATCTATTATTGACATTCCTCGCACCGAACATGAATTCTTTGATTAGATTCTAAAATAATTCAAAACTTTAACAATTCGCAATTTAAAAACACAACTACTTCATATTCATCGCATATTTTAAAAAAAGCTACTCAAATATTCAGAAAAACGACCGTGAATGCTATTATTTTAAATTCGGTTATTGTTTCTGGCACGGTATATGAAAATTGATTTTCAAGTACGAACTTTAAAAATTAGAAATTATGAAAACTTTAAAAATATCTGCCAGTATAGTACTTTTACTATTTGCTTTTGCCTCTGCACAAGCCCAACTTTCGGTTAATGTTAACATTGGTTCAGCTCCGGTTTGGGGACCA
This sequence comes from Flavobacterium sp. TAB 87, assembly GCF_001529295.1. GTDB lineage: Bacteria > Bacteroidota > Bacteroidia > Flavobacteriales > Flavobacteriaceae > Flavobacterium. The sequence goes on from NZ_LLWK01000034.1 coordinate 204,379, forward strand.
CCAGTAAGTGCAAATGTTGATTATTATTTTTTGCCCGACATTAATACTTATTACGATTTAAGAGCTTCTCAATATGTATATCAAAATCAAGGCCGTTGGATTCGCTCAAGAAATTTACCTGTTGCATACAGAAACTATGATTTGCGTCACGGAAGAACAATTATAATAAATGATTATCATGGAAGATCCCCGTATGATTATCACCACAAGCACCAAACCAAGTATCGTAAAAACAATAATCACTATTACGGTCACAACAAAAACTATCACAAACATTACGATAAACACTACAATAAACAGTACCAAAAAAATCATAAAAAACATTACAAAAAGCATTATGATGATGATGATGATCATGACGATTAATTTAAAGCACCCTAGTGGTGCTTTTTTTTTGTAATTATATAAATTCGGCGTTAAATCATATAACAAATTTTACTCGTTTATTTATCATTTTTGAAGAACCAAAACCAGTTAAATTTTCCCTCTAAAACCTTCACTACATGATGATCAAAAACGATATGCCAGTTTATATTAAGCTTCCCTTAATATTAGTTAGTTTATTAAGCATCGGACTAATTTTCTACTTAGCAAGAAATGTACTGACTCCAGTGCTTTTGGCATTTTTATTTGCTGTACTTTTATTACCAATCTATACTTTTTTAAATCGCAAATTAAAATTTCCAAACACATTAGCTTCGGCCGTTTCAGTTCTAATTTTCATTTTAGTCATCCTAGCCATTCTAGCATTTATATCCTACCAAGTAAGTATTATTTCTGGCGATTTCGAAATCATAAAAAAGAACGCGACTTCATTTATGTATGACTGTCACAAATACATTAAAGAGCATTTTAGCGTAAGTATATGGGAACAAAAAAAATACATTCAGGATGTTACGAAAGACTCTGTTAAAAAAGGAAATGAAAGCATCGGCACCATGTTGATCTCTTTCACAGATATTTTGTTAGACAGTACCTTAATACCAATTTACACATTCTTATTTCTATTATATAAAAAACATTTTATCCTTTTCTTATCTAAGTTGTTTAAGAAAGACAACCATGAAAAACTGCGCGAAATTTTGTTTCAAATAAAAATATCGATTAATAATTACATCATGGGTTTAATTTTTGAAATGATTGCCGTGTCCGTACTTACAAGCGCTGGCCTTTATTTCATTGGAATAAAATACTTTATTTTACTGGGATTATTGACTGGAATTTTAAACATGATTCCGTACATTGGAATTCTTGTTGCGGGTGTTCTTACCGTTGTTGCTTCGTTTTCTGGATCACCTGATTTCAACATTGTCATGGGAATATTGATTGTAAATATTATTGTACAATTAATTGATAATAATATTTTAGTACCTTTAATAATCAACTCCAAAGTAGAAATTAATGCTTTGGTATCTATCATCGGAATTATAATAGGTGGAGCTGTTGCTGGTATTGCTGGTATGTTTTTGGCGATTCCGCTTTTAGCGATATTAAAGATAATATTTGATAGAGTCGAAGGTTTAGAGCCTTGGGGTTACTTGATGGGTAACCATTTACCGAAAGCATTCACTTGGAAAATTAAGCAAAAATCTGAAACAGAAGTGTCGTAAGCGTTCTATTTTCTTGCATTTTCAATGTGTTTTTTTACTATTAAGAATCAATGTATGTTTCGAAACTTTAAATTATTATTTCTCTTTTTTACGCTTCTTTTCTGGGGAAGCACGTTCGCGCAGGTAAATAAAACGAGAAAGGATTCGACGGATGCTTCATATTCCAAAATAGAAGACTACTCGAAGAAAAATAAGTTCACTAAAATCATGCACAAGCTCGTATTTAGATCTGCTAAACCGAGAAAACGCGAAGTCGAAAATACAGAAACAGCGAATTCTGTATACGCGGAAGGTAAAATCATTCGAAAAATAAATATTGTTACACTCGATCCTTTTGGTCAGTCGGTTACAGATACAACCAGAATGCCAAAAAATTGGGGCGAAAGAGCGGGGAATTCACTGCACTTAAAAAGTAAGAATCTCGCGATTCGCAATTTATTATTATTTAAAAGAGATGAACCGTACAACGGGTACCAGATCAAGGAAACCGAACGTATTATTCGTTCCCAAAAATACATTAGCCGAGTAAAAATTACCGAACAGCTAGTTAGTACAAGCTCAGATTCTGTTGATGTTACGATTCGAGTATTGGACTCTTGGAGTTTGTTGCCTAAATTTGCGATCTCTTCTTCAAAAACCACAATTGGTTTTGATGAGCGTAATGTTTTTGGTACTGGTCATCAATTAAAATACAAATTCACTCAGCGATTTGATGATTCGAAAAATGCCAACAATGTAGAATACTTTGTTCCCAATCTCTTAAACACCTTTATAAGCACCCAACTCTTTTTTAATAATGATTTAGATGGCTACTACAATAAAGGCCTTAGTATTGATCGTCCTTTTTACTCTGCCTTAACTAAATGGGCTGGTGGTGTTTATTTGGCACAAAATTTTCGCCGAGACAGTCTTCAAGCTCCAGATTTATCGTACCAATTACAAAACTTTAAGTACAGTACGCACGATTTTTGGGGAGGTAGAGCTTTTAAAGTTTCCAATAATAAAATGGGCATCGACAAGACGACCAACTTAATTATTTCGGGCCGTTTTTTAAACATAGAGTATGTGGAGCAACCTGATGATTTATATGATAAGCCCAATTTCTTTTCGAACGAAAAACAATTCTTAGTTGGTGTCGGAATAAACACTCGAGAGTTTATCAAAGACCGTTATCTATTTCGATACGGAGTTACCGAGGACGTTCCTGTTGGAACTATATTGGGATTAACTGGAGGATATCAATATAAAAATGAAATTTGGAAGCCCTATGTTGGTGGCCAAGTTTCGTACGGAAACTATTTTAAATGGGGATTTTTGAGCACTAATTTTGAGGTAGGAACATTTTTCTATCAAGGAAATACGTATCAAACAGCATTTAATTTTGAAGTTAATTACTTTACAAATTTAATGCAGTGGGGCGATTGGAAATTTCGCCAATTTATTAAACCACAGTTAATTATTGGTTTAAACAGGGAAGATTCTATTGGTGATTTATTAAATTTAAATGAGAGAAATGGTTTACCCGCCTTTGATACTGATATATACGGACGAAGTAAAGCGATGCTTACGGTGCAAACCCAAACCTATACGCCAAAAGAGATCTGGGGCTTTCGTTTAAATCCATATCTAAATTATACTATTGGTTTTTTGGGTGATGATAATCGCAGTATGGCAAGAAGCAAACCTTTTTCTAAAGTTAGTTTAGGATTACTAATAAGCAATGACTATTTGGTCTTTAGTTCCTTTCAATTATCAATATCCTATTATCCAAACGTTCCTTATGAAGGTGGAAGTTCTTTTAAAACTAATGCATTTCAATCTGCTGACTTCGGATTTCAAAATTTTGAGCTAAATAAACCTCGAACAGTCGATTATAATTAAGTGATAAAGTCAATAGTTATTAGCACTTTTTGGTATACCGATTTGACATTTAAAAGTAAAATTTTTATTTATAACTGTGTAAGAACTAAATTATATTAGCATTTAACCAATCAAATAATAATTTATAAGCTATTTCTCTTGCTTTCTTTTTGGATAGGGCTAAATCGTGCACCGCTCCTTCTACTCCAATAATGCTTTTTTGCGGTGCTTTTATTTTTTGTGCATTTTTAATAATATCGTTGATGTTCAAAATTGCATCGCCAGTAAACATTTCTTCACTCCATTCCGACGGGAAAATTGATTTTTGGGAATGCAATATTAATATCGGCTTATCCAAAATAACACCTTCGCTAATTTGAGAATGCCCTTTGGTAATTGCAGTCAACCACCCAGCATGAATCGGGTTTGCTTTATTGGGTTTCCAATTTAAATCATAATTCCATTCGCCATGATAATCTTGATGCAAGCTTAAGCCATAAAATTCAGAGAATCCTCCAGGAACTTGCAAATCAGGAAACTTTTTTCCTATAGTAGCTACTAACGGAATTAAATATTTTTTCTGATAAACAGGCACATTCATATCATAAAACGGGCTATTGCAATACAATCCTACAAATAAATCTGAGTTTTGACGAGCTGCTGCGTATAATGTAATAATTAATCCTCCTGTAGAGTGACCCGCTAAGATAACCTGCGTATTATTTTCAGTTCTAATAATTTCTAGCGCACGATCTATTTCTTCAAAATATTCAGACAAATCGCGCACATTATTGACCTTTTGATGTGGTAAAATGGAACGTCCATACTTTCTTAAATCAAGCGCATAAAAACGAAAATCATTCTTTAAAAATTCATTTGCCATGCTTTTTTGAAAGAAATAATCATTAAAACCATGTAAGTACAAAACCGCTTTTGAAGTCTCTTTGCTACTTTGCTTGCGAACCAAGGTCGCAGTAACTGCTCCTTCGTAATCGTCCCTCTGAACTAAAGTAGCTTGTTCGAAACCATCTTTTAAAATATCTTCTGTGTAGGCAATCAAATTCATTCTGTTAATTGTGTTAAAAAAACATAATTTTAAAGATAAAACAATCTTTTGGCTTTCTCGGTACTCTATAATTATTACTTTTGAAATTGAGTACACAAAAAAATCTATCATGCATCAAATGTTCCAAAAAACTATTGTTCTATTTTTGTTTATAAACCTACAGTTTTCCTTTGCACAACAGCCCGAAAAACCAAGTGCTGTTGAAATTTACAATCAAATACAGAAATTAAACTTCTTAGGTTCTGTACTTTATGTTGCCGCTCATCCCGATGATGAAAACACCCGATTAATTTCTTTTTTATCGAATGAAACTAAAGCGAGAACAGGCTATTTATCGTTAACTCGTGGCGATGGTGGACAAAATTTAATTGGACCACAATTGCGTGAACTATTAGGAGTAATACGCACACAAGAATTATTGGAAGCTCGAAAAGTAGATGGCGGTGAACAATTTTTTTCACGTGCCAATGATTTTGGATACTCTAAAAATCCTGATGAAACTCTTGAAATTTGGGATAAAGACAAAGTATTAGCAGATGTAATTTGGGCAGTTCGCAAATTTCAACCCGATGTAATCATCAATCGTTTTGACCATAGATCTCCAGGAACTACGCACGGTCATCATACCGCATCGGCCATGCTGAGTGTTGAAAGTTTTAGTTTGAGCAACAATCCTAAAATACACCCTGAACAACTAAAATTTGTACAAACTTGGCAACCTAAACGTCAATTTTTTAATGCATCGTGGTGGTTTTACGGCAGTCAAGAAAAATTTGATGCTGCTGACAAGTCTAAAATGATAGCCATTCAAACGGGTGTTTATTATCCCGAAATCGGCAAATCAAATCAGGAAATTGCTGCTTTAAGTCGCAGTAGACATCAGTCGCAAGGTTTTGGAAGTACAGGAAGTCGTGGTGTGGACACTGAATACATCGAACTTATAAACGGAGAAAAAGTAAATTCTTCTATTTTTGAAGGAATTGATACAACTTGGAATCGGGTTGCAAACGGAAAATCGATTGGTATTTTTATAAATACTATTATCACTAAATATGATTTTACCAATCCGTCGGCAAGTATTGCTGATTTGGTAAAAGCATACCAAATGATTGAAAATTTAAAAGAAGAACATTGGAAACCTTTAAAACTAGAGGCTTTAAAAAAGATTATCTCTGCTTGTTCTGGTTTGTATTTAGAAGTGTCAACAGCACAACAAGAAATGACTCCTGAAAGTTTGCTGCAATTGCACTTAGAAGCTATAAATAGGACTGCTGTGCCTATGCAATTAGAAAGTGTTACCACTCTTCCTGAACAAAAAAAGACGCTACTTAATAGCACTCTAGATTTAAATGACAGTCGTAAACTTGATCTAAAATTACAGTTACCGCAAGATATTAAATATACGCAACCGTATTGGCTAGAAGAGGAAGCAACAGTTGGTATGTATGCTGTATCTAATCAAGAAAATATTGGAGTACCCGATATTATTAGAGAAGTAAAAGTCATTTTTAATGTAAAAATTAACGGAGTTTTAATTCCGTTTGAAAGGACCGTAATTTACAAATACAACGATCCTGTAAAAGGAGAAATGTATAATTACTTGGATATCGTTCCAGAAGTAACTACTTCTATTACTGAAAAAGTAATGTTATTCACTTCTGAAAAGACAAAAACAATTGCCGTAAAAGTTAAGGCAGGAAAAGATGACTTAAACGGAAAAGTACATTTAGATGTACCCAAGTCATGGAAAGTATCTCCAAAAGAAATCACGTTTTCTTTAGAAAGAAAAGGAATGGTGCAAACCGCTTATTTTGAAGTTACTCCTCCTGAAAACTCAGAAGAAGCCGTAATAAAAAGCATTGCAATGGTCAACGGACAAGTTTTTGACAAAGAACAAACCTCTATTGAATATCCTCACATCACCAAACAACAAGTACTGCTTCCCGCAGAAGCAAAATGCATCAGAATGAATTTAGACACTAGCGGAACTTCAGTGGCCTATATCATGGGAGCTGGTGATGATGTTCCTGAGAGTCTAGAGCAAATGGGTTACAAAGTCACTATTTTACAACCGGAAGAAATTACTAGACAGCGCCTAGAAAATTTTGATGCTGTAATAACAGGAATTCGAGCCTACAATACCGTACAAAGTCTTGCTAACAAGCAGTCTATTTTATTTGATTTTGTTAAAAGTGGTAAAAACATGATTGTACAATACAATACTGCTGGACAAATGGTAACAGATCATATTGCTCCGTACACTTTAAAAATTTCAACCGATCGTGTGACCGACGAAAATGCAAAAGTTACTTTTATAGCGCCAAACCATCCCGTTTTAAATACTCCAAATAAAATTACAGCTGCTGATTTTGAAGGTTGGACGCAAGAACAAGGTTTGTATTATCCAAACGTATACGACAAAGCTTTTACACCTATTATCTCGGCTCATGACAAGGGAGAATCTGCCAAAGAAGGTGCATTATTAATCGCTCCATACGGAAAAGGCTATTATATTTACACCGGTTTAAGCTTTTTTAGGGAGTTGCCCGCAGGAGTTCCAGGCGCTTTTCGATTACTGGCGAATATGATAGAGTTAAAACAAACAGTACAAGATCAAAATAAAAAAAGTAAAAATTAAAAATAGCAACCAATGAAACAGGAAAAAGAGAAAAGTTGGAAAAAAAGTTATACGTATGTGCTTGTAGCTAATGCAATTTATATTGCTTTTTTTTATTTAATAATGGAATTATACTCGTAAGCTATGCAATTATTTGACTGGATTGTACTTATTGTAACACTTTTATTTATAGTTATTTACGGCATTTGGAAAACTAAAGGCAGTAAAAATGTTCAAGATTTTATTTTAGGAAATAATGAAACCCCTTGGTACACCGTTGGTTTATCGGTGATGGCGACACAAGCGAGTGCGATAACTTTTTTATCGACTCCAGGTCAAGCCTATCATGATGGAATGGGTTTTATACAATTTTATTTCGGATTGCCTATTGCGATGATCGTAATTTGTATCACGTTTATTCCGCTGTACCATAAATACAAAGTGTTTACCGCTTACGAATTTCTTGAAAAACGTTTCGATCTAAAAACACGTTCATTGGCAGCTATATTATTTTTATTTCAGAGAGGTTTAGGTACGGGATTAACCATTTATGCGCCTGCCATTATTTTATCTGCTATTTTAGGATGGAACCTAACTATCATGAATATTCTTATCGGCCTTTTGGTTATTATCTACACCTTTTCAGGCGGTACAAAAGCAGTAAACGTTACGCAAAAACAGCAAATGTTTGTAATCATGTCGGGAATGTTTATCACTTTTTTCCTTATTTTACATTATTTACCGAATGACATGACTTTTACAAGTGCACTGCATATTGCAGGAGCCAATTCAAAAATGGATATTGTCGATTTCTCTTTTAATCCAGAAGAAAAATACACATTTTGGAGCGGAATCACAGGTGGTTTTTTCTTGGCATTGGCTTATTTTGGGACTGACCAATCGCAAGTCGGTCGTTATTTATCGGGCAAATCGGTACGAGAAAGTCAAATGGGATTGATCATGAACGGACTTCTAAAAGTCCCTATGCAATTTTTCATCTTACTTACAGGAGTAATGGTTTTTGTGTTTTTTCAGTTCAATCCCGTTCCTTTAAATTTTAATCCTAACAATAAAATTATCATTGAGAAATCGGCTTATAAGGAAGAATACCATGCTTTAGAAAAAAAATTGGATCTACTTTCTGAAGATAAAAAAGTAGTGAATCTATTGTACATTGATCAATTGAATCAAGATTATGACAATCCAATTTTACGAAAAGAATTGGTTACCCTGTCAAACAAAGAAAAAGACCTACGAGATCGTGCCAAAGATATTATTGCAAAAGCAGATAGCACTACTGAAACTAACGATAAAGATTATGTGTTTTTTCACTTTATTCTGCATTATTTACCCAAAGGTTTGATTGGTTTACTGCTAGCAGTTATTCTTTCGGCGGCAATGTCATCTACTGCTTCAGGCTTAAATGCCTTGGCTTCCACTACTGCAATTGACATTTACAAACGAAACTTGAAAGAAGAGAAATCAGATAAGCATTACTTAAATGCTACCAAATTTTTTACCTTGTTTTGGGGAATCATAGCAATTTTATTTGCATGCGTGGGAACCCTATTCGAAAATTTAATTCAGTTAGTAAACATTATCGGATCCATATTTTACGGAACTGTTTTGGGTATTTTCTTAGTGGGATTTTATTTCAAAAAAATTCAAGCACGAGCTGTTTTCTGTAGTGCAGTTATCAGTCAGCTGACCATTTTTATCATTTACTATTTTGCTATTTTCATTTATCCAAGTGGACAAGAAAAACTAGGTTATTTATGGCTCAACTTTATTGGTGCCATGCTAACCATTATTCTTTCTACAATGATGCAACTGACTATTTTTAGAAAAGATAAAGCAGCTGTCAGCGCTTAACTATAGTAGAATTTTGCTCCATTTCAATGATTTAAAAACGAGTATAGACCATAAAAATATTATTTATATGATTTTTAGAAAAGCTACAAACTTTGATATTGCTGGAGTGATTGAACTACAAAGTAGTTATTTACTTGCTAATATCGCCGAGGCAGAACGTGAAAATGGTTTTGTAACAACTCCGTTTACAATTGAACAAATTGAGCAAGCTATTGCCATTGATGGTCTTTTTATTGCCGAAGATGAAAATAAAATTGTGGCTTATGCTTTTGCAGCATCATGGGATTATTTTTCGCAATGGAAAATTTTCCCATTTATGGTTCGTCGTTTACCCTCTTTAGAATTTACAGCTGAAACCATAACAACCGAAAATAGTTTTCAGTATGGCCCAATTTGCATTGACGAAAATTACCGAGGTTCGGGACTTTTTCAGCAACTTTTTGAGTTGATGCGAATTGAAATGAACAAACAGTATTCAATTGGTATCACTTTTATAAATAAGATAAATAAACGTTCTTTTGAAGCGCACACCAAAAAACTTAAAATAAAGGTAATCGATCATTTTGAATTTAATGAAAACCATTATTATGGTTTAGCTTTTTTAACAAGTGAAACAGTTTTGGAATAATAGTACTGTAACATTTGCTTATCGGTTTTTAGTAAAAGGTTAATAATACAACTATAAAAATTTAAAAGTAGTTTATAGAAATAGTAGAATTTTATATTGTAATTTAAATTATTGACTATTTTTACCATGGCTTAACTGTGAGAAAATACTTAATTCAAAATTTAGCATGAAAAAGAATGTACTCATTTGTACTTTAGTACTACTAAGCCAAATAATTGTAGCACAAACAACAACTACTAGCGGTAGTAATGTTCAATCTACTTTAACATATTCAGGAATTGAACTAAGTTCAGTAATCGCAATAGTTATTTCTTGGTCCCGAAACGAATCTATTGTTTTTGCAATTTTACATGGGATTCTCGGTTGGTTCTACGTACTTTACTTCGCTATTGTAAGGGCAAAAAGTAGCTAATTTTTTTATTTCATAACCTAATCAATAAAGAATATTTTATAAATGGATATTTTCGAAACTAAAATTAAATAGTTATGATTGCGATTACAGCTGTACTTAAAAGTAAATCCGAAAATGCGATTCAAGTTTTAGAAATGTTAAAGCTTTTGGTCACAGAAACCCGTAAAGAATCTGCGTGCAAACGCTATGATTTGCATTATACTGAAAATGATTTTATTATTTGGGAAGAATGGGAAAATCAAGAAGGTTTAGACCTACACAATACTATGCCATACTTGCAACACTTTATTCAAGAAAGCACTGATTTATTGAGTCGAGAAATCACGATTTTTAAAACAGTTGACGTATTTTAATCGCATAAAAAAAGCCTTACACAATAACATTGCATAAGGCTTAGCAAATAATTTTTATGTAAAAATATTTAGGTTAAGTACTTTACCCTCATCTCTTTTGCAGTATCAAATTTGCTTTTTCTAAGTCTTCCGCCGTGTCAATTCCAATACTTACATGTGTGGTTTCCACCATTTTTATCCGTTTACCAAATTCTAAATAACGAAGTTGTTCCAGCTTTTCAGAAGCTTCTAGAGACTTCATAGGCAAATTATAAAAGTCTAATAAAGCTTGTTTGCGAAACGCGTAAATTCCGATGTGTTGAAAATAACGAACTCCAACATTTACTTCTCTAGGATATGGAATCACTGAACGTGAAAAGTACAAAGCAAATTGCGATTGATCGACTACGACCTTCACATTATTTGGATTATTAATTTCCTCTTCATTGGTAATTTCTCGCATAAGCGAAGCTAAATCAACCTTGTTTTCGGTATCGTTTCTAAATACCTGAATTAATTCTTGTAAAGGTTCTGCTGCAGTAAACGGCTCGTCGCCTTGCACGTTTACCACAATATCAACCGCTAAGTTTTCAACTGCTTCTGCAATTCGATCGCTACCCGATTCGTGTTCTTTAATACTCCTGATTGCTTTTCCGCCATGAGAAACAATTTCATCAAAAATTAAATCAGAATCTGTAACCACAAAAACATCATCAAATAATTTTGTGGCAACAGTAGCTTCGTACGTTCGAAGAATTACCGTCTTACCTCCTAAATCTTGGAGTAATTTGGCAGGGAACCGTGTGGAGGCATAACGCGCAGGAATGACAGAAATAATTTTCATATGGAAATCTTCAATACATTAAAACAGAACACAACTTACTAAATTCCAGCAATTTGCTTAATTTCATCTACAATTCGAACTGCTAAAACATCAGCTTCTTTTTGCGTAGGCGCTTCCGTGTAAATTCTGATAATTGGTTCTGTATTTGATTTTCTCAAGTGAACCCATTCTTTTTCAAAATCAATTTTCACACCATCAACAGTCGAAATATCTTCGTTTTTATATTTGCTCGTCATTTGTTCTAAGATAGCGTCTACATCAATTTGTGGTGTCAATTCTATCTTATTCTTACTCATATAATATTCAGGATACGATGCACGCAAAGCAGAAACGCTCATTTTTAAATTAGCTAAATGCGTTAAAAACAACGCCACTCCAACCAAACTATCGCGTCCGTAGTGCAATTCAGGATAAATAATTCCGCCGTTTCCTTCTCCACCAATAACGGCATTATTTTTCTTCATTAATTCTACCACATTTACTTCTCCAACAGCACTCGCTTCATACGAACCACCTCTTTTTACAGTTACATCACGCAAAGCTCGAGACGATGACATATTAGAAACCGTATTTCCTGGAGTTTTACTCAGTACATAATCGGCGCAAGCCACCAAAGTATATTCTTCGCCAAACATTTCGCCGTCTTCACAAACAAATGCCAAACGGTCCACATCTGGATCTACCACAACACCTAAATCTGCTTTTTCTTTAACTACCAATTCAGAAATATCGGTTAAATGCTCTTTTAACGGCTCTGGATTATGAGGAAAATGACCGGTTGGCTCGCAATATAATTTTACGACTTCCACGCCCATCAATTCTAATAATCTCGGAATGATGATTCCGCCTGAAGAATTTACGCCATCCACAACTACTTTAAATTTTGCTGCTTTTACGGCATCAACATCAACCAAAGGCAAATTTAAAACTTCGTCTATATGAATGTCCATATAGGCATCATTCGTCGTAATTTCTCCCAAAGAATCTACATCCGAGAAATCGAAAGCTTCTGCATCGGCAATTTCAAGAATTTTAGCACCATCAGCACCACTTAAAAACTCCCCTTTAGCGTTCAATAACTTCAATGCATTCCACTCTTTTGGATTATGGGAAGCCGTCAAAATAATTCCACCATCTGCTTTTTCTAAAGGCACAGCCACTTCAACAGTTGGCGTGGTAGAAAGACCTAAATCAATTACATTTATTCCTAATCCAATCAAGGTATTAACTACCAAATTATGAATCATTGGTCCAGAGATACGGGCGTCACGACCAACAACGACAGTTAATTTTTGCTTGTCTGAATTTTGTTTTAAAAAAGTACCGTATGCCGACGCAAATTTTACAGCATCAACAGGCGTAAGATTATCGCCCACCTTGCCACCAATTGTTCCGCGTATACCTGATATAGATTTTATTAGAGTCATTTTTATGAATTATGGTTATCAATTACAAATATAATAGTTGCAAACTGACAAACTAGTAAAAAAAATAAAAATGCGTGACTTTTCCTTAATAAAACGGGAGTTCACTTTAAATTTTAAATTTCTATATTTACAATACTAATATTAGGAACTCAGTATCTAATTCCTCATCACCTTCTAAATAAATGAATTTCCTAGCACACATCTATCTTTCTGGCGACAACGATCTCATTAAAATTGGCAATTTTATGGCCGATGGTATTCGTGGAAAACAGTTTGAAACCTATCCTACTTTAATTCAAAAAGGAATTTTATTGCATAGAGAAATTGATACGTATACAGATGCACATCCCGTATTTAGACAAAGTACCAAAAAACTACACGAAAATTACCACCATTATTCAGGCGTAATTGTAGACATTTTTTACGATCACTTTTTAGCTAAAAATTGGTCGATCTATTCGGATGAGAAATTAGAGGATTATGTGCAGCGCTTTTATACTTCCCTACATGATAATTACGAATTGCTTTCGGAAAGAACTCAAAAATTAATGCCCATTATGATCCGAGAAAACTGGTTGGGCATTTATAAAAGTATTGAAGGTATGCAACACATTTTGACACAAATGGATAGACGAACAAAAAATCTATCAAAAATGCAGTTCGCTACGACTGAACTTATTTCAAATTATGATATTTTTGAAGCAGATTTCACTCTGTTTTTTGAAGATTTACGAAATCATTGTGCAAAAAAACTACTATTATGAAAAAGATATGCTTTTCAATTTTGTTTGTATCCAGTTTTTGCATTGCGCAAAACACAATACATAAACCAACTGGACTGGTCGCTACCAAAGCAATGGTTGTTTCTGCGCGTGAAGAAGCTTCGAAAATTGGAGTGGCAATTATGCAAAAAGGCGGAAATGCTTTTGATGCAATGGTCGGAACCGAATTAGCACTCGCAGTTGCGTATCCGTACGCGGGAAATATAGGCGGTGGTGGTTTTATGGTTTATCGAAAAGCAAACGGCGAAGTGGGCTCTCTAGATTACCGAGAAAAAGCACCATTAGCGGCTTCAAAAGATATGTTTTTGGATAAAGATGGAAAAGTAATTGCAGGTAAGAGTACAGCAACTGCTTTAGCAATTGGAGTTCCAGGAACTGTTGCCGGAGTTTTTGCAGTCCACAAAAAACTGGGCTCTTTACCCATGTCTGAAATTTTAGATTTGGTTATTGCACTTGCCGAAAAAGGAGTTGTGGTAACGCAAAAACAAGAAAAAAGATTACACGAGTACCGAGACGTAATTATCAGTCGCAACGGAGCTACTACTTTTTTTGCAAAACCGTATTACGCAAACGACACGATTAAATATCCTGCTTTAGCAGCAACCTTAAAACGAATTCAGAAAAACGGAAAAGACGAGTTTTACAAAGGAAGAACAGCTAAAATATTAGTGGAATACCTTCAAAAAAGAGGCGGAATTATCACGCTTGCAGATTTATCACAATACGAAGCCAAATGGAGAAAACCACTTCAGTTTGACTATAAAGATCTAAAAATTACCTCGATGGCTCCGCCAAGTAGTGGTGGAATTTGCATGGCGCAAATTATGAAAATGATAGTTCCTTTCGAAATTTCAAAAATGGGACACAATAAGGAACAAGCAATTAGTGTACTTGTTGAAGCCGAAAGACGTGCTTACGCCGATCGCAGTGACTTTTTAGGTGATCCCGATTTTGTCAAAATACCTATTAAACAACTACTCTCTGATTCGTATTTAAAAGACCGAATGAGTAGTTTTGATCCTGCGAAAGCAAGTTTATCTGCTGACATTAAATCTGGAAAAATTGAATATGCTGAAAGTACAGAAACAACCCACTATTCTATTGTTGACCAATTTGGTAATGCTGTTGCGGCAACAACTACCATTAATGACGGCTTTGGTTCTAAATATTATTGTGATGAATTGGGATTCTTTTTAAACAACGAAATGGACGATTTTAGCGCTAAACCAGGCGTGCCTAATATGTTTGGTTTAGTCGGAAATAAAGCCAATAGTATTGCGCCTCAAAAACGAATGCTAAGTTCGATGACGCCAACAATCGTCGAAAAAAATGATGATCTATTTATGGTCGTTGGTTCTCCAGGAGGTTCTACCATAATTACCTCTGTTTTACAAACTATTTTAAATGTTTACGAGTACAATATGAGCATGCAAGAAGCCGTAAATGCCCCTCGTTTTCATCATCAATGGTTGCCTGACGAAATTACTTTTGAACCCAATACTTTTGATCAAATTACTTTGGATCATTTAAAAGCAAAAGGATATTTAATCAATGAGAAAAACACGCCTGTGATTGGTAAAGTTGATGCTATTTTGGTTCTTCAAAATAAAACATTAGAGGGCGGTGCCGATTTTAGAGGTGATGATAAAGCGGTCGGATTTTAAGTCGTTATCTTAAATGAATTTTCACTGTTATTTTCGGCATTTAAAATATACCTAGAATAAAAGCGTAAAGGTCCGTATTTAAAATTGTAAGGTCTAAATTTGCAGAATTACTAAATTTTCAAAATAAACATGTTAAAAAAATACTTTAGAAAACTAGAAAGCATAATCGCAATGTCGCAGTCTATTATGACGCCAAAGCAATTTATATTTCTAGCGAGTGTTCTAATTGGTATTACGTGTGGTTTGGCGGTTATTGTGCTTAAAACATTTGCTCATAGCGTATTTTCTTTCGCCACATACATTAACGGAATTTTAAAATTAAGTTTCATCAACAGTATTCTACCCATAATTGGTATTTTACTAACTGTCTTTGTGGTGAAACGACTCTTAAATGGTTCTATCGAAAAAGGAACTTCTCAAATTTTATATACAATCGCCAAAAAGGCCAGTATTATTCCGCGTAAACAAATGTATGCGCAAATTATGACGAGCTCGTTAACTGTAGGTTTAGGAGGTTCCGCTGGTTTAGAAAGTCCGATTGTTGTAACTGGTGCTGCTTTTGGGTCTAATTTTGCGCAAAATTATAAATTAGGCTATCGCGATCGCACGCTATTAATTGGTTGTGGAGTTGCGGCTGGAATTTCAGCTGCTTTTAATGCTCCGATTGCAGGTGTGCTTTTTGCCATTGAAGTCTTGTTGGTTGATGTGAGCATAGCTGCTTTTATTCCGATCATGATTGCTGCTGCAACGGGTGCCATTGTCTCGGCAGTTGCATTAGATGAAAATATATTATTATCCTTTAGAGAGCAAGAAGCTTTTAATTTTTATAACGTTCCGTTTTACGTACTTCTAGGTATTGTAACCGGCTTTATGGCGGTTTATTATTCACGCAATTTCCAAAAAGTAGAGCATTATTTTGCAAAGATGAAGGTGGGTATTTATCGAAAGGCTTTAATCGGTTCTTCACTTTTAGCACTTCTGATATTCGTATTCCCAACATTGTTTGGTGAAGGTTATGAAAGTATTAAAACCTTGGCCGAAGATCCCGCGAAGCTAATGGAGAATACGCTTTTTGAAGACTTTAGACACAATCCTTGGGTGTTGTTGTTTTTTGTTGGAGGAGCAATGATGATGAAAGTTTTTGCATCTGGACTTACCATTGGAAGTGGTGGAAATGGTGGGAACTTTGCTCCTGCCCTATTTTTAGGTTCGTACTTAGGCTTCTTTTTTTCTAAGTTTTTAAATTTAACCGGCTTGACTAATTTACCAGTCAGTAATTTTACAATGGTTGGCATGGCCGGAATTCTGAGTGGATTGTTTCATGCACCATTGACCGGAATATTTTTAATTGCCGAAATTACGGGCGGTTATAGTCTGATGATTCCACTTATGATTGTTTCTTCGATCAGTTTTGCAATTTCTAAACGATTCGAGAAATACTCTTTGGATGTAAAAGGATTAGCCAAAAAGGGTCACGTTTTTACCAGCAACAAAGATTCAAACATCTTAACAACTTTAGACATTGACTCCTTGATTCAAACAGATTATTTGACTGTAACTGCTGATGAAAATTTAGACAAATTAGTCGATTTAATTTCCCACTCCAATCAAACTGTTTTTGCTGTAGTCAATAAAGAAAAAGAGTTAGAAGGAGTCGTACATTTTAATGACGTTCGCGAAATTATTTTCAACCAATATCGCGTTAAATACACGCTAATCAAAGACATAATGAGACCGCCACCAGATACAATTTACTCGATTGACAGCATGGAAGTGGTGATGAATAAATTCGAAAAATGCAAAAGGTCTCATTTACCAGTGGTCAAAAATGGCAAGTATTACGGATTTATTTCTAAGTCGATTGCCTTGGAAGCGTATCGTACTAAATTGCGAGCGATGACGATTGAGTGATTTTTTTATTTTTAGCAATTAAAAAATTTTCGAAGAAAAGTGAAAATAATAACTTGGAATTGCAATATGGCTTTTCGTATAAAGGCAAATTATATACTAGGACATCATCCTGATATATTAATTATTCCCGAATGTGAACATCCAGATAAACTAAGGTTTCAAGAAGGTACAATTTTGCCATCAGATACATTTTTGTACGGCAGTAATAAAAACAAAGGCTTAGGTGTCTTTTCTTACAGCGATTTTAAACTTCAGTTAATTGAACAGCATAACACTCAATTTAAAAATGTAATACCATTAAGAGTATTTAATGACTCCCATGAATTTACTATGCTGGCAATTTGGGCAAATAATCCACAAGACAAGGATGGCGCCTACATCACTCAAGTTTGGAAAGCAATAAATTTTTATGAAAATATACTGGGTGAAAAAACTATATTAATTGGTGATTTTAACAGTAACACTATTTGGGATAAAGCTAGAAGAATAGGAAATCATTCTTGTGTTGTTGAAAAATTAGAAGAGAAAAATATTCTTAGCACTTATCATCAATTTTATAATTGTGAACAAGGAAAAGAACTACATCCTACCTTGTATATGTACCGCCATCAAACTAGACCGTATCACATAGATTATTGTTTTGCTTCATCTGACTTAATAAGAAAATTAATTAAAGTTGAAGTTGGTCAATTTGATGAATGGATACATTTTAGTGATCATAGTCCTTTAATCGTAGAATTTGATTTACAAAAAATAGAAAAATGAATTATAACTTCAGAAAGGCAACACTAAAAGATGCCAACATAATTTGGACGATTTTAGAGCAAGCCATCAACCGTAGAAAACAAGACGGAAGTGAGCAGTGGCAAGATGGTTATCCCAATATTTCAGTAGTGAAAAATGATCTACAGAAAGAGGCAGGATATGTTTTAACAGATAATGATTTGATTATTGGGTATGCCTCGATTGTTTTTAATGACGAACCTGCTTATTCCGAATTGAACGGAACTTGGTTGACTACTGGTCATTTTGCTGTACTCCATCGTTTGGCACTTTCTGAAGATTCTCTAGGAAAAGGTTTGGCTAAAAAAATAATGCTTTACGCTGAAGAAGTAGCTGCAGCAAACAATATTTTCAGTATAAAAGTAGATACTAATTTCGATAATATTCCAATGCTGAAAATTTTCGAAAAACTGGGTTATATCTATTGCGGCGAAGTTGAATTTAGAGGAAGTAAACGAAAAGCTTTCGAAAAAGTACTTACTCCTATAGCTTAGTAAAGTACAACTAACCTTACTTTAAAATTTTTAAACGAACTGAAATTTGCCGCTGATTAAAAGGACTTCCAGATATTAAAATCTTTTTCATTTTTTTTTATCTTGGCAAAATAGATGCTTACATAGAAGGTCGAAATTGGTACACTACCAAGAAGGCTAGCCAAAATTATATCTCCACCAGAAAACGAAAATCCTAATCTATTTGGCGTTTTTTTATGCCCTTTTTTAACATAAAGTTCTAAACTGTAGTACCAAAAGAATAAATCAAAATGGTAACTTTGTTTTTTGCTCAAACTATGTTAGAAAAAAACAATACCATTGAAGTTCTTGGCGCAAGAGTTCACAATCTAAAAAATATCGATATTGCCATTCCGAGGGAAAAACTTGTAGTAATTACGGGTCTTTCTGGTTCGGGAAAGTCATCTTTGGCGTTTGATACGATTTATGCCGA
This sequence comes from Flavobacterium sp. TAB 87, assembly GCF_001529295.1. Classification (GTDB taxonomy): domain Bacteria; phylum Bacteroidota; class Bacteroidia; order Flavobacteriales; family Flavobacteriaceae; genus Flavobacterium. The sequence continues at coordinate 223,132 of NZ_LLWK01000034.1, forward strand.
AGGACAACGCCGTTATGTAGAAACTTTCTCTGCTTACGCACGTCAGTTTTTAGGAGGCTTAGAACGTCCAGATGTTGATAAAATTGATGGACTTTCGCCGGTGATTGCCATTGAACAAAAAACGACTAGTAAAAGTCCGCGCTCGACCGTTGGAACGATTACAGAAATATACGATTTCCTGCGCTTGCTTTATGCAAGGGCCGCCGACGCATACAGTTACAACACTGGCGAAAAAATGGTTAGCTACAGCGATGAACAAATAAAAGAATTAATAACTACTGATTTTACTGGCAAGCGAATCAATATTTTAGCGCCTGTTATTAGAGCTCGTAAAGGGCATTATGCGGAGCTTTTTCAGCAAATTACCAAGCAAGGTTTCTTAAAGGTGCGCGTAAATGGTGGTATTCAGGACTTGGTTGGCGGTATGAAATTAGACCGTTACAAAACGCATGATATTGAAATTGTAGTCGATCGAATGGTTATTGATGAAACGCCCGATAATCAAAAAAGATTGTCTGAAAGTATCAATACCGCCATGCATCATGGAGAGAATGTATTGATGGTTTTGGATCAAGACAGCAATGAAGTGCGCTATTTCAGTAGAAATTTAATGTGTCCTTCAACAGGAATCTCCTATCAAAATCCGGAACCCAATTTATTTTCGTTCAACTCGCCAAAAGGCGCTTGTCCACATTGCAATGGCTTGGGAACTGTAAACGAAATTAATCCTAAAAAAATAATTCCAAATTCAAAACTATCTATAAAAGCTGGTGGACTAGCGCCTTTGGGCGAATATAAATCGTCTTGGATTTTCAAACAATTGGAAATTATTGGTGAGAAATTTGGTTTTAAACTAACCGATGCTATATCCGTAATTCCAGAGGAAGCCATGCAAATGATTTTGCACGGTGGCAAAGATAAATTTACGATTAACTCAAAAGATTTAGGCGTAGCACGTGATTACAAAATTGATTTTGAAGGTATTTCGAACTTTATTAAAAACCAGTTTGAAGAACAATCATCGACCGCAATAAAACGGTGGGCAAAAGAATTTATGGACGAAATAAAATGTCCAGAATGCCACGGTTCAAGATTAAAAAAAGAAGCTTTGTTTTTTAAAATCGAAGGTAAAAATATAGCCGAATTGTGCGATATGGACATTTCTGATTTAACGGTTTGGTTCCAAGAATTGGACGCTCATTTATCTGATAAGCAAAAACGAATTGCTACTGAAGTCGTCAAAGAAATCAAAGACCGATTGAATTTTCTAATGAATGTAGGTTTGAATTATTTGGCTTTAAGCCGAAGTTCTAAATCACTTTCGGGTGGCGAAGCGCAACGCATAAGGTTGGCTACTCAAATTGGTTCCCAATTGGTTGGTGTCTTATATATTTTAGATGAACCAAGTATTGGTTTGCACCAACGAGATAACGAGAAATTGATTCATTCTCTGGAGCAATTGCGTGATTTAGGCAATTCTGTAATTGTGGTTGAACACGATAAAGACATGATTGAGCGCGCCGATTACGTAATTGATATTGGTCCAAAAGCAGGAAAATATGGTGGCGAAATTATAAGCAAAGGAACTCCGAAAGAACTTTTAGAACAACATACCATTACCGCTCAATATTTGAACGGCGAAATGAAAATTGAAATCCCTGAGAAAAGACGCGAAGGAAATGGCAAATTTTTAAAACTAACAGGTGCAACAGGAAATAATCTTAAAAACGTTTCTATAGAATTGCCTTTAGGACAATTAATTGTGGTTACTGGAGTTTCTGGAAGCGGCAAATCGACGTTGATTAATGAAACACTTTATCCAATTTTGAACGCCTATTACTTTAATGGTGTTAAAAAACCGAAACCGTACAAAAAAATTGAAGGTTTAGAACATATTGACAAAGTAATTGCCATTGACCAAAGTCCGATTGGAAGAACGCCGCGTTCAAATCCAGCGACTTATACTGAAGTTTTTACCGAAATAAGAAATTTGTTTACAATGACTTCTGAAAGTATGATTCGCGGTTACAAAGCGGGTCGTTTTAGTTTCAATGTCAAAGGCGGTCGTTGCGAAACCTGCGAAGGATCTGGGGTTCGCACCATAGAGATGAACTTTTTGCCAGATGTTTATGTAGAATGTGAAACGTGTCAAGGTAAACGTTTCAATCGCGAAACCTTAGAAATTCGCTACAAAGGAAAATCGATTTCAGATGTATTAAACATGACCGTTGATGAAGCAGTTCCGTTTTTTGAACTGATTCCAAAAATTTATCGCAAAGTAAAAACGATTCAGGATGTAGGTTTGGGTTACATTACCCTTGGTCAACAAAGTACAACGCTTTCTGGTGGTGAAGCCCAACGTATTAAATTGGCGGGCGAATTGTCTAAAAAAGATACCGGAAATACGTTTTATATTTTAGATGAACCTACCACAGGATTGCATTTTGAAGACATTCGGGTTTTAATGGAAGTCATTAATACATTGGTCAATAAAGGCAATACCATTTTGATTATTGAACACAATATGGATGTCATTAAATTGGCAGATTATATTATCGATATTGGTCCAGAAGGTGGAAAAGCGGGCGGACAATTGATCGCTAAAGGAACGCCAGAACAAGTAGCCAAGGTTAAAAAAAGTTACACAGCTCAATTTCTGAAAAAGGAATTGTCGTAATTTTATCTCATTTTTTTACTATTTTTGGTTTGACAATAAGAACTAGAATTGCATTTTATTTAGGTATGCTGCTTCGTGCAATTTTATAAATACCATGTAATTTTATTCAAGAAGTTTAAATGCAATTTAACTAGTTTATAAATGGATATAGATATTGAAAATTTATTAAATGCCGAAAACTCGCATATTGTTAAGCTTCAGGAAATTGTAAAAAAAACACTTGAAGACGAAGAGCTAATCAATCAAAACCTTTTAAATCCTCCAAAAGAAATTTTGACAAGAGGACAAAGTGTTTCAGATAAAGTAGCTAGATTTGGGGGAAGCTGGGCTTTTATAATTTCATTTTTTATCATTTTAACGATTTGGATTATTTACAACGTCACAGCAGTTAAAGGTGACGCGTTTGATCCTTATCCTTTCATTTTGATGAACTTGATTTTGTCTTGTATCGCTGCACTGCAAGCACCAATAATCATGATGAGTCAAAACAGACAAGAAGAAAAAGATCGTAAAAGAAGCGAAAACGACTATTTAATAAATCTAAAGGCAGAGTTAGAAATTAGATCGCTCGACCAAAAAGTGGATTTATTACTGCAAGAACAAATTAAAATTCTTTTTGAAAGTCAAGCAAAGCAAATGGAAATTCTAAAAAAAATCGAAGCGAAATTATAATTATAATTTTAATTCGTAAAAATAAAAGATCGATAATAAAAATATAAAAGTATGAGATTAGAGGATTTTGACAACGACGAAGAAAAAGTATTTCAGGATCGTTTGAAACAAAAAACATGGAATGAGATTCGTACCAACGACAGCTGGGCCATTTTTAAAATAATGGCAGAGTTCGTAAATGGATACGAAAATATGGGTAGAATTGGACCATGCGTGTCTATTTTTGGATCAGCACGAACCAAACCGGATACTAAATATTACCTACTAGCAGAGAAAATTGCTTTTAAAATTAGCAAAGCAGGTTATGGTGTGATTACTGGTGGTGGTCCTGGAATTATGGAAGCTGGAAATAAAGGAGCTCATTTGGGTGGCGGAATTTCTGTTGGCTTGAATATTGAATTGCCTTTTGAGCAGCATTTTAATCCATATATTGATCAAGATAAAAACTTGAATTTTGATTACTTTTTTGTTCGAAAAGTGATGTTTGTCAAGTACTCACAAGGTTTTGTGGTAATGCCAGGTGGTTTTGGAACGTTAGATGAAATGTTCGAAGCAATTACTTTAATTCAAACAAAAAAAATCGGAAAATTTCCAATAATTTTAGTTGGAAGTTCTTTTTGGTCTGGACTAATGGATTGGATTAAAACGGTTATGATTGACACCGAACACAACGCAAGTCCAGAGGATATGGAATTGTTTAAAATTGTAGACACCGAAGATGAAGTGGTTGAAATACTTGATAAATTCTATAGAAAATACGATTTAAGTCCGAATTTCTAATTTAAAAAAAGCTGTCTAAAAGGACGGCTTTTTTACTTTAAAAGCAGTATTTTTAATTCGTCATCAAATATTGATTCTCATTGAAATTAAATCTAAAAATTGCTTTTGTTTTTCTCTCATTGCTAGTTTCTACAAAGCAATGGGCGCAACACTACTCTAAAATGTCACTATCGGTGAATTTAGAGTCCAAAACAATTCATGTATTACAAGATTTAACGTACTACAATGAAACTAACGATACCTTAACTCAAATCGTTTTAAACGACTGGAACAATTCCTATTCAGATAAAAACACTCCGTTGGCCAAACGGTTTTCCGATGAGTTTTACCGGCCTTTTCATTTGGCAAACGACAAAGAAAGAGGTGCAACAATTATACTAGCAGCAACGGATAGTAATGCCGCAAATATCAATTTTGAAAGAGCAGATAAACATCCAGATGTATTGACTTTACAACTAGACGAGCCGTTATATCCCCATAAGAAAAAGATAATTCATTTGAGTTATATAGCAAAAATTCCGAGTGATCAATTTACTTCCTACGGCTACACCTCGATTGGCGGTATGTCGTTAAAAAATTGGTTCCTTACTCCTGCACGGTACGAAAACAAACAATTTGTTGCATACAGCAATCTCAACTTAGACGATGCCGTAAATGCAAAATCAGATTATGAAGTTTCCGTTCGTGTACCAAATAATTGGCAATTAACTACCGATTTAAATACTGTAGATAAAGTTCAAGACTCTAATTTTTACACTCAAAATTTCGAAGGTAATAACCGTCTTGGTTTTAATTTATTTATCGAACGAAATACCTCCTTTTTAAATTTTACGAATACTACTTTCTCAGTGTTAACCAATATTAAAACTACTCAAGTTGGTGACATACAAAAAGCAATTATTATTGATCAAGTTATGCAGTTTGCGCAAGAAAAATTAGGAAAATATCCTTTTGAAAATCTCACTGTTTCACAAGTTGATTATGATAGAAATCCGTTTTATGGTTTAAATCAATTGCCTTCTTTTTTAAGACCATTTACCAAAGAGTTTGTGTTCGAAATCACCTTCTTAAAAACATTTTTAAACAACTATCTTAAAACAACTATACAAGTTGACCAGCGAAAAGACAGTTGGATTGCAGATGGATTACAGATTTATCTGATAATGCAATATATCGAGCAATACCATCCTGATCAAAATATGATGGGTAAATTGTCACATTTAAAATTAACGAGGAGATACAAGTTATCTAAACTTAGTTTTAACGAACAGTTCAGTTACTATTACATGTTAATGGCACGAAAAAATTTAGATCAATCCTTAGGCACGCCAAAAAATAATTTAATAAAATTTAACGAACAAATTGCGAGCAAATATAGAGCAGGATTGAGTTTAGCCTATCTTAATGATTATTTAGCTGAAGGAGTTGTACCCAAAAGTGTCAAACAATTTTACAATATAAATTTAAAAAAGCAAACTTCTGCCATTGATTTTGAAATTATTTTAAAGGATAACACGCCAAAAGATATCGACTGGTTTTTTACGACAATTATCGATTCGAGAGCTATAATCGATTATAAGTTTAGTGATTTACATCGCAATGAAACCAAAGACACAATACGTTTTAAAATAAAAAATAGAACAAATACTTTCGTACCTATTCCAGTTTATGGTATGAAAAAGAACGAAATATTATTTAAAAAATGGCTCGAACCCAACGCTGCCGATACTACTTATACCTTTGCCAGAAAGGGCGCTACCAAAATTGTTTTGAATTATGAGAATGAAGTTCCTGAATATAATTTGCGTAACAACTGGAAATCGTTGCGAGGTTTTAAACTGTCCAACCGACCAGTAAAGTTTACTTTTTTAAAGGATCTGGAAGATCCAAATTACATTCAGATTTTGTACGTTCCTACTATTGGTTACAATTATTATGACGGCTTTACTCCTGGCTTGCGGTTGAGCAATAAGACTATTTTAAACAAACCCATCACCTTCGACCTAAATCCTGCGTATTCCATCAAGGCACAAACCATTTCTGGATCAGGAAACTTAACTTTCAATCAAAATTACAGAAACAGTCGTTTGTACAATGCCAAATACTGGATAAGTGGCTCGTATTTTCATTATGTAGAAGATGCTACGTACTTAAAAATCAACCCTTCGATCATGCTTAGTATTCGAGAACGGGATTTGAGAGACAATCGCAAGCAGCATATTTTAGTGCGACAAACCATAGTAAAAAGGGAAGAAAGTGCATTACTTACCGACAATACAAATCAGAACTACTCGATTTTTAATGCACGCTATTACAATACTAAAACTGAAATTACAAACCATTTTAATTTTGTTCCAGAAATTCAGCTTTCACATAATTTTGGAAAATTAGCTACAGAAATAGAATATCGAAAATTATTTGAAAACAACCATCAACTTAATTTACGATTGTATACTGGTACATTTTTATACAATAATACTACGACCGATTACTTTAGCTTTGCTGTTGATCGCCCGACCGACTATTTATTTGATTATGGTTATTACGGAAGATCTGAAAGTTCGGGTCTTTTTAGTCAGCAATACATTATGGCAGAAGGTGGTTTTAAATCAAAACTTGAGACGCCTTACGCCAACCAATGGATTGGAACTATCAATGCTAGTTTTTCTATTTGGAATTGGATTGAAGCCTACAGTGACATTGGATTTATCAAAAACAAATACAAAAATCCTAAATTTATTTACGATAGTGGAATTCGATTAAATTTAGTTACTGATTATTTCGAAATCTATTTTCCTGTGCACTCTAATTTAGGCTGGGAAGTCTCTGAATCTCATTATAATGAAAAAATTAGATTCGTTGTTACGTTTTCGCCAAAAACATTAACCAATCTATTTACTAGAAAATGGTTTTAAAAAAGCATCAACTCTTCTATAATTTTATACTTTAACAAGATAAAAAGATAAAAAAATAAATATAATGTATTTTTTACATCGAATTTGTAAAAATAAATAAGGATAATTAAATTTAATTTATTTGAATAAGTTAAAAAAATTCATTGTTTTTTGCTAAATTTGCATTTTAATAGAGATTCACTTCAATTATGATAAAAGAGAAAACCAATAGTACGCTAACTTTCGAAGATTTTAAGACTGAAGTTCTAAACGATTACATTTTAGCGATGACCAGTCGCGAATGCAGTTTGCTTGGGCGTAAAGAAGTTTTGACGGGAAAGGCAAAATTTGGAATTTTTGGTGATGGAAAAGAAGTCCCGCAATTGGCTTTGGCCAAAGCCTTTAAAAATGGTGATTTCCGTTCGGGTTATTATCGTGACCAGACTTTTATGATGGCTATTGGCCAATTGACTCCTGTTCAATTTTTTGCTGGTTTGTACGGAAATACAAATTTGGCCGAAGAACCAATGTCGGGCGGCAGACAAATGGGCGGACACTTTGTAACGCACAGTTTAAATGAAGATGGTTCTTGGAAGAATTTAATGGAACAAAAAAATTCTAGCGCCGACATTTCTCCGACCGCAGGCCAAATGCCTCGTTTGTTGGGGCTGGCACAAGCTTCTAAAATATACAGACACGTTGAAGGCGTTAAAAATAAAGATACTTTTTCTAAGAATGGAAACGAAGTAGCCTGGGGAACTATTGGTAATGCTAGTACATCTGAAGGACTATTTTTTGAAACCATAAATGCAGCAGGAGTTTTGCAAGTTCCTATGGTAATGAGCGTTTGGGATGATGAGTATGGTATTTCTGTTCACGCCAAACATCAAACAACTAAAGAAAGTATTTCTGAAATTTTAAAAGGATATCAGAAAGAAGAAGGAACTAATGGATATGAAATATTTGTAGTTAAGGGTTGGGATTATGCAGAACTGATTGCTACCTATGAAAAAGCAGGTACAATTGCTCGAGAAAATCATACTCCTGTTTTAATTCATGTTAAAGAACTTACTCAACCACAAGGACATTCAACTTCTGGCTCACACGAACGTTACAAAAGTACCGATCGTTTAGGTTGGGAAAAAGAATTTGACTGTATTCGTCAGATGCGTTTGTGGATGATCGCCATCAATATTGCTGCGCCAGAAGAGTTAGATGAAATTGACAATCGACTGAGAAAAGAGGTAATAGAATCTAAAAAATTGGCATGGAGTCAATTTATAGATCCAATTATTGAAGATCAAAAAGAATTAGTTGGTATTTTAGAACGCCTTGCAGACCAGAGTGTTAAAAAGGCAGAAATTTTAGAATATTCTAATAAATTAGCTGCTATAAAAGCACCGATTAAGAAAGAAATGCTAGTAGCAGCGCGCAAAATACATCGCTTTTTAATTAAGGAAACGAATAAAAAAGAGCTTTCTGATTGGATTGCTTCTTACATAAAAAAGACGCAAGGAACGTTTAGTAGTAATTTATTCTCAGAATCTGCATGGACGATTTCTTCGGTAGAAAAAGTACTTCCTGAATATAACACTGATAATAATTTAGTAGATGGTCGTATTATTATTCGCGATAATTTTGATGCTTTATTTACTAAATATCCTGAAGTTTTAATTTTTGGAGAAGATTCTGGAAACATTGGTGATGTAAACCAAGGTTTGGAGGGAATGCAAGAAAAATATGGAGAACTTAGAGTTGCCGATGTAGGTATTCGCGAAGCAACTATTTTAGGTCAAGGAATTGGAATGGCCTTAAGAGGGCTACGTCCAATTGCTGAAATTCAGTATTTAGATTATTTATTATACGCTATTCAAATCATGAGTGATGATTTAGCGACTTTGCAATACCGCACTGTTGGTAAACAAAAAGCGCCGTTAATTATAAGAACTCGTGGGCACCGATTAGAAGGGATTTGGCATTCGGGTTCTCCAATGGGAATGATTATCAATGCCATAAGAGGAATTCACGTTTTAGTACCAAGAAACATGACCCAGGCAGCAGGTTTTTATAATACTTTATTAGAATGTGATGAGCCTGCTTTAGTAATAGAATGTTTAAATGGGTACCGTTTGAAAGAAGTTGCTCCTACTAATTATGGAGAATTTAAAACTCCGATTGGAGTGGTAGAAACTTTAAGAGTAGGAAAGGACATTACTTTGGTTTCTTATGGTTCGACACTACGATTAGTAGAACAAGCTGCTGAAGAATTAATGGAAATTGGTATCACCTGTGAAGTGATTGATGTGCAGTCTTTATTGCCTTTTGATGTGAGTCATGATATTGTAAAAAGTATTGCGAAAACAAATCGCTTGTTGATTATTGACGAAGATGTTCCTGGTGGAGCTTCTGCTTATATTTTACAACAGATTATTGAAAACCAAGACGGGTACCATCATTTGGATAGTAAGCCACAAACATTGACGGCAAAAGCACATCGTCCAGCCTATGGAACAGATGGTGATTATTTCTCCAAACCATCGTCAGAAGATATTTATGAAAAAGTACATGCAATGATGCATGAAGTAAATCCTGATAAATATCCAAGTATTTATTAATAAAGATCAGAATATCTTATAAAAAAAGAGAGCGAATTCTATCTAGAATTCGCTCTCTTTTTTTATAAAATCAAATCTATCTATTTAAAGATTACACCGTATTTTGCTGCTTCTGCTTTTGCACCTGGAATTAATTTTTTCAAATTAGCAATACGAGTCGCATCTGAAGGGTGTGTACTCATAAATTCTGGTGGAGCACCTGCAGTATTAGATGCAGACATTCTTTGCCAAAATGCAATTGACTCCTCCGGATTGTATCCTGCAATTGCCATTAATGTCAAACCAATTTTGTCAGCTTCACTTTCATTACTACGATTAAATGGTAACATTCCACCTACTTCAGTACCAATTCCATATGCTTGTGCAAAAATAGCTCTTGTACTTTCAGATTTTCCACTAGTTGCCGCATCCAAAACGCCACCACCTATTTGTTGCAATTGTGCCGCACTCATTCGTTGTTGACCGTGATTCGCAAGTGCGTGTGCTACCTCATGCCCCATAACTGTTGCCATTCCGGCATCGTCTTTACACACTGGCATAATTCCAGAATAAAAAGCAATTTTACCTCCTGGCATACACCAAGCGTTTATTTCTTTGCTATCAATCAACTTATATTCCCATTGGTATCCATTCAAATAGCCTTTGTATCCATTGGCATTCAACCATTTTTCTGAAGCTGCTTTAATCTTCATACCCACATTTTCAACACGCTTGGCATCTGTAGTTCCTGTAATCACTTTGTGCTCTGTCAAAAATTTATTATACTCCTGAAAAGAAGATGGGAAAATTTGACTGTCTGGCACTAATGCCAATGTACTTTTACCCGAAAACGGATTTGTTGCACAAGATACAATTAGAGCACCAGCTCCTATTGCTAAAAATTTTAGTGTATTTTTCATATATTAATTTTTATTGTTTTAATCGCTGCTGTGTACTTAATCTAAATTAGAAATAAAGCCTAAAACTTAAACTTCGGTTTGAACCTAGTCTTGATTTTAGTAAACAATTGCACACTTATTTAACTACATCACACCGATTATTGAAGTCAAAATTAATAATTATTCTCCGATAATATGAACTGAATTAAACTCTTTATTAACTATTAAAATATTTTCGAAGGTACTTGCATCAAAATTTGTAACCACATTATCTATTTCAATTGATTTAACTTTAAAAGGCAAACCAATTAAATTGATTCGATACTTCTCGTATGGTGTTTCAAATTTCCCCTCTTTATGCAACTGAATAATAAGATCATTGGATCTTCCTGTAGCTCGAAAAGATAAAAAACTGAAGCGGCCTTTGCGATGATCGTACCCATCGTGTGCATCTTCATATACTACCGATTTTTCTTTTCCTTCGAAATAATATAGATCTAAAGTTAATTCGTCAAAATCGATTTCACCTACATATTGTTGCACAGGATATTTTGGAATAATTGCCCCTGCTTTTACAAAAATAGGAATTTCATCTAGTTTCGTATCAATCCAAATTTCTTTACCGCCACTAACTACTTCATTGGTCCAATAGTTATACCAGGTACCACGCGGAACATACATGCGACGACCAACAGCATTAGGTTCTAAAATAGGACAAACCAACATTTGATTTCCAAAGATAAATTCATCATTTCGATAATGTGTCTGAATATCGTCCTGATCATAATAAACTAAAGGTTTTAGCATTGGTATTCCTTCTTCAATGTACTGCCAAAACATAGTGTACAAATACGGTAATAATTGGTATCTTAAATTGACAAATTTTCGTGTAATAGCAATTACCTCATCGTCAAATGCCCAGGGTTCCTGGTTGCCGTGATCTCCCGAGGAATGCGTACGGCAAAAAGGATGAAAAACACCCAACTGAATCCAACGTGCGTATAATTCGCCAGTTGGTTGTTCGGCGAAACCACCAATGTCAGAACCTGTAAAACTCATTCCTGACAAACACAAGCGCTGCACCTGAATATTAGCAATCCACAAATGTTCCCAAGTCGCTACGTTATCTCCCGTCCATGACGAAGTATAGCGCTGCGCACCAGAGTAAGCAGAACGTGTTATAATAAAAGGACGCTTTGGATACGAGAACCTTTTTACACCGTGATATGTAGCTCGCGCCATTTGCGTACCGTAAATATTGTGTGCTTTGCGATGGCTGCAATGATTGCCATCATAACTGTGACGCACATCCATTGGAAATGTTTTATTGGGCACCTCCATAACGGCAGGCTCGTTCATGTCGTTCCACACCCCTTTTACACCAATATCCGAAATTAATTCTTTAAATAATCCCGCCCACCACTCGCGGACTTCTGGATTTGTATAATCAGGAAAGTTGCATTCACCAGGCCAAACTTTACCTTTCATATAAGGACCATCGGCTCTTTTACAGAAATAGTCTTTTTCCAAAGCTTCATTATATACCCAGTAATTTTCGTCTATTTTAATTCCCGGATCAATAATTACAACTGTTTTAAAACCATCTTCCGCTAGCTCTGCGACCATTTTTTTAGGATCTGGAAAATGCTCTTTATTCCATGTAAAACAACGAAACCCATCCATATAATCGATATCTAAATAAATAGCATCACACGGAATTTTAAGTTCTCTAAACTTTGCTGCAACTTCTTTTACTTTACTTTCAGGATAATAACTCCACTTGCATTGGTGGTAACCCAAAGCCCAAAGGGGTGGTAATTCTGGCTTTCCGGTTAAGTGGGTATAAGTGGTTACGACATCTTTTATTTCGGGACCGTAGATAAAATAATAATTCATTTCTCCTCCTTCTGCCCAAAAACTAGAGATGTTTCGGCGCTCGTGACAAAAATCAAAAAAAGTTCTAAAAGTATTATCAAAGAAAATTCCGTACGCTTGTTTATCATGTAAACCAATATAAAAAGGAACTACTTTGTAAAGCGGCTCTTGGTCTTTTTGATAGGCATATTGATCGGTAGCAAAATTTTCCAATCGCTTGCCTTTCAAATTCATGTGTGTCGCTTTATCTCCTAAACCATAATAAGATTCGCCATCTTGTGACAACTTACTAGTCTTAACAATGTTTCCGCCAAACTCATAATTTTCTTCCCAATGAAAACCAAGTTCGTCTTGAAGAATTACTTTATCATTTAAATCATATATTACAAATCGAAGATCTACTTTTTGTATTTGACATTTTACTTTACTGGTCAATATTTCGTAATATTCTAGCTCTTCCGTTACCGTCAAATGGTTGTAACCGTGAGTTTGTGTATCATCAATTGCATACGAAAAATCATTGCTAAAATATCCTTTAGTAGTAAATCTAAACCGAAGTAAACTATCTCTTAAAACGGTTACTTTTAAAATTACTTTATTATCAGTATGAAAAGAAACCGAGTCCACTTCATATTTAAAAGAAGTTATTTTTGAAGGAAATAAATCTCCTTTATATTCTAATTCTGTATTTGTAATCATCTTAACATCTTTTAAATTAAACTTGCTTGTGGTCTTCCAAACTTACGAAAAAGCAAGCATAACATTAGTAAAATCAATATAAATCGACGAAAACGATGTATATACTAATTTTTTAATATTTTACTTAATTATAATCGGACAACACTAAGAATTTGTGTGATTTGGAAGAAATAATGCGGAATTACGTCCGCATTATTTTTACTGTTTTGCTTTTAAAACAATAATACTCAAAGGTGGTAAAGTAACTGCAACCGAAAAATTCCGATCATGGTATGGAATAGAATCTGGATTTATTGTAGATGCATTTTGAATATTGCTTCCTCCATAGATTTCTAAATCGGTGTTGAAAATTTCTTTTAATTGAAGCTCTTTACTAACTCCAATTCTGTAGTCGTATCGAACCACTTCGGTAAAATTACAGATGATAATTACGCTGTCATCTGGATTATTTCCATGACGCATAAACGAAAGTACCGCATTGTCATGATCACCGTAATTAATCCATTCAAAACCTCCCGCTTCAAATTGCTTTTCGTATAAAGCTGGTTGCTTTTTATATAAAGAATTTAAATCCATAATTACTTTCTGAATTCCTTTATGGTATCCATTTTCCAATATATGCCAGTCTAAACTTTGTTCAAAATTCCATTCGTTACTTTGGGCAAACTCGTCTCCCATAAACAATAACTTGGCTCCTGGATGTGCAAACATATAGCCATACAGCAAACGCAGATTGGCAAATTTTTGCCACTCGTCACCTGTCATCCTGTTCAAGATCGATTTTTTACCATACACAACCTCATCGTGTGATAAGGGAAGCATAAAATTTTCGGAAAACACATACTGCATCGAAAAAGTCAAATCATCTTGATGATACTTTCGGTACACGGTTTCTTTCTGAAAATAATTTAAAGTGTCGTGCATCCAACCCATCATCCATTTCATTCCAAAACCCAAACCACCCGAAAATGTTGGATGAGAAACCATTGGATAGGAAGTACTTTCTTCGGCAATAGTTTGAACTCCTTCAAAATTAGCGTACACCGCTTCATTAAATTCTTTTAAAAAACTAATGGTGTCTAAATTCTCTCTTCCTCCATAAATATTGGGTTCCCACTCCCCTTCGTTTCTAGAATAATCCAAATACAACATTGAGGCAACCGCATCTACTCTCAATCCATCAATATGATAATGCTGCAGCCAAAACAACGCATTACTAATTAGAAAGGAACGAACTTCATTTCGTCCATAATTAAAAATTAAACTTTTCCAATCCGGATGATAGCCTTTGCGTTTATCTGGGTGCTCGTATAAATTAGAACCATCAAAAAAGCCTAAACCGTGCGGATCTTCAGGAAAATGAGATGGAACCCAGTCTAAGATTACTCCAATTCCTGCTTGATGCAGCTTATCTACCAAAAACATAAAATCTTGCGGTTGTCCGAAACGAGAAGTTGGTGCAAAATATCCAACAAGTTGATAGCCCCATGAGGGATCATAAGGAAACTCCATCACTGGCATAAACTCTACGTGAGTGAAGCCCATTTTGGAAACATACGCAACTAAATCTTCTGCAAACTCAATATAAGTCAAAAATCGATTTTCAGAACCATGCCTCTTCCATGAACCCAGATGAACTTCATAAACAGAATAAGGCTTGTCCAAATCATTGTGCGATTTTCTGTTGTGCATCCAGTTTGAATCATTCCATTGATTTTCTAAACTCCAAACAATCGATGCCGTTTGCGATGGTTTTTGACAAAAAAAAGCAAAAGGATCTGCTTTTTCGGTGTGCAAGCCTGCAGTAGATTCAATACTAAATTTATAAAGTGATCCTTTATTTACATTTGGAATAAAACCTTCCCAAATACCCGAAGAATCCCAACGAACATTCAGTTTATGTTCATGTGACGTCCAATAATTAAAATCACCTACCACCGAAACCGATTTTGCAGAAGGTGCCCAAACGGAAAAATAAACGCCCTCTTGACCATCAACCTCAACTAGGTGCGCACCTAATTTTTCGTACAGTCGATAGTGTTTTCCTGCTTTGAATAATTGGATATCAAAATCACTAAAAAGAGAATAAGTGCTAACTTTGTTCATAAGAGGTTTTTAAGAAAATCGTTTTACAACGTTCCGATTGTTTATTCAATTTTAAAATTATCTGGTAGCAATACTCCTTTTTTAACTACTACGATTCCGTCTTTAATGCTGTATAAATCTGTTGTAGCATCTTGTAAATGCTTACCTCCGTTGATGTACACATTATTTCCGATACGAACATCTTTGTCTATCAGTGCGTTTTTTATCATACAATTACAGCCAATGCCAACCAACGGAATATTTTGGGCATTATCGCTATTGATTTCCTCAATGTCTTGGTAAAAATCGTTACCCATTACATAGCAGTTTTCGATAATCGTTCCTTCTCCTATTCGAGCTCTAATTCCTATTATAGACTTCTTAATTTCGCGAGCATTGATAATACTTCCATCAGAAATTAAAGATTGACTGATTAAAGAATTTCTAAATTTAGAAGGCGGCAGTAAACGCGGACGAGTAAAAATTTTATTGTCGTTGTCAAACAAATTGAATTGCGGTATATCATCGGTTAAACCAATGTTTGCCTCAAAGAACGAATCAATATTTCCAATATCGGTCCAATATCCTTCATATTGATAGCTCAGAATTTTATGTTTATCAACAGCTTGCGGAATAATTTCTTTACCAAAATCCTTGGTTCCTTGATCGGCCATTATTTCTTGCAATAATTGTCGATTGAAAATATAAATTCCCATCGAAGCCAAGTATTTTTTACCTTGCGAAAACATTTCTGTACTTACCTCCGACTCCCATTCTGGCAAAAGCGAAGCAGCTGGTTTTTCGATAAAAGCTTCAATAATATTCTCACTGTTTGTTTTTAAAATTCCAAATTCGGGAGCATCTTTAGCATTTACCGGCAAAGTCGCAATAGAAATATCAGCATCATTAGCAATATGTGCTTCTAACATTTCGTTAAAATCCATTTGATACAATTGATCTCCCGATAAAATCAGTGCATGGTCGAAATCATGTTTTACAAAATGCGACATGCATTGTCTAACTGCATCGGCAGTACCTTGAAACCAAGTCGGATTGTCGGGCGTTTGTTCGGCTGCCAGAATATCTACAAATGATTCGCTAAACATGCTAAAGTTAAAGGTATTCTTGATATGTGCATTAAGCGAAGCTGAATTGAACTGCGTTAGCACAAATATTTTATAAATATTAGAGTTCAGGCAATTGGAAATGGGAATATCTACCAAACGGTATTTTCCACCAATGGGAACCGCGGGTTTCGAACGTGTTTCTGTAAGCGGAAACAAACGAGATCCTTGTCCGCCTCCTAATATAATCGCGATAACTTTTTTCTTCTTAGTTTTCATTTTCTAAAATTGTTTGGTATGTTTTTATATATTCTTCGCAAACGCGCTCCCACGAATGGTCGGTTTGCATTCCCTTTATTCTTATTTTTTCAAAATCAGTTGTACGGTTGTACAGTTTAATTGCTCTATCTATGGAATGACAAATATCTGTAACCGAAGCTTGCTCATGGCATATTCCATTACCGTTATCGCCAAAATCTGTAATTGTATCCTTTAGTCCGCCAGTTCTTCTCACAATTGGTACCGCACCGTATCGTAATGAATACATTTGATTCAATCCGCAAGGTTCTACTCGAGACGGCATAATTAAAAAATCAGAACTAGCATACACCAAATGCGCCAAATTCTCATCGTACCCGATAAATGTATTGTAATTACCAGCGTAAGGAGTTACCAAATCTTTAAGTTGTTGTTCGATGTCTTTTCGTCCAGAACCTAAAATTAATATGTTTAATTCTCGATTATTCTCTTTCATTGCCAAAGCAATAACTTGTGGGAGTAAATCGCCACCTTTCTCCTCAAACAACCTTCCTATAAAACTAAATAACGGTTTTGTTCTGTCGAGATTAAATCTTTCGCAAAGTGCGTCTTTATTTGCTTGCTTCCCTTTTATGAAAGAAGTTGAATCGTAATTTTTGGCAATCATAGTATCCGTCGCTGGATTCCATAGTTCTGTATCAATTCCGTTTAAGATTCCTTTTGATTTGCTTTGGACTGATCGAAATAGCGACTCTAGACCGTTAGCATACTTGTTTATTTCATCTAAATACGAAGGAGAAACGGTCGTAACTGCATTGGCACATTTAACCGCGACTGCCAAAGAGTTTATGCAATTATCCCATTCTAAAACATTCTCATAAACACTATCAAATTGCGGAATGTAATGCATTTTATTTAATGCAAATTGCCCTTGATACAAACCGTTGTGTATCGTAATGACAGAGGCAATCTTTCTTAATTTTTTATATTTAAAAGAAAAGTGCATCATAAACGGAATAAGACCCGAATGATGATCGTGACAATTGATTACCGTTGGCAGCTCCTTTAAAGTAATTAACCAATCTAGCGCAGCGATTTGAAAGCTTAAAAACCGTTCGGTATCATCGTCATATCCATAAATTGTATTACGATGAAACAACTCATCAATTTGTAATAGATACAAATCGTATCCTAACTTTCCTGTAGTTTCTTTAACGACAGAAAACGGGTACTTTAAATCTCCTAAGACTACCGTGCTTGTATAAACTTCGGTAAAGCTATTTTCTTGGATAAAAGAAGTTGCATAGGCTGGTAAGATAACCGACGCTTGATGTCCCGCTTTTTGCTGGTATTTTGGTAATGCTCCAACAACATCGGCCAAGCCGCCAACTTTTGCCATCGGATAACATTCGGCACTAATATGTATTATTTTCATGGGTAATTAAGATTGAACACACAACCAATTATAATAAAATGTAAAAAAATGTATTGTGTTTGCTAATTGTACTACTTTTATGTTTCCTAAAATTAGGAAAAAAATACCACAAATTATTCGTCAAAAAAATATTATTAAAATGCCAAAAAAAGCACTCAATCCTAAGCAATCTTTAAAAATTCCGCAAGCTATTTTACTAACGAGCAAATTTTTATCGAATGTATCTCCTAAATTGATGACGAAATTTGCTGCGAAATTATTTACATCTCCCATAAAACATAAAATTCCGAAACGAGAACTGCAAATGGATGCCCAAAGTGTTCAAACAAAATTTAAGGTTCCTTCGATTCAAAAAGAAATCAATGTCTATCAATACGGTAAAAGTGACAAAAAAATATTGCTTGTGCACGGTTGGTCAGGTCGCGGTACACAATTATTTAAAATTGCTGATGCGCTATGCAAAAAGGGATATGAAACAATAAGTTTCGATGCTCCAGCGCACGGAAAATCTCCAGGAAATGCAACTATGATGCTCGACTTTATTGCTTCTATCTTAGCGCTAGAGAAAAAATTTGGCCCGTTTGAGGCCGCAATTGGCCATTCGTTAGGTGGGATGTCTGTTGCCAATGCAATTAGTACTGGTCTACAAGTTAAAAGTGCTGTTCTCATCGGAAGTGGTGACATCGTTCAAGATATTTTAAATGATTTTGTTGCAAAATTAAAAATCGATCCTATTTACAGTAGTAAACTTTGTACCTATTTTGAAAGTAGATTACATGACAAAATGGACGATTATTCAGCATATCGTGCGGCACAAAAAATCGAAATTCCAGTTTTAGTCATACACGATACAGATGATCCAGAGGTTTCGGTAAAAGCCGGTAAAAATATCTATAAGAATCTAAAAAACGGAAAATTATTAATTACCAATGGTTTAGGACATCGCAAAATTTTGGGTGACGAAGCAGTAATAACTACTACTTTAGAATTTATCGAAAATAATAACTAACTTTATTTTAGTTAAATTAAAACTACAATTATGAAATACAATATAGAAAAGTCAGATCAAGAATGGAAAGAGCAACTGGGTGATGATCGCTTTCACGTTCTGCGTCAGAAAGGAACGGAAAGACCACATACTGGACAATATAATCTTCATTATGAAAATGGAACCTACGCTTGTGGCGCTTGTGGAGAAGCTTTATTCGAAAGTAAAGCTAAATTTGATGCACATTGTGGTTGGCCATCTTTTGATGAATCTATTCCTGGCAAAGTTGAATATTTAACTGATGTAACGTACGGAATGAAACGTACCGAAATAGTTTGTGCCAATTGCGGCAGTCATTTAGGTCACGTTTTTGACGATGGACCAAGTGAAACGGGACAACGATATTGTGTGAATTCTTTATCGATTGATTTTAAAGAATAAAAATGGATTTATTTGACGAGACTATAGATTGGGAAACCAAACTACAACCTATTTTACAAAAGTATAAGGGACGAAAACACCCTTTAGAGTACCAAAACACCTATCAACTGTTGGTTATGGTAGTTCTATCAGCACAAGATTCTGATGCGAACATTAATAAAATTGCACCTGAACTATTTGCCGCTTTTCCGAATATGGAAAGTCTTTCTGTTTCTAGCGTAGAAGCAATTATTCCGCATATTGCAACGGTACGTAATTTTGGAAATAAGGCGAAGTGGTTGCTTGACACCGCACAAACCATTGAGAAAGATGATGCAATTCCGATGAATTTAAATGATTTGGTGAAATTAAAAGGAATTGGTAGAAAATCGGCAAATGTTATTCTGCACGAATCGCATAAACCTGCTGAAGGAATAATTGCAGATTTACATGTAATTCGAGTAGCACCTAGAATCGGAATTATTCCTGAAACTAAAGATGGAGTAAAAGCGGAAAAATTATTAATGGAAGCTCTTCCAAAATCAATTTGGAATACCATAGGTATGGCAATTTCTTTTTTAGGAAGAGAAACTTGTCGACCTAAACCAAAATGCGAAGAATGTCTGCTTAAAAAAGAGTGTTTGTATTATCAAACGCATCAACTGTAGTTCATGCGTTTGATAATAAAAGCTTTTAGACACTGTTTAAAAGCATAAATTAATCTACTTTTCTAAACACTACTTCTGCACCCGAAGCATTAGACAACGTCAATCTATTATTTTCTATTTTATAGGTTGTGGTGCTTTGTAGCAATTGCAGAAACTTCGATTCTTGATTGTTAGGCAAACACATCTTTAGTGTCGAGAGCACATCTGTAAAGCGTAGTACTTTATTTTCAGAGAAAACAGAACCGTTTATGTTGTTACAACCCGCGTAGCCCATAAAAGTATTTTCGGCCGAATTAATTTCGATATATGGTTTTTGTAGCTCAAAATTTTCACTCGTAACTTTATCTCCATTTAACGACTCCAATGACCAAATATCATGCAAACGATAATCGGTCGAGTAAGCGCCACATCCTTCCAAAATTTGAAACGATAACGCATCATTTCTTTTTATTTCCGCTTTAACTGTATAAGGCGAAACTTTGTCAGCCATAGAATCGGAGCATTTTCCTTGAATAATGGTAATATTTAATGTAGTCTGATTATTTTTTAGACGGTACGTTTTTACATTGGCATCCATTGCCATAATTGGATCTGAGTATTCAAATTCTCCATCTTCGAAATCAGGAATCAATGATTTAAAAATAATTTTATCACGCCCCATTTTAATATTCCAGAAAGGTTCATTTCCACTTGCTTTAAAAAAGCTTGAATAAGCAGCATCATTGTTGGTATTCATAACTGTTTCTTTACTAGATTCTGCATCCTTACTTATCTTCGTCGATTTGCAACTCAGCATAACTAAAGGAAAAATTAATGCATATAAAACTGTTTTCATAAGAGTATACGTTTAGAATTAAGAACAAACAGTTGACAATAGTAATGCCACGATTTCGATGCTTTTATAAATGTACAATAAATGAGTAAAATGATTTTAGACCATCCGAATTTTACAACGCATAAGCATCGAAACCTCAATAGTTAAACTTTAAAAGATTGTTGTAGTTTCTTTTTAAAAAAAAATGATAAACGTACGTACAAATTCACTTTCGTGACGGCAGATTAAACCGAGATACGTTAAAATATATTATCTTATATTTGAAGCTATAATTACTTCTGATGACACATACACTTTTTTTAAAAGCTTCTGAATATATTGACGCAGCAAATGCACAAGATCCTAATTATGAAATTGTTGACGAAAAAAAACATCCAAAAGAATTAGTATACTCAGACCGCATGTATGCTCGTTTAATGCAGTTTGCACCGCAAGCTTCCGAAGAAGTTCAAATTGCATCTAAAGCGCAACACATTTGTAGATGGAAAATTGAACGTAAGTTGTATCCAATTGATCGTGTGGGATATTTAAAATGGCGCGAAGAATTAAAAAAATTCCACGCTACGACTACGGCCCAAATATTAAGCAAAGTTGGTTACCCTGAAGATTTCATTAACCGTGTTTGTTTTTTAATAGAAAAAAAATCACTTAAAAAAGATCTTGAAACACAGCTGTTAGAAGATGTAATTTGTTTGGTGTTTTTAGAATTTTATCTTGAACATTTTGCGGTTAAACATGATGATGAAAAAATGAAAAACATCATTATCAAAACTTGGGCAAAAATGTCTAAAAATGGTCATGATGCAGCCTTAAAAATTAGTTATAGTAAAGAAAATTTAGACTTAATAAAAAGCGCACTACTCACTATATAAAAGTAAATAGCATTTTTTTAATGCTTTTACGTTTTGAACTGATTCGCGTTGTATTAGAATGCTTATAAATCTCTAAACTTAAAGTCATATCGATTTTATAAGAAAAAAACAGAAGTTCTTTATGCTATTTAAGTAATAACAATTCCGATCCAATGCAAAACAAGCATTACTACCACTGTTATTCCAAAACTACATAGAGTAAGAATACGCCAATACGTAGATCTTCCGCTACCAAATCTCCAAATTCGCTCACCAACTTCTCTCCTATTTGCTTTTAAAGTAAACTTAGACAACAAGTAGGTTGAAATGATATATATAACAATTGAAATTATCCAAAATTTTACCATAATCTATATTTTTAAAGACAGTATTAAAATGTATAGCTCCCCAAATTAACGTTTAAATAACAAATGTCTTTTACATCCGATTTGGCAATTGATCCAGCTCATCGACCGAAATGACATTGATTCCCTGATTTTCTGTAGATTCATCAAAAGTTATTATTTGATGTGGTACTGTAGTAATAAAGTTTTTTAATTTTAATTCATTCTTTGCAATCGCTTGCTGTAGCAAAGGAGCTATTTTTTTAGAATATATTCCGATTAACGGAAGCATTCTACTTTTAGATGACAAAATTGTAATCTCCGCCGCTTCATCATGCTTATCAATCAATTCCATTAGTAATTCGGTAGAAATTAGTGGAATGTCTAAACTTAAAATTAAATTATATTTGGTATTACTGTATTGTAAAGCGGTAAAAATACTGCCTAATGTTCCTTTTTCTTTTTCAGGATCAATTATTTTTTTATACTTCAAATAATCATATTCAGTATCATTTGTAACCAATATAATATTAGAAGAAATGGGCAAAACTATATCTATGATGCGCTCAATAAAAGGTTTTCCTTGAAATAATACCAAGCCTTTTTCGCAGCACAATCTTGTGTTTTTAGTACCACACAAAATAAAAATAGTTACTTCTTTCATCACATTAATTTTATAATTATCTAATAATTAGTTCAGATGTCCCGTTACCAATTACTGCATTATCGCGTAATTTAAAGTTTTGAAATCTTAAGAACTTTAAATTTACGAAAAATAAAAAGTATAAATCACTTATAATAAGGACAATATAATAATTTATGTAAACAAAAAAAGGCCGTCTATTACAGACGACCTTTTTAAAAAATACTTTTAAATCACTAAGAACGGAATGCTTCTAACGATTTTTCTATGATCTCCAAGCATTCGTGGATTTGCGCTTCTGTAATTACCAAAGGCGGCGCCAAACGAATTTTATTTCCATGTGTTGGTTTAGCTAGCAAGCCATTATCTCTAAATTTCAGACAAATGTCCCAAGCTAAATCAGAATCTTCATTACAGTCAATTACAATTGCATTTAATAAACCTTTACCACGAACCAACGTAATTAATGAATTTTTAGCTGCAATATCATTCAACCCTTTTCTTAAAATGATTCCCAAACGTTCTGCGTTCTCCGCTAAATTCTCGTCCTTTACCACCTCAAGAGCGGCAATAGCAACTGCTGCTGCGACCGGGTTTCCTCCAAAAGTAGAACCGTGCTGTCCTGGTTTAATCACGTTCATAATTGAGTCATTTGCCAAAACTGCAGAAATAGGATACACTCCTCCAGAAATTGCTTTTCCGAGGATTAAAATATCTGGCTGCACATTTTCATGGTGCACTGCCAATAATTTACCCGTACGAGCGATCCCAGTTTGCACTTCATCTGCAATAAACAAAACATTGTGCGCGGCACATAACTCTTTTGCTTTTGCCAAATATCCGTCAGAAGGAACATAAACTCCCGCTTCACCTTGAATTGGCTCAACTAGAAAACCAGCAATATTTTTTGATGCTTTTAACGCTTTTTCTAACGCTTCTAAATTATCGTATTCAATTTTTACGAATCCTGCTGTATAAGGACCGAAATTTTTACGTGCACCTTCATCGTTTGAAAAAGAAATAATGGTAGTCGTTCTTCCATGAAAGTTGTTTTCACAAACGATAATTTCAGCGGCGTGTTCTGCAATTCCTTTTACTTCATACGCCCATTTTCTACATAATTTAATTGCTGTTTCAACTGCTTCTGCACCAGTATTCATTGGCAAAACCTTATCAAAACCAAAATATTTAGTTACATATTCTTCATAAATTCCCAATTGGTCATTATAAAAGGCACGCGAAGTCAATGTTAACGTCTGCGCTTGTTTTAGCATTGCATCGATAATTTTTGGATGACAATGCCCTTGATTTACTGCTGAGTACGCTGATAAAAAATCGTAATATTTTTTTCCATCAACATCCCAAACATATACGCCTTCTCCTTTATTAAGGACAACAGGCAACGGGTGGTAATTGTGTGCACCGTATTTATTTTCTTTTGTAATTAATGCTTCCGATTGTATTGAAAGTGTTTCTTGAATCTCTGACATAATTTTTTCTTTTAATCTTTTGAACAAAAATATAAAATGTTTTCAATTTAACCTTGTATTTAACTATTTTTGACTAAAATATAAACTTTTTAAGTCAATTTATATTCAATAAATAAAAAATTAAGTCAATTTATAAAGTTAGAAATGGAAATTTTAGACGAATTTGATAGCAAAATTATTGCCGAGTTAGAGAAAGATGGTAGAATGGCCTATTCTGCTATTGCATCTCAATTAAAAATATCGAACACCATGGTTCATCAACGCATAAATCGTTTGATGGAGCAAGGAATAATTACAGGAATTAGACCAATTATAAATGAAAAAAAAATCGGGTATGATTGGGCTTCTTTTACAGGGATAAGCTTAAACAGAGACTCTGATTCAAATCGTATTATCGAAGAATTAAAGAAAATTCCAGAAATTACCGAATGCTATTATGTCACTGGTTCGTTTACTCTTTACGTCAAATTAATTGCAAAAAATCACGAGCACATGCGTACCATTCTTTATGAAAAAATTGACAGCATTGTCGGAATTTCAAAAACGGACTCTATTATTGAGCTAGGCTGCGCGTTTAAAAGAAACATTAGCACTGAATAATTCTTTAAAAAGAAGTTTCTTTGGTTTTTTTACTGATATTTGTTGTAAACATAACATCATGAAAAAATTAACTAATCTTTTTTTACTAATGATTATAGCATCGAATACGATGTTCGCGCAATTAAAAACGATTGCTTATCAAGATAAAGAACAAAAATTAAACGGCGTGCTTGCACTCCCTGCAACTAAAAAAACTGCAAGTCCTGGAATTTTAATTCTTCCTGCATGGAAAGGAATCGATAATCCATCCAAAAATATAGCTACTGAATTGGCTACTTTGGGATATACTGTTTTTATTGCAGATATATATGGAGAAGGAAATTTACCAAAAGACAATACAGAAGCAGGCAAAATTTCAAGCTATTACAAATCACATTTTGTAGAATACCAGAAACGAATTCAGCTGGCTTTAGAGCAACTTATAAAAAATGGAGCCACCGAAGATAATATAGTAGTAATTGGTTACTGCTTTGGTGGAACTGGCGCCCTAGAAGCTGCTCGCGGACATTTAGATGTTCGAGGTGCTGTTTCTTTTCATGGTGGCTTGCGCAATTCTAGTATGCGTATGAACGAAACTTCGCTATCAGCAAAAATAATAGTGTACAACGGTGCCGATGATAAAAGTGTAACCAACGACGATATTTTAAATTTCGAAAAAGAGATGCGTGCTGGAAATGCAGATTGGCAATTTATTAACTACGGAAATGCAGTTCATTCGTTTACCAATCCAGAGGCTGGAAATGATAATAGCACTGGAAATGCATATAACGAAAAAGCGGCTAAACGCTCTTTTGAACATTTAAAATCCTTCTTAAAAGAAGTTTTAAAATAAACGATCACCAAACTCTATTGGAATAAATCCCAAACAATCACTTAAAAATAAACTAAAATTTTATGAGAAAATTTGTTTTACTTTTTTTAATTGGCTCCTTGTATTCTTGCAATGGCACCAAACCACTTACCGAAGTTGATAATTCTGATCCAACAAAATATCAAAAAACAATAACAGCAGCCAATCTAAAGAAACACCTTTATATAGTAGCTTCTGATGAAATGGAAGGCAGAGAAACTGGATCTGAAGGGCAGAAAAAAGCGGGTCGTTACATGATTGAACAATATCAAAAAAATAATGTTCCGTTTCCAAAAGGAGCAGACAATTATTACCAAGCTATTCCTGCCGCTTATTTAAATGCAAAGCGAAACGAAGGTTTGCAAGATTCTGAAAACATTTGGGCGTACATTGAAGGTTCTGAAAAACCAGAAGAAATTTTAGTGATTTCGGCACATTATGATCATGTAGGCATGAAAGATGGCGATGTATATAATGGCGCTGACGACGATGGTTCTGGAACTGTTGCTTTAATGGAAATGGCTAAAGCCTTTGCTCAAGCGAAAAAAGACGGTCACGGACCGAAACGTTCGATTTTATTTTTGCACGTTACGGGTGAAGAACACGGCTTACACGGTTCTCGTTTTTATTCTGAAAATCCTTTGTTTCCGTTGGCCAACACTATAGCCGATATTAATATTGATATGATTGGTCGTCGCGATGTAGAGCACGCCAATACCAACAATTATGTATATGTAATTGGTGCTGATCGCTTATCAACCGATTTGCATAAAGCAGTAGTTGGTCAGAATGAAAAATATGTAAAATTAGATTTAGACTTCAAATTTAATGAACCAAACGACCCTAATCATTTTTACGAACGTTCTGATCATTATAATTTTGCTAAAAAAGGTATTCCAGCTGTTTTCTTTTTCAACGGAGTCCATGCGGACTACCACCAGAAAACAGACACAGCAGATAAAATTGAATACGATGCTTTGGAAAAAAGAACACAATTAGCATTTGTTTTAGCTTGGGATTTAGCCAATAGAGAAAACAGACCTGTTGTTGATAAACCACTTAAATAAAGGGTTTGAAATGGCAAAGACAAAAGCCTTTTATAATTAAATGAAAGCATAAAAAAAGGATGAGCTAAAACTCATCCTTTTTTTGTATCTAACTTTAAAACTTCAATCTGGTGTTTAGAGGACTTATTCTCCTTTCAACGTATCACCTTTAAAGCTCTCAAGTTCTTAATCTTTGCGACTCTAAACCTAGTCATTCATAGAAATCAAAAACTCTTCGTTGTTTCTTGTTTTCTTAAATCTATCGTTTATAAAACTCATGGCCTCCACCGGATTCATATCTGATAAATATTTACGCATAATCCACATGCGTTGCAGTGTTTTTTCGTCTAGTAATAAATCGTCTCTACGTGTACTTGAAGAGGTTAAATCAATGGCTGGAAAAATACGTTTGTTCGCAATCTTACGATCCAACTGCAATTCCATATTACCAGTTCCTTTAAATTCCTCAAAAATAACTTCGTCCATTTTAGAACCAGTCTCGGTTAATGCAGTAGCGATGATACTTAATGAACCACCATTCTCAACATTACGAGCAGCTCCAAAGAAACGTTTTGGTTTTTGCAAGGCATTGGCATCTACTCCACCGCTCAATACTTTTCCAGAGGCAGGTTGTACCGTATTGTAAGCTCTAGCCAAACGCGTAATAGAGTCTAATAAAATCACGACATCGTGACCACATTCTACCAAACGTTTTGCTTTTTCTAAAACAATATTAGCAATTTTTACGTGTTCTTGCGGCTCTCTGTCAAAAGTAGATGCAATAACTTCTCCACGCACACTACGCTGCATATCGGTAACCTCTTCAGGTCTTTCGTCAATTAATAAAACGATCAAATATACTTCTGGGTGATTGGCTGCAATGGCGTTTGCAATGTCTTTTAATAACATTGTTTTACCTGTTTTAGGCTGGGCAACAATCATACCACGCTGTCCTTTACCTAATGGTGAGAACAAATCAATAATACGCGTTGAAATTGTGCTTTGCTTTTCAGCTAATTTAAATTTCTCGGAAGGAAAAATGGGTGTTAAATGTTCAAATGAAACACGATCGCGAACTACTTGCGGATCATGACCATTAATTTTAAGCACACGCACTAAAGGAAAAAACTTCTCTCCTTCTTTTGGAGGACGTACTACACCTTTTACCGTATCACCTGTTTTTAAACCAAACAATCTAATTTGCGAAGTTGATAAATAAATATCATCAGGTGAAGCTAAATAATTATAATCAGACGAACGTAAAAATCCATAACCATCGGGCATCATTTCAAGAACACCTTCACTTTCAATTATTCCGTCAAATTCAAAATCTGAATCTCTAAAATTGACATTCTTTTTACCTTTATGATTCGGATTGCTATTACCGTTTCCACTTTGATTGCCATTTCCATTCTGGTTTCCGCTTCCGTTTCCATTCTGGTTTTGGTTTGCGTTTTGCTTATTTAGCTGATTGGGATTTGGCTTTTTAGCCTGAACTGGAGCTTCTGCTTTTTCAATAGTAGCTTCCTTTTCCTCAGTTTCAGTTGTCGTTTCGACTTCTTTAACTGCTTCCTTTTCTTTTTGCAAGGCTACTTTCTTTTCGTAGGCAGACTTACTAAATTTTATAATTTTCTTTTCTTTTTTGTCTACTGCAACCGTTTCTTCTGGGCTAGAAACCGGAACTGCTTCTTCTGTAACTGGATTCTCTTGCTCTTTTAATTCAACAGATTTTGTTTTTTTATCAGGCATGATTCTAACGCGTTTTGCTTTAGAATCCGTATCATCTGACGGAATTGGCTTTGCAGCTGCAATTGAAGAACTTTCTTGATTCGCCAAAATTTGACTAATAAGAGTCTCTTTTTTTACTCCGTTAAACTTAATTGTTTTAGCCAATTTAGCTATTTCTTGAAGCTCGACGAGCTTCATTTCTTTTAATGCAGAAATATCAAACATGAATATTCTTTGAATTTAATTAATTTTAGGAAATACTGTAGAGAATGCCAGTAGGTTTATTTATTGAATCAACCGCAGTATGAAGTGCTTACGGTATTATAGTGCAATAATACGAATAAAATTTTATCATACAATAGTATTTTAGAAAAAGAAAATATATTTTTGTACAACAATTATTAAAATATGCTACAGAGAATTCAGACTATATATCTTGTACTTACCTTTGCTGTAACAGCAATTGTATTCTTCTTTTTTCCATTATGGACGTTTGAAGATCAAAAGCCATTTTATTTTATGGAAAACCAATTATATGTTGTATTATTGGGTTTAAGTACAGTGCTATCTGTATTAAGTATAATTTCGTTCAAAAAAAGACAAAATCAGTTTGTGATGAACCGACTGAATATGATATTAAATTTAATTTTATTGGGATTGTTTGTATATCGTTCACTAAATATATCTGGAGAAACACCCGTTGTTTCAGAGAAAGGTATTGGGATGTTTCTGCCTATAATTGCTATCGTGTTATTAGTTTTAGCTAATAAAGCCATCAAAAAGGACGAAGATCTTGTAAAATCAGTGGATCGTTTGAGATAAACCTATAAATTTAATTTTATGTGCGAAAAAGGCCCGAATGTAATATTCGGGCTTTTTTATGTTTTAGTTTGAGCAAATATCATTATTTTTACCCTATCGAATATAAAATAGTGTTGCAAAATGCATTTTGATTTACACCAAAATCTATATTTTAAGCTTACGCTTTATGACAGAAAAAATACGAATTCACCTCGCAGACGACCATCAAGTATTAATTGACGGTTTGACTAGATTACTACAAACTGTTGCCTACTATCAAGTTGTCGGAAGTTCCTTAGATGGATCTAATCTTTACGACGAAGTGACTCAAAATCAATCTTCTATTTTAGTTTTAGATATTAGTATGCCTACCAAAGATGGTATCGAAGTTTTAAAAGAATTCAATCTAAAAGGATATCCTTGTCGCGTTATAGTGCTTTCTAGTTATGATGACCTGAAGATCATCAAAGAAGTTATGAAATTAGGAGCAAGCGGTTATTTGACTAAAAAATGTGCAGGAGAAAGTATTATTGAAGCCATACAAACGGTGAGCAAAGGAGAAGAGTACTTTTGTAATGATGTGCGTTTGAAAATATTTGATACGTTTACAAAAAGCAATCCCAAGTTGAATAAATTAGATGCCGTTCAAAATTCGATACTGACTGCACGCGAGTTAGAAATTGTTACACTTATATCATTAGAATACAGCGGAAAAGAGATTAGCGAGCAGCTGTTTATCAGCACCAATACAGTGGAAACGCACCGTAAGAATATCATGAAAAAGCTAAAAACAAAAAACACAATTGGTTTGGTTAAGTACGCACTCAAAAACAACCTGATTAAATCATAATCATTACGCAAGGCTTTTGCTTCCTCATTAATATCCAATTATTAGATTATGATTCACTTACAGAAATATTCTTAAAATGTTAAAAGTTAGAATATTTTTACTAGCTGTATTTTTACTTTTTACAGTAAATACTTCACTATTTGCGCAAAGAAAATCGGATTGGAAGACTGACGCATTGTACGAAGAATATGTGCAAGCAGTAGAACTACTGAACACCGAAGAACACGAAAAATCATTAATTTTCTGTCGAAAACTTTTAGAGAAAGCAATTCTAACGCAAGATGACGCCGCCACTGGCTATGCCTATAATACTATCGCAGCCAATTTTGATGCTTTAAGTGAGCCTCAAAAATCGTTGTTTTATTATAAGAAAGCACTATACTATGCTGAGAAATCAAAGAATAATAAACTTTTAAATTGGGTATTTAATAACTTAGGAAATATTTATTGCTTTGATAAAAAGGATTACGAAAAAGGAATTTACTATTACAAACAGTCATTATATTATAGCACGGTAACCAAAGATAGCTCTCAATTGGTATTGACCCAATTGAATATTGCGTGGGCTTATTTTGATATTAAAGAATTTAAGAAAGGCGAAGAATATATCAATTTTATAAACCAGCACCATCCCAAACACGGAGATGCGACCACCATTACAGCACTAAAGTTGCTGAACGGAATGTACTATAATTACAAAAATGATACGGTGCAAGCGGCAACTTTCTTTAAACAAGCGATTAACGAAGGCATCAAGAATGAAGAACGATCTGATCTGTCTTTTACTTTTCAAGAATATTCAAGATTCTTATTCAAAAACAAACAATACAAAGAAGCATATTTGACCCTCACAAAGTACGATAGCTTAAATGAGTTAATAAAAATTGAAGATAAATTAAGCAAAGTTAATACCACAGGTATCAATCTGCAAATTGATGAATACAAGCGTGAATTAGATAAAATAGAATCTTTGTATAGAAACAAAGAGGAACTGTTGCTGTATGAAAAATCTCGAAATAAAAAAGTCATAGGTATTATGATTTCTTTGTTTATTATTTCGATAATTTTATTTTATTTTTTCTTTCAGAATACCAAATTGAAACAAAAAAGTAAACTGAAAGATATTCAACGAAAAATTCAAGACAATATTATTAATGCAAGTATTGATGGACAAGAATCAGAGCGAAAAAAAATTGCTGAATTTTTACATGACAATATTAGTGCAATGTTATCTTCTGCAGGAATGCACCTCAAGGTGTTGAGTTCTACTAACGCGGTAGTACCGGAAGAGCTTATAAAGACCAAAAGTATTTTAGAAGATGCTCACGATCGTGTTCGTGATTTATCGCACAAATTATTGCCAACCTTACTGGTTCGTTTTGGGCTTTTTTATGCTATAGAGGATTTATGCGAAAAAAACTCAAACACAAACATTCATTTTGAATACCTGAGTACAATTTCGACCAAAACACGCTACAATGAAAAGTTTGAAATGCGATTGTACTTTATAATTTGCGAACTATTTAATAACATTGCCAAACACAGTGACGCGACTAAAGCTCAGATTGAAATGACTTTTGTAAACCATGAGATTATGATTTTAATTCAAGATAATGGTCGTGGTTTCGACACCACAAAAATGTTGACACTCGAAGGTTTCGGACTTAATCAAATTAAAGCTAGAATTAAAAATTTGAATGGGGATTTAAATATAAAGTCAAGTAGTAAAAACGGAACTTCCGTAAAAATTAGAGTGCCTATTTTGTACTAATTAAGTGCGTTGCTCGATCTCAATAATTTCTAAATCTTTTATTTTATCTTCCTCAATTACAAAACGCAACATAGTACGTACGGTATGAAATCCGCTTTTTCCGGCCGCTCCTGGGTTCATGTGCAATAAGTTTAATTTTTTATCAAATTGCACTTTTAATATATGCGAATGTCCGCAAATAAAAAGTTGTGGCGGGTTTTGAGCTAGCTCTTCTTTAATTTTCGGATTGTATTTTCCGGGATAACCGCCAATGTGAGTAATCCAAACGGAAACTTTTTCGCAAAAAAACCGATTGTCTAATGGAAATTCTAATCGTGCTTTGGCATCATCAATGTTTCCATAAACAGCACGTAGTGGTTTCAATTTTTTAATTGCGTCCGTAACTTCCAGATTACCAATATCTCCAGCGTGCCAAACTTCATCGGCTTGCTTAACGTATTTTAAAATCGTGTCATCAATATAACTGTGGGTGTCGGAAAGTAAGAGAATTTTTGTCAATTTTTTAAGCTCAAAGATTTAGAGGATCAAAGATACAAAGGTTCGAAGGTTTTTATCTTGGTAATTCTAAAAATAAGAAATTGAATACTTATTAATGATCCGTTTTTTTAACGGTCGTCACTTCTCAAAATTTACGTCTTCTAATAAAAAACTTTGTACCTTTGCCCCTCACAAAATGGGATCCTTTAACTTGAGATACTTTATTCACTTTGCATACAACGGCACGCAATATCATGGTTGGCAGTACCAGCCAAATGCGAGTTCTGTTCAGGAAACGTTGCAAAGAGCACTTAGTGTAATCTTAAATTCAGCTGTAGCACTTATGGGAGCAGGTCGAACAGATACTGGCGTACATGCCAAGCAAATGTTTGCTCATTTTGATTTTCAAAGTACAATAGATTCTGTTGTATTGATACACAAACTCAACTCGTACTTGCCCAAAGACATTGCTGTTTTTGACATTATTTTGGTTCATGATGAAGCTCATTGTCGTTTTGACGCGAGCAGGAGAACGTATGAATACCGTATAAACACTTTTAAAAATCCGTTTGTAGAGGAATTAAGTTGGTATTTTAATCAGAAATTAGATGTGCCATTAATGAATGAAGCGGCACAACTTTTATTACAACACACTAATTTTCAGTGTTTTTCGAAAGTGAATACCGATGTAAATACTTTTGATTGTACGATTTTTGAAGCCTATTGGAAAAAAGAAAATGATCAGCTCATTTTTACTATTTCGGCCAATCGTTTTTTAAGAAATATGGTTCGCGCTATAGTTGGAACCTTGATTAATATTGGATTACATAAAATAACGGTACTCGATTTTGAAGCGATAATTGCGAGTAAAAGTCGCGAAAAAGCAGGATTTTCTGTCCCAGCACATGGCTTGTACTTAACCAATGTTTATTATGACTATTTAAACCCATAGCCCTGGTTGCAGTGGAAAGCTTTTGTGACAAAAATACTGCTTTTGTGTTTTTTGCAATGCGACCAGCGGAAGCTTTGAAAAAAACAAAACAAAAGCGTATTTTTGAGAAAAACTTGTAGCGAAAAACAGGATTAAGCTCCTGCAAATGATTGAGAAGAAAAAAAATGAAAGCAAAAGCCTTTGATACCCGATTATTCAAACGAATTTTAACTTACACCAAACCTTATAAACTCCGTTTTAATGGCGTCATTGTATTTGCAATTTCGCTATCTATTTTTGCGGCACTACGCCCCTATTTATTAAAGCAAACGGTTGATAGTTATATTCAAACCGAAGACAAACAAGGACTTTTAATGTACGTTTCTCTTATGGGAGCGGTTTTATTGGCCGAAGTTTTTTCGCAGTTTTACTTTGTGTATTGGGCCAATTGGTTGGGACAAGATATTGTAAAAGACATTCGAACCAAACTGTTCAAGCACATTTTGAGTTTCAGAATGAAGTATTTTGACTTGGTTCCGGTGGGGCAGTTAGTAACGCGTTCGGTTTCTGATATTGAAGCTATTGCGCGTATTTTTAGTCAAGGTTTATTTATGATTATCAGCGACTTAATGAAAATGTTTGTCGTACTTATTTTTATGTTCTACATGAACTGGAAATTAACATGGATTGTCATTATTGCAATGCCTATTTTAGTGGTTATTACCCGAGTTTTTCAGCGAAAAATGCAGGTCGCTTTTGAGGAAGTACGTACACAAATTTCGAATATGAACTCGTTTGTACAAGAACGAGTGACCGGAATGAAAATTGTGCAACTCTTTAATCGTGAGAAAATTGAACTCGATAAATTTAGAGAAATAAACGATAAACACAAGACGGCCTGGATTAAGACCATTTTGTACAACTCGATTTTCTTTCCTATTGCCGATATTATTTCGTCGCTAACATTGGGGTGCGTGGTGTTGTATGGCGGAACTCAAATTTTGAATGGCGATACTTTTACCACTTTTGGAGATTTATTTTCATATACCATGTTTATTTCTATGTTGTTCAACCCATTGCGTCAAATTGCAGATAAGTTTAACGAAATGCAGTTGGGAATGATTGCGGCCAACCGAGTTTTTGATATCATTGATACTCAAGACCAAATTCAGGACACAGGTAATATTGAAGCCCCAGTGTTTAGAGGTGCTATAGAATTTAATGATGTTCGATTTGGCTATATTCCGGAAGAAGAAGTGATCAAAGGAATTAATTTGTCGGTTGCTGCGGGACAAACTGTTGCAATTGTTGGCTCTACAGGAGCGGGAAAATCGACTATTATTAATTTATTGAATCGTTTTTATGAAATTAATTCGGGAACGATTTGTATTGACAATCAAAATATCGAAAATTATACGCTAGCTTCACTGCGCAAGCAAATTGCAGTAGTATTGCAAGATGTGTTTCTATTTGCTGATACCATTTATAATAATATTACACTAAACAATCCAGAGATTACCAAAGAGCACGTAATTTCAGCGGCCAAAGAAATTGGCGTGCATAATTTTATAATGACGCTGCCTGACAATTATAATTTCGACGTAAAGGAACGCGGCGTAATGTTATCATCGGGACAACGTCAATTGATTGCTTTTTTACGTTCGTACGTAAGTAATCCGAGCATTTTAATTCTCGACGAGGCCACATCATCCATTGACACCTATTCTGAAGAATTAATTCAACGTGCCACCGAGACAGTGACTCAAGGTCGTACTTCGATCGTTATCGCGCACCGATTAGCAACTATAATAAATGCAGATAAGATTGTTGTGATGGACAAAGGTAAAATTGTCGAACAAGGAAACCATCATGAATTAATTAATAAGACCGGTGGTTATTATAAAAACTTATACGATTCTCAGTTTGTAGTAGCCAATTAAGAACACAATAATCTAATTATTAGTAAGTTATATCCTTAGATAAAATGTAGTATCTTTAAAATTATATGTAGACACAATTCGTATAAATTTACTATAGTAGAATTATTTTGGAAATAAGTTTTGTATGTATTTTTATAATGTACGATTAATTTCATTTTTTATTTATATCAAATTCTAAACCCTATTCAAATGCCACAAATTAGAGTTTATCCTAATGAGGAATTCCGAGAAATTAAATTAGAAGGCACCTTTAGACATCGTTACGCCGTTTCAAACAAAGGACGCATGTTGAGTTTTAATGATAAAATGCTGGAAGGTCGACTTCTTAAAGGAACCTATATTGACGGTTACCGATTTTTTCGTTACAAACGCGTAGATGACGAAGGAAAAATAACGAATTTCAGTCATTTTATCTGTAAATTAATTGCCGAAGTATTTATTCCTAAAACAGCTGTGCATCAGACCAAATTATTGCATTTAGATTACGTTAGAGACAACGATGATATTCGTAATTTAAGGTGGGCAACTCACGAAGAAATGCTAGAACACAGCTACAATAGTCCGAACAACAAACGTGCTTTGGCTGAACTTCAAGCCAATAACAAGTTGGCCAACGGTCGCAAACTAACCGTTACCAAGGTTATGTACATTAAAAAATTGCTAGCAAGACCCGACAATAAAACCCGACTAAAAATGATTGCTAAGCAATTTGGTGTCAGCGAAATGCAAATTAGACGCATTGTTAGTGGCGAAAACTGGGGACATATTACAGTTTAATAAAAATTCAGCAAGTAGTTTTAGTGCTTAATACTTTCATATCCATCCTTACAAAAATGCACTTTTTCAGGAATCTCTGTGAAATATGCTTTTACAATAGTGATTCCATACAATTTTCAATCCTCTTTTAAAATAAATCCTTAAATTCGCAATCGCAAATAAACTGGTAAATATCCAGTAAAAAATAACAACTCGATTTTTATGTTGTTGTGGAGCGCTAAATTAAAAAAAGTACAAAAATGAAATACGACGTTATTGTTTTAGGAAGTGGACCTGGTGGATATGTAACTGCCATTAGAGCATCACAATTAGGCTTTAAGGTGGCCGTAGTTGAAAAAGAAAACTTAGGTGGAGTTTGCCTTAACTGGGGTTGTATACCGACAAAAGCATTGCTAAAATCGGCTCAAGTTTTTGATTATTTAAAACATGCGTCTGATTACGGATTAACAGTTTCTGATTTCGATAAAGATTTTGGAGCAGTAGTAAAACGAAGCCGTAACGTTGCTGAAGGAATGAGCAAAGGCGTTACTTTTTTAATGAAAAAAAATAAAATTGATGTTATCTTAGGATTTGGGAAACTAAAACCAGGAAAAAAACTAGACGTCACCGATAAAGACAATAAAGTAACTGAATATAGCGCAGACCACATTATTATTGCAACAGGAGCACGCTCTCGTGAGTTGCCAAACTTGCCGCAAGATGGTGTAAAAGTAATTGGTTACCGCCAAGCAATGACTTTAGCAACGCAACCAAAGTCAATGATTATCGTTGGTTCTGGAGCTATTGGAGTTGAGTTTGCACACTTTTACAACTCTATGGGAACCGATGTAACTATTGTAGAATTTATGCCAAATGTAGTTCCAGTAGAAGACGAAGATATCTCGAAACAATTCGAGAAATCATTAAAAAAAGCAGGAATAAAAATAATGACCAATTCTTCTGTTGAAAAACTAGATACTTCTGGCGAAGGCGTAAAAGCAACTGTAAAAACAGAAAAAGGAGAAGTTATTTTAGAAGCAGAGATTGTACTTTCGGCAGTTGGAATCAAAACCAATATCGAAAATATTGGCCTAGAAGAAGTTGGAATTGCAACCGACAGAGATAAAATTTTAGTAAACGAATTTAACGCAACAAATATTCCAGGCTATTACGCTATTGGAGATGTTACTCCTGGTCAAGCTTTAGCACACGTTGCTTCGGCTGAAGGAATTAACTGTGTTGAAAAAATTAAAGGATTGCACGTAGATCCAATCGATTACGGAAACGTTCCCGGTTGTACGTACGCAACTCCCGAAATTGCTTCGGTTGGTCTAACTGAAAAACAAGCAAGAGAAAAAGGATACGACCTAAAAATTGGAAAATTTCCATTTTCAGCTTCAGGAAAAGCGCAAGCTTCTGGAACTCCAGACGGATTTGTAAAAGTGATTTTTGATGCCAAATATGGTGAATGGTTGGGTTGCCACATGATTGGTACCGGCGTAACCGACATGATCGCAGAAGCGGTTGTAGCTCGTAAACTAGAAACTACAGGACACGAAATCCTTAAATCCATTCATCCGCACCCAACAATGAGTGAAGCAGTGATGGAAGCCGTTGCTGATGCTTACGGCGAAGTAATTCACTTGTAAAAAGTAAAACATATTTATGTATAAAAGTCCAATTTGCATTTTTGCAGGTCGGACTTTTTATTTGGGCGTGCCCCGCAAAAAAAGCGGGTCAGGCTGTCCACCATATCTTTTGTGCCAAACCATGGCACAAAAGGATATCACTCCCATCCTTCACGCGACCCAACTTGTTCTAATTAGCACGATTACAAATACAACACTTCGATTTATAAAAAATAGTTCCAATTTAGAACAAGATCAATTACTTAAAAACAAAGATTTTTCTTATCTTTAATTTTAAATATTCTGTAATATGAATTGGAACGCTAAGTTAATAATTCACAAAAATGAGCAACGAATCGCCGTTTTTTTCGACAAAGACATCGATTTAATCAGTCGTCTAAAAAAACTAGATGACGCACGATGGAGTGCTAGTAAAAAAGTATGGCACGTTCCTGCTTCTGAGCACAACATCAGACGTTTTAATATAATTCCGAAACCAACACATTCACTGTACAATGTAGAACAAATTGAGAAGTTCAGGTATTGGCTATCCTCCAAGCGTTATAGTGAAAGTACCGTAAAGACCTACATAGAAGCGTTAAAATCATTTCTGCTTTTTTATACCGAAAAGCCAATAGCTGAAATCACAAATGAAGATATCATTGTGTTTAACAATGAACACATTATAAAAAACAAATTTTCAGTTTCGTATCAAAACCAAATCGTAAATGCAATCAAACTTTTCTTCTCTACTATTCAGTCCCGTCAAATTGAAATTGATGCCATTCACAGACCGAAAAGAGAAAAAAGCTTACCGAACGTACTCAGTAAAGAAGAAGTTAAACAAATTCTAGACGCACATTCCAATCTAAAGCACAAGACGATGCTATGCCTAATATACAGCTGTGGTTTGCGTTGTGGGGAACTTCTGGCCATGCGTCCACACCACATTGACTCCAAACGGAACATCATCTTATTAAAAAATGCAAAAGGTAAAAAAGACCGAATCGTACCGTTAAGTCCCAAAATACTAACGCTACTAAGAGAATACTTTATAGTCCATAAGCCATCTATTTATCTTTTTGAGGGGTACGAAAAAGGACAACCCTACAAAGCTCGCAGTTTACAGCAAGTTTTAAAATTAGCCTTAATTAAAGTACAAATTTCCAAGCCCGTTACCTTGCATTGGCTAAGGCACAGTTACGCTACTCACCTACTAGAGTCGGGCACAGACTTGCATTATATTCAAGAATTATTAGGACACAGCAGCAGCAAAACCACCGAGATATACACCCACGTGAGCACCAAAAACATTCAGCAAATAAAGAGTCCATTTGACGATTTGTAAAGCAATTTTTACTATTTTCACGAAATATTATACGCAATTCAAGTTCGCTAATACAACTCACCTAGACGTTGTTCACGCTACTGTAAGACGCATATATACTAGTTACCAGATATTTTAAATGACAATATAGTAAATAAAGAAATATGACAAAAGAAAAAACAGAACAGAAAACAGATCAAATACAGGGAAAACCTGCCACTAGACCTAAC
Organism: Flavobacterium sp. TAB 87; assembly: GCF_001529295.1. Lineage (GTDB taxonomy): Bacteria > Bacteroidota > Bacteroidia > Flavobacteriales > Flavobacteriaceae > Flavobacterium. The sequence goes on from NZ_LLWK01000034.1 coordinate 262,238, forward strand.
ACGACTTCAACATTGAAAACATTCAACAAAACTGAAAAAACAAGTTACAGCAATAAAAAAAAATAAGAATATTAACATACAATATATTGATTTTTTAAATCTATTAACCATATTTTTTATATTTTCTTTGTTGTGGTTAAGCGCATAATTATAACTTTCAATTTGTGTAGCTAAATATTCTTTTTCTAATTCTTCATTTAAAAAAGAGTCGAAATAACTATCAAACATAAGTTCTGGTAATGATCCTTTTAAAGCTATCATTGAAGGAAATAAATTTTTATGTAAAATTATGATGCTTAAAATACACCCAGCTAAAAGTATAAAATATAAATATTCTCCTTTAGCCATTTGGAAAAATGAAAATGAAAGTATTGAAGAGTAAAAAGCAACAACAAAAAAAGACTTGTTAGTGTTTTCCGAAATTGACTTTGTTAATTCTGTAGCTAATTTATCTGCTTCGGAAAAAATAAATTCTAAAGAATATTTTGTTTGATTTGTAATGTTTATATTTTTCATAATTTTAATTTTATACAATATTAGTAAAAAAACATCTGGTAACACACGTTTTGCTCTATTGCGAAATTTGTTTTAAAATCACGTTCACGTTTCGCAATTATATTTATCTTTAACAGAAAATAATCAGTTCCGAAGCTCGCAACAAAGCAAAGCGTGGGAACGTCAGGCTGTGAAAAAACTTCTTTTTCCTCTAATATGCCCTCACATTGGTATTACTACAATCCAAATAAAGCCTTTTAAGAAGCCTGTTTTTTTAGGCTACAAATTGAAGTGGAAAGAAAACAAATCCTGATTTCGGCTTTAAATAGTTCGTTTTTAATAAAAACAAGACTTTGGTCTTGTAGGGTGACTTCCAGTTCTTGATTT
>NZ_LLWK01000035.1 GCF_001529295.1 Flavobacterium sp. TAB 87
AGTTTTGAACCTATTTTTTAATAAAAAAATAGTCAACCTAGACTAGGACAAGACAGTAGAGTCACGAATCCAACGCAATTTTATAACCAAAAAATGTATAAAATTGTAGTATAAAAATAGCTTGCAAAAGACTCAATTAAGATCATAGAATGGAGATTTAAATACTAAAATCAACTCTAAACCAAAATAAATCGTAGCTTTATTTTTTAAATGTAGAAAAGCCTAAAGTTAATCAAATTGCTTTCTTATTTGGAAACATAAGGATAACTTTAATCGAAAAGAAATTACGTTAGAAACTTATTCCGTTAAAAATATGATAATAACAAATAGTACTTTAAATGATATCCCAGAAATCTTTAGGTTATACAAATTAGCAACTGAATTTCAGAAAATAAAATTTCCGGACAATCAATGGCCTGAATTTAGTGAAAAATTAATTACTTCCGAAATTCGTGAGAAAAGACAATTTAAAATAATAATCGAAAACAAAATAGCTTGTGTTTGGGCTATAACATTTAACGATGCGCAAATATGGGAAGATAAAGAAAATAATTCTTCTATCTATATTCATAGAATAGCCACAAATCCTGAGTTTAGAGGACAAAACTTCGTACAAAAAATTGTTGAATGGGCTAAAGATCTTGCAGTAGAACAAAAAAAGGAATGTATTAGATTGGATACCTGCGGAAAAAATAATGTGCTAATCAATCATTATAAAAAATGTGGTTTTAATTTTATCGGTATGAATAAATTAGAAAATACATCTGATTTGCCAATACATTACCATAATGCGGACGTATGTTTATTTGAAATAAAATTAAACTAATTGCGTAAAAGAGTAATATGGAGATAGAGAAATGATTTAGTGCTACGGACAAAAATCATTTTATGATTGGGCATAAGAAGATACGGAAACACTTGAACAAATTTAATTAAAAAAAGAATGAAAAGACAAGTTTTATTGATCTGCATATTTATAAGTTCATTTGGATATGGTCAAAATAAAAAAGTAACAAAATGGTATTCTAACGCTGAGATTGATGTCATTATTCATAATAAAACAAAATACAGTTACAGCTATTTCGGTACTGATAATACAAAACATATAATTTGGGATGAAGATTTAAACGTTAAAAAACCAGCAATAGGATTAACATATTCCTATAATTATATGCTATTTAAAAAACTAAGTATAGGGCTAATTAGCGGTTATAAAAAGTATAACCAACCTGATTTTTCGATGGCAGAAATAGGAGGAGTAGTAAAATTCTTTTTTGTAGACACAGACAATGTGTTTGTATATTGTTCCCTAACAAATGAGATTAGTTTAAATAAAGAACAATTTTAAAGTGGTACAAATGCAAGACTTGGGATTGGAGTTCCAGTTATTAAACGGAATAAGTTTAATGTAGCAATTAATTTATTTACAGAGCAGCAATTTTTGAGACTCGAAGGAGCTGATCCTATACTTAATTACCAACAAGAAAAATCTGGAGATTTAATTTTTAAGTCCTATGGTATCAGTACCGGTATTAAATTTTAATTACCGCACTTCCAATTTTTTTTAGCAGTACTTTCTCTTTCAAATACACGAGCACGACTACTTTAATCAAGAGAATACAAACAAATAATTGCTTCAAACAATTAGTATGAAATCGCTGTATGTTTTGATTAGTACCTTTCTTGCAAAAGTCAGTTATTTGGAAAGTGACATATCAGGCAAGATATAAAACTTTATAGATAAGCTGAATTCAATAAAAAAATTGATTGTCAGTCAAGTATTGATAGTTTCAAAATAGAAGCTATATATTTTTTTAAAATGACAATACTTCTTGTTTGGAAGTTTATAGGAAGAGAACAATCAAAGATAAAATCATAAAAAAATCCTTTTCAAAAAATAAAATAGTAGTGAAATAGATTAATTACTTTGCTGTGATTACTACGAAGTTGTCTGCTATATTTTTAATCGGTTTAAAACAAATTATATTGTCGATGTAGAGCAAAAAAAGTGTAGTACTATTAAGATATATCTAGTTTAATTTCTGTGAATTTGTGTGATCGGGTTAGTAGTACACAGGTCTAGAATTTAGATCTAAAAAAAAATGGGAACAATGTACAAACTTTAAATGATTGAAATATATCTAGCGCATTGCAGAAGTAAACAAACCATCTGTGATTATTCATTTAGGTAGAAATTTTAAATAAAATGCGTCCTACTGATAATGCGGCATATTATTAAACATTGTTCAAGATGAGATGTAAACACAAAATTAAGTTGAAAAAATTATAGATTCGGTTACAAGCAAATTCATTAAGAATTAGACCATTTTTAAAAAATTTTTCAACTAAACTTCTTATAGATCAAAAGGTTAAAAAGATTTTACACAAATTTTAGAATTTACCGAACTTATCTGTAATATAAAACATAAAATGATAAATTCTTTCCTAAAAGAAATTTATTCGCTCTTGTTACAACTTCTGTTTTATTTTTTATGGCTAGAACGCTGCTGCTTTGGTTTACATATATAGAAGAAAGAGCGACCTATAGCAACGAACAGGTTTATAATGCTACTGAAAGATATGATTATCAACAAGGAATTTCTACTTCGGTAGGCTATCCAATCAAACTACTTTCAAAGCTCAACTTTGATGTTGCTGTAAAAGGACATCACAATCCTTCAATTCATTTACAAACTAATAAAGTGTTTTCAATTGTTTGGGGTTTTGGCGATACGACTTTCAAATCTTCACTCGCTGGCAGAATTGCAGTACCAGATAACGTACTGCTATATTGGTCTTCATATGTAGAAAATAAATAGTACGAGTTAAATACAAAATTAGATAAAAGGAAGATGTCTGGTTTTTTTTAAAAATGGCTTTAGAAGAGATGTAAAAGAAAAATTGACTGATGCCGAATTGATCCAAGGGAATTATAATGAATTGATTGCTGGTATTGCGCCAAGTGGTGCTGTTGTCTTATGGATTTCGGGCGTTAATGACACCAAGGAAATAGAAATTTATAAAGCTGATGAAATTAGTCCTGACCTAATTAAAGATTACGATATTGTAGAAAAAGATCAAAGAACAAAAGTTTTAAATGATACTTGCATTTGCGAAGACAGACCTCAATTTAGGAAAACAGTAAACAACTGTAAAGCTATTCTATTCGGCATTTGGACAAACAAATACTATCAAAAATTCAACTAAAAAATGACTATTACTAATTTAGGACAAACAAAAAGCAACGCTAAATTATTGTTTTTTTAATGGAAAAAGTCAAGTCTTACACAATGAAGATGTTGTCAACTTAAAGTATGGGAAGCAGGAATTGCCAAATCTTATAAAATTTACCTTTGTAAAAGATCAAAAGAACTATAACTTTTTTATAGAATTTGGTGAAGATGAAATATACCACCATTTCGAAAAATTGATACAAAATAATCGTGGTGAACCAATTTCTATCGTGGTGAATAGTATTCCGGATTTGAAACAAATGAAGGTCTAATTACCAACAAAAGATAAAAAAATCAATTTTGAAAAATTAAAAAAAGTTAGTCTTTGCTTTTTAAAGTTTTGAACTGATTAAAATTTAAATTCTGTACAACTCATAGTATCAAAAAAAAATAACTATTAGAAGATTTTTTAAAATTCAAAAATTAACTTAAAGATCAATTCAGTTTTGATCAAACAGGTACCACAAAAATCTGAAATACCATTAAAAAAACAGATTTGCTTAAAAAATTCTTTATTCTAAAGTCTTTTTAATTCGTACATTAGTAGTTGAAGGTGGTTATAATCCATCTCTAAATGACTTTAAATTGAATACGTATTTTAAAAAATATACTGTGGAACGACGAACTTTTATAAAAATAACATCAGCTTCAAGCGCTGGTATGGTTGCAGCTAGTGCTTTCGGAATTAATTTAGAACTAAATCATAGCGAAGAAACTATTGAGAATTTAGTGATTGGTTCTGGCTATGGAGGAGCCGTTGCAGCTTTGCGACTTACCCAAGCTGGTAAAAAGGTTGTGATGCTAGAAATGGGTTTAGACTGGGAAAAAGAAAACGGAAAATATAAACCGTTCTCAGACCTAATAACTCCAAAAAATAATTCTACTTGGTTGAAGAAATCTTCTCAAGCGCCAATGATGAATATTGCAATGTTCAATAAAAAATTTACTGGCGTTCTCGACCGCATGGATTTTGAGAATATAAAGGTATATGCTGGTCGAGGGGTTGGCGGTGGATCTTTGGTGAATGGAGGAATGGCAGTGCAACCAAAGAAGGAATACTTTCAGAAAATGTTTCCAGAATTGAATGTCGATGAATTTTGGAATACTTATTTTCCTTTAGCTCAAAAAGAGCTTGAAGTCAATGAAATATCAAACGATTATTATAATGAATCACCCTACTACAAGTTCGCCAGAGTAGGAGAAAGTGAAGCGCATCATGCAGGATTCAAAACGGTCAGAGTACCAAATGTCTACTCTTTTGATTACATGAAAAAAGAGGAAGCGGGAGAAGTTCCTAAATCAGCTTTAGCAAAAGAAGTTATTTATGGTAATAATCATGGCAAGCAAAGTCTTGAAAAAACATATCTAAAAAAAGCGCTAAAAACGGGGCTGTTAAGTATTCAAGACCTGCATCGAGTAGATTATTTTAAACAAACAGAAAAAGGATATACTGTTTTTGTAGACATTATTGATACAGAAGGCTTAGTAGTTGCAAAGAAAACGATAAACTGTAAAAAGCTATTTTTAAATGCAGGAAGTTTAGGTACAACTAAGCTCTTGTTAACAGCTATGCATAAAGGAAAAATGACCAATTTTGACAAAACAGTGGGAGGCAATTGGGGAAATAATGGTAATGTGATGACGGGTCGAAATATGGTAAACACGCTTTTTAATCGTGTAGAGGATGAAGCGACGGAAGAAAATCACAGTACCGGTACAGGCTCGAAACAGTCGACTATTCCCGTTTCCGGAATTGATAATTGGAATGATGAGAAGCATGCTTTCTTTGCCGAAATATCACCCTTACCAATGGGTATGGAAGTGTACACTGCGTTATATTTAGTCATCAATAAAGTTCCTGTTCCCGGAAGTATCTCGTACGACCCAGCTATTGGAGATATTAAAATTAACTGGGAAAAGAAAAACTTTAAACATACTGTTGATAACGCCAAGTATTTTATAAAAAAAATGAATAAGGCCAACGGCGGAACTCCTGCAGGATTATTATGGGGAAAAGGGTATGGACCCGACATTTGTTATCATCCGTTGGGTGGTGCAGTAATAGGCAAGACAACTGACCTTTTCGGAAGGGTAAAAGGATACGAAAATCTATACATAACCGATGGTGCACTCGTTCCTGCAAGCATTGGAGTTAATCCGTTTTTAACGATAACGGCCATCGCAGAATATTGTATGGAAGAAATTCTTAAAAAAGATTTTTAATCATGAAAATACTCATCAAAAATGGTCTGCTTTTTTCTGGAGATAACGATCAAAAAGCTATCGTACAAGATATACTAATTGACGCCAATGGTCTTATACAAGAAATAGGTACAAACATTTTATATGAGGATGAAAATGTAGAAATAATTGATGCCAAAGGAAAATGGATTGTTCCCGGGTTTGTAGATTCGCACACGCATTACGACGCCGAAATTCTTGCCTCTCCTGGACTCAAAGAATCGGCACGACATGGAGTTACCACAATAATTTTAGGCAGTTGCTCTGTTTCTGCTGTATTTAATAGCCCCGAAGATACCGCCGATTCATTTACAAGAGTCGAAGCAATTCCAAGAGAAGTCATGTTGCCTTTGTTAGAAAAAGAAAAAACATGGAATACGCCAAAACAATGGAAAGCATATATTAATACCCTACCATTAGGAATCAATGTCGCTTCATTCATCGGTCATTCTGATATTCGGATGAAAGCAATGGGAATCAAACGCTCTTTGCTTGACAACGTATCGGCTACAAAAAAAGAAGAGCAGGAAATGCTTCAGCTGTTAACAGCTGCTTTGGACGAAGGGTTTATCGGATTATCGACTATGGATAATCCTTGGGATAAAATGGATGGTGATCGGTACTGGTCGCATAAAACGCCTTCCTTCTACTCGTCTTGGAAAGAACGTAAAAGTTTAGTCGAACTACTTCGAGAGAGAGATGCTATTCTTCAAGGTGCGCCCAATTTGGTTACTCGAGTAAACGCTTTTAATTACATGTTAGCAAGTACTGGTATTTTTAGAAAACCACTAAAAACGACCATGATTGCAATGATGGATTTAATTGGTGATCGTTATATTTATCCTTTAATTGCATTCGCTTCAAGAAGTATAAATCTTTTAGGAAATGCAAATTTCAGGATGCAGTCTCCCCCTTGTCCGTTTACGGTTTATTATGACGGAGTCGATTCTGTTATGTTTGAAGAATTTCCAAGTGGAGAAGCACTTCGTCATCTTGCAAAAGAACTAGATAAAAGAAATCTTCTGATTACAGATCCTAAATTTAGAGATAATTTTAAAAAAGAAATAAAGAAAAAATTTGCGCCAAAAGTATGGCACAAAGATTTAAGTAAAGCAGTTATTATCGATTGTCCAGATAAAAGTTTAATTGGTAAAAACTTTTACGAAATGGCAAAAGAGAGAAACAGTCATCCTGTCGATGTATTTTTAGGCACTATTATTACCTATGATAAAAAAATAAGATGGACAACAACTATTGCAAATGACCAAAAAGAAAAGTACAAGGACCTTTATAATTTTCCGTACAATTTAATCAGTTTTTCAGATGCTGTTGCACATCTTAATAACATGGCTTTTTACAATTTTCCTTTAAAAATGATACAAACAGTTCAGGATTCCATCGATAATGGAAATCCTATTATGAGTATGGAAAAATGCATTTGGAGACTTACCAAAGAGCAAGGAGATTGGTTTAATTTAGATTGTGGTCATATAACTATAGGCAAAATCGCTGATTTAGTACTTTTAAATCCTGAAAATTTGAACAACGTAACCGAAAACGTTGAACTTGAACCTATAATAGAATTCGGAAACTATGCCCGATTAGTCAATAGAAATGAAGGAGTAATTGCACGAGTTTTGGTTGGAGGAAAGACAATCTTTAAAAATGAAAATTTTGTATCAGGTTACGGAAAATCCGTCAAGTATGGAAGGTTTATGGAAAAAACAAACGTGTAATAGTAGATTATTTTCAGAATAAGATAAAATTATTTCAGCTTCCTTAAATGAAAAAGATACTATAATGGAAGAGCCTACGCCTGAAAAAATAAAAAAAGTATTTGATCAAGATTATAGTGCTGATATGAATTTGTGGAATGAATTTGCTAAATCTGTGACCACTCGCCTATTTGCCAAAAATGAAATTAGTAAAGAATATAATAAAACAGAAAACTACATCAATATAGTAGTTAGTGGTTCTGCAGCACATTTTGTTTTGGCAGACGATAAAGACATTTGTATTAATTTATATTATGAAAATCAGATTTTTAGCGATTATTTATCCTTCTTGACACAATCTCCAACAGTTATAAAAACGGAGAGTTTAGAGAAGACGATCATTTGGTCTATCAATTATAAAGATTTAAACGCTTTGTATGTAAGATCTGCGAAAGGACTTTTGGGTGGTAAAGCAATATCAGATGCTATGTTCATTCGCAAACAATCAGAGCAAATTAATCTATTAGCTCTTTCTCCTACAGAAAGATATCTCAAACTCATTAAAGAACGCCCCGAAATTTTTCAACGAACTTCCCTAAAAATAATTGCTTCATATCTTGGTGTCACTGCCGAAAGTTTAAGCAGAATTAGAAAAAAAATAGTTTAAATTTTCATTTCTTACCCAAAGTCAATTTTTTAAACAAATTAGATCTTTAATTTTGAATCATAATTAAAACCAATCCTTTATGAAAACCAAGATTAATTATTTAGCAATTGTAGTTTTTTATAGCATCGCAATCGCACTTCGTTATGTAACTAACAAAACGACAGTATTAGATAATCTAAGCTCCGAATTTTTAAAAGTAATTTTACAAGGAATTGGTCCTGCGATTGGTGCAGTAATTTCATTTTTAATCTTTAAAATAAAACCAACACCTTCTCTTAAAGGAAATTATAAAAATCTTTTAATTCCACTTCTTTTGTATTGGATCTTTCCGATTGTTTTGATCTTGGGAACCGAGTACTACACCAGCGGAACATTCTCATTTGTTGCCGTTACAGCAATACTAGTTTATGGATTATTAGAAGAGATGGGCTGGCGTGGTTTTTTACAGCAAGAACTAAAGTCACTACCAGCAATTGCAAACGTTTTGATTGTTGCAACACTGTGGTTTATTTGGCATCTAAACTTTAACCTAACGACTTCTAATATATTGTTTTTCGGAATTTTGATCCTCGCAAGTTGGGGAATAGGAGCGGTAGCCGATCGCACGCACTCTCTGCTTGCGGTCTCAGCGTTTCATTCTTTAAATAACTTTTTTCCAGAAATGAGCCAAATAAAAATTATCATTTTAATACTTTTAGTATCAGTTTGGATACTTTCTCTTATAATTAAAAAACGAAAACAAAACAGACTCTAAAATTACTTTAGCACCACTACAGTCGGAGCGCTTCATTTAGACCTTTATATATATTTAATCATTAGTTTTTTGATCTACAGTTATTCCTATACAATTGTAAAGTTATACATATAAAATACGTAAAATTCATATCTTTAAAATTCAAAACACAAACCATTGAAACCACAAGCACTACAGATAGATCAACTACTAACCGAGAGATTAATTCTTATTCCGTTTACAACCAAAATATGTGAGAATCTAATGCGTGAAGACTATAGTGATTTAGAAAAACGAAACTTCAAAAAAGGGAAAAGTTGGCCAGATGCAGACGTATTAGAAACTTTACCTAAAATAATCGCTAATCTAGCTCAAGTAGCATCACCTACAGGATTTGAATCTTGGATAATTATAAAAAAAGACAACTTAGAAATAATTGGCGATGCTGGATTTAAAGGATTTAATACTCTATTAAAAAGTGCCGACATTGGTTATGGAATAATAGCGGAAGAGCGAAAAAAAGGGTTTGCGAGAGAGGCAGCCGAAGCACTTATAAAATGGGCGTTTGCGACAGGAATTGTGAAGGAAATAACCGCCAGTTGTTTAATGGAGAATCAATTCTCTATTAATTTGCTCCACAAATTAAATTTCTTTACCACAAAAACAGACGATACAATGCTATATTGGTTTTTGCAAAACAAAGAATATCAAATTAATAGAACGTAATTTTTGTCGTAAAAAAAAGTAGTATCTTACACATCTCTTCTAAAAAAACAGTTATGCAACTTAAATTCACTACCATTTTATTCTTTTTATCTTTTATAACAGTGTCACAAATCGGAATCGCACAAAGTGCAAAAGAGGAACTTAAATTTGTAAACCTGTTTAGTTCTGATATGAAAGAAGGTGTTTCATGTTATAGAATACCCTCGATCATCACCGCTTTAAATGGCGATGTAATTGCTGCAATTGATGAAAGAGTTCCGTCCTGCGGTGATCTTAGGTCAAATAATGATATCAATATAGTGATGAGGCGAAGTGCAGACAGCGGCAAATCTTGGTCAAAAATTCAAACTATTGTTGACTATCCTTTAGGAGAATCTGCCTCAGATCCTTCAATGATTGTAGATGAATCGTCAGGCGAGATCTTTATGTTTTTTAACTACATGAATTTAGAAACAGAAAAAGATGTCTATTATTTAAAAATGGTTTCAAGTAAAGATAACGGTTTAACATGGTCTACTCCTACCGATATTACTGCTCAAATTACAAAACCAGAATGGAAAAAAGATTTCAAATTCATTACATCTGGTAGAGGACTTCAAACAAAATCGGGCGAACTACTACATACTATCGTCAATTTAGAAAAAGGATTATTTGTCTTTAAAAGTGACGATCACGGAAAAAATTGGAGTTTAATTGATACTCCCATTTTACCTGCTGATGAGTCAAAAATTATGGAATTAGAAGATGGTTCTTGGATGATCAATAGTAGAGTAAGTAAAGTTGGTGTCAGATACATACATACGTCAACAGATCACGGAAAAACGTGGACATCAAATCCAGATTCCCAATTAATTGATCCGGCTTGCAATGCAAGTTTCATTCGATACAGTTTAAAAGACAAAAAATATAGTAAAAACCGACTGCTTTTTTCAAATGTAAATTCGCCCAACAAACGCGAAAATCTGACCGTAAAAATTAGTTATGACGAAGGGAAGACGTGGAGTAAAGGAAAGACAATTTACGTCGGAGAATCTGCATATTCATCGATGACTGTCTTAAAAAACGGCGATATTGGACTCTTTTTTGAAAAAGACGGTTATAAAAAAAATGCATTTGTAAGTTTTTCTTTAGATTGGCTAACTGATGGGACTGATGCAGTTAAATCGAGTAAGAAAAAACAAGGCAAATAGTATCCAAAACAAATCTATTTTAGTCTTTTTACAACAAATATTTTTCTATTATTTAGGGCTCTAAAACTGGATTTGATGTTTCTTTTTATCTACTTTTAAATTCTATTTGCTAACTTTACTATTAAGCCTTTTTTGCTAAAAGAAATTATTCAATCTTTAATTTTCCTTACTATTTGCAAGAAACGGCTTTAAATAAAAAAAGCAGAATTTTTATGTCAAAAAGCATTGCAAATAAAGTAATTGAATTCAATACGCAACTGCACTACTCAGATCAACTTCCAGATGGTTATCAGGTACTTAATCCTTATATGGATAATCCCGAAACGATGGATGTGATGCGGCAATTTTATTATAAATTTTACAATGATTCGAACAGCAGAAAATTTATTGTGGGAATTAATCCGAGCCGACATGGTGCTGGAGTGACTGGAGTTCCTTTTACCGATACTAAACGATTAGAAAGTGAATGTGGCATTAAAATGGACTCTGCCCACACGCATGAGATCTCGTCTGTTTACATGTATGATATGATTGCCGAGTATGGCGGAACAGCTACTTTTTATAAACAATTCTACATCAACTCTCCTTTCCCTTTAGCTATTGTGCGTAAAACGAAAGAAGGAAAATGGTTAAATGCGAACTACTACGATGATTCTAAGTTATTTGAGTTGGTTAAAGATTTCATGATTGATTCGTTAAAAAAGCACATTAGTCTGGGTTTAGAAACAGAAGAGGTTTGTATTCTAGGGAAGAAAAATGCACAATTTATCCACAAATTAAATCAAGAGGCTAAATTATTCGGAAATTTAAAGGTTCTCGAACATCCGAGATACATTCAACAATATAAATCAAAAGAAAAGCAACTTTATATCGACAAGTATATATTAACCTTAAATCATTTATTATGAGTGCGCTAAAAAATCCGACTATATATACCGTCGGTCACTCTACGCATACTTTAGTGGAGTTTTTGGAAATGCTCGCTTCTTTTGAAATAAAAGTTATTGCCGATGTTCGAAGATTGCCTGGTTCCCGAAAGTATCCTCAATTTGATCAAGAAAGTTTAAAAAAATCCTTGGCTGAAGTAGGAATACAATACCTTTATTTTGCAGATCTTGGTGGTAGAAGAATTGCAAGAAAAGACACAAAAAATACCCGTTGGAACAATGCTTCTTTTCGTGGTTATGCCGATTATATGGAAAGTGACGCCTTTAAAAATGCAGTTGTAGCATTGGAAGCTGTTGCTTTAGAAAAGAATACTGCCTACATGTGCTCTGAGGCAGTTTGGTGGCGCTGCCATCGTTCTATGATTTCTGATTATTTAAAAGCAGCCGACTGGACTGTTTTACACATTATGGCAAAAGCAAAAATTCAAGAGCATCCATACACTCAACCCGCCCGAATTGTCAATGGTTGCGTTTTATATTCGGATGCAGCCGCAGATGAAACATAATACTTAAAAACTACTAGCATGAAAACATATTTTAAAATTGGAGATGCGGTGAGCTGGAACTCCGAAGCAGGGAAAGTATCAGGGACAATTATTAAAAAGCATATAAAAAATTTTGAATACAAAGGATATACGCATCATGCGACAGAAGATGAACCTCAATACGAAATAAAAAGTGACAAAACAGATCATATTGCTGCGCACAAAGGAACTGCATTAACCAAACAGTAGGTTTTAATTTATCATCAATTAAGATTAATTTTTTAAGAATACTTCTCCCCTTCTTACTCTTAAATAAACTTCTATCTCGTTAAATTTGATTTAAAAAGGACGTCAAAGCCTCGCGACATCTATTTACACAGAAAACAGTTCAAATAATTGCTTTACCTTCAATTTTTGGATTTTAAAATAACTTATATTTTCTAATCCAAACTTTATTTTTCACAGCAAAAAAACTTATTTAATTAAAAAAAGAGAAACATGGACTTTAATAAATTGTTCGATTTAACAGGTAAAACTGCGATAGTAACAGGTGGAGCGAACGGAATTGGTAAGGCAACTGCAATTATGCTGGCTAAAGCTGGAGCAAATATTGTAATCGGAGATTTTAAGAAAGATGACGCCGAAAAAACCGCAGAGGAAATCAGACAATTCGGTGTGCAAGTTTTAGCTGTAGAATGTAATATTTTGAAAGATGAAAATCTTGTAAATCTTGTTGACGAAACGGTTAAGAAATTTGGATCCATTCATATCCTTATTAATAATGCAGGTGGCGGTGGCGGTGGTCGTGAAAATCCTTTTAAAATATCAGTAGATGAAATTAAACGCGATTTTGAACTGAATGTTTTTAGTGTTTGGCGCTTAAGTCAGCTTTGTGTACCGCACATGAAAACAGCAGGATATGGATCCATTGTAGTTACAACTTCAATGTCTAGTATCAATAAAAGTCCTAACATGAGTGGTTACGGTGCTTCAAAGGCAGCAGTAAATCATATGATTGCAAATCTGGCACATGACTTTGGACCAGAAGTACGAATTAACGCTGTAGGTCCTGGGGCAACAAGAACCGCAGCATTAGAAAGCGTATTGACTCCCGAAATCGAAAAAACAATGTTGGCGCACACACCTATCAAGCGATTAGGAAAAGCGGATGATATTGCTGGCGCCATACTTTATTTTGCTTCACCAGTTTCAGAATGGGTAAGCGGACAAACAATATTTGTAAATGGTGGTGGCGTTCAGGTTTTAGAATAATCATTTATAGATTCCGAACGACGCATCAGTTCTACTTCAAAGCAATTAATCTGTTTAAAAATTCAATTATAGAAGAGGAAAACTATTCGGAATGTTGCATAAACAAAAAAAGGCTGCAAAATAATTTGCAGCCTTTTTCTTCAATTGTATCAATCGAATATCAGACGATTTGTTTGAATTAGAATCTGTAACGGATACCTAAACCAATGTCAAATCCAAAATCATCATTGTAACCACCAGTACCAATTTCTGGTCTAGCATCTAATGAAATTAAAATTGGCACTTCTTTAAATCCGTACTCAATTCCGATATCTCCAGCAGCAAAAACGTAAGTTCCGCTATCTTTGTAATCGTTATTTTTAGGTCCATCATAGTTATCATCCCAAGCAGCTAAACCAGCACCAACACCAGCATACCAGTTAAAACCACCTTCAATATTCCAAACCCATTGGTATATACCTGTAACTTTTACTGCATCATAATGATTACTATTTCTCCATCCTAAATCAACCTCTAGTCTATTGTTTGAAGATAATGCTCTTTGGTAAGAGATTTCTCCACCAAAACCGTCATTATCACCAAAACGTAGACCTAAAGCATTTTTAGAAATGTCCTGAGCCTGAGCTGCAAAGCCAATTGCTAATAGCATCATGGCAGATAAAATAATTTTTTTCATAAGTTTTTATATTAATTTTAAGCAAATCTAAAGCAAATAATCAGTAATGCATTACATAATAATTAAAATTTATTCTACAATTTACATCTTTTGATTTTCCAAATAAATAATACAAATAAGTACCCTAAAATTTTAGTTTTTTTTTTAAAACAGAATAGAGATCATTTTCTCTGAAATTTCTTAAATTTTGGAGTACAAATAAGCGTCGTTAAGACTGATGCCGCTAAAATTTAACGTTCAAGTTTTAAACTTTGCTTCTACTTACTAATCATAAAATAAAAAGAATTTTTCAGAAAGTTTTTAATCATATATCAACCGCACTTATTTTATTTTACCTCTAATTGATAAAATCATACCTTAATGACGATCAAATGTAAATTGCTTTATAGTTTTAACAAAATGAACGGTTTATATATTTTTTTGTAAAAGGAATTCATTATTATAAATTTTTTAGTTTAATTCATAAAACTTACATTTGCTCAAAACTAACTAAAATGGCAGGAAATAGCTACGGAACACTATTCAAAATAACTACTTTTGGAGAATCACATGGCGAAGCTTTAGGCGGAATTATTGATGGCTGTCCTTCTGGGATAACCCTTGATTTTGAAGCTATAGAAACAGAAATGGCACGCAGGAAACCTGGACAATCAGCAATTGTAACACAACGTAAAGAACCAGACGCGGTGCAATTTCTTTCTGGTCTTTTTGAAGGTAAAACCACGGGAACTCCAATCGGGTTCATAATTCCAAATACCAACCAAAAATCAGACGATTACTCTCATATTAAAGACAATTACAGACCAAGTCATGCCGACTACGTATATGATCAAAAATATGGTTTTCGCGATTATCGCGGTGGCGGACGCAGTTCGGCTAGAGAAACAGCAAGTCGTGTAGTAGCTGGAGCTATTGCTAAGCAAATGCTTCCTGAAATAAAAATCAACGCTTACGTTTCATCTGTCGGACCAATTCACTTAGACAAATCGTACCAAGAATTAGATTTGTCAAAAACTGAAAACAATCCTGTGCGTTGTCCAGATGAGGCCGCAGCAATAGTAATGGAAGAATACATCAGAGACATTCGCAAACAAGGTGATACTGTTGGCGGCGTTGTTTCTTGCGTAATTCAAAACGTACCAGTAGGTTTAGGAGAACCTGTATTTGATAAGTTGCACGCAGAGCTAGGCAAAGCAATGTTATCGATAAACGCGGTAAAAGGTTTTGAATACGGTAGCGGTTTTGCTGGCGCAGAGATGAAAGGCAGTGCTCATAATGATTTGTACAATTCTGATGGAACGACTAAAACAAATCTTTCTGGAGGAATTCAAGGCGGAATAAGCAATGGAATGGATATTTATTTTAAAGTAGCTTTTAAACCCGTTGCTACTATAATGCAAACTCAAGATTCTTTAAATAATAAAGGAGAGATTACCTCAATGACAGGAAAAGGACGACACGATCCTTGCGTAGTTCCTCGTGCAGTACCTATTGTTGAAGCAATGGCTGCAATTGTTCTAGCAGATTTTTATTTGCTAAACAAAACCTATTAATCGTACTAAGACAGTGAGCGTCTTAGACACATCAATTAAATATATATAAATGACCACTACAACCGAAATCAAAAAAACGTCTTTTCTTAGAAGCTTAACTGGCCAAATCTTGGTTGCAATGTTTCTAGGTGCCGTACTCGGAATCTTTCTTCATAAAAACATTTCGCCAGAAGGTGCCAAAGAATTTAGTGATAAAATACAAATTTTGGCGACGATTTTCATTCGTTTGGTACAAATGATTATTTCGCCTTTGGTTTTTACCACATTAGTAGTTGGAATTGCAAAACTAGGCGACGTAAAAGCCGTAGGACGAATTGGCGGAAGAGCTTTAGGTTGGTTTTTTACAGCATCTTTTATCTCCTTATTAATTGGTTTATTTTTTGTAAATGTCTTAGAACCTGGAGTTGGATTAAATCTTCCTCATGTAGATCTTGCTTCTGCAGCTGAAGTTACCGGTAAAACACAGTCCATATCATTTGCGAACTTTATCGAACATATCGTTCCGAAGAGTATTTTTGAAGCGATGGCAACTAATGAAATCTTGCAAATTGTTGTATTTTCTATCTTTTTTGGTTTAGCAGCAGCAGCATTAGGTGATACTGTAAAACCAGTGATAAATGCTTTAGACAAAACATCGCACATTGTATTGCGCATGGTAAATTATGTAATGAACTTCGCTCCAATTGGTGTTTTTGGTGCTATTGCGGGTGTATTTGCCGTTCGCGATTTTCAAGAACTTCTAGTAACCTATTTTAAGTTCTTCGGATCATTTTTATTGGGTATAGGTACACTTTGGGTATTCTTGATTATTGTTGGCTATCTATTTTTAAAATCACGAATGACGGTTCTTTTAAAAAGAATTACAAGTCCGTTAATTATCGCTTTTGGAACTACAAGTAGCGAGGCAGTTTTTCCAAAATTAACGGAAGAACTAGAAGCTTTTGGCGTAAAAGATAAAATTGTATCGTTTATGCTTCCGCTGGGCTATTCCTTTAATTTGGATGGAAGTATGATGTATATGACATTCGCCAGTATGTTTATAGCACAAGCTTATGGAATTCATCTCGATCTAGGAACACAAATGGTAATGTTATTGGTATTGATGCTAACCAGTAAAGGAATTGCTGGTGTACCAAGAGCTAGTTTAGTTGTGGTTGCCGCAACCTGTGGTATGTTTGACATTCCTATTGAAGGAATTGCTTTGATCTTACCGATCGATCATTTTTGCGATATGTTTAGAAGTGCTACCAACGTTTTAGGAAATGCTTTAGCAACATCAGTAGTGGGTCAATGGGAAGGTGATCAAGAGCTCACAGAAGAATTAAGCTAATTAATAAGTTAATAAAAACACTGCAAAGCGCCTTTCTCAAATGGCGCTTTGTTATTTTAATAGCTATCTATAAAATTTTTAAAAACAATATATTGTTCAATAATAAATGTATATTTGGTTGAACAATAACATCTTTATGTCGCAAATTCGTTTTGTTTTATTTGTACTATTCGTACTTACTTTTTGTACTCCCAAAGGATTCGCGCAAGCAGACACGCTCAGTGTTTCAGAAATAAAAGTACTCACCGATACTGCAGTATCTTATTTTAATACGTCACAGTTTCAAAAATCATTACTTACTTCTAGATTAGCTTTAAATTTTGCAATTGCATCAAAAGATAATTTACTAATTGCCAGATGTTATAATATTATCGCAGGAAATTGTCATGTTATTTCACAAATTAACAAGGCTGTTTTTTATTATGATAAAGCATTGTATCACGCCAATTTAACAGAAGACGATGTTATCAAAGGAAAGATAAATAACAATTTAGGAAATATTTATTTTTTTGACAGAAAAGAAACTGCCAAAGGAATTCTTCACTTTGAAAAGGCGATCGAATATAGTAACAAATCAAACGATTTACTTGGCATTTTTTTGACGAAAGTAAATATTACTTGGGCATACTTTAAGATTGGAGAGTTCGAGAAAGGAAAAGAAACTCTAAATTACGTCAATAAACATAGTTCTGAATTACTTTCTCCCGCAACTTCGACAGCATTCTACATGATCAACGCGATTTATGCCGCACACCTAAATAAATCCTATGTAGCGCATAATTATTTCTTAAAAGCAATAAATGAAGGTAATAAATGGGACAAGCAATCTGACCTTTCTTATGCTTATTTAGCCTATTCACAATTTTTAGATCGTGTAGGCAAACCAGACGCAGCTTACGAAAACTTGTTAAAATACAACACCATCGTCGACCAATTAAATAACGTAGAAATTTTTAATAAAGCAGAACTCGAGGGTACAAATTTAGAATTAGATGAGTACAAACGTGAACTAATTAAAATTGAAAATGAAAAATTAACTCAAATTCAAAATCTACAAAAATCAAAATTAATAAATTTTCTATCCATCTCACTGTCGCTGATTTTTTTACTGCTCATCGTAACTTTATTTAGAAACGTCAATTTCAAGAAAAAAGCAAACGCACAATTACTGCAGGCAAATGAAGAATTGCGCTTGGCTAAAGAACAAGCCGAAGAAGGTTCTAAGCTAAAAACTCAATTCATTTCGACTATTAGTCATGAGCTACGAACGCCGCTTTACGGAGTAGTTGGAATTACAAACATGCTGTTAGAAGAACACAAAGAACTTTCTAAAAGTCAACATCTTCGATCTTTAAAATTCTCGGCTCGATATCTGCTGCTGTTAGTAAATGATATTCTTCAGATTAATAAAATTGAAGAAAAAAAGGTGATTTTAGAACAAATGACTTTTAATATTTCTGACGAAGTCGATATGATCAAAAATTCACTTTCTTTTTTAACACAGAGTAATAACAATCAAATTCTTGTAAAAGTAGATCCTGCTATTCCCGAATATTTAATAGGAGATAAACTTCGGCTGTCTCAAATTTTGATGAATTTAATTAGCAATGCTTTAAAATTCACTAAAGACGGAAACATTTTTGTTCACATTAATTTAGTAAAAACGGAAGGCAAATCGCATTATCTTGAATTTAAGATCAAAGATACCGGAATGGGAATCGCAGATTTAGATCAAGATAAAATATTCGAAAAATTTGTTCAAGTTGGCCGAAAAGAAACCGACTACCAAGGAACTGGCTTAGGATTAACAATTGTAAAACACTTATTAAGCTTATTTGACAGCACCATAAGTTTAGAAAGTGTGGTGGATAAAGGTTCTACTTTTACTTTTACGATAGCTTTTGACCATGATCCAGAAATGACTACAAAAATTATCAATGAAATTGACGTCGACTTGACATCAAAAGAAATTTTGCGAATTTTAGTGGTCGAGGATAATTCAATTAATCAATTGGTCACAAAAAAAATTATCGAAAAAAACAATTATCTCTGTACTGTAGTTGAAGATGGATTTTCGGCAATAAAAATTTTAAAAACGGAGCAATTTGACATTATATTAATGGATATCAATATGCCAATATTAAATGGATTTGAGACCACGCAACGCATACGCAGCCTGGGAATTGAAACGCCAATTGTCGCTCTTACTGCTTTTGACAAAGAAGAAGTTACAGAAGACGCATTAGCTTGCGGCATGAATGACATCATTATCAAACCATTTGACCCACTAAAATTATTTAAAATTATAAATTGCCTGGTTTATAAAAATAAAAGTGAATTGTAAGCAGTCTATACTAAAATAAACTGCCATGAATTAAAACTAATTCCCTTTAAAGATTTTCACCTACTTCAAAAATAGTCACTAATAAACAACTATAATTTATTGCAATTCTCCACAAACGGAGGAGCTTAAAAATTAAATTTCTAATTTTTGTATCGTATCTAAAACGTAGGTATGCATAACAGCTCTATAATCTAAGTGCGTAACAATTCGTAAGCGCCCTTGTCCCATCGAACTTATCGATATGTTTTTTTGTTTTAATTTTTCTATTACTTCCTTTTCGTTACAGTATTTCTGAAGAGAAAATATTAAAATATTAGTTTCAACTTGTTCAACAGTGGCAACCCAACTTTTCGTTTGCAATACTGCTGCAATTTCTTGCGCTCTTTTATGATCAACCGCCAGTCGTTGCCAGTTATTATCAATAGCAAAAATTCCTGCAGCGGCCAAATATCCTACTTGTCTCATTCCGCCTCCTAATATTTTTCGAATTCTAAGTGCTTTGTGTATCGACGCTTTACTTCCTAGCAAAACTGAACCAATTGGTGCACCCAAACCTTTAGACAAGCAAACCGAAATGGTATCAAAAAGTTTTCCAAATTCTCTCGGATCTTGATTTTTGGCGATAAGGGCGTTCCAAATACGAGCACCATCCAAATGGTATTTTAAATTATTTGCAACACAAACTCTTTTGATGTTTTTTAAATCTTCAATTTCATAACACGCTCCGCCACCTTTATTCGTTGTGTTCTCAATACAAACCAAACTTGTCAACGGACTGTGGTAAAATTCTGGATCGTTAATCGCCCCTTGCACTTGCTCGGCGGTAATCATTCCGCGATTTCCATCAATTAGACAGCAAGAAACACCGCTGTTAAAAGAAACTCCACCACCTTCATAATGATAAACATGCGCATATTTATCTGCAATTAATTGCTCTCCTGGCTGTGTATGTAATTTTATTGCAACTTGATTGGCCATAGTTCCCGAAGGAAAAAAAAGACCAGCTTCCATACCAAATATTTTGGCAACTTTGGCTTCCAACTCAATTACAGTAGGATCTTGTTTGTACACATCATCTCCTACTTGTGCATTAAACATATATTGCAACATTTCTATACTTGGCTTGGTGATTGTATCGCTAACTAAATTTATTTCCATATTCTAAAAACTATATCTTATTTTTGCCTACAAAATTACGTATTCGGACTCGTTCTACCATAAAAATAAATAGTATTAACGAGAACCGTTGCATAATAACGAATGTATTTTAATTATCTTATTTAAACTAGTATTAATTTATGACAACAACCGAACAAATAAAAGGTATTGTGGAGCGTCTTGGTGCGTTGAGGAGGTATCTTTGACGTTGATGCTAAACTAATTGAAATTGCCAACGAGGAAGAAAAAACTTTTGCTCCCGATTTTTGGAACAATGCAAAAGAAGCGGAACTTATTGTAAAAAACCTTCGCAATAAGAAAAAATGGATTGAAGATTACGACAAAGCAATTGAGGTTACTGATGAACTGCAACTGGCATATGAATTTCATAAGGAAGGTGAAGTTTCTTCTGAAGAATTGGATGAACAATATTTTGCAGTTGAAACCCATATTGATAACATCGAATTCAAAAACATGCTTTCAGATGAAGGGGACAGCTTAAGTGCTGTTCTGCAGATAACTGCTGGTGCTGGTGGAACGGAAAGCTGCGATTGGGCGCAAATGTTGATGCGCATGTACATGATGTGGGGCGAAAAAAATGGCTATAAAATAAAAGAATTAAACTTTCAAGAAGGAGAAGTTGCTGGAATAAAAACGGTGACTTTAGAGTTTGATGGTGATTATTCTTTTGGTTATTTAAAAGGCGAAAACGGAGTACATCGTTTAGTACGAATTTCTCCCTTTGATAGTAATGCCAAGCGCCATACTTCGTTCGTTTCTGTGTATGTGTATCCATTGGTTGATGACAGCATCGAAATTGACATTAATCCAGCTGATATTGAAATTACAACTTCAAGATCAAGCGGTGCTGGCGGACAAAACGTGAACAAAGTAGAAACGAAAGTGCAATTGGTACACAAACCAACTGGAATACAAATTCAGTGTTCAGAAACTCGCTCACAGCAAGACAACAGACAACGTGCTATGCAAATGTTACGTTCGCAATTGTACGAAATTGAGTTGAAAAAGCAGCAAGAGCAACGTGCTGATATTGAGGCTGGAAAAATGAAAATCGAATGGGGCTCGCAAATTCGAAACTATGTCATGCAACCATATAAATTAGTTAAAGATGTACGAACAGGATTCGAAACCAGCGACGTAGATGGAGTAATGAATGGTGATATCGACGGATTTTTAAAAGCGTTCCTGATGATGATGGGACAAAGAGAAGAAGAATAGTCTAAGAAATAATCTGAGAAAAGGGTTTGGTTTTTTAAATAAAATCAAGCCCTTTTTTAGTAAATATAATTTCACTAATACATCTTCGCCTAAAAATCGCTCTGTTTCTAGATAAATGAACTTTATAACAATCTACAAAAGAATGAGTTTTTGCTACAAATTGAATACATTATAAATACGAGAAATAAGCGTAGTAAATTTTACTTTAAATAGTTGTACTCATAATGAGATTTTAGTAAAAATAAGTGATGATTTGATCTTAAAAATAGTAATATCAATCCAAAAATGACGTTTTACATGTAAAGCATCAAAAAAAGAAGTTGCCTGTAGGTGTATTAATGCAAAATAATACGATATTTGCCAGACCAAACGCAATCGATATAGTAATGACTAAACACAACAAAACTTTAGGTGAATTTATCATCGAAAATCAACAAGCTTTCCAATATTCTTCGGGCGAATTGTCTCGAATTATAAACTCGATCAGACTGGCTGCAAAAGTGGTCAATTACAAAGTAAACAAAGCGGGTCTCGTTGATATCATTGGCGGCGCTGGCGCACAAAACATTCAAGGAGAAGACCAACAAAAACTAGATGTTTATGCCAACGAAGTTTTTATTCAAACACTTATCAATCGTGAAATTGTGTGCGGAATTGCTTCAGAAGAAAATGACGATTTTATTACTGTTGAAGGAAACGATAAAAGTCATAGCAACAAATATGTCGTTCTCATGGATCCTCTAGACGGATCTTCAAACATTGATGTAAATGTCTCAGTAGGAACTATCTTCTCTGTTTACAGACGAATTACTCCAATTGGAACTCCAGTAACTTTAGAAGATTTTTTACAACCTGGCGTGAATCAAGTAGCAGCAGGTTATGTTATTTATGGAACGTCTACGATGCTGGTTTATACCACCGGTCACGGTGTAAATGGTTTTACACTGAATCCAGCAATAGGAACCTTTTATCTCTCGCATCCTAATATGACTTTTGCAGAAGATGGAAATATTTACTCTATCAACGAAGGTAATTATGTGCATTTTCCTCAGGGTGTAAAAAATTATCTAAAATATTGTCAAACCGAAGAAGGTGATCGTCCCTATACTTCTAGGTACATCGGAAGCTTAGTCTCTGATTTTCATAGAAATATGATAAAAGGTGGGATTTATATTTATCCCACAAGTAGCAAAGCTCCAAAAGGAAAATTACGTTTGTTATACGAAGGAAATCCAATGGCGTTTATTGCAGAACAAGCAGGCGGTAAAGCATCTGACGGAGAAAATAGAATATTAGAAATAACTCCAACAGAATTACATCAAAGAATTCCGTTTTTCTGTGGAAGCAAGAATATGGTAGAAAAAGCCGAAGAATTTATGCTAGAATCTAAATAAAAAATAACTCTTCAAATAACACGAATTAAACTGCACAAAAAAACTGGTTACCAATAATGGAACCAGTTTTTATATTTATAAAGAGAATTTCAATTCCTTATATTAGTCTTTCAGTTGCTCAATAGCACTTTCTACAGCAACTAATTGTTTGCAAAAAATCATTTCTAATTCAGATGAAAGCGGCAATTCTCTTAAAGTTTGTCTATAAATACTAACGATTGATTGCTCTTGCTCAATACACGAATGTACTGCCGAAACTTCAGAGTTAGACAAGAAGTCTAATCGACCCGATTTTTCTGAAGTTCTCGCAACTGTATTTGCATTAAAACGACTTGCTTTTGTATATTTTTTAATCTGATTTTGAAGTTGAATGATAAATAAGATTCGCTCTTTTGCAAATGCAAAAAAAGTAGCGCTCTGCTTCTTATCCTTACTATTTTGAGAGGCTTTTACGTAAGACAAACGGGCTTTTTTTAAATAGTCTACAAGTTCTATCATACGAATAGTTCTTAAAGCATATTGGTTTTCCAAACACGTAGCTTGAAGGTGTAATGTTGTGCTCATAGATATGTTATTTAGTTTACCGTAAAATTCGTCTACTAGACCATTTTTTTTATTACACAATTATGATATTACATTATAACATTTTCAGTATTCGATAAATCATGCGGGCTTAAGAGGATAAAAACCAATTGATTTACATAACTTTATAAATCAATGAAGTAAAAAATTATATTATGAAAAGAAATGCAACTGCCATTTGGCATGGAACTGGACAAGATGGAAGCGGAGAAATTACAACTGAAAGCAAGGTGTTAAACAAAACGCAGCTCTCTTACAAGAGTCGTTTTGAAGATGGAATAGGAACTAATCCTGAAGAATTAGTTGCCGCTGCTCACGCAGGCTGCTTTACCATGAAATTATCTTTTTTATTAGCCGAAGCTGGTTTCACAGCAGATACGTTGGAAACTAAAGGTTATATCACTTTTGAAGATGGTGCAGTAACCGAATCTCATTTGGTTCTAAATGCAACTATACCAAAAATAGCAAAAGATGAATTTGATAAATGTGTGAAGGACGCAGAGCTTAATTGCCCAATGAGTAAATTATTAGATACAAAAATTACAGTAGATGCAACTTTGCAATAGCAGTTCAAAAAAAAAACCGTCTCAATTGAATTTGAGACGGTTTACTTTTTTTTTACAATTTTACTAAGACGAGGCATTGTTTTAGTTCTGGTTTTTCAGTAGTAAAACTTAACAGCCACTCCTGTAATTGCTCCATTTCGTAAGGCAACAATGTTTTGATGGCTTTCTCTAATTCTTTGCAAAAAAGAGCGGGATCGAAACTTACTCTCTCAAGTATAGATTTCGTGTAATCATACATCATTTTCGACATAATAAATATAATTAGTGGGGTGTTTCTATGTTTTTAAATTCAAAGTAAAAATAACACATAATACCAATGCAAACTAAATTTTAACACTAATTTTTAATTATTAATTTACGAATACGTTTTCAAATTCGTAATACCGTAATAAACAACGCTTAGCCAAATCAATATGCTATTCTTTAATAGCCCTAAACATTTCTCTTTTTCCAGGCGGCCCTTCTAACTTTTCTACCCTAAAACCAACCTCAATCATACTTCTTTTTACCACACCGCGAGCAGCATACGTAACCAAAACACCATTCGGCTTTAAAGCATCGTACATTTTTTTAAAAATTTCCGTACTCCACAGTTCTGGTTGTATTTGATAACCAAAAGCATCGAAATAAATCAAGTCAAATTTTTCCACATCATCAATTTCATTAAAAAACTGCTGTCTTTTTGTTAATGAAAATTGATCAGAAATACGAAGCTTCTCATTCCAATTACTTTCATGCATTAGTTTAAAAGTAGATTTGTATTCATCAGCTTCTAAAACTTCGACATAATTTAATGTTAAAGCTTCAGCTTCAGCAATAGGATATGCCTCTACTCCACTGTAATCAACGACGAGGCTATTTTTTGTTGCTTCCAAAAAAGTAATAAACGCATTTAAACCTGAACCAAAACCTATTTCTAATATCGCGATCGGACTTTCTTTAAATAAAGTAAAACCATTTTTTATAAAGACGTGATTTGCTTCTTGAACGGCTCCAAATTTTGAATGGTAGCATTCATCCAACTCTGGTAAAAATATTGTGGATGAACCGTCTAAAGTTTGTATAATTTCTCTTTTCAAAATAAAATAATAGTATATCTAATTAAACATCTTCAAAATTAATCAAATCAAATACGTTTGTCCTAAAAAAAACGATTATTTTCGAAAATATGATAGAAACTGAACTCCAATTCAATCCTTTTTTATAATATAAATAAATCACAACAAAGCCTATTAAATTATACCGTTTTGATAAGGAAGTACGTATTTTTTAATTAATTTTACAGCCATAAAAAGTAACATTTTACTACTTTGTTTCTTAAAAAAGAGATCTTTTTAAGGTAAACAACACAAAAACAATTTCTTATCATGAGTACAACTCTAACAAACAAAATCGAAATTACAAAAGCTACCGCTACAAAAATAAATGAGGTAGATTTTGACAACTTAAGCTTTGGTGCTGTGTTTACAGACCATTTATTTGAATGTGATTTTAAAAATGGAGCTTGGCAAAAACCCGTCATTAAACCATATGCACCATTTTTGTTAGACCCGTCAGCAAAAGTGTTTCATTACGGACAAGCTATTTTTGAAGGAATGAAAGCATACAAAGACGAAGCAGATTCGATTTGGTTGTTTAGACCTGACGAAAATTTTAAACGTTTTAACACTTCTGCGGTACGAATGGCAATGCCAGAAATTCCCGAAGATGTTTTTATGGGCGGATTGAATGAATTGTTAAAAATTGATGCAAAATGGGTTCAAAAAGGAAACGGAAGCAGCATGTACATTCGTCCCTTTATGATCGCTACCGGTCCAGGTGTGGTTGCAAACCCATCTGATGAATATAAATTCATGATTTTACTTTCACCTGCACAAGCGTATTATGCTGGCGAAGTAAAAGTAATTGTTGCTGAGCATTACAGTAGAGCTGCTAACGGTGGTATTGGTGCTGCAAAAGCGGCCGGCAATTATGCGGGACAATTTTATCCTACCAATTTAGCGAATAAAGAAGGCTTTCAACAAATCATCTGGACCGATGATGCTACACATACCAAGCTTGAAGAAGCAGGCACAATGAATGTGTTTTTTAGAATAAACGATACCTTATTAACAGCACCTGTAAGTGAAAGAATTTTAGACGGAATTACCCGTAAAAGTTTATTGGCCATGGCTGAAAAGGAAGGTTTAAAAACAGATGTTCGTTCGGTATTGGTATCTGAACTGGTAGAAGCTGCAAAAGACGGTTCTCTGAAAGAAATTTTTGGAGCTGGAACTGCTGCAGTTATTAGTCCGATAAAAGGATTCTCTTATAAAAATGAATATTACGAATTGCCTAAAAGTGAAGATTCGTATGCTGCTTTATTAAAGGAAAAATTAACTAGTCTTCAAAATAAATTATCCGAAGACACTTTTGGTTGGACTGTAAAAGTATAAACGAAGTTTCTACAAATAAAAAATGCGATTTACTTAATTGAAAATCGCATTTTTTTTATATCAATTTTGAAAAGTCTGGTTTAAAATAATTAGGTCCTTTCATCACTTTACCGTCTTCTCTGTAAATAGGCTCTCCATCTTCTCCTAATTTACTCATATTACTGCGCTGAATTTCATCAAAAACAGCTTCAATTTTATGTTGCAAACCATGCTCTATAATTGTACCGCACAAAATGTACATCATATCTCCGAGCGCATCAGCGATTTCGACCAAATCATTATTTTCAACCGCTTCCAGATATTCTTCGTTTTCTTCCTTCATTAAATCATATCGCAATCTGTTTTTTATAGTACCCAAATCAGCGGTTGGCGTTTCATTATATCCTATTTTAAAAGCCTTGTGAAACTCTTTTACTAACTGTAATTGTTTTTGCATAGTTTGTAAATTAAATGAAACGCAAATTAGCAACTATTCTTAAAGTATTTGCTAAATTTGTGACAAAAAAAATTTAACTATGTTTAGTCAAGGACAATTAATTTTTGCAATTTGTTTTTTTGTGGTATTTGTAATCATCATGATTATATCATATAGAAGAGATTTAAAAATGCACCGTTTTTTTTATAAAGGAAACTTGAAAGTCTTAGCTGGTTTTATACTTTTTATATTTATTCTTTTTTTGATTAAAATTTTCTTTAAAAGATAACGCTAAACTCACTTTCTCGACCAAAAAAAAAGAGTAGTACCGTTTTACTATAAAACACTAAATTTATAACTTCACCCCATAATAATTAACCACTTCTAGTATGAAAATTTTAAAATATATTTTTCTTTTAGTGTTGCTAACTGCAATTACAGTGACCGTTTTTTTAGCTACACAAAAAGGTGATTTTACAATTGAAAGAAGTCGTGTTATTAAAGCTCCAAAAGTGGCATTATTTAATTATATCAACGAATATAAAAATTGGGAAGAATTTAGTTCCTGGATTGTTGACAATGCCGAAACAAAATTGCAATTAGCAGAAATAACAGCAGGACCTAATGCGTCATTTTCATGGATAAATAATGAAACCGAAGGCGACATGAAAACTTTAGGAATTACCGCTACTGATGAAATTCGCCAAAAAATTAATTACGATGGTAGTTTAATCGATAGTAAAATGATTTTTAAAGATACTATTGGTGGAACAAAAGTAACTTGGCAAACCAAAGGTAAAATGAGCTTTTATCTAAAAATATACACTGCTTTAAATGGTGGAGCTGACAAAATTATTGGAACTATTTACGAAAAAACATTACTGAACTTAGATAAAATTCTAGTTTTTGAAACTAATACTTTTACTATAAAGGTCAATGGAGTCGTTAAAAAAGCGGAAACTTTTTACATCAAGCAAAGCTTTACTAGTGAAATTGGAAAAATTACTAAAAATGCAAGAGTGGTTATACCTAAACTTACTGAGTTTTGCGAGGCCAATGGACTTGCAATGAACGGTAAGCCATTTGTAATTTATCACACCTATGATATTGTAAATGGATTAGCACGAATTTCTATTTGCGTACCTATTAATAAAGAAATCTTTACTAGTTCTGGGAGTGATATTTTAACTGGAAAATTAGAACCTTTTGATGCGGTAAAAACTACAATTACTGGTGATCTTTCTCATAAAGATGAAGCGATAAAAAAAACAGAACAATATATAGCTGCTGAAAAATTAAATGCAGAGACTTCATGGTCCCATATCGAAGTTTTTGTCACTACGAAACAAGATGCTAAAAGCCCTTCTAAATGGGTAACTGAATTGTATTATCCTTTAAAGGAGAAAGTAATTCCTGTTGCTAAACCTGTTTATCGTCCGCAAGCTGTTGAAACTCCACAACCAAAAGCGACACAACCAGAACAGGATTCATCTGAGTTTTAATCTTTATTTAATATTATAGTACTTAAACCTTTTCTATAAATTCTATTCTAAACATTAGAACGCTTTATTTTGATAGACGAAAAAGAATTTATAAAACAGCTGCTGCATCCTAAAACGCAAAATAAAGCGTTTGAAGTGCTCTTGTCCGAATATCAAAAACCATTATACCATCACATTCGAAATATTGTTTTGAACCATGATGACGCTGATGATGTTTTACAAAATACTTTTGTTAAAGTTTTTCAGTATCTAAAAAACTTTAAAGGAGAGAGCAAATTATTTTCATGGATGTATCGCATTGCCACCAATGAGGCGCTTACATTTTTAACTCAAAAGGCAAAACTTAGTGGTATTACCTCCGAAGAATTACAGTCTAAAACTATAAATAACTTGCAAGCAGACAGTTATTTTGATGGCGATGAGATACAATTAAAATTGCAAAAAGCCATTGCTACCTTACCCGAAAAACAACAGTTAGTCTTTAAAATGAAATATTTTGAAGATCTAAAATACGACGATATATCAGAGATTCTAGGCACATCTGTCGGAGCTTTAAAAGCATCATACCATCATGCTGTAAAAAAAGTAGAAACTTTTATATCCTCAAATTAAACCTTTTACAACAAATTTAGTCTTATAGATATGAGTGATTTTAAATTAGATAGTAGCCCGAAGATGAAGTCAGGTTTTAGAACTCCTGAATCTTATTTTGATACATTTTCTTTAAAGGTAATACAGCAATTACCTGCAAAAGAGCAGGCAGTATTTATATTACCTAGAAGAAAAAAACTGCTGTGGTTTGCTGCAGCTGCTGCAATATGTATCGGTTTGATGGTGCCTGTTGCCAAGTACTTTAATAATCCTGTAAAGCAACTGGACGAAGCCACTTTAGAATCTTACTTGTCTTATCAAACAAATTTGAATCAATTTGATTTAATTAATGAATTAGATTCCAGCGATGTCAATCATCTAAATACGAATTTATCTTTTGAAGACAAAAGCGTCGAAGATTTCTTAGCTGCAAATCCGAATATTGAAAATTATATCATTGAGTAATACCACAAAAAAATAAATGATGAAAATAAAAAACATATTACCTCTATTACTATTTCTAGTTAGCTGTTCGTTTTACGCGCAAAGCGAAGCAATGGAGTCTAAAAAAGAAAAAATTAAAGCGTATAAAATTTCATTCTTAACGACCGAATTAGACTTAAGCGCTACGCAAGCGGAGAAATTTTGGCCTTTGTATACTGCTTTTGATAATAAGCAGTTTGAATTGCGCCATCAGAAAATGAAGGTATGCACGAATAAGTTGAAAGACCAAAACATCAGTTCTATTTCTGAAAAAGAAGCTGTCGAAATTTTGAATCAGTTTGAAAGTACAGATGATCAATTGTATTCTTTGCGAAAAAAATACATGGCCAATCTTAAAAAAATTCTTCCTGCAAAAAAAATAGTGTTACTAAAAAAATCAGAGGATGAGTTCAATCGTAAGCTTTTGCATCAGTACAGAGACAAAGCTAGCAAAAATTAAGAGTAGCATCTCAAATAGATTAAAAAAACCTATCCAACGTAAATTTTAGATAGGCTTTTTTTACTTTAATCTTTAATAGTTAATCGAATCAGTTTGTTAGAACCTGCTGCTATTGCCGTGGTTTCATTTACAAATCGAATTGTAAACAATTTAGAATCACTTGAAATTTGTTTCCAAGATTTTGCTGAATCTGTCGAATAAAAAATCCCAGTTGCGCCAACCATTAGTAATTTCTTACCTTTACTATTGGGAACATATTGCACACACGAAGCATATCCAAAACCTTGATTTTCACCAATTAGCTTCCAATTTTTACCACCATCACTTGTTATCGCTTTGTTTCCAAAATTCTGTTGCGGTAATTCATAATCTCCACCAGCAATAAAACCATTTTTTTCATCGTAAAAGTCGGCAGTAAAGATTCCTGTCATTGTTTTTCCTTGCAGGATTGGTGTTTCAGAAGCTGTCCACGTTTTCGCCTTATCATCCGAATAAAAAACTCTTGCATTTTTTCCTCCAGAAACCAACCATGTTTTATTGTTTTTTATTACGATGTTGGTGTTGCTAGCGGCAAATGCAGCTTCTCCTTCCACTAGTTTAGGAAGATCTTCCGAAGGTAATTTTGTCCAAGTATTTCCTCCATCGCCAGTTCTTAATATAGAAAAAGTACCATCAATAGGATCCCCAATCGCTATTGCGTCGGTATCATTCCAAAATTGCATGCTATCGTAAAATACCTTCTCCTGCTTTTCTGTATAAACCAATCTATAGGAAAGATCGTTTTTTGAAATTTTATACAATAGCGCTGGATTTGCAATACTTAAAACAAAAACGGACTGCTTGTTTTGAGCTAAACTTCTAAACTCAATTTTCAGCGAATCTTCCGTAATAATTTTTTCTACTTTTTTTCTGCTCTTCAAATCAAAGTAACCAAACCGATTTCCATCAGCACTATACCATATTATATTTTCATCAATTGCAATGGCACGAATGCTAATTTTATCCTGAAAAAGAGTGTCAATTAGTACTGAAACAAAATTATTATTTACCGATTTCAATTGTGCTGATTTACAAGAAAGTAAGACTAATAACAGCCCCAAAAATAATATTGCTTTTTTCATAAAATGAAGATTTAAAAAAGCTAATTTACTGTTTTAAGAAAAGAATAGGAACCGATCACTTCTTTTTATGGCACAGTAATTGGATATTCTGTAATAGAAAAACTTAATAATTAAAGCCATGAAAAATAAACTACTTTTATTTAGCCTACTATTCTCAGTAATATCAGGCGCTTACGCTCAAGCTGGAGCACGAGTTTATGCAAAAAATTCAGACATAAGTGATAATCTTGATTTAAGAGCCGTTGCTTCGATATTTGGAGAATCATCCAATTTACAAGATTTTGAAAGACGTTTGAACGAACCAAAATATCAAATCTCTAATTTAGATTTAAATGGTGATAATCAAGTTGATTATTTACGTGTCATAGAATCCGTAGAAAACAGAACGCACGTTGTCATCATACAATCGGTTTTAGACAGAGATGTTTACCAAGATGTTGCTACAATTGATATTGAGCGAAATAGTTACAATAATGTTAATATTCAAGTAGTTGGTAATGATTATTTGTATGGCCCTAATTACATTTACGAACCCGTTTATGTGACAACTCCGGTAATTTATACTTCCTTTTGGGTAACCAATTACCGTCCGTATTATTCGACTTGGAGATGGAATTATTATCCAAACTATTACGTTGCATGGAGTCCTTATCCGATTTATCGCTATAGAAGTAATATCAATATTAATATCAATATACACAATAATTATAACTATGTTACCACAAGAAGAAGTAGTTCTGCTGTTGTTTTATACAACTCACGACGTTCTAATGGTTACGAAAGATCACATCCTAACAACGGATTTACGCAAAGACATTCTAATGTAAATAATCGTTACGAATTAGATCAAAGAAGAGTCGCTAGTGCTCAAACTCGAAGAAGCAGCAATTCTACCGGATCTTATTCGGGCTCGGAAACCAGAAGAAATAGTAGTTCTACCGGATCTTACTCTGGTTCTGAGACCAGAAGAAATAGTAGTATTAACGGATCGAATTATGGTTCTGAAACGAGAAGAAATACTAACGGATCGTATGCTGGTTCGGAAAACAGACGAAATGGTAGTTCTAACGGAATCAATTCTGGATCTGAAACGAGAAGAAGCGCGGTCGAAAGCAGAACTCAGTCGGATAGAAATACTAATGATGTAACAGCGAGCACTCGCAGAAATAATGAAAGTAGTAGTTCTAATTCCAATAATACATACAGTACAAACCGAGGAGCGACAACGCAAAGAAGTTCAAATGAAAGCGCTGCTCCTGCTCGAACTCAAAATGCAAGAACGTACAGCCAGAACAGCAGTTCAGAAAGTTCTAGAAGTACCACGTCAAGATCATCGGAACCTCAGAGTAACAATTCTTCTAGAAGAAGCTCGAGTCCTTCGGTAAATTCGAGTAGATCAAGTCAAGCTCCTAGTGCAAGAACAGAAACACAACGTTCTTCTAGCTCTCGCTCTAATTCAAACACTTCACCAAGTGAAGGAAGATCTTCATCAAGCGGTAATTACGGGAATCGCAGAACGTAAAAAGTATAGCTAATAACATCTTAAAAAAGCACGATTTTCGAACCGTGCTTTTTTTTATGTTTTTAAGTTTAATCTGTAAAATTTACATTAAAAGCAGTAGCTTTGCACCGTAATTTATAATGTTATACATGAGCACAGCACATAAAAACTTACACAGTAAGTTAACTGTAGGAGGTTTGTTAATTTCACTTGGAATTATTTACGGAGATATTGGTACTTCACCACTTTACGTAATGAAAGCCATATTAGGAGATCACATTATAGATGCAAATATTGTTTTAGGAGGTGTTTCTTGTGTGTTTTGGACCTTAACTTTACAGACCACTGTTAAATATGTTTTGATCACGCTAGGCGCTGATAATCATGGTGAAGGTGGGATTTTTGCCTTGTACGCTTTGGTAAAAAAAATGAAAATAAAATGGCTCATTGTCCCCGCAATTATTGGGGGTAGTGCATTGTTAGCCGACGGAATTATAACACCGCCCATCTCTGTATCTTCAGCGATTGAAGGAATTAAAACATATTACCCACAATTAAACACAGTTCCGATTGTTATTGCAATTTTGATTGTATTATTCAGCATTCAACAATTTGGTTCAAAACTTGTCGGAAAGTTTTTTGCTCCAATGATGTTAGTATGGTTTAGCATGCTTGGTACATTAGGTGTACTTCAATTGATTAAACATCCGGAGGTTTTTAAAGCAATAAATCCATACTACGGTTATAAATTACTCTCTATTCATCCCGATGGTTTTTTTGTATTAGGCTTTGTATTTTTATGTACTACAGGAGCAGAAGCATTGTATTCGGACATGGGGCACTGTGGTCGAAAAAATATACGTATCAGTTGGATTTTTGTAAAGTCGGCTTTAGTATTAAACTATTTTGGTCAAGCTGCTTATCTAATTCACCACGAAGGCAAAACATTGAAGGATTTAGGAGGAAATGGAAATCCGTTTTATTTGATCATGGCAGATTGGTTTCAACCATTCGGAATCGTAATTGCGACTTTAGCAGCAGTAATTGCCTCACAAGCTTTAATTAGTGGCTCGTTTACGTTAATAAACGAAGCCATGCGCTTGAATTTCTGGCCAAAAGTTCGCATTAAATATCCTACTGAACTCAAAGGACAATTGTATATTCCTTCCATCAACTGGTTGTTGCTTATTGGTTGTATCGGAATTGTATTGCATTTTGAAGAATCAGGAAACATGGAGCACGCCTACGGTTTAGCGATCGTGCTATGTATGATTATGACCACGATTTTACTTAATTTTTATTTAATCATGAAAAGAGTAAAATGGTATTTAATAGTTCCTTTAATTACAATTTATCTCGCAATTGAATTGAGCTTTTTATATGCAAATATTACCAAATTTAGCGAAGGTGGTTATGTTACCTTGATCATTGCGGCCATTTTAATATCAATAATGACCATCTGGTTTTTAGCTAAGAATATCAATAAAACATATACCAAAATCATTAAGATAGAGGATTACAAACAAGTAATCATTGAGTTGAGCGCTGATTTATCCATTCCTAAGTACGCTACGCATTTGGTTTATTTAACCAACGCCAATCGTGTTGATGAATTGGAAGAAAAAGTGATATATTCCATTTTACAAAAACGTCCAAAAAGAGCTGATATTTATTGGTTCGTGCACGTAAATATTTTATCAGAGCCTTACAAAAAACAATATAAGGTTACCGAAATTGCTAAGGATGATATTTACAGAGTCGACTTTAATTTAGGTTTTAGAGAACCAACTAAAATCAATTTGATGTTTAGAGAGGTAATTAAGGACATGGTTAAAAATGGAGAAGTTGACATTCGCAGTCGTTACGAATCATTAAATAAAAATAATATTATTGGTGATTTCAAATTTGTTCTTTCTGAGAAATTCTTATCAAATGACAACGAGTTAAAATGGCACGAAAAGATGATTATGAACTCCTACTTCTTCCTTAAAAAAATAAGTTTATCCGAAGAAAGTGCTTTTGGTTTAGACAGTAGTTCGGTAAAGGTGGAGAAATTTCCAATGGTGCTTCACAGACCAGAAAATATTGATCTAACTCGAATTAAAAACAATTAAAACAGTACCAACGCTCTTGAAAAAAGAGCGTTTTTTTTTACATAATTAAAAGGTGGCTTTACATTGAAATTTAAAATTTAAGTTTCACTCAATAAATAGTACCTTTGCACCTCAATTTATTAAAATGAGATTACACAGAAATTTAGTTTATACTACCATTGACGCTTTAAATGCCATTTTCAACGAAAAAGAATATGCCGATAAAGTGGTAGCCCGATCATTAAAGAAAGACAAACGTTGGGGAAGTTCTGACCGAAAATTTGTTGCCGAAACCATTTACGAAGTAGTTCGTTGGAAACGTTTATATGCAGAAATTGCTGAAGTAAAAGAACCATTTGATCGAGATAATCTTTGGAGAATGTTTGCTGTTTGGGCAGTTTTAAGAGGATATCCTATTCCGGATTGGAAACAATTGGAAGGGACACCCGTTAGAAAAATAAAAGGCCGTTTTGATGAATTATCAAAAATTAGAGCTTTAAAAGAATCTATTCCAGATTGGATGGATGAATTGGGTGTAAAAGAGTTGGGTGAAAAAATTTGGGCTACTGAAATTGCAGCTCAAAATCAACCTGCAAAAGTTATTCTTCGTGTTAATACATTGAAGACGACCAAAGAAAAACTACATGCCATTTTAATGGATTTGAATATTGAAACTGAGTTTTTACAAAATCAACCTGACGCATTGGTTCTAAAAGAAAGAGCGAATGTGTTTTTGACGGATGCTTTTAAGCAAGGATTCTTTGAAGTTCAAGATGCAAATTCGCAATTAGTAGCCGCATTTCTAGATGTAAAACCTGGTATGCGTGTAGTAGACACATGCGCAGGTGCTGGAGGAAAAACATTGCATATTGCTTCTTTAATGGAAAATAAAGGACAATTAATTGCAATGGATTTGTATGAAAGCAAATTGAAACAATTGAAAATCAGAGCTAAAAGAAACGGCGCTTTTAATATCGAATACCGCATTATTGATACTACAAAAATCATCAAAAAACTGCATGAAAAAGCAGATCGTGTCTTAATTGATGCGCCTTGTAGTGGTTTGGGAGTTTTAAAAAGAAACCCAGATGCAAAGTGGAAACTACAACCTGAATTTATTGATAATATTCGTAAAGTACAATCGGAAGTTTTAGAGAGTTATTCTAAAATTGTAAAACCAGGTGGAAAATTAGTTTATGCTACTTGCTCGATCTTACCTTCAGAAAATCAAGAACAAATTCAGAAGTTTTTAAAGACTGAAATCGGAAAAGAATTTGATTTTGTAAAAGATCAAAAAATTCTAGCGTCAGAATCTGGTTTTGATGGCTTTTATATGGCTTTACTAGAGCGCAAAGACAAAGCAGAATAAATTTTAGCATAAAAAACATCTAAAAAGAGCCACTTTAAATTGATAAAGTGGCCCTTTTTTTTATCCCAACCAACCATCTCTGTCCAAACTTCTATATTGGATGGCTTCTGCTATATGCGACGAAATAATATCGGCTGAGGCTTCTAAGTCAGCTATCGTTCTCGACACTTTCAAAATTCGATCGTACGCTCTTGCAGATAAGTTCAATCTTTCCATTGCAGTCTTTAATAAATTTTTGGATTTTTCATCCAATACACAAAATTCTCGAATTTGCCGTGAACTCATTTGTGCATTGTAATGAATAGAATCGGAAATTTCAAAGCGTTTCGTTTGAACATCTCTTGCCTTAATAACTCGATTTCGAATATCAACACTACTTTCCCCTTTTTGCTCCTCGGTTAATTTTTCAAAAGGAACTGGCGTAACTTCTATATGAATATCAATCCGGTCTAATAATGGTCCTGAAATTTTACTTAAATACCGTTGCATTTCGTGTGGCGATGAAGTTTGTGGTGCGCCTGGATCATTAAAAAAGCCACTCGGACTCGGATTCATACTCGCTACCAACATAAAAGAAGAAGGATAAGTAACTGTAAACTTAGCTCTCGAAATAGTGACTTCCCTATCTTCTAAAGGTTGCCGCATCACTTCTAAAACATCTCTTTTAAATTCGGGTAATTCGTCCAAAAATAAAACACCATTGTGCGCCATAGATATTTCTCCTGGTTGTGGATAACTGCCTCCTCCGACTAAAGCTACACTTGAAGCTGTATGATGTGGCGAGCGGAAAGGCCGCTGGTTCATCAATCCGACTTCTTTTAACTTTCCAGCAACACTGTGAATTTTAGTCGTTTCTAAGGCTTCTCGCAACGTCATCGGTGGTAAAATACTGGGTAATCGTTTCGCTAACATTGTTTTTCCCGCGCCTGGCGGCCCAATTAAAATTATATTATGTCCGCCAGCAGCTGCGATTTCCATACATCGCTTAATAGATTCTTGCCCACGAACATCGCTAAAATCAAATTCGGGAAAATCTAATGTTTTATAAAATTCAGCGCGAGTATCGACAATGGTTGGTTTTAAATCTCCTTTACCTTCAAAAAAATCTATCACTTGCTGCACGTTTTCAACACCGTAAACATCCAAATCTGAAACTATCGCTGCTTCTGCTGCATTTTGAATGGGTAGAAAAAAGCCTTTAAATCCTTCTTCTTTCGCTTTAATAGAAATTGGCAACGCACCTTTTATGGGTTGTAAACTTCCATCTAATGAAAGTTCTCCCATAATGATATACTTATCGGTTTCAGTGCTTTTAATTTGACCTGATGCCACTAGAATTCCTATGGCAAAAGTCAAATCGTAGGCTGAACCTTCTTTTCGCAAATCGGCAGGAGCCATATTTATGGTTATTTTTTTGCCGGGCATCGAATAGCCATTATTTTTTAATGCCGCTGCAATGCGGTAACTACTTTCTTTAATTGCGTTGTCAGGTAATCCGACCAAGTGATAGCCAATTCCCTTATCCATATTTACTTCAATGGTAATTGTAGTCGCCTCCACTCCAAAGACAGCACTTCCGTAAACTTTTACTAACATAATTTCTAAATGTAAATTTTGTCAAATCTAATAAAAATTTTAATACAATTTATCTTATACATTATCAATGGTAATTTTGTAATTAAACTTTAAAATTTATAAACACATCCAATTCCCTTTTAAATAATTTTAAAGTCTAAAATAAGAGAACAATGGATTTAAAATCTGGATTGCCTTTTTGGCTGATAAAAAATGGACTTTCTAAGGACTATAATACTTTAGACAGCGATATTGAAACGGAAGTTTTAATTATAGGTTCTGGAATTACAGGTGCATTGGTAGCACATTTTCTATGTGAAGGAGGAGTTAACTGTGTCGTAGTCGACAGACGAATGGCTTCTACAGGAAGTACGACTGCTAGCACTGCCCAATTGCAATATGAAATTGATACCTTTCTTTTTGATTTAATCGAAAAAGTTGGTGAAGAAAATGCAGTTAAAGCCTACCAGAAATGCTTAGAATCTATTTATACTTTAGAGAAAATAATCAAAAAATTAAAAATAGATGGCAATTTTGAATGGCGATCGAGTTTGTATTTAGCTTCTGATGCTAAAGGCTTTAAAGATTTAGAGCAAGAATATGAGACTCGAAAAAAATTCAAGCTGCCAGTCACTTTATTGAATCAAAAAGAATTAAAAGATAAATTTAATATTGACAAAAAAGGGGCGTTATATAATGATTGCTCGGCACAAATTGACACGTTCAAATTGTGTACAGAATTACTAAATTATCACAAAAAAAACTCTGGCCTAGTGGTATACAGTCATACTGACGTAGTAAAAGTCGAAAACAAAAAAGAACATATAATTGCCATTACTGAAAAAGGATATAAAATTACAGCCAAAAAAATTGTCGCTGCACCTGGATTTGAATCTGAATCATTATTGAAAGAGAAAGTGATGCAATTAAATTCTACTTACGTATTTGTAAGTAAGCCATTAAAAGAAGAAGATTTTTGGAATGAGAAATGTTTGATTTGGGAAACTGCACGTCCTTATATATATGTACGGACCACCAAAGACAATCGAATTATGGTTGGCGGATTTGACGAAGATTTCCAAAATCCGAAGAAACGTGATGCCTTAATGGAGCAAAAGAATAAAGCAATTTTAAAAAGATTTAAAAAACTTTTTCCAGATAGTAAAATTGAAGTCGATTTTTATTGGTGCGGCACTTTTGGAGAGACAAAAGATGGCCTTCCTTTTATTGGCGAACATAAAGAACATCCTAATATGTATTTTGCATTAGGTTACGGTGGAAACGGTATCACTTTCAGCGTAATAGCGGCTGAAATGATCAAAGATTTATACTTAGGCAAACCGACAGATTCTGATTTATTTGCTTTTGATCGCTAAAATAGTTGTATGGAAATTCAGCTCAAATAAAGTGATAAATTTCCATACAATAAATTATAAAATTATTGCTTTTAAATAGCATTTTAAGGTCTCAAAAGAGCTCTACAATTGGCTTTTCTTTAATTTTTTGTATCTTTACAGTCATCTAAATGATTTTTAGTTCAAAAGTGAATGTTATTTTTATACTTCATTTTATCTAATTTGTGGTTTCGAATTCTAGAAATCCGCCTAAAAATCAGTAAAAATTTGCAGCTTAACACTGCATCTTTTTTTTGCCTTTTGGAAGAATTCCATAAACAGGCTTATAATAATCAAATAGAGAAAAGATTTTAAGAGAGAACGTATTGTTTTGCAATCTTCAAATAAGTTGCTTTAAAACAGCATTTTACCTGTTTTTTTTTTAAGGATCAGATCAAAAGCAACATTACTTTAAAAAAACAAGATATCTTTAAAGGCTTGTATTTAAATGAATTATATTCGAAATGCAAAAAATTAAACTTGTTATCTTGAAATTTATTTTATAATCAATTTACAATAAAAAAGGAGCAAAATATGGAATTTAAAATAATCAACCACGTTACTGGAGAAGATAAAACATATAAAAATGAGACCATTGCTCGTTTTCTATTTACACATCTCGAGCAATATGGGGATAAGGTCGAAGATATTTTAAAGTGCATTGATTATGTAATGAACCCAAACAAAGGCGGAACTATTGTAGTGGGTTTAGAGCATGATGTGATTGTAGGAGTAGTGATCCTAAATAACACAGGAATGAAAGATTTTATTCCCGAAAATATTTTGGTTTACGTTGCAGTTGATAGTTCGCAACGAGGTAAAGGTTTTGGTAAAAAATTAATGCAAAAAGCGATTAGTATTGCTGAAGGAAATATTGCTTTGCATGTCGAACCAGATAATCCAGCGCTACAGTTATATGAAAAACTCGGCTTTACCAATAAATATTTGGAAATGCGTTTAATCAAATAACCAAAAAAATGGGAACTTTTTTACCCGATTTTATCGAGTTGCAAGAACTTCGCAAAGAATTGCATCAATTTCCCGAACTTTCGGGAAAAGAATTCAATACTGCGGAAAGAATTGTATCGTTTTTACAAAAATATCCACCCGACGAATTAGTAACAACAGTTGGTAAAACTGGAATTTTAGCTACTTATTCTGGAGAAGTATTGGGGCAAACGGTTTTATTTCGCTGTGAGTTAGATGCTCTTCCCATAAATGAAATCAACATTTTTAACTATCGTTCCGAAACTGAAGGAATTTCTCATAAATGTGGGCACGATGGACATATGGCTATTTTATGTGGTTTAGCCAAGCAATTGTACTTGAATAAGCCGAAAAAAGGAAAAGTGGTTTTGCTTTTTCAACCTGCAGAAGAAGATGGATCTGGTGCTAAAAAAGTAGCCAACGATATTCGTTTTCAGCAAGTAAAACCCGATTATGCATTCGCTTTACATAATTTACCAGGTTATTCTAAAAGTCAGATTGTAATTAAAGAAGGTACTTTTACCTGTGCTGTCAATAGTATTATTATCAAACTGAAAGGAATTACTTCGCATGCAGGTGAACCAGAAAAAGGTATCAATCCTGCTTTAGCTATGGCTGAAATAACCACCGAATTTCTACAATTGACTCAACCTCTAATGGCTCAAGACAATTTTTGTATTGTTACTCCCATTTACACTGCAATGGGCAAAAAAGCCTATGGAGTTTCCGCTGGCGAAGGGGAAATTCATTTTACCGTTCGAAGCAACAGCAATAAGCAAATGAGAATTATAGAAGCTAAATTCGAAAACTTTGTCGCAGAAAAAGCAGCAAAATACCATTTAGCACATACCATAAAATGGACACAAAGTTTTCAAGCCAATGAAAACAGCAAAGACGCTGTTGCATTAATTGAAAATGCCGCACTAATAAGCGACTATTCTATTCTAAAAAAAAAACATCCTTTTACTTGGGGCGAAGATTTCGGCTTGTTCACTCAATTGTATTCTGGCGCAATGTTCGGATTGGGTTCAGGCGAAGATACTCCTGCCCTACACAATCCTGATTATGATTTTCCAGATGAAATTATAACAACTGGAGTAACTATGTTTCATGAAATAAGCAAAAAAATTACCAATGCACAATAATTCTATTATAGAACTAAATAGTATAGCGTATCAAAATAACATTGATTTTCTAAAAAAAACATTCGGAAAAAAAGTGATTCTTTCTGCTGTTATTAAAGGAAATGCATACGGACACGATATTGCTCATTTCTGTACGATGGCTTATGCCGCTGGCATTACTCATTTCTCTGTATTCGATGTTGATGAAGCTAAAATTGCACATGCTGTTTTAGGCGACAAAGCTACTATTATGATTATGGGATTTGTTGGCGATACCGATATGGAATGGGTTGTTGCAAATCATATTGAATTTTTTGTATTTGATAAGCACCGCTTAACTGCCGCTTGTAAAGCGGCAAAAAAATTAAAAAGCAAAGCCAACGTTCATATCGAATTAGAAACCGGAATGAACCGAACCGGCTTTGAGCGCAAAGAATTGAAAGAAGTTATATCTTTTTTAAGAGAAGAACAAGATTTTGTTACGTTTAAAGGTTTGTGTACGCACTTTGCTGGCGCCGAAAGTATCGCCAATTATTACAGAGTGGATAAGCAACTGAAACGTTTTAACGAGTTGTACGATTACATAGTATCGCAAGGCTTACAACCAGAGATTAAACATTCTGCCTGTTCTGCCGCTTCGATGATGTTTCCCGAAACACGAATGGATTTGGTTCGAATTGGAATTATGCAATACGGATTGTGGCCAAGCCCAGAAGTTTTAGTTCATTATTTAAATAGTAAAAAAAGCAAAATTGATCCACTGCAGCGCGTAATTACGTGGAAAAGTAAAGTAATGAGCCTGAAAAAAGTGGCAGTAGGTGAATTTATTGGATACGGAACGAGCTTTTTGGCCGAGAGAAAGATGAAGATTGCGGTCATTCCTATTGGATATTCTCATGGTTACAGTCGAGCGTTGAGCAATCAAGGTCGTGTCTTGATACAAGGTCAACGTTGCCTTGTGGTCGGTTCTGTAAATATGAATATGGTCACTGTCGACGTAACTGATATCGAAAAAATTAAAAAAGGAGACGAAGCGGTACTTATTGGTACTCAAAATGACGTTTCGGTTTCGGTTGCTTCCTTCAGCGACTTGAGCAATCTGTTGAATTATGAATTACTAACCCGAATTTCAAAAACAATTCCACGAAAAATAATTTAAAATGGCTTTTATACAATTATATAGAGAAAAATTAAAAGAGAATTATACGTTTCTCAACACTATTTTTACGTCAAGAAATATTGAATGGGGAATTGTATCTAAACTTTTGTGTGGAAATAAAATTTATCTTAAAGAAATTATTGCTTTAGGAACACATGAGATTCTAGATTCTAGAGTGAGTAATTTACGTAAAATCAAGTCGATTGATCCTAATATTCAAACAGTTTACATTAAACCTCCCGCAAAACGAAGCATAGAAAGCATCGTAAAATATGCCGATGTAAGTTTTAATACTGAAATCTACACGATTCAGATGCTTTCTAACGAAGCAAAAAAACAAAATAAAACCCATAAAGTAATCATTATGATTG
This sequence comes from Flavobacterium sp. TAB 87, assembly GCF_001529295.1. GTDB lineage: Bacteria > Bacteroidota > Bacteroidia > Flavobacteriales > Flavobacteriaceae > Flavobacterium. The sequence continues at coordinate 42,632 of NZ_LLWK01000035.1, forward strand.
AAATGGGAGATTTGCGTGAAGGCGTAATGGGCGAAGAATTAGTAGACTTTTATGGCCAAATTCTCCAAATGCCAAACATTGAAATTACAGGTATTGGAACCAACCTAAATTGTTTGAGCGGTGTCATGCCAACGCAAGATAAATTAATTCAGTTGAGTTTATATAAACAATTAATTGAAGCCAAATTTAATATTACAATTCCGTGGGTTTCAGGAGGAACTTCAGTAGCTATTCCTTTAATTTTAAAAAATGCCAGACCCATGGCGATCAATCACTTTAGAGTCGGCGAAGCTTTATTTTTTGGAAAAGATTTATTTACGGGAGAAACGATCCAAGGAATGCACGATGATGTTTTTAAGTTATTTACTGAAATTATCGAAATCACCGAAAAACCAGATACACCGACAGGAGAACTAGGAGAGAATGTGGCAGGTAACACCTTCAGCATGAATGATACTGAAGATTTTGGCGGTACTTCATTGCGCGCTATTATTGATATTGGTTTGTTGGATATGCAACCTCAATATTTAGACGCAGATGATCCCGATATTACTATAATTGATGCGAGTTCTGATATGTTGGTTATTGATATTTCTAACTCTAAAAAGAACTATAAAATAGGGGATTTAATTTCCTTTAAAATAAAATACATGGGTGCTTTATATCTTTTGAATTCCGATTATATCGAGAAAACGATCGCATAATAGTGTTGCAAATAGAAAAAGAGAAGTTAAACAAGTCAGGTTTTGCTTCTCTTTTGTTTTTAAATCGAGAAAAAATAAAGAATAAATAATTTTTATTCTAATAATAGGTCCTATTTAAAAACTATTCGTAAATAGTATAGTAAAATCTTATATTTTTATACAAAATAACCAAATCGTATGAAAAAAAATCTCTTTACTATTTTACTGCTAGTACTTTGTGTTTTTACAAGTGGTGCGCAGGAATATTTTCCGAACAATGAAAGTATTCACAATAAAAACAGCAACTATACTGCATTTACGAATGCAAAAATACTTGTTACCCCAACTCAAATTTTAGAAAAAGCAACTTTACTGATCCAAAACGGAAAAGTCATTGCCGTTGGCACTTCGGTTACTTTACCTAAAAACATCACACCCATAAACTTAGAGGGCAAAACAATTTATCCCTCGTTTATTGATATGTATACTGATTTTGGTGTAGAAAAAGCACAAATAGTACAAAAGTCACGCGGAAGGCAAGTGTACGACAGCAAACGAGAAGGTTATTATTGGAACGAACATATTCGTTCGGAAGTAGATGCAATCCAAGGCTTTGATTATGATAAAAGCAAGGCAGAAGAATTTTTAAAAGCAGGCTTTGGTATTGTAGGAACACACAACGATGACGGTATTGCACAAGGTTCAGGAGCTCTAATTGCATTAAATACTTACAGCAGTGACAGTCGTGTACTCTCTAATAAAATTACTAACCATTTTAGTTTCAAGAAAAGCGTTACCTCAAAACAAGCGTACCCAACCTCACAAATGGGCACCATGGCACTTTTGAGACAAATGTACTTAGACTTAGATTGGTACAAAAAATCGAGTGTCAGAAACAAAGATTTATCGTTAGAAGCGCTGCTTCAAAATGAGAAATTAGTGCAAATTTTTGATACTGGAGACAAGTTAAACAGTTTACGCGCTTCAAAAATAGGGAACGAGTTTAACATAAATTATATTTTAAAAGGTTCGGGGAATGAATTTGAACGTTTGGATGAAATCAAAAAAACGAAAGCTAAATTTATAATTCCAATTAACTTTCCAGAAGCGTACGATGTTTCCAATCCGTATCAAGCCAGTAACTTAGATTATGCTGACTTAAAATTTTGGAACCAATCTCCAACCAATTTAAAAGTTCTTGCCGATAATGGAGTCGAGTTCGCATTAACTACTAATAAATTAAAAAAATTAGAAGATTTTAGAACGAACTTATTAAAAGCGGTTCATTATGGTTTTGATAAAACCAAAGCCTTAGAAGCATTGACTACTACTCCTGCCAGTTTACTGGGAAAAAGCAACGAAATTGGAACGTTAAAAGTGGGGAGTTCTGCCAATTTTTTAATTACTTCTGGCGATTATTTTGATAAAGAAACAATATTATACGAGAATTGGGTGCAAGGCAACAAACATACAATTCACTCGATGCAAGCCATCGACATTCGAGGCAATTATACTTTGACTGTCGGAAGTCAAATGTACACCTGGGTTGTAAAAGGAGAAATGAACAAGCCAACATCTGAAATTAAATTAGCGAACGACTCTACTACATTAGAATCAAAACTAAACGTAGCTGAAAATTGGATTTCACTAATCATAAATGCCAAAGATAGTATCGGTAACACTCATACTCGATTGAGCGCTTATCTGCAAGATCGTAATTCTATAGTTGGAAAAGCAATTTTATTAGATGGTACTGAAGCTACTTGGAAAGCAACAAAAATAGGTGAATTTACAAAAGATAAAAAAGAAGACAAAAAGGAAGAACTCCGAGAAATACTACCAATAAGCTATCCCAATATAGCTTTTGGAAATGCAGTACTTCCAACTGAGGAAACCATTTTATTTAAAAATGCAACGGTTTGGACGAACGAAAAAGAAGAAAATCTTTTGGAGACTGATGTTCTGATAAAAAACGGGAAAATTGCAGCCATTGGTAAAAATCTTCCTGATGGCGGAGCAGTAGTTGTTAATGCCAAAGGAAAACATTTAACGAGCGGAATAATCGACGAACATTCGCACGTAGCGATCTCCAATGGAGTTAATGAAAGTGGTCATAATTCGACGGCTGAAGTCACGATACAAGATGTCATCAACTCTGATGATGTAAATATTTACAGACAAGTTGCAGGCGGCGTGACTACATCGCAATTGTTGCATGGATCTGCGAACCCAATTGGTGGTCGCTCGGCTATTGTAAAATGGAAATGGGGAGTCGGTCCTACTGAAATGCTATATAAAGATCAACCTGGCTTTATAAAATTTGCGTTAGGCGAAAACGTAAAACAATCGAATTGGGGAGAAAATGATCCTTCGCGTTTTCCTCAAACAAGAATGGGCGTTGAACAAGTTTTTACAGATTACTTTCAGCGTGCTAAAGAATACGATGCCAATTGGAAAGACTTTAACTCTAATGGAAAAAAGAACAAAGCAAACGCACCAAGGGTAGACTTAGAGCTGCAAACATTAGCCGAAATTATAAACAAAGAGCGTTTTATAACCTGTCATTCGTATGTACAGTCTGAGATTTTGATGCTAATGAATGTCGCCAACCAATTTAATTTTACTGTAAATACGTTTACTCATATTTTGGAAGGATATAAAGTGGCAAATGAAATCAAAGCGCACGGAGCCGGTGCTTCTACTTTTTCAGATTGGTGGGCATACAAATTTGAAGTAAATGATGCGATTCCGTTTAACGGTCCGATAATGCACAAGCAAGGAATTGTAGTCGCTTATAATTCTGATGACGCGGAGATGTCTCGACGATTAAATCAAGAAGCAGCCAAAGCAGTTAAATATGGCGGTATTTCTGAAGTAGAAGCTTGGAAATTTATCACCTTAAATCCTGCTAAATTACTACATATTGACGATAAAGTAGGAAGTATTAAGGTAGGAAAAGATGCTGATGTAGTGCTTTGGTCAGACAATCCGTTGTCGATTTATGCTAAAGTGGAGAAAACAATAATTGAAGGTGTAGTTTATTATGACGCTGATGTCGAAGAAAGTAAACTTGCTGCGATTGCAAAAGATAGATTATTAATCATCAATCAAATGCTAGACGAAAAAAACAGTGGTAAGAAAACACAGGAACCAAAAAAGAAAGAAAAACTGGAGTACCACTGCGATACCTTAGAAATGTAAGCACCTATTCAACACCAATTCAAAAAAACTGTACACAGATGATACAAAAAATATATTTATGCTTCCTGTTTTTAGGAAGTTTAAGCTTGGTGGCACAACATGCACCCGCTAAAAAACAAAGCCAATCCATCTTAATTTTAAATGGTACCGCTCACATCGGGAACGGAAAAGTGATAAATAGCAGCGCGATAGGTTTTAAAGACGGTAAACTAGATTTGGTTACCGAATCGAATTCCGATCAGTTAGTTAAATCAAATTATGATCAAATCATAGATGCTTCCGGAAAACATGTTTATCCTGGTTTTATAGCTGCAAATTCGACTTTAGGATTAGTTGAAATCGATGCTGTAAAATCATCTGATGACGAAAGTGAACTGGGTGACTTTAATCCGAATGTAAAAAGTATTGTGGCTTACAATGCCGAATCTCGTGTTATTGAAACCGTAAGACCCAATGGCGTTCTTATGGCACAAATTACGCCTCGCGGAGGGCGATTTTCAGGATCATCATCAGTGGTACAATTGGATTCTTGGAATTGGCAGGATGCCATTATTAAGGAAAATGACGGTTTACATCTTAATTTCCCGTCCTCTTTCAAAAGATCTGGTTGGTGGGCAGAACCAGGAGAAGTCACTTTAAATAAAGAGTACGCGAAACAAGTAAGCGATATCAGTAATTTGTTGTCTAACTCCAAATCCTACTTCGCTGAAAATTCGAAAGTACGAAATTTAATTTTTGAGTCCATGCAGGGACTTTTTGACGGCTCAAAAACATTGTTTATTCATGCTGATGATGAACTTCAAATCGTAGATGGCATAAAAGTGGCACAAAAAAATGGAGTAAAAAAGATCGTCATTGTAGGTGGTTTTGAAGCTTATAAAGTCGCTAAATTATTAGAATCTAACGCAATTCCAGTTTTATTGAGAAGAGTGCACCAAATGCCCATCCATGATGACCAAGATGTTAATTTACCTTATAAAATGGCAAAGATACTAGTCAATATGGGAGTTTTGGTCGGTTTAGAAAACAGCGGTGATATGGAACGCATGAATACACGTAATCTTCCATTTCTGGCCGGTACTTGCGCCGCTTATGGTTTGGATAAAGAACAAGCACTAGCATTAATTACTTTAAATACAGCGAAAATATTAGGCATTGATGTATTCTGTGGTAGTTTAGAAACGGGAAAAGATGCCACTTTGTTTGTTTCTGATGGTGATGCCCTAGATATGCGTACAAATAAACTGACTCACGCTTTTATTCAAGGAAGAAAAATTAGTTTAGAAAATCATCAAACACAACTGAATAAAATTTACACAGAGAAATACGAACAGCAATAAAATAAATCCTATTTTTCAAAAAGATCTTCTCAAAATTCTAATTTTGAGAAGATCTTTTTGTGGTAGGAAATGCAAATCTGGGTTTGAAATGGATTTTACTAAAAAACAACGATTATCAAATTACAGATATATTATTTTGTCATAGTACTAATTTACAACCCGTAAAAATTTACGGGTCCAAAATAATAATTTAATAAAAATCACTTGATGTGCTCTATTTTTTTTAAGGTCAATTAGTCATTTATATACTTTTATAGTGAATCCTAACTATAAATTTATGCGTAAAACTGTCTTAAGCGTGATACTTCTCGCTCTTTTAATATTAACTTTTATCTCCAATCACATTTTTACCGAAAATTTAGTAACACCAAAAAAAGTAGTTTTTGACAACGGTGATACCGCTTGGATGATTATGGCTACCGCTTTAGTACTATTGATGACACCTGGACTTGGATTTTTTTACGGCGGAATGGTGGGTAAAAAAAATGTAATTAGCACCATGCTTCAAAGTTACATGGCAATGATAGTCGTGACCATTTTATGGGTTGTAATTGGCTTCGGACTTTCTTTTGGTCCTATACTTGGTGGTATTATTGGCAATCCATCTGCTTACTTCTTTTTTAATGGTATCGGTACAAACACGGCATGGAGCACTGCACCCACCATACCGATTATGCTATTTGCGTTGTTTCAAGCAAAATTTGCGATCATCACTCCTGCCCTTGTTACGGGCGCTTTTGCCGAACGCATTCGCTTTTGGGCTTACCTATTATTTATGGTTCTATTCATTCTCTTAATCTATACTCCGTTATGCCACATGACTTGGCATCCCGATGGTTTACTCTTAAAAATGGGAGTTCTAGATTTTGCTGGAGGAACCGTTGTACACATGATCGCAGGTTGGGCAGCTCTGGCTGGAGCAATGTTTTTAGGAAAAAGAAGGGGACAAAAATCCAATCCAGCGCGTATTACTTATGTAATGCTAGGCACTGCATTATTATGGTTTGGATGGTTTGGGTTCAACGCGGGCTCTGCGATGGGCGCCAACGAATTGGCCGTTCAAGCATTAGGCTCAACAACAGTTGCAGCCGCAGCCGCAGCGATGGCTTGGGTTTTTATGGATAAAATTTTAGGTCATAAACTTTCTGCTATGGGTGCTTGTATTGGTGCAGTTGTAGGCTTAGTTGCTATTACTCCTGCAGCTGGTTTTGTAAGTATGCCGCATGCTATTTTTATCGGATTGTTTAGCAGTTTAGTCAGTAACTTTGCAGTAAGTCGCTTTCCAAGAGGCAAAATAGACGATGCATTAGATGTTTTTGCTTGTCATGGGGTTGGCGGAATGATGGGAATGTTATTAACTGGTGTCTTTGCTTCAAAGGCGATAAATCCAGCAGTACTAGATCAAGGTTTAGTATTTGGCGAAACTACACTATTTGTACACCAACTAATGGGATTGCTTTTAGTTTCCGTATTTGCTTTTATGGGCTCGTACTTTTTATTTTTTATCGTAAATAAAATTACACCGCTGCGTGTTTCGGAAGAAAAAGAAGCACTAGGTTTAGATATTTCGTAACATGGTGAATTTTTATAATATAACTGTTTCAAAAAAAAACCTCTAAGACCAAAGTCTCAGAGGTTTCTTGAATAAATAATCAACCCAATCATTTACTTAAATTTTGCTATTCCTGCTTGCAACCAATTGTAGTATTCTTCTATTCCTACGTAACTAATAGTTGGTTTTTCAGTGTTTAAACTATTTCCTTCCAAATCAGTTAAGATATACAATGGTTGTGTATTAGTTTTGTATTTTGAGATCATAAAGTCCGTCCATTTATCTCCAGTAGTTTCAATTAACTCGCCTGTTGAAGGAGAAATAAATTGTTCTTCTTTTGGCAAATCACGTTTGTCATCTACGTATAAAGAAATTAATACCAAATCATTCTTTAAAATAGGAAGTACCTTAATATCCGACCACACATTGTTTTCCATCTTCCGACAATTCACACAAGCATATCCTGTAAAGTCAAGCATAACAGGTTTGTTTACCGATTTTGCATATGCCATACCATTTTCATAATCTTCAAAAACCATTATTCCGTGCGGGCCAATTTTTGCTCCTTTTGGTAAAGCTTCATTTGTTACCACACCATTGGTTGCACTTTTTCCAACTCCATAGGGACTTTCGCTATATTCTAAAGAAGGTGGAAACGCACTAATTATTTTTAGAGGTGCTCCCCAAAGTCCAGGAATCATATAAATCGTAAACGTTAAAACGATCAATCCTAGAGATAATCTTCCCACAGAAATATGTGTCAATGGACTATCGTGCGGCAAAGTGATTTTTCCAAATAAATAAAAGGCTAATGTTCCGAAGATGGCGATCCAAATCGCAATAAATACTTCTCTCTCTAAGAAATGCAATTGTAAAACTAAGTCTGCATTCGATAAAAATTTGAATGCTAAAGCCAATTCTAAAAATCCTAAAACGACCTTTACTGTATTCAACCAACCACCCGATTTTGGTAATGAATTTAACCAACCTGGGAACATCGCAAACAACATAAAAGGCAACGCTAATGCTAGTGAAAATCCGAACATCCCGACTACTGGCGCTATTCCTCCGGTAGAAGCTGCTTCTACCAATAAAGTACCTACAATTGGACCAGTACAAGAAAAGGACACAATTGCCAAGGCCAAAGCCATGAACAAGATTCCGATAATTCCGCCACGGTCTGCTTGCTGATCTACCTTATTTGCCCATGAATTAGGAAGCATAATTTCAAAAGCTCCCAAAAACGAAGAGGCAAAAACAACTAATAATATAAAGAAAAATACATTAAAATATACATTTGTAGATAGTGCATTAAGCGCACCAGCACCAAAAACTGCGGTAACCAGCCAACCTAATAATACATAAATTACGATAATCGAAATTCCGTATAAAATTGCATTTCGTAAACCTGCTGCTCTATTTTTGCTTTGTTTGGTAAAGAAACTTACCGTCATTGGTATCATCGGAAACACACAAGGCGTAAGAAGTGCTGCAAACCCAGATAAAAAAGCGATAAAAAATATAGTCCATAAACTTCTTGTAGATTTTGGACTAGGAGCAGCTACATCGGCAGTTACCCCATCTGCATTATCTGCTGCCACAGCGCCTTCACTTACGAGTGAATCTTGCGGTTCAACACTAACATCAGTAACTATAGTATTTTCAACAACGGGAATTTCCGCAACAGCTTCTGCTCCTTTTACATCTGTCGAACTGGGTGTGGATGCAACCATTTTGAATGAGGCTGGAATAGCCAAATTGAACTTTTTGTTAGAGTTGATGCACACCTCTTTACAAACCTGATAATCAAATTCTACTTGAATGTTTTTTACATTTGGATTAGAAATCGTTATCAGCTGTTCTATTTTTGCTTTATTTTCAAAAAAGGTTTCGTTTACCTCAAAAATATCATTGTAGGCCGTACGTGTTTTACTTTCCTTTGCTTTTCCATTAACCAAATAATTATCCTTTTGATTCTTGAACGTAATTTCTAAAGGAAGTGGTCCGCCATCTGGTGTAAATTGAGAGTATACATGCCAATCTTTTTCAATTGTAGCTTCAAAAGTCAATAAAAAGCTATTTCCTGATTTATACTCAATTTTTGATGTCCATTTTACTGGTTCAACCATTTGACTATTTCCCTTCGCAAAAGCGAATAAAAAAAGAAATAAAAATACGCAATGCTGTAGTTTGAAATTTAAATTTCTAATAAAACCGTGTTGATTATTCATTCTTCTAAAGTAATTTTAAATATAGTGTTTGTTGTGTTTTGTATTGTAAATCGGTCGTCAGCACGTTTGCCAACAATCCATAATATGTTTTCTCCTGAACAAAGTAACCAAGCATTTTCTTTATCCACCAAAGAAAATTTTTCGTCCTTAAAAAATTTACTGATTTTTTTGCTCTTTCCGTCCATTCCCGTAGGATGAAAAAAATCGCCTTCTCTCCATCTTCTTAAAAACAACGGAAAATTCAGTTTGTCTTTGTCGACAAATATAGTTTTATTTGAAAGTTTAGTCACGTGACTTACCTCACAAAGCTCCAACTTTAAGGGAAAATTAACGTCTCGTTTCTCGTTATCAATTGTAAATATTTCGTCTGATTCTTCTTTGTATGGAGATAAAATTAAGTCTGCCCTATTTTTTATTAGGCGGTAATTGGGAGCTAAAATTTGTTTACCCGATTGACTTTCGACCAAATCATAAATGTCCTTCCAAGCCGTAAACCCATACTCCTTCAGCCATTGATACAAATACGATTGGTAATTCGGCAAACGTTTTAATTGGTGCAAATCAAAATGAATTTCATTACCCTTTTCGTTGGCCACTTGCTGGTATATCATAATCGATGCATCTTCGACCATTTCTTGGGCTTCCTGCAAGTAGGATTGCGTCTTTTGAAAAATAGCTAAAAATTGTGGATTAATTTCCTTCAAAATTGGAACCAATTCGTGTCTAATTTTATTTCGCACGTATTTAGACGAAGCATTACTGCTGTCTTCGCGCCATTTTATTCCACTTTTTTCGGCGAATTCTTTTATCTCTAAACGAGAATACGGCAATAAAGGACGAAGTAATTTTTCAGTTTGTTCAGGAATTCCCACCAAACCTTCTAAACCAGTTCCGCGAGATAAATTGATAATAAAAGTTTCTAAATTATCATCAGAATGATGTGCGGTTAAAATATAGTCATAACCTTCCATTTCTAACAATTCGTCGAACCAACTGTAACGCAATTCTCTTGCAGCAACTTGAGTCGAAAGTTTATAATCTGCAGCAAAAGCAGCGGTGTCAAATTGTGTACTAAAAAAAGGGCGCTGAATTTTAGAAGCAAATTCTTGAACAAAGTTTTGATCTTCAAAACTCTCTATGCCTCTCAATTGAAAATTGCAATGTGCAATGGCAAAATCATAGTCTAGTTCGTTAAATAAATGTGCCATCACCATACTGTCTAAACCGCCGCTAGTCGCTAAAATGAGTTTTTTTGATCCTAAAAAAGGGAAGGAATTAACAATATGTTTTTTAAATTTATGAAGCATTTTTTGATATCTTATTTGAATAATTCGTAAAAAGTGAATTCAACCAATTGCTAAAATTACAAATTTACTACAAGACATCAATTTTATGATTGCAAAACTTCAAACATCGCTTTGGCTTTAAGTAAGCATTCTTCGTACTCTGATTCTGGATTTGATAGTGAAGTGATCGCGCTTCCTACAGAAAAAGAAAGATATTGCGATTTAACATCGTACAAAATACTACGAATAACAACGTTAAAATCAAAATCACCTTCGGGTGTAAAGTAGCCAATGGCGCCGCTGTACAACCCTCTTTTAGTCTCTTCTTGCTGTTCTATAATAGTCATTGCCGAGTGTTTTGGTGCTCCCGTCATGCTTCCCATTGGGAAAGTGGTTTTTAATACATCTACTGCAGAATATTGCAAATCTACTTTTGATTGTATGGTCGAGATCATTTGATGCACTTGCAAAAAAGAATAGATTTTACACAATTCAACTACTTTGACACTGCCTTTTTGTGCTGTTTTTGACAAATCATTTCGAACCAAATCGGTAATCATAATATTTTCTGCCCGCTCTTTGATGTCGTTTTCTAAATCAAATTTTGATTGATTATCTTCCTTTTCATTTTTAAAACGTCTGGAAGTTCCTTTTATAGGCTGCGAAATAACAACATCTCCAACTTTTCTGATGTATCGTTCTGGAGACGCACATAAAACAAAATTTGTATTGTTTTTGAAAAAAGCTGCAAAAGGAGGTTTTGAAATTGCATTTAACTTCTCAAATTTTGCCAAAGGATCAATGGTAGCATTCTGCGCATAAAATTCCATGCAAAAATTAGCTTCATAAATGTCTCCACGGTGAATGTGTTCTAAAACTGTAGTTACTTTCTCGACGTATTTCTGTTTTGAAATTCGTTGCTCAATCGTAATTATTTCTTTTGAAATGTTATGGATTTCACTGTTATTTATCGCAGTAATTTCTTGAAAATCAAATTCGACCTCATCATCACACAAAAATAAATATTGGATTTCAAGTTGATTCCCTTTTAAAAAGAATAATTTTTTAGGTTGAAAAAAGAATAAATCAGGAAATTGTAGTCCATCAAAATTAGCTGATTGTAGCTCTTCGGTATCGTTTTTTAAATCATATGATAAATAACCAAAAAGCCAGTCTTTAGTTGTTTGTTGGTACTGCTTTAAATCGTCAAAAGCAGTATGACAATCGGTTTTAATTGCGGTAAAAGCATCAACTGCCAATACACAATCAAAACTAGAATAGTCTTGTCTATAATTATTACTGTCCAAAAAAACCACTTCTCTAAATTGCTGTGACCAGCTTAAAAGTTGCTTTTTAAATCCGTCTGGATTTGAAATTTGTTTGTGAATGGAAACTCTCAAGAATAGTGCTTTTAATAATTTCAAAATTACGATAAAAATCACTGTTAAAAAGTTCTTTCGTTCAAAAGAGAAAATTTATCAAGTACAATAGCAACTCTGCACTGTACCTCAACCTAAGTTCTCATAAATAGCATCAGTTTAACAAGTAAAAAAATATTAAAATAAAATTAGTTTAGTTTTTATAATAGCACTAACTTTAGTAAAATGATAAAGCACTAATAATTAACGTTTTAAATCAGTAATTTCAAGTATATAGGATCAAATATTTCTACTTAGAAACTAACTTTTAAATTATAGAAATCATGAAAATTGCTACTCTTATTGTTCGTGTTCTCATTGGATTACTATTACTATACGCTTCTATAAGCTACTTTTTAAATTTAATGCCTGAGCCAGAAGTTAACGGTAATTTTAAAGCATTTAATTTAGGTTTAGTCGCTTCTACTTATTTAATGCCACTCGCAAAGTCGATAGAATTATTATGCGGTTTAGCCTTTCTAGTTGGTCGCTACGTGACCTTGGCCAACATTTTAATTTTACCCATAACCGTTAATATTTTATTTATAAACTATTTTATGACTCCCGATGGCTTGGCAATTGCCATCTTATTATTTATTGGAAATTTATTCTTAATTTACAGCTACCGCAACAATTATAAATCGCTCTTTACTGCTTAGTGTTTTCAATTTTTAGAACTGAAACTAGCCTCGTTTTTTATCAAAAAAAAATGCCTCATCTAAAATTAGAATGAGGCATTACTACTTCTACTACAAGTATTATAAAATATAATCGGTATTAATAAAGTTTGAAGCTCTACTGTTTAGTAATTCTTGTAAAATTTGATTGTTGTAATCGTTGTCTTTTGAAGCAACAAACGTACGAATAGAAAACGAACGCAAGGCATCGTGAATACTCAACGTTCCTACTGCAGAATCCTTACGACCTGTGAAAGGAAAAACGTCTGGTCCTCTTTGACAAGAACTGTTTAAGTTTACTCTACACACTAAATTAACCAAAGTATCAATTAGTGGAGCGATCGTTTTAATATCTTGTCCAAACAAACTTACTTGCTGTCCGTAGTTAGAATCTGCCATGTCATCCAAAGGCTCTTGAATGTCTTTGAAAGTCATTATTGGCACTACTGGTCCAAATTGCTCTTCGTGGTACACACGCATTTCTTTATTTACTGGAAATAAAACTGCAGGAAAAATGAAATTCTCCGTATGTTTTCCTCCTTTTTCGTTGATAATTTCAGCTCCTTTAGAAACAGCATCATCAATTAATTCTTGAATGTAACTTGGTTTTTCTTTTTCTGGAAGTGGTGTCAAAGACACCCCTTTTTCCCAAGGGTTACCAAATGCTAAAGCATCTACTTTTGCAGCAAAACGTCTGTTAAACTCTGCAGCAATTGATTCGTGAACGTATAATATTTTTAAAGCAGTGCAACGCTGTCCGTTAAAAGACAAACTACCTGCGATGCATTCTTGAATTGCTAGATCTAAATCAGCATCTGCCAAAATAATAGCAGGATTTTTTGCTTCTAAGCCTAAAATTAAACGCAGTCTATTCTTGTTTGGGTGTTGATCTTGCAAAGCAATAGCCGATTTACTGTTTCCGATAAGTGCTAGAACATCAACTTTACCCGATTTCATAATCGGAGAAGCTACCTCGCGCCCTCTACCGTAAACAATGCTAATTACTCCTTTTGGAAAACTGCTTCTAAAAGCCTCTAATAAAGGAGAAATTAATAAAACACCATGTTTTGCAGGTTTAAAAATTACTGGATTTCCCATAATTAAAGCCGGAATCAATAGCGAAAAAGTTTCGTTTAATGGGTAATTGTATGGCCCTAGACATAATACAACACCTAATGGTCCACGACGAACCATAGCATTAACACCTTGAACCTTAGAAAAATGTGCGCTTCTTGTGTTTAATTCTTTGTAACTGTCTATCGTGTCGTAAATATATTCTACTGTTCTATCAAATTCTTTTTCAGAATCGCCAAGTGATTTACCAATTTCCCACATCAAAAGTTTGACCACTTCTGTACGTGTTTCTTTCATTTGAGACACAAAATTCTCCATGCATTTTATGCGGTCTACTACCTTCATAGTTGGCCACAAACCTTGTCCTTTATTGTATGCTGCAGTAGCTGCCTCAACAGCCTCATTCGCTTCTGTTTCTCCCATAAAAGGAATAGCGCCCAATAAAGTTGGTGCATAATCCTCTGTTGACGAAATAGTCGAAAAAACTGGTGTTGTTTGTCCAGTCCATTGTTTTAATTCACCATTTACAAGATAGGTTTCTTGCATAATTGGCGCTTTAATCTGAAATTCTTCTGGTATTACATTCATTTTTTTTGGTTGTTTATTGTATAGTTTTTATTAATAGCTCAATAAAAAAGAGGCTCTTCATGCCTCTTCTGTTTTTTTATGGTTCTACTGTTTCGCCTTCCCAATCTAGGAAACCGCCCAATAAATTATACGAATTAGCAAATCCTAATTCATTCATAATCTGGCATGCTTTGGCACTTCTAGCACCAGAACGACAATAGACGTAGTAGTTTTTTTCTTTATCTAAATTTTCTAATTCATAAATAAAACCTTGTCCTTTATGAATATCAATATTGATAGCATTTTCAATATAACCTTCATTAAATTCGTCTTCTGTGCGCACATCTAGTATCACTGCGTTATCGTCAGCTTCAAATTGTGCAACCCAATCTTCTTGTGATAAATTCATATTCGTTGTATTTTTTGTAAATTTACGATGTTTTCAGTAAAAAAAAAGCCCCAAATATAGGAATTAGGTTATATTTTAATGAAAACGTTTTAGTGAAACGATAAAAATCAATGAATTACCTAATCTGATATTAATATTATAATTATTAGTACCCAAATTAGCCAAGTAATGTCATATTTAAAATTGCGATTCTTTAAATTGCTACTTATTCTATCGCTTATTGTTCGTATTTACATTCTCTTATTTTGAATTATCTTTACACTATTCAAAATCACTTATAATGCAAAATAATTTACCCATTCTTTTTCCAAATTTTTCCAGCTCTCTTATACAAGAGATCGAAAAAAATGCTATCAACCAAGAAGTTGTTTCGGGAACTACCTTGATGCGAACCGGTGAATACATCAAGAGCACCGTTTTAGTAACCAAAGGAAAAATAAAAGTCTACCGCGAGGGAGAAGACGGCGGTGAATTTTTAATGTATTACTTGCAACCTGGCCAAGCCTGCGCATTATCTATGATTTGTGCTACCAAGAACGAAAAAAGTCAGATAATGGCAAAAGTGGTTGAAGATTCAGAACTCGTAATGGTTCCCTTAAAGCTTATGGATAAATGGATGATGGAACATCGCAGTTGGTATGAATTTGTAATTGAAACCTATAGAAACCGTTTTGAAGAAATTTTGGAAGTAGTAGATAATATTGCATTTAGATCCATGGATGAACGATTAGAGTTTTACTTAAAAAGGCACAAAGAAGCTTGCGGCTGTAAAGAAGTTAATTTATCGCACCAAGAAATTGCAACCGAACTGAACACCTCTAGAGAAGTTGTTTCTCGATTACTCAAAAAAATGGAACAGCGCGGCTTGGTCAAACTAAATCGAAATCAGATTGAGTTGCTTACTTAAGGTTCTTCTATACTTTAAAATTAGCAATCATACCAAATAAACCCAACAATTGTGCAATGTGACTAATGTTACTGTGCATAACGCTAAAATAACCAACCTTTGTTTAAAATTAATAAAGTATGGAATATTTAGGATATTTGGCTTCTATTGTAATTGGACTTTCCTTAGGATTAATTGGAGGTGGTGGCTCGATTTTGACTATTCCTATTTTGGTTTATTTATTTAAGGTCAACCCGGAATTAGCCACGAGTTATTCCCTATTTATTGTTGGAATAACGTCAATAACCGGAAGTTTTAGCCATTACAAAATGGGAAACTTGCAACTCAAATCGGCTTTAGTATTTGCTATTCCTTCGATAGTCTCCATTTTAATTATTCGTGAAGTTATTTTTCCACAGATTGCAAATACGTTATTTACTATTGCATCGTACACAGTTTCTAAGAATCTTTTAATAATGATTGTCTTCTCGGTTTTAATGATTCTTGCTTCTATTTCGATGATCAAAAAAAGACCCGAAAAAGATTCGTTTACTGAGACTAATTTTACGCAATTGGCAATTATAGGATTTGTAGTTGGTATTGTAACTGGGTTTTTAGGCGCTGGTGGCGGATTTTTAATTATTCCAGCCTTACTTTTCTTTGCTAATTTACCGATGAAACAAGCCGTTGGAACTTCACTACTTATTATATCGATCAATTCAATTATTGGATTTGCCGGCGACGTATATATAAGTACACCAATCGATTATAAGTTTTTAATCACAATTTCAATAATGGCCTTTATCGGAATGCTAATTGGCACGCAACTTTCTAAAAAAATCGACGGTAGCAAACTCAAACCCCTATTTGGCTGGTTTGTACTAGTCATGGGAATTTATATCATAGTAAAAGAATTATTCTTTTAATAAAATTAACCACACAAGTGTAACTCTAGTTACAAACGAAACAAAATAACAAACTTATCTTTGCAGGACTTTAAACGAAATGATTATGAAAATAGAACAAATTTATACTGGCTGTTTAGCACAAGGCGCTTATTACATCACTTCAAATGGAGAAGCGGCAATCATTGATCCTTTAAGAGAAATTCAACCTTATCTCGATCGCTTAGAACGAGATGACGTAAAATTAAAATATATTTTCGAAACCCACTTTCATGCCGATTTCGTGTCGGGTCATGTAGACTTAAGTAAAGCAACTGGAGCCCCAATTATCTACGGTCCCAATGCAACTTGCGACTTTGATTGCATTTCAGGAACTGATGAACAGGAGTTTAAGTTGGGAGAAGTAACTTTTAAATTATTACATACTCCTGGGCATACAATGGAAAGTTCAACCTTTTTATTGAAAGATAAAACAGGAAAAGACCATGCTATTTTCTCTGGAGATACTTTATTTATTGGAGATGTGGGGCGACCTGATTTAGCTCAAAAAGCCGCTTCGATGACCATCGAGCAATTGGCTGGAACGTTATACCATTCACTCCGAGACAAAATTATGACTTTGGCCGATGATGTAATTGTTTATCCAGCGCATGGTGCAGGAAGTGCTTGTGGTAAAAACATGAGTAACGAAACTGTTTCTACTATTGGCAATCAAAAAGAAACCAATTATGCCTTACGTGCCGATATGAGTGAGGCTGAATTTATTACTGAAGTTACAGATGGTTTATTGCCTCCACCCGCATATTTCGGAATGAACGTAGCGATGAACAAAGGCGGTTACGAAAGCTTTGAAACAGTACTTCACAACGGAATGACGCCTATTGAAGTTAAAGATTTTGAGGCTGTAGCCGAAGAAACTGGTGCTTTAATTTTGGATACGCGCGATAATGGAACTTTCAGCAAAGGCTTTATTCCACAATCGATCAATATCGGAATTGGTGGCGATTTTGCACCTTGGGTAGGTACTTTAATTGGAGATGTAAAACAACCGATTCTTTTGGTTACCGATTCTGGTTTAGAAGAAGAAACTGTTACTCGTTTAAGTCGTGTTGGCTTTGACCATATTATTGGATTTCTAAAAGGAGGATTTGATGCTTGGAAAGAATCTGAAAATGAAATTGATACCGTGAACCGAATTACTGTAGAACAATTTGCAGCTGATTTTAAACCGAATACAGATAAAGTAATTGACATTAGAAAAGAAACCGAATACGCTGCCGAGCATATTGCCGAAGCATATAATAAACCATTAGCCTATATTAATGACTGGGTAAAAGACATTGACCCAAAAGAACCTTTTTTCTTACACTGTGCTGGAGGATACCGAAGTATGATCGCAGCATCTATTTTGCAAGCAAGAGGTTTTAGAAACTTTACTGAAATTGAAGGTGGTTTTGGTGCAATTGCTAAAACAACTGTTCCAAAATCAGATTTTGTTTGTCAGAGTAAAGTATTAAAATAAAATAAGTTAAAGAGAAACCTGAAAAATCATTGAAACTCGCTCAAAAACTTTGCGTCTAAACAAAAACATAAATCTTAAAAAATGAATATCCTAGAAATCATCAGAGAACCTTGGCCTTGGTATATTGCTGGCCCACTTATCGGCTTAACGGTTCCCGTTTTACTATTAATCGGTAATAAATCATTCGGAATTAGTTCTTCATTGCGACATGTGTGCGCGATGTGTATTCCCGCAAATATTTCGTTTTTTAAGTACGATTGGAAAAAAGAAAGCTGGAATTTATTTTTTGTTTTCGGAATCTTTCTGGGAGGAATCATTGCCACCGCATTTTTATCGAATCCTAATGAAGTAATCGTTGCACCAGAATTAGCAACCGAATTAGCAACTTACGGCATTACTGATTTTTCGAAATTATTACCGCCCGAATTATTTTCTTGGGAAAGTTTATTTACGTTACGCGGATTTATAATGATCGTCATCGGCGGATTTTTAGTTGGTTTCGGTACGCGTTATGCCGGTGGTTGCACAAGCGGTCACGCCATTATGGGAATCTCTAATTTACAATGGCCGTCATTAGTAGCAACAATTTGTTTTATGATTGGTGGTTTTATTATGGCCAATTTAATTTTACCACTTATACTTTCTCTTTAAATTTAAAAAAATGAAAAACATAAAATATTTAATAGTCGGGCTTGTATTCGGAATCATATTCATTAAGGCCGAAGTTATTAGTTGGTTTCGCATACAAGAAATGTTTCGTTTGCAATCGTTCTTTATGTATGGAGTAATTGGAAGCGCAGTTATGGTCGGAATGCTATCGGTTTTCCTCATTAAAAAATTTGACATCAAAACGCTAGATGGCGAAAAGGTAGTTATTGAGCCTAAAACATTTAGTCAAGGACAAATTTACGGTGGTTTGTTATTTGGTTTTGGTTGGGCCATTACAGGAGCTTGCCCAGGACCATTGTTCGCACAAATTGGAAGTGGTTTTACTGTAGTAGCCATAACTTTAATTAGCGCAATCCTAGGTACCTGGGTTTACGGTTATTTTAAGGACAAATTACCTCATTAAAAATAAGACATAGAATGTACTAAAAAGCACTGCCAAAAGCAGTGCTTTTTTATTTCTTAAAAATTTAACACAAACACTTGTATATACAACTATGAATTGTTTTACATTTGTACCTACAAATTTCACAATTACAACTATGACAATTGAAGATGTATTACAGAGCACCGTGAAAATGGATAATCGTCAAAAAGTTATTCTAAATATTATGTTTACCCAAAACTTGCTGCAAGACAAATTTAGTGAAGTCATAAAACCATATGATTTATCTGGTGAGCAATATAACGTGTTACGAATTTTAAGAGGTCAAAAAGGAAGTCCCGCTAATATGTGCGTGATTCAAGACCGAATGATTGCGAGAACTAGTAATACCACTCGGTTGGTTGATAAATTACTTTTAAAGAATTTAGTTACACGCAATGTTTGCTCAGACAACCGTCGAAAAATTGAAGTTTTAATTACGCAAAAAGGTTTAGACATTTTAGCAGAAATCGATCCGAAGCTTGTGGAGTATGAAACAAATTTTTCAAATAATTTAAGCAGTGACGAACTGGAACAATTAAACTTTTTAATCGAAAAGTACAGACAATAATAAATACATAACCACAAATGAATACTTTTTTAGAAAATCAAAACTGGAGATACGCAACAAAGAAATTTGATGCTTCCAAAAAAATATCAGCCGACGATTTAAATTCGCTTAAAGAAGCAATTCGACTGAGTTCTTCTTCGTACGGATTACAACCGTATAAGGTGATTATTGTTGAAAACACAGAGTTGAGAGAAAAAATAAGACCGGTCGCGTGGGGACAAGCCCAAATTACAGAGGCATCACACTTATTTATATTTGCAAACAGAACTGAAATAAGTGAGTCAGAAGTAGATTCGTTCTTTGACAACATCAGTAAAACAAGAGAGATTCCATTAGATTCATTAGCTGGATATCAATCCTTTATGAAAGGAAAAATTAATGAATTATCTACAGATGACGTGAATACTTGGAATGCTAAACAAACATATTTAGCACTTGGAAACCTACTGAACGCCGCTGCTGAGTTAAAAATTGATGTAACGCCAATGGAAGGGTTTTCACCAGCCGACGTCAATGAAATTCTAGGTTTAAATGCGCTTGGTTTAACTGCATCGCTCATTGCAACTGTTGGTTACCGCCACGAAGAAGATGCGACCCAACACTTTAAAAAAGTTCGTAAATCAGAAAAGGATTTATTTATCACACTATAATTATCAATACCCATTCAAAATTAAACAAAAATGAAAAATTTTAAGACACTAGCATTAGCATTTGTATTCGTTTTATCTGGCGCAGCAGTTTCTGCACAAACCAAAAAAATTGATGTATCTAAAAGTACGATCAACTGGGTTGGTAAAAAAGTAACAGGACAACATTCAGGAACAGTAAATTTTAAAGATGGTGCCGTAGTTTTTAGCGGAAAAAAGTTAAAAGGTGGAAGTTTTACCGTAGACATGCCCTCTCTTAATGCAACTGATTTATCTGGTGAGTATCAAACAAAATTAAACGGTCACTTAAAAGCAGATGATTTCTTTGGTACTGACAAATATCCAACAGCTACTTTGGTTTTTAAAACGATTGGCGCAAAAAGTGCTGATTTGTATACTGTAACTGCAGACTTAACAATCAAAGGAATTACTAATCCAGTAACTTTTGATGTTGCTGTTAAAGGAAATACCGCTACAACTGCTTTTAAAGTTGATAGAACAAAATACAATATCAAATACAACTCTGGAAGTTTCTTTGAAAGTCTTGGTGACAAAACTATCGATGACAATTTCGAATTAAGCATAGTTTTGAAATTCTAAATACCACGCTTACTAATTTAAAATACCCCGCTAAAATTAATTTTTTATCGGGGTATTTTTTTTTTTAAAATTACAAGGAGAGTGTCAACAATATTAGAAATTACGATAGTACTATTAAAAATTAGCCTACTCGTTAATAAGTAAAAAATGCACTATCGCTTAGTAAACATCAGATTTACTTGTAGAATCTTACTTAAAGATAATTCCCGATTTCAAGCTTTATAAGAACAGTGTTTTTTCAGAGAACTGGTAAGTTCCATCACTTTAAATTTGTTTCTCAGCCCACTAGAACCAAATAATTTAACAAAACAGTCTCTAAATATTTGATATTTTCAAAATTTTATGTTTGATAAATCAAATTACCTTTATATATTTGTCATCAGTAAAAAAGAAATATGAAAACAATTACTAACAATACATGGTGGTGGAACAATTTACGTCGATAGTCGTGAACAAAGCTCCTATGGTATAATTAGTACACTATAAATATAAAAGGCTTGTCTTCACGACAAGCCTTTTTTTATACGCCAAATTCAACAACTTATTTTAAATTAAAACAAACCAATTTTGAAAACTATAGCACTGCAAACCCAATACAAACAAATTCTGGCAGATACCATTACTCCTGTTAGTGTTTATTTTAAAATTCGAGATAAATTTCCTAACAGTCTTTTACTAGAAAGTAGCGATTACCATGGTAACGACAATAGTTTTTCTTATATCTGCTGCAATCCAATTGCGAGTATTAAAATTGAAAACGAAACCATTATCAAAACGTTTCCTGATGGAACTTCCGAAAAAATAGTCATTGACAGCACTACTAATATTCCAGAAATTATTCAAAATTTCTCTAGTTTATTTAAATCAGAAAAAAATGATTTCAAATTTATCAACAACGGACTATTTGGTTACATTTCGTACGATGCAGTTCGTTACTTTGAGAAAGTAGCTATTGCTAAAAAAGATTCGACCACTTCAATTCCTGATGTGTATTATGCGGTATATCAAAACATTATCGCCATCAATCATTTTAAAAACGAGGCTTATATTTTTTGCCATAGTTTAGATGGAAGAAATAATATTTCGGAAATTGAGCAATTGATACAATCTCGAAATATTGCCGAATATAAATTTGCCAAAGATGGAGAAGGTTTCTCTAACTTAACCGACGAAGAATTCAAGCACAATGTGGCTTTAGCCAAAAAACACTGTTATAGAGGTGATGTATTTCAGTTGGTTTTATCACGTCGTTTCACGCAAGGCTTCAAAGGAGACGAATTCAACGTGTATCGCGCTTTAAGAAGTATTAACCCATCTCCTTATTTATTCTTTTTCGACTACGGCGACTTTAAAATATTTGGTTCTTCTCCCGAAGCGCAGATTATTGTAAAAGATAGAAAAGCCGAAATTCACCCAATTGCAGGCACATTTAAACGTACCGGAAATGACGAACAAGATGCCATTTTAGCCAAACAATTATCGGAAGATAAAAAAGAAAATAGCGAACATGTCATGTTGGTCGACTTGGCTAGAAATGATTTGAGCCGCAACGGTCATGACGTTAATGTCGAAAAATATAGAGAAGTTCAGTTTTTCTCGCATGTCATTCACTTGGTTTCAAAAGTAACGGGACATTTACATGAAAAAGCTACTACGATGCAAGTGGTTGCAGACACTTTTCCTGCAGGAACTTTAAGTGGCGCACCCAAACACCGCGCCATGCAACTCATCGAAGATTACGAAAAAACGAACCGTAATTTTTACGGTGGTGCGATTGGCTTTATGGATTTTGAAGGCAACTTTAACCATGCCATTATGATTCGTACATTTTTGAGTAAAAACCACCAATTGCATTGTCAAGCTGGCGCAGGAATTGTAGCGAGTTCTAATGAAGAAAGTGAAATGGAAGAAGTCTACAACAAGCTAAGAGCGTTAAATACGGCTTTAGAAATGGCAGAGAAAATTTAAAAAAATAATTTAATATTTTAAAGATTGTTCTATTTCCAAATTCTTCAATCTTTGCATCATTCAATTTTTCAATTATGAAAATAAAAAAAATAGTAGTCATAGACAATTACGATAGTTTTACTTATAATTTAGTTCACTATTTAGAAGATTTAAATTGCGAGGTAACCGTATACCGTAACGATGAATTTGAACTGGAAGAACTAGCTTCTTTCGATAAAATTTTATTGTCACCAGGACCTGGGCTTCCAGACGAAGCTGGATTATTAAAAGAAGTAATTCGTCATTATGCCCCCAGCAAAAGCATTTTAGGCGTTTGCTTAGGACAACAAGCCATTGGAGAGGTTTTTGGCGGAACATTATCTAACTTGGATAAAGTGTATCATGGCGTAGCCACCATCGTAAAAAAGTCGGTTACTGACGAACATTTATTTGACGGTCTGGCCGATGAGTTCGAAGTAGGTCGATACCACTCTTGGGTTGTTGATGCTAATTTACCTGATGTTTTAGAAGCGACTTCTTTTGAAGAAAACGGTCAAGTGATGTCTTTGCGTCACAAAATCTACGATGTTCGCGGCGTTCAGTTTCATCCTGAAAGTGTACTGACTCCAAACGGAAAGCAAATTTTAGAAAACTGGGTAAAGAATTAAAACTGAAGACTGAATCGTAAGTATAATTTTTAAAGTAAAAGTTTAAAAGCGCTAAAACTTTAAAAACCATCGAATTGTAAAAAAATGAAAAATATATTAAATAGACTAATCAATCACGAGGTACTTTCAAAAGAAGAGGCAAAAAATGTATTGATTAACATTTCAAACGGAAGTTACAATCAAAATCAGATTTCGTCATTTTTAACGGTCTTTATGATGCGTAGCATTACTATAGACGAACTTTCTGGTTTTCGCGAAGCCTTGTTGGATCTATGTGTACGCATCGACTTATCAGAGTACAACACCATAGACTTATGCGGAACGGGCGGCGACGGAAAAGATACTTTTAATATTTCTACATTGGCTTCTTTTGTGGCAGCAGGTGCTGGAATAAAAGTGGCAAAACACGGAAATTATGGTGTTTCTTCGATCTCAGGTTCCAGTAATGTGATGGAGAAAATGGGAATTAAATTTAGTAACGATTCTGATTTCCTTAAAAATTGTATGAATAAAGCTGGAATAGCAATTTTGCACGCACCATTATTTCATCCTGCCATGAAAAATGTAGGTCCAATACGTAAAGATTTGGCTGTAAAAACATTCTTCAATATGTTAGGGCCAATGGTTAATCCATCGTTTCCTCAAAATCAATTGGTGGGCGTTTTTAATCTTGAGCTTGCGCGCATGTATGCGTATTTGTATCAAAGTACCAATATGAATTTTACCATTTTGCATTCGCTAGATGGTTACGACGAAATTTCTTTGACTGGAGCAACCAAAACTATTACCAATTCGATGGAAGCAATGTTAAAACCTGAAAGTTTTGGTGTTCGTACAGTATTGCAAAGTGAAATTGAAGGCGGAAAGACGATAGACGAATCGGCTGACTTATTTATAAAAATTATTTCTGGAAAAGGAACTGAAGCTCAAAATAACGTGGTTTGCGCCAACGCAGCGATGGCGATTTCAACTGTTACCAAATGCAGTCCGGTAGAAGGATTTGAATTGGCAAAGGAAAGTTTGCTATCGGGAAAAGGATTAAAAGCATTGACTGCTCTACAAGAATTAAGTAAATAAAAACACAAATTCCAGAAATGTATACTAATTTTTGAATAAACTTTGAAACTCTGCAACTTAAAACCTAAGAAACTAAAATTAAATGAACATCCTAGATAAAATTATAGTCGACAAACGACAAGAAGTAATTCTTAAAAAATCTATTATTCCAGTAAAACAATTGGAAGCTTCAGTTTTTTTCGGAAAGAAAACAATTTCTTTAAGTCAAAATTTAAAAAACAGCAACACCGGAATTATCGCCGAACACAAACGCCGTTCGCCTTCAAAAGCTGAGATTAATTACAGCTTTACGGTCGAAGAAGTGGTAAAAGGTTATGAAAATGCAGGTGCTTGCGGAATTTCAGTTTTAACTGATGGCAAGTATTTTGGTGGTTCCTTGGATGATTTACTGTTAGCAAGAGCATCAGTGGCAATTCCGCTTCTGCGAAAAGAATTCATTGTAGACGAATACCAAATCCTAGAGGCAAAAGCACACGGAGCCGATTTAATTTTGCTAATTGCTGCTGTTTTAACACGCGAAGAAATTAAATCTTTATCAGAATTTGCCAAAAGTTTAGGACTCGAAGTTTTGTTAGAAGTACACAATCAAGAAGAGTTAGAAAAATCAATCATGCAAAGTTTGGACATGATTGGAGTGAACAACAGAAATCTAAAAACTTTTGAAGTAAGCTTGGAGTTCAGCAAACAATTGGCCGACCAAATTCCGAATGACTTTGTGAAAGTTTCTGAAAGTGGAATTTCGAACATCGAAGCTATAAAGGAATTAAAACCATTTGGATATAAAGGATTTTTGATTGGTGAAAATTTCATGAAAACCGATAATGCTGGAAAAGCTGCAACGGAATTTATTCAAGGACTTTAATCCCTGTAACGCCAAAATTCGGAACTGTTAATTTTGAGAAAAAATAAAATGATAGAATACGATTCATCTTCTAGTGCTACTTCCTCCGCTTCTGATAAAGCTGCGGTAGGAATTAAAATTTGCGGTATGAAATATCTCGACAATATAAAAGAAATAGGTTCGCTCCTACCCGATTATATGGGTTTTATATTTTGGGGAAAATCGGCACGTTATTTTGATGGTGTGATTCCGCCTGTAGCTGAAAGTATTAAAAAAACAGGGGTTTTTGTCAACGCATCGGTTTTAGAAATTTTAGAGAAAGTAAATAAATACGACTTACAAGCCGTACAATTGCACGGTCAAGAATCAGTTGAGTTTTGCAGTGAGTTAAAAAGTAAGCTTTCTAAAAATATAGAAATAATTAAAGTTTTCTCTATTATTGACACTTTCGATTTTGACGAATTAAAACCTTTTGAAGGTGTTTGTGATTTCTTTTTGTTTGACACCAAAGGTAAATTGCCTGGAGGGAACGGAACCACTTTTGACTGGAAGGTATTGGCTGACTATCCATCGCAAAAACCATTCTTTTTGAGTGGCGGTATTGGTCTTGAAGAATTAAATGATGTCAAACAAATATTAAAATTAAAATTACCCATTTATGCCATCGATCTAAACAGTAAATTTGAAATCGAAGCGGGATTAAAAGATAAAAATATATTGAGCGAGTTTCAGCAAAAACTGAAGCTTTAAACTTTAAACAAAAATACAATGAATTTTAATGTAGACGAAAAAGGATATTATGGCGAATTTGGAGGAGCATACATTCCTGAAATGTTGTATCCAAATGTAGAAGAATTACGTACTCAATATTTAGACATTATGGCTGAGCCCGAGTTTAAAGCCGAGTTCAACCAATTGCTAAAAGATTATGTTGGTAGACCAAGTCCGTTATATTTAGCCAAACGATTATCAGAAAAATACAATACCAAAATTTACCTAAAACGAGAAGACCTCAATCATACTGGCGCTCATAAAATCAACAATACGATTGGTCAAATTTTAGTAGCTAAAAAGTTGGGTAAAAAACGCATCATTGCCGAAACAGGCGCAGGACAACATGGTGTTGCGACCGCTACGGTTTGTGCTTTAATGGGCCTAGAATGCATTGTTTACATGGGCGAAATTGACATTGCGCGTCAAGCACCCAATGTGGCGCGTATGAAAATGCTAGGAGCCGAAGTACGACCAGCACTTTCTGGTTCTCGCACTTTAAAAGATGCAACCAATGAAGCCATTCGCGATTGGATTAACAATCCCGTAGACACGCATTACATCATCGGTTCGGCTATTGGGCCGCATCCTTATCCTGACATGGTAACCCGTTTTCAAAGTATCATTTCCGAAGAAATAAAAACACAATTACAAGAAAAAGAAGGCCGTGAAAATCCCGATTATGTAGTCGCTTGTATTGGTGGTGGTAGTAATGCGGCAGGAACTTTTTATCATTTCTTACATGAACCAGAAGTTGGCATAATCGCGGTTGAAGCAGCTGGAAAAGGCGTAAATTCGGGTCTAAGTGCAGCAACAAGTCAACTAGGTAAAGTGGGGGTTATTCACGGGTGTAAAACTTTATTAATGCAAACTCCAGACGGTCAAATTACAGAACCATATTCGATCTCGGCTGGTTTAGACTATCCTGGTGTTGGTCCCATGCATGCGCATCTAGCAACCTCGGGACGTGCCGAGTTTTTCTCAATTACCGATGACGCGGCAATGATAGCAGGTTTAGAGTTGACTAAACTCGAAGGGATCATTCCGGCTATAGAATCCTCGCATGCATTGGCTCTTTTCAACGAAAAAACGTTTAAACCAACCGATGTTGTTGTCGTTTGTCTTTCGGGTCGTGGCGACAAAGATTTAAATACGTACATTGATTATTTTAAATTATAAGAGAAAAATAATTTGGGCGTTACCCAAGGGCCGGGCTGTACACTAAATCTTTTTTGTGGAAGAGAAAACCACAAAAAAGGATACCGCTTCCATCCCTAACGCTCCTAAATAACGAATAAAATACAAATCATGGAACAGTTATTCTCCTACGGAACATTGCAATCAGAAGAAATTCAAATACAAGTTTTTAATAAATTACTAACCGGAACAGCAGATCAACTTTTGGGTTACAAATTAAAAGATCTAAAAATAGAAGAAGAATTTGGAATGGAAGACTATTTTGTCGCAATTCCGAGCGAGAATCCACAAGATGCCATTAAAGGTATACTGTTTGACATCTCAACTGAAGATTTAGACAAGGCAGATTTATTTGAATCTAAATCGTACAAACGAGTTGAAATCATACTAAAATCGGGAACAACTGCTTGGATTTTCATCGAAAGATAATACTCCGATACAAGAGATTTATTTAAAACGATTGCATCAGACAAAAAAATGTACCGTTCATTCAGTGTCGTTTGCAATCATTTTTAAATCAATCAAAATAAACACACGCGAGCCTACTACTTTTTATAAAAGGTGGAAGAAAAAAACCATAATAACATTACAATGAACCGAATAAATCAGAAATTACAAGAAGATAAAAAAATATTCTCCATTTACTTTACTGCAGGTTATCCTAATGTAAATGACACGGCAAAAATCATTCAAGATTTAGAAAAAAATGGCGTTGACATGATCGAAATTGGATTGCCCTTTAGCGATCCTCTGGCTGATGGACCAACTATTCAGGCGAGTTCTACTAAAGCACTTAGAGACGGAATGACTACCGAAATTTTGTTCAATCAGTTAAAAGACATTCGTAAAAGCGTACAAATTCCGCTTGTAATTATGGGTTATTTTAACCCAATGTTGCAATACGGTATTGAAGCTTTTTGTGCAAAATGTGCCGAAGTTGGCGTAGATGGTCTTATAATTCCAGATTTACCTGTTGATGTTTATGCTGATCAGTACAAAACAACATTTGATAAATACGGCCTTAAAAACATCTCTTTAATCACGCCACAAACATCCGAACAACGAATTCGTTTTATTGACAGCGTTTCTGACGGCTTTATTTATATGGTTAGTTCGGCCAGCGTTACTGGTTCACAATCGGGTTTTGGAAATGAGCAAGAAGAGTACTTTCAACGCATTGGAGCTATGAATTTAAAAAACCCACAAATAGTAGGATTCGGAATATCCAATAAAGAAACATTTCAGCAAGCCACTAAATTTGCCAAAGGCGCAATTATAGGGAGTGCTTTTATAAAACATCTAACTGATACAGGCACCGAAAAAATTTCAGAATTTGTAAGTGCTATTCGTTAAAATATAAAATTTAAAAAATGGGATTATTTTCAGCTTTATTAGGCAATGCAGGCGCAGTAAGCCAAGACGAATTGCAAAAAAAATACGGACAGTTATTGACCGACACCGAAACAATTGAGTTGGGTTTTAAACTCATTCGCGATACTTTTATTTTTACCAACAAACGATTGATTTTGGTAGACAAACAAGGAATTACAGGAAGTAAGACCGAATATAAATCGATCTCGTACAAGAGTATTTCTCGCTTTAGTATAGAAACTGCCGGGACATTTGAACTGGATGCCGAACTAAAAATTTGGGTATCGAGCGAATTACAACCTAGCATTCGCAAACAGTTTAATAAATCGGTAAATGTCTACGAAGTTCAAAAAATATTGGCACATCACGTTTTATAGACATCTTCAATTGTAATGGGACAAATAAAAGTATACGGTTTACGTTCAAACTTACATCCGATACGAGAAAAAGTATCGGAGATTATTCACGAATGTATGGTTTTAGCTTTTTCTTATCCTAAGGAAAAGAAAGCCCATCGTTTTATTTACATAGACGATGATAGCTATTTTTATTTTTCGGAAAGAACTCCAAAACACATCCTCATAGAAATGCTTGTTTTTGAGGAGAAGCATTGTAGCCAAAAAAAAGTTATACCAGTTCTTAGTTGAGTGCTTTCAAGAAGAGTTGCAAATTAACCCAATTGATCTTGAAATTACACTTATAGAAACGCCACTGCACAATTGGGGAATAAGAGGTAAAAGTGGAGATTATCTGCAGTTAAATTATTCCATCTCGGCTTAACTATTTTTAACCATACTATACAACCGCGAATTTTCATTTATTGAATTTTCGCGGTTTTTTGATGTTTTAATTTCAATAAAAAGAAAGACTATTCTTGCTTAATTATGTTAAAAATAAGTTAAAAATAAAATCAAACAACTGTTTAATTTAAACAAGCGTTTAATTTTGCAGTCAATCTCAACGATATGATTGTACTACCAGAACTAAACGAAAAGAAAATCAAAATTCTTGATGAGGCAGAAAAACTTTTCGCCGAAAAAGGATACGAAGGAACTTCCATTCGAGACATTTCGAAGGAAGCCAAAATAAACGTGGCTATGGTGTCGTATTATTTTGGTTCTAAAGAACGTTTGCTAGAGTCTTTGATCTTATATAAAATTTCTGATTTAAAAAATCAGTTGGAAAATTTATCAAAAGAAAACCTACAACCTATTGAAAAAGTTAATAAATTAATCGAACTTTACATAGCCCGAATCAACTGTAACAGAGGCATTTTCAGGATTATGCACTTCGAAATGACGTCGAAAAAGAATAACAAGCGCTTAAAAATATTTGCAGAAATTAAGAGAGAAAACTTAGCATCTGTCGATCAGATTATTAAGGAAGGCCAAGAAAAAGGAGTTTTTAGAAAAGATATTATCATTCCCTTACTGACTACGACAATTGTAGGAACTTTTTTTCAATTTCATATGAATAAACTTTTTTATCAAGAATTATTTAACCTACACAATGAATCCGATTACAATCAGTATATCAAAAACAGTTTAACAAAACACATTCAACAAACCATAAAAGCACTTCTTGTATATGAAAATTAATCCATTACTGCTCTTCAGTATTTTTCTTGCAGGGTTAACATCTGCTGCTGCTCAAGAAAAGACAAGTTTATCATTGGAAGAAGCCGTTCAAATTGCATGGAAAAAAAGTAACGAATCTGCTTTAGCAACTGCAAAAGTAAACTCCAAACAATACGAACTACAAACGGTAAAGAACAAGCAATATCCTGATGTAAAATTATCTTCACAGTACCAATATCTACCAACAGGAAATATTACCATTTTACTTCCACAAGATCCTAATGCTCCCGGATCGGCTCAGCCTCCAGCTGTAAATCAAATCTTTTTTGCACAAACTGCAGTTTCTATGCCGATATTTTCGGGATTTAAAATTCAGCGTAGTATCAATTTGTACTCCACTTTATATGAAGCAGAAAGTGCTACAGCATTAAAAACGAAGGAAGACATAGCCTTGCGCGTCGTAAAATATTATACCAATTTATACAAAGCACAAAAAACAGTAGAACTTTTAGGAGAGAATCAAAAAAGTGCACAACAACGTGTTAACGATTTTGTTGAATTGGAAAGTAACGGAATCATTCCTAAAAATGATTTACTAAAAGCGCAGTTGCAAGTATCAAAAATTCAACTGTCTGTTGATGAAGCCAAAAACAATCAGAACATTGTAAATTATTATTTGGTAACCTTATTAAAAATGGACCCAAATACTAAAATTACGATTACAGAAAGCGACTTGAGCAAATTTGAACCTCGTATTTTACAATCGGATACCGATCTAGCGTTAAGCAACAGAAAAGATCTAGAAGCGCTTCGCCTACAAGGAAAAGCGAGCGAAGAGAACGTTAAAATTGCCAAGAGCAATTATTATCCTTCGATAGCAATTATTGGCGGTTATGCCCTAATCGATATTAAAAATGCATTGGAAGCAACTAATTTGACCAATGTTGGTGTTGGACTTTCTTATGACTTATCCGGGTTAATAAAAAACAGCACTACTGTTAAAATGGCTCAAAGCAAAGCAGACGAAGCCAAGCACTCTGAAGAAATTCTAATCGATTATATCAAAGTGCAAGTACAACAAGCTGCAGAAGAGTACGACTTGGCTGTCAATCAAGATGTTGTTTACGAACAAGCATTAGCGCAAGCTTCTGAAAATTATCGAATAGTAAAAGATAAATATGATAATGATTTATCAGATACGAACGATTTACTTGAAGCCGACGTGGATCAATTAAGTGCGCAAATCAACAAAGCGGTATCAAAAGCCAATATAATTCAGAAATATTACGAATTACTTTCGGCTACAGGACAAATTTCTCAATCTTTCAATCTTTCAAAAATATAATCATAACTATCATGGAAAAGAAAAAATCAAATACCAAATTTATAATAATATTAGTTCTCTTGGTAGTTATAGGTGGAGGATACGGAACATACAAATACATGCACTCGTTAGGTCATGAAGAAACCGATGATGCACAAATTGAGAAAAACATGAACCCAATTATTCCGAGAGTCCCGGGATATATTAGCAAAGTGTATGTAAAAGACAACCAATTTGTAAAAACTGGCGATACCTTATTCTCTATTGATAAAAGAGATTATCAGTTAAAAATTGAAGATGCAAAAGCAGCTTTATTGGGAGCTGAAGGACAATATGCTGCCGCAAAAGCTGATATTGGAAGTGCTTATGCAAGCGTATCTGTATCTGATGCTAATATGAAGTCGGCTAGTGGAAACATTGAAACTGCAAAGATACGATTGACTCAAATTACAAATGACTACAACCGTTACAGTAATTTGTACAAAAATCACACAATCACCAAGCAGCAATATGAAAAAGCTTTGACAGCTAAACAAGAAGCTGAAAGTCAAATTCGCAATTTAGAGGCGCAACAAAAAGCAAGTTCTTTTCAGAAAAATGCAATTGAAGCAAAGTCTAAAGCATCGGACAAACAGACTGAAGTGGCTGCTGCAAATATTGAAAGAGCCAAAACAATGTTGGAAGTTGCCGAATTAAATTTAACGTATACCGTAGTTACTGCTGCTATCGATGGTCAACTTTCAAAAGTAGATATTCAGCCAGGACAGCTAGTACAACCAGGACAATCGTTGTTCTACATTATTAATAATGCCGAAGCTTGGGTTGTGGCTAATTTTAAAGAAACACAATTAAATAAAATGATTGTAGGTCAAAAAGTGACGATTAAAGTAGATGCGTATCCTGGTTATGAATTTAAAGGGACAGTGGGATCATTTTCTCCAGCTACTGGATCTCGATTTTCATTATTACCACCAGACAATGCGACAGGTAACTTTGTAAAAACGATTCAGCGTTTACCCGTTCGCATCACATTAGACGAATCGAATGATCCTGAAAAAATTAAATTACTTCGTTCAGGAATGAATGTTGACGTAGATGTACATTTAAAATAAATTTTAATCGCTGGCTGCTATCAAAACTGGTAGTAGGCAGTGTCACAATACTATCAAAAGATGGCGCAAACGGGACAAGATGATTTAGTAGAATATGGTTTTAGACGGGTTATTATAACCATTACTGCCGTACTCTGTGCCTTATTAGAAATTGTCGATACAACAATTGTGAATGTTGCATTAAATGATATGCGTGGGAGCCTTGGCGCTACACTTACAGATGTTGCGTGGGTTATTACTGCTTATGCAATTGCTAACGTAATTGTAATTCCGATGACCAGTTGGCTTTCCCAGCAATTTGGACGACGTAATTATTTTGCTGTTTCGATTGTCATCTTTACAGTTTCCTCGTTTTTATGCGGAAACGCGACCAATATTTGGGAACTAGTAGCCTTTAGATTCGTGCAAGGTCTAGGAGGTGGAGCACTTTTAGTTACGGCACAAACCATCATCACCGAAAGTTATCCCGTTGCAAAACGTGGAATGGCACAAGCAATTTACGGAATGGGTGTGATTGTTGGACCAACACTTGGACCACCTTTAGGAGGCTATTTGGTTGATAATTATAGTTGGCCTTATATATTTTATATTAATATTCCCTTGGGAATTATCGCTACGTTACTGACGCTTTCTTTTGTGAAAAGTCCGAAATACGGTGGAAAATTAAAAGCCAGCCAAGTCGATTGGTGGGGAATTGTATTTCTCGCTACTTTTATTGGTTCGCTTCAATTTATATTAGAACACGGGCAACAAGACGACTGGTTTAATGACGGTTTAATTGTAACCTTGACGGTAACAACTGTTTTTGGTTTACTCTTTTTCATTTGGCGAGAACTCACCTTTGAGCATCCTATTGTCAATTTACGAGTATTGAAAGATACCAATCTACGAGTCGGAACAATTTTAACCTTTATTTTAGGTTTCGGACTGTATGGCTCTACTTTTATAATTCCGATTTATACGCAATCTGTTTTGGGATGGACTGCTTTTCAAGCTGGAATGTTCTTGATACCAAGTTCACTAACCACAGCGTTCATGATGCCCATTATTGGAAAAATGATTCAGAAGGGATTGCCGCAATCGTACATGATTGCAGCTGGTTTCTTAACGTTCTTTTTCTTTTCATTTATTATGCGCAACGTGTTAACAGGTGATACAGGAACTGAACACATGTTTTGGCCGTTAATTATGAGAGGTTTGGGTCTTGGATTGTTATTTGTACCAATAACCACATTATCACTCTCTACACTATCAGGAAAAAGTATTGGTGAAGGTGCGGCATTTACAGGAATGACACGTCAATTAGGAGGTTCTTTTGGTATTGCTTTAATAACAACATTTATTACCCGCCAAACACAGACACATCGCGTTGATTTAGTTGCCAACTTAGATCCCACCAATTTCAACGTGCAGCAAACTATTCAGCAATTGCAAATGGGTTTCATGTCTAAAGGGTTTTCGATAAACGAATCACTTGCCAAAGCCTATCAAGTATTAGATCATAAAGTCACGACGCAAGCGACAATCTTGTCATTTCAAGATATATTCTGGTATTTAGCGATCTTATTTTTAGTATGTATTCCTTTTATGTTTTTAATTAAAAAAGGAAAAAATACCATTGATCCCGCTGATGCCATGCACTAAATAATAATATAGTTAAACAAAAAATCCGAATTCATTAAAAGTATGAATTCGGATTTTTTTTATTCAAATTTAGTCTAGACAAAGTTGTATCTAAACAATTTAGATGCATGCTAAATTCTATAGTACCTTTATTAAAAACTCTTGAACTTTGAAGATCTGAATCTCTGAACCTTCAAAAAAACTTATCGCGTAAAAATCAAATGATTGTCTTTGGATAAATTAGCGTCAAATTGATACCCATCATAATTGAAACCTTTCAAATCAGCAACTGTTTCGGCATTAGTATCAATAATGTAGCGCACCATCATTCCGCGTGCTTTTTTAGCATAAAAGCTAATTATCTTTAATTTACCCTCTTTATAGTCTTTAAAATCTGGTGTAATTACAGGCACTTTTAACCGTTTTTCGTCCACGGCCGAAAAATATTCTTTACTCGCTAAATTAACAAATAGCTCGTCTTTTTTTAATTCTTTATTTAAGGCGTTGGTGACAATTGGTTTCCAAAACTCATGAATATTTTTTGCATCATCAATAGGCAATTTAATTCCCATTTCTAAACGGTATGCTTGCATCAAGTCCAGTGGCTTTAAAATACCGTACAGGCCGGATAAAATACGAAGTTTATCTTGCAACGCATCTATTTTGTCAACCGGAATCGTGTAAGCATCTAATCCTGTGTATACATCTCCATCAAAAGTATAAATTGCCGGGCGCGCATTTTTAGTAGTAAAAGGGGTTTTCCAATCTTGGTTGCGTTGCCAATTTAAATCAGCCAACTTATCTGAAATTGACATCAATTCCGACAAATCTTTTGGAGTTTTAGTTTTTATAACCGCATGCACTTTTTTAGCTTCACTTAATAAAATAGAAGTGGTATGTCGCGTTGTTGGTAAATCTGATTCGAAATTTAAGGACTTGGCAGGTGATATAACAATTTTCATTTGTATACATTTTCGATTTACTCAAAAGTACAAATTACGTTTAAAAATTCCGCCGATTTGAATTGATTTGTTTGATAGTTCTATCTTAAAAATTGTCGAACGTTACTTAAAAAAAAAATTGATAATTGGCGTGAAGTGGAATTAAGCTATATAAACTATCTAAATTCAAAAAACGACTGTTAGAAATTTCTTAAATGTGGAAAAAAACAGCATTCTAATTGTAAAACGAGTTTAGTATGTTGTAAATTTGCGGTCGGTAATTTTGCATCCAAAGAACTATTTTTTTTTGAAAGAAAACCGATTACAATAGTATAATAATTTTACAATTGTATTGAATTAAAATCAGAATTTCAAACCAGATAAATGAATTACAAGTCGGCTTTACATCATAAAATTTTCGAAATCATTTCGCAAGCTTCTCAAGAACTTAACCTTTCGAGTTATGTAATTGGTGGTTTTGTTAGAGATTTACTTTTGCAACGTGATTTTAAAAAAGACATTGATATTGTAGCGGTTGGTAGCGGAATTGAACTGGCTTTGAAAGTCTCCGATTTACTTCCTAAAAAACCAAAAGTACAGGTTTTTAAAAATTATGGAACCGCAATGCTCCGTTTTGAAGAGACCGATATTGAGTTTGTTGGGGCCCGAAAAGAATCGTATAATTTTGACAGTCGCAATCCACTTGTAGAAGACGGAACGCTAGAAGACGACCAAAACAGACGCGACTTCACCATTAATGCTTTGGCTTTATCTTTAAATCCAGACACTTTTGGAGATCTATTAGATCCTTTTGACGGTTTGGCTGATTTGGATAATAAAATTATCAAAACACCATTAACGCCACACATCACTTATTCTGACGATCCGCTGCGCATGTTGCGTGCGATTCGTTTTGCCAATCAATTGAATTTTGAAATTGAAGCAAATTCTTTAGCGGCAATTACCAAAAATGCAAACCGCATCAAAATTATTTCGGGAGAGCGAATTGTTGACGAACTGAATAAAATACTTTCGACACCAAAACCTTCAACTGGTTTTTTACTGTTGTTTCAAACGGGACTTTTAGAAATCATTCTTCCAGAATTGACTGCTTTAAATCAAGTCGAAGAAATAGACGGACATACACACAAAAATAATTTTTATCACACTTTAGAAGTGGTTGATAATATTTGTGCCAATACTGATGATGTTTGGTTGCGTTGGGCGGCTCTATTACACGATATCGGTAAAGCTCCAACCAAACGCTTTAATAAAAGACAAGGCTGGACATTTCATGGTCATGAATTTTTAGGCGGGAAAATGGTCAAAAAAATATTTGAGCGCTTGCACATGCCTTTGAATCAAAAAATGAAATTTGTTCAAAAAATGGTTATTATGAGTTCGCGACCAATTGTTTTGTCACAAGATATGGTAACGGACAGCGCAGTTCGGCGTTTGGTTTTTGATGCTGGCGAAGATGTAGAAAATTTAATGATTTTATGTGAAGCAGACATCACCACAAAAAACCCTAACAAGTTTAAAAAATACCACAAGAATTTTGAAGTTGTTCGAAACAAATTGGTTGAGGTAGAAGAGCGCGATCATGTTCGTAATTTTCAGCCACCAATTTCGGGCGAAGAAATAATGGAAATCTATAATTTGGAACCTTCCCGTGAAATCGGATTGATTAAAGAAGCCATAAAAGAAGCTATTTTGGAAGGTGAAATTCCAAATGAATATGATGCTGCCTATGCCTTTATGCAAAAAAAAGCAGCAAAATTAGGATTAAAGCAAGAATTAAAGTAGTGTAAAAACTTAATACCGCGTTTAAATTGAATCCAACTTATCAAATGAAAAAAGAGAATAAATCAGTAACGATTTGGTTACTTTCAGGTTGTTTTTTATTGTTTATAATGGTCGTTGTAGGCGGAATTACGCGCTTGACCAATTCTGGCTTATCGATGACCGATTGGCATTTGGTAACCGATACCTTCCCTCCTCTTAGCGAAGCTAAATGGCAAGAGGCATTTGACGAATACAAGAAATTTCCCGAATACCAAAAAGTGAATATTCACAACGATTTTCAGCTTGCTGATTATCAATTTATTTATTTTTGGGAATGGTTTCACCGTTTTATCGGACGTATTATTGGTTTAGTTTTCTTGATTCCCTTTATTTACTTTTTAATTAAAAAGAAATTAGATACCTCAACTATAAAAAAGTGTTTGGTACTTCTAGCAATGGGAGGTTTTCAAGGATTTTTAGGTTGGTTTATGGTTCGTAGCGGTTTGATTGATAATCCAGATGTGAGTCATTTTAGACTGTCCTTACACCTTACTTTTGCTTTTATAACCTTTGCTTATACACTTTGGGTAGCGTTAGATTTAATTTATCCAGAACGCAATGTGACGCGAATTATTCCGCTTAGAAATATTGCAAGAGCTACCTTAATTTTCTTATTAATTCAGATTATATATGGTGGTTTTGTAGCAGGTTTAAATGCTGGATTAGTGCATAATCATTGGCCTTTAATGAGCGATGGACAATTGATACATGACTCAGTTTTTATTGAACAACCGACCCTATTTTTAAACTTAGTAGAAGGCAAAAGTGGTGTTCAATTCGTACACCGAACTTTTGCTTATGTGGTGGTCGCATTGATACTTTTCTTGTATTTTAAAAGCACCAAATACAACCTTTCTAAAACACAACTTGGCGGAATAAAAATCTTGGTTATTTTTGTATTTGTACAATTTATTTTGGGTGTATTTACACTTTTATATCGTGTTCCATTGGCTTTAGGATTAATTCACCAAATCATGGCTTTCTTCCTTTTAAGCGCAATGACTTATACCTTGCATCGATTGAGTAAATAATTAGCCAATCCAAGTTTTAAAATCAGTAACTTTTTCCCGACTTACAATTACCTCATCGTCTTTGTAAGTCGGTAACATAATCTTTAAACGGGAATTACTGTAGACTACAATTTCTTTGATGGCTTTCATCGGAATAAGATATTTTCGACTCACTCTAAAAAATTGTTTGGGATGGAGTTCTTGTTCTAAAACTTCTAAAGTAGAGTCGACTAAATAATTACGATTTTCGATGGTATGAATGTAAGTACCTTTGTTTTCGCTAAACAAACATTCAATTTCCTCCACAGGAATTACTTTAAGATGTTGTCCTATCTTTACTGTAAATCGTTCTTTGTATATTTTTTCGAACGGATTAGAAAGCATTCTTTTTACTTCTTCAAAATCAATGGCGAGAGTTTTATTTTCGACTGCTGGCTTTGGAATTCTAGTTCTAAATTTTGAAATAGCTATTTCTAAATCATCCTCATCAATTGGTTTCAATAAGTAATCAATACTATTTAATTTGAATGCTTTTAAGGCGTATTCATCATAAGCTGTTGTAAAAATAATAGCGCTCTGAATGTCTACCTTCTCAAAAATCTCAAACGAAAGTCCGTCAGAAAGCTGAATGTCTAAAAATATTAAATCGGGATGTTCGTTATTAGAAAACCAATCTATTGCTTCTTCAACAGAATGCAGCATTTCCGAAACTGCAACATTTAATTTTCCTAATTTTCGTTGCAACAAACGTGCAGCTGGCTTTTCGTCTTCAATAATAATTGTTGTCATCTAAATACGTTGGTTTTGGTTGTTATTTTATTACTGCCATTTCTGATTGGATTCTTCTTCCATGAATTCTTTCATTTTACGTTCTTCCCATCCCATACCAAAAAATATATTGTGACCAAAAACAGACACGCCATGTGCAACTAATCCTATTCCCCAAAATAAAGCAGTAGAAAACGTTTCCCAGTTCCAAAATTCAGAACTGCCAATCGTATTTCTATTAGTATTTGCAATAATAATAAATGCATTTACAAGAATATAGACCAAGAGATGGGTATAAAACCCTTTAATGCGTTTTACTCTTTCGT
Organism: Flavobacterium sp. TAB 87; assembly: GCF_001529295.1. Classification (GTDB taxonomy): domain Bacteria; phylum Bacteroidota; class Bacteroidia; order Flavobacteriales; family Flavobacteriaceae; genus Flavobacterium. Next base: position 81,689 of record NZ_LLWK01000035.1, read on the forward strand.
ATGCCATTTGATAGCGTTCATCTGGATTGTTTTGTTCGTCTTGCAATGTTTCTAATCTTCTTCTAAATCTTCCCATGATTTCTTGATTTAACTATTATTGCCATTTATTTTTTTGTTCGTTTTCTAAATATTCATTTATCTTTCTTTGCTCCCATTCTTTGCCAAAAAACGGAATAAAATTAAACGTCTTCAAGCCGTGTATTACAAGGCCTAAACCCCACCATAGTAAAGGCCAATAAAACCATAAATGTCTGGGTGAAGTTGCCAAATTAATTCCTAATAAAAGTAAATTAACCATAGCAAAAGAAGCCAGATGACTGTAAAATCCTTTGATTTCTTGGACTCTTTTTCGCGCTTTAGCATAGCGTTCTTCTTCCGTAGCTATTCTTTCCATGATTACTTCCAATTTTGGTTGTGATTCTCTCTATTTAAAATTTCCTGAATTTTTCTCTCTTCCCACTTAGAACTGTATCCAAAAACCTTGAATGCGTGCAAGGACAATCCAATTCCCCAACCGAGCGCAGAAAACCAAAACCACTGAAATCCTGGTGAAAATCGCAAATTGATAAAGATCAAAACCGGAATCACGCAGCAGTACGAAATTAAATTTCCGTAAAAACCTTTCAGTTCGCGCACTCTTTTCTTGGCTCTGTAATATGAGCTATTTTCATTATAGGTTACAGCTGTTTCCATTACTTTAACTTGTTTGGTTAAGATCGGTATTTTAACTGCAAATATTTTTTCGTTCTCTTCAATTAATACTTTCCGGTCTGTGACAATACCGTAGCGGTTGACAATATTTTGTAAACCAACACCTTGACCTTCTTGCAGTACTCCTTTTTTCTGAAAGTCGTTCTCTACTACCAGATAATTATTTTTGATAAAAATTCGAATGTGTAGCGGCTTTTGCTCGCTAACTACATTGTGTTTTACGGTATTCTCTAACAACAATTGCAATGATAGCGGCACTACTTTAGCGTCAGTACTAATTTCTTCGGATGGTAATTCATAAAACAAACTGTTCTCAAAACGCATCTTCAATAAATTCATGTACGTTTTTGCAAAGCGTAATTCCTCTTCTACCGACACCAATTCTTTATCTTTTTGTGCCAGAACATATCGGTAAATTGTAGATAAAGAAGTGGTAAATCGTTGCGCATTGTCTGGATTTTCTTCGATTAATGAACTCAACACATTTAAACTATTAAATAAAAAATGTGGATCAATTTGATTTTTAAGACTTTCAAATTTTGCATTGGCTGTTCCTGCCAAAATTTTGTGCTCGATAATCTCTTTCTTCGATGCTTGCTTCCAGTTGATCATGAAACTTCGAGCATGAATAAACGTAGAAACGCCCAAGGATAAAATAATGTAAAACAGATGTACCCATACCATTCGGTCATTAAAAAATTCAGAAGTAGGTAAATCTTGAAAAACTGAAAAAGTTAAATAATCAATCCCTAAAACAACTGGAATAGTATACAGAATGGTAGCTATTATTCCAAAATAAACTCTCAAATTAGTTTGCTCGAGCCAATCCCATTTTTTATCTAGAAATAAGTTAATCATTCCGTTTCCAAAACCAATTCCAAAAGAATAAAGTGCGCTTACAATAAAGGTATTCAGGACACTATTTACTGCAAAGTTCATTTGAAGCACAGAAAACACTAATGTAAAAATCAAACTAATTTTTAAACAAATAGTAAAACCTTTATTAAATTCTGTAAACGTTTTAATTTTTTGATTTTCCACTCTATTGTTTTATTTTTTACAATTCTTTTGCGTTTCCAAAGCTCTTTCTAAACCCCAACTAGGAGCAAAAGGACTTTCTGGTTTAAAAGTAGCAAAAAGTTCAATAGCCTTGTCGACTTCTGCACATAAAGGTTTGGTGTCTATGCCTGTCCATTTGGCTCCACCCATTTGAAAATCGGCTTTACCAAAAACGACTCTCGGATTGTTAGGCGCCAATGCTTCTGCTTTTTCATATTGCTCCATTACTTTGGCAGAATATTTCATTCCGTTTATCATCGGATCAGATACAATCCACGCTGTATAAATCATTGCCTGCACTACGTATAACTCTGCGTTATTTTGATCTTTGATCATTTCGATATCTAAAGCTGTTTGCGCTTTGTTCAACAATAAATTTAATTGCGTTTTATCTGTAGTTTGAAAAGCCGCTGTCGTATTTACTAAAGCTACATAATAATCAGGCAACCAATTGGTTTTTTCGGCAGCTGCAATTCTTTCAAATAAAGCCGAGGCTTCGGTATTTTTTCCTTCTTTCCATAATCCGAATGCTTTTTGCATTCCGGTTTCGTACTGGCTTTGCGCGGTTAATAAACTACAAACAAATAACGTAATTGCGGTGATGATTTTTGTCATGATTTTACTTTTAAGGTTTAAATTAATAGTGGTTAAGAGTGATAGCATTCTTTTTTTTCTTTTATTTCGTTACGACTCAAAAATGTTCTATCTAAGCCGCTGTCTCCAATTCTAATTCAAATGTATTTCAGCATTATTCAAATTAAAATTTAAAACTACTCAACTGTTGAATTTTTAGGATGAATTGTTTGTTTTAAAATTCTATAAAATAAAAACGGACTGACTTTTTTATTTAAGTCAATCCGCAGTTTCTAATTACACCATTTTATCTTGTGACGTCTTACTTTTTACTTTTTAAGTGCTTGCCTAGAAAAGTTTCCATAGCACCATAAAAATCATACATATTATCTTGATTGTGAAAACCGTGACCTTCATCCTTTTTAACCATATATTCAACCTCTACTCCTTGTTTTTTTAGCGCTGCAACCATCTGATCGCTTTCGTCTTTATTAACTCTTGGATCATTTGCTCCTTGTGCGATGAACAAGGGCGTTTTTATTTTATCAGCATGTAAAGCTGGAGAAATAGAGGCTAAAAACAAACTGTCTTTTACAGGATCACCAACCATTTCGTGAAACTGATCAAGGTATGGTTTCCAATAGGGAGGAATGGTATTCATAAAACTAAACATATTGCTTACCCCAACATAATCTACTGCGGCTGCATACAAATCTGGTGTAAACGCAACTCCTGCCAAGGTTGCGTAGCCGCCGTAACTCCCTCCGTAAATGGCAATTCGGTCTTTGTCTGCAATTCCTTCTTTTTTCATCCATTCTACTCCATCGGTGATGTCATCTTGCATTGTTTTTCCCCATTGTTTAAACGACGACTGCCAGAAATCTTTACCGTAACCAGTGCTTCCTCTAAAATTCATTTGCAACACAGCATATCCTCGGTTCGCTAAAAACTGAACTTCATTGTTAAATCCCCAGCTGTCTCTTGCCCACGGACCTCCATGAGGATTAACCACTAATGGTAGATTTTTAGGTTCGACGCCAATAGGAATTGTTAGATAACCGTGAATAACCATACCATCTCTGGCAGTGTAAGTAATAGGCTTCATGTAACTCATCTGACTTTCTATAATCCACGGAAATGGATTTGCAGCTAATTTGGAATCTCTTGTTTTAAAGTCATATAAATAATATTTCCCGGGAGTTCGGTCGTTGCCGATCCAAACAATAGCTTTTGTTCTCGCGTCATCATACGAAAGCACTTCTACTTCGTAATTTTTAAATTTCGATTTTAGATTACCATCAATTTCTTTCCATTCTTTATCAAAAAAATGTTTTTCCATTTTAGCTTCTTCCCAAGTTACATTAACTAATTTTTGCTTTTTTCGATCGTAAAAAACATCACTTAGATCATAATCTTTAACTCCATAAATTTCTTTCAACTCTTTCTTAACAATTGGATCGTAGGAAACCAATACAATTTTATCTCTGTTAATATTAGACATGGCATAAATATCCTTGTTTAGGCTGTCAAATGATTTTGGATAAAAAGCTTCTTTAAAGGAAGTCGTGAGGAGTTCAGAAAAAGGTTCTGCGGCTGAATTTCTGTAATTCCAAGTAATATTTACACCATCCGTTTTAGATGCTAATCGTATAACACCTTCATTATCGGTAATCCACTCATCGTAATTTTCTTTATTATCGTATAATAAAGTCAGTACTCCAGTATCTATATTAAGTAAATAGGGATCAAAATATTCTCTAGTTCGCTTATTTAAACCCACAATCATTTCAGAATTTTTTCCTTTAACATCTTTTAAATCATCAATAATAACTGCTCTCACTCCAGCAAAGGGAGTCAATGCTTTTTTATCACTACCATCTGGTTTTACAGAGAATAATTGAAAGTTTTCATCTCCGCCAAAATCTTGTGAAAATACTATGCGATTTCCTTTCCAAAAATAACTTCCAATACTTCTAAGCGTATCTTCGGTTACGCGAATTGCTTTTTGGTCATTTCCTTTTTGAACAAATACATTCATTTTTCCTTTATAATCGGCTCTGTAGCTGAAATAATTTCCATCGGGAGAAATCCGAAAAGTTGTCTTTTCTCCATTTCTAAAAAACGTTTTTAAATCAAGCAATGGTGCTAGACTTTCTTTTTCTTTCTTTTCAAAAGATTGAAAAAAAACAACACTCAAAATCAGTAGGGCACTAATAACAACATACTTTTTCATATTGATAATTTTTAATATTAGTCGTTAAGGCCGAAATAAAACTTCTACTTTAACTAAACTAAATTACAAAAATAAATTTTAAACAACTGAAAAACTGATAGTTAAATTAAAAATCACGTAAAAACACGCATCAAGATTTAAATTTAAAATACGTCGGTAACCTCTAGTTTTCCACTATAAATTCTTCAACTGATTGTCATTTTTATTTTTGCTGATCGTCCAAAAGAATCCAACAAAGAAAAAACGATCGGCTGTTGGTGTTACAGCTTGTCGGTTATAAAGACCATTTGCCTCTGGATTTTTAGCATAGTCGTAGCCAAAAACATTTTGAGCGCCCAAAATATTAGAAACAGAGAAATACAAAATCTTCTGCGTCGTTAGCAAATACGCCCAATTGAAACTCAAGCTATTGTATGATTTGGTTTTGCCATTCATAAATTGAGCTTCATTCGGGTTGTTATACGGACGACCCGAACTAAAACTATTCGTAAAACCTATTTGCGATTTCCAATCGGTTATAAAATATTTGGTTACTACCGATACACTGTGATTGGCAATAAAACTAGGAGTTGCCATAGTTGGAAAATTTTTATAATTGCGTTCAGAATCAATATAAGAATAGGAAATCCAGTATTCTAAATTTTTAATCAAATTGCTGTCTCTCCAAAACAAATCCAAACCTTTGGCATAACCCGACCCGTTATTAGTAAAACCCGAGTTGTACTGAATATCTTGCGTGTCGTACTGCACTAAATTGCTGTACTTTTTATAGTAGGCTTCTGCACGAAGGGTCTGTCCAGGTTTGGTATACAGATAATTAAGGATATAATGTTGCGCTTTTTCGCTTTCAAATTGATGATATTTGGAATATTTGATATACTCCGCAACCGGACTTTGACTAAAATCTCCATAAGCCAAAGCAAATTGTCCCTTTCTGGATGGTTTGTATGCTACTGAAATTCTAGGAGCCACGGTAGTTTCGTTTAGTAGATCGTTATTGGAAATTCGAAAACCAACTTTTGCCGCTAGTTTTTTAGAAAATAAAACTTCGCCTTCAGTAAAAAAAGCGGCAACATTCGCATTGTACCTATTCTTTAATGCTAACGAATTTGCAAAACTAGTATCTTCGGAAAACTGCGTTATAAAATAATCGCTACCAAAAGACAATTTAAAACGATTGGAAATATTTTTTCGCAATTTCAACTTCAAATGTGCCGCATTTTCATCATTGTCATTCTCTACATTATTAAATTGCTGCTGATTTTTATTGTATCCATAACTCAACCCGGTAGTCAATTGCCAACCGGTACCAAAATTACCTTTGTAGGATGCGTTTATATACAGGTTATTATTTAATAAACTCACGTGAATTGGTTGCGCAAAATTGACATTTTTCTGATTGATATCTAAAATCGAATTATCAAAAGCAGCGTATAACTTAACTATTCCATTGGTAAAATGATAGCGGTATACAGTTGCACCAGCAATTGACTGATACGGTTTATTCCATTCTATATTCTGGGGAACTAATGCAATGTACGGTTGTAAATTAATGTAAGATGCATTTACACTTAAGGAGCTTTTTTCCCATTTTTGGGTGTTTCCTAAACCTAAGCCTACGGTCATTACCGCCAGTTCCGTTTTGTTTTGATCGGGTTCATCTTGCGTTTCTAACAACAAAACACTCGATAAAGCCTCTCCATACTCTGCAGAGTAACCACCTGTAGAGAATGACATTCCGCTAAATAGAAAAGGCGAAAAGCGCCCGCGTGTAGGTAAATTTTGAACGGAAGCGCCGTACGGTTGCGAAACGCGAATACCATCTACGTAGGTTTGCGTCTCACTGGCTTCTCCTCCGCGAACAAAAAGTCGCCCGTCTTCTGCCACATTTTGAGTTCCAGGCAGAGTTTGTAATGCCGCAATAATATTGCCGACAGAACCAGCTGTAGTCACAATATCCAAAGGTTTTAAAACAGAAACTCTTGCTTTATCTCCCGATTCCATCGTTCCTGCAGTGATAACGACCGCATCTAATGAATTGACATTCTCGCGAAGTTTAAATACTTGATTTTTACAATTGCTAACAGCAACAGCTACTTCGAGTGTTTCATATTCCAAAGAACTAATGACTAACGTCTTTGTTCCTAGCTCTATAGTTTCAAACGAAAAATCTCCATTTTGCTCAGTTGAAGCGCCATCATACGTGCCATCGAGATACACATTAGCTCCGGCAATAGCGCGTCCTTTCTCATCAGTAACTTTACCAGAAATGGTGTGCTGTCCATAAAAAAAATTGGTGCCAAATAAAAATAGAACGATCCATACTATATTTAACGGGTTTTTTGATTGTCTTTTGGTTTCCATTATATTGTTTTTGATGTATCAAAAGTATTTTGATTGTATCAACAATAAAATTTAATAAAACTCAACTGCTGAAATTTGAGGATGAACTGTAAATGTTTACTTTTACTTGACTGAAAAGGAACTTTATGAAATCAGAAAAAGAAAAAATGATTGCGGGCGATTATTACTTAGCAGGTGATGCTATTTTGGTAAAAGACCGTCGTCGTGCCAAACTTTTACTGCATCGATTGAATGTTATCGAATATAGAATGACCAAAAAAGCCAAAGAAATTTTAGCCGAATTGGTTCCGAATGTGGGCGCTAACTTTTATATTGAACCTCCTTTTCATTGTGATTACGGATACAATATCTCTTGTGGCGAAAACGTATATTTTAACGTTAATTGTGTGGTCTTAGACTGCGCTCCTGTTACTTTAGGAAACAATGTCTTTATTGCTCCCAATGTTCAAATTTACACCGCTTCTCATCCACTTGACGCTGAATTAAGACGAAGTTTAGAAAATGCTTTACCCGTAACAATTGGTGATGATTGCTGGATTGGTGGCAACTCGGTTATTTGTCCGGGCGTAACTATTGGTAAAGGTTGTGTTATCGGAGCGGGTTCGGTGGTGACCAAAGATATTCCCGACCATTCTTTAGCTGTCGGTAATCCTGCAAAAGTCATTCGGAAATTGAACCAAGATTGATCTTTTATTTCCAACTAAATTCACTTTAATGACGGTAGTTCACCCTATAATATTCGATTTAAATTTGGAATAATTATTTTAAATACGTTTTCTTAAAGTGCGTTAATTATAGGATTTATCAGTAAGTATTCCTTAAATTTGCAAACCGCGATACTATTTACGCGGTTATTAACTAAATTTTCTGATGAATAAAACGGCGCAAATCAAAAAAAATCATCAATTAATCAAAGCTCAAAAATTAATAATTGTTTCGGTGTTGATTGGTTTTCTATCTGCTTTCTTAGGCATAACTTTAAAGAAACTAACAGAATATTACGAAGAAATCTTCTTCCACCATGCCAACGTAAATCCAATTTTTTACATTATTTTTCCGGTATTCGGTCTGTCGATAATTTACTTTTTACGACTGTACATGTTCAAAGAAAAAGAGAATAAAGGAATTAAGGAAGTTTTTGAAAGTACACAAAGCAAGAATAAAAATTTACCTTCTTATAAAATTCCATCCCATTCTATCAACGGATTATTTACAGTTATATTCGGTGGTTCTACCGGAATTGAAGTATCTACCGTTGTGGCAGCAGCAACAATTGGATCGGTAGCACAACAAAAACACAATTTATTTCGTCAATATAAAACAGAGCTTATTTGCGCTGGAGTCGCAGCGGGAATCACTGCTTTATTTAGTAGTCCGTTAGCCGGAATTTTATTTTCTTTCGAAGTCATTTCAAAGAAAATGAGCCGTGCCTTTATACTGACCAATTTAGTAGCAGTGGGTATTGCTTATGCATTATTGGCTATTTTAAAAGAAGAGCCTTTGTTTGCCGTATCGATAACGACTTGGCATGTAAGAGCAATTCCGTACTTTATTTTATTAGGAATACTAGCTGGAATTAATTCAGTTTATTTAACTAAATGCGTGATGTTCTTTAAAGCGAAATTTGCTAAAATAGAAGTTCATTATTATAAAATTATTATTGGATCTGCCGTGCTAAGTATTTCATTTTTCATTTTCCCACAATTATACGGCGAAGGATATCATGCCATAAAAACGCTTGTTGGAACAAGCCATACTGAAATTCCGCTTACCATAACTTTGGCTATGACTTTTATCGGAATTATACTTTTAAAACCAATAGTTACTTCGATTACATTAGCCTCTGGTGGTGACGGTGGCGTTTTTGCTCCTAGTTTATTTATTGGAGCGTTTTTAGGTTTGCTATTAGCCTCTGTTTTAAATACCTACTTTAACACTCAAGTTATTCCGTTAAATTTTATGGTTATTGGAATGGCTGCTGTATTAAGTGCTAGCATACATGCGCCATTTACATCTATCTTTTTAGTATGTGGATTAACCAATAATTACACTTTATTTTTTCCAATTCTTGCTGTTTGCCTCATTTCAAAATATACAGCAAAAATGATTTATCCTAATACTGTCTATACCTTTTTACCAAAGCTTTCAAACTAAAAACTTATGCCAACTCCTAAAATAAAGCGTGGGTATCGCAAAACTCGCTACATTCTTTATAAAGAGACATTAATTGATTACAAAGAACAATTTTGGTCCTTTTTGGGTTCTTTTGTCGGTATCGGAATTTTAGCCTATATGCAAAACAAGCACTTTACCGGCACAGATGCTGTTTTCTTAATTGCTTCGTTTGGCGCATCTAGCGTGTTGGTTTACGGCATTATTCACAGTCCGTTTTCGCAACCGCGCAATCTTATTGGCGGCCATTTGGTTTCTGGTTTTATTGGCGTAACCGTTAATTTACTCCTTCCAGACATTATGTGGATCGCGGCAGCCTTATCAGTCTCTTTAGCAATTGTTCTTATGCAAATTACTAAAACATTACATCCTCCAGGTGGCGCAACGGCCTTAATTGCTGTTGTTGGCGGCGATCAGATTAAAGATTTGGGTTACTGGTATTTGGTTTCTCCTATCTTAATTGGTGTAATCGTTTTATTTCTAGTTGCCTTGGTGTTTAATAATATGACCACTAGCAGAGTCTATCCAAGTCACAGTACCTACCATAAACATTACCACAGAATCAGAAAAAGATTGGCTCAAAAATAGACGACTCAGTATCAGCTAGAAGTATTTTTTTTGATAAAAAAATTATTTTGTCATTGGGTTTAAAAAGGATTAAATGTACCTTTGAACTTTCATAAAAATAACGATTATGGTTTATAAATTTAGAGTAATCTTAGACGCAGAAGAAGACATTTTTAGAGATATTGCTATTCTAAAAGAGGACACTTTAGAGGATTTGCATAATGCCATTTTCAATTCTTTCGGATTTGACGGAATGGAAGTTGGTTCTTTTTATACTTGCGATGAGACGTGGAATCAGGAAGAGGAAATTTCGTTATTTGATACAGGAGATGTTATTGGAGAGCAAAAAATCATGAGTGATTATGTTTTGGAAGACTTACTTGACGACCAAAACACAAAGATTATTTACGTGTACGACTTTATCAATATGTGGACATTTTTGGTAGAATTGGCAGCAATTGAAGAACAAGTTGTTGGAAATACGTACCCAGAAACACTTTTCTCTCACGGAGAAATGCCAGCTGAATCGGGAGAAAAAAACTTTGAAGCCGATGATATGCACAACGATATTTACGGTGAATTTGAAGATGACTTAGACGAAGATGATTTGGATATGTTTAGCGGTGACGATAGCTTCGAAGATTTTGGATTTGAAGAGAATTGGAATTAATTTTTTTTAGGTTCAAAGGTTCTAAGAGAGAAAGAGTAAAAGATGTAAGTTAAAATCTTGCGTTTTCAAACTGTACTACTATTCTTGTTTTTTATATTTACTTTTTCAAAATATAAATTGCAGTACTTTTAGAAATCTTTTGATCTCGCAAAAATCTATGATCTTATGAACTAATCACTTTATTTCCTATAGAAAAAATTTATGGGTTCAGATCACAAATAAGAAGAAGTTCTATATCCATTCTGAGCGATATTACAGAAGGTTATGGCAGAGATGGGAATAATGATTAGTAAATTTTTAAATATCTCTATTTCCTTACTATTTAAAGTCCAATCTCAACTTGAAATTTCATTCAATTTAAAATATATAAACGAAAATCAATTTAATAAAATAAATGAAGAAAGCAGGGAAATCGAACGAATGCTTGGTGCATTTATTCGAAAAGTCAAGAGAACGAATGTAAACCTTTTTGTTCTTTTAACCTCTGCCACTCTAAACCTTAAAAAAAAAATGATCAACCTTTTCAACACTCACATCGAAACGCTGGCTATTCACCGAGTAGGGAATAAAAGCAGAAATGAAGCTATCTTTTTATCAGAGCAGACTTTCAACTTAAACGATGAAATTGCTCCTCTAGTTAAAGAGTATTTTTTTAAGCCTTTTAGAGAAAAAGAAGAAAACTACTATCAGTTTGCACATGAAGTAGATTTAGATTACAACGACATGTATAAATTTGCTTCAGAGATTTTTGATAATCCTACCAATTTACATAGTATTTCAAAAAAAATCACCGAGCATTTATACGAGCAGTCCAGTCATCCGCACATTAAAAATGGAGAAGTTTATGTGGCTTACCTGACCAATTTAAGTATTGATAACAATGTAGTTGATGCCATCGGAATTTTTAAAAGTGAGTTGCAAGCTGACTTTTTACAATTTGAAGAAAACGGTAGCAATTTAGAAATGATTTTACAACACGGAATCAATTTGAGTAAATTGGATAAAGGTTGTTTGATTTTTAATTACAAAAAAGAAGAAGGTTACAAAATCTTAACTGTCGACAGTAATCGTTACGATGCACGTTATTGGCTGGAGCATTTCTTGTCTGTAGATGCGTTTGAAGACGAGAATTTTATCACCAAAAAATACATTAAATTTTGCCAGGGATTTGCAAAAGATGTAGTTTTACCGGCAGAAGATAAAAAGGAAGAAGTGATGTTTATGAACCGTTCGGTAAATTATTTTGCCAAAAATGATCAGTTCGACGAAACCAATTTCTTAAACGAAGTTTTAGATAATCCCGACTTAATTCCAGAATTTAAGAATTATAAAATAGATAAAGGAGAGAAATATAGTATAGAAGACGTAACTTCGTTTCCGATTGCCAATGCGGCAGTTTCTGATGCCCGCAAGTCAATTAAAAACGTGATCAGCTTAGATACAAACATACAGATCAAAATGGATTTTATAAATCCCGAAAGTGCTGAAAAATATGTTGAAAAAGGATGGGACGAAGAAAAGCAAATGTATTATTATTTAGTATATTTCAATAAAGAACAAAAAAGTTAAAAATAGTATTAGTTATAATTTTCAATTTACTTTTACGCTAAAAATCCTCAACATCTTGTTGAGGATTTTTTATTTTTACTACGTGCAGAACTTCAAAAAAGCTAGTATAAAGCGAGACTTTTATTTAAAACAGCATACAAATAAGACACTTATTGAGTAGTTTTGTATTCTAATACTTCATGTTATGAATTATAGTTTTTTTAATGAAAGTCCTTTTCAAACCATAATTTCTTTTCAAAAAGCAATTGAAACTTTAGAAAATATTGCTGTCTCTGATGTTTCCTACCGTGCCACTTATGCGAAGTCTCTTTTAAAAGAAATTGCTACTGCTCCAGAATTACAAACTGGAATGCAGAACTACGACGACATTAAAAAAAATGAAGTTTTAATTGACCATTTATTGGCCGATTTATTTCCAACTGCATTAACTAACAATGAAATTAAGGCAGTTACTATTCCGTATCAAAATTTCACTTTCAATTACACCGAGAGATTTAAAAAGATAATTGCCGACGCCGGATCTGCTTTTGAAATGGTCATTAGAGATTTTGACGATCATCAATTTTACATTAACAGTTGTTGCCTAATTTTAAAGAGCTACTACAAGCAAAATGTCGATTTCATTCGTCCATTCTTTTCCGATATTCCAGATCGAGATGGCGTGCTGCATCATTATCGTATTTTATACAACGCTGATTTTCTAGAAATAATTCCCACCGAAAATGCTATTGCGTTAACGCAAGAAGATATTGATCTACTTATTGATAATTACAAAAACATTGATTTATGGAAAGAGAAATTTCCTAAAGGAAGTTGGATTCTTAAAGGTTTCGGAATTGTAAGCTTATTTGATGCAACGACAGAAAACGCGATTTCAACTCTTAAAACAAATTTACTAAAAGACAACACTAAGGATATTGCTAAAGGCGGAGTAGTTGAGAACATCTTTAGATCCATTTTTAAAATTAAAGATTTGCGCATTGGTTTTGCAATTTACAGAGCCGACGAAGAAAAATTTATTCGACCAAGTCAGTACAACTCCGAAATGAAAAGTTTTCTAATTCTTGACAATCAAGAACTCGATTGCAAAAGTGCGTTTTTCGCTTGTTCCTTTAAAAATTTACTTGAAAACAAAGAAGCTTTTACAATCTCCAACGTCGAAACTATGGCAAGTATAGCAGGTTTCGAGAAATTGGCGGCGCATTTACTAGCGCAAAACATTAAAAGTTGCGTTTTTGCTCCTATTGTAAAGGAAGGCAAATTACTAGGAATTGTTGAGTTAGTTTCAGGAAAAGCGAGAGAACTAAATTCAATTAACGCTACAAAACTAGATTTAGTACTACCGTATTTAATAGATACTATTGAGCGCTACAATAATGACAAAGAGCATCAAATTGAAGCGATAATTCAAAGAGAATACACGACCATTCACCCAAGCGTCTACTGGAAATTTAAACTGGAATCTGAAAAGTATTTTGAAACTATAAATCGCACCAAAGATTATATTTTTAAAGAAATTGTTTTTAAAGAAGTGTATCCTCTTTTTGGGCAAATTGATGTTAAAAGCTCGTCAAATTTCAGAAACGAAACCGTAAAAGAAGATTTAATAAAACAACTCTCAATACTGGTACAAATCGTTAACACCGAAAACCAAAGCAGTAATTTGATGCTGTTAGAGCAACGTAAATTCGAACTACAATCGCAACTTGAGGAGCTCAAACAACCTTTGAGAGCAGATACCGAACAACAAATTCAACGGTATATTGAAACTGAAATTCATCCGTTATTACGCAATCCTAAGAGCAGTATAGCAACACAAAAACTTGAGAAACTGTATTTTGAAAAGTTAGACGAAAAATCGGGGATGTTTTACCACGAACGCAAAAAATTTGACAACGCCATGTCAATTATCAATAAAAAGCTAGCTAATATTTTAGATCAAAAGCAAATGAAAGCGCAGCAACTTTATCCTCATTACTACGAGCGTTTTAAGACTGATGGCGTGGAACATAATTTATATATCGGAGCCAGTATTGCACCCAACAAACCTTTTGATATTATGTACTTGCACAACTTAAGATTGTGGCAACTGCAGACTTTATGTGAAATGGAATTGGAACACCATTATTTAAAATCGTCTCTTCCGTACGAATTAGATGTAACCTCTTTGATTTTGGTTTTCAGTTCGCCTATTTCGATTCGTTTTCGAATGGACGAAAAACGTTTTGATGTTGATGGAACATACAATGCGCGTTACGAAGTTGTAAAAAAACGAATTGACAAGGCCAATATAAAAGGAACTTTAGACCGCATTACCGAAAAAGAAAAAATAACAATTGTGTATTCACACACGCAAGAAGAAGTTGAATATTTAAAATACATCAAATATTTACAATTCAAGAATATACTAGAAAGTGCAATTGAAAAATTCGAAATTGAAGACTTACAAGGTGTTTCTGGTTTAAAAGGAATTCGTGTAAAGGTAAAAAATAACCAAAAAACACCACTTCAAAAAGTAAGTTATCAAGATTTACTCAATGAATTAAACTAGACGCTCATCACTCTAAAAGCGACAACAAAGGCAATAACCGAAATGATGATTCCGATCATAAAAAGATTATAAGCAATGCGCAATAAACGGTATTTCTTTTCGAGAACGAGTCCTAAATAATACAAGTCTTTGATCATGGTAGAGTACAAATAATCCCTGTCTTTAAGCATTTCGTTCATCGCCCATTCGTACTCTTCTATTGGCATTTTATAAAAATTACCAAAGAAAAGTAAATTGACCTTTTTACCTTCAATATCAGCTCGGCTAAAAACACCTTTCGTCACTTTTGGTCGAGTAGAAAGTATGGCGAAAATTATAGTAACAACACTAGACATTAGCATTATAAAAGTCGGAATTACCAAGTGTGCATTTCTCGCACTGTCTAATTTTGGTATTAAGGTTGATAAAGCAATTGAGATAATAATTGCATTTACTGATAATAAAATATTCGCCTTGCTGTCTGCAATGCCACTCAAGCGCGTGTGATTTCCAAGCGTTACACGAAAAACAGTATCAACTCCTCTTTCTGGTCGCTCACTTTTTTTCTTTTTTTTCTTGACTATATCTTCGGTGGTATCCAAATCCATTACGAGTGCTAGTTGCCTTAATTTTTCCTTTAATTTTTGAATATTCTTTTCTTTCAGCGGTTGCCAAACACGTTTTGCATAGTCTGAATAAAACTGGTGCTTATTACTTAAAAAATCGATGTTCTCTTTATTCCAATCAATATTAGTAAATGTTTTATTTTCGGTTTGCTCCCACTCACTTCGTAGTTTTTCACAGCTTGAAAAATATTCGTCTGTAATTAAATGAATATAGTCAGCGTCTTTTATAATCTGCTCCAAATGATTTTTAGGCTGATAAAACTTATCTGTTGCTAATATTAAACTAGAAACTTGTGCAATATAAGATTCACTTTGATTGTGTTGTTGCAAAAATTCAGTAGCAATTGCAACACTTTCTTGCTCATGGTTTTCGAAATTTTTCACATATCCGGTATCGTGAAACCAAGCAGCAACTAGAAGCAATTCTTTCTCAATTTCGCTACTGTTTTCGTTGTCACAAAGCTCTGTGACAGCAGCAACAACTGCCTCTGTATGGTTAAAATTATGGTAAGAATATGAGTTAGAAAGTTTATCTTTGATTAAACTACTAACAAAATTTCGGGATTCTTGTACTAGACTCATAAATTATTTTATTCTACTAAATTATGAAATTGTTTTCGAAAACACATTTTGAAACTATAATTAAAATCAATTCCTTTTTAATTCTACTTCCATTTCTAGTAACTTCTTGTGCTACACATCATCCACAATTTGGTAAAAGTGCAAAAGAAGCAAATGCTATAAATCAAGTTGATACTTCAAGTATCGCACATACTTTTTATTTGGTGGGCGATGCAGGAAATGCAGATCAAGATGAGGCCAAAGAAACACTAGAAATGTTGCACCAAAAACTACGCAATTCAAGTAAAAATGCTTCGTTACTTTTTTTGGGAGATAATATTTATCCTGTTGGATTTTCTTCAGAAAGCGACTCACTTTCCAAATTAAAATTAAACAACCAATTAGCGCTTACTAACGGTTTTAAAGGAAATACCATTTTTATTCCTGGCAATCATGATTGGTACAGTGGCATAAAAGGTCTAGAACTTCAGGCTGATTTTGTAACTACGTATTTAAACGATAAAAAATCTTTTTTACCTCGTAAAGGTTGTGCCATCGAACAGTTGAAGATAAACAATGATCTTACTTTACTCACGATTGATAGTGAATGGTTTTTACAAAATTGGGATAAACATCCGACCATAAACGACAATTGTGAAATAAAAACGAGAGATGATTTTTTTAGTGAATTAGAAAGTTTACTCAATAAAAATCAGTCCAAAACTGTGGTAATTGCAATGCATCATCCTCTACTAACGAATGGAACCCACGGTGGACAATTTTCGGTTCAAAAGCAATTGTTTCCGTTAGAAAGTAAAATTCCACTACCGTTCATTGGTTCAATTATTAACTTTCTGAGACAAACTTCAGGCGCTAGTCCGCAAGATCTTCAGAATAAAGAATATGCAAAACTTGCCAATCGCATTAAAACACTTATTCAAGGTCAAAAAAATATCGTAGTAGTTTCGGGTCACGATCATAATTTACAATTCATTCAAAAAGAAAATATTACACAAGTAATTAGTGGTGCAGAAAGTAAATCTGAAGCGGCAAAAGCAGTTGGTAAAAATGATTTCTCGTACGGAGGAAATGGGTATGCTACGTTACAAGTTTATAAAAATGGTTCTGCTAAAATTGCTTTTTACGGAATTGAAAATAATTCGGAAAAATTATTATTTGCCCAAAATATAATTAAAGAAAAAGATACGATTGCAGTACAGAAGTATGCTTTGTCTTTTCCCACAACGACATTAGCTTCAATTTATTCTAAAAAATCAACTGAAAAAGGAGCGATTTATAGCTTTCTATTCGGAAAGCACTATCGAGCAACGTACAGTTTGCCAATTGAAACGAAAACAGGCATCTTAGACACCTTATTTGGTGGAGTTACACCAACTCGGGAAGGTGGCGGCCATCAATCCAAATCACTTCGTATTGTAGATCAACAAGGACGCGAATATGTAATGCGTGCCATGAAAAAAAGCGCTACACAATTTCTGCAATCTGTAGCTTTTAAGGATCAATATATTGTCGATGATTTTACGGACACCTATTCTGAAGAATTTTTATTTGATTTTTACACCACTGCTTATCCTTATGCCCCTTTCGCAATTGGTAGTATGGCTGATAAAATTGGAGTCGCACATACCAATCCTTTTTTATATTACATTCCGAAACAAAACCAATTGGGTACATTTAATTCCAATTTTGGTGATGAATTGTACTTGGTCGAAGAGCGCGTTGCAGATAATCAAAAAGAAGTAGAGTCTTTTGGAGAAAACAATGCAGTAGATATTATTAGCACCACTGACATGATGAAAAACCTGCAGAAGGACGAAAAATATTCAGTTGATCAGACAGAATATATTAAGGCCAGATTGTTTGATATGTTGATTGGCGATTGGGACAGACACGATGATCAATGGCGATGGGCGGCTTACCAAATTGGTGGCAAAGTGATTTACAAACCAATTCCGAGAGATCGAGACCAAGCTTTTCCTAAGTTTGATGGCGCTGCTTTTTTGGTAATTATGAACATTCCTGCGCTCAGACACATGCGCAGTTTTGATAAGGAAATTGATAATATAAAATGGTTTAATCGAGAACCTTATCCTTTAGACTTGGCTTTTTTAAAAACCGCTTCTCAGCAAGATTGGATTTCGCAAGCTTCGCAGATCAAAGAAAATCTCAATGACAACGATATAGAAGAAGCTTTTGCAAATTTACCAAAAGAAGTACAAGGTAAAACCTTGGTCCAAATCAAGCAAAATTTAAAAACTCGCAGAGACGATTTAGAAAAATATGCCGCTCAGTATTACGCAGTGCTGCAGCATACTGTTTTGATAGTTGGGACAAATAAAAAAGATAAGTTTATTGTACATCATAAAGCAAAAAACACAATTGAAGTTAGTTTGTATCGCATCAAAAAAGATGGCGACGAATTTCAATATTCCAAAGAATACAAAAGTCCGCTCACTAAAAATTTGTGGATTTACGGTTTAGACGATGACGACGTTTATGAAGTTAATGGCAGCGAAAAATCTTCGATTAAAATCAGATTAATTGGTGGTCAAAACAATGATGTTTATACCGTATCCAACGGTGAAAAAGTTAAGATTTATGATTATAAATCAAAGAAAAACACTTTCAATATCGATTCAAAAACAACAAAAAGACTAACAGATGATTACGCTTTAAATTTGTATAATTACCAAAAACCAAAATACAACGTGTTTTCTGGCATGCCGACAATTGGCTATAACCCTGATGACAATTTTAAGCTTGGTTTTACTGTTAACTATACCGTAAATCAGTTTAAACAAAGTCCTTTTACTCAAAAACACGTTTTAAAAGGAAATTATTATTTTGGAACACAAGGAATTGAATTGATGTATAATAGTTATTTTCCTGAAGTTATTGGCAAATGGGGATTAGATATTGCTGCGGAATTTACCACACCCAATTTTACTATGAACTTTTTTGGCTATGGTAATGAAACTAAAAATAACGATGAAGAATTTGGTATGAATTACAATCGTGTTCGAATTCAGAAAATCAAATTTGCTCCCGCTTTGAAAAAGAGTGGGCGCTTTGGAAGTGAACTTAGTTTTCAGCCCCAGTTTGAGTTGTATGAAGTAGAATCTACCACAAATAGATACATTAACATTCCCGGAATTATTAATCCAAAGGTATTCTTGAATCAAGTTTTTGGCGGTGCAAAAATCAAGTATAGTTTTATAAATGCAGACGTTTTAACAATGCCAACTATGGGAATTAATTTTTCGATTGCTGCCACTTGGACGAGCAATTTAGAAGACAGTAAAAGAAATTTTCCTGCATTGGACGGAAATCTAAGCTTTAGTCACAAAATCGATTCGAACGGTAAATTTGTTTTTGCTACAAACTTTAAAGCAAAAAAAATATTTAATAATAACTTCGAATTTTATCAAGGTGCACTTTTAGGAGGTGACTTCGATTTGAGAGGTTTTAGAGATGATCGTTTCTTAGGAAATAGTTACTATTCACAAAGCACCGACGTGCGATGGAATATAGGTAAAATTCAAAAGAGAATTGTTCCGCTTACTTATGGTGTTCTAGCTGGTTTTGATTACGGAAGAGTTTGGCTAGATGGCGTACAATCAGACCAATGGCACAGTGATTATGGTGGTGGATTATGGATTAATGCTGTGCACTTTTTAACCGCCAGAGCTACTTATTTTAAAGCACCACATGAAAAAAGACGTTTCTCTTTTGGGGTTGGTTTTAACTTTTAATTTTTTAGCGACAGCTCGTAGACCTTTCCTCCTAGTTTATCGGCCTTTTCGTCTGCGATTAATACCGTTTGATTGTCTTTAAAAACCAAGGCCTCCTTCTGAGAAAAATGATTCAGGTCGATATCTCTTCTTTTTCCTTGCGTAAAAGCATCTCCTTTAAAATTCTCAAATAAGATAATTTTATCATGAGTTAAAAGTGCTATTTTCTTTTCATTCGGACTAATAGCTGCGCTTGTTACCGCACAATGATTGTAGTTCGAACAGGTTTTAAAAGTACCGACTAAAACGGCTTTCTGCTGGCCTGCTTTGTTGGCAATCTTATAAATTAATGAGGTCCCGTCGAAAATTTTGCTTCTGTTCTTAGTAAATAAATAAAAGTGATTTTTAAATTCAAAAAAACCTTCTACATCAAACATCATTTTGGATTTTTTAGGAGGGAATTCCGTTTGCTCCGGATACGAAAATTGTATCTGGTAGGTTGCACGTGCCTTGCTTTTTTTTAGTTCTTTTTGGTCTACTCTGTAAATGGATAAATCTGTTCGTATATTGTTATTATTACCAAAATCACCAATATATATTGCGCCATCTTTACCTTTGGTTATGTCTTCCCAATCCGTATTTACTGCATTATCTAAGGTTATTTTTTTAAGTAATTTTCCTTCTGCATTGAGCGCATAAATAACATTTGCATTTCCTTTGTCTTCCAAAGCCCAAATGGTATTTGTTGCTTTATCATACGTAATTCCAGAAACTTCCTTTAACTTTTTAGGAAAAGTAAAAACAGTCTTTAATTGTGTTGACCCTTGCTGACAAGACAATAAAATTAAAGCTAAAATAAAGTATAAATTATTTTTCATAGGTCGTTCTTGTTTTTTAAAGGACTCAATATTAAAGTACATTGGTGTTTTTAAAGTTTCTTGCGATAAAAGCAAATGCTGCTCCCATAACATGCCCCATCGACTGTGCATTTTTAAAATTCATATCGTTGGTGTAACGGTACAACTCCATTTTTAACTGACCCAAATTTTCGTCCGAAGATACCGTATCATGACGCATAATGTGCAATAATTTGCGAATTCGGCTTTCGGCAGAATGGATTCGTTTGGCCAGTATCGCACGCTCTTCATCCTTATATTGAAAAATAGAACGCTCTTCTAACTTTTCTTTAATCAACTTAATCATCGGTCCGTTCTCCTTAAAAAATTGAGGACGGTAAACTTTAAAATTTCCTTCGTAACATTGCTGATCGAAGTCAATTGGACGAATTTTGTATACTACTTGGTCAAAATCGTGAATAGGAACAATTACGTAGTTGTAAGCACGCATGTCGCCGAGCAAACGAATCATGCAACGCTCGTTGAACTTCACAAATTCTTTGGCAATTTGTGACTTCTCCATTTCCGTACATTTTGGCAACAAGGTTTCCATGAAAACATCACCCGGAATACCGATTATGTGCTCTTCGATCAACGTATCTTTGTAGACCAAAAAGTTAATTTTGTCTGGCGATAAAATTTCCTCGAACTCCAATCCGTAAATTCGAGAAGCATCGGCTTTCTTTATATAAAAATGAACATAGTTGTCGTTTAAAATATTGCGGACTTTAATGCGGAACGGTTTGGAGTTACCGAACGTACAATAATCAATTGCATCTACATTCAAGTACTGCAAAATCTCACTATTTCCATCAGAGTGTAATAATGAATATATCTTTTTAAGATTCAAATCAATCTCATTGCGATCAAATTCACTATAATAAACCCGAATCCAAAGTGTGTCTTTGTCATTTTTATCATATACATTGATGGCTCCTGCAAAACGCAATAAATCATCATAAAAAACAGGGACTTTTGACATTCTCTCGTAGCGTTCTAAGTATTCGACTAGCGGATCAATTATTGGATACGACGGTTTTTTATAAAACATTAAATTCTCACTCATTACTTAAAATATTTACTACAAATTTACATTAAATATAAATGCTCTTTCTGTAGTTTCATTGTTTATACCGCATTTGGAAAAGGAAAAAGTCTTTAACATCACAAATTCTTACAAAACGAACTTTTATATTATATTTGTTAGTTATGAGACACTATCAAAGCATCTTCATTATCGTATTTTTATTTTTAAGTATTCCTGAAGTTCAGTCACAATACATCACAATTGATGACCAACTTACGGCTTCAAAATTAGTGACAGATGTATTAGTAAATAGCCCATGCGTTAGCATTTCTGGATCGACTGCTGTGGGTGATACTCTTTCGGGAATCAGCAAAAGTTTTGCTTATTTTAATGCTAACGGAACTACTTTCCCTTTTAAAGAAGGCGTAGTTTTAAGTACTGCTCGGGCTGTAAATTCTTCTGGACCGTATACTCCGAACAATCGCGGTGAAGGCGACAAAAAGTGGAAAGGCGATGCCGATCTTGATGTGGCGCTAGGAATTAGTTCTATAAATGCGACAGTTTTGGAATTTGATTTTATTGCATTAACCAACACGGTTAGTTTCAACTATTTATTTGCTTCTAATGAATACCAATCGTATTTTCCCTGCTCTTTTTCGGATGGCTTTGCTTTTTTAATTAAAGAAGTTGGCAGTACCGATCCTTATAAAAACTTAGCTGTTTTACCCAATTCGAACACCATAGTTTCCTCTCAAAATGTGCGTCCGCTAATCAAACCTGTTTCGACCACGCAAGGTGTTTTTCCCGGATGTCCTGCCTTAAATGAAAATTATTTTTCAGGTTTTAATTCTCAAAATAATCCCATCAATTATGCGGGACAAACGGTTGTTTTAAATGCGAGCACCAATGTAATTGCTGGAAAAACCTACCATATAAAACTTGTAATTGCCGACGATCGCGAACAGTTTTTTGACTCTGCCGTATTTGTAGAAGCTGGAAGTTTTAAAGTATCGATCGATTTAGGACAAGATTATTCGTTAGCAAACAATAATCCTGTTTGCTTTGGCGAAAAAGTAGTTTTAGATACCAAATTGTCTCCAACCAGTACATTTAAATGGTCTAAAGACGGTATTGTTATTCCTGGTGCCAATCAATATTTTTACGAAGTTAGCAGTTCTGGGAACTATAAAGTAAGTACCGTGCTTGGGTCTTCTAGTTGTGAAGCATCCGATGAAATAAAAGTAGAGTTTTCAATTCCTCTCACGGTTAACGATCAAAACTTAGTACAATGTGACGACAACGGTGATGGTATTTCCATTTTTAATTTAACAAAAATTGAAAATGAACTCCAACAGAACGACACTTCTATCGCAACAGTAAGTTATTACGAAAATTTAGCTGATGCAGAAGCAAAAACAAATGCTATTAGTAACCCAAATAGTTACATCAATAAGGCACCCGCTCCGCTTTTGTACTTTAGAACCGAAAATAAATTTGCCTGTTATGCTGTTCGTCAATTACAGCTATTGATTTCAAATACTTTAATTTCTGCACAAGCAGTTGTACAAATCTGTGACAGCGATGCAGTGCAGGATGGCTTTTCTAGTTTTGATTTGAATGCTCAAGTTTCTCCACAATTGCTGTCTGGCTTACCTAGCAATTTAGAAGTTGGTTACTATTTAACTGAAAATGATGCCATTATTGAACGAAATGCACTGCCAAATAATTTCATAAATACTGTCGAAAATAAGCAGAGTATTTTTGCTCGAATTATAAATGGTAGTGATTGCTACGATATTACTCCCATCCAATTACTTGTCAATACCTTTGATCCAGTAAATTTCGAACAAGAAACAAAATACATATGCAGCGGAAGTAGCATTGATTTAAGCGTCGCTGACGGATTCGCTTCCTATTTATGGAACACAGGAGCAACGCAAGCAAAAAATGCCGTAACAGCACCTGGAACGTACTCGGTAACGGTCACAAATTTAAATGGCTGTAGTAAAAGCAAAACATTTATTGTACAACCTAGTCAAGTTGCTACGCTAACGAATATTACCATTAAAGATTTTGCAGGTAGTTCTAACAATGTTACAGTTGAATATTCTGGTAGCGGTTCTTATGACTTTTCTTTGGACGGTGATTTATACCAAGACGAAGCTACGTTTACTAATCTAACGCCCAACAAATACATTGCTTACGTTCGAGATAAAAACGGATGTGGAACAAGTGTAAGCAATACTTTTTACGTATTAGATTACCCGCGATTTTTCACTCCCAATGGAGATGGATATAATGACGTTTGGCGAATTGAAAATGATAATTACTTACCCGATTACCATTTATCAGTTTTTGATCGCTATGGCAAATTATTGAAGCAAATGCCTAAAAATAATTTGGGTTGGAATGGCCTTTTTGCTGGAAAGCAATTACCCGCAGATGATTATTGGTTTACTTTACAATTGAACGATGGAAGAATGATCAAAGGACATTTTAGCTTGAAGCGATGATATTGCATAAATGACAGATACAAAAAAAGGCCATTCATAAATGAATGGCCTTTTTATATGCTTAAGTTTAAAACTTATATTTTAAATCTTTTTCTATCTGTTTCAGTTAAATAGATTTTTCTCAAACGAATAGATTTTGGAGTAACCTCAACATATTCATCTTTTTGAATGTATTCCAAAGCTTCCTCTAAGGAGAAAATAATTGGTGGAATAATTCTTGCTTTCTCATCATTTCCAGAAGAACGTACGTTAGATTGTTTTTTCTCCTTCGTTACGTTTACACACATATCATCTGCACGAGAGTTTTCTCCAATTACCTGTCCTTCGTAAATTTCAGCATTTGGTTCAACAAAAAACTTACCACGATCTTGTAATTTATCGATAGAATAAGGAATTGCTTTTCCTTTTTCCATAGAGATTAAAGAACCTTTGTTACGTCCAGAAATTTCTCCTTTGTAAGGCTCATATCCTATGAAACGGTGTGCCATAATAGCCTCACCAGCAGTAGCAGTAAGCAATTGATTACGCAATCCGATAATTCCACGAGATGGAATATTGAATTTTACAATCATACGCTCTCCTTTAGTTTCCATACTCAACATTTCACCTTTACGCATCGTAACAAACTCTACCGCTCTTCCTGAAAGTGCTTCTGGTAAATCGATTGTTAACTCTTCAATTGGCTCACATTTTTTACCATCAATTTCTTTGATAATAACTTGTGGTTGACCGATTTGCATTTCATACCCTTCTCTTCTCATTGTTTCAATAAGAACAGATAAGTGCAATACACCACGACCAAAAACCATAAACTTATCAGCAGAATCAGTTTCACCTAACTTCATTGCTAAGTTTTTCTCTAATTCTTTTGTCAAACGCTCTCTAATATGACGAGAAGTTACAAATTTACCCTCTTTTCCAAAGAAAGGAGAATCATTAATTGTAAACAACATACTCATAGTTGGTTCGTCAATAGCAATAGATGCTAATCCTTCAGGGTTTTCATAATCAGCGATAGTATCACCAATTTCAAAACCTTCAACACCAACGATTGCACAAATATCTCCAGCAATTACTTCTTGTACTTTTTTACGTCCAAGACCTTCAAAAGTATGTAATTCTTTAATTCTAGATTTTATTACTGTACCATCTCTTTTTACTAATGAGATTGGCATTCCTTCTTTTAAAACTCCTCTTTCTAAACGACCAATAGCGATACGACCTGTAAAAGCAGAGAAATCTAAAGATGTGATTAACATTTGTGGTGTTCCTTCTGATACTTTAGGAGCTGGAACATTAGCAAGAACCATATCTAATAATGGCTCGATGTTTTCAGTTTGAACTTTCCAGTCATCAGACATCCAGTTATTTTTAGCTGAACCGTAAACCGTAGGAAAATCCAACTGCTCTTCAGTAGCACCTAATTCAAACATTAAGTCAAAAACTTTCTCATGAACTTCTTCAGGAGTACAGTTTTCTTTATCAACTTTATTGATAACAACGCATGGTTTCAAACCAAGATCTAATGCTTTTTGCAATACAAAACGCGTTTGTGGCATCGGTCCTTCAAAAGCATCTACAAGTAGACAAACTCCGTCAGCCATGTTCAAAACACGCTCTACCTCTCCACCAAAATCGGCGTGACCAGGAGTGTCAATAATATTAATTTTTGTTCCTTTGTACTGTACAGAAACATTTTTAGAAGTAATGGTAATACCTCTTTCACGCTCTAAGTCGTTGTTATCTAGTATTAAATCACCTGAATTTTCGTTGTCACGAAATAATTGGCAGTGATACATAATTTTATCAACCACCGTTGTTTTACCGTGATCGACGTGAGCAATAATTGCAATATTTCTTATAGATTCCATCTGTTGTTTTTAATGGGCGCAAAGCTACAATTTTTTTTTTTATAATTAACGATTCAGAAACAGTTAAAATTTCAATGAATCTACTATCGTAAAAATCAGTGTATGAACTAGGTACATCATTTGCCCTATTTTAAGTTGTAATTGTCATAACTAAATTATTATATTTGAGTAATGAAAAACAAAACCAACCAAATCATATTAATCTACCTTGTTATTTCACTGTTCTTGGCAATCTTATGTCATAAACTACTACTCTATACTTTCAACGATAATCAGTACCATTATTACAGCTTTGTTAAAGATCTTTTTTTCATTATTAGCATTGCTTTTTTATTCAAATATATTTTGGCAAAAAATGAAGAACGCAACCAAGATAATTTTGATGAGTTAAAAAAAATAAATGAAGAGATAAACGAATCGAACGAAAAATACGACATTGTTTCTAAAGCAACTAGTGACACTATTTGGGATTGGAAGATTCAAGAAAATTGTATTAGTTGGAATCAAGGCATCGAAAATATATTTGGTTACCGACCAGGTGAAGCTGGCACAACCTCTGAATGGTGGTTCAATAACATTCATCCCGAAGACAGCATTAAAATGTCTGTTAAGCTGTACTCTTTTTTAGAGCAAAAAACCGAAAAATGGCAAGATCAGTATCGTTTTAAGTGTGCCGATGGAACGTACAAATATGTTTTAGATCGCGGTTTTTTACTTACAGATACTGGCGGAAAAGCTGCTAGAATGATTGGCGCCATTCAAGACATTAGCAAGCAAAAAGAAGAAGAACAGCGTTTGCGATTATTAGAAACGGTAATCACTGAATCCAGAGATTCTGTAATTATTACGCGTGCCAGTTCTGAAGACCATGCTTTCCCGGTAATTGTATACGCCAATCCTGCTTTTACGATGATGTCGGGTTATACATCTGAAGATCTAATTGGTAAATCACCTATTATTTTTAAAGGGCCAAAATCGGATATTAGTGAACTAAAAAAATTAGTAAATGCTATAAAAAATAAGGAAGAATCTTTTATAGAAACAATTAGCTACAAAAAAAACAGAGAAGAATATTGGGTACGACTTTCTATGATACCTATATATAATAGCGAAAATGTACTGTCACACTGGGTTTCAATACAGCGAGACATTACAGAAGAAAAAAAATCAGGCAAAGAAAAAGAGCATTTAATTCGGGAACTAACGCAAAATAACAAAGACCTCAAACAGTTTTCGTATATTACTTCTCATAATCTACGGGCACCACTTTCTAACTTAACTGGTTTGCTTCGACTTATCGACGATATTAAAATTGAAGATGAAGAACTAGAGGAATTGTTGAATGGCTTTAACAAATCAACTCAGTTACTCAATGAAACGATCAATGACTTGGTAAAAGTTATCGTAATCAAAGACAATCCCTCCATTCAAAAAGAACGTCTCGTTTTAAGTGAAGTTTTTGAGAAAGTTTTTTCTCAATTGAACTTTCAAATTGAGTCTAACAATCCGATATTGAAATTAAAATTTGATCCTGAGTTTACTTTACATACCAATAAAGCGTATCTTGAAAGTATTCTTCTTAACTTACTTTTAAATGCAATAAAATATAAAGAGCATAGCCGAAAATTAAAAATTACTATTACTGCTGAATTTTCTGAAGGTCGTACAAAACTAACCTTCAAAGACAATGGAATTGGAATTGATCTCGAACGAAATAAAGACAAAGTTTTTGGTCTTTACCAACGTTTTCATAATTATCCTGACAGCAAAGGTCTTGGTTTATATTTGGTCAAATCGCAAGTAGATACAATGGGAGGAACGATTTCCATAAAAAGCGAAGTGAACAAAGGAACTGAATTTACAATACTTTTTTAATTTATATAATTTATGTACGACACTATATTATGCATAGACGACGACCCAATTGCATTGTTATTGTGCAAAAAAGTAATTACTCGCTTTGATTTTTCAAAAGAGATTGTAACTGCTCAAAATGGCGAAGAAGCACTTCAATATTTTAATGGTATTAAGTATGCAACTGCTGCCATTAAAAAGAAACCTCAGCTAATTTTTCTGGATTTAAATATGCCAGTGATGGGCGGTTGGGAATTTTTAGATCATTTTATAGAAAGGGACTACAATCAGTTCAATACGATTCCGGTTGTTGTTCTTTCGTCTACGATCGATCCGCAAGATGTAGAAAAATCAAAAGAATATCCAATAATTATTGATTTTTTATCCAAACCAATAACAATAGACATCCTTAATTATCTTTCTGAAAAAATTCTAAAAAACAAGTAATCGCAATTTTTAATGAATTATATTAAAAAAGACAAACCTCATAGTAGTATACTTCTATGAGGTTTGTCTTTTAGCTTTTCATTATACACTTACAAATCTATTTGTCGTGTTTGACCCAAATTAAATCAGACGTTATAAATCCGATTTCTTCTGCTTTTTTAAGGTAACTCATTTTAATGTTCTCTGGAATAGTTGTCTCTCTAGAAAGAATCCATAAATATTTTAAACTCTCTCCTGCCACTAAGGCGTATTTGTAATCAGCATCAATAGCGATTACATTATAGCCTGCATAAAAAGGTCCGAAAAAAGAAACTTTAAGCATAGCAACTTTATCATCACCAACAAATTTGGCTTTACCAATACTCTCCGACCATTTGTCTTTTTTTACATTATAGCCCTTATTATCCACTTTGATCATTCCGTTATCCTTCAATGAATATTCGGCGGTAGTATTATCCAAGCCTTTTTCGAATTTAAAATCGAGTCTTGCAATTTCGTACCATTTTCCCAAGTATTTATTTTTATCAAAATTATGAACTGCAGTTGCTTCTTCTGGAATTGTGGTGCTGGAACAAGAGGTTAGTAACAAGCCAACTCCTGCAAGTAAAAGCGCGCTACCTAAATATCTTTTTTTCATGCTTTCTATAATTTATAGTTGCAGGTAAAAATACAAATATAGTAACCGATCTATTTTATAGAATTCAGTATCAGATTTATATGATTCTATTTGAAAACAACACATAAAAAAACCGCCAATAGTATTGACGGTTTAGTTGTATTTTGATTAACGTAAAATTACACGTGTAAAGCTCTGTTGTCCGTTGCTGCTAATGCTGCTTCTTTAATTGCTTCAGCAAAAGTTGGGTGCGCATGACTCATTCTTGAAATATCTTCCGCAGATGCTCTAAATTCCATAGCAGTAACTGCTTCTGCAATCAAATCGGCAGTTCTAGCTCCAATCATGTGAACGCCTAAAACTTCATCTGTTTTCTCATCGGCAAGAATTTTTACAAATCCGTCCAAATCACCACTAGCTCTTGCACGACCTAATGCTTTAAAAGGAAAACTTCCCACTTTATATTTAGTTCCAGCTTCTTTCAATTGCTCTTCTGTTTTTCCAACAGCAGCTACTTCTGGCCAAGTATAAACTACGCCAGGAATTAAGTTATAATCGATATGTGGTTTTTGACCTGCTAGAATTTCCGCAACCATAGTTCCTTCTTCTTCAGCTTTGTGCGCCAACATTGCGCCACGAACTACGTCACCAATAGCATAAATATTTGAAGCAGTCGTTTGCAAATGATCATTTACTTCTACTTGTCCTCTATCTGAGATTGTAACCCCAGCTTTATCTGCATTTAAACCCTCTGTGTACGGACGACGACCTACAGAAACTAATGCATAATCTCCTTCTAAAGTAATAGTTTGTCCTTTTGCATTTTCTGCTTGAACAGTAACTAGATCTCCATTTCTTTCAACCGATTGTACTTTGTGAGAAACATAGAATTTCATTCCTTGCTTCTTCAATACCTTAGTTAATTCTTTAGACAATGAACTATCCATTCCTGGAATAATTCGGTCCATAAATTCTACTACAGACACTTGAGCCCCTAAGCGTAAATACACTTGACCCAATTCAATTCCGATTACACCACCACCAATAATAACTAAATGTTTGGGTACTTCTTTTAAAGATAAAGCTTCGGTAGAAGTTATAATTCTCTCCTTATCAATTTTGATAAATGGCAAAGAAGAGGGTTTTGAACCCGTTGCAATAATTGTATATTTTGCCTCAATAGTTTCAGAAGTTCCGTCTTGTTTTGTAACGGCAACATGTGTTGCATCTACAAAAGAACCTACACCATTAAGAACCGTAATTTTATTTTTATCCATTAAATAATTGATTCCGCCAACGGTTTGATCAACAACTCCTTGTTTGCGAGCAATCATTTTTTCTAAGTTCACTTTTACCTCACCAGAAAGTTCAATTCCGTGATCTGCAAAATGTTTAATTTCTGCATAATGATGTGAAGATGCTAACAATGCTTTTGATGGAATGCAACCAACATTAAGGCAAGTACCTCCTAAGGCGTTGTATTTTTCGATAATTGCTGTCTTAAAACCCAATTGCGCGCAACGAATTGCTGCTACATATCCTCCAGGACCTGAACCTATAATGACTACGTCAAATGAACTCATAGTATTGTTTTTTTGTTTTGAAGTACAAAACTAAGAAATTAAGTTATGTTAAATGTTTAAAGTTTGGCTTTTTTGCAAGGAGTTTTCAAGTTTGAATTTAAGAAGAGAAATTTATCCGATTTCTATGGAAAAAGTAGAGAGTTCAAACCGACAAAGACACCAAGGTTACTAGTTTAAAACGTACAGAAAAATTGAGGTTCAAAGCCTTTTTCTGCTTTTCAATATTTTTGATTTTATCAAATTTTAATAAAAAGTAAATTTTAATTCTAGAAAAGTCGTAATCGTAAAGATTACAACCCTTTAAAGCGAATTTAAAATCTTTAACACTCTACAACATTTTCTAACTCAGCAGCTTTCAACCTCTCTAAATTTTTATAAACTCTGCCACTGTAAGACTCTTAACCTAGTCAAATCTGTATCTCTGCACCTTCTAAAAAGAAACCACAGTCGTATTTTTAACTTCACTAATCATAAAAGTGCTTTGCGTACTGCCTATATGTTGCAATGTGGTTAATTTGGTAACCAAAAACTCGCGGTATTCGGTCATGTCTTTAACCATGACTTTTAAAATATAATCGTAATCGCCGCTCACATGATGGCATTCTAAAACTTCGCTGAGTTGAATGACTTCTTTTTCGAACTGTGTTAAAAACTCTTTCGTGTGTTGCACCAATTTAAGATGACAAAAAACCACAAAGCCTTTATCGACTTTAGTGGTATCAATTAAAGCAACGTATTTTTTAATGATTCCTTCTCGTTCCAGTTTTTTAATACGTTCGTACACTGCCGTTACAGAAAGGTTCAGCTTTACCGACAATTCTTTATTGGTCTGTTTGGAATTACTTTGTAGTAAGGCGACTAATTTTTTATCAACAGTGTCTAATGTCATGTTCGTTGTTATTTTGCTTTTCTTGAGAAAAAAGAGTTGAATCGTTACTCTCTTATTTACACTAAATACGAGCTTATTCTATTTGAAAAATAATCTACAGCACTACTGTCTAAAGCAAAAATAAAGATTTAAAAACTAAAATATATAGAATACTTAGTTTTAAAACCTAAATAGCATTGTAAGTATTGAAATATAATCTATAATACTATTACTTTGATTATAAATTCAATTAAAAACCAAACCCTAGCCCCGATAGCAGCGGCATCCTTTTGTCCCGATTTTTTCGGACAAAAGATACAGCGAATAGCGGGAATAGCTTCCAGAAAAAAAATCATTATGAAAAATTTTAATCCAGCCGACAACATTCAAGATTTGCAATATTTTGGCGAATTTGGAGGTGTAAATCCTTCGATTTCTGACTCCTCTACCTACACTTTTTTATCAGCAAAAACCATGTTTGATACTTTTGAAGGCAATATGGAAGGCTGTTACCTGTACTCGCGTCACTCCTCGCCTAGCAATTTATACTTAGATCAAGCGTTGGCTGCTATGGAAGGAACCGAAAGTGCGAATGTGTCTGCTTCGGGAATGGGTGCGATTACGCCCACTTTATTGCAGTTGTGTGGTGCTGGCGAACATATCGTTTCGAGCCGAACTATTTATGGCGGAACGTATGCGTTTTTAAAGAATTTTACACCGAGAATGGGAATCAAAACGACTTTTGTTGACATTACAAACTAGCATTTGGTAGAAGCTGCGATTACAAAAGACACCAAAGTTTTATATTGTGAGACGGTGAGCAATCCGCTCTTGGAGGTTGCCGATATTGTGAGTTTGTCTAAAATTGCTAAAAAACATAATTTAAAGTTGGTGGTTGATAATACGTTTTCGCCACTTTCGGTTTCCCCTGCTCGATTAGGTGCTGATGTTGTGATTCATAGTTTGACCAAATACATCAATGGAAGTAGCGATACAGTTGGAGGCGTAACCTGCGCTTCTAGCGAATTTATTAATGATTTGAAAAATGTCAATTCGGGAGCAAGTATGCTTTTAGGCCCAACAATGGACAGTTTGCGTTCGGCTAGTGTCATGAAGAATCTAAGAACCTTACACATTAGAATCAAGCAGCACAGTTTGAATGCACAGAATTTGGCAACTGAATTTGAAAAAGACGGATTGAAAACGGTCTATCCCGGTTTAGCAAGTCACCCCAGTCACGAGTTGTACAAAAGCATGATTAATACCGAATATGGTTTTGGCGGAATGTTGACCATTGATGTGGGTTCCTTAGCAAAAGCGAACCAATTGATGGAATTGATGCAAGAGCGAAACTTGGGTTATTTGGCGGTTAGTTTGGGTTTTTATAAAACATTATTTAGTGCGCCAGGTACTTCGACTTCAAGTGAGATTCCGCTCGATGAGCAAAAAGAAATGGGCTTAACAGACGGATTGATTCGGTTTTCTATCGGTTTAGACAACGACATTAAACGCACTTACGAAATGATGAAAAAATGCATGCAAGAAATAGGTGTCTTGTAAAAAAAAACAGATTTATTAAATTAAAAAAGCCATTTTGAACAGTATCAAAATGGCTTTTTTTATGAGTAGAATTAATCTTAATTTTTATTAAAAATCATACATTTACCTGATTTCATATGAATTTTATTTTTGAGGATTACTTCTCAAAAGCTGTGCGTTGTCTTTTTTAACTAAAACACTATGGTGTGAAAGTCTGCAAGATTAAATTACGAAAAAAAGTAAAAGTTAGTCACTGACTAATATGTGACAAAAAAATTAGAAGCTAAAGCGAAATGTATACAGTTTTAAACTCTATTTTCAATAAATCAAAAATACTACTCATAAGAAATGATACAGAAGTATTCAATTGTTTTTATGCCTTCGAAAGTTATTATTGCAGAGATAAAAGCTCTAAAACTACAATTGGCCGAAACAATTGGTTGGTTTAATAGTAAAAATTATTTGGCTCATATTACCATTTGTGAATTTGAAGTTGATGACAATCAATCCGCACGCATGGCAACAGAAATTATTAATGCTTGCAAGTATTTACAATCTAAAGCTCTGGTTTTTGATCATTTTGATTGTTTCGAAAAAAATGGTGCTTATTTTATTGCGCCAAATTCTGAATCCGAAGATTTCTTAAAAAAAGCGATGCAAACCATCAACAAAAAAATCAGTTTTAAAGGTAAAAAAACAAGTTCAGTTCCTCATTTAACTATTGCACGAAAACTTTCAATAGAAAACCAAGCTGTCGCCAATAAATTATTTCAAGAAATTAATCTTTCTTTTTTATGCAAAAGTGTGTTTTTATGTCGGTTTGATACCGAAAAGAAACAATACGAGGTACTTTCTGAATTTCCGTTTACCGATCAATTTCGTTTTGAAAATGCGCAACAAACTTTATTTTGAAAAGTGCTTTTTATTCCACAAAAAAATCATCTTTAAAACCAATTAAATACAATTTATTTTTGGCACGTGTCATCGCTGTATACAACCATCTTATGTAATCGCGATCAATACCATTGGGTAAATATGGTTGTTCAATAAAAACAGTATTCCACTGTCCACCCTGCGACTTGTGACAGGTAATGGCATAAGAGAATTTAACTTGAAGTCCGTTAAAATATTCGTTGGCTTTTACTTTCTGAAATTTCTTGTATTTCGTGGTTTCTCCCTCGTAATCTTTCATTACTTCTTCGTATAAACGATTGGATTCTTCGTACGTTAATGAAGGAGATTCGCTTTTTATCGTATCTAATAATAATACGGTTTCAAATGGTTTTTGATTGGGATAATCGACCATTCGTATTTTTACTTTGGCAAATTTGAATCCGTACAATTCTTGAATATTAAAAATTTCCAACACTTCGATAATATCACCGTTGGCAATAAATCCTGCTTCGTCGGAATCTTTGAGCCAGAAATAATTATTTTTAACCACCATCAAAAAATCCCCGGTAGAAAGTTCACTTTCTTTATCTAAGATTCGAGTACGAATTTGCTCATTGTATTGATTGGCTCTTTTGTTAGAGCGTACAATAAATGCAGTGTCTTCAATACTATAATTACTATAAGCCTGATTAATAGCATCCTGAATATCATAACCATCTGACAAACGGACAATGTCTTTAAACTTCTTGACATTAAATTTAAAATCAGTAATAAAACTATCTTTTAAAAGTTCTCGCAATTCGGTCGCATTGTACAAAATTCCCGAGTTTTCTTCCTGACGCATTACTTCGTCTAACTCTATGTACTCTACTTCTTTGTTGTAATTAACCGCCAAAGTATGTGTATCTAAAGCCGGACTAATGTCTAAATTTACTGGCGGAAGCTGTGCAGTATCTCCCAATAAAATCATCTTGCAATTGGTTCCTGAATATACGTACGAAATCAAATCATCTAATAAAGAGCCGTTTTCGTACAACTTAGAATCCGAATTGGTGTCTGAAATCATAGAAGCTTCATCCACAATAAAAACGGTGTTTTTGTGTTTGTTTTGCTGCATCGTAAAAGACACGCCACCGCCCGATGCTTTTTTAGGAAAGTATATCTTTTTATGTATGGTAAAAGCTGGCTTCTCTGAATAACTTGCTATTACTTTTGCCGCCCGACCAGTTGGTGCCAGCAAAACATATTTTTTATCAATTTCTATTAAGTTATTTACAATGGTTGAAATAACAGTGGTTTTTCCAGTTCCTGCATATCCTTTTAAAACGAAAATAGTATCATTTGAAGAATCTGTCAAAAAAATAGCAATCTTCTGAAAAAATATATCTTGCTTAAGCGTTGGGGCAAAAGGAAATTTTTTCTGTAAAAGACTGTAAAACAAAGAAGAACTCATAACTTAAAATTTAACTACAAAGTAAGGCCTTTTTTGATGAAAAATAGTTAGAAATGAAGTACAATGGTAAGAAATGAATGTAATAATAAATTTAAGATGACAGCAACTTTTTACCAAAAAAAATAGTAACAGTCAATAAAAATTTATATTTCAGTTTTGAATTATAGTGCAATCAATCTTGTTTTTTACATTTTAAATTGCTCTTCAAGTTTGTCTTTATTATTGAAATGGATTTTGTAAGTTTGTGATCGCATTTTGTGCGCACTTGCCCCAAACAAGTAACGAATTGTAAATTCAACTATGTCAGTACCCAACACTAATATTACATCCAAAAAATACAAAAAATTAGTCATTCAAGTTTCATTGAACGGACTGTCTTTTTGCTGTTTTGATACCTTAAACAATACCATAAATGCTTTAAGCGACGTCCATTTTGATCAGTTTTCTAAAGAAACTAAGATTGAGGATTTATTTGCCGACGCTTTTAGTAAGCACTCTGAGTTAAAAGAATCGTACGATGAAATTGTGGTAATTCACAATAATAACTTATCTACTTTTGTACCCACAGCACTTTTTGACGAACGCTTTTTAGGAAGTTATTTGCAGTACAATACCAAAGTTTTTAAAACTGATTTTTTTGCCTATGACCAAATTGAAAAATATCAAATGAATGCGGTTTACATTCCTTATGTCAATATCAATAATTTTTTTATTGATCAATTTGGTGCTTTTGAATACAAGCACGCCAATAGCATTTTAATCGAAAAGTTACTGGATGCATCCAAAAATAACGATCAAAAAAAGATGATCGTACATTTTAACCAGCGTCATTTTGAAATCATTGTCGTTCAAAATCAACAATTATTGTTATTCAATTCTTTTGATTATCAAACACCAGAAGATTTTATTTATTATTTACTGTTTACAGCAGAACAGTTACAAATGAATCCGGAAACTTTGAATCTCGAATTATTGGGAACAATTGCAAAAGACGACGCCTACTTTACAATCGCTTATAAATACATTCGAAATGTTTCTCTCTTTAACGTCTCTAACCTGAAAAAGAACAATCATTTTACCACTGCTCAAAATCAACAACATTTTATTTTATTTCAATCATGAGAATCATTTCAGGCAAACATAAGGGAAGACGCATTTCGCCACCAAAAAATCTTCCGGTAAGACCGACAACCGACATGAGCAAAGAAGCATTATTTAATGTTTTGAATAATCATTTTAATTTTGAAGGTTTAAAGGTTTTGGACTTATTTTCGGGAACCGGAAACATAAGTTTTGAATTCGCTTCGCGCGGAAGTTCGCCAATTACTTCGGTTGATGGTGATTTTGGTTGTGTAAAATTTATCAAGCAAACAGCAACAGAATATGATTTTAATATTGCTGCAACTAAAAGTGATGTCTTTAAATATTTAGAAAATTGCAAAACGTCTTACGATATCATTTTCGCTGATCCTCCGTACGGAATGGATCAAGCTTCTTTTGAAAAAATTGTATTAACTATTTTTGAAAGAGAACTGCTGCACGAAGACGGCATGATGATAATCGAACACTCTAAATATTCTAAATTAGAGCATTTAATTAATTTCTCTTTTCAGAAAAATTACGGCGGCTCCTTTTTTAGTTTTTTCGAATTTGATAAAGAGCACGAGCAAGATTTAAAAAACTCAGATACTAATTTGCGAATTGTTGACGAAGAAGAGGATTAATATCTTGTATAATAAAAACAGCAAAAGCCTTCGAACAATCGGGGCTTTTGCTGTTTTTACAAACTTTTGTTTTGGTTCTGTATCCAAAATGACTTTATTTAATTTTATGTACAAGTAAGGATTATTTCAACAGTTGTCGTCTTTGCGGTATCGATCTAAGGTTTTGAACAGTATAAATTTTTATATTTCCTAAGGATCACATTGCTGAAGAACAATTATTTCGCGCCTAACAATTATTTTTCTTTAAAAATTTGTTTATTCCAAATATTTAGTCGAAGTTTAATCTATATTCAAATACACCTTATTATGAAACATTTTTACATATTATTCGGTACACTTTCTCTATTTTTCACACTGTCTGTAAGCGCGCAGTCAGCGAAAGTAATTAGAGTTGAAGATGGAAATACAATAGTTGTTCAGGATAAAAACAATAGTTTAATTACATTAACATTGGCTGAGGTGCTTTGCCCAGATGCTACCAAGGCATTTGGTAAAAAAGCTAAAAAATACACCGATGCCGAAGTACTTAATAAAGTAATTGAATACAATATTATTAATGTAGATAGTCAAAAGAGAAATATTGCTATTGTCTTTTATGATAATAAATATTTGTCTGAAGAAATTATTAAAAACGGCTACGGATGGCATTTCAAAGAAGAGTCCATTTATAATTTCAAAATTTTAAATGATTTGGAAAATTACGCAAAGAATAACAAAATTGGACTTTGGAACGATTCAACTATTATCATTCCGTGGGAAATAGCAGATAAAGTAACTGGAAACCGCTCTCAGTTAAGTGAGACACGCGATCCTAGACGCTAATATTTTACTGGAAAAGAAATTTCGACTTCATTAATGGTACCTGTTCACTATTAGCGTAAATTTCCACAAAAATGAACTACTATATAATTACAAAGTGTATAGATAGTTTAAAACATAACCGCCTTAAAAACAAATTTTTAATTGAAAGCTGTGTAAACTTATCAAAAGTTTCGCAGCTTTTAATTTTTTACAACAACGCTTCCAACAACGGCTTCTTTTAATAAATTTAAAGACGATAGCCTCACAAAAAAAAAATCAATTAAAATAATTAACATCAACGCAAATCAGCTTTCAAAGTCTTGAAGCTAAATTAGGGCGCTAGAGCACTTTTTTGAAATTTAATAATTGCTGTTTTAATAACATTAAGATAACATAAACCTCGAATTGTTATAGGACTTTTGTACAAAATTAAACCCAACTAAAAATGGAGCAGATTTATGTTATAATGTTGATTGCGTTAGGAGTTTTGGCAATCATAGATTTAATGGTTGGCGTGAGTAATGACGCGGTAAATTTTTTGAATTCCGCAATTGGATCTAAAGCAATTTCCTTTAAAACTACCATG
Organism: Flavobacterium sp. TAB 87; assembly: GCF_001529295.1. GTDB lineage: Bacteria > Bacteroidota > Bacteroidia > Flavobacteriales > Flavobacteriaceae > Flavobacterium. Next base: position 119,748 of record NZ_LLWK01000035.1, read on the forward strand.
ATCGTGGCGAGTGCGGGAGTATTAATTGGTGCCATGTTTTCCAGCGGTATGATGGAAATTGCCCGAAGCGGAATTTTTGTACCAAGCATGTTTAGTTTTAACGATGTGATGATTATTTTTCTGGCGGTAATGATTTCAGACATCCTCCTATTGGATGTTTTTAACTCTCTAGGTCTTCCTACATCGACTACCGTTTCTATTATTTTTGAGCTTTTAGGGGCTGCGGTTTGTCTTGCTTTATATAAAATTTACACTGCAGATGATTCTTTAGACACTTTGGGAATGTATATTAATACTGAAAAAGCGTCGGCAATTGTTTACAGCATCTTGCTCTCTGTTCTTTTATCCTTTGCGGTGGGTAGTTTGGTACAATATATTTCGAGGTTAATTTTTACATTTCACTACGAGAAAAAATTAAAATATTTTGGTGCTATTTTCGGTGGAATTGCTATTTCGGCAATTACATTTTTTATTTTAATTAAAGGATTAAAAGGAGTTTCATTTATTTCTACACAGCAATTTGCTTGGATCGATAAGCATCAGTTTTTGATTTTGGGAGTTAATTTTGCGTTTTTTACCTTACTTTCTCAAGTGCTGATAAGCTATTTTAAAATCAATATTCTGCGGGTTATCATCATCATCGGAACTTTTGCTTTGGCACTTGCTTTTGCAGGAAATGACTTGGTGAATTTTATAGGTGTGCCAATTGCGGCATTCAATTCGTACGAAATCTTTAATGCTAGCGGAGTTTCGGGCGATGCTTTGATGATGGGAGCTCTTGCAAATGATGATATTGTTGCTCCGTTTTACTTCTTGTTACTGGCAGGAATTGTAATGGTAATTACGCTTTGGACGTCTAAAAAAGCAAAGGCGGTAATAGAAACTGGGGTAAATTTATCTCGCCAAGGTGACGGCGTGGAAAAGTTTTCTCCAAATGCAGCTTCGCGAGGGATCGTGAGATTGGGTGTTTATATTGGAGAAGGAATCAACTTCTTCTTACCTAAATCATTGCAAATCAAAATTGACAATCGTTTTATAAGCGTCAAAAAATCAAGCAAAAAATCTGACGACGAACCTGCATTTGATATGGTTAGAGCATCGGTAAATTTAATGGTTGCGAGTATTCTGATTGCCATAGGAACATCGATGAAATTGCCGTTATCAACTACGTACGTAACCTTTATGGTTGCCATGGGTACTTCTTTTGCCGACCGAGCTTGGGATAGAGAAAGTGCCGTTTATAGAATAGCTGGAGTTTTTAAAGTTATCGGAGGTTGGTTTTTTACGGCATTCGTTGCTTTTGCGTTAGCACTTATCATTGCATATATTTTAAAAATTGGTGAGGTTTTTGCATTTGTAGGATTGCTTTTGATGCTTGCCATCATGCTGTACCGAAGCTCTAGAAAATACAAAGAAAAGGTTGCTGTTGAAGAAGAAATCAAGAGCTTGAACAAAGAAGATATTGGTACTGTTACCGAAATGATTGCCGAAAGTTCTGCCCAAATTTCGAAGGTTTTCCGCAAGACTTCTGCCTTGTATTCAAATGTAATTGATAATTTAAGTTTGCATGATTTAGCCAAACTGAAATTGAACAAGAAAGACCAAAAGAAACTTGAAAAAGAAATTGATGAGCTAAAAAGTAACGTATTTTATTTCATCAAAAACTTAGACGACAATTCAGTTGAAGCTAGTAAATTCTACATTTTGATCTTAGGTTACCTGCAAGATATGGTTCAGTCTATAGACTTCATTACTGCTACTAGTTATTCGCACGTGAACAATAATCATAAGCCTTTAAAGTTTAATCAGATTCGTGATCTTAAAACAATTGACCGACAGGTGCAGTATTTACTGCAGCTTCTTGAAGACAGTTTTAAATCTGAAGATTTCTATAAAATTGATTTAATTTTAAAAGACAAGCAAGTGTTATTGGATACTGTTTCTAATCTTATTTCGAAGCAAATTAACCGAATTAGAACTACCGAGACGAGTCCGAAGAACAGCAAATTATACTTCGCTTTGTTATTAGAAACTAATGATTTGGTAAAATCAATTATGAATTTATTAGAGTTGTTTAAAGAGTTCAATACACATCAAAAGAGATAATTATTAGTACAAAAACATGATCAAAAAATAGATCGTGGTTCATAGCCCTGATCGAAACGGCATCCTTTGTGTGCGCCGCAGCGCGCACAAAGATAAAGTGCAGAGCAGGAAGTTTGTTGCTATAAAATGCCAAACATGATGCTCCAAAATTAAATCTTAAAATCAATTATCCGATGGCCGTTAAATACTAAAAGCTTTCGCCTGTGTTGACATAAAAGCTTTTGGAATGGTTTCCTACTGCGTACGAAGCCACCACATTTGTCTTGGTTTTCTTGTCTATTAAAAGTCGAAGTCCAACGCCAAAGGCCGGTTGTATGTACTCTAAAACCTGAATGTTTCTGTCTCGGTCGCTGGCTGAGGTAAAATTACCAAATACGGTTCCACTCAACAATTGGTTGCACAAAATAGGAAAACGATATTCAGTTTCAAAATAAACCAAATCTTGTCCGCGCAACAGTCCTTGTGTGTACCCTCGCCCGCCTCTACTTTGCTGGTCAAATCCTACGGCTGGTAAATTTAAATAAGGTAAATTTCCTTTGGTTAAAAACTGACCGTAACTCCAGAAAGCTAACACGTGCTGATCGTTTGTTTTGCTCAACGGAATATAATATTTGAGCTCGGTAAACAGAACCATGCTAGCTGCTCCATTTTTTTCGACGGGCAAATTGGTTCTGTAATTTACGTTAGCAAATAGGCCGTGATTAGGATTGACTAAGTTGTCGCGCGAATCATAAACTAAATTGGCACTGATTCCTTTTACAGCATATTTGTCGGTACGAAAACCATGCAAGGTGTTGTAGTCATTGTGATAAGTTGTTTCATTATTGGCCAGATCCAAAGGTTCGTCCACAATGTTCATGTAAACATCATAGTGAACGCCGCCGCCCATGTATAAATTATCTGCTACGAGAGCGGATGCAGTTTGATGAAATTTAATAAAATCATATTTCATGGGTTGCGCAATGGACTCGATTTCGAAATCGGTTTTGGGTGGCGGAATAATATCTGCTCCTAGTCCGTAATTATCTTGTGAAAATTTATAATAACGCCAATCACCACCCAAATACAATTTGTTGTGATTGAGTAGCAAGTTACTTTTTACATCAATCAATATTTGTTTTTTGGTAGTATAGGTTGCCATTAAGTAGGCAGTCGAATATTTATCTTCGGGCAATTTACCTTTAAAAGTATATTGTGTTATAGCTCCATAAATCAAACCATTGGCTGGCTGAACGAAAACTACCGGCAAGATGAGTAAGAAATTGTCTTTTGTGGGTTTAATTACCGCTAAAGAATCTTTCTTTTTAAACAGCTCTGGCAAATCTTTAACTGGACACTCTCTTGAATCGTTATCGTCGTTCTGCGCAAATGAGAATTGAGAAAAAAGCAATAGAATGGGTAGTGCCACAACGGTTACCCATTTACTTTTAGTGTTTTTAGACATGTAGAATTAGTTTTATGTATAAAGGAACAACATTTACTAAAAGAAAAATTCTTTTTAATCAATTATTTTATACCGACAAAAGTATAAATGTCCACGTTAAAAGAAATGCAGGCAACATCAATTGCATTTGAAATTATTAAAAGTACAAACTGTTTAGAGCTCACTTTCAGTACAAATTCTAATACGATAAAATCACTAATAGATAATTAATTATTTCCCGATAACCCAACCCAAACTAAAATTTGCAACAATTGATAAATCTGTATTATACCGATCAAAATTTACTCCAGCTCCAAAGTTTAAATTTAGATTGAATTTTCGTCTATAAGTCCGTTGCAAACCCCACACTGGCGCAATGGTCAATGATGGTACATATTCTCCAAAGTTTTTGTTAGTAGAGATCGATTGAAAGTTATAAATAGCAGTTACTGCCATGAAATTTCCAGAATTAAAAGCCGTTTTTTTGCCTTTAGCTGCTCTTTTCTCTAAGTTATAATAATGTCGAAACTGTTCTTGAATAAAGGGCATAAAGTAAAAGGTTGACTCATTGTTAAAATCACTAGATCTATAACCAAATCCTGAAGTAAGTTCAGAGTAAAGCGTGTTTTTATCAGAGAAAGCATGTTCATAAACAAAACCCGGTAATAATACATTAATTTTAAATTGACTTTTAGCAACAGTCACTACTGCTTCCTCTTGCGCTTGAACTCCCGTAAATAGTAATAATGATGCAATTAAAAGAAAGTATTTTTTTGACATTTTGATTTATTTTTTTTTAAAACAAAACAAAAGTAGTACTTAATAAGATAATCAAAGTAAAAACTTACATCTTTATTATTCGATTAGTAGTTGCAACCTTCAATATTATAACTAACATAAAAAATTATATAATAATAATTGCAGCGCTCGGTCCTAAATTTGGGTATAATTATAAAACAAACATCATGAATTTAAAAAGATTTTTCGGAGCATTACTTACCATTTTAGGAATCGGTGGATTGATTTATACTGCTGTCATATTTGCAGGTACAGGTGGAGAGACTAGAGATATTAAGACGCTGGTAATTTATGGAATACTTGGAATCGTGTTCTTTTCTGCTGGTATTAGTCTGGTTAGAACTACTAAGGACGAATCTTAATTTCTAAAGGTGAAGGAGAAAATTAAAAAAATGCAGACCTGTAAGCCGGATTCTGTTCTTGTTACAAGTAACAATACCTTATCATTTATCTAGATCACGTATTACTACGGGACTCGAGCTACCTACCCTTCAACAACGAACGAGACGCTCTTAAATGCTGATATACTTGGTATTTCACCGCATAGAGTTTACCTGTTTTCACTACAGCATTACCTGTACATACTTTCTGTTGCACTTGTCCTGATTCTGATTGCTCAGAACCGACGGGTGTTACCCGCTATGCTTCTCTGTGGTGTCCGGACTTTCCTCCCCCCGCCAAGGCGGGAGGCGATAAGGCGGTCTGCGGGTGCAAATTTAGTTTTTTATTATAGTCATATCCTAATTAATCTCATTTTACTTTACCAGTAGTTTTCTGAAACCTTTTACGCATAAATTGTCTATATTTAAAGTTCAACTTTTAAATCTTGAATCATGGTAAAAATGTACCACTACAGCACGGTCGCTAAAGCCCTAGATCAATTACATGAAAAGGGATTTACGTTTGACTACAATGTAAACGAGGCCATTATTGTAAAAAATCCGGAGAAATTCGAAATTGTTCACATTTATCGTTACGAAGGAAATTCAGATCCTGGTGATGAAGCCGTAGTTTACGGAATTAAATCATCATCCGGTAAAAAAGGAGTTTTTGTGGCTGGTTTTTCGGCAAATAGTCAAACTGAAGCGTGCAAAGTCTTAATTGATTTGAGCATCAAAGGCAGATAAGATAATTTGATACAAAGTGCATTTACTCTATTATTAATTTTGTTACTTACCTTATGTAAAATACCTACGAGTTTTTGTAAATGACAATTGATCTAAATTGAAATGATGCAAAAACTTCTGTTAATTCTATAAATTGAAAACGAAGTAATCTCTTAATTTTGAAAAAAATAAACGTAATCAAAACTTGCAAAATACAGTATGTAAATTGATCTTTTACTCAAATTATCTTCTGTATTTAGCATAATACCATTAAAAAATAATAAATATTTAAATTATGAAAAACATAATAAACAGAATTTTAGTATTAAGCATAATACTTTTTTCATTTACGAGTTGTGAAGTTATTGGTGGAATTTTTAAAGCCGGAATGGGTGTAGGTATATTTATAGTGATTGCAATTATAGCTGTTATCATTTTTGCATTCAGCAAACTTTTTGGAGGTAAAAAATAAAATACGTACTTTTTAATTCCAAAAAAAACTCCCGTACTATAAACAGTATGGGAGTTTTTTAATTTTATAACGCTATTAAAATTAAGAATACATCTTCTTTCTTAATTCTTGTACTTTTTCGTCATCTAGATAGTCATCAAACGTCATATAACGATCAATCACTCCATTTGGTGTTAGCTCTACTACTCTATTACCAACAGTTTGTGCAAACTCGTGGTCATGAGTGGTAAATATTATCGAACCTTTAAAGTTTTTAAGCGAGTTGTTAAAGGCTGTAATCGACTCTAAGTCCAAGTGATTGGTTGGTTCGTCTAACATTAAAATATTAGCGCGCTCCATCATCATACGAGACAACATACAACGTACTTTTTCGCCTCCCGACAAAACTCTACTTGTTTTTAATGCTTCTTCTCCCGAGAAAATCATTTTTCCTAGAAATCCACGAATGTGCACTTCATCACGTTCTTCTTCTGTTTTTGTCCATTGACGCAACCAGTCTACCAAACTTAAATCATTTTCAAAATATTCGTGATTTTCAGCAGGTAAATACGCTTGATTAGTTGTTATCCCCCAGTCGTAGGTTCCTCCATCTGCTTGTTGCTTTCCGTTTAAAATTTCATAAAAAGCAGTTGTAGCGCGTGAATCTTTAGAGAAAAGTACAATTTTATCACCTTTCGCCATATTCAAATCAATTCCTTTAAACAAAACATCTCCTTCCACAGAAGCGCTTAGTTGTTGGATATTTAAAATTTGATCTCCCGCCTCACGCTCTTGATCAAAAATAATTGCAGGATAGCGGCGGCTCGAAGGCTTGATTTCAGAAATATTCAACTTCGAAATCATTTTTTTACGTGAAGTTGCTTGTTTAGACTTGGCAACGTTGGCACTAAAACGACGAATAAATTCTTCTAACTCCTGCTTTTTTTCTTCTGCTTTCTTATTTTGTTGTGCACGTTGCTTTGCCGCTAATTGGCTAGACTCATACCAGAAGGTGTAATTTCCTGAATAATGATTAATTTTAGAAAAATCAATATCTGAAATGTGTGTACAAACTGCATCAAGAAAGTGACGGTCGTGCGATACTACAATAACAGTGTTTTCATAATTTGCTAAGAAGTTCTCTAACCAAGCGATGGTTTCAAAATCCAAGTCGTTAGTAGGCTCATCCATAATAAGCAAATCTGGATTTCCAAAAAGAGCTTGTGCCAAAAGTACACGTACTTTAATTTTTCCTTCTAGATCACCCATTAAAGTGTAATGGTGTTCTTCGCTTATTCCTAAATTAGATAGCATTGATGCTGCATCAGAATCAGCATTCCAACCGTTCATTTCTTCAAACTGCACCTGCAGCTCTCCTATTCGGTCTGCATTTTTATCATTATAGTCTAAATAAAGTTCATCCATTTCTTTTTTAACGGCATACAAAACTTTGTTCCCCATTAAAACGGTTTCCAAAACAGTATGTTCATCAAACATATTGTGGTTTTGATTTAAAACCGACATACGTTTACCTGGTTCCAAATGAACGTGCCCAGCAGTAGGGTCCATTTCGCCTGAAATAATTTTTAAGAAAGTAGATTTTCCAGCTCCATTGGCTCCAATAACTCCATAAATATTACCGTGTGTGAAAGTGGTATTTACTTCGTCAAACAAGATTCGTTTGCCAAATTGAACTGATAAATTATTGACTGTTAACATGAATTTCTATTTAATTAATTTTGTGCAAAAGTACAAAAATTAACCATATAAGCGCTAATTACTACCAAGACGATTAATCAAACGCTACTTTATAATTTATAAATTTTATAAAAAACAAAAAGAGCTTCATTTTTCAATGAAACTCTTTTATTAACGTACTGATTTAAGCTACTACTTATCTCTTATATACCGTAATAATACCTAAGGCATCTTTTACTTTAAGCTCATTAACAGTTAAGTTAACTATATCACGCTTAATAGAAATTCCGTCAACTGTGGTGGTTAAATCATTATGAGATCTGCTATAAGTACCTTCGCTGGTAGATTCAACACATTCTCCTCCTACTTTGTTAAACTTACCAAAAACTACCTTACTACTTACTCTTAAATCCATAAAGTTTCTGTCACAACCTTCCACATTTTCTAAAGCATCGATAAGTTCCTCTTTACCGTTAATTACCAAACCAGTTTGCGAAACCAACCATTTTCCTTGAATAGGTGCAAGCGTTTCTCCTTCATTGTCATCGCTACTGCATGAGATTGCAAAAATTCCGATAAATGCGATAAGTGCTAATACTAAACTTCTCTTTTTCATTGTATTTGTTTTTTTTGTGATTATTAACAGCAAAAGTATCGAGAAGCAGCACTATTATTATTACAGAATTTCGGTAATAATTTACATTACTAAAGCTTAAATTTATACGAATACGCAAGATTTTCATATAAGATATAAAACAAAAAACCCGATCAAAAGATCGGGTTCTTACCATTAGCTTCTTTAAACAAACCAAATAACAAATTAAAAAGAAACTAATGTACATTCAAAATATAAAAATCAGATTAAAACATAAATAACCAAACTCAATTTTAACCACTCTAATTTTTAATCTTTTGAACTAACTATAACACTTACTAATACAAACTAAATTAATTTTTTAAGACTTGAATAAACTGCCAACTCTACATCAGCATGTTCTTTTGTGTTGCATTTTTCAACTAATTCTAATAGCGATTTTCCATCTACCTTCTTACCATCCAACAGTAAGACAATTTGCTTTGAGGCATCACTTAAATTCTGCACTAGTGGCAAAAGAGGCTGAACTAGTGGCGCATTAGCAGCCAAATTGTTCAGTTGATTATTTAGGACAATCCATTTATTTAAAAATCCAATAACTATCGCCTTATTATCCTTATCTTTTTTAAGTAAGTACGCATCAACTACTTTTGCAAAAGCCATAGCATCTGGAGCATCTGGAACACATAGATCAGCAAAAAGAGTTAGTGGAGAATACATTTGATATTCTGTTCCACCTTTATTTCGAGTATATCCTTTTAAAGGTTCGCAAACATTCGAAAACGCTCTTAAAGCTTCGACGTTTTGATTGTTGCTTATATTTCTAAGCAAAACTTCCTTATTTTTCAAATGCGTAATTCCTAATTCTTCTAATTGTACAGATACTTTCGCTAATCGCTTGTGCATGCTTTCTAAATCTGTAATGTCTTCAGCAGACCATAAACGTTCTGCAATTGCAATAGTTCTTGGCCATATTCTCGAATCAATAGTTGCAGGTGAGGCTAATTCTGTCCACATAGTGGCTTCTCCTCCTAATATTCTAGCTTTTTCAACATCTGAAAAATTAGCGTTTTTAGGCATTGGATCATTTAAATAATGCGTATCAACGCTAAGCAATAAATCAATATAAAATCCATTCGACAACACAGTTTTGTAACCGTTTTTTGCTGCCTTAACTAAGGATTCGCCTGGTTGCATGCCTTCATGTGCACCTCTCCAAGAATGAATAATAGCATCTTTAGACATGTCTTTGGTCATGATTTCTTCCCAACCCATTAATTGCTTGCCATGTTTTTTAAGCATCGGAACCAATTTCATTGTAAAATAAGTTTGCAAATCATGGTTGGTTTCTAACTTATTTTTCTTTTTAAATGCTTGAATTTTAGCATTTGCATCCCAATCTTTACCTTCATTTTCATCGCCACCAATATGAAAATAGTCACCTGGAAACAAAGGACAAACTTCATCAAAAATTTCACTCAATAATTGATACGTTTTTGGATTTGTCGGATCTAAAGTTGGCGAAAAAATACCTGCATTACGCTCTAAAGTATACGTTTGAAAACCACTTGCTTGTGCGTTCTTTTCAACAGTTCCTCCAGCAATAGAAATTACTTTACTTCCAACTTCTGGATATGCTGTTAAAATCGCAGTACCGTGTCCTGGCACATCAATTTCGGGTACTACTAAAATACCGCGCTCATCTGCATATTTTACAATTCCTTTAATTTCTTCTTGTGTATAAAACAATCCATCAGAAGCTACTTCGGTTAATTTTGGATGTTTTTTCATTTCAATTCTCCATCCTTGATCATCTACTAAATGCCAGTGAAAAACATTCATCTTAACCGCTGCCATAGCATCAATATTTCTTTTTACAACATCAATTGGTTGAAAGTGTCTTGAAACATCTAGCATTAAACCTCTCCAAGCAAACCTCGGAAAATCCGAAATTGTACTATTAGGAAAATAAAAACTAGTCGCATTATTTTGCATCAATTGCAATAAAGTCTCCAAAGCATGAATGGCTCCCAAATCACTCGTAGCATTAATTGTAATTTTATCAGATTCAATGTCTAAATGATAACTTTCATCTTCATACAAACCAATTTTACCACTTTTAGTACAATTAATTTGCAATTGCGCTGTTGGTTCTTGGTTTAATTTTGTAATAAAACCTTGTGTAAAAAACAAGCCTGTTCTACCATCTAATCTACGCAAAAATCTGGTCGCTGCGCCATAAACTCTACTGTTAGGAGCACCAGTAATATTTATTTTAAAATCTTTATTTAAAGAAAAATTACCTTCGTTTAAAGAGATGTTCTGAGGCCAAGGCATTACGTTTAACTCCTCTTTTTTAACTTGAGCAGTAACCATTACACCAACGAAAAGTAGAGCAAAAATATATTTCATTTTAATTGGAATTGAAAACTATCAGCACTGATAGTTACAGTAAATATTTTTAAAAAATTCGGAGTGATTCTATTTGAACCTCACTTTCGCAAAATCCATCTGAATTTATTAATCTGACATTATGAGATTATTATTTAATAATCAAAGCGTTTAAAAGCTTCTATAGCTTCGTATTCGGCCAAACCTAGATCATCATAAAGAATAGCAGTATTTTTGTTTCTGTCCTCTGCTCTAACCCAAAATTCTCTAGAGTCATTTCCTTGAAACATTACCCTATCTTTTTGTGATTGATGGTATAAAATAGCGTGACGCTTAAGTAGAACTTCTGATGGACTTAATGGAACAGCCATATCGATTTCATGGATATCCCATTCATGCCATGCTCCTCGGTACAACCACAACCAACAATCATTCATAAATAATTGCGATTTTAAAGCGCCCATTGCGGCAAAAATAGCATTCAAACAAACTTCATGAGTTCCATGTGGATCTGCTAAATCTCCAGCAGCAAAAACCTGATGCGGTTTAATTTTAGTAATGATGTCTTTAACAATTTCAACGTCAACTTGTCCTAATGGATTCTTTTTAACTTGACCCGTTTCATAAAATGGCAAATCTAAAAAGTGTACGTTTTCATCTTTTAAGCCAATGTATCGTACTGCTGCGTAAGATTCTCTTCTTCGTATTAATCCTTTTAATTTTCTAACTTCAAGGGAATCAATTTGATTTTCAGACTTATTGTTTAAAAATGCAATTACTTCTTTGAAATTAATATCAGTACCGTCAGTACCGATAAAATCACTACAAACTTCAGCGAACTTAAGTGCTTCGTCATCTGTAACGGCTATATTTCCAGAGGTTTGATATACCACATGTATATCGTGACCTTGTTTTATCAATTTTGAAAAAGTCCCTCCCATAGAGATCACATCATCATCAGGATGTGGACTAAAAAGAATAATTCTTTTTATGGCTGGATTGGCTCTTTCTGGTCGAAATGAGTCATCCGTATTTGGTTTACCACCTGGCCATCCAGTTATAGTATGCTGTAAAACATTGAACATGTTAATATTCATGTCGTAAGCAGAACCTTCTTGCGCTAGTAAATCAGACATTCCGTTATTGTTGTAATCACGGTCTGTTAATTTTAAAATAGATTGTTTTGTTTTTTGACACAACCAAACAATCGCTTTACTTTTTAATTCTTGAGTCCATATGCACTCTCCAACTAACCAAGGCGTTTTAAAACGCGTTAATTCAGATGCAGCCGATTGATCTAAAACAAAAGTAGCATTGCAATGATTCTGTAAAAATGTTGCTGGTATGATAGAACTAATTTCTCCTTGAATTGTTCTCTTTATAATATCAGCTTTGTTTTGTCCCCAAGCCATCAGTACAATTCTTTTTGAACGTAGAATTGTAGATACTCCCATTGTAATCGCTCTTTTAGGAACGTTATCGATACCATTAAAATCTGATGAAGCATCAATTCTAGTGATATGATCTAAGGTAATAATGCGTGTTCCAGAATTAATATGTGAACCTGGCTCATTGAAACCAACGTGACCGGTGCGTCCAATTCCTAATAATTGAAAATCTAATCCACCTGCATTTTTAATATTCATTTCGTAATCGATGCAATATTGGTTTATTTCATCAATGGTTACGGTTCCATCAGGAATATTGATATTTTCAGGTTTAATATCAATGTGATTGAACAAATGTTCATGCATAAAATGAAAGTAACTTTTATTGCTTTCCCTTGACATTGGATAATATTCATCCAAATTAAAAGTGATAACATTGCTAAAGCTTAGACCTTCTTCTCTGTGCATTCTAACTAATTCTTCGTACACCTTCACAGGAGAAGAACCAGTTGCTAAACCAAGTACACAAGATTGATTGTTTTCTTGTTTGGATCTAATTAATTGAGCAATTTCTTGCGCAACTACCTTTGAAGCTTCTACTGAATTTTTGAATATTTCGTTATGAATTTTCTCAAAACGAGTTTCTTCAAATTTACCAGCACTTTTATAGCTAATGTCAGATTTGATTTCTAAAGCACTTTTCATTGTATGTTTTTTATGTATAACTATAAAGATCTTTCTGTTTTAATAAATGGTGCAAGTAACATGCGTTACTCACACCATATATTTCTTAGTGTAATTAAACGCTAGAAGTTTGCTTTATCAGCATCCCACCACAATCTAGTTGCTCCATTATCAGGACCACCTAACGCAGCTTTACCAGATTCTACTCCTTTAGGGTTATTAGCAATCTCAGATGCAGCAAATGGCAAACGTCTAACTCCAAACTCAGTACTAATTACACCATCACTTTGATTATTTGTGATTCTAAACAATTTAGGATAGCCTGTTCTTCTATATTCAGACCAAGCTTCTTGACCATCAGGATAAGTAGCAATCCATTTTTGCGTAATAATTTTTTGTAATTTAACTTCGTTAGAAGCTGCTTCATTCCATGCTACAGTTATATTATTTACTGCAGGAGCATTGAATTCTGAATTTACTAAATCTACATAGTCTTTAGCAATTTTTACGTTATCTGAGATGTATCCATCTGCACCAGCTAAACCATTTTGCTCAAAAGAAGCTCTAATACCAGACTCGTACAAATCTTTTGCAGTACCACCCATGTTCCAACCACGCAAAGCACCTTCAGCTCTTAAGAAGTAAACTTCTGCAGTCGTCATCCAAGTAACTTCACCAGTTTTAGTACGAGCACCTGTTTGTGAAAACTTGCTATAAGTTTGCGGAGTAGGATAAACTATACCTGTTCTTACACCTTTATATTTACCAGGTGCAATAGCTGATGTATTCCAGTAATAAGCCATACGAGGGTCATCGTATCCACCTAAAATAGACTCCATATCTGCACCCATAAATAATCCACCCCAAGCGTGACTCATCACGTCAATAACATTTAAATCAACCGGTGATTTAATTTTTAGGACATCACCATTAGTAGTGAAAACGCCAATAGCATTATTAACTGACTTCTCCGCTTCTGACTTTGCCATTGCTGGATCAACCTTAGAAATACGTACGGCCATTCTTAAACGCAATGAATTAGCATACTTAACCCATAATGCGTAGCTTCCTTTGTATGATGACAAATCTGTATCTGCGAAAGTTGATGCTTCATCTGCTGCAATTCTAGATTGCAAATCATTAACGGCGAAATCTAAATCTTTAAATATCTGCGTATAAATGTCTTTTTGTGAATCATATAAGGCATCACCTTCTGTTCCAAATGAAGACATTACTGCTGGTCCGTACATATCGGTCATACGTTGCAAAGTTGCACCCTTAATAATAAGAGACCACGCATAGAAATTATCGTATTTACCTTTTGAAAGTTGCTCAACCTTATACATATTTGCAATAATTGCAGTATATGCATCATCCCAAGCATAACCATTCCATCCTGGATTTAATAAGTAGTTGTGGTTACTTATTCCTCCAAAAGCATTAGGTGTAGTCATGTAACCAGACCATCCATCTGCTTGCAAACTTTGTTGAATCTGATACATCCAAGTAACATCGCTTATGAACAATCTATTGAAAGCAGGCTTAAATGGAGCTTTAATAGTATTATAATCCTGAGCTAGTTGATCATCTGATGCTCCAACTTTATTTGTATTAACCTCATTAAAATTGTCAGTACAACTAACTGCCGCAAGTAAAGAGAAACAAAACGCTGTTCTTTTTATTTTATTTATTATCATAATTTGTAAATTAGAAAGTTAAGTTTAAATTAAGACCGACACTTCTTGTCGATGGCATTCCAAAAATTTCAACACCTTGTAAACCTTCTCCAGTACTCAATGCTACGTTCGGATCGAATGGAGCGTCTTTGTAAATAAAGAATAAATTTCTTGCGATTAACGAAACACTTAAAGAGTTTACAAACGGTAAAGTCTGCTTGTTAAATGTGTACCCTATCGAAACTTCTCTTACACTGATATTAGTTGCGTCGTAAACATATTCAGCAGTTGCACCTTGTCTACCACCAACTGAATCATAATAATCATAAGCAGTAATTGAAGTTATTGCTGTTCCATCAACAGAACTAACACCATTAATTGCCATATCGCCATTATTTCTAGCATCACCAGTAACCTTAGAAACACCTTTTTTATCCATAATAGCTTGAGTCAAACTAAGAACCTCTCCTCCAAAACGACCATCTAAAAGTACGTTAGCAGAGAAACTCCCTATTCTAAAAGTGTTTGACCAACCCAACATAAAGTCAGGATTCGCATTTCCAACTTCCACAAAATCTACTTCTTTTGTGATTTTTCCTTTATCGTCAATAATAATCCTTCCTTGATCATCTCTATTCATTCTTTTTCCTTCAATCACTCCAAAAGGTCTTCCTTCAGTAAGTGAATAACGATAATTAGTTGATCCCTCTGGAGTAAGAATAATTTTTCCTCCAAGATTCTCAGCAGGAATACTGTTTACCATACTTTTGTTGCTAGAGTAGTTTACCTTAGTTTCCCAATTAAACTTTTCAGACTTAATTATATCTGCGAATAAAACTAACTCTATACCTTTGTTAGAAATACTACCAGCATTAATAGCATAATTAGTATATCCAAATTTATTTGTTGATGGTGCCGGAACTTGTAAATACTGATTCTTTGTTTCTGAATCATAATAAGATAATTCAAAACCTAATCTATTATTGAACATTCTCCATTCTGTACCAACTTCAAACTCTGATTTCAACTCTGGCTTCAAAGTAGTTCCAGGCTTTGGACCTACTGGTGGATTAACGATAGAACCAGCAACAATTGTAGATGTTGGAGATGTAATAAAACCAGCAATATCATTACCAACTTGAGCATAAGTACCACGAATTTTACCAAAATTAATAAAATCAGGCATTTTAACCATATCACTTAATACAGCTGTCAAACCTACTGAAGGATAAAAGAAGCTTGAATTTTCAGTGTTAACCAAAGTAGAAGACCAGTCATTTCTAGCAGCGACGTCTAAAAATAAATAGTTGTTTAATCCAAAAGTTGTTGTTCCAAAAACAGACTGAACCTCTCTTTCTCCACCTGTTTCAAAATTTCCATTGTTAGATTGGAAGTTACCTACAGTAAAGACATTTGCATAAAACAAACCTCCACCAATTCCTGAATCCAAATTAACACCCAATTGCTGAGAATTATTGATACTTGTTCCAAACGCACCTGTAAATGAAATTTTATCAGATAAATCAGCATCAATTAAACCAATTAAATCGGCGTAATTTTGTATTCCAGTTAATGATGAATTAATATATCTACCATTTGCTTGTGCAAGTGAAGTAGTTGTAGTAGCGTGCATTCTTTTTTGATAGTTGTCTTCACTTCTATTATAACTGTAACGAGAAGTTAAGTTAAACCAACTATTCAATTTATAATCTAAAGCAATCGATCCATTAAAGAAATTATTAGTATCAACAGACTTTTGTCTATTAATTATCCAATATGGATTTTCATCACTATCACCAATTTTTAGTCCCTTGTAATCCTGAACCATCATATTTCTATCAGCATCAAACTGCTCATAATTTTTCAATTCATTCAAACTCACTCCTCTTGGATGTAAATAAACATTATTTACAGGATTGAAATAAAAACCATTAATTGGTCTGTTGTCTATATTCTGAGTTGTATAATTCCCAGAAACGGCAACATTTAATTTATCTTCAAAGAATTTTGCAGTTTGGCGTACACCAAAATTGTTTTTCTTTAAATGATTACCAGGTATAATACCAGAAGCATCAGTATTTGCATATGTCAAACTCGTTGAAGCACCTTCTGTTGCTTTTGAAAAAGACATAGATGTAATCTGAGTAACACCTGTGTTAAAAAAATCTTTAACGTTATCCTCAACTTTTTGTTTTGCGCCCCAAGTAAACAAATCGTCAGGAGCTGAAGTATAATCTGTTTGAAATTCTGGCAAATATGCAGCAGATTCAAAATTTGTAACCGAGTTTACATTAAATGTTTCAGTTCCAGCTTTAGCTTTTTTAGAACTTAACAATATAACCCCGTTAGCACCTTGACTACCGTATAATACAGAAGCTGCAGCACCTTTAAGAATTGTCATTCCATCATAATCGTCAGGATTGATTAAAGACACAACATCTCCACCGTCGCGATTACCACCATCTTTACTTCCAAAACTTTCATTTGGCTGAGCTGCTCCACCATTATACAAAGGAATACCATCAATTACATATAACGGTTGGTTATTTGTAAACGAAGAGTTACCACGTATAACAACTTTTGTAGATCCACCCGTACCAGATGAACTTTTTGTAATAGCTACACCAGCAATTTTACCAGCAACTGTATTTACAATATTCGCATCTTTTACACGAGTTAACTCTTCTCCCTTTAATTCTTGAGTAGAATATGTTAAAGCTTTCTTTTGTTTTTTAATACCTAAAGAAGTTACAACAACTTCGTTTAGTGCATTAGAAGCTCCTTGTTGCAATTGTACATTTACTGTATTAGCATCTGCAATAACAACTGTCTTTGTTTCCAAACCTACGTAAGAAAAAATTAAAGACTGTCCTTTTGATACTTCAATAGTAAAAGTACCATCAAAATCGGTAGAAGTACCATTACCTCCCCCTTGTACAGCAATAGACGCCCCTGGCAACGGCATTCCATCAGAATCTGTAACCACACCTTTGATACTCTTTACCTGCGCAAAAGAAACTTGCGCCGTAAAAACAATCATAAAGATTAAGAAAATTTTTTTCATGTTTAATTATTTTGTTAGTTATGGTGTAAATTTATTGTTAACGTATTCTTAAAAAAAATAAATTATACAAACTACCATACTTTTTCAACGAACGACATCAATCATTCAATAATGCGCTTTACGAAAACGTTTTCAAGTCTAAATTTACAGCAGTATTTATGAGTTTTTTTATGGAAAGAGGAAATAATAGTTATTAATTAATCGAAAAGCATAAAAAATAATTAACTCCATATTTTCAAAATAAAATTGAAAGCAGTAGTTGCACATGCTCAACCTACAGGAAATTACAAGTTTTTGATATCCTTTAACTATTTATGTCAAATGTTGCTAGATCTGTACTATTCATACAATACAATTACTACAAAATAGTCACTAAAAGGGTGGTGCATTCTAAAAGCCTAATATAAATCATGTCTTAGGAAAGTTCAGCTTTCAATTGTAATATGATTTATTACTGAAGAACCTTTTATTATAAAATAATGAAAATTAGCACAAATACCCAAATAAAAATAACCCACTATTGGGTATTCTATCAATCAGATGATTCAACTTAAGAGCCTTAGTAACGAAACAAACGACATAAAAACAACTACCAACATCATTATTCGACCTGTAAGCGTAGGAAAATATAGATAAAAAAATTCAAACTAATTTTAAATGCATTAAATTAAAAAAAACGTTTATAAAATGATTCAAATTCATTATTGTTGCAGTTGCAAAAGCAATATTAATTTTTTTAAAAGAGTAGATTGAGAAAAATAAAAGAAATGAAATTTGATATTAAGGTTCAGAATCACCTGTGGTTTTGGGGCGTTTATTTTTTACTTAATTTTTTGCGTTGGGGAGCTTACTTTAATGATTATCACTATTCTTTCAAGTCAAATTTGATAGAATTTTCACTACACGTTCCGCTTGTTTATTTTAATCTATTAATTCTTGTCCCAAAATATGTATTAAAATCAAAATACGCACAATATACAGTATGGTTGCTAGTTAGCTTGTTCGCTGTTTACTTACTAAAAACTGCACTTACTTACTATTTAATATCAGAAGACATTTGGCCAGAAGCTAACATCGAATACCATCCGTTTGAAATCAATCACATTGTGGCAGTTTGCATTGGAGAATTGTATGTTTTAGCGATGGCTTCTTCCGTATACCTCACCTTGACTTGGTTAAGGGAACGAGAACGCAATAGAGAATTGAGAGAAAATCAACTGAAAATAAAATTAAAATACCTTAAAAATCAGATACAGCCACATTTCTTTTTTAACACGCTTAATAACTTATACGCCTTATCATTAGAATCTTCTAAAAAAGTTCCAGATGTAATTTTAAAACTTTCGAAACTAATGGAATACGTTCTATATGATATAGAAAACACCAAATTTGTTCCACTTATCAAAGAAATTGACTATATTCAGAATTATATCGAAATAGAAAAATTACGTTTTAATAATGTAGATGTTTATTTCAATGTAGAATCTGATATAGATGAAGTTATGGTGCCGCCGCTAGTGTATATTTCTCTAATAGAGAATGCTTTTAAACATGGTGGTATAAAAAATGAAAATTTGATTATTAAAATAAATTGCAAAATTACAGCAGACAATTTACTTGATTTTGAAATCATTAATAATTTTGTAATTTCACATACTGAAAAGGAAAAAAAAGGAATTGGCTTAAAAAATACTAAGAAAAGATTACGCCTTTTATTTAGAGACAATTACACTTTAGAACATCAAATAAAGTTTAATTTTTTTATAATACGCGTGCAAATACCTATCTATAATGAAAATTAAGTGCGTCCTGGTAGACGATGAACCATTAGCTATCAAGGTTTTACAGACCTACTTTAATAATTTTGCTGACTTCGAAGTTATCGGCACTTTTAACAACGCCCTAGAAGCTCTCGATTTTATCAATTCAAATGCAGTTGATGCCGTATTCTTGGACATCAACATGCCTATGATGACTGGTTTTGAACTTATTAGCTTATTAGAAAATAAAACAAAAGTCATTATTACAACAGCTTTTAGAGAATTTGCGGCAGAAAGTTACGATTTGGAAGTCTTAGACTACTTAGTAAAACCTATTCCATTACCTCGTTTTATAAAATGTATTAATAAAATTACAGTAGAGTATAATTTAAAAAACAACATAAAAGTTGAGAATCGCCGCGCTGAACCTCACATTTTTATCAAAGTGGATAAAAAAATGATCAAGGTGAATATCGACGAAATTTTATTTGTAGAAGGAATGAAAGAATACATAAAGGTCATTACCAAAGACAAAACTTACATTACACATAAGTCTTTAACAGCACTCTCAGACGAATTGCCTGTCGATCGTTTCATGCGCATTCACAAATCTTATCTTATAGCTACGGACAAAGTGAAATCTATAGAAGGAAACCGCATTCAAATTCTCACTTATACCCTGCCAATTGGCCGAAATTACAGTAAAGAGGTTAAAAGTAAAATTTTGGACTAAGATTTATTTTTTCTAATATCTTAAAAAATAACACATTGTTGAAAAAATCGTGTCGTTGGTTTAAATTTAACATTATTTATGCCTTTTAATTTTTTTTTGAGACCGTTAACAAATATATTTACGGCCTACAAAAAACTATTTAAAATTACAATTTAACCTAATTACACTATGAATTCAGAAAATGTTCAGACCAAATGGGGGCAATTTATTTCTTTAATAATTGTCTTTTTCTTTTGGGGTTTTGTTGGTTCTGCCAATGACATCCTGATTCCAGTCTTCAAAAAAGTTTTTACACTGTCACAAGTTCAGTCACAATTAGTAGCTTGGGCTTTTTATGCGGCTTATTTTGTGGGTTCAATCATTTTCTTTTTAGTTTCAGTTAAAGTAGACGTTCTACAAAAATTTGGTTACAAAAAGACACTTTCTGCAGGATTACTTGTGTCTGCATTTGGTTCATTTTTATTCGTTCCCGCTGCTACAATGGAAAGTTTTGGTTTCTTTTTAACTGCTCTTTTTATCGTTGGATTAGGATTTTCAATACAACAAATTGTAGCCAATCCATTAGCCATTAAGATGGGTAGCCCTTCAACAGGAGCACACAGATTGACTTTAGCAGGAGGTATAAACTCCTTTGGAACAACAGTTGGAGCGATTTTATTAGGAATTGCATTGTTTGGAATGGGAGATAATAAAACTACAACACTTTCTTTAGAAGACATCAAATTGCCTTTCATTATTTTAGGAATTGCTTTTATCGTTGTGGCTATTTTTATGAACTTTTCTAAAATCGAAAACCCACCTAAAATTGAAGTTTCTAAAATTGAAGTAACACACGAAAAATTCAGTGTTTTCGATTATCCACAGTTATATTTAGGAATGTTAGCCATCTTCATTTATGTCGGTACAGAGGTGACAATCATTAGTAATTTACCCGCTTTATTACATACAAATGAATTCGGAAATATATTAGAAGACTCTATTTCTCCGTTTATTGCCCTGTATTGGGGAAGTTTAATGATCGGTCGTTGGAATGGTGGAGTAAATGTTTTCAATACTTCCAATTTAATTAATACAGCTCTTAAATTTATTGTACCAGCTTTGGCATTCGGTGTAATTATCGGAGCTAATATTTTTGCCGGTCATGATGTTTCTGCTTTTTATATTTACCCACTTTGGATTTTATTATTTATTGGTGTGAGTTTCGTAGGTGGTAAAAACGCAGGTAAAACCCTAATGCTTTTTGGAATATCAGGTTTAACTATGATGTTTGCAGGTTTAGTTTGTCCAGATCCATCAATTGCGAAATTTTTCTTTATATCAGGTGGTTTATTCTGTTCAATCATGTGGCCAGCTATTTTCGATTTAGCTATTGCTGGATTAGGAAAAAATACGGGAAAAGCATCTTCTTTCCTAATTATGATGATTCTTGGAGGTGGAGTTATTCCATTGGTACAAGGAGTTATTTGTGATTTAGATTTAACAAATCCAGAAGGAATATTAGGTATTACATATACACACTTCTCTTATATTGTACCTCTTCTTGGTTTTGCTTACTTAGCTTTTTATGGCTTCTATTGCCCTAAAATATTAAAAAGTCAAGGTGTAAGTCACGTTGAAGCTGAAACCGTAGGACACTAATACAGTCAAAAAAATTATAAAAAGTCCCGTTTATCTAAAAACGGGACTTTTTTTTTGCTTTCTCCACATCGCTGAGAATCGCGTATAAAATTTTTAATCGACCTAAGATTCAAATATCGCAAAAAAACGCCCTTATAGAATTTGACTTTAAAACATAAAAAAACCTCAATCTTACTTGAGGTTTTTTAAATTTAGATAAAATCTAAAATCTTATTTATTTCCTTTTTCAAAATCAGCAATAAATTGTGCCAATCCGATATCTGTTAATGGATGTTTTAACAAACCATAAATTGCAGAAAGAGGACCAGTCATAACATCAGCACCAATTTTTGCGCAATTTACAATGTGCATCGTATGACGTACAGAAGCAGCCAAAATCTGAGTTTCGTAACCGTAGTTATCGTATACTTCTCTAATTTCTTGAATCAAGTTCAAACCATCTGTAGAAACATCATCTAAACGACCAATAAATGGAGAAACATAAGTTGCACCCGCTTTAGCAGCCAATAATGCTTGCCCAACAGAAAATACCAAAGTTACATTTGTTCTCACTCCTTTGTCTGAGAAATATTTGGCAGCCATAATACCTTCTTTAGTCATTGGCAATTTTACGACAATTTGTTCGTGCAAATCAGCCAATTCCTCTCCTTCTTTCACCATTCCATCAAAATCCAAAGCATTTACTTCAGCACTCACATCACCTTCGACCAAATTACAGATATCCACATAATGCTTCAAAATGTTATTTTTTCCAGTAATTCCCTCTTTAGCCATCAACGACGGATTTGTAGTTACACCATCCAAAACACCCAAAGCTTGTGCTTCTTTAATCTGCGCTAAATTAGCCGTGTCAATAAAAAATTTCATATCTATATATTTAATTGTGTTCTTAATTGGGGCGTGACCCCATTTACAAAAGGCGTAATGTAGCAAATGTATATGGCGCGCCTTTTCTAAATACGGTCGGGCTATCCGTACTACTTCGGTAGTTTCCTGCTATCCCTCACGCAAAATCGCTGCAAAATTACAATTTATAATGATTCATCAACATTTTCTCATACATTTTATCCGGTAATGCTCTTTTTAAAACAATAGAAAACTTTTGCATAAAAGCCCCAATTTTATAATGTACGTTCGGTTTTTTAGTATTGATAATTTTATAAATACCTTCAGCCATTTCATTTGGATTACTGCCCGAATCCACATGTGTATTCATTTCTGCCAATGTTTCACCGTACACTTTTTCATAAGGAGAACCTTTTATAACTGGCGCATGAAAGCGACCTGCAGCAATATTAGTTGCAAAATCACCTGGTGCTACATTCGTCACTTCAATTCCAAAGGGTTTTACTTCCATTCGCAAAGCTTCAGTAACGAGTTCCAAAGCACCTTTAGACGCCGAATAAATACTGCGATATGGCAATCCCATATAAGCAGCAATCGAGGTAATGTTAATTATTAAACCTGATTTTTGAGTACGCATTTGTGGTAAAACGGCTTTAATTACTTCAATCGGACCATAAAAATTAGTCTCAAAATGATTCCGAATCTCTTCGGTTGGAATTTCTTCCAAAGGACCTGTAATTCCAACTCCTGCATTATTAATTACAATATCTAATCTACCTGAATTTTCGATTACTTGTGCAACGGCAGCAACAATCGAATTGCGATCGCGCACATCTAAAGCAACCAACGGAAAAATGGAGTTTAATACTTTCTCAGGGTTTCTGCTGGTTCCATAAACTACAAAACCTTTATGATGCAAAAACTCACCAATTGATTTACCAATTCCCGAAGAAGCTCCCGTAATTAATACTACTTTATTCATTTGGTATACTTATTAATTATTAGATTTTCAAAAGACAATCGCAATGACAAAAATAAAAGTGAACTATTATCTATCAGCTTAGTTCATGTTTCGTCCCAATAACTTCTGAATTTTTTAAAAACGAAACGTCCAAAAATAAAAAAATCTCCCCGAAGGAAGACTACAATTCTCATATTAAAAAAAATCTGATTCGAATGACTAACAGATAAAAAAAAATGGCAAGCGACCTACATCGCACCGCTCAACCACGTACCCTTGCTATGTTCCCATCCTGGGGGAGTCTGCAGGAGCTGGTCGTGTAGGACTTGCCGCTGCAAATATACAATCTTTTTATATTTGTGCAAGAGCTTTGCCCCGATAAAAATATCGTTGTATATTGGTATCTTTAAATTTATAACTATGAAAAATTATAACTTCCTAACTACCATCTTATTAGGAATCACAATGATTGGTTGCGGCGACACAAAAAAAGGTGAAAATTCTCTTTTCAACATCGATAATTCTGCTTTTCCAGCTCATTTTTCGACCTCTCAATCGGTTTCTCTAGGAGTTTTAAATCCGAAAGACAAGAAAATTGACAGTATTGTATATTATATCAATGATACTAAAGTAGGAACTGTAAGTAGTGCTACTCCGTTTAAATTTGAATTAAAAGACCAGAAGTTAGGATACCAAAACTTAAAAGCGATGGTTTTCTTTGGCGGTGAAAATTCTGATGCTACTGCTAGAATTGAAGTAATCTCAGATATTACTCCAAAATTAATGAAATACAAAATTGTAAATACATATCCACACGATAAAACTGCTTTTACAGAAGGTTTGGAGTTTTACAAAGACACTTTATATGAAAGTACTGGACAAAAAGGTACATCGTACTTTAGAAAATACGATTACAAAACTGGAAAAGTGTACCAAGAAGTAACAATGGATTCTAAGTATTTTGGAGAAGGAATTACAATCATCAACGACAAAATTTTTCAGTTGACTTGGCAAGAAAAAACAGGTTTTATCTACGATGCTAAAACATTAAAATTAGAAAAAACCTTTACGTACGACAAAGACATTGAAGGCTGGGGAATGACCAACGACGGAACATACATCTACTGTGGTGATGGGACAGAGAAAATCTGGAAAATGGATCCTAAAACACAAAAAATGGTCGATTATATCAATGTATATTCGGGACAATCGAAGATTAAACAAGTTAATGAACTGGAATTAATTGATGGTAAATTTTATGCTAACGTATGGCAAAAAGATGCTATCGCCGTTATCAATTCAACCTCTGGTGCTGTAGAAGGAATTCTTGACCTATCTGGTTTGCGAAAACTAGTTGATGTTACCGAAGAGGATGTATTGAACGGAATTGCATATAATCCTAAATCCAAAACTATTTTTGTAACAGGTAAAAATTGGGATAAAATGTTTGAAATTTCTGTTTCAGAATAAAAAAGCACCATGACAACACTACTGCTAAACATACAAGAATTACTGCAAGTACGCGAAACGTCGATAGCTAAAGTTTCTGGTGCTGAAATGGCTATTTTACCTACTTTGAAAAATGCGTATTTGGTACTTGAAAATGACATTATTTCTGATTTTGGTTTGATGGAAAATCTTCCTAAAATTAATGCAGACCTCACTATCGATGCTACTGGAAAAATCGTTTTACCTACTTGGTGTGACAGTCATACGCACATTGTCTATGCGGGCAATCGCGAAGGTGAATTTGTAGACCGTATCAACGGACTTTCATATGAAGAGATTGCCAATCGTGGTGGCGGAATTTTAAACTCGGCTCAAAAACTCAATGAAACTTTAGAAGAAGAGATTTATGAACAATCTAAAGTTCGTTTGGAAGAAGTGATGCATTTAGGGACTGGAGCTGTAGAAATAAAATCGGGTTATGGATTAACAGTCGAAGGCGAGTTAAAAATGCTTCGTGTCATTAAAAAATTAGCCCAAAATTACCCAATAACGATCAAATCGACTTTTTTAGGAGCACATGCCTACCCTACTCTTTTTAAAGACAACAAAAGAGGCTATATTGATTGTATGATCAATGAAATGTTGCCTCAAATAGTCAAAGAAAAGCTAGCACATTATGTGGATGTTTTTTGCGAAACGGGCTATTTTACGGTTGCAGAAACTGAAGAGATTATGATTGCTGGAATTCAACACGGATTAGAACCTAAAATTCACGTAAATCAATTCAATTCAATTGGTGGTATTCAAGTGGGAATAAAGTACAAAGCACTTTCGGTAGATCATCTCGAAGTAATGACGGATGACGATATAGAAGCACTTAAAAATAGCCACACAATGCCAGTAGCTTTACCATCTTGCTCTTATTTTTTAAGTATTCCGTATACGCCAGCGCGTAAAATGATTGCAGCAGGTTTACCCTTAGCTTTGGCTACCGATTTTAATCCGGGTTCTACACCGTCGGGAAACATGAATTTTGTGGTAGCTACAGCTTGTATCAAAATGAAAATGACGCCCCAAGAAGCCATCAATGCAGCTACAATTAACGGTGCTTATGCTATGGGAGTTTCAGAAACGCACGGAAGTATTACCAAGGGAAAAAAAGCGAACTTGATTTTAACCAAAGCAATTACTTCCTATTACCAATTGCCGTATGCTTTTGGAAGTAACTTAATTGAAGCGGTTTTTCTGGACGGAAAAATCATTTAATTCTCTTCTAAGGTTGATCCTCTTTCATTTTAATCACCATTTAAAAAAGAGAGTTACTAAAATATTTATAGTGCTATTTAATACATAGATTTTGTAAGCTTACAATAAACACTACTTTTTTTCTAAAATATACATACTATTGTATGCGATGAAATGTGTTTCTATATGGTAATTACTATATTAAGAACTGCATTCTATAGTTCATATTTAAAGAAACTTTTCAATTACAATAAAAAAAAATAGTTCCTTATAAAACATAAAAAAATCCCACCACTTTACAAATGATGGGATTTTTTTAGTGATACAAATAACTTAATCTAAAATAAAACTAACTGTTAAGTTTGATGTGATTTCGATTTCACCAAGTGCCAAAGTTTCTCTTGGTGCCACGTCGCTCATCTCTCTTTTTGCCATTGCAGCCATAAATATTGGTTGTGGTCTGTATACTTGTGAATTGTCTGAAATCAACAAGGCTTTACCTATTTTTTGACCCAAAACAGATACATAATCTTCTGCTTTTAATTTAGCATCTTTCATCGCTAATTTACGAGCTTGCGATTCGTGTTTGGCTAATTCTGAAGATTCAAAAGTTACATTGTCAATTCTATTGATTCCTTCATTCACTAATCCTTCCATCAATTCATCGTATTTATTCAAATCTTTCAATGAAATTTCAATAGTCTGAGTAGCATTATAGCTGTGTTTCTTTTTTTCGTAATCATATTGTGGATTCAAAGCAACTCGCTGCGTTTTAAAATCAGTCGCAGGAATATTCATCTTTTTAATGAATTTTAAAACGGCTTCAATTTTTTTATCGTTTTCTTTCTTAATTGTTTTAGCGTCATTTCCTTTGGTTTCAACTGTTGCTACAATAGTTGCTTCATCTGGAATAACTTTTACTTTTCCTTCTCCACTCACGCTAATTTGCGGAACTTGTTTGGTTTCTTGAGCGTAAGTCATTGTAGCAAATAATATCAATAATGCAGGTAGTACTTTTTTCATGTTAATTTAATTTTTAATGTTGTAGTTGTTTTAAACCAAAAGTTATGCCATTATAGCTTTCCTGCTTTTGCCATTGCAAACAAAATTACGATGGGTATGGCTAACAAAACCACCATAAGAGTGTTTGTGCTTAACATAGATGGTTCTTTTAGCAAAGTGATAAGATAACCCCCAATTGCTCCACCAAAGTGAGCGGTATGCCCAATATTATCATTTTTAGCTCTCATTCCGTAAATAGAATATAATAAATATCCTATTCCGAATAAATACGCTGGCATCGGAATAATAAAGAAGATTCCCAACATCATATCGGGTTGCAACAAAATAGCCGAATACAAAATTCCGGTTACTGCTCCAGATGCACCAACTGCTCGATAATTGTAGTCGTTTTTATGAAACATCATCGTCAATAAACTTCCAAAAATCAAACTTGCAATGTAAATCAATCCAAAAGAAAAATTACCTAAATAATTAATAACTACGGGTGCAAAAAACCAAAGCGTTAGCATATTAAAAAAAAGATGCATCATGTCTACGTGTAAAAAACCAGACGAAAACATTCGGATTTGTTCACCTGCTCGTATGCTACCTACATGGAACTCATATTTTCTAAAAAAAGCAAGATCATTAAAACCTTTGTAACTAATTAATACGTTGGCTACAATTATTCCGATCAAAATAGTATTCATATTTTTAATAAATTTTAAGGGTAAAGATAATCATTCCAATAAACAATGCGGAACATTATAAAAGAGAGTCTGCTTTGCTTTTTTAAATTATATTTGTAAAAAAAACGCTTTATGCAATTTCTAGTTTACCTTATTGCCTATCCTTTTTTATGGCTTATTTCGATACTTCCATTTCCTATATTTTATTTATTTTCTGACTTTGTTTACTTTCTCATTTATTATGTTGTAGGATATAGAAAAAAAGTAGTCCGTGAAAATTTGGTATTAGCATTACCGCATCTTTCAGATAAAGAACTTTTGGTTATCGAGAAAAAATTCTACCAACACATGTGTGATATGTTTTTAGAAATGATTAAAACGATGACTATTTCTCACGAGGAAATGAGCAAACGCTTTAAATTGATGAATATCGAAGTGGTAAAAGAATATGAAAATCGAGGTAAAAGTATTATTTTATTTGCCTCTCATTATGCTAGTTTTGAATGGCTGTTGACTTTAAACTCACAAACTAAATTTAAAGGAGTTGGTGTTTATAAAAAAATAGCCAATCCTTATTTTGATAAATTAGTTCGAAAAATTCGTTCAGAATATGGTACTGATTTAGCCGAAACCCGACATGCCATTCCGATGATGGCTAAAAATGCCAAACAAACCGAAATCATGTACGCATACGGTTTAGTAAGTGACCAATCGCCAAAACTAGATAAAGCAGTGTACTGGAATAAATTTTTAGGTATCGAAGTTCCTATTCATACTGGAGCCGAAATGTTAGCCAAAAGATATGATTTGGACTCTATATTTATAAAAGTAAAAAAAGTTAAACGAGGTTATTACGAAGCTACTTTTGTTCCTGTTTGCGATAATCCAAGAGAAGCAGCAGAGCATGAAATTACAGACACCTACACAAAAATGGTGGAGCAACAAATTATAGAAGCACCCGAATATTACTTATGGACACACAAGCGTTTTAAACACCGACGTTAATTTCAATTGACATAAATAGAAAAACGAATACTGCTCAAATCGAGAAGTATTCGTTTTTTCATTTAAATTATACAAAACACTAAAATTAAGATTTGCTTAAGTTGATTATGCTAACAAAATAGGTCTTATTTTAGTACGTTATAAACAGATAACCTAAAAGCAGTACTATGCTTCAAAAAATTGTAATTTCGATCTGTATTCTTTTTATTTCTATAAAGACAATCGCACAAAGTGCGGTGGTTGATACTTTAAAAGTAGATACCATTAGTTCTTTAAAATTCAATTATAAACAACTTATTGTTCCGAGTATTTTAATTGGGTACGGTGTTATTGGTATAGAAAGCGATCAAATTAAAGATTTTAATGACCAAATTAAGACAGAAGTAAATGAACATATTGATACTAAAATAAGTGTTGATGACTTTTCTCAATATGCACCTGCTGCTTCTGTATATGTCCTGAATGCATTTGGTGTAAAAGGTAAAAATGATTTGCGTGATCGAAGTGTGATTTTTGCCACTTCCTATCTAATTATGGCTTCTACAATTTTAGGTTTAAAATCAGTTACTCATGTAACAAGACCTGACGGAAGCTCCAACAACTCTTTTCCATCGGGACATACAGCCACTGCTTTTGCAGGTGCCGAATTTTTGTACCAAGAATACAAAGACCAATCAATTTGGTACGGAATTGCAGGATATGCCGTTGCCACTGGGACGGGTTTATTCCGAATTTATAACGATCGCCATTGGCTAACTGATGTTGCCGCTGGTGCTGGAATTGGAATCATAAGTACCAAAATTGCTTATTGGGTTAATCCGTATTTGACTCGAAAACTATTCAAATCTACAGATGCCAATTCAACTTCGATAATTAGTCCTTTTTATAACGGTCAACAGTATGGCTTGAGTTTTGTCAAAACTTTTTAATTATGAAATTCCTCGAACGGTATTTTTAATCTCCATAACATCTCTTTTTACTTCCATCAACAATTCTTTCACACTTTGCGTTTCGTTTAATTCTTGACGTTTGTCGCTGCGACCAATATTGCAATGGTATTCCCATATCTCAATAATATCAGAAGCTCTAACTTCATAATTTGGATAAAAACGATTGTCCGATTCTAAAACCAAAGCATTTTTTTTATTTTTATTGAGTCGTTTGTAAACCATTCCTTCATTTTTAGTAATCAAAATATAGGTTTTACCATCCATTACCTCTCCTAAACTTTCAATGTAACGACCAATAATAATACTCCCTTCTGCATGCGGCGGCATCGAATCGCCTTCTACCGGAAACCCTCTGTATTTACCCGCTCCTAAAAACGGTAACGAAATCTGCTGTAAATTTTCAATATATTCAGGATCGGCATAGCCATTTAAATAACCCGCTTTTACTTTTTGGGTAACGACTTCTATACAATTTTCTCCTTCTTGATCTACCTGTATGGGCAAAACAAGTCGGTTGTTTTCGAGTTTCAACAAATCTTGCATGTCAATTTTACGCACATCAACCGATAATAATAAGTCGATACTAATGTGGTAATAAAAGGCGATTTTCTTTAAAATATCATATGGCGCTTCCGAAGTTCCATCTTCATATTTTACATACCTACCCCGAGTAATCAAGAGGCTTTCGGCTAGCTTTTCCTGTGATACTTTATCCTTTAAACGCAGTGCTCTGATATTGTCTGAAAATAATGACATAACTATTTTGTTACAATTTATAACAGCAAATGTAATCAATTTTGTTATAATCTGTACTAGTTTTGTCGTTTACAAAAACAACTAAAATGGCACGTGCAATTGTACACATGGATTTGGATACTTTTTTTGTATCCTGCGAAAGACGCACCAACTCGCAACTAGACGGCATTCCTTTAATTATAGGAGGTGGCGATCGTGGCGTGGTGGCTTCTTGCTCCTATGAAGCACGCCGTTTTGGAGTCCGCTCGGCAATGCCCATACAAATGGCGATGAAATTGTGTCCACAAGCTAAAATTATCAAAGGCGATATGGAATTGTACTCCAAATTGTCCCATGATGTTACTCAGGTTATTCAAGAAAAAGCACCGATTATGGAAAAAGCGAGTATCGACGAATTCTATCTGGACATTACAGGAATGGATCGTTTTCACGGAAGTTACAAATGGACCAATGAACTCGCAGAAGCGGTAATTAAAGAAACAGGATTGCCAATTAGTTTTGCTTTATCAGTCAATAAAACAGTTTCTAAAATTGCTACGGGAGAAGGAAAACCCAGAGGAAATCTGGAAATTCTAGAACCCAATGTACAAGCTTTTTTGAATCCGTTGTCCATCCAAAAAATACCTATGGTGGGAACTGTTACTTTTCAATTGTTGTCTAGAATTGGCATTCGAAACATACAAACTTTGTCTGAAATGCCAGCCGAAGTGCTCCAAAGAATGATTGGGAAAAATGGCCTAGAATTGTGGAAAAAAGCCAACGGAATTGACCTGAATCCAGTACAACCTTATACCGAAAGAAAATCTATTTCTACTGAACATACATTTTCTCAAGACACGATAGACATTGCCAAACTGAAATCAATATTAGTAGGAATGGTCGAAAAACTAGCCTTTCAACTTCGCTCAGAAGAATGGTTGACCTCGACTGTTGTGGTAAAAATACGATACGCCAACTTTGACACCGAGACCAAACAAACTAAAATTGCCTATACCTCTGCCGATCATTTATTGACCAAAAATGTAATTGATCTTTTTGACAAACTCTACCAGCGTCGCATGCGGTTGCGATTAATTGGTATTCGCTTTAGCGGATTGGTGCGCGGGACTTATCAAATTGACCTTTTTGAAGACACGCAAGAAATGCTATCGCTCTATGCCGCAATGGATAAAATGAAAAGTCGGTATGGTTTTGACGCCGTAATGCGTTGCGCTGGCGCATCCTTTAAGCCCAATACTAAAAATGAAATTTTAAAACGCAAATTCTAAAATAATTCCAATATCATGTACCTCAATTGTCATTCTTTTCATTCGTTGCGCTACGGCACTATTCCGCTTCAAGACCTCATCAGTCAAGCGGTAAATTGTGGCGTAAAAACAATGGCGTTGACTGATATTAATACCGTAACCGGAATATATGATTTTATAAAAGGTTGCGAACTAGTGGGAATAAAACCTCTGGTAGGAATAGAATTTCGTTCTGAACAGCAATTGCGTTACATTGGTTTGGCTAAAAATGCCAGCGGATTAGCCGAAATGAATCGCTTCTTGACCAAACACAATTTTAGCGGAGCACCTTTGCCAATAATTGCTCCCGAATTCAAGTCCGTTTTTATTATTTATCCTTTAGAAAAAGCACCTGAAACATTACGGGAAAATGAATTTATAGGAATGACACCCGAAGATTTACCCAAACTTTTTCATCTGAAATACCAAAGTAGAAAAGCACAAATGGTGGTTCTAAAACCAGTGACTTTTAGAACTAAAAAAGAGTACAATTTGCATAAAATATTAAGAGCAATTGACACCAACTCTCTTTTGTCTAAACTTACTGAAAGTGATTATTGCAAACTTTCTGAAGTGATGGTTCCGCTCGACTCAGTTTTAGAAACCTACGAAAATTATCCAGAACTGATTGCCAATACCGAACGAATTAGTGCGGAATGCAATTTTAACTACGATTTTAAAACACCCAAAAACAAAAAATTCTATACCGCCAATCGCAAAACTGACTTGGCATTGTTAACTACTTTGGCGCATCAAGGATTGATTTGGCGTTATGGTGCCAATAATATTCCTGCTCAAGAAAGAGTTGAAAAAGAGTTAAAAGTAATTGATGAATTGCAGTTTAGCGGTTATTTTTTAATCACTTGGGATATTATTCGCTACAGCAACAGCCGCGGATTCATGCACATTGGACGTGGCAGCGGCGCCAATAGCATCATCGCTTATTGTTTGGGCATTACTGATATTTGCCCGCTAGAACTCGACTTGTATTTTGAACGATTCTTGAATATCAATCGCAAAAGTCCGCCCGATTTTGATATTGATTGGAGTTGGAAAGAGCGTGATACTATTTTAGAATATATTTTTAACCGTTACGGCTATGAAAATGTGGCTTTTTGCGGCACCAATGTCGAATTTAAATACCGTTCGATCTTTAGAGAAGTAGGCAAAGTATTCGGACTTCCGAAAGAGGAACTCGACAAATTGGCCAAAAATCCCATGAATTTACACGAAAGTAATTCGGTTGTAAAATACGTACAAGAATACGGGATGTTATTAGAGAAATATCCCAACCAACGGAGCATGCACTCCTGTGGTATTATCATTTCTGAAGAACCAATCACCAACTACACGCCTTTAGAAATGCCGCCGAAAGGGTTTCCTATTGTGCTTTTTGACATGCACGTCGCTGAAGATATTGGTTTTGAAAAGTTCGATATTTTAAGCCAACGCGGTATTGGACATATTGATGACACCGTAAAACTAATCGAGAAAAACAGGGGAATTCGCGTCAATATTAGAGATACTTCGCTTTCTAAAAATGAAGCTTTGTGCAATATTTTTTTAGCACAAGGCAAAACGATTGGTTGTTTTTATATCGAAAGTCCTGCGATGCGTGGTTTGTTGCGCCGTTTGAGTTGCGACAATTACAAAGTTTTGGTTGCCGCTTCTTCGATCATTCGTCCTGGAGTGGCGCAATCGGGTATGATGAAAGAATACATTTTCAGACACAACCATCCCACAAAATTTGAATATTTTCATAAAGTATTCGAAGAACAACTGGGCGAAACTTACGGCATTATGGTTTATCAGGAAGATGTGATCAAAATTGCCTTGCATTATGGTGGACTTCCCGCTGCCGATGGTGATATTCTGCGTCGGGCGATGAGTGGCAAGGGCCGTTCTTTGCAAGCTTTACAAAATGTAAAAGATAACTTTTTTGCGAGTTGTGCCCAAAAAGGGCATCCTGTAAAACTTAGTGAAGAAATTTACCGTCAGATTGAATCTTTTGCGGGCTATTCTTTTTGCAAAGCGCATTCGGCTTCTTATGCGGTAGAAAGTTACCAAAGTTTGTATCTAAAAGTCCATTATCCTGTAGAGTTTATGGTCGCTGTGATCAACAATCAAGGTGGTTTTTACAGAACCGAAGTCTATGTACACGAAGCACGCATGGCGGGAGGAAAAATTGAAAATCCATGTGTGAATAATAGTGATTTAGAAACCACAGTTAGTGGAACTCTTATTTATTTAGGGTTTATGCAATTGATGGGTTTAGATTCTAAAATGACCTCGTTTATCGTTTCGGATCGTGCTAAAAACGGACTTTTTATTTCTTTAGAAGATTTCATCAATCGGATACCGATGGGAATTGAAGGAATCAAAGTTTTAATTTTTATCGGCGCTTTTCGTTTTACAACCAAAACCAAAAACCAACTTTTAGTAATCGCTAGTTTACTGTTGAACAATTTTAAACCTGAGAATCGCAGTTTATTATTGATGCAAGAACCCGTAAAAGACTATAAACTCCCTACCCTAGAACGTTCTTTTTTTGAAGATGCTTTTGATGAAATAGAACTTTTGAGTTTTCCTGTTTCTTGTAGTCCTTTTGATCTATTACAAACCACACATCGCGGCGATATTATGGCAAAAGATTTGATTTTACACCATAAAAAACAAGTGCGCATGCTGGCTTATCTTATTTCTAGAAAACACGTTCCTACCAAAAGGGGTGCGATGTATTTTGGCACTTGGATCGATCATGAAGGTTCATATTTTGACACTGTCCATTTTCCAGATAATTTAGTGCATTATCCATTTCAAGGAGGTGGCTGTTATTTGCTTCTGGGAACAGTCGAAGTTGATTATCATTTTCCAACGGTTACTATAAATAAAATGGCGAAAATGCCTTTTATTGCCGATCCGAGGTACAGTAATTCTGAAGACCATCAATTTAAAACCCAACAAAAACTAAAAGAAGATGTAAGTAATACACAAAGAGCGCCGTATCCGCAAGAGCATGAAATTGGATTGCCAAGATATAAAATGAAAGTATAGATGTACTTCTAGCTAAATTATTTTATACAGAAATCGTAAGTGTTTAAAATTAATCTTTAAAGAAAAAAGTAATGCAATTATTTAACGATACAGCACTTTTTACTTCAGGTACAAAAGGTACAGTAACATTTGATTTGCCAGATGCTGAGTTACTATTGATCGATAATTTTTTTAGTAAAGACGAAGCGGATTATTATTACGAACAAATGCTACATCAAACCAAATGGAAAGCATACGAAATGACGCTATTCGAAAAAAACGTAACAGCTCCCAGAATGATTGCGTGGTACGAAGACAAGAATAATATAGATTGCAATACCGAAGTTTCCGATTGGACTCCCGAATTGCTCACTATTAGAAAACGGGTCGAAGACCAAACGGCAGTTGCGTTCAATAGTGTACTGCTAAATTTGTACAGAGATGGTAACGATGGCGTGGCTTGGCACAGCGACAAAGAACACAATTCGGGCAAAAACCCCACAATTGCATCGGTGACTTTTGGAGAAACACGGCTGTTTCGTTTGCGGCATAAATTTAACAAAGACCAAAAACAAGTTGAAATTCCGTTGCATCACGGTTCTTTTCTTTTAATGTCGGGAACAACAAACAGTTTTTGGCAGCATCAAGTTCCCAAAACAGCGCGAGAAGTCTTACCAAGAATTAATTTAACATTTAGACAAACCAATAGAAATTTACAGCAATCAAAAATGCAACATTTAGATCAAACCATGAAGTTATACTAAAATTTAGTCCATTATAAATTTTAATAAAGTAAGTTTAATTTTGCGAATCAAAGCTTTATATCGCTAAAACTAGGTTATAAATAAAATTAGAACTAGGAGTTAAAGTAACAAATACTTCCTTCTAAAACTTTAAAAAAACATTAAAATAAACTTTTTAAACACAAAAATGACTTGATAAATAACCCTTAACGGAGAAAAGGAATTGTTGTTGATTCTTTTCCGTAGGCAGCAGCTTTCTTTTTCACTACTTTTGAAAACTTTTTCACACCAATTTATTACTACAATGGCATACTCAAATACAGATTTAACGCGATTTTTAGAGGCTCAAAACAAAATGTATCTTAATGCTTTGGCAGAACTTACCAAAGGAAAAAAAGAAACGCATTGGATGTGGTTTATCTTTCCTCAAATCAAAGGACTGGGATCGAGCGATACTTCTGTTCTTTACGCTATTGCAAACGTAAAAGAAGCAGAAGCATTTTTAGCACACCCTATTTTAGGCAAGCATTTTATAGAGATTTCAGAATTACTATTGACTTTAAAAAGAAAATCAGCAGAAGGTATTTTTGGAGATTTAAATGCTCGAAAGTTACGTTCTTCTATGACACTTTTTAGTGTTTTAGAAAATACGCATCCTATTTTTCAGGAAATCTTAGATGCATTTTTCTCTGGTAATTTAGACTCTAAAACTTTGTCAATAATCGAAAGTGAACAAACCGAAGCTATTCCGACCGAAACTGCCGAATTTTAAAACATAGATTCTGTCTTAAACATAAAACGATCGTTAAAAGTCACTATCTTTATTTTTATAAAAAAATATTAATTAGTTTAAAATATCACTCTTATGAAATCATTTTTCCAAACATGCATGGCAATTACTTTATTTTTTACTCTTGCCGCTTGCGATGCAAAAATAAATAATGCCAAAACAGAAACTGCCAAAATTTATGGCAACTGCGAGAAGTGCGAAAAAACAATTGAAAAGGCAGGAAATTTAGATCAAATTGCCAAAGTAGATTGGAATTCGGATACCAAAATGGCAAGCATTACTTTCGATTCAACTTTAACCAATAAAGAAGATGTTTTAAAACGCATTGCAATGTCTGGTTACGATAGCGAAGATCATTTGGCAACTGCCGAAGCATACAACAAATTGGCTGATTGTTGTCATTATGACCGTAATCCAAAAGCAGTGACAGAAACAGAAACTGCTGCAATAATGCCTATTGACGTGCTTGCAAAAGATAATCCGTTGGCTAGCGTTTATAGTTCGTATTTTGAGGTAAAAGATGCCCTGGTACAAACAGACGCTGCAACTTCTTCGGCGAAAGCTAAAAATTTAGTAACAGCAATCGACGGTGTAAAAATAGATGCACTTTCAAAAGACGTACACGCCGTTTGGATGAAAGTAATGAAAGCTTTAAAATCGGATGCTGAGAAAATTGCAGCTACCAAAGATGTCGAGAAACAACGTGTTGCCTTTACTACTTTGTCTCCAAACATGTACAACTTGATGAAAGTGACTAAAAACACTACACCGGTTTATTACCAATATTGTCCAATGGCAAATAATAATAAAGGTGGCAATTGGTTGAGCACCGAAAAAGCGATCAAAAATCCATACTACGGCTCTAAAATGATGAGTTGTGGTGGTGTAAATGAGGTTATTCAGTAAATTTTTATTAATAAAGTAGTAGCTTTTAGTTGCTGTTATTACAATTTTAATAGCGGCAATTAAAAGCTATTTTTTTTAAGTGTCTTCTTACTACACATTTTCTAATTTTTAAATTATAAATAAAATCTCCAGTACATGAAACTATTTATTAAAAATATGGTGTGCGACCGCTGCAAAACGGCGGTACAATCGGAGTTAGAAAAACTCGGATTGCATCCTATTTTGGTTGAATTGGGAGAAATAGAATTAAAAGAAGACACCATTGATACTGTAAAATCAGAATTAATACATACTTTAAGTACGCTGGGTTTTGAATTATTGGATGATAAAAAAAGTAAAACCATTGATAAAATAAAAACGTTGATAATAGATTTGGTTCACCATAAAAAAGACCAACTATCAACTAACTTATCTCAATTTTTAGCTGACGAAATTCAGCAAGACTACAGCACCTTAACTGCCCTTTTTTCGGAAGTTGAAGGAACAACAATAGAAAAGTTTTTGATAGCTCAAAAAATAGAAAAAGTAAAAGAACTACTGGTATACGACGAGCTTACCTTAAGTCAAATTGCTTTTCAATTGCATTACAGCAATGTTTCTCATTTAAGCAATCAATTCAAAAAAGTAACTGGTTTTTCTCCAACATACTTTAAGAATCTCAAAAAGAAAAATAGGCTTCAAATAGATACGTTGTAAATCTTACAAATGGTATCTAAAATTCTACAATAGTTTAACTGCATTTATTAGTTAAATTTGTAACACTAATGTGAATCAAAGGTAAAAATCGACCTTACTTATCAGAAAACAAACCTGTTACGTTTTGAAATAACAAATAATTTATTTGAAATTTGAAACGTTTTATTCGCGTTACTAATCTTAAAAAAGAAAAGTAATGATACATCACTATCAAATAAGCGGCATGTCGTGCAACGGCTGCCGATCTAAAGTAGAGAAAACATTGAACACGATTGAAGGAGTTCAAGCAACGGTGACGCTAGACCCGCCTGCAGCCACAATCACTATGGACAAACACATTCCCATTGACGAGTTTCAAGAAGCGCTCTCGGCAGTTGGAGATTATACGATTACTTCAGAACACGAAAAACCTAAAAAATCATGTTGTTCGTCTACGCATGATCACGCTCCCGCAAAAACTACAAAACACAAAGTAGCAGAAGGCAAATATTACTGCCCTATGTTTTGTGAAGGGGACAAAGTATATGACAAAGCTGGAGATTGTCCAGTTTGCGGAATGGATTTAGTGCAACAACCCGTTCTGAATCAAACGCAACAGTACACTTGTCCGATGCATCCTGAAATTATAACTGATGCTCCCGGAAGTTGCCCGATTTGCGGAATGGATTTGGTTCCCATGCAACCGTCAGCAAGCGAAGACAATAAAACATACAAAGATTTACTGAAGAAGTTTAAAATTGCCGTTTTATTTACGCTCCCAATTTTTATTATCGCGATGAGCGAAATGATTCCGAACAATCCTCTGGAAAAATTACTATCTATTCCGAACTGGAATTGGGTACAATTTGTATTATCTATTCCCGTTGTTTTTTATGCGGGTTGGATGTTTTTTAGACGCGCATGGAAATCGATTGTGACGCTCAATTTAAATATGTTCACCCTTATCGGAATTGGAACAAGTGTGGCTTTTATTTTTAGCGTAATCGGAATGTTCTTTCCAGAACTTTTTCCAGACGAATTTAAAACCCATCACGGTACGATCCACTTATATTTTGAAGCAGCAACCGTTATTTTGACGCTTGTTTTATTAGGACAATTGATGGAAGCGAAAGCGCACAGTCAAACCAGTGGCGCCATAAAAGCACTTTTGAAATTAGCGCCAACAGATGCCACTTTAGTACAAGATGGAAAAGACCAAACGATCTCTATTCACGATATCAAAAAAGACGATTTATTGCGTGTAAAACCAGGTGAAAAAATTCCGGTTGATGGAAAAATAAAAACTGGAAGCAGTCACGTTGATGAATCAATGATTACGGGAGAACCAATTCCTGTAGATAAAGCGGAAGGAGACTCAGTAAGTGCGGGAACGATAAATGGCAATAAATCATTTGTGATGGTTGCAGAAAAAGTAGGTTCAGATACGTTGCTTGCCCAAATTGTACAAATGGTTACTGATGCAAGTCGTTCACGTGCACCGATTCAAAAATTAGCCGATACCATTGCTAAATATTTTGTACCCATTGTCATTTTAATTTCAATACTTACCTTTTTTATATGGTACTTATTCGGACCTGCTCCAAGTATGGTTTATGGTTTTATAAATGCAGTTGCGGTATTAATTATTGCTTGTCCTTGTGCATTAGGTCTTGCCACACCTATGTCGGTTATGGTTGGTGTTGGTAAGGGCGCACAATCTGGTGTGCTGATCAAAAATGCAGAGGCCTTAGAAAACATGAATAAAGTAGATGTTTTGATCACGGATAAAACGGGAACTATCACCGAAGGAAAGCCTTCTGTAGAAAAGGTAGTTGCCTTTCAGGAAGGTCCAACTGATGACTTGCTTCATAAAATTGCATCGCTCAATCAATCAAGCGAGCATCCTTTGGCGGAAGCCGTGGTTAATTTTGCCAAAGACAAAAAAATGGAGTTAACCGATGTTCAGAATTTTGAAAATTTTTCTGGCAAAGGTGTTGTCGGTACAATTGCCAATGATAAAATTGCTCTTGGAAATGATAAATTGATGGAACAGTTGCAAATTTCACTTACAGCTGAGCAAAAAGAACAAGTTGCCGCCGAGCAAAAACAAGGTAAAACGGTTTCATATATAGGTATTAATGCTACTGCAGTTGGTTTTGTAACCATTACTGATGCTATTAAAAAGACCAGCGTAGCTGCGATAAAAACATTACAAGATCAAGGTGTCGAAGTTATTATGCTAACGGGTGATAATGAAAATACGGCCAAAGCCGTGGCAGATCAATTGCATTTGACCGACTTTAAAGCAGGGTTTCTACCACAAGACAAACTGGAGTTTATTAAAAAATTACAAGCCCAAGGAAAAGTGGTCGCGATGGCTGGTGACGGAATAAACGATGCTCCTGCCCTTGCGCAAGCCGATATAGGAATAGCAATGGGAACAGGAACAGACGTTGCCATAGAAAGTGCCAAAATAACTTTGGTCAAAGGTGACTTGCAAGGAATTGTGAAAGCCAAAAACCTAAGTCATGCAGTGATGAAAAACATTAAGCAAAACTTATTTTTTGCCTTTATATACAATATTTTGGGCGTACCTATTGCAGCGGGAATTTTATATCCGTTTTTCGGAATTTTATTATCTCCAATGATTGCTGCCGTTGCCATGAGTTTCAGTTCAGTTTCGGTAATTGTTAATGCTTTGCGTTTGCGTTCAGCTAAAATTTAAAAAAAAATGAAAAAAAACCTCCTATTAACGATGACTTTTGCACTAGTAGCTTTTCAAATGGCTGTGGCTCAAAATGTCGTTCGATACGATTTATATGTCCGCGATACTGTGGTTAATTTTTCGGGAAAACAGAAAAAAGCAATAGCTGTAAATGGCCAAATTCCAATGCCAACCTTAACTTTTACTGAAGGTGATATTGCCGAAATTCATGTGCACAATGAATTAAAGGTGGGAACATCTTTGCACTGGCACGGTTTGCACTTGCCCAATAAAGAAGATGGCGTTCCGTATATGACACAAATGCCTATAGCGCCAAAGACGTCGCATATTTATCGTTTTCCTATTACTCAACATGGAACCCATTGGTACCACAGCCACAGTGGTTTGCAAGAGCAAATTGGAATGTACGGGATGATGATTTTGAAAAAGAAAAAAGACGATGTCACCTTTAGAAAAGGAATTGATGATTTGCTTCAAATTCCAGTGATTTTAAGTGAATGGACGGATTACAACCCAATGAATGTAACCAGAATGTTGCACAATGCATCCGATTGGTTTGCGATCAAGAAAGGAAGTACACAAAGTTACTCAGAAGCCATCAAAGCGGGTCATTTTAAAACGAAATTCAACAACGAATGGAAACGAATGTTGGCAATGGATGTGAGTGATATTTATTATAACAAGTTTTTAATTAATGGTAAAAGTGAACCTCAAGTTGTTACTCCATTAGAAAATTTAGACAAAAGCACCTTTAAAGCTGGCGATAAAATTAGGCTTAGAATTGCTAATGGAGGTGCCTCCTCTTATTTCTGGCTTACTTACGCCGCAGGCAAAATAACAGTTGTTGCCAACGATGGAAATGACGTTGTTCCTGTAGAAGTGGATCGCTTAATTATTGGTACATCAGAAACTTACGACGTTGTGGTAACAATTCCCGAAGATGGAAAAGCGTTTGAATTTTTAGCTACGCCAGAAGATCGATCGGGTTCTGCCTCGTTATTTCTGGGTCACGGAACAAAACAGTTGGCCGAAAAATTGCCAAGTTTAAAGTATTTTGAAGGCATGAAAATGATGAATGGCATGATGGACATGAATGGAAACATGAACGACATGGGGATGCAGATGAGCTTGCAAAAAATGGACATGAATGCGGTTATGTATCCTGAACTTTCTAAAAAGGCAGCGATGAAGATGGAAGGAATGAAAATGGATGACCATAAGATGCCCGAAATGAAAATGGATCACAAAAACATGAACCACAAAGACATGGACGACATGCCGATGAATGATACGAAAATGGACACCATGAAAATGGATGGAATGAAGATGGCGGAAAAGGACATGAATAAAAAAATGGACATGAGTTCGGACAGTCACAAATCTCACGGTGATCAATCAACGTCAAAAAAAGGCATGGTAACGCTGAATTACGGAATGTTGCAGTCGCCAACAGTTACTACTTTACCTGAAGGTGCTCCTTTGCGAGAAATTCGTTTTGAATTGACCGGAAATATGAATCGCTATGTTTGGTCCATGGACAACAAAGTGTTGTCT
Organism: Flavobacterium sp. TAB 87; assembly: GCF_001529295.1. Classification (GTDB taxonomy): domain Bacteria; phylum Bacteroidota; class Bacteroidia; order Flavobacteriales; family Flavobacteriaceae; genus Flavobacterium. Next base: position 161,874 of record NZ_LLWK01000035.1, read on the forward strand.
GAATCAGATAAAATACTAATAAAAAAAGGAGAAAACGTTCGAATCACTTTGTACAACAACTCGATGATGCGTCACCCCATGCACCTTCACGGTCATGACTTTAGAGTTTTGAACGGAAAAGGAGCATATGCACCATTAAAAAATGTCATCGATATTATGCCAATGGAAACCGATACGATTGAGTTTCATGGCAATGCAGATGGAGACTGGTTTTTTCACTGTCACATTTTATACCACATGATGTCCGGAATGAATCGCGTATTTAGCTATGAGAATTCACAACCAAATGAACTTGTACCAGACAAAGAATGGGCATACAAAAAGCTACAAAAAGAAAGTAACATGCTTTATTTGAGCGCTGAAAATGATTTTGCAACCAACGGAAATGATGGTAAAATAGCACTTGAAAATGCAAGATGGAGCTTAGGAACCGAATGGCGTTTGGGTTACAATAATAAAGATGGATACGAAACAGAAACACATTTGGGACGCTACATTGGAAAAAATCAATGGTTTATGCCTTTTATTGGTTTTGATTGGAGACACCGAAAATTAGACGTTGGCGAGACAGAAACAAATGTTTTTGGACAATCAAGCAACAAAGACAGTAGAGCGGTTTTTAGTGTTGGTGCCAACTATACTTTGCCATGGTTAGTAACAGCTCAGGCCGAAGTGTATCAGGATGGGAAATTTAGAATGCAACTTTTTAGAGAAGACATTGCCATTACACCGCGCGTGAGAATGGCCTTTATGGTCAATACCGATAAAGAATATATGGGCGGACTAAAATATATCTTAACCAAAAACAGTGCTTTATCTACCCATTACGATAGTGATATGGGTTGGGGATTGGGAATCAATCTGAATTATTAAATCATACCAATGCCATTTAGAACGAGTTGTTTTAAATGGCATTTTTTTTTTGCGCACTAGTCACTGTATTTTTAAATAGCATTACTTTTTTGAAATCGTAATAAAAAAACATTTTCTGTGTTACTTCCATTATCAATTTTCCCGTTACAATTACATTCTTGTCATCTATTTAAATTCAAAAATTAATGCTAAAATAGTTTGTCATTTTGAAAAACAAAGTATATTTGCGTAATAAAAGATAAACTTGTCTTTTATTGTTTTTAAAAATTACTTTATGAAATCATTTATGCCAACCGTTAGTATACTACCACAAGGACATCCGGTAAAAGTGTACTATGAAGAAGCCGAATTATTAGATTCTATTCTACAAGAACTACATGATGCTAATCCAGAAGAGGATTTTCAGCGGTATTACAATATATTTAATCAATTAGCGACAATCGAAAAAAGATTTATACGTAAGGAAAACCAGCTGTTTCCGTACTTAGAAAAACGAGGTTGGGATGGTCCTACCAAAGGAATGTGGTCGTTTCATGATACGTTACGCGATCAAATTAGATTATTGAATACGTATAATGATAAAAAAGAATTTTCAAAAATAAACGAAAATAAAAAATATTTAATTGATGGTATTCGTCGTTTAATGAACGTCGAAGACGTCCGATTATTTCCAACAGCTATGGAGATTTTAACCGATGAAGATTGGAAAGAATTTTACGAAGGTGATGAAGAAGTGGGTTGGATGCTAGCACACAAACCTACTCCGTATCCTGCGCGTATAACAGAAGAATACATTCATCAGAGTCAAGATACTGCAAATAGAGATTTGTCTTTTTCATTAGAAAATACCTTTCACTACGACGAAGGTTACATGACACCAGAACAGGTCAATTTATTACTGCGCTTTCTTCCGTTAGACATTACCTATGTGGATGAAAACGATAAAGTTATTTTTTATAATCGAGGAGAAGATCGCGTGTTCCCTAGAAGCAAAGGAGTTATTGGTAGAGAAGTAAAATTTTGTCATCCTCCCAAAAGCGTCGATACCGTCATAAAAATTATAGATGAGTTCAAGGCTGGGCATAAAGATATGGCTGACTTTTGGTTCGATTTTAAAGGACGTATTATTTACATTAGGTACTTTGCCATTCGAGACCATAACAAAATATACAAAGGAGTACTGGAAATGTCTCAAGATATTACTGAAATTAAAAAAATTGAAGGTCAAAAAAGATTGTTAGACTGGGATTAAAATGATGAGCCATGTCAGGAGCTTCAAAAACAGTCCGCTTTTTAATTACAAGCAAGCGAATATATACTATTAAATGGCTGTCACAACTTCACATTAATGCTTTTAAACAGTGTGCGAACGTATAAAATACAAAAAAGGCTGTTTCACTTGTCGTGAAATAGCCTCTTTTAAAATAGTAGTTAAATTTTTATAATATTGCAAACCCAAAATTTACGTTCAATTTTAAGTTGCCGCTAAAACGGTCTCACTGCGTTTGAGTTTGCCGCTTTCTGTTTCAATAAATTTACAAACAAATCGAATTTCCTTTGGCTTATAATACTTATCTAAACCATCAAAAATAGTAGGATCAATGATCTGTTTGTTTCCCTCGATTATTAAAATTAATTTTTCTCCTAAAGTTACATCAGAAACACCTGCTACAAAGAATCGCGCATCTATTTTTCCAGATAACTTCGCTTCAATTACTTCAGGAATAAGTTTTACACCACCGCTATTAATAATATTATCAATACGGCCTAAAAATACAAATTGATTTCCATTGGTAATTTCAACTAGATCATTAGTTACAATGACTTCATCGCTGATCGAAGGTGCAGAAATCACCATACAACCACGCTCGTCTGCCTTAATAGTAGCATGCTGTAAAACCGTAAAATAAGTTTCAGATAGGGCACGAGCAGCAATGTGAGTAATCGTCTCGGTCATACCGTACGTTTCGAATATTTTAATCTTCAGTCCTTTTGTTTTTTCAATTAACTCGGGACTCATTGCTGCACCACCAATAATTAATTTTTTAACATTTTTAAGCTCGTCGAGTGAGTTTTCAACTTGCAAAGGAACCATTGCTACAAAATCATAAACCGTTGTATTGTTATGTAAAGGCTTTGAACTAGGAAGTACAATATCCAATTCCAATCCTAAAATCAGACTGCGAACAAGCATCATTTTACCTGCAATAAAATCGCTGGACAGACAAAGTAAAGCTTTATTGCCCGGTTCTAACTCAAAAAAATTGCCCGTCGCTAAAGCGGACGCAATCATTGCTTTTTTGGACAATCTTATTTCTTTTGGCGCTCCTGTCGTTCCAGAAGTCATAATGCTTACGTACGGCTTATTGTCTAGCCAATCCAACAAAAACTCACCTATTGATTGCTCAAAATCATCACCTTCTTTCACGTAACTGTAGCCCACACGAGACAAATCGCTTGCGGTAAAATGATCGCCATTTAACTTAAACTTATTGTGCACATTTTTATTGGTTATTTCTAAATCATTCATGTGTTTTATTTTAAGCATTTGATTACTAAGTAATTATTTTACCTGTTAATTTTTCTTTCCAGTTTGTCCACTCGTATTTGACACTAAAAATGTACAACAAAATTGGATAAATAACAAAAATAGGAATCAAAATATCGCTAATCGGATTTGGATCTGAAGTGTCCTTCAAAATCGAATGCGTTTGAAAAGCCGACCAATCTGAAGTGATTAGCAACGCGCTAATTAAATTATTGGCTGCATGAAATCCTAAAGCCAATTCCATACCTTCATCCATTAAAGTAACGATCCCTAAAAATAGTCCAGTTCCTATATAAAAAACCATTACGATATTTCCCATTTTAGCTACCTCTGGATTAAAAAAGTGTAATCCTCCAAAAATTAAAGAAGTCATCAGTAACGGAAACCATCTATTTCGAGCTAAATTGGCAAAACCTTGCATCAAATATCCCCTAAAAACATATTCTTCAGTACTAGTTTGAATCGGAATTAAAATAGCACCAACTACAACCAAAATCGCAAAAGGAATCGGTTTAAAATTAATAATAAAAGAATTCGGATTTAAATAGTAAAAAACCAAAATAGAGACAATGGTAAATGCTGCCCAAATAGTGAATGAAAAAAAGATGCGATTCCAATCTATTTTTGTTCTGGTCGTTGTAACTGATAAAACAGTTTGGCCGTGCAGATTTTTTACCACTTCAAAAAGACAGAATAAAGCAAACACAAACGACAATAAAGCTAAAACTAACGTGAAATTAGAATCAAACATATTCATAATATCGACTTGGGTAACAGGTTCTGGCTTACCGTTTACTTTTGTTTCGTACAAAATTGCGATATACAACGGAATCTGTCCAAAAGTGGTGGCCGCAATAATTATTACCGAGCCTATAATGTATTTCCAAAATTTATTTTTAGGTTTTACACCTTGTTCTAAAAACATAAATAATTGTATTTAAAAGACGAACCAAGTGGTACCTCTTTAGGGTTGATTTTTATTTTTTAAATAGTATTGCCAACTTTTTTTTCATCCATAATTCTATTTTACTTTATCTAAACTATAAGAGAATGATGTCTTTAAATTCCTTTTTAATTCCTTCTAAAAATTTTTTCATCAATTTTTAAAAACGAATATCAGAATAATAAAAATTATATTTTCTTTATAAAAGAGTAGATAAATGCTATTTTTAGAATCGTTATTTTTGAATTAAATTGCAAAAAAAGAAACTTATTATGGTCTATTTAATGCCTAAATTAGTTCTTTTTTAAAGAAATCTCTAACTAAATTTTTAAATAAAAATATGATACAAATTTATCACAATCCAAGATGCGGAAAATCAAGAAGCTGCGTAACTTTCCTACAAGAAGAAAATAAGGAGTTTGAAGTTATTCCGTATTTATCAAATGTACCTTCTGCAGAAGAACTGCAACAACTACTTCTAAAATTAAATTTGAGTCCGCTTGAATTAGTCCGAACTAAAGAAAAAATTTGGATCGAAAAGTACAAAGATCAGACTTTAAATGACGAGCAAATCATTCAAGCACTGGCAGATAATCCCATATTAATCGAAAGACCAATTGTTGTTAAAGATGGAATAGCGATAATTGGCCGCGACTTAGAAAAAGTAGCAAACTTTTTAGAATAAATATAAAACGAAGCATTAACATTTTTTTGTGACAAACGGCATTAAACCCAAAGCTACATTTGCAGTCTAACAGTCAAACATAAAAGACCATCAAATGAGAAAATCCAAATTAGCTTTAACCTTTCTTGCGTTTTTTGCTTTATTCTTATCCTTCGCGCAACAGCGACCAGGCGGACAAGGAGCAGGAAACCAACAAGCTAAAGTAAAAGTTACCGGTGTTGTTGTCGAAAAATCTTCGAAGCAACCTTTAGGTTATGCCACAATAACATTAACAGACACTAAAAATCCGAAAGTAATTACAGGCGGAATAACCGATGAAAATGGTAAATTTTCTGTAGATGCTACTCCTGGAATCTACGATATAAAAGTCGAGTTTATTTCGTTTAAAGCCACCGAAATCAAACAAAAGCAAATTAAAGAAAATACTAATTTAGGAAACATCGGTTTATCTGAAGATGCAAATGAACTGAATGAAGTTGTTATTCGTGCCGAAAAATCGACAGTAGAAATTAAATTAGACAAAAAAGTATACAACGTAGGTCAAGACATGTTGGTAAAAGGCGGAACGGTAAGTGATGTTCTAGAAAACGTTCCTTCTGTTTCTGTAGATGTTGAAGGAAATGTGAGCTTACGCGGAAACGAAAACGTACGTATTTTTATTGATGGTCGTCCGTCAAACGCTTTAAATATGGCGGAAGCTTTACGTCAAATTCCAGCAGACGCGATTGATAAAGTAGAAGTTATTACTAATCCATCGGCACGTTATGATGCAGAAGGTGGTGCAGGAATTTTAAATATTATCTTGAAAAAAGGAAAAAATTTAGGTTTAAACGGAAGTTTCATTGCTTCTACAGGAATACCTGAAACCTATGGTTTGAGTGCCAATGTAAACTACAAAACCGAAAAGTTTAACTTTTTTACCACCACAGGATACAATTACCGCACGAGTGAAGGCGGTGGCGCAACAAATTCTAAATATTTTAATGCAGACGGCTCTATAAAAAAATACATTAACGAAGAAAGGGATACCGAAAGACTTCGTAAAGGCCTTTCTACAAAAACTGGTTTCGAATGGACAGTTGCTCCCAATACGTATTGGACGAACTCGATTAGTTTTCGTGACAATCGTGGTTCAGGTAACGATTTGGTTACCTACAATAATTTTGATGCAAACAATGTTTTTGCTAACACCCAATACCGTTTAAGCGACGGTGCTGATAGCGGTCAGGATTTTGAATACAACTCTAATTTCTTGAAAAATTTTGACGATCAAGGTCATAAATTAACTATTGATGCATCGGTATCAGGAAATGACAGCAATCAAAATTCTATTATTACAGACGAAATTTTAAATAGCGGTGTTGCTGCAACATTCGATAATACTTTCAATAAAGAAAATCAAAAGCAAGTACAAGTTCAAGCAGACTATGTATTACCAATTGGTAAAGGAAGTCAGTTTGAGGCGGGTTACAAAGGAAGTTACTCTAATCTTGACAATCAGTACAGCATAACAACCGATCAAAGCGGAAACGCAATCGACGGCTATTTATCAAACACGCTCGAATATATTGAACGTGTTCATGCGGTTTATGCTCAGTATGGTTTTAAAGTGAATAAATTCTCGTATTTGTTTGGTTTGCGTTACGAAGACACCAACATCGATGTAAATTTATTGGACACAAAAGATTACAACAGCAAAAAATACAACAACTTTTTTCCTAGTGCTTTTGTAAATTATGAGATAACGGATAAAAGTAATTTATCATTAAGTTACAGTAAACGTCTGTCAAGACCAAGAGGACATTTTTTAAATCCAGCTACTAATTACTCGAGTAACATTAACTTTTTTAGAGGTAATCCAGACTTAGATCCTTCTTTTAGCGATAAATTTGACTTAGGCTATTTAATGCGTTGGGAAAAATTGACGCTAAGCAGTTCTATTTACTATGAGTACACCAAAGATGTATTCTCATTTGTACGTTTAGAAACGGGAGAATTTGTAAATGGTACACCAGTAATTATGAGTACGCCAATAAACTTGGCAGAACAAGATCAAATTGGTTTTGAATTTAACGCCAACTACAATCCATTTAAAGTATGGAAAATCAACGGAAGCTTTAATTTATCACAATCTAAAACAACCGGAGAGAACACGTATACAGATGCGCAAGGTATGGTTATCACGCAAAACTTAAACAACGAAACTTTTTCTTGGTACACTCGTGTAAGCTCTCGCGTAACACTTCCGTACAAAATTGACTGGCAAACGACTGCTATGTATTTTGGGCCACGCAACACTGCACAAGGTAAAAGTTTAGGTCAATACATGGTCAACACTGCGCTAAGTAAAGACATTCTAAAAGACAATGCTACAATTGCTTTTAACGTAAGTGATATTTTTAATTCGCGAAAAATGAAAAACGAAACGTATTTACCAAGTGTAGAGTCGTACAGCGAATTTCAGTGGCGCAAAAGACAATTTAACTTATCGTTTACGTACCGATTGAACAAAAAGAAAACGGACAGAGATAAAAATGCTCCGAAAGAAAATAATGAAGATAGTGGTGGTTTCCCAGGATAATTAATCACCATAAGGCACAAAAAAAAGGACTCGTAAAACGGGTCCTTTTTTTGTACAAATAAAAATCAAATTAAATTGATTCTCTTTCTGCTTGCTTTTTTGCTCTTTTCTCTTTGTACATTTCCCAAGTAGCTCCTCCTACCCAATACGATACGAAACCTACTAAGAAAAACATCAACCAAAATCCCATTGTTAGGATGGTTAAGAAAAGTAAAAAGCCTAAATACTGTGAAAATTCAAACATGTTTTCCGGAATTTTTGAATGTAGCTACAAATGTAGCTGTTAATTTTTTTCTTAGCAATTAAAATGTTAATCAATTTTCATAAAAATCTATTTATTCGTACATTTAAGTACATTTTTATTTTTAGAAGCTATTCCTGCTGTCCACTGTATCTTTTGTGCCTTAAAGAAAGACACAAAAGGATGCCGCTCCCATGAGGGCTAGGGCACCAATTTTCATAGGAACTATTTTTCTAAAAATCATTTAATAAAAACCATCATGAACTACAGAATAGAAAAAGATACCATGGGCGACGTACAAGTCCCAGCCGATAAATATTGGGGCGCGCAAACCGAACGCTCTCGAAACAATTTTAAAATAGGACCATCGGCATCCATGCCCAAAAAAATCATAGCAGGTTTTGCCATTCTCAAAAAAGCAGCAGCCTACACCAATTGTGATTTGGATGTTTTATCAGCCGAAAAACGAGATGCAATAGCCGAAGTTTGCGACGAAATTCTAGCAGGACAACTCGACGATCAATTTCCTTTGGTCATTTGGCAAACCGGTTCGGGAACGCAAAGCAATATGAATGTCAACGAAGTAGTTGCCAATCGTGCACAAGTCTTAAAAGGATTCAAAATTGGCGAAGGCGAACCCTTTATCAAAGCCAATGACGATGTGAACAAATCACAATCGTCCAACGATACTTTTCCGACAGCCATGCACATTGCAGCCTATCAATCACTTGTCGAACATACGATTCCTGCCGCCGAACAATTACGAGATACGTTGCATTCAAAAGCAATAGCGTACAAAGACATTGTCAAAATTGGCCGCACGCATTTAATGGATGCAACGCCAATAACTTTAGGACAAGAACTTTCTGGATACGCGGCACAACTGACTCACGGCATAAAAGCCATAAAAAATACTTTACCCCATTTATCCGAAATTGCTTTGGGCGGAACCGCCGTTGGTACTGGTTTAAATACACCCAAAGGCTATGCAGTAAAAGTAGCCGAGTACATTGCTACATTTACCAATCATCCTTTTATAACTGCCGAAAATAAATTTGAAGCATTAGCCGCCCACGATGCAATTGTAGAATCGCACGGTGCCTTAAAACAATTGGCGGTCTCGCTTAACAAAATTGCCAATGATATTCGAATGTTAGCGTCTGGACCAAGATCTGGAATTGGAGAGCTTCACATTCCCGAAAATGAACCTGGATCTTCCATCATGCCCGGCAAAGTAAATCCCACGCAATGTGAAGCTTTAACTATGGTTTGTGCGCAGGTAATAGGCAACGATATGGCAATAACGGTTGGCGGAATGCAAGGACAATACGAACTCAATGTTTTTAAGCCCGTTATGGCAGCCAATTTTTTACAGTCGGCAGAATTGTTAGCCGATGCCTGCAACTCTTTCAACGAGCATTGCGCCAGCGGCATCGAACCGAATGAAAAACGAATTAAAGAATTGGTATCCAATTCTTTAATGTTAGTTACCGCCTTAAACACAAAAATTGGCTATTACAAATCGGCCGAAATAGCACAAACCGCTCACAAAAATGGAACCACGCTAAAAGAAGAAGCCGTTCGCTTGGGTTATGTAACAACAGAACAATTTGACGAATGGGTAAAACCCGAAGATATGGTTTAGAAACACCTTCTCTAAAAATGAACTACAACAATCCTGCAAGGTTTTTTTAAACCTTGCAGGTATTACATTTATAGATAAAATAAAAAATCTTTAATTTTTAATCCACGAGAACTAATTTATAACGTAGATTAAGCCGACTAAAAGATTGAATAAATAAGTTTTCTAACAACAGTGCAAGCATTTTTAGACTTGTTCGTATTTCAGTTTTAGAGATAAGCTAAACTAGTTTTAAGTATGCTAAGATAATTCTGTGAAATTTGCTAGAACTGCGTAACATTATTTTTCTCAATCTATATTTTATACGCACAAGATTAAAAAAAACCTAGCAAGAAATAGAAAAGTTTACTGCTCTAAACTTTGAAGCTTTATCCCTCTGAAACTTTAAAGCTTTAAGCCAATACTCTTAAAAAACTTTCCGTAGCGAAGAATTACGAATTAAAAACTCCGCTTCCAGAATAATTTTATTCAGCGTTACTTTTTTCTCTGGAAAATTAATTCGATCCAAAAAAGCCAAAGCAGCTTGTTTCCCTATTTCGGCGCTGAACTGATTAATAGTCGAAATAGAAGGCCTCATAATCGAACTGAAAGGCTCGTTGCCAAAACCAACCAATGCTATTTCTTCTGGCACTTTTATTCCATTCTCTAACAAAACTTGCAAGGCGCCTAAAGCCGCATTATCGCTGGCAGCATAAACAGCATCTGGCCTATTGTCTCTCTTCAATAAATCGGTCATTATGCGTCTACCATCTTCAATTTGTAAATTACTTTCAATAATTAAATCGGGTTCAAAAGACAAATTAAATTTTTGCAGTGCGTCCTTAAAACCTCTAATTCTATTGTTATAAATTCGGGTGTGACTGGGGCCAGTTATATGCGAAATTTGCTTGTATCCTTGTTTTACTAAATGTTCGATGATCATATAACTGCAGTGATAATCATCAATACCAACATAATCTACCTCCAAATCATTTTCTCCACGATCAAAAAGTACTAATGGGACACCATTTTCTTTTATCTTTTCATAATAACTAAAATCTACAGTTTCATTAGCTATTGAAGCTATGATACCGTCAACTTGAATATTGAGCAGCGCATCAATACTTTTACATTCTTTATCATACGATTCATTGGTTTGCGCCATAATTACATTATAACCACTCAAATTTAAAACGGCTTCGATGTTCTCGATAACCGATGCATAAAAATGAGTATTAACGCGAGGTACAATTAAACCAACCAAGTTGCTTTTCCCTTTTCGTAACGCACTAGACAAATAATTGGGTTGATAATTAAGAGATACCACCGCTTCTTGAACTGCTAATTTTGTTTTATCGCTTATTCTTGGATGGTTGCTTAAGGCTTTAGAAACTGCAGAAGGAGTTATTCCTAACAAGTTTGCAATATCTTTTATAGTTGTTTTCTTCTTTTTTTCCAATTATTTTTTACATTTGTTCAATCGATGGAACAAATGTAATTTCTTTTTTTTAAAAATTTAAGCAATTCAAAATAAAGTGATTACAGCATTGCAATTTAATTGAAGAGAATTAATAAATTCTTGCTTTTTTGAGACGATGTATCGACAAAGCCAAGTACAAATTTGAAATTGAAATAAAATGAAAAAAATAGTCACATTTGGAGAAATATTACTCCGCCTTTCGACAGAAAGACATTTGCGATTTTCTCAGGCAGACTCCTTCAAGGCAACTTATGGTGGTGGCGAATTTAACGTGGCAGTTTCTTTGGCAAATTATGGAATGAACACCGAATATGTGACGCGAATTCCGGATAATGAAATTGGAAATTGTGCGATAAAAGAAATGCGAAAATTAAATGTGAGCCATAACAATGTATTATTAGAAGGGGATCGAATGGGAATTTATTTTCTCGAAACAGGAACGAGTACGCGTGCAAGTAATATCGTTTACGACCGTGCCAATAGTTCCATGGCCACGTTGCAAAAAGGAATGTTCGATTGGAAAACAATCTTAAAAGACGCCTATTGGTTTCATTGGAGCGGCATCACTCCCGCCCTATCTGAATCTACAGCAGAAGCCTGTTTGGAAGCAATTGAGATAGCACATGAGATGGGAATTACCATTTCAACCGACTTAAATTACCGCTCTAAATTATGGAAATACGGTAAAAATCCCAATGAAATAATGCCGAAAATGCTACAATATAGTACTGTAATTCTCGGTGATCTTACTACCGCTAATTTTATGTTAGGTTTGCCCGATGTAAATCCAGATTATACAAATTTAGACTCTTTACCTCAATTATATCAAGCTCTTTTTGTGCATTGTCCTAACTTAAAATACGCAGCGACTACATTGCGTTATTCCTTGAGCGCTTCGCACCAGCGCATTGGTGGTATTTTATACGATGGAAAAAAACTATACAATGCCGAGGCCCAAGAGGTAACTCCGGTAGTTGATCGCGTAGGCAGCGGCGATGCTTTTATGGGTGGATTAATTTATGGATTGAATGAAAAACCACTAAACGAGCAACGCGCACTAAATTTTGCGGTGGCAGCTTGTTGCTTGAAACATACTATTTCGGGAGATTATAATTTAGTGACCAAGGAGGAAATTGAAAAATTAATTGGAGGTGATTTTTCAGGAAAAGTATCACGTTAAAAAATAAAAAATGGCACAATTTACACGAATAGAAGTAGCGCAAACAATGAAAGATAGCGGAATGATTCCGTTGTTTTACAGCAATGATATTGAATTAAGTAAAAACATTTTAAAAGCGTGTTACGATGGTGGCTCACGTTTAATGGAATTTACCTCGCGCGGTGATTTTGCGCACGAAATATTTGGCGAATTAACGAAATATGCTATCAAAGAATTACCCGGAATGATTATGGGAGTTGGTTCTGTAACCGATGCTGCTGCGGCTTCTTTATATATGCAATTAGGTGCTAACTTTATCGTGACACCTGTTTTAAGAGAAGACATTGCTATTGTATGCAATCGAAGAAAAGTATTGTGGTCGCCAGGATGCGGAACCTTAACTGAAATTGCAAAAGCTGAGGAACTGGGTTGTGAAATTGTTAAACTTTTTCCGGGCGATTTATATGGTCCAGATTTTGTAAAAGGCATTAAAGGTCCACAACCATGGACATCAATTATGCCGACAGGCGGCGTAAATCCGACTGAAGAAAATTTGAAAGAGTGGTTCACTGCTGGTGTTACTTGCGTAGGTATGGGTTCGCAATTGATTACTAAAGAAATTATCGCTCAAAAAAATTACAGTGCATTGACTCAAAAAGTGAAAGAAGTTTATGATATTATTGCCAAGTTTAAATAATTTATTAGTGAATTTGTAGTTAAAAATCCTCTTTATGAGGATTTTTTTTTGTCTAAAAGCAGTGCAGTTAATACGCTGGAATAGAAAATCAATTAAAACAAATAACCACAGATTAAAATGATTCTCACAGCTTATATTTTTTAAAAAATCTATTTATTCTTTTTAAATCAGCGGCGAAAGGTTTCTTTGCGCAACGATTTAGTAAACTATAACAACAATCTACAAAGAAATTTACGCATCATTTTGTCATTCTAAATAAATTGCTGACATTTGCGTCTGACATTAACGTCAGACGTTTATGAAAACAAATACAAAATCGATTGAAGAGCAAATAAGTACAGCCGCGTTTTCTGTTTTTATAGAAAAAGGATACGAGCGCGCTAAAATGCAAGAGATTGCAGATGCCGCAGGAATTAGCAGAACGGTTTTGAATTATTATTTTCGAAGCAAACATATACTGTATCAAAAAATAGCCAAATCTATTATCAAACAAGCATTGCCAAATATGCTTAGTATTTTAAATAGCGATTTGAGCTTTAATGAAAAGATAAAAAGTTTCGTTGCTACTTACATCGATCTTGGTATAGAAAATCCTTTTATTCCGCAGTTCGCTATTTCTGAAATGAACAATTTGGGTCCTGCTTTTTTTACCGAATTATTAGAAGGAAATGTGCCCAATATCGATCCATTTTTAAATCACGTTAGAGCAGAGATAAAGGCTGGAAATATTGTAGACATTGACCCGATGCAGATCTACATACACACAATTTCTCTTTGTGCCTTTCCTTTTTTGGCCAAGCCTTTACTAATCTTTATTTCGCATGTCGAAGAACAAGAATTCCTAAGACTAATTGAAGAACGAAAAACAGAGGTTGTACGACTTTTATTAAACGGTTTAAAAAGATAATATTTATTATTGAAGCACTTTCAATTATGAGAAAAATAATAACAATTGTATTCCTTTTCAACCTTGCTTTTAACGCTACTGCACAGCAACTTGATTTACAAACCTGTCTGGCAAACGTCAATAAAAATTATCCTTTATTGAAACAAAAAGACATTGAAAAAGAAATTAATTCGATTGCCATAACCCGCAACAATGCACAATGGTTGCCGCAAATTTCGGTAAAAGGGCAGGCTTCTTACCAATCTGATGTAACTTCTTTTAATTCGGGCGTAGCTGGTTGCGGAATGAATCCCATTAGCAAAGACCAATACAAAGCATATCTTGACATAAATCAGACGTTGTACGATGGCGGAATGACCAATATTAAAAACGACTTGCAAGAGTTGTCAATGCAGGTAAATACAAATGCAGTTGAAATTGAAATCAGGAAGATTCGACTTCAAACCCAAAAATTTTTCTTTACTGCATTGTTAGCACAAGAGAATGCAACTGTTTTAGAAACCAGTAAAGTAGAAATTAGCGAACGCATTAAAGTACAAGAAGCGGGACTGAAATTTGGCACAGTAAGGCAAAGTCAAATCGATATTTTGAAAGTGGAACTGCTAAAACTAGATCAAAATTTAATTCAGAATCACTACAATAAAAAAGCGGCTTTAGCAGTAATTTCATTATTTTCTGGACTTGAAATTAATGACAGTACCAACTTAGAAACGCCTGCTGCAATAAATGCAATCGAAAACGATTTTTCAAAAAGATTAGAATTTAAAAATTATGAAATTCAGAAAAACAGTTTAAATAAAAAAGAACAGTTATCCGCAAATGGTACTTTACCAAAGCTCAGTTTATTTGGTCAAGGCGGTTACGGAAGACCAGGACTCAATATGCTCAATGACGACTTTGACACTTTTTATATTGTGGGAGCGCGCGTCAATTGGGATATTTCTAGTTTTTATACCTTAAATAAAGATAAAAAAACAACTGAGTATGCGACAGAAAGCATTGAAGTGCAAAAAAAAGTATTGACGACAAACCTGCAAGCGCAAAAACTAAGTTTGGATGCGACTGTATCTCAATTAACTGAAATGATTGAAAAAGACAAGCAAATTGTTCTTTTAAGAAACAGCATTTCAAAAGTAGCTGCGGTAGAATTAGACAACGGAATTGCAACTGCTACAACTTATCTGATTGAGAAAAACGCAGAAACACAAGCCAAGCAAGCGCTTAAAATACATGAAGTTCAGCTGATTGCTAATCAATATGAAATTCAAAATTTAACTGGAAACTAAATCCAAATGCAATGAAAAAGTTATTTTCTCTTATTATACTTTTTGTTCTTGTAACGAGTTGCAAAAACAACGCGCCAGAATTTGACGCTTCGGGAACATTTGAGGCCGAAGAAACTATAATATCAGCGCAAGCGACTGGCGTTATCAAAGAATTACAGTTGGAAGAAGGACAAGAATTAAAAGTAAACCAATATATTGGGTTTATTGACAGCACACAATTGTACCTGAAAAAAGTACAACTTCAAAAGCAGATTTCCGCCTTATTAGAAAAAAAACCAAATATTAATGCGCAATTGGCAGCTTATAACGAGCAGCTGAGAACTGCGGTATACGAAAAAAACAGGGTTGCCAATTTGTATGAAGCTGGCGCAGCAACTGCCAAGCAAGTAGATGACAGCAAGGCAATAATTTCAGTTATTAACAAGCAAATTGAAGCCCAAAAATCGACTTTGAACATAACAAGAAGCGGTATGGATCAAGATGCAAACCCGCTGCGCATACAGATTGATCAACTGAATGACCAACTGGAAAAGTGCCAAATTATTAATGAAGTAAATGGTACCGTTTTGAGCAAATATACCGAGGTAAATGAAATGGCCACTCCTGGAAAACCGTTGTACAAAATAGCCGATCTATCCACCATTATCTTGCGCGTTTACATAACTGGCAACCAACTTCCTATCGTAAAATTGAATCAAGTAGTAACGGTAAGCACGGACGATGGAAATGGTGGGTTTCATCAAACCGAAGGCAAAATTATTTGGATAAATGACAAGGCAGAGTTTACGCCAAAAACCATTCAGACCAAAAATGAAAGGGCGAATTTAGTTTATGCCATTAAGGTCAAAGTAAAAAATGACGGGCGCTATAAAATTGGTATGTACGGCGAAATTAAATTTTAATCCCATGGATGATGTAATTGTAAATGGCATTACAAAAACGTACAACAAGCAAACGGTTCTAGCGGTTGATTCGGTTTCTTTTTCTGTAAAAAAGGGAGAGCTTTTTGGACTCATTGGTCCAGATGGTGCTGGCAAAACAAGCATTTTTAGAATCTTAACAACTTTATTACTTCCAGATCAAGGATCAGCAACGATCAATGGATTAGATACTACTGCAGATTACAAAGAAGTTAGAAAAAGAGTCGGTTACATGCCAGGGAAATTCTCCTTGTATCAAGATCTCACCGTCGAGGAGAATTTAAAATTTTTTGCTACTATTTTCAATACTTCAATTGAAGAAAATTATGATCTAATTGAAGAAATATACGGTCAAATAGCACCTTTCAAACACCGACGGGCCGGCAATTTATCAGGCGGAATGAAGCAAAAATTAGCCTTGTGTTGCGCTTTAATTCATAAGCCAACTGTTTTATTTCTGGATGAACCAACCACCGGTGTTGATGCAGTTTCAAGGAAGGAATTCTGGGAAATGTTGCAACGTTTGAAGCAGCAAGGAATTACCATATTGGTGTCGACGCCTTACATGGACGAAGCGACATTATGCGACCGAATTGCATTGCTACAATCTGGAAAAATAATGTCGATTGACACGCCCAATACTATTATTAAACAATTTTATGAAAAAATATTTGCCGTAAAAGGTTCTCAAATGAGTGCTTTGTTAAAAGAGTTAAAGGCACACGAAATAGTTCTAAGTTGCTATTCGTTTGGTGAATTTCATCATGTTATTTTTAAGAATGAAGCGCTAAATAATGTTGAAATATTAAGGCAGCATTTAGAAAGAAGTGATTACAATTCAATTGAAATAAAACAAATTGAACCAACTATCGAAGATTGTTTCATCAAACTAATGCAAGCGTAAAATGACAAACGAAGTAGTATTACATACTGAAAAACTGACCAAGCGTTTTGGTGATTTTATTGCTACAAATGAAATTAGTTTTGATGTTTACAAAGGCGAAATATTTGGGTTCTTGGGCGCAAATGGTGCGGGAAAAACAACGGCGATTAGAATGCTTTGTGGCCTATCTAAACCTTCGTCTGGTCAAGCTACTATTGCAGGATTTGATATTTATAAAGAAACCGAATCAATTAAAAAAAACATTGGCTACATGAGTCAGAAATTTTCGCTTTATGAAGATTTGACCGTGATAGAAAATATTCGATTTTTTGGTGGAATATATGGTCTGTCGTTCAAACAAATCAGAGAAAAAAGTAAAGAATTAATTGCAAAATTAGGTCTAACCGCTGAATCTAGAAAGCTCGTACGCGAATTACCGTTGGGTTGGAAACAGAAATTGGCTTTTTCGGTAGCGATATTGCACGAGCCTCAAATTGTGTTTTTAGACGAACCCACTGGTGGCGTAGATCCAGTAACTAGACGGCAGTTTTGGGATTTAATTTATGAAGCGGCAGATCGTGGGATAACCGTTTTTGTAACCACGCACTATATGGATGAAGCTGAATATTGCAACCGGATTTCGATGATGGTAGATGGAGTAATTGTTGCGCTCGAAACGCCAGAAAATTTAAAAAAACAATATCATGCGGCGTCAATGGACGATGTTTTTTTTGAACTTGCCAGAGGCGCACAACGAAAAGCCGATTAAATAATAGCGATATGAAAGAGTTTATTATTTTTATAAAAAAAGAATTTTACCACGTTTTTCGGGACAGCAAAACATTGATCATGCTTTTTGGATTGCCAATCACCATGATTACACTGTTTGGATTTGCCTTAACCAACGAAATTAAAAATTCTAAAATTGTAGTTTGCGATTATGCAAATGATGTGGCTTCGCGTGCCATTACTAACAAACTCGCCGCCAATTCGAGCTTTATTGTGGAACAATCAATAATGTCGCACCGGGAGGTTGAAGGCGCTTTTAAAACCGGTGAGATTAAATTAGCCATTATTTTTCCAGCCAACTTCAACAGGGATTTATCGCATCTCAATAAAGCACAAATTCAGATCATTGCTGACGCTTCTGACCCAAATACAGCAACCGCTTTAACCAATTACGCTTCGCAAATAATTATCAATTATCAGCAAGAGATTAATTCGAATCAGAAAATACCGTTTCAAATCATTCCAGAAATGCGCATGTTATACAATCCGGAATTAAAAGGCGCTCCTAATTTTGTTCCTGGCGTAATGGCATTAGTATTGTTGTTGGTTTGCGTATTGATGACTTCTGTTTCTATAGTTCGCGAAAAAGAAATGGGTACTATGGAAGTTTTACTCGTTTCTCCCCTCAATCCATTTTTGATTATAATTTCAAAAGCGGTGCCTTACTTTCTGTTATCCGTTTTAAACTTGATCATCATTTTAATAATGAGCGTTTACTTGCTAGAAATGCCCATCAACGGCAGCATTATTTTATTGATCTTTGAAAGTAGCTTATTTATACTGTGCGCCTTGTCACTCGGATTGCTAATTTCGACTTTGACCAATTCGCAACAATCGGCGATGCTTATTTCGCTGATGGGCATGTTAATTCCGACGATGCTATTGACTGGTTTTATGTTTCCTATCGAGAATATGCCACTGCCTTTGCAGTTTATGACCAATATAATTCCGTCCAAATGGTATTACATCATCGTAAAATCGATTATGATTAAGGGATTGGGAATTACGGCGATATGGAAAGAAACATTGATCTTGATCGGCATGACGGTGTTTTTATTATTTGTGAGTTTTAAAAAATTTAAAATCAGATTAGAATGAGAGTATTGTTTTTTTTATTGCAAAAAGAATTCAAACAAATTTTTCGGGATAAAGCTTTATTACCGATGATTTTTTTGGCGCCTATCATTCAGCTTTTGGTCATGCCTTTGGCGGCAGATTACGAAATTAAGAACATCAATATTGCTATTGTTGATCACGAGCATTCGACTTATTCTCAAAAACTAATAAATAAAATAACGGCTTCAGGCTATTTTGTATTGTCTGATTACGACAATTCATTCAACGGTGCCTTTGAGCAAATTGAAAGTGACAAAGCCGATTTAATTTTAGAAATACCAAAAAATTTCGAAAAAGACTTGAGTCGAGAAGGCAGTCAAAAATTATTCATTGCGGTCAATGCGATAAACGGCACCAAAGCCAATTTGGGCGGTGCCTATTTGGCCCGAATTATTGCAGACTTTAATGCTGAAATTCGTTTGGACTGGAGACAACAATCGATAGCTTCAAACACGCAAATTATAGAAATTGTGCCGTCCAATTGGTACAATCCATTATTGAACTACAGTTATTTTATGGTTCCGGGAATCCTCGCGACCTTGGTAACGATGATTGCGGTTTATATGTGTGCGCTAAACATTGTAAAAGAAAAAGAGATTGGCACCATTGAGCAAATAAACGTTACACCAATCAAGAAAATCTACTTTATTCTAGGAAAATTAATTCCGTTTTGGATCATTGGAAACGTGGTTTTTACCGTTGGCTTATTTATTGTCGCACATCTCATTTACGGCATTGTTCCGCTGGGCAGCGTGTTGTTACTATACGGATATTTGGCGGTATTTTTAGTCGTTATTTTAGGAATTGGTCTTTTAATCTCAACCTATTCTGAAACGCAGCAACAAGCCATGTCGCTCGCTTTTTTTTGTATGATGGTATTTATGTTAATGGGTGGCTTGTTTACGCCTATCGAAAGTATGCCTGAATGGGCTAAGATAATTGCCAATTTAAATCCAGTAACTTACTTTATCGAAGTAATGCGAATGGTTGTTCTTAAAGGAAGTCAATTTGCTGACTTAAAGAAGCACTTTTTAATTATGTTTGGTTTTGCACTCTTTTTTAATACTTGGGCCGTTTTAAATTACAAAAAGACCAATTAAAAAAAACGCATGTAATTACCAAACATATTAGTATAAGATGGTTTCACGCGTAAACGGTCTTAAAATAAAATAATTGCCAGAAAATTCACTTATACAAAATACTGACTTTCAAATCGATATAAAAAAAGCGTAACTTTTTTGATAATAATTCAAATTTATTCTTTGAAATCACATAATTATCCCTATATTTGCACCCGCATTAAGGCCTTGTGGCGCAACTGAATAGCGCACTTGATTACGGCTCAAGAGGTTACTGGTTTGAATCCAGTCAAGGTCACTACTCGGGACAAAAGAAAAATATCTTCTTTTGTCCCGTTTTTTTTTGCCCGTAATCTATTGTTTACCAGATAGATACAGTTGATAATTTCATTGACTCGGACGGTTTGGAATTTACTTTCTAGAAATGTGAAATTTTCAGGAAAAATTAAACCAATCATTTCCCTAGAATCGGCTAAAGCGCCATTTTCAAAGGCTTCACCGAGCTTTAAGAGGTTTTCCAGTCCTGAGTTCGTTAAGCACTCAATGTTCGATCTGTCGTCATCTGTATTTACAATTTGTTTTTCTATTTGATTGATAATAGCATTGTATTCGACTTTCATAAGATTATAATCTTCAGCATCTATTTTCTCAGTAACTAATAAATTTCTTGCAACCGATAATTTCTTTTCATACACTACAATTTGTTCTAGTGACTTCTTTTTTTCACTAGCGACTACACCAGTATGCTCTCTGTGGCCTTCAAGCAGAACTGCCATGTATAGTTTTTTAACAGCCTCTAAAGGTTTAAATTTATTTAGATGTTCTTTAAATATTTTATTAGCTATCTCTGCGTTTACTCTCCATTTGCAATCTTTATTACAATGATAATAGTAATAATATTTACTCCGTCCTTTGCACTTGCTTCCTGTTAACTTCTGACCGCACTGCGGACATAGAAAAAAACCTCTTAAAGGAAAATTTTCAATAGTTTTAATTTTTGGCCTGTATGTTCTTGCTTTACTATCAAGAACGTCTTGTACTCGATAAAATAAGCCTTCACTGATAATTGCTTCGTGTTGTCCATTAACCCATTTTGCTTCTTCATCTCTATACTGAGGAACCACTATTTTTCCGCAGTATAATGGGTTTCTAAGAATTATCCACAGATTACTTTTAGAAATAAGAAGTCCTTTAACTTTTGCCATTTGATAAATCGATTCCGTACTAAAAACATTTCTAGCAATCTGTTCAAATATCCAGATTAGTTTTGTAGCCTTATCGGGTACAATGGCAATATATTTTTTTCCATCCTCAGTTATTTTATTGGCATACCCGTAAGGAGCCATTCCCATGTGTCTGCCTTCTTTCTTGCCACGTCTCAGCCCTTGAAAGGTATTTAATGCTCTACGATCGTTTTCAACTTCGGGTGCAGCCAGATAAAAAGCAAGCATCATCTTATTTTCCGGCACGCTAAGATCAAGAGGTTGTTCTATAGCCTGCGGTTCAACACCCAGTTTTCTTAACAGATTGATCATTTGATAAGCATCCCCTGCATTACGGCTGAACCTGTCCCATTTCATAAAAAGAACTAGGTTAATTTTATTTTTGTATTTCTTTACGTCAACTAGAAATTTTTTCCATTGAGGCCTGTTAAAAGTCTTTGCAGAATGATCTTCATAAATTACATTACGTATTTGTATTTGGTTTATACTGCAATATTTTCGTAGCATTTCTTCCTGATTTCGTTGCGAAAACCCTTTCTCTGCCTGCTCATCGGTACTCACTCTTATATATAAATCTGCTATCTTATTCATTTTCTTTTATTTAAGCGTTTCAACACAGCGATATTAGCAATTATTCTCAAGAAATACAAAATTTCCTCTGCTTGTTCCAATGTCACCTCTAAACCCTCAGAATTAAGCATTTGTAATGCTTTTTCCGTGGTTAACTTTGAATTGCTATAGTCAATATCATTTTCCATAATTTTCATGTTTAAAAATTTAGTAAGGAAAATTATTATTAAAAGGGAAGTAAAAAACTTATTGAGGATATTTGGCATTCATTGGAAGCTTATTACCAACTTGACTTGATATTCGTGTAAACCTTCGTTAAAAATGGTTGTTTAACCTAAAATGAATTATTTATAAAATAATGCTATTTAACCTTTTTAGCCAAGATTATTCAAGCTGCAAATCTTGACAAAAACAAATAGAAAAATACTTGTATTTACAGCCTAAACTTGTATTTTTGCAAGCTAACTTTAACACTAAAAAACGATGAAGGATCTAGTAGCAAAAATAAATGCAGAAATTGAAGTATTCAAAACTGAATCGGATTCACTTATTGAAAAAGGTGTTAAAGCTGCTGGAGCAAGAGCTCGTAAATCGACTTTGGAACTTGAAAAATTTTTAAAAGAGTTTAGAAAAGTATCTATTGAAGAAGCAAAAAAATAATTCAATTTCCTTTACTTTATTTAAGCCTTCCAGAATTCTGGAAGGCTTTTTTATATTTTATTTTTCCTCATCAAAGTTATCTAAATAGGTGAAATCTTTTATTATCATACCATTTTCGATTGTCAAAATTGTGCAAATTGGCAACTCAAATTTTGAATTATCAGGAGCTGTTTCAGTCGATCTACATTCTACAACAATATGATTTTCACCCGATAAATAGGTTTGAATAACTTGGTCATGCAAATCTGGAAATATTTTGTTTAGTTCAGAATATTTTTTAAATATTTCTTTTCTGGTTTGTTTTACTATTTCTTTTGCCAAACTTGGGTCTTTAAATTCTGAATTTTCAAGGTCTTCTGTTTTATCCATTGAACGGAAATATCAAAAGGTGCTGTGTCATTTTCAGAAACAGTATTGTGTCCTAATTTAGGAAACAAAGTATATTCGAAAGGTTTGCCTTGCACTTTCAATGTATTTAATTGCTCTATACACAACTTTACGGGAATTTGTATATCCTTCTCTCCAAAGAGCCAAAGTCCAGGAATTGAAAGAGTATTCAGAGAAATTTTTGGGTCAGTTGCAACAAACTGATACTTATCTGGGTCATTTTTAGTATGTTCACGAGCATCTGCTTCTGTATGGTTTTCCCAAAAACTATTATTTCCATTTGTATAAAACTGAAATCGGAGTTGTTCTAAAGTTGTAATTGTAGGGCAACTAAATAAAACCATAAATTCTATTTGTGGATTTTTGCTTGCAGCAATTGGAATTATCCATCCTGCTTGACTGAAGCCAATTAACCCAATTGGTGTTTTTTTATCTTTTAAATAGGTTCGAAATGTTTTTACTGCTTCATTTGCATCGTGAGATAATAAATTAAGATTAGTAGTGTCTATATTATTGGTACCAACAGATGGCCCCACATAAACACCACCAGATTTTCCAACTCCACGTTTATCATAGGTTAATACAGCAATACCTTCTTTTGCAAGACGTTTTGCGAACTCCATTTCTCTTTTTACGGGGTCAGATCCGTGTACAATTACTACTGCTGCAACTATTTTTTTCGGAGTTAAAATTGAGCCTGCAAGAGTGATGCCCTCACTTTTAAACTTTACATCTTGGATAGTAAAGTCGATCGATTGTGAAAATATTATCTCTGGTAAAGAGATTAACAATAACCAAAGAAATAAGTTAGGAAAAAAGTTAATGTTCATTTTTTTGAATAAAAAATCGGGTTATTTTTCTGATTCTGAGGTAGCATTGCCTACAACTTTTATATATATGCTATACTGTGGCCTTATCCATCTACATATGATTAGACTGGCGAAATTTAATGACATATTATATTTTTGTGAAAATACTAAAAATAGTTTTACATCACCCTGTGTTTATACGAAAGCTAATTAATATTTACAAATAACTTTTTCTGATATCATTACTACTTAATAAACTCGTAGAGAGAACTTTTAGATTAATTATTCAGATTAGCAAATTGATATACATAAAATGTTTATTTTACGGAAAACCGTAATTTATTAACAAGAATTTGGATAACTTCGACATTAATTTAAAGAATTGCATTTAGGTGCACGCTTTCATAAAAAAAAACATGAGAATAGCAATATTAATAATGTGGATTTCATTTGTATCCTTTTCTAAGGCGGAGACAAATGTTTACATCTGCGGAAATAAAGGGGCTAAAAAGTACCATTATAAGGAAAACTGTCGTGGCCTTTCAGCTTGTACACAGGGAGTTAAAAAAACTGGCTTGACTCAAGCAAAAGGATTTGGACTAACAATTTGCGGCTGGGAGAATTAATTTATGCAGCTACCTTTCTCTCTTAACCTCTCCACTCCCCAACTCGCTGCAGCTTTTGGAAGTACTTCAGCGACCTATAAATTCTATTGGCTAATTGCTGTCTTAGAATCAGTAGAGAATGGAAATAATAGTATTAAAAAAAGAGCACTTTTCTCAAGAATGATCGCCAATGCTTGGTATACTGTGAATTATTTCAAAGTGTCCTTTGGAAAGCAAGATCTAATTCAAAATGCAGTACAGCAGCTACTACACTTAGAAAATCTCACAATAGACATCGGCAAAGACAAGCTGTTGGCTATTTTAGAAAATTCCAACAATCTTAAAACAGCACTGATATTAAATCATTTCAATAAGAATGTGCCACATTGGTTCTTGTCTCCTTGGTTTCCAAAAACAAAAAATGAAAATGACAGTGAGTACAAAAAAAGAATCTATGGATCCTCACAAAATTTTGACAACAACTGTTTGTATGCATTGCATGATGATCTAATTACAATCAACTCCGACTGGATTCCGTATTTGCAATCCAATGCAAGAATTTTAAAAGATTTCTGCTATTGGAATTTGGCATTGTTTCTACAATCTCGAAATCCAAACGTTCCAGACATTCCAAATAAGCTGATAAAACCAGCGATCAGAGGAACACTTTCAAATCAAAGGAAAAAGTATTGGGATATTGTATTCAAAGAATTGGGAACAGTAAACTGTATATTTACAGATACTAAATTGACAATAGAAAACTTTGCAATTGATCATTTTGTACCCCATGCTTTTGTATCTCATGATTTGATTTGGAATTTAATTCCTATCGACAAAAAATTCAACTCCTCTAAAAGTGATAAGTTACCTTCTATTGAAATGCACTTCGATGCGTTTTTTGAAGTACAAAAATCTGCTTATGAAATAGTTAGTTACCATAATCCCAAAAGTAAATTATTGGAGGATTTCTTAACTATTTATCCTGTTATAAAAGATGCTAATGATTTTGAATATACGAGATACAAAGACTGTATGCAACCATTAATCACTATTGCACACAATAACGGCTTTGGGTATCTTTAGGCAGCTTAGCATTTCATATTCATTGATTTTTTTTATTTATTTTCACATTATTATCGCTAAAAAACGTGATAATTTAAAGCAACTTAAATATCTTGCAGCAAATTGAATTATCGAAAAGAATTAAAATAGATTTTTTATCTTTCCCCCTATTTTAGGGCAAGAAAATTTGACGTGTTTTAAAAGCTATGAAGTAATACTGTTGAAAGAGATGCCAAAAAAGTAAGAGTATTATTTATGATGAGTATAAAAGCACCAAATGGTTTTCCTAAAATTGCATTATGCCGTATAGTTCATGCA
Organism: Flavobacterium sp. TAB 87; assembly: GCF_001529295.1. Classification (GTDB taxonomy): domain Bacteria; phylum Bacteroidota; class Bacteroidia; order Flavobacteriales; family Flavobacteriaceae; genus Flavobacterium. Next base: position 187,316 of record NZ_LLWK01000035.1, read on the forward strand.
AAAAGTGGTTTGTTTTTTAATGGTTATGATAAATATTATAATTCTTCAAAAGGAAAAAACACTCTATCCGTAACAAATTATGAAAGTATTTTTTGTGCAAATAAAGAAGAAAAAGAAATCTTAGTAGAAGTTTTTGAAGGAAATATTGTTGTTAAAAATGATAAAGAATATATTAGGAATGTAATTGTATATGCAGGTAGCGAAATACACAAAATACTTGCTGAATATTATACAGAATATGAGTATTTACCAATAGAAGATTTTAAGATTAAACGTGTAATAAATATGTAATTTATGGATATAGTTAAATTTAAAGTCAGTTCTAAAACCATTAAAATTGAAGTGCGTAATACCAATAATTATGTGTTTGATTTTAATAAAGCTGTAGAAATGGAGAAAGATGATCGAGAAGTGTATTGAAATTATAAACTGCTTTAGATTTACTATTTAGAAAAGAAAATGTGATTGGAATAAAAAATCAAATTTCGCCAAATCAAACCAATATACTCGACCAAATAAATGAGGTACGAGAGTTAGAATAAATTGTGGAATATTTTTCCAATAAAACATTATATACTATGTAAAGTATCCAAAAATAGACGAATTTTTACATATCATTTTACCTAATATTTATTACTAAAATTTAGTCATTAATTAAAAAGACATGAGAAGAAAATAATTTAAACCCTAAGCTACTATTAATATAAAAATTCCTAAGTTGTGAATCTTTGTAAATCAAAAAGTTCTTTACATTTTGCAAGCTTAATTTCTCAAGATTTTCTGTACTTTTTGCAGTAACCTTTTTATATATTTACATTTTAACAACATTTATTTAAATTTAAAAATCAATTATTTCAGGTTATGTTAAATACTTCAAAATTATGATGAAGAAAATTCCATAAATATTAAAAAACATGCAAAAAAGATCAAACTTAATTTATGCCAATTTAGAAGATTTAGAATTAGATATTAATAATCCTCGCTTTGGTGAATTGTACAATGGTAGTAAAAATGAAGAGGATTTAATTGAATATCTACTTTTTGAAGAAGCTGCAGAAGAAATTGCTAAATCAATTGCTCATAGAAATGAATTTTATGAAGATAAAGCTCTATGGGTCATAAAAAATTCTGCGGGGAAATTTACAGTTCGGGACGGAAACAGAAGATGTGCAGCTGTCAAAGCACTTCAAATGCCTGGAAGATTCAAACTTTCAGAATCAAAAACACCTTTTGCACAATTACCAGTTTATGAATATACAGATGAAGACGAACTAAAATCAAGAATTGGTGAGGAACATGCTGCATCACTTTTTCGTAGTTGGGAACGTATTGCAAAAGCTCTACAAATACTTGATTTAGCAAATACTGGAAAACAGGATGAAATGAATACTTTAGACTCTCGACCTGGAGATTTTATAAAACTAGGCTCTTTTTATAAAGAAGCCGTTAAATATGGGGGAGATGAATTTCGAAAACAAATAAGACGAGGTCGTGGAAAAACGGGAGGTAAAACTATTATTTATGAGCGTTTATTTCGGGATGCTAAAGTGTGTGGATATAAATTTAAAAACTCGCCAACTTTTAAGATAGAAATTACCGATACTACAAAATTTAAGTCTTACATTAGAGCCTTAGTGAAATATATAGAAACTTTTCCTGAAACAAAAACCTCAGATATTGATGGTGATAAAAGCTTTATAAAAAGACTTAAAGATTACGGGTTTGATATTAATCAAAAGAATGCTCCTGACCCTACACGTTCAGCGACAATACCTTCAGCGACAATTACAACTCAAGGAATTAGAGCACCAACAGGAGCAACTATCTCAAGCGCAGCTATCTCACCGGTATCAAATAGCACAAAAGGCAGTGGTGGTACCCCCGCATCGAGCATTACCTCTCCAATCTCTGCTTCCGTAACAGCTACGACACCTATTGCTTCAAAGCGAGGTACAGTAAAACAATATCCTGATATTAAAAGAAAGCAATTTCCTCTGGGTCTTAAATCAAGAATAGACGAATATTTTGAAATAGATAGTTCTGAGATGCCTAATGCAAAAGTAGCAATGGCTCGGGTAACGTATGAGTGTGTTCTAAAGTATGTCGTGGAGAAGACAAAATCTGGAGCAATAATCTTTAGTAATAGCGGACATTTTGGCTCGGCATACTCACGAAGACCGCATACAAATTTCGATGAAATGAATAAAAAATTCATAGAATTGATAATAAACACTGGTATAGCCCAAGCATTTAGAAATTTTGAATTTGATAAAATGCACCAGACAATTCATAACTATCACGTTTCTTCTAAATCGATTGATGCTGATCAAATTAAAATGAACTTAATTATATTATTAGAATTTATGTTGCAAGATGTGGATGATTTATTAATTTCGCTTGATATTTCAAAAATTCGATAATATGTTTTACTCACCATTAAGATATCCTGGAGGTAAAAATAGACTCTCCGCTTTTCTTGCGAAGATTTGTATGGATAATAACATTCATTCGCATTATGTTGAACCATATGCAGGTGGAGCTTCTGTTGCATTATTCTTACTAATAGAAGGATACGTGAGTCGGATTACGATAAATGATAAAGATCGATCAATATTTGCTTTTTGGTATTCAGTAAAAAACAATACCGATGAACTTTGCAGTCTCATTGATGAAACTGACGTAACAATTGAAAATTGGCTTATTCAGAAAGATGTACAAAAAGAAAAAGAAACGTCTGATTTATTAAGACTTGGCTTCTCTACTTTATTCTTAAACCGTACCAACCGATCAGGAATTATTAAAGGCGGGGTAATTGGGGGACTTAAGCAAGAAGGTAATTATAAAATTGACTGTAGATTTAATAAAGAAGAGATTAAAAAACGTATAAAACTTATAGCGAAATTTGCGGAAAGCATTCAACTTTTTAATGATGATGCAATTGATTTAATAGATAAGATTCAACTACAAGCTGAAGTTTATGGTACGATTTTTTATTTCGATCCACCATATTATTTGAAAGCTGATAAATTATATATGAATCACTATATGGATGAACATCATAAGAACGTTAGTGATAAAATTAAGGCTATTAAAAATATCCATTGGATAGTATCTTATGATGACAATATAAATATTGAAAAATTGTATTTAGAATTGTCCACAAAAAAATATTCGTTTAATCATTCAGCTGGAATTTCAAAATCTGGTAAAGAAATAATGTTTTTTAGTGATGGGCTAATACAGCCAGAGGTAGAGAATTATAATCCAATAAAATTTAAGGTAATCACAAAAAAAAATAAAAAAGAAATAATCTACAAATAAAACTGTAATCACAAAATAGAATTGAGTTTATCAGCCAAATTTCATTATTTAGAATAATATTTATGACTACATTACAAACAGAATAGCCGTTTAAAATATCTTTATCGATTTTTAAATCACAAAACATCTATAGCTTTTTAATCTTTCTTATAATTTGCAACTACTTTTTCATATTCTTGAATAAATATGTCAACTTCAGTTTTATTTTCAGAAATCCACGGATTAATTACCTTTGAACATAGCTTTCCCCAATAGATTTTTTGCTCATTAAACCAAGCTTTTGCTTTTACTCTATCATTAGTGATTTCAGTAATAGTAAATTCTTTAAATACGAATTGCTTATTATAATCTTCGCGTATCTCATCCCAAAGTGAAGAACCTTCAGCAAGATCAAAAAGAAATTTTGCTATTAGTCTTTCAGGAGAAGCAGTACCTGGCAAAATAATAAAGCTTTTTTTCACGCTTTCTAATTTTCGCATCTTTGCACTATCAATTTTAACATCACCATCTAAAACCACAAATGATTCTGAATAACCAAATCCAGGAATTTTTTTCCTTACGAGTTCTATAAGACTATCACAACCCAATGTACAGTCATAAAAGTGAAGCTCCGAGCTTTTCCGTTTTAAAATGGCTCTAAAAAAAATTTCACATTCTTTATCTTCTGTAAAAACAGCTACCTTGGAAGCAACCGGCTTTATAGCCATCGATATATTTAATTTATCCCTAATTCTTTCAAAGGTAATACCAGTTATAAGTTTGACATTATCATCTATTTTTTGTAAATATAAAACCTTAATTTGATTCGGAATCTTTATATCTGCTTGCCATTCACAAGTCCTTTCCAATATGTTTAGTGAATGCGTTGTAAATATGATCTGTATTTTAAGCTGAGATGAAAACTTTCTTAATGCTTCAATAAGTTTAATTTGTGAAGCTGGATATAACGTAGTGTCAAGTTCATCAATCGCCAAAATACCACCTTTATAATCGGATCCATATTTTGTTTTAAGTCTTTGAAAAGACATTATCGATAATAATATTTTGCCTATATTGTCTTGGCCTGCCGAATTCATTTTCCAATCATAATTGGCGGTATTTACTCCTAAAGTATTTTTTTGTTTACTAGACAAGTATTCAATACTAGTCAAAGCACTAGCTGGAGTAAGTAAAATTTTGTTATGCCATTCCTTAAAAAAATTTAATTCATCTATTGATAAGACAATATCATTATTAGATCTTATATCATTATCTTCGCCAATGGGAAATAGCCGAGAAAGACTTAAATAAATTACTGGCATTTGAATGTAACCCGAACCTTTTGCTCTTGTACCTTTTTGCCAAAATCTAATATTTGCGTCAGTTTTAGATCTAACAATACTTTCAACAGTAAAGTTTGGATCAGCCATTCCATTTACATTTAATGTCCATTCATGGCTGCGCGCAGTGTCAAAAACTTCAGAAAGTTTAAATTTTTCAGCAAAAGACGATCGGTAGTTTCCCCCACTAAGAGGTTTTTCTCCATACATTGGGTGTGTTTTGTCACTTATTGAAAAAGGTTGACTTAGCATCCCTAATAATGTAGTTTTTTGAGTTCCATTTTGACCAGCAATTACGGTCAACGCTGTTCCAAGTTGGAAAGAAATATTTTCAAACCCGCGAAATTTTTTTACATCTACATTATTAATAATCATATGCTAATAAATTGGTTAAGATAAGTAAAAAGTTATCAATCATTAATTATAGTTTTGGTTTAGAAAACAGGAATTTAATAAAAACTTTACATTTTAATGAAAACATTAAAATTCCAATAATGTGATATATAAAAGTAAAATAATTTGTAATTTAACTTCAAAAAAGTAATAAATTTTTATTTTTTCATAATGATTTCTCTGGCCAGAAATCTTTAGGAGAACATTTTAAAATTTTGGATATTTCATTCAAATGCTTGATATTATATTTTGCCTTTTTTGAAGGAGACTCTATGTCACCAATAAAACCAACACCTTTATCTAATTTTAAAGATAATTGTTCTTGGGTAAGTCCTTTTTCTTTTCGGATCTCTTTAACCCTTTGAATAATGTAGATCTCTATTTCTGTCAAACAATTTTCCATATTTTACAAATAGGCAATTTTTTTAAAACTTTTTCAATGGACTATAGTCCATATTTTAATTATTTTATTATATTTGTGTATTATTACAATATGTAATGTATTTTTGCGATTCTTCATATAAAATATTTGAAGCATTCGCTTAGAATCTCGTTTTCAAAAACTGGTAATTTTAAACACACGAGGTAATAAGTAAGATGCTCACGCTTTCTAGGCGTGGGCTCACTTATTCGTGTGTTGGGTATACCAGTACCTTGAAAACGTTTAAGCTGAGTTCCATGCCTTTTTTTATGCACAAAACTCTCTTATCATTCTTAGTGTATCCTTCCATATTTTTAAAGTTTCGCATTCAAAAAAAAAAGAACCTTTTAAAATGTTGCCTATGCTTTAAATAAAATCTTCCTTATGTCTATTAAGCCGTTTACTTAATGCATAAAAAATGGCCCTCTACCCTGTCGCTAAACTGTTATAGAGGGCCGTAGCTAAAAAACTAACGTTTAACTTAACCAATCCCAATATTATGAATAATTTTTCATTTTACAAGGGTAGTAAAGCGCTTTATTGCCTAATTTTTCTAGGAATTTTGTTGTCTTTCTCCTCCTTATCGTCCAAAAATATAGCGTCACCTACACCTCTATTTTTGCAACAACATCAAATTCAAGGCACTATCACCGATGGTACCAACCCACTGCCTGGGGTTACGATCACTATTAAAAACAAAACTAATAGTACTGCCATAACCGATTTTACTGGTCAATACACCTTTTTTGCCTCCCCTACTGATACGTTACTGGTTTCTTTTATCGGTTTTAAAACAGCACTTGTTCCAATTAAAGGAAGGAGTGTCGTAAATGTGAAATTGCTTTATGATACTACTACTTTACAGGAAGTTCGTGTGAATGCAGGGTATTATTCCGTAAAGGAAAGCGAACGTACTGGAAGTATTGCCCGGGTTACTGCTAAAGACATTGAAAACCAACCCGTAACCAACGTGTTGGCGACTATCCAAGGTCGTATGGCAGGAGTTAGTATTACACAAACCACTGGAGTTCCGGGCGGAGGATTTGATATTAAAATACGTGGACAGAACAGTTTCAGGTCAGGTGCTAACAATCCCTTGTATATTATAGATGGGCTTCCCTATACTGCAGATGCTATTGGCTCAGGCACAGGTTCCGCAGTGCTACCCAGCCAGCCTAGTCCATTAAACAGCATCAATCCCGACCAGATAGAAAGCATTGAAGTACTTAAAGATGCAGATGCAACGGCCATCTATGGCTCACGAGGTGCAAACGGGGTCGTTTTGGTAACCACAAAAAAAGGAAGACAAGGCAAAACAACTTTCAACGCCAAAATTAGCACCGGTGGAGCAACAGTGACACGATTCATGAACCTTCTGAATACGCAGCAATATATTCAGATGCGGAAACAGGCATACACCAATGACGGAATAATTGTAATTCCTGCCACTGCTTATGATGTTAACGGCACCTGGGACCATAGCAGGTATACCAATTGGCAGAAAGAACTTTTGGGAGGAACTGCAGAAATATCTATTCTGCAGGCTTCCGTCACTGGCGGTTCGGAGCATACTCAGTTTTTACTTAGCGGGAATTTCAGTAGTCAAGGGAGCGTTTATATTGGTGATTTTCGCTATAAAAAAGGCAGCTTTCGCTTAAATGTCAATCATCAATCGGAGGATAACAAATTCAAAGCCAATACTAATGTAGGCTATACATTGCAAGACAATACCCAGCCTCAGGTAGACCTTATGAGAGAAACCTACAGCATTGCGCCCAATGCCCCTGCATTGTATGGTCCAGACGGTTCGCTGAACTGGGAAAACAACACTTTTAACAATCCACTTCGGAATCTGACAGGAAAATACAAAGCGCTTACAAACGATTTAATTGCCAGCAGTCTTTTATCATATGCCGTGACTAAGAGCTTAAAGGTGCAAGCAAATATTGGATATACCAGTTTAATCAATAATGAGAATACTACCAATCCGTCGACAAGATTTAATCCTGCATTTGGATATGGCCCAGAAAACTCTACCCTTACAACTGCTGGCATGGAACGAAACTCTTGGATAATAGAACCTCAGCTGAACTGGATAAAATCTTTTGGCTTAAACAAAATAAATACTATTGTAGGAGCTACTTTCCAGTCCCAGAAAGCCGTTCAGATAGTTCAATATGGTTCTGGTTTTGCCAACAACGGTCTGATTTCAAATATTGCTTCCGCTTCTACTGTAAACACACTGCTAAGCAGTGAGACATTATATAAATATCAGGCCTTCTTTGCACGGATTAATTATAATTATAATGAGAAATATATTATCAACCTAACTGGAAGAAGGGATGGCTCCAGCCGTTTTGGACCTGGCAGGCAGTTTTCCAATTTTGGAGCTGCGGGGGCCGCATGGTTGTTCTCTAAAGAAAATATTTTTAAAAACAACACACTGATGAGTTTCGGTAAACTAAGAGCAAGCTATGGAACAACAGGTAGTGACCAGATCGGTGATTACCAGTTCCTAAACACGTATACTGTTGCGGGAACTAGATACTCAAATGTACCCGGTCTTCAGCCGAGCCGTCTATTTAATCCAGATTTCGCATGGGAAACGAATAAAAAATTTGAAACTGCTCTTGAAATAGGCCTCTTTGCGGACCGTCTGTTTTTAACCGGAGCTTATTATAATAATAGATCAGCCAACCAGCTTGCAGGAATACCGCTTGCCGGTACAACAGGTTTTACATCGGTTCAAGCAAATCTGAATGCTTTAGTTCAGAATAATGGATTTGAATTTACCATTAGAACTGTCAATCTACAGCATAAAAACTGGAACTGGACTAGTAACTTCAATTTGACATTCAGCCGTACCCGTCTGCTTGAGTTTCCAAATCTGCAAGGTTCAACCTATGCAAACACACTGGTTATCGGAGAGCCCTTAAACATAAAAAAGGTATATCATTATACTGGAATAGACCGTCAGTCCGGTATTTATACATTCGAGGATGTAAACGGTGATGGTCTGCTTACTGCCGTTGAAGATAAAAAGACAATATCAGACCTTAGCCCTGAATATTTTGGAGGTCTTCAGAATAGTCTAAAATATAAGAATTGGCAGCTGGATTTTCTTTTCCAGTTTGCAAAACAGAAAAATTATAACGGATCATCTTACTTCGGCCTTCCTGGAGCTGAAGGTAATCAGCCTACATCTGCTTTAAATAGCTGGCTCCAGTCAGGAGATAATGCGAACTTTCAGGTGTATACTACAGGAATAAACAGTACCGCATCTGCAGCATACTACAGGTATTTTGAAAGTGATGGTGCAATAAGTGACGCCTCCTACTTACGATTGAAAAATATTTCTCTTTCCTACGATATCCCTTTAAAAGATTTCAAATGTAGGATATTCTTTGAAGGGCAGAACCTTCTGACATTCACGCATTATGATGGTGCCGATCCTGAATTTACTTCATTAGGATACCTGCCTCCTTTAAAAGTTTTTTCGGCTGGACTTCAATTTAATTTTTAAAAAAAATAATTATGAAAAATTATAATTCTTATTCGAATTTTTATAGTGTTTTTTTTGATGTATGGAAAAAACTACAGTTATCATTTACATTACTATTCTCTGTACTTACAATCTTGTCATGTGACAATTTTGTTGAAGTAGATCTTCCTAATTCCCAATTAACTGCATCGACAGTATTTGAAGAAAAAACAACTGCAAATGCAGCTATGACCCATGTTTATGCCAAAATGAGAGATGCAGGGCTTTTTACGGGTTACAGTACCGGTATTTCTAATTTACTTGGAAATTACACAGACGAACTTATGTTTTACGGAAGCGGACAGGAAGGCACGATTAATTTTTATAATAATATAATTCTGCCTTCAAATGCAAATATTAAGTCCTTATGGAACAACAGCTATAATCAAATTTACGGGGCTAATGCAGTTTTAGAAGGTGTTTCAGCCTCTACTGGTCTTTTAGAAACTGACAGAAGTCAATTAAAAGGGGAAGCCCTTTTTACAAGGGCGTTTATTCATTTCTGTCTGACCGGTCTTTATGGAAGCATACCTTATGTTAAAAGCACGAATTATCAGCTGAATAAATCTATTGCTAAAGAAAGTTCCGAATCAGTTTATCTTCATTGCATTGAAGATTTAAATCTTGCTGCTGACTATCTGCCTGCTTCTTATTTAACATCTGATCGTACAAGGCCAAATAAATTCGCCGCAAAAGCTCTACTTGCAAGGATATATCTTTACACTAAACAGTGGAATGAAGCTTCATTTGAAGCTACTGCAATATTGAACAATAAGACACTGTATCCATTTGAGAGCAATTTGTCTAAAATCTTTCTAAAAGGAAGCACTTCAACGATCTGGCAATTTGCATCTAATACAGCTATAGGAAATACATTAGAAGCGCAGACTTTTATTTTTACTTCAGGTCCTCCGCCCCTAACAGCATTAAGCGCAACGTTAATAAATTCATTCCAGCCTGAGGATCAGAGAAAGACCGCGTGGACCACTGCTGTCTCCAATGGGACCTCAACCTGGTATTATCCATCTAAATACAAGAACAAGGGAAATGGAACTTCTACAGAATTATCCATTCTTCTGCGATTAAGTGAAATTTATCTGATACGTTCTGAGGCACGTGCGCACAACGGTGATCTAACTGGCAGCAAAGAAGATCTAAATAAGATAAGAAATACAGCCGGATTAGGCAACACCGCAGCTGTAAGTCAACAGCAAATTCTGCACGCAATTTTAAAAGAACGTCAATTGGAATTCTTCACTGAATTTGGACATCGCTTTTTCGATCTTAAACGTTCTGATGCAATTGACAGCATGCTCTCTGGCATCAAACCACAATGGGCCACATACAAGTCAATACTGCCAATTCCTGAATCTGAATTAATTTTAAATACAAACTTAAAACCCCAAAATACTAGCTATTAATGAAAATTTTGCTAAACATCAGAAGATCATTTTGGATTAGTACTAATTTGCTTTTGATAATCTGCCCTTTAATGGGGCAGATTAAAAAAGCAGGTTTCGTGCCCCAAGAAGATTATAAAAAATGGAGTAATCTCAGAATTACTGATTTATCCAATAATGCCAAATGGGCAGCATACTCACTATCCTATGAAACCGGAGAAGATACAACCTTCCTAAAAACTACTGCAGGCCAAACGACTACTGTTATACCTGACGCTAAAAACGGAATCTTTTTAAAAAATAATTCATTTGCCTGCCTTGTTCCCAACAATCAATTTTTAATTTATGATGTAGAAGATAATAACCGAAGGTATTTTGACAGTATCACTTCTTTCCAAACTGCCAGCAGACATATCCTTTTAAGAAAAAAAAATGCTGACAGCAGCATCTCTATCTTGATCAACGATCTAAAAGGAAATTTATTAAAAGAGATCACAAATGTTGATCTATACAGTCTCAGTCCCGATGGAAATAAATTGGCATTTTGTCAAAATAAGGAGCGTTCTTATCTCAAAATTTTGGATCTCGGCAAGAAAATTACATCAACAAAATTATCTGTCAGTCCGCAGATTCATTACAAAATAATTAAGTGGCACCATAGTGGTAAAAGCTTTGTAATGGCAGGATATCCTGAGAAATTAAAAAATAATAATTTTACTGAACTTCTATTATACAAAACTGCGCAAAATGAAATATATCACTACAATATAACATTGGATAAAAACTTTGCATCTGGAGTTTTCATTGAGGGACGCTACCTTAACTCTTTAGCTGTATCAGAGGATCAATCAAATGTTTTTTTTATTGCAAAGGATATGAGAGTTTCCCCTGCTGACAATAATACTGATGTTGTCGAGATTTGGAACAGTGATGATAAGGATTTATTTCCCCGCAGAAAAGAATACGGTTATAATAATGAAGATTTTTATTTGATACAATGGACACCTGAAACCGGCAGAACAAAACGAATAGGGAATACGGAAAATCCAAGAGTTATTTTAAATGGAAACCAAAGGTTTGCATTGGCATATGATCCCGAAAAAAACAAACCTTCTTTTAAACAAAAACCTGATTTGGACTTTTCTATAATAGACTTACATTCAGGTGAAGTTTCTCCATTTTTAAGTGGACAGCCAAGCATCGGTCTTACTAAGACGATGTCATTTTCACCAAATGGCAAGTTCCTAGTTTATTTTAAGGATGAAAAGTGGCAGCTCTATTCATTCGATAATAAAAATACCGTCAGCTTAAATGAAAGTATTAAAAGTTCGTTTGCAAATACAACAACACAATATGGTGTTTCTACATTCCCATTTGGCTTTGCGGGCTGGACAAAAAATGATAAGTCTTTAATAGTCTACGATGAGTTTGATCTCTGGGAATTCAATACTGAAAGTTTTTCTGCCACGAGACTTACCCGAGGCATAGAAGAAAATAAAATTTACCGTTTAGCCTTTTATAAATCGGAAGACTTTGGAATCTTAGACTTCAAAGCCCACACATTAGTTCCAGGCGAGAATATTGTTTTAAATGTTAAAGCCGTCGATCATTCAAGGTCAGGTATTTCATTTATAAATAAAAACAGAAAAGTAGAATCCGTTGTTTACAATTCTACATATGTTTCTGTCGTAAAAAAAAGTGGCAGTGGAAATAATTTCATCTATCTACAGGAAAAATTTAATGTTCCTCCTGAATTGATTTCAAAAAATGAAAATGAAAATCCAAATACAGTATTTGCCAGCAATCCACATCATAAAAATTATGCCTGGGGTCGTTCCTTGCTAATTCGCTATAAAAATTCAAAAGGGATACTCCTCAATGGGTCACTTTTCTTTCCTGCTGGATTCGATAATACCAAGACTTATCCAATGATTGTGAATATTTACGAAAAACAAACGTATAGACTGCACAAATATATGAATCCGACACTTCTAAATGGATCATCATTCAACACAACAAATTATACAAACAATGGCTATTTTGTCTTGCTGCCAGATATCTCATACGAATTAGGAAACCCTGGATATTCTGCGCTTGACTGCGTTACTTCAGCTGTAAAGAAGGTACTCGAAGAATACCCTGTAAATCAAAAAGCAATAGGATTGATCGGACATTCCTTTGGCGGCTATGAAACTAATTTTATAATTACACAAAGCAGTTTATTCAGTGCGGCAATTTCAGGGGCTGGGCTAAGTGATCTTAGCAGTGGATATTTGGCCTTTAATCAAAATGATTACCTTCCTGAAATGTGGCGTTATGAAAGTTTTCAGATGAGAATGGGCACCACATTATTTGAAAATTATGCTGGCTTTCAAAAAAACAGTCCAATAACTCATGCAGCAGATGTATTAACACCTTTATTATCATATACTGGTGACACCGACACATCAGTAGATCCTTTGCAAAGCAGAGAGTTTCATATGGCTTTAAGAAGACTAAAAAAGAAGCATATACTATTAATTTACCCCAAGGAAGATCATGTTTTTACCAACAAAAAAAATCAGATGGATCTAACACTTAAAAGTTTAGAATGGTTTGAATATTATCTTAAAGACGGACCTAAATCAAAATGGATGGAAGCACAATAAAAGAACAATGCTGTTCTCTTTCGAGAACAGCATTGTCATACAAACTAGAACGATATTCTAATTTGGAACTTTATACATTGGAAGAGTACAGTTATTGTTTGGACTTTCTTCATTAACTTTTCCAAACAACTGTGCCGATCCATAGGAACAGATTTCATCAGCTAGTTCAGTCTGACATCTTACCTCTTCTTGATGACAAGGATCTTGTTGCGAAATGTATCGATAGACCGGACGCTCCTCAACAGCTTTAACACTACCCATTGAAGCAGTAAAGAATGCTCCTGCTCCTCCTAAGATTACAACTGCTAATGGAGCTGAAAATCTTTTTAAATTATTTGATTTCATAATATTAAAATTTATATGGTTATGATCTACTCTTTTACAGGTTTTCGATCTAATCCCTGATATCGGCCGATATATCTTTACTGGTTTTATTTATCTTTGGATGGTTCTGTGTCACATGAGATCTTAGTTTGTAACACACTAATTTCTGATCAATAAGAGCATATAGATGATTCCCATAAACATACATACTTCTCATTTTTTTTCTGTTTATGTTATAAATAGGAAAACTTGAACGATAACTTTTATCTGTAAAATCATAAACATCTACAATAGCTGCTATTTTCCATAAATCTTCCGATTCGTATTGACCGGGTAAAGAAGAATTAACAAAGAGTAGATTTCCATAAGAAGCACTAAGTCTATTGACCCTTAAAGGCGGTTTAGAAAAAGTAGTCCTACCGCTTTTTTTGTTTTGGACTAATTCAATCTGAGCCCTGCTTATTGTATCAATAGTATTCCCTTTTACATCTAAATTTAATTGATTATTAATAAGCAGATACTCATTTCTGTAGTAATAAACATAGATAATCTTATTTATTGATCGATTATATAATAAAGAACCATCAGTATCGATAATCCCATCAAATTGTTTTTCAAGAAGACTTCTATTAATTTTGCTTTTTAAAGTATCTTTCAAATCCACAGTTCCAATAACACTTTCGTTCGATTCAGCTATCGAATATCGAACTGCTAAACTTGTCGAATCAATAGGAACCGCATTGGAAAAATAAGGACCACTGTTAAGTTTTAAATCAGCATGCCAATTAGCAGTGCTTCCGCTAAAGATATAAGGAACAGTCCCTTCAAAAACAAAAAAACAACCACTTCCCACTCTTATTACTGGAATCGAGAAAGGCATTTTTATTCTTTCTAGAGTAATGTTATATTGTGCTATTTCTTTTGTCAAAGTATCCAATACGGAAACCTTAAGTGACGAAGTAGAATTTCCAAGATATAAATTGCCATTATCACTCCCTGCAAAATAATAAGAATTGTATTTTAAATCTATCTGATAAATCTGCTGCGCTGTATGCTGAGCAAAACGACGTATAAATTTGTTTTTATAATGAATTACGTTGTCAGAAAAATGAAACATTAAAATAAGTGCTAAGCCTCCCAACAATAAAGATGAAGCTAAAAGAGTAATTTTAAATTTGAAAACTTGCCAGAATCCATTATTTATTATATTTCTATAAGGAATTAATAAAAGAGCAACTGCCGCCAATACTGTAAAAATAATATTAAAGACCAAATGCTGTTTCCATGTCATTTTTTCCAAAATGCCCCCACATGAACAAGGGATGTATGAACTATAGTATAGCATAATATAGATATAAAAAGAAAAAAGAAACATCAGCACAAATGAGAATAGCAAACCCCAGAATTTTAAGGCACGAAACATTAAAAGGAGTGAAATCCCAAATTCTAAAAAAGGAATAAAAATCGCCATCCATTCCGCAAAAGGACTCAATATTGGAGACTGTCCCAATTGTACCTGAAAATTTTCAAAATCCAAAAGTTTACTTACAGCAGCGTAAACAAAAAGCAGTATATACAGAAGACAGACAGTCTCAACAATTAAAATTTTAAATCCTATTTTAGGTATAAGTTTCATAACCAGTCTATTTGAATTCTACAACGTAAAATTCTGAATTACAAAGCAATAACTCTTACAATATTGGGAGCAAAAATTAATTAATAAGGATTAAAGTCATCCAGAGATAAAAGATTCCTAATTTTACCTCTACCGAGTTCTTTTGGCGAAAACCCAAACTGCTTTTTAAATGATTTAGAAAAATTAGGATAGCTGTTAAAACCGCTCATAAAAGAAATATTCTTTAGTGGAATATCGGTCTGCTCTATGATAAGGTAAGCCCTTTTAAGGCGCTCTTCTGTATAAAATTTGTAGATGCTTGTATGAAAAAAATACCTGAAACCGTCTTTGAGTTTAAAATCATTTGTACCGAACTTTCTTGCCAATTCCTTTACCGAAGGCAGTGGCTCTTCCAAATTAGCTAAAACATAATCATAAACCCTCTGCACTAGTCGCGCATCAGATTTGCGGAAATTTTGATGTCTTTTTAATTTTATCTCGAATGATTCTGGAGCAGTTTCATTAACTTGGAGAAAAGGGACTACGAAACTAAGGACGGTAAACATACCATCCGACAATCTTGATATGGAACACTCGGCCGTTACAATGAGCTTTTTAAATGTTATAAAACTTAGGGTAATAATTTCACCTGATAAAAGTTTATCTTCAAGTTCCTTTCTCTCAATATCCGATAAGTCTCTGAAGTCATCCTTTAAGAAATTCTGAATCGGCCTGCCCAGAATTTCTACAGAATTATAACCTAAAATTTCCAAAGCCCCATGATTCACATTTTTTATGCAATGATTTTCATCTAAGATAAAAGTAGCAGGCGTGATCATTCTATGCGTAAGATAAGGATTGACAAACCCCGAATGAAAAACCGATTCCTTAAGCTCTTCCGCTACCATATTAACTAGAACAACTAAATTTTCTATCTCATCGTCATAGCTACTCAGTGGAATATGACCATTGAAATTACCACGTGCCATTTCATATAACATCTTATGCATATATATAAGTCGCTGGCGATTATGAGGTCTCTTCATTACTCCTGATTTTATTTACATATCACAACCTAGTTCGATTTTTATCTAAAGAAATCCTTTGAGATAATGAATTGCCTCCTGCTCCACCGCAAAAACTTGGGTAGGAACAGATGGTTTATTGATTTCAAGATAAAAAGTACTTATAGTCTTTGAAATGTTTTCATTACCAAGCAATGCCACTGCTACTGCAAGTAAAGAACCCGCTTTAGCCAGATAATCCCTCCCTGCCTTATCTGTGGAAACTACCCCCCTTATATCACAAAAAACCGGAAGCAGTCTTTCATTCTGTAATGAAATTCTATCTGCTACGACTCGCATAGCTACTTCTAAATCAATTACCGTTTTGGATTTATATTCAAAAAAGAGAATTCCTTCATGAATCCAATACCTAGCATTTTGATTCTCATAAGATTTATATGTTGCAATCATTTCTTATCAATTTAAAATAAAGTATTGAAATTTAACAAAATTATAAAGATTAATAAACATTATTATTGTCAATTATGGATTATTTCTTGAAAAACACAGCAACATCTTGGTAAATCGGTAACATTTCTTGTCTTATTGGGAGTAAAACAACTAGAAATAAAAGCAGTTTCATTTTTTATAAGGAATTTTAAACAACTATTTTTCAGATAGTTAAAAAAACACAATTATAAAACCTTAAAATTTTATCCAAAATGGCAAAAATTAAACACAACAATTTTATCGATACTGTCGATGCTGTCTTTTCAAGTGCAAAAGAAGAGGGTATCCTGCATCTATATGCAGAAGGAGAACATCTTAATGGCCGAAAAATAAAAATTAATGGCAACGAAATGCTCCATTTTGGGACTACAGGTTATCTTGGATTAGAACAAGACAAAAGGTTAAAAGAAGCGGCTATAAGTGCTATAAACAATTATGGAACACAATTTCCACTTTCAAAATCTTATCTCTCACATCCTCTCTATGGGGAACTGGAAAGTAAAATAGAGCAAATGTACAACGTTCCCCCCATCATTACAAAAAACAGTACTTTGGGACATATGGCGATAATTCCAACACTCATAAGAGATGAAGATGCTGTAATTATGGACCACCAAGTACATTGGAGTGTACAAAGTGCCTGTCAGCTCCTTAAGCTTAGGGGAGTCCCATTGGAGATGATACGCCATAATAATCTCGAAATGCTTGAAGACAAAATACGGATGCTTATTAACAAATCTAGTAAAATATGGTACATGGCTGATGGAGTCTATTCTATGTATGGTGATTATGCTCCGGTAAAGGATCTTTTGCTTCTTTGTGAAAAATATCCCCAGCTTCATCTCTATTTTGATGATGTGCATGGTATGAGCTGGAAAGGAAAAAATGGAACGGGATTTATATTTGAAAGTATTGGAGCATTACAAGATAACATTGTAGTTGTAAGCACGCTCAGTAAGACATTTGGAGCCAGCGGTGCTACTTTCTTTTGCAGCGAAAAAAAAGTGCGTGAAAAGATAAAAAATTTTGGTGGTCCCCTTACCTTCTCTGCCCAACTTGAACCAGCTTCAGTAGCTGCGGCAATAGCATCGTGCGATATACATCTTTCTTCCGAAATTACAGTACGGCAGATGGAACTTAGCCAAAAGATATCGCATTTCAGTACACTGTTATCAAAAAGCAGCCTTCCAGTTGTTTGTAAAAACGATTCACCAGTTTTCTTTTTGGGAATGGCTACGCCTGCAACTGCTTTTAATTTTACAAAACGCCTTTTCTCAGAAGGCTTTTATCTCAACCTTGGCATCTATCCTGCAGTACCTATTAAAAACACAGGAATTAGGATCACGATCTCTGCCCATAATCAAGTATCAGACATCTCAGCACTTTTCGACGCAATGAATCATCATTTTCCTAAAGCACTCGAGGAAACCGACAGTAGTGAGGATAAAATAAGGAAAGCCTTTAGAATAGAACATGCCGTTAAAGCAACATCAGAACAAAAGCAGGATAGTGAATTACATATAGAAGCGCTTAGAACAATTGAGAAAATAGACAAACAAGAATGGAACAATTGTATTGGCGTGCAAAATATATTGGACTGGGATGGACTTCACTATCTTGAGAAAACATTCTCAGATCAAACTAATGCCACTAATAAATGGGAATTCTTCTACTTTATAATCCGTGATCAAAACAAGCGTGTACTACTGATGACCTTCTTTACTTACGGATTGTGGAAAGACGATATGCTCTCTACAGAATCAGTATCAAGGCATCTCGAAGCAATTCGCAAAAGTGATCCTCTGCACATGACTTCAAAAGTGCTGAGCATGGGCTGCTTGTTTACTGAGGGATCACACTGCTATATTGATGAGGACCATCCTTTGGCAGATAAAGCCATGCGGATGCTCCTAAATACAATCGAAAACACTTATGATTCCATAAAAGCCGACATGCTCATTTTACGTGATTTTGCTTGTCAATTTCGTTGGGATGCGCTCATAAGAGGTCAAGGATATTTCCGTGTGGATATGCCAGAATCATGTGTCATAGAAAATAAAAACTGGTCTGCACTGCAAGACTACGGTTTACTGCTTTCCTCACGCTCCCGCAAACATTTCAATAAGGAAATACTGCATTATGAAAAATGCTATACTGTGGAAATTAAGGAAAGTCTCAGCGCATTAGAATTGGAAAGGGCTTACCAGTTGTATTGCAACGTGAAAGATCGGAATCTTGCTATAAACACTTTTCTGTACAATAAAGAAGTATTTAAAAATATGTGTATCTATCCGAACTGGGAATTTATCCTATTATATATCAATGATATTACAGAAAAAAAATTCGTCGGCGTAATGTTTTGCTATAAAAACTCTTACCATACTTATGTGCCCGAATTGATCGGTATGGACTATGCGGCTGGCGAAGGATTTCAACTTTACAGACAGCTACTGTACCAAACCATAAAAAGAGCTGCTGATCTCAAAATTCCAAGAATTGATTTTGGTATATCGGCCACTTTTGAAAAAAAGAAGCTTGGAGCTTCCATAAGCCCGAAAATCGCTTATATACAGTCAAGAGATAACTATGCTATGGAGCTCATGCAAACACTTCAAAATGAAAATAAGCGCGGGTACTGAGAAAATACTACAATTTTAAATTTCCTTTGAGAATCGGCAAATAACTCTTTTGGGCTGAAAAGCCCACTCTTTCGCTTGTTTATAAAAATTTTAATCGCTTGCTATGATAAGATCTACATGTGAGAACGCACTTCAGGTTATTCGCAAAGCAGAAAAAGAATTCAGCTTAGACCCTGAACAAATAATTGAAAAATCATACCACATGACTACTGTACTTCGAAACTTACTTTCGACGGTAAAAAAAAATGTATTAGAGACTGGCTTCTCTGATGAAAATGAAGAGATTAATTTTTTTAAAACAGTCAAGCCGCAGATACTAGGAAAGCTGATATACTACAATAAGGTTTTTAGAATTGAAACATCTTGTCCAATAGTAAGAGGCAAAATGCACCATAAGCATTTCTCCAATGAACTCAACTTGCTAAAACAAGAATTCAAAGAGCAATTTTACAACACTGATTTTTACCGTTACTATCGTACTGGAAGGACGGAATGGGATCAACATTTTTTCTGTCTTGGAAAAATTGACATTCATGAGGGGGTCAATAGTTTTGTTTTCGAAATAGACACTCAATTTTCCACCTATTATGATTATAAGGTTTCGCGTATAATTGCCAATGAATTACTTTACAACTATCTGCTCTCCAAAATTGAGGATGAAAAAGAACAAACTATGATTTTTCCTGATGGTAATAGCAGTTCCAGAGACTTTTTTTGGACAGATTCCAAAAATGCATTGATCGAACTTATATATGCGCTGCATGCTTCAGGAAGCATTTCTAATGGAAAAGCTGGCATTCGAAAGATAAGTATGGCTTTCCAAATGCTTTTCAAGATCCAACTAGGTGATGTTCATCACGCATTCCACAGAATGAAGGATAGATCAGACAGTAAAAGTATTTTTCTAGACCAGCTAAGCTCATCACTTAAACAACACATGGACAAGGAAATGTAAAAGTTTTGAGAATTTTATTTATAGCCCATGCGGTGCACTTGGCAAATAGTAAATTATTTGCCTAAAATCTAAAAATTTTGTAGTCATCAGTCCACTAAAATCTATGATTCTAATTTTAATCAAATCTGTTAAAATACTAAAAAACTGCATTTTACATTGGCAGACATTGGCAGTAAAGAATTATCAAGCTTAGCAACTTTGCATTAGTATTCTGCTTCAAGCAGTAATTTTTATTAATGCAAAATAAATCATCATGAATATAGACAGAATCGAATTCCTATCATGGATGGAGCGACTTATAGAACGTTTCGATCTTATAAATGAGAATATCAGTGAACTTGAAAAAAAGCGTGGAAGTGTTGATGGAGAAGAGCTTCTGGATAATCAGGATATTTTACAAATGCTGAAGATAAGCTCAAGATCCCTTCAGCGCTACCGATCCTCCGGCAAGCTGCTTTACTATACAATCAGTGGCAAAATATATTATAAACTATCAGATATACATCAATTCATCAGAGAAAGTTTTACCGCCAGAATACCTAAAATATAGGCCATATAGCGAAAAACAATGCCTAAAAGTTCCAAGTGGCGCGATTCAGGTAAAGCCTTTTTAAATTTCGGGTATGAATTTGAAATATCACACTATGAGCGAGCTAACTGTAGATGAACTAAAATATCCCGAAGAAATATCGGATGTAATACTGGTTTTTGATAAAGAGAAAAAAAGAATTCAAGTTGTAAAAGGAATTGATGAAAAAGGCAATCTGGAAACCGTCGACCCTACTAAGAAAAACCAGAATCAGTTTATGCGGATAGATAAAAACGGAGACTTCTTTTCAAACTTCTTCTCCAATTTTATCAGTCAGATAAAAAACCCAACTCATTTTTCATTCTTCAAAGTTCCTGATCTTATCGCTGTTGATACAGCAAAGCAGATTCAAAAACAAATAGAAAATCCCACTAAGAAGAGTGAACAATTGATTAGGCAGTACGAAGTAAAAGAGGAATCACAACAAGATTATAAACAAGTAAATCAAGATAATATGTCAGCAACACAAACACCTTTGGAAACAAGCGAATACCGCTTTAAACCGGAACAGATAGATTGGGAAACAATGTCCAATCTCGGATTAAGCAAAGAGAAATTAGAAAAAATGAATTTGCTCGATCCCTTATTAAAAGGGTACAAAACCAATGAATTAGTACCAATAAGTCTTAATCTTGGCACAGCAATCACTCGTATGGATGCCCGCTTATCCCTTCAACAAGGTGACGATGGAAAGGTTGTAATGGCTATTCACGGTATTCGTAAAGAACCGAATCTGAACTTTGAATTCTTTGGGCACAAATTCACCCAGGAAGACAAAGCTAATTTGCTCTCTACAGGTAATATGGGAAGAGCTGTTGATTTGACTAATCCCAAAACAAAAGAAACTATTCCGTCTATTATAAGTGTGGATAGGCTAACAAATGAACTAGTTGCTTTGCGTACCGATAAAATTAAAATCCCTGATGAAATCAAAGGCATAAAATTGGATGACATACAAAAACAAACTTTAACTGAAGGTAAACCACTTTACCTAGAAGGGATGATTTCCAAAAAAGGAAGTCTATTTAATGCAGAGGTACAATTTAATGCAGACAAACGTTTTGTAGAATTTCTTTTTGATAGAAGTAACACTACTAAACAAACTCAAAATAATCAGCAAACCCAATTTCAGGAATTTCCAAAAGTCTTTAGAGGAAAAGAATTAGATTCTGAACAGCAACAAAAGTTAAAAGATGGATTGACTGTTTTTCTTAGTGGATTGGTTGATAAAAAGGGAAAAGAATATAACGGATACATCACCTTAAACAAGGATACCAACAAAACAGATTTCTCTTTTCAAAATCCCAATAAGCTCAAAGAGCAAGCAAAACCTACCGAAGCACACAAAACACAAACAGATGTCAATTCGGAAGGCAAAACTAATGAGGCAACTAAAAACACTAAACAGCCTTTAAAATCAGGTCAAGAATTACCTGATAGCAAAAAACAGAAAGTAGAACAAGAAAACCCGATAACTCCTGCAAAATCCAAAGGCAGAAAAATGTAGCAAATTATGAAATCGCCATGATTCCAAATCATAAACTGAAATGAAGAATGGCGATACCATATTCCTTTAAAAAACAAATATTATCTACATATGAAAACAATAATTGCAGAAAAACCGAGCGTAGCAAGGGAAATAGCCATTTTGTTGGGAGCATCAGAAAAAATGGATGGTTACTTTTCGGGAAACGGCTATTTTGTTACCTGGGCATTCGGTCACTTAATCGGACTGGGAATGCCAGAAGATTACGGAGTATCAGGTTTTCAGAAAGCCTCACTTCCGATACTTCCCAACCCTTTCTTATTAACTGTTCGCAAAGTAAAAAAGAACAAAGCCTATAAAGCAGATACAGGTGCAATAAAACAACTCAAAATAATCGACCAACTATTTAATCGGTGTGATAGCATTATTGTAGCAACTGATGCAGGACGTGAGGGCGAGTTGATATTCCGTTATATTTATGAATACCTAAAATGTACCAAACCCTTTGAACGGCTTTGGATCAGTTCGCTAACCGAAAAAGCCATAAAACAAGGCTTTGATAATTTAAAACCTAGTATCGATTTTGATGGACTGTATCAGTCAGCACAAGGAAGAAGCCGTGCAGATTGGTTAGTAGGTATCAATGCTTCACAGGCACTAAGCATTGTTGCAGGAAATGGTATTTATTCGCTTGGTAGAGTGCAGACACCTACGTTGGCTTTGATATGTAAGCGTTATCAGGAAAACAAAAACTTTGCAGTTAAAAAATATTGCCAAATAGAATTCGTACACAGCAAACATTTTATTGAGTTTAAAAGCCTTTCCAAAACAAAATGGGAAAACAAAAAACTGGTGGAGGACACACTTAAGGTAATTCAAAAAAATAATAATGCTACAATTATTTCCGTAGAGAAGAAAACGGTTACTGAGCAAGCACCTTTGTTATTTGATTTGACAGGATTACAAAAGGAAGCCAACAAAAAACTAAATCTTTCTGCTGTAGAAACGCTCAATATTGCCCAAAGTCTTTACGAAAAAAAGTTTATCACTTATCCTAGAACAGGAAGTAAATACATTCCAGAAGATATATGGACGGAAATTCCCAATCTCATCAGAGCTTTACAAGACAGAGATGCCTGTAAGCAAGCAGTAACAAAAATGAAATGGGGACAGTTTAACAAGCGGATAGTAAATGATCTTCGAATTACGGATCATCACGGTTTGTTAGTTACAGAAAAAATTCCTTCTGCATTGTCGGCTAAGGAAAATGCAGTTTACGATATGATTGCTTTTCGATTACTCGAAGCTATCTCTCACTCTTGCACCAAAGAGATAACTGATATAATCTTGCAAGCAGGGCATTCTGATTTTAGTTTGAAAGGTTGTTCAATACAGTCCCCAGGTTGGCGTTCCATTAAAGGTATCTTTTCAGATGAAGATACTGAACTTGTTCAAGAGTTACCTGAACTTAAAAAAGGGGATGAATTTAAAATAAAAGAGGCTTCCATTCTAGAAAAGAAAACTAAGCCTCCCGTACTTTATACTGAAGCGGGAGTGTTATCGGCTATGGAAAACGCAGGAAAAAAAATCGAGAATGAAGAGAAACGAAAAGCATTGCAAAACATAGGTATCGGCACGCCTGCTACAAGAGCTACTATTATCGAAACGCTTTTCAAGCGTGACTATATTCAAAGGGAAAATAAATCACTAATCCCAACGGAAAAGGGTTTGCAAGTATATGAAATGGTTAAGGATAAAAAGATTGCCGATGTTGCTATGACCGCCGAATGGGAATTGACTTTACAGAAAATTGAAAACAACGAAATTGATGCTGGAGCTTTTCAAAAAGAAATGGAAGGGTATGCAACAACAATCACTTATGAATTATTACAAAGCTCCATTGCAAAAGAGAATCTACCCAATCTTACCTGTCCCAATTGCAAACAAAAACAATTGCTTATCAGAGATAAAATCGTAAAATGTCCTGATGAAAACTGTAATTGGGTACAATTCAGAAACGTATGTGGGGTACAAATAAGTATTGTAGATATTAAAAAGTTACTAAACACAGGAAAAACAAATCTTATTGTAGGAATGAAAAGCAAATCGGGAAAGAACTTCAATGCGTATATAGTACTAGATAATGATTCTAAAACTTCTTTTGAGTTTGAAAAAAGGAAAAAATAATGGATAATAAAAATAGCATTACCCGACCGGAAATAGAAAATAAAATTTATTCAATGAGGGGACAAGATATTATACTTGCTTGTGAAATTGCTTTAGCCATCAACTAAAGTCAGAAATTATTTATATGGAAACACAACAAAAAGACTTATCGTATTTTAGATTACGACTGCAAGAATTATTAAACACAGGTTTCCCTGAGAAATCTTGGGATAAGCAATTTATTAACGAACGTTCCAGCTGGGTTGCAAAAGCATACGAAGGTGCGTTCCTATCAGGAAACACAATTGAGCAATGCAATGAAATAGCTAGTTATATCTTGTTTGAAGGTTTACACTTCTCCAAATTTGATACCGTATTTCAGGTAGTTTGTAACGAGTGTGATACAATAATGGCAGACGAAGAATTACGTCCGTTTGCATTAAAGATGTTTCCTGTATGTGAATCTGTTTTTGTAGGTTATCAATTAGAAGACGATTTCGCTTATACCACAGATTTTGAAATTCTCTATACTGAACTAACTGGAACTATTGCCATTTGGATTGAAGAAAATGGGCTTCAGTAAAAAGCAACATCTCCAGCAAAACATTGATGCCATACGAATTGCTTTTAAATTAGAAAAGGAGAACCGAAAAGCCACCGTAGGCGAAAGACTGCTAATGATGCAATTCAGCGGATTTGGAGGTCTTAAATTTGTATTGAACCCAGTGGAGAAAGAAATAGACATCAACCATTGGCGAAAAACGGATCTTAATTTTTTTCTAGCAACACAAGTACTGCATCAATTATTAAAAGATAACTCGACTGATGATAAGCAATACCGAAGGTATATTGATAGTATGCGAAGTTCCGTACTGACGGCTTTTCATACACCACCACAAGTCATAAATGCAATTTCTGAAACCTCGCGTGAAAGCGGTCTGAACATTAATAAATTCCTTGAACCTTCCGCAGGTATCGGTTCATTTATTGAATCTTTTTCAAAGAATCAATTCGTAGCTACTACTGCTTATGAAAAGGATTTACTTACAGGCAAAATATTAAAACAGCTTTATCCAAATAACAATATCCGTGTCAGCGGTTTTGAAGAAATTCCAGAAAAAGAACAAAAAACTTATGATCTAATTGCAAGTAATATCCCTTTTGGCGATACTTCAGTTTTTGATCTTTCCTATTCTCGAAGTAAGGACGCTACGAAGGTTCAGGCTACCCGAAGCATACACAATTACTTCTTTTTAAAAGGAACCGATATGCTCCGTGACGGAGGTATATTGGCTTTTATTACTTCACAAGGCGTACTTAATAGTCCTAAAAATGAACCGATACGCAGGGGATTGATGCAGAATAATAATTTGATTTCTGCAATTCGCTTGCCTAATAATCTCTTTACAGAATATGCTGGTACAGAAGTGGGAAGTGATTTAATCATCCTGCAAAAGAATACAACGAAGCAAGATTTGAGTGAAACTGAAGAATTGTTTTGCCAAAGCCGGCTAACGGAATTCAATACACCCAGTAATGCTTTATTTCTAAATACTACAAAAATTATTCATACTGATGAAAAATTAGGCACCGACCCTTACGGGCAACCTGCTTTAGTTTATTCACATAAAGGAGGAGTTGAAGGGATTGCAAAGGATTTTAAACAAATACTATCAGCGGATTTTGATAAATATCTGAATATAGAATTGTATAAAGGTGAACAAAATAATGACCATGCTATACAAATTACTGTACCACCTGCGGTTAAACCTTCCATAACTCAACCTGTAATAGAGACATTTTCTTCTCCAATTCAAAATAAAAATAGTGTAAAAGAAGAAAGACAGCTCAATATTTTTGATCTTTTTGATAACACACAACAAGAATTAGTAGCTGTGGATACAATTGCCAAAACATCCCAAACTAAAAAGAGATCAATTACAGGAAAAAGAACTGCAAACGGAATACAGACAAATTTATTTAGTAATTTTAATCAGCATCCTTTCGCATCTTCTGTTCAATCTAACAGAAATAAAGAGACTAGTAAAACTAAACAGATTTTTATTGGTGATTTGTTTTCACAGATCAGTGGTATTAGTTCGCCTGAAATTCAACCAATAGTAGCTACCATTCCAGAACCAGCTATCTATAAAGGAGCGATAAAATCATTTCACCGTAATGAATGCCTTATAATAGATAACGGTTGGGTTGGTTATCTCAAAGATTTTGATAAAGATAGCAGAAAAGCAATATTCCATCCTTTGCAGTTATCAGCATCCCAAAAAGGAAGAACACAAGCCTATATTGAAGTTAGAGATATTTATCTCGACCTATATCAGAACGAAACCGAAAAGCATACGGAACATAAGCCAGAACGAGAAACACTCAATAATCTTTACGATGCTTTTGTCAAAAAGTACGGTAACCTCAACAGTGCCGATAATATCAAACTCATCAAAACAGACAGTGCAGGAAAAGAGATTCCGTATCTGGAGCGTGTGGTCGGTGGCGTGGTACACAAAGCCGATATTTCCCATCGTCCTGTAAGTTTTTCGACTGCAACAT
Organism: Flavobacterium sp. TAB 87; assembly: GCF_001529295.1. Lineage (GTDB taxonomy): Bacteria > Bacteroidota > Bacteroidia > Flavobacteriales > Flavobacteriaceae > Flavobacterium. The sequence goes on from NZ_LLWK01000035.1 coordinate 214,212, forward strand.
TAGCCACAGAAAATCCCGATGAAGCATTGTCTGCATCACTGAATAAATACGGTAATGTACACTTGGATTATATGTCAGAAATCAGCGGAATTACGTCTGATACTTTGAAAGAATCTTTACAAGATCGTATTTATTATAACCCATTGAAAAAGTAATTTGAAATAACCGAACGCTGGATAGCTGGTAATGTTGTAGAGAAAGTAGAAGAGATAAATACTTATCTCAAAAATAATCCAAATGATAGAGAAGCAAAAACAAGTCTGACTGCTTTGGAAGAAGCTCGACCAAGACGTATTGAGTTTGAAGAACTAGATTTTAATCTTGGAGAACGTTGGATACCAACAGGAATTTATGCCCGTTTTGCTTCATCACTTTTCGATACCGATATCAATATTCACTATTCAGAAAGTACCGATGACCTTTCTATTTCTTGCAAACAAAAGAACGTACACATCTGGGATAAATATGCCGTAAAATCAGAGAGCAGAACCTTTGATGGAATTGCTTTACTCAAAAATGCTTTAGTAAATACTACACCCGACATCACAAAAAAAATAACGATCGATGACAAGGAAGTAAAAGTTCGGGATATTGAAGCCATACAGATGGCGAATACCAAAATTGATGAAATCAGAATAGCTTTTAATGATTGGCTACACGCGCAAAATGATGAATTCAAAAAACGATTGACCGACCAATACAATGATACTTTCAACTGTTTTGTACGTCCGCAATACAATGGAAGCCATCAGGAGTTTCCAGGTCTGGATAGCAAAGCACTAGGAATCGAAGATCTTTATGGGAGTCAGAAAGATGCCGTTTGGATGATAAAACTTAATGGTGGCGCTATTTGTGATCACGAAGTGGGAGCTGGAAAAACATTGATTATGTGTACTGCAGCACAAGAAATGAAACGATTGGGAATGATACATAAGCCAATGATTATGGGCTTGAAAGCTAATGTTCACGAGATAGCAGAAACTTATAGAAAGGCTTATCCACACGCCAAAATATTATATCCCGGGAAAGAAGATTTCACACCACAGAAACGACAAAGAATTTTCGGAGATATTAAAAACAACGATTGGGACTGTGTGATCTTAACCCACGATCAATTTGGAATGATTCCGCAATCTCCCGAAATGCAGAAAGAAATTCTCCAAGCAGAACTAGATACTGTGCAACAAAACCTTACTGCTTTGGAAGCACAAGGAAAAGAGATTTCAAGAGGAATGCTCAAAGGTGTTATTGTTCGAAAACAAAATCTTGAAGTAAAACTCAAAACTTTGGAACACGATATTACCAATCGCAAAGATGATATGGTTGATTTCAAAATGATGGGCATCGACCATTTATTGGTGGATGAAAGCCACCGTTTTAAAAATCTGATGTTCAATACCCGCCACGAACGGGTTGCTGGATTGGGAAATCAACAGGGTAGCCAAAAGGCAATGAATTTGCTTTTTGCTATTCGCACCATTCAAGAACGTACAGGAAAAGATATGGGAGCTACTTTTCTTTCGGGAACTACAATAAGCAATTCACTTACGGAATTATATCTTTTATTCAAATACCTGCGTCCACAAGCATTAGAAAAACAAGGTATAAACTGCTTTGATGCTTGGTCAGCAATTTATGCAAGAAAGACGACCGATTATGAATTTTCGGTAGCCAACAACATTGTACAGAAAGAACGTTTTCGATTTTTTATCAAAGTACCAGAACTAGCACAATTCTATTCGGAAATCACCGATTATAGAACGGCAAAAGATATTGGTATCGACAGACCTAATAAAACGGAAATACTACATAATATTCCACCAACACCTGAGCAGGAAGTTTTTATTAAAAACCTTATGGAATTTGCGAAATCTGGGAATGCAACTTTATTAGGAAGAGCCCCTTTGTCACAAAGTGAAGAAAAAGCGAAGATGTTAATAGCAACAGATTACGCCCGTAAAATGTCACTCGATATGCGAATGATTAGTCAAAAGTATAAAGACCATCCCGATAGTAAAGCTTCGCATTGCGCTGCAAAATTAGCTCAATACTATAAACGCTTTAATGCGCAAAAAGGAACGCAGTTCGTATTCTCAGATTTAGGAACTTACAAACCAAATCAATGGAATGTATATTCCGAAATCAAGCGTAAAATGGTCGAAGATCACAGTATTCCTGCTCACGAAATTCGTTTCATTCAGGAAGCTAAAAATGACAAGCAACGTAAAGAGTTTATCAATGCAATGAATGAAGGAAAAATTCGTGTCTTATTTGGCTCTACCGATATGCTCGGTATAGGTGTGAATGCACAGAAACGAACCGTTGCTGTTCATCATCTTGATACGCCTTGGAGACCAAGTGATTTGGCACAGCGTGATGGCAGGGCTATTCGTAAGGGAAATGAAATAGCAAAACATTTTGCCGATAACAATGTTGATGTGATTATTTATGCTGTAGAAAAATCATTAGACGGTTATAAATTCAATCTATTGTACAATAAACAGCTTTTTATAGATCAGTTGAAAAATAATAATCTCGGTAAGCGTACCATCGATGAGGGGGGTATGGATGAAAAATCAGGTATGAATTTTTCGGAATACGTGGCTATTCTTTCAGGAAATACCGATCTTTTAGATAAAGCAAAATTAGAAAAACAAGTTGGAGGATTGGAAAGTGAAAAACAGTCGTTTACTCGTTCTAAGTACAGTTCAAAATATAAGCTTGACGATTCAACTTCAATGTTAGAAAACGCTCAATCCCGATTGGAAAGAATGAATTTAGATTGGACTAATTTACAGGAGCGTATCCAAAAAAGTTCGGATGGGACAATTGCTAATTCAGTACAATTGGATGGTTTAGCTCCTAATGCAGATGTAAAACAGATTGGAGTAAAACTCAACGAACTTTCTGAAAAAGCTAGAACTGGAGGTCAGTATGAAGAAATTGGTAAACTGTATGGTTTTACACTTTTAGTAAAAACAGAAATGTCCGAAAAAGAAGGTATGGATATTAGAATCAATCGCTTCTTAGTTCAAGGAGAAGGAAATATCAAGTACACCTATAACAATGGTATCATTGCCAAAGATCCTCAAACGGCTACTATGAATTTCTTAAATGCGCTAGAAAAACTTTCTGGTTATATAGAACAAGAGCAAAAGAAAATTATAGAACTAAAGAAAGACCTTCCAGTGCTTCAGGAAATAGTGAATGGAGTTTGGGGTAAGGAAGATAGGTTGAGTGAACTTAAAACCGAATTGGCAGCTGTGGAAAGAAAAATACAGTTGTCGATTGCTCAAGAAAAAGATAATAAAATTCAGATGAACAATTCAGAACTTAGCAATATTGAAAAAAATAAAGTACGATCGCCTATAAGATTGAGAGTAATTTAAAGAGCTTTTGCAAGAAGAGGTATCTATTATTCGTCCAGTTTATCCATTTTTTTATTTACTATTAAAAGCTATTGCCATATGGTAAAAAAGAAGCAAAAATCATAGAATCTTAAAATAAGGGAATCAGTTTAATTTTGCATCAATAGTTGAATCCATCAATTAGAATATCCTTGCAAAAATTTGTAATAAGAAAGGCTTTGAATAAGTCACTAATTTCATCGTTATAACCTACAAATTTATTATTAGAAATAAATTAATATTTGTTTTTAGAGTGAAGTAATAATGCCTAGTTTAAAGCTGTATATTGTGTTTTTAGCACCATTGAATTGAGTTGAAATGTCTTTTCCCGTAATTAAATAGGAAGTATCTATACCTTCAGAAATATTTGTTAAATCGAAGCTACCAGTGGTTGTTACAGAAAATGTTTTATTTAGTTTATATCCAAATACTATATCAATATTATATCCAGATCCTTTTGAAGTTTGAGAAAAACTTACAGGGTGTTTAAAAACTTCAATTAAATTCCAGTCGGCCTCAGCATTATAATTTACTTTATGATAGCTTAAAGTTAAAGAGGTATGTATAAATTTATTTAATGAGATGTTAGTTTTTATAGAAATTTCAATTCCGCTCATATCGGTTTGATATGTGCTTTGTAAGTCTTGCATCTCATTGTTTAATATATAAAACTTCTGTTTTGTTAAGTAATAAAGTATTGATGGTGTTAATATACTTTTACTGGAAAATCGAATTGGAAAACTAAAACCCGTTTTTAATGCTGTAAAATAACCTTTATTACTTATGAATTTTTTTTCAAAAAATGGATTATTACGATTGTCTGCCTTATAATCTGTATCTGTGCCTTCACCATTAATAACTTCATTTTTATTTAATAATGCAGATATTAGAATTGAGTTTGTTAGCTTATATTCTCCTTTAATATAAGCACCTAAAGATTTTATATTATTAAATTTTAATTCAGAAAGTATATTAGGGGACTTGCCTTGTGCATTTCCTGCAATAGACCAATTGAGACTGCTAGAATTGTAAAGACTTCCTATCTCTAAGTGGAGTCCCTTTTGTGTGGACTGAGAATGAACATCTAAATATTTGATGAATAAAAAATATATAAGAAATAAAGTAAAGATTTTCATTAGTTTTTAAATAAAAACAAGGTTTAAGGTCATACAATAATACCCTAAACCTTGTTTGAAATTAATTATAAAATATTTTTAGAAAACATTTGGCAATAGACAACAATTTGGTGGGGTTGGATTGCCATTGTTTAATTGTGCTTGAAAAGAAATTCTTTCGGAAGCATTCATAATAGTATTATCTGACTTATATACAATTGGCGCTAATTCTGCATATACATCCGAACGAGCTATATATGGTATATAATAACTATTAGCCCATCTTCTATCAGCATCTGAAAGTACTGTTCCTCCAGTCCATGTAGAACCATCTGATTTTTTTGTCATTACAGGTACAGATGGGTTTATTGCAAATCCGTAAGAATCATACATCATTATAGAGTTATAATCTATTGAGCCAATTGCAGAATAATTAGTTGTAATTTTTGTAAAATTATGCTGATTTGCAGTTGGTACGTTTGATAAGTTGATATTAATTGAATTATCTCTGTCAAATCTAGTTTGTTCATGTCTTAAACCTATAGCATGTCCAATTTCATGAATGGCTACTTGTGTTGCTTGATAAGAAGCAAGATTAATTACTTGCCTTCCCCCAACTCTTCCTACAGATGAATTATTTACAGTAGAGTTGACAAATTCTATATATGGATAAGCAAAACCATAGGTAGGATCTACTGTTGGTTGACCTGTTGCATTATAAAACCTTATATTAGTATTTGCCTCCCAATGTTGAAGAGCCTGTTGAACTATATATTTACGATCTGGAGTTAAATCTGATGCATAGACAAATCTTACCATTGCCCACATATTGTAAGATGTAGGATATTGACCGAACGCTCTTGGTACTGCAAGGCCATCATTACCAGCTTCAAAAGGAATATTGTAAACAGGATGTGCTTTTGATAGTTTATTAGCTTCTTGGAATCCCATAGTAATAAAATCCCCCTCTTCATTTAATGTTTTTAATTGTGTCAAGGATAATAGCATATCACCCTCAAAGTAAAAGTCTTCTCCCTTTTTTTCGACAACAGCTCCGGATTTTAAAGTGATGAGCCCATCTTTCATTGAAGAAAAATCAGTTGTATTGATTGCATTTGTATTTTCGGAAGGTTCATCATTGCTGTCACAAGAAACTAGTACAAGCAGAATAAAGACAGAGGTTCTTAAAAGTTTTTTCATAAAATTAAAAATTAAAAGTTAAGAAATATTAAATACGTTATTTTTTATAAGACCATAATGAATCGATTTACTAGTTCATAGTATCATTTTCATTATAAATATGTTGTATTTTAGATAGTTTGTCATTCTTGAAGAATAAATAAACTGATGAAGATCCACTTCTTGAGGTACTTATGTCAGTATCGAATGTAAAGTTCCATTCATTGTAATTTGCCATATCGGTATCAAAAGGTTTTTCTAACCATTTATTAGACAAAATTATTTTATAATCTTTATATGTGGGATCTTGATAAATAGACAGCAATTTTTGTTTAATTCCATCAATAGGGTCATTTAATAGGATCGTAGCTTCATCAGACATGTTTTCTGGCCATTTAGCAATTGGATTTAAAAGCGCCCCCCCTTTCTCTATCTCTTTCACTTTGTTTTGATCAAATTGAATAAGAACACGTTCAATGACTTCAGACGGGGATTGCAAAGTGATTGCTCTATATAAACTGAGATCACTTTTTAATTCATTAGGATTTAAAAAAGGTTTTCTGTTTGATATACCAAGATCATTAAAGTTTTTTTGAGTGCCTAACTCTTGAAGTTGTTTGTACACTTCTGTAGGAGTGCTTCCTATTTGGAGTGTCCATTTTGAGCCACTTGTTATATTTTCAGTTTTAGGAAAGGATTCATCATTTGTACAAGAAATATATAATAAAATAGGTAGGATTAATAATGCAATTTTTTTCATAATTATTTTTTTAATTTATATTAAATATCTTTTAGCAAGACAAATATAATAAATTATCCCGTATGTGGGAATTTTATAAAATAAATTTTAATTTTTCTGAATATAATTATTTTAAGATTTGAGATTTATTTTTAAATGATTCATATTGAATTATCCCGTGTTCGGGAATAATTCATATATTTAGACAATTAAATCTTATAAAATATGTCAGTACCCCATAACATAGACTTTACTAAAGCTAGTTTTAAAAATTTTGAAAATATTCCAAATCTAAATGCATTTGAAAAAGCAGAAGCTTTTAAAGATTTTACCAATTACATGGAAATAGAGGGGCACATGAATTATCGTTTTGTAACACATAATGGCTGTGGTCCCGAAATTTTAATAAGTTCTCCTTTTCAAGACGGACCAAAGTCCTGTGTTAGCCTTGTATCTAATGATTATTTAAACTTTACACAGCATCCAAAAATTAAGGCAGCTGCAATTGCCGGTATTAATCAGTATGGAACAGGAGCAGGAGCATCACCTTTAATTGGTGGTCATCACGAATATCACGTGAAGTTAGAAAATAAACTATCAACTTTTTTTAATAGACCCAAAGACTCTTCCTTGATTTACACTACTGGATATACAGCGAATAGTTCAACATTACTAGCATTGCTTAAAAGTAATGATTGTGCAATTGTGGATATGGCAGTTCATGCCAGTGTGTACGAAGGTTTATTAGAAACGAATGTTAAAACTTTTCCTCATAATAACCTTGATTATTTAGAGAGAGCTTTGTCTGCTACGAAATCAAAATTTCTTACGCGATTAGTTATAATAGATGGTGTTTATTCACAAGATGGAGATCTTGCTAAAATCGATAAAATTTATGAGCTTACTAAACAATATGGAGCTTATCTTATGGTTGATGATGCTCATGGTATTGGAGTTTTGGGAAAAAATGGTAGAGGAGCAATCGAAATGTTTAACCTATTAGATAAAGTTGATATTATTTCAGGTACTTTAAGCAAAGCTTTTGGACACATAGGGGGATTTATAATTTCAAAGCCAGAAGTAGCTAATTATCTTAAATTTCAAGCCCGTCAACAAGTTTTTTCTTCAACTTCTACTCCAGCAACTAATGGCTTGTTAGTCGCACTTGATTTGATTGATGAAGAACCAGAATGGCGAGTTAGACTTGCTGAAAATGTAGCCTATTTTAAAAAGGGACTACTAGATATGAATCTTAATATAGGAACAACGGAATCACCTATAATACCTGTGAAGATCGGAGATGCCCATAAAACTGGTGACGCTGCTAGATTATTGCTTAAAGCAGGTGTCTATGCTAATGCTATAGTTTATCCAGGAGTTTCACGTAAAGATTCCAGAATCCGAACAAGTTTAATGGCTACTCATACTAAGGAACATTTAGATATGGCTTTAAATGCATTTGAGCATGTTAATCAGAAGTTAGGTATTTCTATAAAGCAATAATTTTTAAGTAATTAAATATTACTTTTTTTTGATTATTCATTAATGTTAATTAAATACATAATTTTGTATATTAAATCTAACATTAAATATTATGGCAAAAAAGATATACCAAGGAGAAATCAACGATAAAGAGCGATCAAAACGTAAACTCATAAATTCAGTAGGAAAGGTTTTGAAAATCAAAGGGTATTCAGGATTGACAGCAACAAATATTGCAAAAGCTGCAGGTTTAAGCCGTCGTCTCATTACAACTTATTTTGATTCTGTAGATCATTTGGTAGAAACGTATGTTAGACATAAGGATTATTGGACTGAAGCATCAGGAAATATTGGAGAAATAATTGAACAAAATCAAGGGAATAATACTAAGGAAGTAATTAATTATCTATTGCAAAATCAATTAGATTATTTTTATAATAGTACGGAAATGCAAAAGCTTATTTTATGGGAGATTAGCGAAAAAACAAAAATTATGTATGAAGTTTGCGATGACAGAGAACGTTTAGGTTCAAAGATTTTTGAGCTAGCTGACGAAGAATTTAAAGCTGATATAATTGACATTAGAGCAATATCAGCACTATTAGTTGCGGGTATTTATTATACGGTACTTCATGCGAAATCTACAAATACACTGTTTTGTGGAATTGATATTAATGAACCTGAGGGGATGAAAAGAATTAAAAATGCAATTAGTTTAATAATTGAAAACGCATAGGATATAGTAGGTAATATTTTTTCTAAGTATGTAGTTTAATATAAACAAAAAGGTAAATATTTTGATATTTAATAATATATCCTAATTAAAAAGAAATAGTAAAACTATTTTAAAATCTAAAATTAAAGTGATGTTAATTTAATCTTTTTATTTATCCTTTCTTTACCAAATGCTGTAAATCTGGGTCATTTGTAATCCGCTCTATCTCATTTTCAATAATAGCAACAATGTCCAGTTTTATTTGGCGGTAGTTAGTCTCAATTTCCTGTTTCATATTATTTTTACCCTGTTCATTTGTAAAATTTAAGATTTGCGGTATCTTCTGATACGCTTTGGTTTCGGCCGTTACGGTATCATTATCAACTACAATTTCAGCGTGAAATATTTTTTGCTCAATTCTTTCATCAAAGTTATCGGAAACCGCCCCAACAAAAATACCCTGTGTCAAAGTGGAAATTTTTGATGCTGGTATCAGACTGTCTAACTGTGTAGAAATAGAAGTTGATTTGTCGTTACGATTAATGGTAAGACTTTGACGTTTTTGTAAAACCTTCCCGAAGCGTTCTGATAGATTCTTAGCGGTTTCACCAACCACTTGACCACTAAATATGTTTCCAACTGTGTTCTGTATTACTTTACTTTCCTTATCACCATAGTCACGTATCAATTGAGAGAAATCCTGAAATCCTAAACAAATCGCCACTTTGTTACTACGGGCAGTAGCAATGAGATTATCCAACCCTCTGAAATAAATAGTTGGTAACTCATCAATGATAACTGAACTTTTTAATTTCTCTTTCTTGTTGATTAATTTCACAATCCTTGAATTGTACAATCCCAATGCAGCCGAATAAATATTCTGACGGTCGGGATTGTTTCCAACACAAAGAATTTTGGGTTCTTTAGGATTATTAATGTCTAATGAAAAATCATCTCCTGTCATTACCCAATAGAGCTGAGGTGAAATCATTCTTGACAAAGGAATTTTAGCGGAAGCAATCTGTCCCTGCAACTGATCTTGAGCACCACCTTGCCAGGCATCCATAAACGGAGAAAGATAATTTTCTAAATCAGGGTAAGTAGTTAATATGGTAAAGACATCAGCATATTTTTTATTTAACAGTTCAATAGCGTGTGGAAAAGTGCAATATTTACCATTATCATATATTTTCAGAAACCAAATAATGGCAGCTAATAAAATAATCGGACTTTCTACAAAAAAATCACCTTGTTTCTGTATCCAACTACGATTCAAATTGAGCATAATAGTATAAGCGGCTTCATAAGCATCTGATATATCCGTCATAAAATCAGGATTAAGCGGATTGCAACGATGGCTTCTGCTAGGATCGTCAAAGTTGATAACATAAAATTTAGGTTTTACTTTATACTTGTCAGTGTGTTTCAGTAAATGGTTATAAGCAATGGTAGAAAGATCATCAAATTTAAAATCGTAGATGTACATTGAAAAGCCTTTTTCAATATGTTGCTTGATATAACTGTTTATAATAGCATACGATTTACCCGATCCTGGTGTGCCTAACACAATTGTAGCTCTAAAAGGATTTACGATATTAATCCAACCGTTATGTTCTTTTTTATTGTACCAAAATTTGGTGGGCAGGTTGACGGAATATTCGTTTTCCATCAATTTGGTTTCCTGCATAAAACTTTCATTCTCGTTATTGAAAACATCGTCCATTAGATTGGTGCGAAGTAAACGGCTCATCCAAACTCCTGCTACCATCAATGCTATGTAACCTAAACTAGCAGTAAGGATATATAAGAATGTGGCGGTATTTAATGACAGCTTTAATAAAGGTGTGTTCAGAAAAAACAAGACGAAACCAATTACCAAAGCAATATAAATTTTAGCCCACGTTATTTTTTCGTCTTTAACTCCCTTTGAACCCAAACAACTTAATGCCAATAATACCAACGCGAATACTTTTGTATAAAGGGTATGAGAAAACAAACCAGCCGTCCGTTGGAAATTGCCTAAAATTTTGTTTATGATTTCCAATGTCCAGCCACGTTCTAAAAAAAATCCGTAACAAAACCAATAAAAATGCATCAGTACCAACAAGATACTTATTGCACGCATAAAAGCCATTATCTTGGCAAGCCCTCTTAAATCATCTTCTCCTTGCATTATTTGAATTTTTAATGTTCGGGCGTGAATGTAAAGAGTATGAAGGTTGTGTAGGTGAAAGTGGCAGATGATGGCTGTGAAAGGCAATGTTTGGCTATTGACCTTTTTTCCACTTTTTCTTCTTCATCTTATTGACAAAATCAAGTTCTTCATAATCTTCGGCTTGTGCTTCTGGAAGCAAGCCGCCAAACGCCTCAATCAAACCGTCTTCGTGTTTTTCAGAAGTATTCAGGAAATCGAACAAATGATGTGGTTGTTCCGAAGAAAGATCTACATTATTTGGTTTTGATAATTTCGGTTGTTGTAAGACAGGTTCTTTAATTTCTGGTTTGATATTATTGTTCCAATAATCATTAAAGGTATTGGCAGAAAGTGTTGTTGCTAAACGGGAACCGTTCCAAATCGTTTTAGAGTTGTGGTCGATAAATGTAATTCCATAAATCCGTCCTGTTTCATTTCTGCGCACTACTACGTTGATGCCTTGACTGGCTAAATGCTTTTTAAAATTCAATTCATCAGATGTTGATTGCAGGGCAATAGTTACTGCTGATTTTAGAGTCTGTTTTGTCGGGTGGTCTTTTAGTGTTGCCTTGGAATTTTCAAAATGCAGTTCTAAAGCAGGAAGTCCTGCATTTTTTCCAAACAAAGAAGCCTTAAAAGGATGGCTTGTTTTTTCTCCCTTTTCATTCATAGCAAAATACAATAATCCTCGTTGGGGTTTACCGCGTAGTTCTCCTTCAACTTTTTCTGTAGTAATATTGAATAGGGAAAGTAAAGCGTTGTATTCTCCCAAAGTCTGAAATCGATAATAGTTTGGCAAATGACGAATAACAGAAGCTATCTGACTTTTTACATCTCCCGTTTTGTAATCTATAGGACGGAAAATTTTATCGTTTTGTTTATGTTCTTTATCTGTTGCGGAAATTAGCTTGTGCTTCCTTTCGAGTTCACGACATACATTCATAGACTTCCTTTTCTCAAATTTATCTGAAATCTTTTTACCTTCTTCATCCACGCAAACCGATACAATATGGATATGAGTACGGTTAATATCCGTGTGCTTGAAAACCACATAAGGTTGTTCTTTATACCCCATTTCCTGCATATATTCCTGTGCCAGCTGTCTGAATTTTTCATCACTAACATTATCCCTTGGGTCGGGATTGAGTGAAATATGCAACGTATGTTTTTCAGTATTGCGGTTGGCTATCAGATAAGGTTCAAAAGATTGGGTTAATTGTGCCACAGAATATTGCCCGCTAAGTGTTTCAATCATCTTATTGGTAAATAGAATTTGCCCATTTTCTTTCTCTACTTTGAGATGATTATAGGCTAATGCTCCGTACAAACTGCTTCCTCTTCCGATTTTCGCTATCATTTTATCATTGTTTTTTCAAATGTTTTTGTTCAAATTCCTCGGTAAGTTGAATGATTTTTTGACACAATACTGCCATTTCAGCCGTTTGTTTTTCTAGTTTATAAAGAAACGCTGCTGCCTTTTTCTCTGAGAAATGACGGTACAACAGCTTCACAATTTGGTTGTAATTTACTCCTATAGACCGAAATTGGCAATGAAAAGTAGTCAATCGCATATAATAATCCATTGTTACCTTATCGATTTTAACTGTTTTAATCTCTTTTCCAAAGACTACTGAAATGATGAATTTTGCCTTATTGGTCATTCCAGATGCTTCAAAAAGTGTTAATAATTGTGCGTTTTCATCATCCGTTAGACGAAAAACGTGTCGGTGGATACTAGGATCACTTTTAGGGTTTCGTCCACCTTTATGCTGTTTTTTGTTACTGTTTTCATTCATCACTAATCCAATTTTAATATTCATATAAAACCTGACTTCGGAAGGTTTTTCAGCCCCCAGCAGGGCAAGTTGTTTTGAGGCACGAACTCGGTTTCGAGTGCCTCAAAACACAACTTGCCGTGTTCTGATGAACACAAGAATCCGTCCGCCTGTCGGCGGAACTGGATTAAATGTAACAGGGAAAAACGGCTTGATGCCGTTCTGTTTAGTGTCCATTTTGTCAAGATGCTTTTTCATAAAACAATTAATAAAAATTATTTCACAAAGTAAACAACTGTTATTAAGAGTATTGTAATATAACCACTGGACAAACTCTGCCTCTGAGAGCCAAACACTGCCACACATAAACCAGGAGACAATTCAATCGCTTTATTTGCTTTATAGTTTTAGTGCAGGTGGTAAAAAATGTATTCGGGCAAATAAGAAAAGAGTATTTGAATACAGATAATTTGGAATAAAAGCATAAGGTCTTAAAAGCATAAAACTTTAAAAATGTAAAGGCATAAAAGCGGTAAAGCAATTTACCCGTTACAAGGTTTACAATTTGATAAAAAGTATTACAGACAAAGTGGTAAGGCAGACATACAACAAAAAAGGAAAATGCCCAAAAAGTAAAGAAGGTATTTGGAAAAAAGGCAATATTATGATATGCTAATAATCAAACCTGTCAAACAAATAAAATGTGTAACAATAAAATTTTAAATAATGGAAACAAAAAAGGAAACCTTAAAAATCAGTTTTTCAACGCCCAAAGGTGGAGTTGGAAAATCTACTATGACTGCACTACTTTCAAGTGTATTGCATTATCGTTTAGGATTTAATGTGCTTGTGATGGATTGTGATTTTCCACAACACAGCTTAGCCAATATGAGAGAAAGGGATTTGAAGACGATTATGCAGAATGATTATCATAAAAGAGCTGCAATGAAGTTGTATCAAAGCATCAATAAAAAGGCGTATCCGATTATAAGTTGCAAAGCAGAGGATGCCTTGTCAAAAGCTTTGGAATACGTAAATCAATCTGCAGTAAAACCCGATATAACTTTTTTTGACCTTCCGGGTACAGCTAACACAAAAGGTGTGCTTACTACTTTAAGAACAATGGATTTTATTTTTTCGCCAATCAGTGCTGACCGTTTGGTTATGGAAAGTACATTGAGTTTTACCAAAGCATTTCTTGGTTTACCCGAAACGGATCAGAGTAATACAGATCAAAAAATGTGGATGTTTTGGAATCAGGTAGATGGCCGAGAAAAGACAGGAATATACGAGGCGTATCAAAGTGTTATTAATGAGCTTGATTTATCTGTAATGAACTCACGAATAATGGACAGTAAACGCTTCAGAAAAGAAACAGATGACACACCGAACAGTGTATTTCGGTCAAGTCTGCTACCTGCCGAACCTCAATTAATGAAAGCGACAAAAATGGATTTGTTTGTTGACGAGTTTTTTAAAATTGTTAATCTCTAAAATAGTTAAGGATGACCATAAATAAAGAAAAAAAAATAGCAGATAAGCCTGTTCTTGATGAAGAATTAATCATGAATATCATGAGTGGAAATCAGTCTTCTACTGTAACACAAGCTAATCAACAACAGGAAATACAGAAGGAAACAAAACCAAAAGAAAAAGCCCGCAATAGTTCCTCAAAGAAAGTGGATTATGAAGAGGTATTTCTGGTCAATCGGTTTCCTTCAGGTCGTAACGGAAAGGTCGTTTACATACGAGCCGAATACCACGAAAGGTTGATCCGCATTGTGCAATTAACGAGGGAGGAAAAGACAACACTTTACTCCTATATTGACAACATCCTTGAGCATCACTTTAGGGAGTTTGGGGATGATATTACTGATTATTTTAACGAACGTTTTAAACCTATTTTATAAGCTATGGAATTTGTAATTTTGATATGCCTGTTGATAGTGATTGCATTGCTTTTACAGGAAAAGATTGTTATCAAGAAGAAGTTGAAGCAAAAGTCGATACAGGAAAAAGCCAATCCGAAACTACCCGATATTATGGGTCAGCCCAAGCCAGTAAGAAGCATTTCTGTGGCAAAGGCTACTACTGAACACCAAATTGAAGAGAATGAAATAAACCCTGATGATTTAGACATCGAATACGACGAAAATGAAAATGTAGGTGCTCAAATTCCTCAGGAAGAACTGGATGAAGTTTTCAGTAATATGCCTGAATTTGAAGAAGAGGAAGAAGAATGGAACAGATACGGAATATCTGGTGAGGATAACCGTTTTGCCCAAGGAGTTACCTTTGAAGAACTAAGTTCCGTGGGGATGTTACTCCAAAAAGAAAAATTGGAGCAATCTCAAAAGGAAACAGCGATAGCTATAGTTCAGAAAATACAGGGAACCGAATTATTTAGCCTTTTGGAAAATTCTATGGAAAGTGCTTCACGAAAAATAGCCGAGCTATTGGACAGTAGCCTTTCTTATGAAGCAGATGCTGGTTCTTCCGCTTTGTGGAATGATGATTTGGAGAGGTTTGATATTGGGGAGTTTGTTTAGACTCCCCAATATCTTTTAAAATATTATTAAATTGTTATTTTACAATTTCAACAATTTTTGGATTGATATAATGTATTATCCAATATATCCTCTTTTGCATTGACGTTCTGTATAGTCCTCCATTTTTAAAACATCTATCTAAATATTTTGCAATATAATTTTCTTTCTAGACTTATTAATTTCTCCTTTTGGAAAGAGAAAAATAAAGATATTATGACCATTATTGAAATAATGAAAATTTGAATTTAATTCTTCATTATTTTTTGTCTTTAAAGTAATATTTCCTTTATCATTAAACCTTATTTTAAATTGATAACATTTCATAAATTCCCAATGAAAACCAAAGTTTTCTGGAAAATCCAATTCACCTATTTCATTTAGAAAAGAATTTGAATAAAATAAATCACGTTTTTCACATAGCGCACCATTTCCTTTAGCACCTTTAATCGGAGTTAGTACTAATAGAGCACATTTATTTCTTGATTGAATAACAAAATTTCTTAATGCTGAGTGAACAGATGATCCAAATTTTTTAGACATACTCATAGCAGAACTAATACTAAGAGGCAAAGAATTCATTTCTGTAATGAATCTATCATGTTGAAACAATGTTATTGATGCAAAATAATTTGCTTCAGCTTCAAACCCATCATCAAATGATTCAATCAAAGTTGAATCATTATCTGCTGCTAAAATAACTTCACTTTGCCATGTTAGAACTCCATGTCCAATTTCATGAAGCTTTACAAAATTTTTCCTTCCATCGCTTTGACTAAGATCAACGTATATTTTTTTCTCCCTTCTGTCAAAAAAACCTTTAACTTTTGTTAATCCAGATTGTAAAAATTTTAATTTTTCAAAAGACTCCTCTTTCAACTTTTCAAAAAAAGATTTATCAATTTTGCTTAAATCAATACTTGTATCGATTACTAATTCACTATGATTGAGAATCTTTTCGATTGGGGTTGGAAAAACATCAAGAGCTTTGCTTTGTTTTAAAATTTCATAAGATATTTTTTCAATATCTCTTTTCGTTGATTCATCTATCATTTATTTCTTTGCTTAATATATTCTAAATATTTTAAAACCTCTTCTCTTTCATTTTTATCCATTCCTTCGGAAGAAAAAGCTATAGTTTCAACAAATTTAGAATGTTCATTTGTATCCTCTTTTTCTTTGTGCTCAATAATCCCAGCATTATTTAATAAAACTTTTAAGGGCACATTATATAGAGATGATAATTTATAAAGAATATTTGCTGAAGGACTTTTTATCTTTTCGTTTTCTAACTGACTTAAATAAGCATTAGATATTCCCGTAGATTCTTCAACTTGGCGCAACGTCAATCTCATAGATTTTCTAGCGTCTTTCAGTGTAGTTCCTAAAGTTTTCATAAGATATATTTTTACAAAGATAATTCTTTTGCTTGATATAGCAAGAATAAATTAATTATATTCTAAAAATAATTATATTTTTGCTTGCTATATTTAGATTTGTTTGTATATTTGCACTATATAATCTTTTAAAGATTCAATTTGTTTAATTAAATTAAAGTCATGTGATAGATAAATAAGTAAAAAACCCAATCAAACTTGGCGGTCATGATTGGGTTATAGGGAACAAGTTTTTCGACGACTTTCAAAATACTTAGGCTTATCACCTCAGTATCCCTCCATTTTGTTGTGTAAAACTAATATGTTTTTTGATAAAAACAAATTTTTAGCAACAAAACCGCTTGAAACTCATCTCTTCGTGAGTTTTTAAAGGATTAGAAGTGTTAAAATTATTTGTAAATTTAAAAAACAAAGTATCATGGATGCAAAAAAAGACGGTCATGACGACCACGTTAAAAGACCTTCATTAGAGTTAATTATTGAAGGCAAAAAGTTTGAATGGTTCGAGCAATACATTACTGGTAAACAATTGAAAGAGTTGAGAGGATTACCTCTTGATTCTGAATTATTCTTGGATATAGTTGAACCATGGAAAGATGACGCTATTTTAAACGATGAAGTTGTTGACCTAGCAAGATCTGGAATTGAGCAATTTTATATCAAACAGAAATTAAAGTACTCTATTGATGGGGAAAATTTTGAAACTGATAAGCAGTATATTAAAGGTTCTCAAATTAGAAAACAAGGTAATATAGCTGCTGATTTCCAAATATTTTTGGATAATAAACAACCATGGGAGGATGATTTAATTGAGAATGACGAAATCGTTGATTTAGCTAGGCCGGGGAAAGAAAAGTTTTATTCCAAAAAAGAAGTTGTTGAATTTATCATTATTGTAAATGGTAGAGAAAAACAATGGTGTGAAAAAACTATAAGTTTTAAACAGGTTGTTGAATTGGCATTTGGAAATTATCAAGAAAATCCAAATACCGTTTATACGGTAACTTATGCCAAAGGACCTCATCAAAATATTGAGGGTAGTATGGTTAAAGGTGATTCAGTTTTTGTAACTAATAAAATGGTTTTCAATGCTACAGCAACTAATAAGTCATAGTCCCGACCTTAAAAGGTTGCAAGATGAAGGTTATGAACTTGAGATTAAAGGTGGATATTTACTTATCCACCATGTACCTTATGTTACTCATCTGAGAGAAGTTAAATACGGTGTTTTAGTAAGTGAACTATCATTGGCTAATAGCCAAATGACTATTAAACCCAACACTCACGTTATCAATTTTATTGGAGAATTTCCATGTAATAATTATGGTAGTATTATTAGTGCCATACAACACGGTTCACACAATCAAGATTTAGGAAATGGAATTGTTATTAATCATTCCTTTTCTAATAAACCGCAACATGGTTATCCTAATTATTATGAAAAAGTTTCTACTTATTGTAATATCATTAGTTCTCCTGCTAAAAGTATTGATCCTTTGATTACTGAAAAAACTTTCAGGAATAGAGAAACAACATTTGATACTGATGTTTTCCAATATATTGACACGAATTCCAGTAGAGCAAAAATTAATGCTATTAATGAAAAAGTTAAAGAAGAGAAATTAGCAATAATTGGATTAGGCGGAACAGGAGCTTATATTTTGGACTTACTTTCAAAAGCACCCGTTCGTG
This sequence comes from Flavobacterium sp. TAB 87, assembly GCF_001529295.1. Taxonomy (GTDB): domain Bacteria; phylum Bacteroidota; class Bacteroidia; order Flavobacteriales; family Flavobacteriaceae; genus Flavobacterium. The sequence continues at coordinate 232,453 of NZ_LLWK01000035.1, forward strand.
AAATTCATCTTTATGATGGCGATGTATTTTCACAACACAATGCATTTCGTTCTCCGGGAGCAGTCGGAAATGAAGATTTGGATAAGGTTTCTTCAAAGGTTGATTATTACTACAGTGTTTATGCAAAAATTCACCAAAAAATTACGGCACATCATAGCTATGTTTCAAAAGAGAATTTGGAGGAATTACTTGCTATGTCTTTTGTGTTTATATGTATTGATAATGATGTTTCCAGAAAGTTGATTATTCAATTTTTGTTAAAAAATAATATTCCTTTTATTGATGTTGGACTTGGTGTAAATGTTGTTGACGATACTCTTATTGGGACTGTTAGAGTAACTACTGGTACGAAAGAAAAAAATAATCATTTAGTTGATAGAATTCCTTTTGTTGATGAAGGTAACAACGATTATAACACTAACATTCAAATTGCAGAGTTAAATTGTTTAAATGCCGTTTTAGCAGTAATTAAATGGAAAAAACTCTGTGGTTTTTATCAAGATTTACGAGAAGAGCATCACAGTACTTACTCTATTAATGTTAATCAATTGACAAGTGATGATATTACAGCATAAATTTGTAGAGTTCATACCTGAACAATTGGAAGATGGAGTATTGTATATTTCACTTACTTATTGTACAGCCATACACAAATGTGCTTGTGGTTGTAGTAATGAGGTAGTCACACCTTTTGCTCCTAATGATTGGAAAATGACTTTTGACGGTAAAACTATCAGTTTATCTCCTTCAATTGGAAATTGGAATTTTGATTGTAGATCACATTATTGGATTAGAAATAGCGAAATTATTTTAGCTAGACAATGGGATGACGAAGAGATTAAAGCTGGGTCTAAAAAACCAAAAAAGAAAAAGAAAAAATCTTTTTCAAAATGGTGGCATAAGAAAAAGTAATCTATTAATTTTATTAGAAACAGGCTATAAAACAGCCTGTTTTTTTTGATTATATAAATTCCTGATTTAAATATTTTAAGTTTAAACTTTTAAATCAATAGTAAAAATCTACTAGAAGTTCTTCTATTTTATTATTCCCTCAATTTTCTCCATCAACATTTGAAATCGTTCCTCTCTAATTAATGGATGTATGTGCATAGCTAAAATTTCGTTGGCTTGTGGGTGGTGTCTAATAGCTGTGAGTTCTTCTCTAATATACTGTTTCACATCATCTTCGCTTGCTAGTATTTCTTCGACTATTGTTGTTCTATTGTCTAAAAGGTAGATGATATCTTCGTAATCGTGGCTTCCGTAAAAATCATTTTGTCCTCTATCTTTAAAGGCTTCTAATTTAGTCGCTAGAAAATAAGGTGATGGCAATACGTTGATCTTAATTCCTTCTGGTAATTCTATTTGTTGCAAGTATTTGAATCCAGGTTTGTACCATTTATTTGATATTCCAATACTACTATCATCAGCAGGCATAATGTCTATGGCAATATTTTCAAACTGATACGAACATATGGAGTGTCCTTGAGGATCGGGATAGAAATTAAGCTCGGCTAATCGTTCTTGCATTCGTGTCCATTCATAATAATTAGCCAAATTAATGGTCATGTCTATATCAGAAGTGGGACGAATTTCCTCTGCCGCTGGATCATCGGTGTATAAGCTAATTACTGCTCCACCAATGAAGACCATTTTTTCGTTTAATTCCTTTAAGCCCTTAGCCACTTGCGCTACTAAAGCCAGATTGATTACTTTATTATACATTCAGTATTCTTTTTTCTAATTCTCGTTTTGCCATTTCTTTTTCTCTTACTCTTCCCACTCTAATGGCATCAACTAAAGTTAATAATTCGTATAAATCATTGTCTTTTAAAGAAGCTTCGACGGCAGTAGGGTATAAAGGTTCTATGGCTTGCCCACGTTCCAGTCCTTTTGCATAAGGCCATACATATTTATCAGTCGCTTGGATTATTTTATTTAAAGGTTCCGCTGAATGAGCAGTTAGCATTCCTCTAACCAATGCACCGGGTTGCTGTGGAAAAGCATAGGCTACACCATGAATCAAAAATTCGTTGAAAGCTATTTTGTTTACTTTTTTTCTAGCATCATCAATTAGCCCTGCATATTTGGAACGATTTAAGGACTGACTTACTTCAGATTGACTCATACCTAATTCTTGAGCAATAGTATGATGAAACCAAGATTTTTGACCTAGTGCAATGATTTTTAATAAAATTACGATGTCTTGCGGTTTGAGACTGCTTTTTGTTTGTATCATGCTAAATATTCCATATTGCGATATGCAATGTTACTCATTATTTTTATAATAAACAATTTTGCTTCACGATATATTGCATATTGCGATTTACGATACATAAGAGTTTATTTGCTCAGATTTAGTGATTTTTTTTATCCTTAGTAAAATAGCAAGCCATCCACCGCCAAACAATTCCTCTCAATACCAATTTGTTATAACACCACGATTTCTATAACACCTTTGTCCCGAAAGCCCACAAAGAGTAGGTTAAGGATAACAAATTAATGTATTTCAATCATGGAAAAACAAAGAAAAAAAGTTTTGCTAACAGCAATAGTGATGCTGTCAGGAATTGGTGTGTTCGCGCAGGGAAACGGTACCGCTGGTATCAACGAAGCGACCCAAATGGTAACCTCTTATTTCGATCCCGCAACTCAATTAATCTACGCCATCGGAGCCGTAGTTGGTCTCATTGGAGGAGTGAAAGTGTACAACAAGTTTAGCAATGGAGATCCCGACACATCTAAAACAGCAGCAAGCTGGTTCGGTGCCTGTATCTTCTTAATTGTTGCCGCTACAGTTCTTCGTTCTTTCTTCCTTTAATCCTTAGCCTTATGAGTAATTACAACATCAATAAAGGCATTGGAAGGACGGTAGAATTTAAAGGACTGAAAGCACAATACCTCTTCATTTTTGCAGGTGGATTATTGGGAACATTAATTCTAGTTATGATACTTTATATGGCTAGGGTTAATCCTTTTATCTGTTTAATTCTTGGATTCGGTTTTGCTTCGTTGATCGTATGGCAAACCTTTTCATTAAACAAAAAGTATGGTGAACACGGTTTAATGAAAAACTTTGCCAACAAAAAACACCCACGCTATATCATCTGTCGCAAGTCGATACATCGCTATTTAAAGTTCACTCCTAAACCGAATAATTTATGAGAAATACAGCAAAGACAGCAACATTGGAAAGTAAATTTCCATTACTAGCAGTAGAAAATAATTGTATTCTGTCTAAGGATGCTGATATAACTGCTTGTTTCAAGGTCAATCTGCCTGAACTATTTACTGTGGGTTCTACTGAATATGAAGCTATTCATTCTGCTTGGCACAAAGCCATCAAGACGTTGCCCGATTTTACAGTCGTACACAAACAGGATTGGTACATAAAAGAAAACTATGCACCCGATATTGCGAGTTATGGATTGAGTTTTTTTGGTAAATCCTACCAACAGCATTTCAACGAGCGTCCGTTTCTTAATCACTATTGCTATTTGTTTTTGACCAAAACATCCAAAGAGCGAATGCGTATGCAGAGTAATTTTTCTTCGCTTTGCAAGGGTACTTTGATTCCAAAGGAAATCAGAGATAAAGAAACAATCCACCATTTTATGGAGTCTGTTGCACAATTTGAGAGGATTATGAACGATTCGGGATTTGTAAAATTGGAACAGCTAACCGAAGATGATATCATTGGCACAGATGAGAAACAAGGAATACTTGAACAGTATCTAACCTTAGGAAGGGAAACAGGAACACCGATGCAAGACATCGCACTCGGAGGCGAAGAGGTACGTATCGGAAACAAAAGGTTGTGCCTGCACACTTTATCCGATACGGATGATTTGCCGGGAACAGTATCTGCAGATACACGCTTTGAAAAACTATCCACTGACCGAAGTGACTGCCGTTTATCGTTTGCCGCTCCTGTTGGATTGTTATTGAGTTGCAATCACATTTACAATCAGTATTTGTTTTTGGATAACAGTGATAGTAATCTGCAAAAGTTTGAAAAATCAGCAAGGAATATGCACTCGCTGGCTCGTTACAGTCGCAGTAACCAAATTAACAAAGAGTGGATAGAACGTTATTTGAACGAGGCACATTCGTTCGGACTTTCTTCTATCCGTGCGCATTTCAACGTTATCGCTTGGTCAGAGGATCCGAACGAACTCAAACAAATAAAAAACGATACTGGTAGTGCATTGGCGCTGATGGAATGCAAACCACGTCACAACACGGCGGATGTAGCAACACTGTATTGGGCAGGAATGCCTGGTAATGCAGGCGATTTTCCAAGTGAAGAAAGTTTCTATACGTTCATCGAACCTGCTTTGTGCTTCTTTACCGAAGAAACGAATTACCACGATTCGCCTTCACCTTTCGGAATAAAAATGGCTGACCGATTAACGGGAAAACCTATCCATTTGGATATTTCAGATTTGCCTATGAAAAAGGGTATCATCACCAATAGAAACAAGTTTATACTTGGCCCATCAGGAAGTGGAAAATCCTTCTTTACCAACCATATGGTTAGGCAGTATTACGAGCAAGGTGCTCACGTTTTGTTAGTCGATACGGGTAATTCTTATCAGGGATTGTGCGAACTAATCAAAGGAAAAACCAAAGGCGAAGACGGTGTTTATTTCACATATACCGAAGATAATCCCATTGCTTTTAATCCTTTTTATACCGATGATGGTGTTTTTGATATTGAAAAAAGAGAAAGTGTTAAGACATTGATATTGACACTTTGGAAACGTGATGATGAACCACCAACACGCTCAGAAGAGGTAGCACTTTCTAATGCAGTAAGTGGTTTTATCGAACGCATTAAGCAGGAAAATGAGTTTCCATCCTTCAATGGTTTCTACGAATATGTGCAAGGCGATTATCGAAAGATATTGGACGAAAAACAAGTAAGAGAAAAAGATTTCGATATTGCTAATTTTTTGAACGTATTGGAACCTTATTACAAAGGAGGCGAATATGATTATCTGCTGAATTCCGACAAACAGTTAGACTTACTTTCCAAACGCTTTATTGTATTTGAAATTGATGCTATCAAGGATCATAAAATTCTCTTTCCCATCGTGACCATCATTATTATGGAAGTCTTCATCAATAAAATGAGACGGCTTAAAGGTATCCGAAAGCTCATCCTAATTGAAGAAGCTTGGAAAGCTATTGCCAAAGAAGGAATGGCAGAATACATCAAATACCTTTTTAAAACCGTCAGAAAGTATTTTGGAGAAGCCATCGTGGTAACACAAGAAGTGGATGACATCATTCAGTCGCCGATTGTAAAAGAAAGTATCATCAACAATTCGGATTGCAAAATATTGCTCGATCAGAGAAAGTATATGAACAAGTTCGATGATATACAAGCGATGCTCGGACTGACCGATAAGGAAAAAGCACAAGTACTTTCTATCAATATGAATAACGATCCGTCAAGACTTTACAAGGAAGTTTGGATAGGTCTTGGAGGAACTCATTCTGCGGTCTATGCAACTGAAGTTTCTGACGAAGAATATCTCGCTTATACCACCGAAGAAACAGAAAAATTAGAAGTGATGCAACTCGCAGCTGAACTGGGAGGCAATGTAGAACTAGCTATTAAACGTATCGCTATGCAGCGACGTGAAAAATCAAATTAATTATTAATCATGTAAAAAATAAGAAACAATGAAACAGTTTATATTATTAGTGTGTACGGCATTAATGCTTGCCGTTGCACCGTCAGCCAAAGCCCAATTTGTAGTGACAGATCCTCTAAATCTAGCTTCAGGTATTGTTAATAGTGCGAATCAAATTATACAAACCTCTTCGACTGTATCCAACGTCATCAAAAATTTCAAGGAAGTAGAGAAAGTATACAAACAAGGAAAAGAGTACTATGACAAGTTACAGGCAGTTAATAATCTTGTAAAGGATGCCCGCAAGGTGCAACAGACTGTACTTCTAGTGGGGGATGTATCCGAAATGTATGTAAAGAATTTTGGAAAAATGATGAACGATCCAAATTTTTCTCCTCAGGAATTGGTCGCAATTGCAAACGGTTATTCTGCATTGCTTAATGAAAGTACTGAACTTCTGAAGGAACTCAAACAAATCATCAATTCGTCAAGTCTCTCTCTGAATGATAAAGATCGTATGGATGTTATCGATCAGGTATATAAAGAAGTAAAAGCGTATCATACTTTGGTTCGCTATTATACCAATAAGAATATCTCTGTAAGTTTTTTAAGAGCAAAGAAACAGAATAATACTAAAAGGGTATTGGAACTCTATGGTACTTCAAACCAAAAATACTGGTAAGCTATGGAATTCAATAATCTTCATGAAGTTTTACGCTCGTTATATGATGAGATGCTCCCACTGTCTGCCGATATGGCGGCAGTGGCAAAAGGAGTAGCTGGACTGGGAGCTTTATTTTATGTTGCCATAAAAGTCTGGCAGGCACTCAGTCGAGCAGAACCTATAGATGTGTATCCTTTATTAAGGCCTTTTGCATTAGGGCTTTGTATTATGTTTTTTCCAACTATGGTTTTAGGAACTATTAATGCAGTGCTGAGTCCAATAGTACAGGGAACACACAGCATACTCGAAAATCAGGTGCTTGACTTGAATAAGTTGCAACAGCAGAAAGATCAATTGGAATACGAAGCAATGGTCAGAAATCCCGAAACTGCTTATATGGTTTCAGACGAGGAGTTCGATAAAAAACTGGATGAATTAGGTTTATCTCCTACAGACATCGGGACAATGGCAGGTATGTACATGGATAGGCAGGCCTACAGTATAGAGAAAGCAATGAAGGATTGGTTTCGCAATTTACTGGAAATACTTTTTCAGGCGGCAGCACTCGTGATTGATACCATACGAACATTTTTTCTAATTGTCCTATCTATACTCGGACCAATAGCTTTTGCTATTTCCGTGTGGGATGGTTTTCAATCTACTCTCACGCAATGGATTACTCGATATGTTAGTGTATATCTCTGGCTTCCAGTTGCAGATTTATTCAGTTCGATGCTTGCAAGGATTCAATCTCTGATTATTGAAAAAGATATTGAAATGCTTGCTGATCCGAGTTTCATTCCAGATACCTCAAATACGATGTACATCATCTTTATGATTATCGGCATTGTAGGATACTTTACCATTCCTACAGTAACGGGTTGGGTTATTCAGGCAGGTGGTGCAGGAAACTTTACCCGAAATGTGAATCAGACTGCGATGAAATCGGGAAATATTGCTGGAGCCGGTGCAGGTTCGGCAGTAGGAAATATCGGTGGCAAATTAATGGGAAAATAAAACCAATCAAACATTTAAGAAAATGGAATTTAAAACACTAAGAAATATTGAAAGTAGTTTTCGCCAAATCAGGCTGTACGCCCTTGTATTTGCCGTACTCTGTATAAGCGTTGTAGGATATGCCGTTTGGCAATCCTACCGCTTTTCGGAGCAACAACGTCAAAACGTATATGTTCTGGATAACGGAAAATCCTTAATGCTGGCACTTTCGCAGGATGCGTCAATCAACCGCCCTGTAGAAGCAAGGGAACATATAAGACGTTTTCACGAACTGTTCTTTACACTTGCGCCCGACAAGAATGCTATTGAAAGCAATATGAAGCGGGCATTTAATCTCGCTGATAAAAGCGCCTTTGATTATTACAAAGACCTTTCAGAAAAAGGGTATTACAACCGTATTATATCGGGCAATGTACAACAGCGCATCGAGGTAGATAGTGTGGTTTGTAATTTTGATACCTATCCGTATGCAGTACGCACCTATGCCAAACAGTTCATAATCCGTTCGAGCAATGTGACCAAACGTAATCTAGTTACTTCCTGCTATCTAGTGAACTCTGTACGCTCGGACAACAACCCGCAGGGTTTTAATATAGAGAAGTTCGCAGTATTAGAGAACAAGGATATCGAAGTCATTGAACGCTAAAATGTACCGTATGAAAAATTTAAGAGTAAATATGGATAAGTGGTTTGATAGGCTTGAAGAAAACTGGCTGGCATTACCAATTAGGAAACAGCACAAATGTATCCTTTACTTTTTTTTAGGTTATGTACTTCTTACCGCTGGGGTAATTTTCAAAGTATGGTACGATACCAGAATGTCTGGTAACAATATGATTATCGAGCATATGGAAAACCCTGGTCTCAAAAAGAAAAAAAGCCCGGCAACCTTGCAGGACACAATATACACAATCATTAAAAATAAGACTTATGAAAGAAAATCAGAATAAAAAGACGGTTGTTCGGGTAACAGAAGGGAAACCGAACGAAACCGCTGATGTACTGCAAGACAATACACAGACTAAATTCGATAAAATTAAAAAGCCATTGATATTTGGCTTGATGGGTATCGTGTTTGTTGGTTGTATGTACCTCATATTTAAACCATCCGAGGACAAAAATAAAAATGAAAACATCGGACTAAATGATGTTGTACCTCAAGCAAGCGAAGCGGGTTTACAGTCGGACAAACAAAAGGCATATGAAGAGGAAATTTTAGAACAGAAAAATCAGGAAAAAAAGAATGCTCTGACTTCTTTGTCGGATTACTGGAATACGGATGAGAAAGAAGAGCCAAATGAATCGTCACCCGATGAAGGAGAAGAAGTTAATGATAACAATGCTGGCTATCAAAGAAACAATAATCCAGCTTTGAATAGTTATCGCAACGCACAAAATACCTTAGGAGAATTTTATCAGAAAGATAATTATGAAACCCAACAGCTCCGTAAACAGATGGAAGAGCTAAAGGAACAATTAGCAGAAAAAGAGGTTATTGCTCCCGATCCTGTAAAAACACAGTTACAGCTGATGGAAAAATCATATGAGATGGCATCAAAATTTCTTCCTGCAAATACTCAGACTTCTGCTCCTAATGGTACTGAAAAAGAAAGAATATCCGCTTCTACATCTGGTACACAAAAGGAATATTTTGTAGCCTTTTCTCCAGTAAGGAAAAGTCCTGTTTCGACATTGTATAGAGAGAATACTGATAGTGTATTTATAAGTTCGTTGTCAGGAAACAGAAACCGCGGATTTCATTCCACAGGTTCTTCCGAGCAAGTGTCACAACCTAAGAACAGTATTAAAGCCTCTGTATTGGAAACACAAACCATCATAGGAGAAACAGCAGTTCAATTACGCTTATTAGAAACTGCCCAAACACCCAGACATACCATACCGAAAGGAACGGTACTAACCGCTAATACTAAATTTCAAGGTGGACGTTTGCAGTTAAAAGTTACCTCGATCGAATTGGAAGGTAACATTATTACCGTAAATATTAACATCTATGATTTGGACGGACAACAAGGTTTGAATGTTCCATATTCTTCCGAAATGAACGCTCTTACCGAAATGGCTGGTAATATGAGCCAGACATCGGGAACCAACCTGATGTTGACCAATTCAGCAGGACAGCAAATTGCGTCCGATTTGAGCCGTGGTGTCGTACAAGGGATTTCGGGATACTTTTCCAAAAAATTGAAGATAGAAAAAGTTACGCTCAAGGCAGGACATCAGTTATTGCTCGTCTCCAAAAAATAATGTTGAACATAAATTAATAAACAATGAAAAATCACTTTAAAACCTTTTGGGCTTTTGCCCTTTTTATCGCCATACAATCCTTTGCACAGGATACTATAAAAAAACCTCTTGCTCTTGGTAAGATAGAACCCTATAATATGGAAGTTACCTATGACAAAACTTCGCATCTGATTTTTCCAACAGCAATACGCTATGTGGATTTGGGTAGTGAATACCTGATTGCAGGTAAAGCAGAAGATGCAGAAAATGTACTTCGTGTAAAAGCTTCTGTCAGAGATTTTAATGCAGAAACCAATTTTTCAGTCATTACCAGTGACGGACGCTTTTATAGTTTCAATGTATGTTATAATTCCTGTCCAAGTATATTAAGCTATGATTTGCAAACGATGCAAAAAAAAGTGGCTAAGGCAAATGGAAAAGATGTGCTTTTTGAGGAATTGGGAAATAATTCGCCATCACTCGTAGTCTTGTTATTGGAAACAATTTATAATCAAGACAAACGCATTGTCAAACATATTGGTTCTAAATGCTTCGGCATACAGTTTATTCTCAAAGGGATTTACATTCATAACGGAAAGTACTACTTCCATACAGAAGTAAGGAATCGAACCAATGTTCCTTTTCAGATTGATTTTATCAATTTTAAAGTGGTCGATAAAAAAGTAGCTAAACGAACTGTGGTACAAGAGATACCTGTAAGACCGCTACGAATGTACAAACCTTTGGATGCTGTTTTAGGCAAGACTACCGAACACAATGTATTCTTGTTAGATCAATTTACCATTGCCAATGATAAGGTATTGTTTGTAGAAATTTTCGAAAAGAACGGTGGCAGACATCAAATCCTTAAAGTCAAAAATTCTGATTTGATTAAGGCTTGTTTAATTAATGATATGCACCTAAAATTTTAGGAACCTTTTAAAAATAAAGATCGAAAAATGAAAAGGGCTATCTGTATAGTGATGCTAGTTTTGATGGGCATCACATTTGCACAGGCACAACGGTTGTTGCCTAAGAAGTATTTCTTACCCAAAGAAGAGTTTCGATTGTATTATACTTCTACATCTACGGTATCATAATCCTTTGATGTATGGATTTCTGATAGTTTCGGAAATGAAAAGAAACTCACTTTCCAATTCAACAGTAGTGATTAACGCGATAATTAAATAAAAGCAGAACCGACTTTTTAGGTCGGTTTTTTGCTTTCGGATAAAGTGTTCTGCTGTCCAATTAAATAAATTAGATTAGCTTTTCGGTCAGTCAATCTTTAGTTTTTAGTTCCCCTGTTCTGTATAAGTCCAATGCTTCTTGTAAAATGCGCTCAATTGTCTTAATAGGTAAATCTTTGTTTGGACTAACTCTAAAAATTTTCATTCGGGAACGTTTTCCTTCTTCCAATTCGGGGTGGTCAAAATATTTTCCTTCAACCATAAGAATATACGGTTCGTCCGTCTTTTTATCTGTCGATAAATAGCAAAGCATTTTTTTCTTATAGCAGAAGCAAGGCATTCCCCACTTCTGCGTTTCTGTAATATTGTTATCTTGGTCAAGAATAATGCTCCGCAATGCAAGCAGGCAACTCTTGTTGGGCTCTTCTTTTTTTAGATAAAAATTTTGAAGTTGCGTAACCATTTTTTCTATTTTAGGGCTATTAAAATATCAACCTCTGCATTTGCTTGATCTTTAGCTTTTTCGCCATAAACTTCAAAGTCTGCGGAAAATTTTCTTTCTAAATCCGTTTCCCAAATTTCTAACCATTTGTTTATAACTAAATTGTCCATCAAATTACCTTTGGTTGATAGTTTCATATTTTCCACCATCAAACGATTTCCCCACCATTCCATCAGGAATAGTATTCAAATTAGTCACTTTACAGCCTAATAAAGTAGTGTAGGTCTTTGTATGGTCGCTTTCGTATTCTGTATATATCGAATATATTGTATTGTCAATTTTGTTCGGAATTAACTCTAAAATATTCTTGCTGACAAAGTTATCCCATAATTTTGAGATATCTGTTGCTGCTTGGTTGTTTTCATTTGAAGTTCTTACCGAAATACCAATTACTTTAAAGGGCTCAATTTTCACGTTGTTCATTTTGATTTTTTTTTTATGAATCACAAAGCTAAAAAGGGGTTGTGACAACCCTATGTCAAGGGTTCTGAGAATATTTTGCTTTGCAAATTTCAAAATATTCTTGCAGGTTCATTTTATGAGGTTCAAACGTGTCTATTAACGTGGTCAAATTTTGAATTCGGTCTAACCGAAATGATCTAAACTCCTTTCGTAAATGGCAATTGGCGATAAGTAACCAATTGTCTTGGGTGCTATAAATGGCAAACGGTTCAATAACACGATCTGTTGTTTGATTGGTATCTGCACCTTGGTATATTATTCTAACACGCTTGTAGTTTGTTAAAGCGAGCTGTAATCTTGATAGATAATTACTTGTTGGATCGTTGTCTTCTTTATACCTGAATGCGATTCGATTGGAGAGTAAGTTCGCTTTCTCTTTTATATTGTATCGCAATACCGACTTTATTTTATTTATAGCCTCGCTATATTCTTTTACAAACGAGGCATCTTTATTTTTAAGAAGCAACTGTTCAGCAGTAATTAATGCGTTGGCTTCGCTTTCGGTAAACATTACAGGTGGAATTCTGTAACCTTCCATTATGGTATAACCTTTACCGTCTTCAGTAAGTATTGGAACACCCGCCTGTTCCAATGCTTTAATATCCCTATAGATTGTTCGCTTGCTAATCGAGAACTTTTCAGCTAGTTCGGTAGCAGTCCATAGTCGCTTGGTCTGTAATTGGGTCAAAATTGCAGTTAATCTGGAAAGTCGCTTTGTATCGTTATCGCTCATTGGGAACTATAAATAGTCTTACTACTATTCCATCCAAATTTACGAAATAAAATACATAGGAGATTTCGTTATACGCCAAATACTAACTTCCTTTTTTGGGAACGCAAGGAAATTGATCCTTCAGGTTAACACTATTGATTAAATGGGTAAATTCTTGCTCCAAAAAAAGCATGATTTACTTTTTAAGATGTGTCTTGAGAAATATTTTGTAATTTTAAACAGTTGATTTAAAAATGATTTCGTTATGGTTGCATCATTGGTTATCGGGATACTATTTTTGGTTTTAGGGTTGGCGCTTCGCTACTGGATTAATCGTAGAAAGTTTTGCAGGCGTACTCCTACGGGCGCAGAAAGTTTTTCTTCTTATGAAAAATCGGTTGTTATTAAATTCATTGAACGAGTTGGCAAATGGGTCGCTTATGCCTTGATTATTTTCGGACTCTTGTCATTATGGGTTTATTCCCGTGAAAAAAAAGATAAAGAAAATCTACCACAAAAAGTAAAAACTGAAAAGAGCCTTCTATATCAATAGTTGAATAGAATTTTAGACATGTATCTCAATTATTTGAATCTTGCAAAACTGTTGTAAACACCCTTTATTTCACTCGCCTGTCTGTTTGACTTATTGGCAAGTCGTTAATACTTGCAAAGCGTTTTTTCATAAAACCATTTTCGTCAAACTCCCAATTCTCATTGCCGTAAGAACGAAACCATTGTCCGTTACTGTCGCGCCACTCATATTCAAAACGAACAGCAATTTTATTGTCTGAAAAAGCCCATAGTTCTTTTTTAAGTTTATAGTCTAATTCTCTTTCCCATTTGGCCGTCAAAAACTCTTTTACTTCTTCTCGTCCATTGACGAAAAGGTGTCTATTTCTCCATTCGGTGTCAATTGTGTATGCAAGTGAAACTTTTTCAGGGTTTTTGGTGTTCCAAGCATCTTCTGCCATTTGTACTTTCTGTCTTGCCGTTTCGAAGTTGAACGGCGGAAGTGGTTGTTTCTTTTCCATTATTTCAATTTAATAACGTATTTACTATTGTTTTTGATTTATGCACTGCCCATTGCTTTTTGAAAAGTTGACTTTCAATAATTGCACTCTCAAACAGCAAATAAATATGGTCAGCTAATTGGTTGTCGTCTAGGAATTGTCTAAAATATGCACGTAAATCATTTTTATGATTTTGGATTACGGTTAAAATTTTTGTATTTTCTGTGGGAATTTCAGAAAGTAAATTTAGAAAACTACAACCTCTAAAATTTTCAGTTTCGTTCATAAAAATCAGAAAGTCAAATGATGCAAGAATTTTTGTTTTGTTTGTTTTATTCTTTGCTGTGAAGGCGTTGAGTTTGTCAAACCAAAAATCGTGTCGCTTGTTCAAAAACGCGACACACAATTCTTCTTTTGATTTAAAATGCTGATAGAAACTTGCTTTTGCAACTTTAGAGTCCGCAATAATTTGATTTATTCCCGTTGAATTGTAACCCTGTTGGTGAAAAAGGGTACATGCAGTTTCTAAAATTCGTTCTTTTGGTTGCATTGTCAAATTGATTACGATGCAAATGTAAAGGAATTTTTCATAAAAACAGACAAGTCTGTCTGTTTTTATTTTTACTTTTAATTTTGCAGTTGGTCCGATAAGATCGGATACAGATCTACAAGAAGTAAGCATTACAAATACGCATATTCCTCAATAGCATCTACCTTTTTCAAATTTAAAAAGTGATTTAGCAATGAAGCACCATTGCATAACTTATTTTATATCAATATATTTAAGGTGTTTTCAGCTATACCATTTTAACTGCAGCGCTATGACAGACCCAGTAGAACGTACCAACAGATTTTATATCGAAATGTCCCGAAAAGTACTCTCTGAAAAGGAATATGAGTTATTGCAAAAACTCTTGATCGAAAAAATAACCCGCCAGCAGGCGGCACTCTTATATGGGATCAGCATGGAGCAAATCGATCAGGTTTACAAAAGAACATACAACAAAGTAAAAAGCGCAACGGAAATTCTTGGAGAAATTGACCACTACAAAAAGCGGTTGCAGGAGCTAAAAAACGACGCTAAAAATGCTGCATTTCCCATTAAGAAAATGGAAATTAAACTAACAGAGGATCCTGATCGGAGCAGAATTCTGCAGGAGAGTACTTTTGTTTTTAGCAATAAGATGCTCCATTTCTTTGCAGATTTAGAGCTACATACTATAGGGCAACTGGCCGAAATCCCCCTTAACAATTTTCATCTTTTCCGAGGATTTAAAATGCAGTTAAAAAAAGAGCTGGTCGCTTTTATCGTTTTTGAAAACATTGAGCGGCACTTTAAAGGCTTTTCTACATGGAAAAAAAAATTGATTGAGCAGTAACAACTATCCAAAATCCAAAGGCAATCATGCGGATTTCTTTTGCTTCTTTTCTTTGTCCGCTCCTTCAAAGAAAAGAAGGCCGTCCAAAATAATACTATGGATACTCCCTATCCCTGGCAAAATCTTCGCAGCGTTTTAGATTAAAAAGACGCTTTGTGTCTTTTTAATCTAAAACGCTGTATCGCTGTCCCACAAAAATATACGCCCGTCCTCTGATCGGCGGCGTATTTTTGTTGGCTAATTTTTCGGATTATTCGACTCGAAGCCCCCCCACAACATAAAATTGGGTCTTTTTCTTAAAAATAAAATTCATCAAGTGTTTCAGTTGGCCCCAGTAGCATAGGTGGCGGTGCGTCTTTAATTAACTTGTCTGCGTAATTTTCGATGGTAAGAGAAACAAGTACCAAAAGACTACCTTCTGACTCTCTTGTTAGGGTAATGTGCACCTCATCTTGCAGATTCATCTGTGCTAGTAGATTTAAAAAATTTATGTTCATGGTTTCAAAATTTTAAAGTGGTGTTTACTGGTTCTTTTTTGGGCTAGCTGTGATCCGAAAATTTCTCGATTTTCAAGCCTACCCTTTCAGAGTGCCACTAGTTCTCAACGGTTCTATTCTTGATGCTGAACTGGGCACCGTTTCCGTGCTGCGTACTTTTATCTTTAGCAGTGTAGCTGTTATTTTAAACGCCTTGAGTAAGTTCTTGCTTTATGCAGTTACTAACAGCTTTAATAGATACTCTCTTTTGTGCTACATCGGGATATTATGTTGGGTGTAGGAGATCATTGTTTTTGTCAAAGCTTTCAAATCGGATAAAATCGCTGTCTTTCAAAATAATAGTACAAAGAGGTACTGCGTTAAAATTACAACTCAGCAGTATTTTTCTTAGTATTTCTTACAGGTGATCCTTACGATATTCATAAGTATTGTTTTTAAAACTCTCGCCTTAAAGGCGAGAGTTTTAGGTTCTCTAATTTAGGGTTAAAATTTGGGCTCCTTCTGCCTGAAAAACGCTGCACAAATCAAATGCCTTTTGCCCTTTACTCTGCGCGGTACCTCCCAGGACAATTGACTGGAGTTTGGCCTCACTGTCTTTGTATTTTCTTACATTCTGATAGTATCCTGTAACAGCGTTGTATGCTCCAAACAACGTGCCTTTGGTCGTGTCCATTTGCTGTGTGTCGCTTATCATCGCATAAGAAAAAGCATCTTCAACGGTGTTTTTAAACACGGTGGAAAGGTCATCTTCTGCACCTTTTTTTAGTAAATCCAATGTTTCCTTATTCGGGCAAAGTGCCAATTGAATAAGCTTTCTTACCTCGTTGTCTGTTACTCTTACTTTTGCCCACTGATTGAATATACCTTCTAGCTGTGTGCTTAAAGTGTTTGCCAATCCCATTATTTTATGAGCATTTTCAATACGCTGTTTTGCACCCGAAGTATGTTTTATACGTACTACATTGGTCATATTACGGAGTGAAGCGTTCATTGTATTTTGACATACGATACGAATAGGTGTAAAAGCGGCTGTGATACTTCCGCTACCATCGTGCGAAGTAGTTAAGAAAATGTACTTTTCTGTTACATCATCGCCCTTACCTACACGGATATAGTCGGGTAATTTGGCTGTGATAAATATGCGTTCTCCGTTGCCTAATGCTCCAGCGGTTTCGTACAGAATACCCTCGCCTCCACCTACAATAGCATCAAAAAAATTAAAGGCTTCACGGTTTTGCACGATGTGGTAATCCTTCCCAACTACACCCAATACCGTGTTATTATCGGTGCGGATGTTGGCGAAATAGTTAGGTACTTCTAATTCGTTACTGCCTATCTCAATGCCGTTAGCCGTTTCGATAATGCCTGAACTTTTAGTCAATAATGGGGATTTTACGACTTCGTAATCTAATCCTGCGTGTTTGATAGCTTCCTCGCTCGTTGGGTATTGCTCTACGATTTGACCTAAACCGTGCCACGCTTTTTGTTGTACGCTAAAAAATGAATAACGTCCTGTTCTCTCGTTGAAATTGATGTTGTGTGCCATAATACTAAATTTTTGATGTTAAAAATTATTGAATACTCGTTGTTAAAATGGGAGGTCGTCGATTGTTTCCTGTGCTGTAACCTTAGTACTTTCAGTTTGCGCAATAGCCTGTACGGTTTCAGTTTTTCTGACACCTCCTTGCAGTTTGATTTGCGAGGTATGGAAATTCAGTCCTGCTCTTATTTCTCCATCATGACCCGCCCACGCTCTTGTGCTTACCCTGCCCGATAGTTCTACCAAAGTACCTTTTGTGAGTAGCTTGGCTACGTTCGGACTTATCCAATAATTACAGTCGAAATAGGTTGTTTGCTCGATGCGCTCACCCCTTTTGTTGCGGTAGCTGTCGTTTATGGCTACTGAAAAATTTACGACTTGTTTGTCCTGTGCCGTTGTGCGTACTTCCGCATCTCTTGTCAATCGTCCTGTGATGTTCATAATTTCTACTTTTTTGCGTTATTAAATTTGTTCTAATTTTATTTTTTAAAATTTATTCGGTAAGGAGAGGTGGTGCTGAAGTTTCGTTTCTCTTTTTTACCATTTCCAATGTTTATATTTTCCATTTCTGCCATTTTTTTTATTCGTTTAAAGAGCCGGAGTATGCTTTGTTTCGTTTCACGAGCATAAAAGGTTCGTGTTTAGCAGCAACAAGGTTTTGACAAAAAATACGACCCGAATGGGTGGAGATTTTTTGATAAACCCGCAGGGCATGACCTTTTTGCTGCGTTAAGAACACGGAAATACCTTTGCTCTTGAAATGGGACAAATCAGCATACTGGCTCTTGAATAAAAAAAATGAATTGGAAGTAATGAAAATGACTCTGTGTAAATGGCCGATGTGATTATAAAAAGTACATCCTTGCAGTTACCTATTTATCTCTTGTGTAAATAAGTGGCTAAGGAAGCCACGGAAAGGGTATTGCAGAAAATATTGAAATGGGTTACGGAAGGCATTTTCTTCAATACTCTTGATTCAAACATCCAATCAAAGCTCTTTTATGAGTGCTGGAATTTGTAGTGGGAAAATAAATGTGCTTTATGGATGCTAAAATATGGGCATATAAAAAAAGCAGGATCGTTGAATCCTGCTTACTACTATTAATTTATTATAAATATCAAATGGTTTCAATAAAAATTTCTTCCATTATCTTAAATTTATGTGATAGTAAATATATCTCTTTGCTAATCTTCTGGCTGGTTATCTTAGCATAAATCTGTGTAATAGAAATATTTTTATGACCCATCATTTTACTAAGGCTTTTAAAGGAAACTCCTTCGGTCAGAAACATTGTTCCAAATGTATGTCTTGCGGTATGAAATGTCACCTTTTGCTCTGTTATAATCTCAACTTCTTGTACTAACTTATTAATATGGCTATTATAAACACTGTTGGTTAGGACAGGGAATATAAAATCATTGCGGGTAATACCTAAATTTTTTTGATTAATCGCTTATGAATTTCCATTACTCTCACATTTGAAGCAACATCTGATTTATGCCTGCGGCTTATAATCTGGAAAAAACGGTCATCCTGACCATCACTTTCCAGTTTTTATTGACCATTACAATTAATAATCAAGCATTTTTTGAATTAGCTCCTATCACTCTGACAATTAAAACCTTAGCGATGTATTGTCATTTACTAAATTTACTATAATTTAACTCTCACTTTAAATTGGAACTCGGTAGTCAATATAAATGGAATTTTCATTATTGACGTAGTAGCTTGTTTTCATCGAACATGATTTCACAATCAAAATATCTAGCATGGTCAATGGGAAAAAATCGTTTCCGTTTGTAAACTTTGTTTCAGCAAATAAGTCTTCATTCTTCTAATAGAATCGGTAGATAGTGCTTTTGCTTGATTTTGTACTTTTTATAAATTCTTTTATTTTTTCATATTTCATTTTGTTGGTTCGTTATTGGTTAGATACAAGAACTCTACACAAGGAAATTAGTCACGCATCTATACAACAAATAGGAACAAACTTTGAAAAGTATAATCTATTAGGTCATTTTTAGGAAAAATATTTTTTTTGATAGTTCAATTACTGTTTCAAAGTGAGACACTGTTTAGTGGAATTTCAAAAACTGTGGAATTTTCGAGTGAAGCATCGAAGGTATCGGTTGGAATGTATACATTTTACATTAGTACGGGCAGGTAATTTGGAGTTTAAATCATTGATTTTAGTACTAAAATAGCCAATATAGGGAATGGTGGGGTGTGGATTTTGATTATTGTTCTCGGTCTTCCAGCGGTTACAGGATAATAAAAGTACGTTATTTACGCTTTGGTAGGTTATACGTGTTTACAATGTCTAGTCCTAAAAAAACCACTCCGTAATTGAAGTGGCTTTTTTATTGATTAAGTTTCTGTGTGCGAAGTCAGAAAACATTTGAGAAACTCACTACGACATAAGTAAAACGTCTCTTTTATAAACTTTCCAGTTTCCATTCTCCTTTATTAGAAGTACAATAAAGGTAGTTCCATATCTTCCAACTGATTTTGTTAATAGCAACACAGCTTTATTCTTATATATTTTAAAATTTTCTATATCAATTCTTCCAGCATACTTAATGGATTTATCTTGCTGATTGTCATTAAAGAAAAAATAATATTTACCAATACTTTTCGGGAAATTAGAATCTAACGTGATTATTGAATAAGATTTCTTATTTATAACATCCTTAAAAATTATGCCTAAATTTTTATTTTTTAGGAAATAAGCATTTGTAAGTTCCTCCAATCCTTTAATGTAATTTATTTTTCGAGAAAGCTTTACTGATAATTTAGGATATGATATTGAGTCACTAGGGGTAGTTATAAATGCTCCTCTACTATAAGCTACAGTATCGGCTATCTTTAAAAAGTTATCTTCAATAAACTTTTGCTTATTATTAATTTTATTGATTTTTTGTTCATTAATAATATCTTTTTTACAGGAAAGCAATACTGAACAGAACAAAATCAAAACATATATTTTTTTCGTTATCATAATTTAAAAATTAATTATTAAAAAAGGGGCGATAATTTATATTTATATTTATTATCTTTTAAATTCCAGTTGGACTGCTTATATAATTCTTTATAAGTTGACATATCCACTCTTTTTCCTCCATATGAATCTTGTTCCCATCCCCAACCCATTTCTTCTACTTCACGACCTGCATCCTTCTTATTCGCTTTTCTTGCAACATGAACAAATTCATGTATAATAGTAACTGCAATAAAAAAAGAAAAAGCCTGTATTTCTTCATTCGTTTGAACGGTTTCTAACCGTTGAGCTTCTTGGATATTAAGATAAAAAGCCGCACTGCCATTATTTAAGCCATAAGGATTATATGAATGTAAAGATTTTAATTCTCTAATCTCCATTGATACACTACTGTTAGAGTATTTTAATTTATCCAAAACTTCCATTGTTGAATAACCTGAGTATTCAGATAATGCCTCTAGAATTTTTGGATTAGATTTTACATATCCTCGTACTTGTCTTAATACTTGCATCGTACGGGGATATTTTTTTTCATATTCGAAAGCTTCTTTAGGATTAATGTCAGATGTATTAAACGTCTCTG
The DNA here is from genome assembly GCF_001529295.1 of Flavobacterium sp. TAB 87. Classification (GTDB taxonomy): domain Bacteria; phylum Bacteroidota; class Bacteroidia; order Flavobacteriales; family Flavobacteriaceae; genus Flavobacterium. The sequence continues at coordinate 252,894 of NZ_LLWK01000035.1, forward strand.
TTGTACTACCTGTAGAGTTATCGTTACTGCCATTTTTCTTACTACCGTCAGCATTCATTCCATTACCTGCCATTGCATCTTCAAATGAAATGTTTTGTCCTGCCTTATTTACATATTGTCCCGTATTCCAGTTATAATGTTCGCCTTCCATTCCACTTGGGTCTGCCCAATAAACAGGATTTCCATTAAAAGCACTATAAGGCGATTGACTATAATGTGTAATTGGGTCAAATGTTGTAAATCTACCAGTTGCAGGGTCGTAATTCCTAGCACTCATATCATAAACATTAAGTTGTAGCTCGTCTTGCAGTTCTTTTCCATTATACTTATACTTATAAGGATTCACAAAGGTTTCCTAATCGTAATTAGTGTACTTAATCAATCATTATATAATTCAAAGAACTTGTTATTTCCTACGAAAATAGTTGGAGTTTATTTAATATCCTAATCGAATGTAGATTATAATCTGATTATTGAGCGTAAAAAAACCTATCAAACAAATGATAGGTTTACGATGTAAGCTCTTTTAAAATCTGTGTATCCAAATAATCACAAATTTACTTTTTTTCTGAACTTTTGGAAGGTTTCAGTGAGGGTGTATTCCCTGGTGTACCTTTATTATCACGTTGACGTTGGTCTGGTTTTCCTGTTGAGTCTGCTATTCTTTTTGGTCCTGGTTTAAGTGCCATAATTTTAAATTTAATTGGTTATATTCCAAAGATAGTCTATTTTTCAAATAGGGAAATACCTGTTTATCAACTCTCTTTGTTGATAACTATCCACTTTGAAATATTTCTCAGTAGTTCCAGGCCATTTGTGTCCTGCTAGTTCCTGAACACGTTCCAAAGGAATCTTTTTTTCATTGAGCCAATTGCAAATTACACTCATTCGGATGGTTTTCGGGTTGAGGTTTCTATCGGGAAACAATGCTTTTAGCGGTTCAATCATTGCGTGGATGCTATCAACTTTTATGGGCTTTCCAAGCTTGGTAATAATTAAACTCTGGGAATCACATCGTAATAGTTGGGGTCGTATTTCATTGATATAGTTGGAAAAGAGAATCATTTGCTTACTAACTAACTCTAGTGTTCTTCGGTTTAGATTGGTTGAAGCTTTGATGTAAATCGTTCCAGCATCTAAATCAATATCTTTTACATTAAGGCGGATAACCTCATCACTGGTAAGTCCTTGGTAAATCAGTAAACTTAAAATAACGTTGTTCCGAACATCTAAAAACTGGTAGCGGTTCTCTCTGGTTAGAGCTAGTTGCAGTTCTTCACTACTAAACAAATCCTGAACTTGTACCGATTGATTTTGCTTAACTTTAATGTTCAAACCTTTACATGGATTTTCCTCTCTTAAACCTTTCATAACCAAATAATCGTAATACTTTTTGATAGCTGATAGGATTCTCACTCTGTATTGAACGTTGGACTGTTTGAGACTTACTTCCTGCATATAGTTAACTATGTTCTGGTATTTGTATCGTTTGGCTTTGGGATTGGTCTTTAGAAAATGATTGATAGTGTACAAATAGCTGTCCGATGTCGTAATCGATAGGTTTTGTTTGAGATAGGTTTCCAAGGATAATTCTGTCATAGGCTTTTTAAAAGTTGGTTACTGGTTTTCTTTTCTTGTTTTTGATTGCGTATAAATAGGTGGTATTGATTTGTGAATGTCCAAGAAACGTTCTGATAAACTCAATTCCTGCATTGTTTTCTCCTAAGTGATACGCAATGCTATGACGTAAACAATGAAGCGTTATTTCCTTTTGAATAAGGTCGTATTTATGGGTTTGCTCTATCATTTTTTTGAGTAGGTCTCCTAGTTGTTCTCCTGTCATTGGTTTTGCTTTGTTGTTCAGAAAAAGAGCTTCACTTATTGTCGTTTGTCCTTCTTGGATTTGATAGCGTTCTTCAACTAAGTATTTCTTTAGATATTCAACAACGGTGTTGCTCATTGGTACTTCTCGTCTTTTGTCATTCTTTCCTTTGCGAACAATGAGCATACCAGTACTGAGTTGAATATCTCTTATCCCCAAGGCTTCAATCTCGGAACGTCTGAGACCACAACCATAAGCCACCGATAGCAAAGCTCTTTCCTTGTGGCTCTGGCAATGCTCATAAACGGTCTTAATCTCTGCTACACTTAGGATATTTCTTGAATTTTCACTCTGATTGCTGTAACTCGGAACATAAAAACCTTTTTGAATTTCTTTATTTTCTAATAGATTTGATACAAACAATCCCAAAGTAAACAAGTGAAATTTAATCGTTTTACCTCCTAGAGCTCCAGTTCCTCTGTGCTTGGGTCTAGCAATTAAATACTCAAAATAGGATATCGATTCTTTACTGCTCACGTTTTTGATTGCAGTAATTCCCGATTCTTCCAACCAGATAAGAAATTCAAAAACTGGAATTAGGTACATATTACTATTTCCTGTTTTATAATTGCGAACTTTGACAAATTGGTCATAATTCTTAAGAAGTTTCTGAAATGCTGAGGTTTGTATCGTTTTTTTCATGTTTCGTATCTGGTTATTAAAATCATCATTTCAAAATATTCTTTAGGCACACTTTCCAATTTAGCGAACACTAGCATTGTATCACTTGTAATTACTGTGGTTTACGTGTTCTTTTTACGTGATTTTCAACTGGTCTAATTGAGAGTTGAGGTTTTCTTTAATCTTAGCTTTGAGTTTCTCCATGTTATCCCAATAGCTAATCACATACTTAAATCCTTTATTTGGCGAACCTTCCACCGCTTGAATGTATTCCAACTCCTGCAAGGTTTGAATGTACTTAAAAGCCGATGTTTTACTGATATTGAGTTCTTGTCTTATCTCACGGGTCGTAAATCGGTGTGTTGTTCCACTGGTTTGACTTCTAACAAATCCTTTGAGGCTTTCAAAAAATTGTCTAGTACTCTTATCTAGTTCATCTACTTTGATAATGATGGAGCTAAAAAAGATGTCAACGGCTTTTCTTACATCGTTTTCCGTTGCTATGAGTCTTTGTTTGGAATCGGTCTTTCGTTGGTATTGGTTTAAAGTAGTAACCTGAGAGACAAAGTTTTGAAACTGAGAATTTAATCTTCTTAGCATTTTGGCTTCCAATGGTAGCATGAGCTTATCCGCAAATGGGTTCACTACTTCATAACTCTTTAATACTCGCATACAGTTTCTAAGAAGCTGTTTAGCTTGCTGTTCGCTTTCAGTGTTGCTGATACCTGCATTTTTCTGATTCTGAGCTTTTATAATTCTAAGGGTTTGTTCTAAGCTTTCATCTACTCCCAAGACTACTGAACGACTCATATTATCATAATACACCTCTGCTTTGGTCGTGGCGGTTAGACTAGAAAAATGAGCTTCAACTTTTTTCATCTTTCCTCTGGTATTCCCTAGCATATCCTTAACCACTGTTGAACTGGTTAGGAATTTAGCAGATTGCATTTCTCTAAAGGCAAATTGAGCTTCTTCATCTAGTCCATCAAAATCCTGTATGATTATCAGTTTATTAATGAGTTCCTTTTCTCTGTAGTGGTAAAGGGATTTGCTGGTAATTCGAGTTAGGTTCATAACGTCTTCCTGTGGCATGCAGTCCGCTATTGCGTTGATAATATGACTTTTGCCTTCTCCGCTACTTCCTTGTACTAATCCATGGAGTAAATACGGCATTTTGTAACTCGATGCCAATGTAAACAATAGCATTCTGTTGTCTTCTTCTCCAATAATCCCACTTTGTCCCAGTAGTTTGTCAATACTATCGAACAAATGAGGTTTAGAAAGGAATTGCACTGCTTTTTCATGGGCTTGGGGCGTGAGTTCCTTTTCAGAATATTGGTCGGTTACAGGGTTCATTTCAGCGTTGAAGAGTGATTCTCTGTATTCCTCCAAAAGGTCTGTGAGGGTCGTCAAATCGGCTTCCAAATGATTTATGTCAAAACCTTCCTTCTCGCTTAGTTCCCTACACTGGTTCTGCACATTCACATAATCAAAAAGGTCAATCTTAATTCTGTGTTTCTTTTGGGTGGCATTGGAAACCACTTGAAGCGATACTCTAAGATTTCCTAAATCCATTGGCAAACTACCAACTACAAAAAAGACTCCTGTTTTTCCTTTATAGCTTATTTTGTGGTCGTTATGAATTTCTAAAGTTAAGATTGTTTTTTCTTTTATTGGATTTTGTAGTAGTTCAACAATTCCACCGATTCCATAATTAAGCCACATATCATTCATATTATGACCATCTGGAAGCTGAATCAAGTTAATAGGTAATTCTGGTCTTAGGGCTTGTATTTGAGTTTTTATGTTTTGCATCGGTTTAGTTTTTAATGATTATGATTTCTTCTAATTCACTCAGGGATTTTATAGCTTGTACGTGTTGAGGTAGTAACTCTCCGTTGTGCATGGCTATTACAGATTCTCGGTTTTGTAATGCTTTGGACTGAATCAAACTAGCTGAGTCCATGACATTAGAAGTGATATAGAGTCTTTTGGTTAAAGCACTCGGATAGGCTGGATAAATTCCATTTTCGTTGAGGTATTCTTCTTTTGGCGTATCGAGGTCAAATCGCACAGCGTAATAGTTTACTATCTCGTTTTCTTTTCCCAATAACGGAAATATCAGTCCATACCTCCCAAAAACAGTATAAGCAGTTAAGTCTTCTTGTCTTACACCTGCCTCGCTCTTTTTAAGTACTCCTAAGGCTTCAAATTCGTTTTTAGATTCTTGGTCTTTGTTATGATGAAATTGTCCAGAATTGAAGCCTATTCTTAGTTCCGCATAATCCAATCCAATCTTTTTAAGATAGTCTTTTGGCTTGGTAGCCTTAGCACTTCGAATACCTGTTTCAAAAGACTGGAAGAGCGTTTCTAATGTGTTTTTCATAAGCTTCATTTTTTAGGTTTTTACGGTAATTTTTAGGCACAAGAGTACTACATCGGGTATTGCACCGAGTGGTCAATTTGAAATATAATTTTGATTTTAGAACTTGTTGTTTAGCTTTACAACTGGTTCTATTTCCATTCTTTAGCTATTAGAATGGCGAAAAGATTCTTGCAATAATCTATTCCTTTTGATTTGTTTTACAAAGGTAAGTGATATTTTTGACAATAATTCTTTGATAAATTAATTGGTTTATAGACAGTGGCATAGCTTAATTAATTTATACTTTTTGATATTTTAAACATTTGATTTTTAACACATTGACTTTTCTTGTTGTTTTGGCTATTTTATAAAAATATCATTTATTTAACAAATATTTAACACTATTCATTCTATTTATTTCTGATTAAATACGTATATGCTAAATTAATTAATTTATGCTCGGCAAGAATATAATCAATTTCTTATATTTATACACTTAAATATAAGTTGCTGATTTCCTGCTCCCTGATACCTAGGTAAATTTTTGTAGTAGAAACGCTCGCATGATTGAACAATTGAGACAATAAAAGCAAAGCTTGGTCACTGTACTTGTTCACTTCCCAAACTCGTCTCCCTAGTGTTTTTCTCATAAAGTGGCTGGAGTACTGACCTCTTACGCTGTATTTGGTAAAAATATCTTTGAGTTTACTATTCACATACTGAACACTGAAAGGTTTCTCTCCAAAACGGTTCACAAACATTAAGTCGGTTTCTTTGGCTTCGAGTTGGATAAACAAACGCTTTAAAATGGTTTGTAACTCTGGGTTGATGGTTACTTTACGATTTTTTTTAGTTTTCTTTTCTGTAATTGTGAAGTATTCTTCATTCAAAACTTGGTTCCATCTTAGTTGAAGTAGGTCTGAAATTCTCAGTCCAATGTAAGAACCTGTTGCAATGAGTAGCGCAAATTTTAGGTTATTATCACGCTCCAACTTCAAAACGATAGTCTGCATCTTGTCCCAATCTAAAAAATCACTCGTTGTCTTTTGTCCTTTTAATGCCATAATCTTCAATTTTAGTTTCACTTTTATACCTAAATATATGTATCTGAATGGGGGCGTTTTACCAACCTTTGTGAACCCTTGATTTTACAGGGTTTACGCTGTACCTTTCACTTCTTTATAAAAGTGAAACAAATGTCCAGGTCTAAATTGGATAAAACAAGAAAAATCCTGGTTTTCCTGGGCTCACAGCTTTTTTTGGAATTTGGAGCAACAAAAAAACGAGGTCTAGCCTCGTTCTTTGGATTGCAATAATTTTTGAAACATTGAAAATTCCATATCTGTGAAATCTTCCATTTTAAAACGGATAGGTAATTTTAGTGGTTCTGATTTTAGAATCCGTTGCAGTTGGGACAGCTTAAGAGTTATCGTCATTGTCCATCGTTTTAGCGGTATTCTTTATGAAATCCCAATTTTCTCCGCTGAGTCCCTCTTTTGCCATGTAGAAAAGTCCAGCTTTGTATCGGTCGTAAATGCTCACATCAACTCTATCGTAGTTGAAATACTCTTGAATCTCGGTTACAATTTGCTCGTGTAGCTTTTTATCTTCGATATGGATAACGAAATGATTGTGATAACCTTTTCGGTTTGTGAATGGTTCAGTAGTGAAAAACAGTCGTAATTCTGTTGAATCTTTATATTTTTCAGATAAATAATCATAAAGACCGTGCATTTGCTTAAAACAACTGTTGGTATTGCGGTCTAGTTTGTAGGCCACCGTGAAGAAAAAACTCCAGTCCATTTGCCAAAATGTACGTGGAAAACTGTCTTTATCGGCTAGAGAATCGATAAGATTTCTCATAGATTGGTTTTCTTGACGTAGTAGTTTGTTTTCATCAAACATGATTTCGCTGTCAAAGTATCTGGTATGGATAACTGGGAACAGTCGTTTTCCGCTTGGTTTTTTTGTTTCTGCAAAAAGGTCTTCATTCTTGTTATAGAATCTGTAAATTGTGCTTTTACTTGTTTTTGTACTTGCTGTAAATGCTTTTATATCTTCAAATTTCATTTTGTTAGTTGGATTAGTATCTCGTTATTGGTTAGATACAAGTACTCTATACAAGGAGGTTAGTCAAGCATCTTGTATATAAATACTAACAAACTTTGAAAAGTGTAGCTTATTGGAACTTTTTTTTGAAAAATATTTTTTTTACTAGAAAATAACTGTTCCAAAATGAGACATTGTTCTGTGGACATTCAAGTACTTATATAATTTTCGTGAACAGTATCGAAGTAATGGACTGTTTGCATGTTCAATATGTCTGGTCGGGGAGGTCATTTGAAGAGCTAAATCGGGTAATTTAGTATGAAAAAGGGGTATTTGGGAGGGAGGCAGGGTATGAATTATTCTATATATGCCATTCTGAGACTTCATAAAGCAGACAGGTACGTCTGACTGATTAACTAGCTGTTTAGGAACAGTTAAATTGAATGTAGGTAATAAAAGGTAAAAAGCCACTTCATTAAGGAATGGCTTTATTTATTTCTCTTTGCGGGCACAGATTGCAAATCTGCGCTATCGTTTTCGACATATCAGAGCCATCGGGGGTTCAACAACTCGAAGAGGAAGACAAACAAACCATCTTTAAACTCATTGACAAGATGCTTACCAATAAAAAATTTAAAGATTTTTTTGCTAAAAATTTAGCAACATTATAAAAAATCAAAAGCCACTCCTTAATGAAGTGGCTTTTTTATTGATTTTGTTTGTGTTCACGAGCGGGACGCTCGCGCCAGCTCGGGATTTAGCCGATAGTTCGCTAACCGATAAAGAACTGCTCAACCAATTTAAAGCCATCGAAAAAATGCAGGAAAATGATAAATCTGTAATTAAAATTCTGATAGACGCTTTCATTACTAAAAAGAAAATTCAGCAATTAGCTCAATAAAAAAAACCATTCGCCGGGCGAATGGTTTTTTGTTTTAATTCGTTTGCAATGCCTATGTTTGCGGGTACAGAATTCAATTCTGCGCTATCGTTGAGGAGACATATCCGAGTTATCTAGCAGAAAAAATAAAATTTTTCTATTCATACCTCAATCCTTCTTCTTTAATTTTATGAAATGTGATTAATGATTTAAAACGATAAGTGGAACTTTTATCAATTCTCTCCCCCTTAGTGTTAATTATTTTACTTTGTTTAAGGATGATCCTAGAGAAAGAATCATTTTCATAAACTTTTGATTGAAAATTAATTTGTGATATATATTTAATCTTAATTACACCATTATCACTTTTCTTTTCTATAATATTTATTTCGGGAATTAGCGGAAAAGTATCTTTATTGATTACTAAATTGAAATTATTATAATCTTTCCTATTGATAATTTTTCTTTTAAATTCTAATGTTGTATATATATTTACATCAAATTTCCCTGCCTTTTTAGATATAGAGTCATAAATTAATTCTTGATTCACAATTTTAAAATCTCCGTTAGAATCCCAAAAAGTACATTTTTGAAAAGCTAATAAAGAAATTATAGTAACAATTAGTATCGTCTTTTTTTTCATTCTCCTCTTTTTTTATAATATTCTAAATTATCAGATAAATGTTTTTTAAATTCAGGTGTAGCATTTTTAGAATATTTTTTTATTTCATCTTTATATATATCTGTATGTTTTTTTTCAGGGTTCACTAAATGACCAATTGAACCACCTTCGTGATCTAAAGTTGCAGTAAAACTATTAGCATCATTTAATAAAGGATCAACTTTACCATTGTTTAAGTTGACAGTTATTGTCGAGCCAGATTGATTCATTATTGTCGAACTGCCATATATATCAGTAGGTCTATATACACCATCATTATGGTTCTCTATATAGCCTTCAGGTTGCCCTCCTTTATTTCCTGTAACAATAGCGTCTGACACTGAGATACTACCATTGTGCACATTTCCTAAATCTACACCTGCTTCTTCAGTGTAATGATTTGCTATTTTAGATAAAGTGGAATAATTTGATTTATTAAATGTAAAATCTTTCAATTGTACTTCATCATTCATTTGTGAAAAATTGGGAACACCTGAATGAATAACAATGTTATTTGTCTTTTTAAAATCTTTGTACAAAAAATTTCCAGAGCTATCAAAATGATCATCAGGAGGAGTAGCTTGCATTCCATCAGGATCAACAAAATACATCGGGCTATTATAAGCGTAATTGTATGGTGTCCATCTTCTTGAATTTTCAGCTTTCGGATCAATATTCATCCAACGTCCTAAAGCAGGGTCATAATTCCTTGCTCCATAGTCATACATGTTAAGCCCCAGCTCGTCTTGAAGCTCTTTACCGTTGTACTTATACTTATTAGTATTTACTGACGCAGAAGCACTAAAGTCTGTATGTTTTAATCCAAAAGGATAATAATTAGTCTCATCAATAATTTCAAGAACGTATGTTGTTGAGTTTTTACGATAACTCACACGAATATTTCCTAAGTGATCTTTGTATTGATATACATAAGACAGTGATCCCGCATTATTATTAACGTATCCTTCTGCTGTTGGAAAAAATTCTAAAACAGTATCCTTATACTGAAATCCTTTTAAATAATCTGTAGCTACCGATGTTTCTCCGTCATTCACTATTTTTTTAAGTTTTTCACCTGACGCACTGTAAATATAGTCAATACTACCTTGTACGCCAAAAACTATTTTTTTAGGTAAATTGAGGTGGTTGTATTGGATTTCAGTTATATTCTTGTTTTTATCAATAATTAAGTTTCCATTAGCATCATAATCATAATCATCGTCGATTATATTTCCGTCAATAAAACCTTCAGAAAAATTGCCTTCTAAGCCTTCAGTAACTCTGATTAATAGGTTAGAGTTCCCATCTTTGTAATCATATGTTAAATCATCCATTCCTCCCACGTAGGGGTCGTTTGATGTACCAGCAATATTGTTGCGCTTTAAATGAAGTATGTTTCCATTCTTATCATAATTCATACTCTCACCAAAATAATTTTTGTTGTCAGTTAGTGCAGGAGTTAAATATATAGCATTTCTTAATCGGTTAAGTTTGTCATATTGATAGCCATATGCTTTTTCAGTGATGTCTGTTCCTGTTTTCCATATCATTTCACAAATATTGCCATTGTAAAGAGCAACCGCTCCACTTGAAGCATTTTCAACACTATTATAATTTAGTTTAAAAGCAAATAGATCTGCAGGATCTGTTCCTATTTGTAAATTATTCTTTTTATTTACCTCAGTGAGCCATCCCCTAATATTATACGTGTAATCAACTTTTTGTAAAGGATTTGCAGAAGAATTTCCAATATTTTTACTAACAAGTTGCCCTAAGGAATCATAAGTGTTTTCAGCTAAAACCTCCGCCATACCCCCATTAATCTGATGAGTGTGTTTTATCAAACGGTCTTGAACAGAATAAGTGAAATCTTCTCTAATTGTTAAAACATTATCGCCCGTAGTTCGTTTTTGCTTGGTAATGGTATAATCCGTTTTTCCAATAAAATCTAATTTGCTATCGACCTGTACATAACCACCAAGATAATTTTTAGAATAACTACTGATACCTCTGCCTTTATCATCATAAAAACTCGTACTTGTTTCTCCTAATTTTTCAGCAGCTGTAGTTACTGTCCGTATCCAGCTTCCTGTTGGTAAACCCTTAGTATTGCTCAGAACGCTTTGGCCTTCAATTGTAGTGGGAACAGCTGCAACACTAGGGAAAATATAATTATCATAATAAGTAACAGTCAAAAGACTGAAACTTGTCGGACTAATAGTATTGGTATAATAAGCAGCAATACCATCAATATCGCCCGATGTCTCTTTCGTTTCAAATATTTTTGTTGAATTGTTTTGAGCGATTTGCATAGAAGATCTTGCTGCAGAAGTGCAAGTAGCATTACTCCAGCCTGTGTAAATAGGTCTACTAAAGGCATCATATTTAGTAATTAACCAACCTATTGAAGTATCGCCCTTAAAAGGCGATAATGCTGGACCTGTAGCAACAGGTCTATCTAAATTATCATATACGATAAACTCCCATTGTTTACCTGGCAACTTTTTCTCAACTAAGCGATTTCGATAGTCGTATTTATATTGATAACACAGGCCGTTCAGAACATCAGACGTTATAGCTCCTTCTGATTTTGGAGGAAGTACATAAGTCAAATTACCATATACATCATAAACATAATACGTATCATGTTTCTCTCCCCCATCGTAAGTTCTTTTTAAAACAACTTGACCTTCTTTATTTTTAAATTCTACCGTAGACCCAGCAGATTCAATGGAATTAGCACCTGAATTTTCATCATAGATAATATTCTTATATAATTGATTGGCTGCATAATCACTCGCATTAGTCAGTGCAATTTCATACAAACCAGCGCCCGAATTCCAAATGGCTGTAGCTTTATATAACTTTACCTCAGAAGCTGTATTAGTCTCATACTGCAATTTAATCTCATGTCCAGAACCAATTGCCCAATCATTGCCAGGTGCAGCTTGTTTTAAAACTCGATTTAAAGGTGATGACTCAAATTCTTTTTGCGAGTAAGGATTTGAAGTGTTTTGATATTGCTCTGTGTTGTAAAATCCAAATACAGCATGTATGGCAGAAATCGGATCTATCTTGGGATAATTATTGCCACCATTAGAAGAAGTGTAAGGTAAATACTTCTTAACTTGTCTACCTAAACCGTCATACTCGATAGGTGTAATAATATCAGAACCACTACCTCCTTGACCAATAGCAATAATCTGTATCGGACGACCTAAACCATCAAAATAAGTAATATTTTGGGTAAGCTCGTCTTTTGTAAAAGTATTTAAATCAACAGCTTTAATTGCTTTTTTGGGCATTGAAGTGTAAATAAAATTATCATCACTGAAAGTCTGAGAAATCATTTCAATACTGCCTAAGAAACTTATTGCCAACAAAAATATGTATTTATTCATAAAATTATACTTTAAAAGGAAATCACTGCACTACTCTTTGCAGGTACAGGCACAGTAAATGTCTTACTTGTTTCGCCAGCTAACAAAGACAGTTGCACATCTTTGTAATTAGAATTATTTTGCGCGGTATCGTACGCAATTTGAATATTAAAAGTGTGACCATTATGGTTAGAAGACGAAGCGGTCAGGGTTATAAACATTTTTCTCAACAATATCTCTTGTATTCCGATAGCATTAAAATAAATTGAATTACATGTTCCATTATTATTAGCATAACTTTGTCCGTTTGAATTTACAAGGCTCTGCGCAAAGCTATCTGCTTCATCTTGCGAATTATATGAGATTATGCTGTTCGCAGCAACAGTATAAATAGTTGAAACTCCTGGCTGCGAGCCTGAGCTACAATTGTTTTTTGTAAATGATCCACTTTTTGCTTTGTTGTAAAAAAAGCAGTACCCATTGGCATTGGCATAATTCCTTCCATCTGCATTAAATTTAATAAGTCCTTTAGCATTTGCATCGGCTTGGGAAATTGTGGAAGACTCCTCCCCTAAAAGTTGAGTATAATTCACTGTGGAACCTATTCCTTGTCCATGTCCGCAATCAGTCTTCGAAAAAGTACTGCTTAATATTTCACTTTTAAAAGTACAAATTCCATTTGCATTGGCATTGGATTGCCCATCGGTGTTGAATTTGGTAAGACCTAGAGAATCTGCATCAGCTTGTGAAATCGAAGAGGTTGCAACTCCAGCTGTTTGACTGTAACTAACACTAGATCCAACTCCCCCTGAAGCGCAACTGTAATTAGGAAAGGAACCCGTTCTGGCAATACTATAAAAAGTACAGCTTCCAGTACTATTAGCATTAGCCTGCCCGTCGGTGTTGAATTTGGTAAGACCTAAAAAATCTGCGTTGTCTTGTGAAATTAAAGAGGTTGCCACTCCAGCTATTTGACTGTAACCAACACTAGATCCAACTCCGCCTGTAGCACAATTATTTCTAGTAAAAGAACCCGTTCTGGCAATACTATAGAAAGTACAGCTTCCAGTACTATTAGCATTAGCCTGCCCGTTGGTGTTGAATTTGGTAAGCCCTTGCGAATCTGCATCAGCTTGTGAAATCGAAGAGGTTACCGATCCAACTAATTGACTATAACTTACAAGTGAACCAACGCCACTCCCAGCACAATTATTTCTAGTAAAAGAACCCGTTCTGGCAATACTATAGAAAGTACAGCTTCCAGTACTATTAGCATTATCCTGCCCGTCGGTGTTGAATTTGGTAAGCCCTTGCGAATCTGCATCAGCTTGTGAAATCGAAGAGGTTACCGATCCAACTAATTGACTATAACTTACAAGTGAACCAACGCCACTCCCACCACAATTATTTCTAGTAAAAGAACCACTTTGAGCCACACTACTAAAAGTACAAGTTCCATTTACATTAGCATTAGACTGTCCATCGGTATTAAATTTGGTAAGACCGAGAGAATCTGCATCCTCTTGTGAAATTAAAGAGGTTGCCACTCCAGCTATTTGACTGTAATTAACACTAGATCCAACTCCGCCTGAAGCGCAATTGTAATTAATAAAAGAACCCGCTCTAGCAATACTATTAAAAGTACAGCTTCCAGTACTATTTGCATTAGACTGCCCATCGGCGTTGAATTTGGAAAGACCTAGAAAATCTGCATCCTCTTGTGATATTAAAGAGGTTGCCACTCCAGCTATTTGACTGTAACTAACACTAGATCCAACTCCCCCTGAAGCGCAATTGTAATTAATAAAAGAACCCGCTCTAGCAATACTATTAAAAGTACAGCTTCCAGTACTATTTGCATTAGACTGCCCATCGGCGTTGAATTTGGAAAGACCTAGAAAATCTGCATCCTCTTGTGAAATTAAAGAGGTTGCAACTCCAGCTATTTGACTGTAACTAACACTGGATCCAACTCCGCCTGCAGCGCAATTGTAATTAGTAAAAGAAGCCGCTCTAGCAA